>LQPU01000015.1 GCA_002101905.1 Mycobacterium shimoidei | reverse complement strand
GCCGGCGTGAGCGCGGCTGGAATGCGGCCTCGCCCTCCAGACGGTAGCGGGCCACCAGCCGGCTGACCCAGCCCTGGGAGACCCCATACTCGAAGGCCACCTCAGATTGGCTGCGGCCCTCAACGACAACGGCAGTGATGACTAGACGAGCCTTCGACACCCGCCGACAGTCGGGCGCTCACCTTATTCCGATGTCTTGCGACACGCTATTCGCATGTCCTGAAACCACACACCACCGAGGGCACTGAAAGGGCACTGAAAGCGCGAACTACCGCGGGCGCCGCGATCCGATGAGCTGACCCCAATCCCACTAACACGCAGCGGCGTTTACGCATACTGAAAGGCATGCGGATAAGCGGGGCGTTTTTGGCTGAGAAGACCGAAGCGGTCAACAACAAGCTGAACGTGCAGGGCGGTGTCATATCCAGGTACAAGGTCGGCCCCGACCGGGTAGCCCAGTTCGACATTGTGGTGCTGACCCAAGGCGACGACAGCGATGCAGACCGGCTGGTTGTCATAGAGGTCTCGCCGCCCAACGGCGGACAGCCCCTGCATTTGCACCGCGAACTGCCGGCCAACTTGATGACCGCGGACACCGGCTTTGCCTGCTTCCAGTTCCGACTCACCTTGAATGTGAATGGCCGCTGGACCGTTTCCATGACTGGCGCTGCGGGAGCTGTTTCGCTGCCACTGACCGTGAGTGGCCCGCCGCCGCGGAACAGAACCTAGACGCCCAGCCCCGAACCTTCTGGCGCTAGCTTCGCCGCGCGGGGTATCCAGCAAAAATGCTGTTCACCATCGGCCACGGCGCCCAGACCGCCGAGGAGCTCAGCGCCAAGCTTCGCCGGCGCCGGGTCGATCTGCTGGTCGATGTGCGCAGCTTTCCCGGCTCGCGGCACAACCCCGACGTGTCGAAAGAAGTCATGCCAGCCTGGCTACAGGACGCCGGAATCGAATACCGCCATGAGCCTGACCTCGGAGGACGGCGCAAGCCCCCGGCCGACCCGACTCCGCGGGACCGATGGTGGGAAAACCCGCAGTTCGCCAACTACGCGGGCCACACCCGCACACCCGCATTTCAAGCCGCATACCAGCGACTTTTGCGGGAGGCCGAGAATCGAAACGTCGCAGTTATGTGCGGGGAACCGACCTGGTGGCGCTGCCATCGTCGGATGATCGCCGACCTGGCCACCCGGGACGGCCAGGCGGTGCTGCACATCATGCCCAACGGGTCGCTAGCTGAGCACCGCATGTCGGAGTGGCTTACCAGCCCGCTGCCCGACGGCTAGGCTTTTGCTGTGGCGGTTAAGGACCGTGGCGCGCCATCAGTCTGGACAACGGGTTCGTCGCGAACGCCGGACTGTGTCGGCGCAGCGCGGACTCACTCGCGCGCCCGCAACCAGCACTACGTCGACAGCGTGGCGCGGCGGCTCCGGTTGCTCAACATCAATGCCGGGATGGCGGTATTGGTGTGCGTGGCGTTTGGAGTTGTCGGACTGTTCGTGGGTACGTCGCGCGTGCAGATCATCAACGTTGTCAGCGCGTTGGTTTTCGCGAGCGTCCCGCTGCTGCACCGGTTCGGTGGATTGGTTGCACCGCTGGTCCTTTGCTCCGCCGGTTATCTGTCGATCTTCGTTATCACCTGGACCATAGGAACCGGATCTGGCCTGCAATTCTTCTTTCTGGTCGTGGTCTGCGTGGTGGTGTTGCAACTCGGCGTCGAGCACGTCAAGCTGGCGCTGACGCTGGCGGCCGTCGGCGCCGGATTGATGACCACCCTCGAATTCCTCGTCCCCCGCGACACCGGGGTGCAGCCCGCGTGGGCGACGTCGCTGGGTTTCGTCATCGCAACCACCTCAGCCTGCGCGATGGTGGTCGCGACGTTGTGGTACGCCATGCGTGGAGTCGCGCGCGCTGAGGCCGTCATGGAAGTCGAGTACGACCGCTCAGAGGCGCTACTCGCCAACATCATGCCGGCGAGCATCGCGGCCCGGCTGAAAGACCCGGCCCGCAACATCATTGCCGATAAGTACGACGACGCCTCGGTTCTGTTCGCTGACATCGCTGATTTCACCGAGCGGGCCAGCGACACCGCCCCGGAGGAGATAATCCAGTTCCTGAACCGGCTTTACACCGCATTCGACGCACTGGTCGACAAATACGGGCTGGAGAAAATCAAAGTCAGCGGTGACTGCTACATGGTGGTCAGCGGAGTGCCGTGGCCGCGCCGGGACCATGTCGCCGCGCTCGCGCAGCTTGCGCTGGACATGAAGGACGCAGCCGCGGCGATCAAAGACCCCCATGGGCGCCAAGTGGCGCTACGGATCGGTCTTGCCACCGGGCCCGTGGTGGCCGGCGTGGTGGGGTCGCGCCGGTTCTTTTATGACGTGTGGGGCGACGCAGTCAACGTCGCTTCGCGGATGGAATCCACCGACTCGATCGGCCGGATCCAAGTGCCGGAAACGGTGTATGAGCGGCTGAAAAACGACTTCGTCTTCGAAGAGCGCGGCGAAGTCAATGTCAAGGGCAAGGGCCGGATGCGTACCTGGTACCTGATTGGCCGTAAACCGGACGCAGCTTCAAGTCGGTTGCGCTCCAAGGTTTCCCAAACAGCCGGCGTTTAACCGAACGCCCTGGGAACGGCGCGCCGGCGCCCAACACACCGCTGAGTCTGGCACACCGCGAAACGTTCCATCCGAATCGGAGTTTGTGGGAAACTCCGGGTATGCAACCCACTGTCCCACGCTTGCTGCCGCACCTTTGGAAGTCCACTTTGATATCGGGCATTCTGGCGCTGGCCCTCGGCATTCTGACGCTGGTCTGGCCGGCGATCAGCGTCTTGGCCGCAGCCATCGTATTCGGCGCCTACCTGCTGATCACCGGAATCGCCCAAGTGATCTTCGCGTTCAGTCTGCACGTCTCGGCCAGCGGACGCGTGTTGTTGTTCATCAGCGGCGCGGCAGCCCTCGTTTTGGCGGTGCTGTGCTTCCGCAGTCTCTACAATTCCGTGCTCCTGCTGGCGATCTGGATCGGCGTAGGGTTCATCTTCCGCGGTGTGGCGACAACGGTTTCAGCGATCAGCGACCCGGTATTGCCGGGTCGCGCCTGGCAGATCTTTCTCGGTGTGATCAGCCTGCTCGCCGGCATCGTTCTGATCGCGTCGCCCTTCGAGTCCATCGAGATCCTGGCACTGGTCGTCGGCATCTGGCTCGTTGTCATCGGTGTGTTCGAGATAGCGTCGTCGTTGGGCATCCGCAGAGCGTCCAAAGCGCTTGACCGCAGCATCGGCCAAGCATCCGGCGAGGCGTCCAGCGCCGTCTGAGAGCTTCGGCGCCGGCGAGTACCCTGGCAAGCAGTCGTCCACGCTGCCCATATGGAGAGCGAACACATGACTGAAGCCTCGGACAAGCCGCCCAACCCGTCACCCGGGCAGCGCGAAAACCCCGAGGAAGCATCGGGATCCGCTCGTACCTATCAGTATCAGCAGGCTCCCTACCCCTACCCGCCGAGCTACCCGCTACCGCCACAGCAGCCCTACTTCGGCTACTCACCGCCCGCGGCGCCCAGGAACGGCCTGGGCATCGCGTCGTTGGTGTTGGCCATCGTGGCGCTGGTGACTGTGTGGTCGGTGTTCGGCGGTGTCGTACTTGGAATCGCGGCCGTGGTGACCGGGTTCCTCGGGTGGAGTCGCGTCAGGCAGCGCCAGGCCAACAATGGCGGCGTCGCGATCGCCGGCATCGCCTTGGGAGCTCTTGGGATAGTCGTCGGATTAGCCTTCATCGGAGTATGGGTGGCGCTTTGGAAGGACGCCGGCGGTGACAACTACTTCGACTGTTTGCAGCGCGCCGGTGCCGACCGCGATCGTCAGCAGCACTGCGTCGACCAGTTCCGCGAGAAAGTTCAGGACCGCTTCGGCGTCACCGGCACACCGCGCTCGCCGATCCGGTAACACCTCAAAGGCGGCGCCGGCGCGGCATGAATTCCAAGGTCAACAACACGAACGCCAGCGGAAGCACCCGCGTCATCGACACCAGCGCATAACGTCGCTCACCGAGTGAGCGGAACTTACGCAGGTAGCGATAGAGCGACTCCAGCGCGATGAGCGGATCCAACAGATGTATCAAGTGATAGAACAAGCTCTGCATCCGTCCCCGGTTCTTGTCGTCAAAGATCTCCGGGAACGCCGCGAAAGCCAGCGAAAGCCGTTGTGCACCAGCCTCTTTAGCTGCTGTAATCATATCCACGCTTAACCGCTCGTCGATGCCGTTAGGTGCCCCCCGGCGCCGCCAGGGTGCGTCGAGTGTGACATCGCTTCCGCCGCCGGCCAGCGCGTAGCGGTGAAAGCCCTGTACCCGACCGTTGGCGTCCCTGGCGATGATCAGTTGTATCCCCGGGTAGCGGCCCTCCAACGCGCCATCGAGATTCATCGAGAAGCCGCGTTCGGTGTGCGCCCCGCTGGGCGATGCTTTCAGCACATCGGTCAGCTCGGCCAGCAGCTTCTCGTCGAGCTCTTGCTCGGCGACGATCTCAGTGGTGATACCGAAGTTGTGCGTGCGTTTGACGGCTTGGCGGAGGTTGCGGAATTTGCGGCCCACCATCTCGAAATTGGCGACGTCGATCACGACGTCGCGGCCAATCGGCACGGGTCGCAGCGATTGGCCGAGCACCACCGGGTCAGTCCACAACCCAAGTCGTCGTTCGCTGCACGCCACTACCACAATCCGCCAGCCGCGGGTGTGACACATCGCCGCGAAATCGGCCACCAGTTGCGGGAATTGCGTTTCGTCGCCGATGGGATCGCCGCTTACGACCGCATACCCAATCCGGGTTCGGTATGCCAGCGCCGCGGTTCCGTCGGCGCTGAAGTGGTAGCACTTGTTCGCTTGCATGGCGAACGGCGCGAGCGGATCGCCACTGGTGGCGTTGACCAGTTGCCACACGCGCGGCAAATCCCCCGGTCGGCAGCGCGCTGACGTCGGCCACATCAGCGCCAGACCCGTGCCGCCGATCAGCACGTAGCCGAGGAAGTCGAAGGACAACACGTGTGCGGCGATCCCGGCGAAGAGCACCAGAACGGCGACGGCCGCGTGTTTGGCGGTAACCGGGCGGCCCAGGAAGATGCCGCGAGCGACCAGCGCCACAGCCGCCAGCACCGTGAGTGACCAGGCCAGCCGGCCGGTAGGTTGCCCGTGGCCCTGGGTATGCTCTCGGATCACGATGGCGATCAGCCAGCACGCCGCGCTGAGCAGGGCTAATCCACCGACCCAGCGGGCCGCCGGTGAATTAACGCGAACGACAACCCTTTCCGCGGTCCGGGGTGCGACTGCAACTGACGATTCGTTCACGCGCACCTCCGGTGGTTGCTTTGGGACCGCCGCTTACTCCTCGCATTGTCGCGTACCCGGAACGTTACGCCTCGACTCATGCGCCTGTAGCGGTCCAACGCGGGTCGCAACCGGATCGTTGCTGCGCCTAGGCCTCGCCGGCTACGCGCGCGAGCCCGGAAAATACTTCACGACGCCCTCCTGCACCACAGTGGCGACCGGATGCCCGGAACGGTCGAAGAAATGCCCGCTGCCCAGCCCCCGCGAATCGGCGGCAACCGGCGATGTCGTGGAGTACAGCACCCAGTCGTCGAAGTTGACCTGCCGGTGAAACCACACCGAGTGGTTGACGGTCGCGGCGAAAATGCGGTCGAACCCCCACGACAATCCGTGCCTGGTGATGATCGAGTCGAGCACCGTGGTGTCCGAGCAGTAGAGCATGGTGGCCGTGTGCAGCACCGGGTCGTCGGGCATCGGGCCGTCGGCTTTCACCCAGACTCGGTTGAAGTCCAATCGCTCGCCTTTGTCCCGCATCACCCACGACGGGTCGTTGGTGTAGCGCCATTCGATGGGTTGCAGCGCGTTGACGAACAGCGGGACGGTGTCCTCGTATCCGCGTAGGAGTTCTTTGACGGGGGGCAACGTCTCGGGATCGGCGACGTCGGGTGGTTCGATGTTGTGCTCGAGGCCGCGACCGCCCGACAAATAGGAAATCATCCCGGTCGCCAGTAGTGTGCCGTCCTGCGTCATATCGATGCGCCGGTTGGCGAACCGGCGCTCGTCGCGCAGCCGGGTCACCCGGAACTCGATGTCTTTGGCGGTGTCGCCCCCGTTGATGAAGTGCACCGAAAGCGCGTTGGGCGGCAGGTCGCGGGTCCGCGTGCGACTGGCGGCGACGAACGATTGCGCCATCAACAGACCGCCGAATGTTCGCGGCGGGTTCTTGCTGGGATGGGATCCGATGAAGACGTCGTCGCCGACAGGATTGAGGTCCAATACCGCCATCAGCTCGTCGAAATCGGACACTGGCCTCAGACGTCTTCTTCGCCGATGCGGTGCACGTGGATCAAATTGGTGGACCCGACGGTGCCCGGCGGTGCGCCGGCCACAATGACGACGAGATCACCGCGCTTGTAGCGGCCCAGCTCCAGCAGCGACTTGTCGACTTGCCGGATCATGCCGTCGGTGGATTGCATGTGCGGAACAATGAATGTTTCTGTGCCCCAAGTCATCGCGAGCTGGCTACGCACCTCGGGCAGATCGGTGAACGCCAGCAACGGCAATGGTGTGTGCAGCCGGGCCAGTCGGCGGACGGTGTCGCCAGACTGGGTGAACGCGACCAGGGCCTTGGCGTCCAGCCGCTCGCCGATGTCGCGGGCAGCGTAGGAAATCACCCCGCGCTTAGTTCGCGGCACATGTGTCAGCGGCGGTGCCTCTGTCGAATTCTCTTCGACTGCACAGATAATCCGGGACATTGTTTGCACAGCAGCGAGCGCGTGCTTTCCGACCGCTGTTTCCCCGGACAACATCAGGGCGTCCGCGCCGTCGAGCACTGCGTTTGCGACGTCGGACGCTTCAGCGCGGGTAGGACGCGGGTTTTCGATCATCGAGTCAAGCATCTGCGTCGCCACGATAACGGGTTTTGCGTTCTCCCTTGCCATTTGGATGGCCCGCTTCTGCACCAGCGGAACTTCTTCGAGCGGCAGCTCGACGCCCAGGTCACCGCGGGCCACCATCACTGCGTCGAAAGCCAATACGACGGCCTCGAGATTGTCTATGGCTTCTGGCTTTTCGAGCTTGGCGATCACTGGAACCCGGCGCCCGACCCGGTCCATCACATCGTGGACCAGCTCGACATCGGACGGCGAGCGTACGAACGACAGTGCCACCATGTCCACGCCCAGGTCGAGCGCGAACTGCAGGTCCTGGACGTCCTTCTCTGACAAGGCGGGAGCCGAAACGTTCATCCCCGGCAACGACATTCCCTTGTTGTTGCTGACCGGGCCTCCTTCGGTGACCGTGCAGACCACGTCGTCGCCGTCGATGTCTTCCACCACCAGACCGACGTTGCCGTCGTCGATCAGCACCCGGTCGCCGGGCATGGCGTCGCGGGCTAGCTGCTTGTAGGCCGTCGACACGCGGTCGTGAGTTCCGATGCAGTCGGCGACGGTGATCCGAACCGTTTCGCCGCTCGCCCAGTACGTCGAGCCCTCCGCGAAGCGGCCCAACCTGATCTTGGGCCCCTGCAGATCGGCGAGCACGCCGACGGCGCGACCGGTGGCGTCCGAGGCAACCCGAACCCGTTCATAGGCGGCTTTGTGATCGCTGTAGTCGCCGTGGCTGAAGTTCATTCTGGCGACGTCCATTCCGGCCTCGACCAGCGCTCTGACTACTTCATCAGAGTTGCTGGCCGGGCCGAGGGTACAGACAATCTTTCCGCGCCTCGCCACGACGACACAGCATAGTCGGGGTCGACGAATTACCCGGTATACAGCGTCGGAATCAACGGAAACCCAGGCAGGTTCCGCAGCACCGTCCAGGCAAGGGTGACGGTGAGGATGGTCATCAGCACGGGCAAGGGCAGCGCGGCCTTTCGCCGGTGGCGCCGCAGCAGGAGCCATGCCGCGAGCATCGGGAGACCCACGAGCAGGAACACGTTGTCGGTTACCGCCGCCATGAGGTCACCGTGCAGCACGTCGTGTGTCATCCGAAGCCCACCGCAGAAGGGGCAGTTCCAGCCGGTGAGGAGCCGGAACGGGCAGATCGGGAACATGGAGTTCTGGTTATGGGGGTCGACGAATCCGACGGCGATGAACGCCCCTGCTAACAGCGCGCCCGCGCTCAGCACGGCGTACAACCCGCGGCGTTGGCCTCCTACCGGGCTACGTTCCATCACGCAGTGGACGGCCCTGCGGGTCGCGGACTTTATCGGTGAGTATCAAGACGGCGTCGACCAATCCCCAGACCACCGCTCCGACACCCACGGTGATGAAGCCCACAATCATCTGGGCGATTCCCAACCCGACCTGACCGAGGTAGATGCGGCCGATGCCGACGATTCCGAGCAGGCCGATCAGCTGAAGTAGGCCGGCCACGATCTTGGATTTGTCCGAGAACGGCTCGCCGGTCACCGGGTGCCGACCGTATGGTGCCGTCGGGTCTGGAAGGCTGCCCGGTGGGTAACTCGGTGGCTGCGCCTGATAAGGATCGGTCACGTTATCAGCATGCCAGTTTTGTGCGGCCCTGCACCGCTATCGACCCAACCTGCGGGTCAGCCGGTTCAGTCGCGACCTCCATCGCGGCATTGTTGCGGTGGTCGGCTCAGTCACCTGTGGCGCCGGTTTTTGGTCTTGGTCTTGGTCTTGGCCTTGCGCCGCAGCGCCGGCCTCGGCCGGTTCTCCTTCGGCGGCCACTGATTGCTCGGTCACCTCGGGCTCGGGCTCGTCGGCCTGTTCAGCTTCGGGCTCCTCAGGCTCGGTGACCGGGATTTCCGGCTGCTCAGCCTCAGCCTCCGGTTCAGCCTCAGCTTCTGTTTCGTCGGCTTCTGCGACTGCGGGTTCCTCCACGCGTTTTTCGGTCTCGGCTTCCTCGGGTTCGGCTTCCTCAGCCTCCTCCGCGACGGCCTCGAGCTCTGCTTCCTCGGCCTCCGCCGCCGCTTCCTCGGCTTCGATTTCCTCGGGCTCCGCGGCGACGGCCTCGGACTCGACTTCCTCGGGTTCCTCCGCCGCTTCCTCCGCTTCGGCTTGCTCGGCCTCCTCCGCGACTTCCTCAGCCTCGACTTCCTCAGGCTCCTGCGCGGCTCCCTCGGCCCCCTCCGCGACGGCCTCGGCCTCGACTTCCTCAGGCTCGACTTCCTCAGGCTCCTGCGCGGCTCCCTCGGCCCCCTCCGCGACGGCCTCGGCCTCGACTTCCTCAGGCTCCTGCGCGACGGCCTCAGCTTCGGTCTCTTCGGCCTCCTCGGCAGTTGCCGTCTCCGGTGCGCTATCCGCCGCGTCGACCGTGTCTACGTCGACTGCTTCGTCTTCAGCCGCTGGCGTCGCCGCTGGAGAATCAGCCTCCTCGTCGACTTCTGCGCCCTGGGCCGCGCCGGATGTTGCAGCGACACCAACCAACTCGCGAGCCGGCACCGCCTCGCGTTTCGGCGCGGCCTTGCCGCCGAGCGTCGCCGGATCCTCTCGGCCCTTGGGAGCCAAAATGAGGTAGACCACCGCGCCAATCAAGACGAAAGTCGATGTGAACGAGTTGATCCGGATACCGGCGATATGTGTGGCGGCATCGTCGCGCAGCAGCTCGATGCAGAACCGCCCGACGCAGTACCCGGCGACGTAAAGCGCGAACAGCCGACCGTGCCCCATTATCAAGCGCCGATCCACAATGATCAGGACGGCGAAAACGACTAGGTTCCAAAGCAACTCGTACAGAAAAGTCGGCTGCACCACCAGCGCGACCTGGCCGTTAGACACCCCGTCGAGCGAATGCACATCGACAAGTCCAGATGGGTCTTGCCGGTAGTAGAGCTTCAGACCCCACGGCAGCGTGGTTTCCCGCCCGTACAGCTCTTGGTTGAAGTAGTTTCCTAGGCGGCCGATAGCCTGGGCCAGCACGATGCCCGGAGCGACGGCGTCGCCGAAGGCGGGAAGCGGAATGTTGCGACGGCGGCAGCCGATCCACGCCCCGACACCACCGAGCGCCACCGCACCCCAGATCCCCAAGCCGCCGTCCCAGATTCGCAGCGCCGCAATCGGCCCCGCGCCGCCCTCTGCGAAATACAATTGCCAATCGGTGGCCAGGTGGTAGAGCCGGCCACCGGCCAACCCGAAGGGCACCGCCCACAGCGCGATGTCGTAGATGACGCCGCGCTCACCGCCGCGCGCCGCCCAGCGCCGATCACCGATCACCAGCGCGACCACGATCCCGACGATGATGAACAGTGCGTACGCGCGAATCGGCACCGGGCCCAGGTACCAGACGCCGCGTGGCGGGCTCGGGATGTAGGCAAGCACAGTCGTCGTCATGGCGAAGAAATCCTTTGGCGCACACCGGCAGCCAGTTCTTCGGTCAGCGCGCGCAGCGCGGGGATGCCCTCGGTCAACGTCGACACCAGCGCTGATCCGACGATGACCGCATCGGCGTAGCCGCCGATCTGTGCGGCCTGTCCGCGCGAACGAACGCCGAGCCCGACGCCGACAGGTATGTCAGAGACTGCCCGTATCCGGCTTACCAGCTCCGGTGCAGCCTGCGACACGGCGTCACGGGCACCGGTGACGCCCATCGTCGATGCGGCGTAGACGAACCCGCGCGATGCCTCGACCGTTGCCGCCAGCCGCTGCGGCGTCGAGGACGGCGCTACCAGAAAGATGCGATCCAGCCGGTGCCTGTCTGAGGCGGTCAGCCACTCTTCGGCCTCGTCGGGAATGAGGTCCGGTGTGATCAACCCATGCCCACCGGCGGCGGCCAGGTCGCGGGCGAACGCGTCGACCCCGTAACGCAGCACAGGATTCCAGTACGTCATGACGACGGCACGACCACCCGCCGCAGTGATTGCCTCCACGGCCGCCAAACTGTCGCGAACACGCACCCCACCCCGGAGGGCGGCTTCTGAAGCCGTCGCGATCGTGGGTCCATCCATGCCCGGATCTGAGTACGGGATGCCGACTTCGACTAGATCGCAACCCGATTCGACCAAGGCAGTCATCGCCTTCACCGACGTCTGCACGTCAGGGTATCCGGTCGGCAAGTAGCCGACCAGCGCTGCCCGGTTGTCCCGTTGACATGAGCTGAACAGCTCCGCCAGCTGACTTGTCTCGCTCTGCTCCACAGTCACGAGCTTTCCTTGTCGAGCAGGCCGAACCACTCGGCCGCGGTCGCGACATCCTTGTCGCCACGACCCGACAGGTTCACGACGATGATTGCACCGCTGCCCATTTCGACACCGAGTTTGAGTGCCCCGGCCACCGCGTGCGCGGATTCGATGGCGGGGATGATGCCTTCCGTGCGGCACAGCAGGCGAAATGCGTCCATCGCCTCGGCGTCGGTGATGGGTCGATATTCGGCGCGACCCGTCTCCCTGAGCCATGCGTGCTCGGGCCCTACACCGGGATAATCCAACCCGGCCGAAATCGAGTGTGACTCGATGGTCTGCCCATCCTCGTCCTGCAGCAGGTAGGAGAAGGACCCCTGGAATGCACCGGGTGACCCACCGGTGAATGTGGCCGCATGACGGCCGGTTTCGATGCCGTCGCCGGCTGCCTCGAAGCCCACCAAGCGCACTCCGGGATCGTCGAGAAATGCGTGGAAAATGCCGATGGCGTTGGATCCACCACCGACACAAGCCGTGACGGCATCGGGCAATTTTCCGGCCTGGTCTTGAATCTGCACGCGCGTTTCGAGGCCGATGACTCGCTGGAAGTCCCGCACCATCGTCGGGAACGGATGCGGCCCGGCGGCAGTGCCGAAACAGTAGTAGGTGTTGTCGGCATTGGTCACCCAGTCCCGAAACGCTTCGTTGATCGCATCTTTGAGAGTCTTCGAGCCGGACTCTACGGAGATCACCTCGGCGCCGAGCAGTCGCATCCGAGCCACGTTCAGCGCCTGCCGGGCGGTGTCAACGGCACCCATGTAGATGACACAGTCCAGACCCAGCAGCGCGCAGGCCGTCGCGGTGGCCACCCCGTGCTGGCCCGCGCCGGTCTCGGCGATCACCCGCGACTTGCCCATCTGCCTGGCGAGCAGAGCCTGGCCAAGAACGTTGTTGATTTTGTGAGAACCGGTGTGGTTCAGGTCTTCTCGCTTGAGGAATATCCTCGCCCCACCGGCATGCTGGCTGAGCCGAACAGCCTCATAGAGCGGAGAGGGCCGACCGGTGTAGTTGGCCTGCAACTTGTCCAAGGCATCCAGGAAGCCCTGATCGGTACGGGCCTTTTCGTAGGCGGCAGTGACCTCTTCGATCACCGCCATCAACGCTTCGGCGACGAATCGGCCACCGTACGCACCGAAATGGCCGCGCGAATCGGGGTCGTGGCTGGTCGGTTCGGCGATGGCCGCGCTGGAGCGCGGAAGTTCCGGGCGGTGCCACGGCGATCGCAAGCGCGGCGTAGCCGGGTGCAGCGGGTCGCCGTGCGACGACTCTAACGGGCGGGCTTTGGACAAGACGGATGCCTCCCCGCCGTGACCAGATCGGCGACGGTCGCGCGGGGGTCGCCACTGGTGACCAGACCTTCGCCGACCAGAACCGCGTCGGCGCCGGCGCCGGCGTAGGCCAGCAGATCGGCGGTGCCGCGTACCCCGGATTCGGCGACTCGGATCACGTCGGTCGGCAGTCCGGGTGCGATACGCGCGAAGCAATCCCGGTCGACTTTCAGGGTTCGCAGATCCCGCGCGTTGACACCGATTACTCGCGCTCCGGCCTTCAGTGCGCGGTCGGCTTCTTCTTCGGTGTGCACCTCGACCAGCGCGGTCATGCCCAGCGACTCGGTGCGCTCCAACATCGACACCAGGGCGGACTGCTCGAGCGCGGCGACGATCAACAGCAGCATGTCGGCGCCGTGGGCGCGCGCCTCGTGAATCTGGTAGGGCCCCACCACAAAGTCTTTACGCAACACCGGAACACTCACCGCCGCGCGCACCGCGTCAAGGTCGGCCAGTGAGCCGTTGAAGCGACGCTCTTCGGTGAGCACGCTGATGATCCGCGCGCCGCCCTCCTCATAAGTGCGGGCCAACGCAGCTGGGTCAGCGATTGAGGCGAGTTCACCCGCCGACGGACTGGCACGCTTGACTTCGGCGATGACGGCAATCCCAGGTTCGCGCAACGCCGCCATCACGTCGAGCGGCGGCGGCATCGCCTCGGCGGCCGCCTTGACCTCGGACAAGCTGACGGCGGCTTCGCGAGCGGCAACATCGGCACGGACTCCCTCGATGATCGAGTCGAGCACGGTAACCGAACTCATGCCTGTCGGTCCTTCCCCGCGGGCCCCGCAGAATCGATGACGTTCATCGAAGGGTAGCGACCGTCGGCCCGCACTTTGTCACCGACCCTCCGTGGAGTTGCGCGGATTGTCAGCATCACTTCGTTTGGCATCGTCGACCGCGGTGGGATCACGGCCTTCGTCGAGGGCATCCCAAATCATCCGCTCCGACATCGCCTCATCGTTCTGCGACACCTGTGACCGCCGGGCCGCGGGTGCGACGTATTTCGTGGGGCCACCGCGCGCCGCCGTCCGCATCAACAACACCGCACCGGCGAGGGTGCACAGCGCCGCGGCCAGCGTGATCACCGCGCCGGCGTGATAGCGCTGGCTGCCGACCAGCGTCAGCAGCGAGATGTGCGTGAGGTCTGCCGCGCGCGCCGCCCAGTCGGCAACGACCCAGTGGCTGATGGCCAGGTACCCGATGGCCAGGCTGGCCACGGCCACCACCACGGCCAGGACCCGCAGCGTCCAGCCCCGTACCGCCAGCGCTGCCACGGCGGTGACGAGCAGCAAGATCGCCAGTGGCAGCAGCGCCGTGGACCAGGTCGCGCCGGACAAGGTGATGGTCTTCGGCTGTCCCAGCCCGTCGAACGAGCGGATCGCCACCCACGGCAACCGGGATGCCGCCGCAAGTCCGGCTGCCGCGACGACCAGCAGTATTTGCGCCAGCCGGCGCTCAGCCATCGGGCTTGGTAAGGGTCTCGGCGGCGGCGATCGCGTTGAGCACCGCCTTGGCCTTATTCGTGGCTTCGGTGTGCTCGTAGGGTCCGTTGGAGTCGGCCACCACCCCGCCGCCGGCCTGAACGTAGGCGGTGCCGTCGTGCATCAGCGCGGTTCGGATGGCGATCGCGAAATCGGCGTTGCCGGCGAAGTCGAGGTAGCCGACGACACCGCCATACAGGCCCCGGCGCGTGATCTCCACCTCCTCGATCAGCTCCATCGCCCGCACCTTCGGAGCGCCGGACAGCGTGCCCGCGGGAAAGCAGGCGGTCACCGCATCGAGCGCGGTGCGGCCTTCGGCCAGCATCCCGGTCACCGTCGATACCAGGTGCATGACATGGCTGTAGCGCTCGATGTGGCTGTAGTCCTCGACCCGTACCGTGCCCGGCACGCATACCCGCCCGAGGTCGTTGCGGCCCAGATCGACCAGCATCAGATGCTCGGCACGCTCCTTCTCGTCGTGGAGCAGTTCCTTTTCTAGCAGCTGGTCTTCTTCGTCGGTGTGTCCGCGCCAGCGGGTGCCGGCGATCGGATGCGTCGTAGCCCACCGGTCTTGCACGGTGACCAGCGCCTCCGGGCTGGAGCCGACGATCGAAAATGCAGTTTCGCCAACATCATTGGGGATGTGCAGCAGATACATATACGGGCTGGGGTTCGACACCCGCAGCATCCGGTAGACGTCGATCGGCTCGACGTCGGTGTCCATCTCGAAACGCTGTGACGGCACCACCTGAAAGGCCTCGCCGCGTTCGATCTCGTGCACCAGGCGCTCGACGATCGCGCTGTATTCCTCGATGGTGCGCTGGGCGCGATGTTTCGGCTCGGGGCGGCTGAAGGTGGCCACGGTTGACGGCAGCGGCTGGCTGAGGGCCGTCGTCATCACGTTGAGCCGTTCGACGGCGTCGTCGTAGGCCTCGTCGACCCGCTCGTCGGTGCCGTTCCAGTTGACCGCATTGGCGATCAGAGTGATGGTCCCCTCGTGGTGGTCGACCGCCGCCAGATCGGTGGCCAGCAGCAACAGCATGTCCGGCAGGTGAAGGTCGTCGACGGCCAGCTCCGGCAGCCGCTCCAGCCGTCGCACCAGGTCATAGGCGAAAAAACCCACCATGCCGCCGGACAGCGGCGGAAGCCCGGGCAGCGCAGCGGTGGCCAGCAGCTCGAGCGTGGCGCGCAGGGCCTGCAGCGGGTCTCCGCCGGTGGGGGCATCTTGTGGCACGGCGCCAAGCCACACTGCCTCGCCATCACGGACCGTCAACGCCGACGGCGAGCCGGCGCCGATGAACGACCACCGCGACCAGGACCGGCCGTTTTCCGCCGACTCCAGCAAGAAGGTTCCCGGCCGGTTGGCGGCCAACTTCCGATAGGCCGACAGCGGGGTCTCGGCGTCGGCCAGCACCTTGCGGGTCACCGGGACCACCCGATGCTCGGCGGCGAGCACCCGGAAGTCCTCGCGCGAGGTGGTGGCGAGCTGGGCAGGCACCCATCTATCTTCCAAGTCATCTTCCAACCCGCCGCAGTGACCCCCGGCGTAGCCTGACGATCATGAAAACCGGTGACACTGTGGCCGACTTCGAGCTCCCCGACCAGACCGGCACACCACGCAAGCTGAGCGATCTGCTGGCCGACGGACCCGTCGTGCTGTTCTTCTATCCCGCCGCGATGACGCCCGGCTGCACGCGCGAAGCGTGCCACTTCCGTGACGTGGCCGCGGAATTCGCCGCCGTCGGAGCCCAGCGTGTCGGCATCAGTACTGATGCGGTGGACAAGCAAGCCAAGTTCGCCGACACGCACGGCTTCGACTACCCGCTGCTGTCCGACTCCGAGGGCAAGGTCGCCGCGCAATTCGGCGTCAAGCGCGGGCTGTTGGGCAAGTTGTCGCCGGTCAAGCGCATGACGTTTGTCATCGACACCGACCGCACCGTGCTCGAGGTGATCGGCAGCGAGTTCAACTTCAATTCGCACGCCGATAAGGCGCTGGCGGCCCTGCGCGCACGCTCGTCTACATAGGTCTGTCAGCGCTTAGCGCTGGGGATTCCGGGCGCCACCGGTATGTGGCCGGGATCCGCGGTGACGTCCCCCACCGTGAAATTCCGAATTGCGTGTCCGACAACGCATTTCCTTACTTCGTTGATCCGAGGAGGCGTCACCGAATGGCCGGAGAAAACAACGCATGGCCGAGCTTGCGGGTCGAGGACTGGGTTCCAACCAGGGCGACATTGCACATGTGGGCTCAGATCGTCGGCAAGGTCCGGCTCGTTCATTCGCCCATGGTCAACCACTGGTGGCAGACCACCTTGTATGTGACTGCGCGTGGTTTGACGACCTCGACGATCCCGTATGCGAAGCAGGCATTCGACATTGAGTTCGACTTCGTCGATCACCAGTTGGTAATCCGCAGCACCAACGGCGCGACCCGCACCGTGGCGCTGGAGCCAAAATCGGTGGCCGAGTTCTATACACAGACCATGCACGCCCTCGACGAGCTTGGATTTCCCACCCGCATCCAGCCACACCCCAACGAAGTGGACCCGGCACCGCCGTTCGCCGCCGACGTCGAGCATGCGTCGTACGACCCTGCCGCCGCGCAGTTGTTCTGGCGCCAACTGGTTCACGCCAGCCGCGTACTCGGCCAGTTCCGGTCCCGTTTCGTAGGAAAAGTCAGCCCCGTGCATTTCTTTTGGGGTGCAATGGATCTCGCGTGCACCAGGTTCTCCGGTCGCGGTGCGCCACGCCACCCCGGCGGTGCCCCAAACGTGGGTGACTGGGTGATGGTCGAGGGATATTCGCACGAACTCAGCAGCTGTGGGTTCTGGCCCGGCGGCGGGGACGAAGGTGCCTTCTACGCCTATGCCTACCCCGAACCGGACAGCTTCGCCGCGCACCCGGTCAGACCTGCCGAGGCGCACTACAGCCAGGACCACGGCGAGTTCCTCTTGCCGTATGAGGTGGTGCGACGGGCCTCCGATCCTGACCGGGTACTCCTCGAATTCCTGCAAGACACCTACGAGGCAGAGGCCGTCGGTGCCGGCTGGGATCGCCGGGCGCTCGAAACCGACCCGGATCGCTGGAAGGCGTACCAGGCGCATATGTGAGGGTTGGAAAGTAGCGAATGTGGACGAGTCCAAGCGCAAAGAATCGGTAGTTGTCCCGCGCCGAGTGCCATTAGCGTCGTCTCGCGCGCGGTGGCTGATCGCGGCGGCGGTTCTCGGGTCCGGGGTCGCGCTTCTCGACGGCACCGTGGTCAATATCGCGCTTCCGGCAATAGGGCGGGAACTGGATGCCGGGCTGACCGGTCAGCAGTGGGTACTCGACGGCTACCTGTTATCGCTAAGCGCACTGCTGCTCTCCGGAGGTGCGGCCGGCGACCACTTTGGCCGGCGCCGGGTCTATGTCGGCGGGCTGATCGTTTTCACCGCAGCCTCTTTCGGTTGCGCTCTGGCACCGACCGCGGGCTGGCTGATCGGCGCACGGCTGGCGCAGGGCGTCGGCGCCGCGGCGTTGGTCCCGGCCAGCCTGGCCCTGATCGACACCGGGATCACCGAGGAGGACCGGGGCCGCGCAGTGGGAATCTGGGCGGGCATGTCGGGAGTAGCCACGGCCGTCGGCCCCTTCATCGGGGGTTGGCTTGTCGATGCCGCGTCGTGGCGCTGGGTGTTCTTCTTGAACATTCCATTGACCGCGGCGGCCGTCTGGATCACCGTCAGACACATCTCTGAATCCCGGGACACCGCGCCCCATGGTCGCGCCGACATCCTGGGCGCCGCAACGGTCACAATCGGCCTCGCGGGAGTGACCTACGCGCTGATCGAAGCACCCTCTCGCGGCTGGACACCGGTGACCGTGAGCGTCGCTGCTGTCGGCGCGGCCGCGCTGGTGGCCTTTCCGCTCGTCGAGATGCGTGCGGATTCGCCGCTTCTGCCCCTGCGGCTGTTTCGCTCCTGGCAGTTCACCGGTGCGAACCTCACCACTCTTGCCGTGTATGCGGCGGTCGGCGGCGCACTGTTCCTCCTGGCGCTGCAGCTGCAGCAAACTCTGCACTACTCTGCGTTGGCCGCCGGCGTCGCAACACTGCCCATCACCGTCATCATGCTGATCGGCTCACCATGGGCCGGTGCGGTTGCGCAGCGCACCAGTCCCCGGCTCCCGATGACGGTCGGTCCGTTGATCGCCGCTGCGGGTTTGGCGCTGATGGTCCGCATCGTGCCCGGGGCGTCGTATCTGCAAGCAGTCCTGCCGGCCGTTGTTGTCTTCGGGTTGGGACTGGCGATCACGGTCGCCCCGCTGACCGCGGCCGTTCTCGCCGCGGTGTCCGAGGAGCACGCGGGAACCGCTTCGGGTGTCAACAACGCCGTCGCGCGCCTCGCCGGGCTACTCGCCGTCGCGGTGTTGCCGATCGCGGCCGGCATGCGCGCGGGCCCCGGGCAACCGCTCGGCAACAGCTTCGCCGTCGCGATGCTTATCGCCACCGGCCTGTGCGTGATGGGAGGCATTGCGGCGGCCGCCACCATCCGCAGCGGCGCCGACGTCGGCCACCAGGTGCTGCCCGGCGTCAACCATTCCTGCCAAGACGCGTGCACCAGGCATGCCGCGGACACGCGGGAGGCCGCGTAACAGCGGGCGCAACCGGCCGTCAGTCAGCTGGTTCCAGCAGCACGTCGGCATCGAAGCAGCTGTGATCGCCGGTGTGGCACGCGCCGCCAACCTGGTCCACCACCACCAGCACCGCGTCACCGTCGCAATCCAGCCGCACCGAATGCACGTGCTGGGTGTTACCGGAGGTGGCACCCTTGACCCACTGCTCACCGCGGGAGCGCGAAAAGTACGTGGCCTCACGTGTTTCCAAAGTCCGCGCCAGCGCAGCGTCGTCCATCCAGGCGACCATCAGGACGTCGCCGCTGCCGCGCTCCTGCACCACCGCGGTGAACAGGCCTTCGCTATTGCGCTTCAGGCGGGCCGCTATGTGCGGGTCGAGTGTCGTCACCGCACCACCAGCCCTTCAGCGGCCATCTCCGCCTTAACCTGCGCAATGGTGAGCTTGCGGAAGTGAAATACGCTGGCGGCCAGCACCGCATCGGCGCCCGCGAAAATCGCCGGAGCGAAGTGTTCGGGCGCCCCGGCACCGCCGCTGGCGATCACCGGCACACTTACCGCGGCGCGCACCGCACGCAGCATCGGCAGGTCGAAGCCGGCCTGGGTGCCGTCGGCGTCCATCGAGTTCAGCAGGATCTCCCCCACTCCGAGTTCGGCCCCACGCGCGGCCCATTCGACGGCGTCGATGCCCGTGCCGCGCCGTCCGCCGTGCGTGGTCACCTCCCAGCCCGACGGCGTCGGCGGCGAACCGGCGGGCACAGTACGCGCGTCGACCGATAACACGATGCACTGTGAACCGAATGCGCGGGCCATCTCTGCCAGCAATTCGGGCCGGGCGATGGCGGCCGTGTTGATCGACACTTTGTCCGCCCCGGCGCGCAACAACACGTCGACGTCGTCCACTGTGCGTATCCCGCCGCCCACGGTGAGCGGGATGAATACCTGCTCGGCCGTGCGGCGAACTACCTCCAGCATGGTGGCCCGGCCCGACGACGACGCGGTCACGTCGAGGAAGGTCAGTTCATCGGCGCCCTCGGCATCGTAGGCGGCAGCCAGCTCGACGGGATCGCCTGCGTCTCGGAGGTTTTCGAAGTTGACGCCCTTGACCACCCGCCCGTCGTCGACGTCTAGGCATGGGATCACCCGCACGGCGAGACCAGTGTTGAAATACATCAGTAGTCCTCGGGGTTGCCGACGCGCCGAAGGATCTCGAGCATTTCGGAGTGCACCCCGGGCGCCGCTGCCAGCACGGAGCGAGCCGTGGGTGTCCATGGTTCGCCGGCCAGGTTCGTGACGACACCGCCGGCCGCACGCACCAGGGCGACGCCGGCCGCGTGGTCCCACACATGGTCGCCGAAACTGATTGCTCCGCCGAGGATCCCGTCTGCGACATATGCCAAATCAACGCCGGTCGCGCCGTGCATGCGTATCCGAGACGATACGCGGCTGAGGTTTTCCAGCACGGCCAACCGGTAACGTCCCGGGAAACGCCCGCGTGAGTCGGCGTTGAAGGTGCCGATCCCGATCATCGAGTTGGCCAACTCGGCTGGTTCCAACGGCGGTTGTGCCACACCGTTTTTGAACAATCCGCCGCCGGCCACGGCGGTGTAGCGCTCACCGGTGAAGGGCAGCCAGGTCAGACCCGCGACCGGATCGCCGTTGTGCATCAGGCCGAGCAGAATTCCAGCGATGGGAGATCCGGCGGCGTAATTGAAGGTGCCGTCTATCGGGTCGAGCACCCAGACCCACGGCGAGTTGATGTCGGCTCCACCGAATTCCTCTCCGTGCACCTCGATTCCGGTTTGTTGGACCAGCGCATCGACGACCTGGCGCTCGATGGCCAAATCGACCTTGGTGGCGAAGTCGTCGCCCTTCTTGGCTACCGCCGAATTGGCGCGGTGACCTTCGAGGAACTGCTCGGACGCGGCGTCGAGGATGTCAGCGGCCTTGGCCACCAGCGCATCGAGATCTTTGGAGTCCGCTGTCATTGGCCAACTGCCTCAAGCGCCTGTGGCAAGCTGAACCGACCGGCGTAGAGGGCCTTCCCGACGATGGCGCCCTCGACTCCGTACTCGGTCAGCGTGGCGATGGCACGCAGATCTTCGATGCTGGACACCCCGCCGGACGCGATCACCGGAGCATCGGTACGTTCGGCGACCCTGCGCAGCAGATCCAAGTTGGGGCCGGTCAGGGTGCCGTCCTTGGTGACGTCGGTGACGACGAAGCGCGAACACCCCTGGCGGTCAAGACGTTGCAGGACTTCCCACAGATCTCCGCCGTCGGTTTCCCAGCCCCGGCCGCGCAGCCGGTGTTCGCCGTCGACGATCCGTACATCCAGGCCGACAGCGACCCGGTCGCCGTGCTCTGCGATCACTTCAGCGCACCACTGCGGATTCTCCAGTGCCGCGGTGCCGAGATTGACCCGCGCGCAGCCGGTCGCCAGCGCGGCGCTCAACGAGTCGTCGTCGCGGATTCCGCCCGACAGTTCGACATTCACGTCGAGCTTGCCGACGACCTCGGCCAGCAGTTCCCGGTTCGAGCCACGCCCGAATGCGGCGTCGAGGTCGACCAGGTGCACCCACTCGGCACCGTCGCGCTGCCAGCCCAAAGCCGCGTCCAGCGCCGACCCGTACTCGGTCTCGCTGCCGGCGCGGCCCTGCACCAAGCGCACAGCGCGGCCGTCGACCACATCGACAGCGGGCAACAAAATCAGCACATTCCCTCCTGTGCCGCGAAAGTGCAACTACCGACACCTCTACTCGGGATTCGCGTCGTGGAATGCACTTTCGCGGAGCTGGTCATAGTCCTTCCACCCAGTTTCTGAGCACCGTCGCCCCGGCGTCCCCGCTTTTCTCCGGGTGGAACTGGGTCGCTGCCAGCGGCCCGTCTTCGACCGCGGCGAGGAACGGAACCTCATGGGTGGCCCAGGTCAGCAGCGCGTCGGAGCGGCCTTCCCAGCGCTGCGCGGCATAGGAGTGCACAAAATAAAACCGGGCGTCGTCACTGAGTCCCCGGAACAGCGTCGTGCCCTGAGGTGCGGCCACCACATTCCAGCCCATGTGGGGGATCACCTTGGCGTCCAGCCGAGTCACCGCGCCGGGCCACTGGCCACAACCCGCCGACTCCACCCCGAACTCCACGCCGCGGGTGAACAGGATTTGCATGCCCACGCATACCCCCAACACCGGCTGCTCGTTGGCGACCCGCTCGGCGATGACCTGCTCGCCGCCGATTGCCCGCAGCCCGGTCATGCACGCCTCGAAAGCGCCCACGCCGGGCACCACCAGCCCGTCGGCGGCCGCGGCAGCCCTCAGATCACTGGTCACCTCAACGTCGGCACCGACGCGCTGCAGCGCGCGCTGCGCCGAGCGCAAATTGCCCGACCCGTAGTCTAGAACGACAACTGACTTCACAGAGCGCCTTTGGTGGACGGCACACCGGACACACGGGAATCAAGTTCGACGGCTTGGCGCAACGCACGGGCGACGGCCTTGTACTCCGCCTCGGTGATGTGGTGCGGGTCGCGGCCATACAGTACCCGCACATGCAACGCAATACGGGCGTTGTTGGCCAACGTCTCGAACACGTGCCGGTTGACGACAGTGTGATACGGCACCGTGTTACCGGCAATAGTGAAGTGCCGCAGGTGATCCGGCTCACCTGTGTGCACGCAGTACGGCCGCCCGGACACGTCGACGATCGCGTGCGCCAGCGCCTCGTCCATCGGGATGAAGGCATCGCCGAAGCGCCGGATGCCGGACTTGTCGCCGAGCGCCTGCCCCAGCGCCTGCCCGAGAACGATCGCGGTGTCCTCGATGGTGTGATGCGCTTCGATTTCGACGTCACCCTTCGCGCGCACGCTCAAGTCGAAGCTCGCGTGGGTGCCGAGCGCGGTCAGCATGTGGTCGTAGAACGGGATGCCGGTGTCGACATCGGCTCGCCCGGTGCCGTCGAGGTCGAGTTCGACCACGATGTCACATTCCTTGGTGCTGCGCTCTACCCGTGCACGACGACTCATGACGCTCCTAATCGCTGGGCCAATTCGGTGACGGCGATCTGCGCGCTGGCCGCCAAAAACACGTCATTTTCCTCAGCCAGTCCGGTGGTGACACGCAGGTAGCCGGGGATGCCGACGTCGCGGATCAAAATGCCGGCGTCGAGGTAGCGCTGCCAGGCGGTGGGTGCGTCGGCGAACTGCCCGAACAGCACGAAGTTGGCGTCGCTCGGGATGACCCGAAAGCCGATGGCCCTCAATGCTTCCGTCACCCGTTCGCGTTCGGCGACCAACTTGGCGACGCTGCCCAGCGTGTCGTCGGCATGGCGCAGGGCGGCGCGCGCGGCGGCCTGGGTGACCGACGACAGGTGATAGGGAAGCCGCACCAACAGCACCGCCTCGATCACCGCCGGGGTGGCGATGAGATAACCGAGCCGGCCCCCGGCGAACGCGAACGCCTTGCTCATCGTGCGGGTGACGATCAGCTTGGCCGGAAACTCCTCGATTAGTTGAACGGCACTGGGTTGCGACGAAAATTCGCCGTAGGCCTCGTCAACGATCAGAATTCCCGGCGCCGCCTCCAGCAGCCGCCGCAGGTCCGGTAACGAAACACTCTGCCCAGACGGGTTGTTGGGGCTGGCGATGAACACCACGTCGGGGCGGTGCTCGGCGAGTGCTGCTATCGCCGCGTCGACGTCGAGGCTGAAGTCGTCAGCGCGCGCCGTTTCGATCCATTCGGTGTGGGTCCCGTCGGCGATGATCGGATGCATCGAATAGGACGGGACGAAACCGATCGCGCTGCGCCCCGGCCCGCCGAACGCCTGCAGTAATTGCTGCAGAATCTCGTTAGAGCCGTTGGCGGCCCACAGGTTTTCCAGGCCGAGCCGCACCCCGGTTTGCGCGGTCAAATAGTCGGCAAGGTCACGGCGCAGCGCCACCGAGTCACGATCGGGATAGCGGTGTAGATCTGCAGCGGCATCCCGCACCGATGCGACGACGTCGTCGATTAGCGCTTTGGTGGGCGGGTGTGGGTTCTCGTTCGTGTTCAGCCGGATCGGGACCGCCAATTGCGGTGCCCCATAAGGTGATTTGCCGCGCAGGTCGTCACGCAGCGGCAGCTGCTCGAGGGTTGGGCGGCCGGTCATCGTTCGAACCTCCGCCGTACCGCTTCGCCGTGCGCGGGCAGGTCTTCGGCCTTGGCCAGCGTGATGATGTGCCCGGACAAGTCTTTGAGCGCGGCCTCGGTGTAGTCGACGACGTGGATGCCGCGCAGGAAGGTTTGCACCGACAGTCCGCTGGAATGCCGGGCACATCCGGCTGTCGGCAACACGTGATTGGAGCCCGCGCAATAGTCGCCGAGGCTGACCGGCGAATAGGGGCCGACGAAAATCGCTCCGGCGGAGTGGATCTGCGCGGCCACCGCAGGTGCGTCGACGGTCTGGATCTCCAGGTGCTCGGCGGCGTAAGCGTTCACCGCGCGGACGCCGGCGTCGAGGTCATCGACCAGGATGACCGCCGACTGAGGCCCGCGCAGCGCCGCCGTCACCCTGTCGCGGTGCACGGTGGTTCGTAGTTGGTGGGCCAGTTCGGTTTCGGTGGCGTCGGCCAGCTCGGCGCTCGGTGTCACGAGCACACTGGCGGCCATCTCGTCGTGCTCGGCCTGGCTGATCAGGTCGGCGGCCACATGCGCGGGGTCGGCGGTGTGGTCGGCGAGGATTGCGATTTCGGTCGGCCCGGCCTCGGCGTCGATGCCGACCCGTGAGCGGCAGAGGCGCTTCGCGGCGGTGACGTAGATGTTGCCCGGCCCGGTGATCATGTCGACGGGCGCGAGTTCGCCGCCGTCGGTGTCGGTGCCGCCGTAGGTGAGCAGCGCCACTGCCTGCGCCCCGCCCACGGCCCAGACTTCGTCGATGCCCAGCAGCCGCGCCGCGGCCAGGATCGTCGGGTGCGGCAAGCCATCAGATGCCGCTTGCGGCGGGCTGGCCACCACCAACGAGCCGACGCCGGCGACCTGCGCCGGCACCACGTTCATCACCACGCTCGACGGGTACACGGCATTGCCGCCCGGCACGTAGAGGCCCACCCGCTGGACCGGCACCCAGCGCTGCGTGACCACGGCCCCGGGGCCCAGGGTCGTCGTCGAGTCGGCACGACGCTGATCAGCATGCACTGCGCGGGCCCGGTCGATCGCCACCTCAAGGGCCTCGCGAACATCGGCTGCCAAGCCGGCCAGCGCGGCATCGAGCTCGCCGGCGCGAACCCGCACCGCCGCCGGCCGGACCTGATCGAACGTCTCACCGAACTCCAGCGCGGCCGCCGCCCCCCGTTCGGCTACCGCCTCGACAATCGGGCGCACCCTGGGCAGCACAGCGTCGACGTCGGCAACACCGCGCGGCAATGTCGCGCGCAACTGAGCAGCGGATAGCTCGGCGCCGCGCAGGTCAATGCGGGCCATCAGGGTCACGCTGACCATTGTCCCAGGCAGGACCAAATGGTTATCGGGCCGGTACAGTGACCGCCATGTCAGCACAGGATCACCCAAAAGGCGCCCAAGAGTTCCCGGCAATCTTCCCGCCGTGGTTGGACCGGCTGCAGATCAAATATATGAACCCGGTGGTTAAGAAGGTTGCGCGTTTTCTACCCGGGACGTCGATCATCAAACACCGAGGCCGAAAGTCCGGCAAGCCGTACGAAACGGTCGTCACCACCTACCGCAAGGGCAACCTGCTGGCGATCGCGTTGGGCCACGGCAAAACGGAGTGGGTCAAGAATGTGCTGGCCGCCGGCGAGGCTGACGTGCGGCTGTCTCGGCGGGATCTGCACATCACCAACCCGCGGATCGTGCCGGCGGGCGCAGACGGCGAGGGCCTGCCGTGGCTAGCCCGTTTGCAGGCGCGTCGGGTCGCCGTTTTCGTCGCCGACATCTCCTGAGCGCTGGCTACAGGTCCAGCCCGACGTCGAGCACCCGCACCGAGTGGGTGAGCGCGCCGACGGCCAGATAATCGACCCCAGTCCCGGCGTAGGCGGCCGCGTTGTCCAGAGTGAGGCCGCCAGAGGATTCCAGCTTGACCGCGGACCCGCGGGCATCGCGACGCTGCACAGCGATCTGGGTTTGCCAGACCGGGAAGTTGTCCAACAGCACCAGCTCGACGTCCTCGGCGAGCACGTCGTCGAGCTGCTCGAGCGAGTCGACTTCCACCTCGCACGGCAGATCCGGTGCCTTGGCACGTACCGCGCGCAACGCCGCCACCACCGAGCCCGCCGCCGCGACGTGGTTGTCTTTGATCAGCGCCGCGTCGCCCAGGCCCATCCGGTGATTGACCCCGCCGCCGACGCGGACCGCATATTTCTGCAACGCACGTAGCCCGGGCAGCGTCTTGCGGGTGTCACGGATTTTGGTGTTGGTGCCGTGCACGGCGTCGACCCAGGCGGCTGTCGTGGTGGCGATGCCGGATAGATGGCACACCAGGTTGAGCATGGTCCGCTCGGCGGTCAGCAGCCCGGACGTCGGTGCTTGCAGCCTCAACAGCGCCGCACCGGGCTGCAGCCGCGCGCCGTCGTCGACGCGGTCAAGCACCCGGTAGCCGTCCGGACCCACCACCTCGTCGAGCACCAGCAGCGCAATGTCGACACCGGCGATCACGCCCGCCTCGCGGGTGATCAGCGCCGCGGTGGCCGTCGCGCCGTCCGGCACCGTCGCCAGCGTGGTGACGTCGGGGCCGTAGCGCAGGTCTTCGTCGAGCGCACGCGCGATCGTGGCGCGAGCCTCTGCAAGCTCGCACTCGGAGAGGCCCATCAGCACACCGCCGCCGGCGCCTCAGCGTGCACGGTGTTCTCCTCCTCGCACAGCCGCACGACGATGCTGCGGGCGTACTCGGGGGCAGCGTCGGGGTATTCGGCACGATGATGACAGCCACGGGTTTCGTCGCGGGCCAGCGCAGCGGCGACCACCGCGCGCGCCGTCACGGTCAGCGCCACGTCTTCGAGATCAGCCCGGCACCGCACGTCGCGCATGGGCGCCGCCGCGAGCGTATCGGCCGACCGACGCAGACCGTGCTCGGTACGCACCACCGACGCATTCCTGCTCATCAGCTGCTGTAAGTCGTTGCGCACCAACGCGATAGCGGGCTCCACTTCCACCGGCGTGGCCCGCAAGGACCCCGTCGCGGCCGCGTGAGCTGCCGCGGCCCTACCGGCACGTCCGCCCACGACCAGGCCTTCGAGCAGGCTGTTGGAGGCCAGTCGGTTCGCGCCGTGCATCCCGGTTCGGGCGACCTCACCTGCGGCGTACAGACCCGGCAGTTCGGTTTGTCCGTGTACGTCGGTGACGACGCCGCCGCAACTGTAGTGCGCACCGGGAACGACCGGAATCGGTTGGCGGACCGGGTCGATTCCTATCGCCCGGCACGCGGCGGTGACGGTCGGAAAGCGCGCCTCGAAACCGGGGACGGCGCGGGCGTCGAGATATAAGCACGGCTCTCCCGTCGCTTTGAGTCGCGCGTCGACCGCTGCGGCGACGACGTCGCGCGGCGCCAAGTCGGCCATCGGATGCACGCCGGCCATCACTGGGTTGCCTTGAACGTCAAGCAGTATCGCGCCCTCACCGCGCAATGCCTCGGTGACCAGCGGTCGCCGGCCGTCGGTGTGTCCGTCGAACAGCATGGTCGGGTGGAACTGGATGAATTCGATATCGCTGACCGGAACCCCCGCCCACAGTGCCAGCGCGATGCCGTCGCCGGTGGAGCCGTCCGGGTTGGTGGTCGCGGTGTAGAGGTGGCCCAGCCCCCCGGTGGCCAAGATCACCGATGGCGCGTGCACGATGCCGAGCCCGTCGGTGTTGGCCACCAGCACTCCGGCGACCGGCCCGCTTTTGTAATCTTCCTGCAGCACGCGCAGAGCGACGTGGTTGGTGCGGATATCCAGTGCGGCGGCAGCCTGATCGAGTACGCGCTGCACCTCAGCACCGGTGGCGTCACCGCCGGCGTGCACGATGCGCCGCCGCGAATGCCCGCCCTCGCGCGTCAGCGCCCATCGGCCAGGGTGCGACTCGTCGAATCGTGCTCCGTCGCCGACCAATTCGGCCACCGCCCGGTAGCCGTCGGCCACGATCGAGGTCACCGCTTCCGCGTCGCACAGGCCCGCGCCGGCGGCCACTGTGTCAGCCACGTGGGCTTCTACCGAGTCGTCGCTGTCGGGCAGCACCACCGCGATGCCGCCCTGGGCGTAGTGCGTGGCGGTCACCCCCGGCCTGCGCCCGGCCTTGCTGAGCACCATGACGCGTCGGCCGGCGCGGTGCACGGCCAGCGCGGCGGCCAGGCCGGCCACCCCGGTACCGATGACGACGACATCGGCATGCTGCTGCCAGACCAGAGGAGCGCTCATTCGCCGCCGCCAGGCTGCCCGATTGCAATCATCCGTTCCACGCTGCGGCGGGCCGCCGCGGCGATGTTCGGGTCGACATCGACTTCGTCGGCGCCTTCAACCAGACAACGCAGCAGCGCCGCCGGTGTGATCATCTTCATGAACTTGCATGATGCACGGTCGTTGACGGCCTGGAAATCAGTGCCCGGCGCGGCATTTCGTAATTGGTACAACATTCCGACCTCGGTGGCGACCAGCACTTGGCGCGCGTGGGTGGCACGTGCGGCGTCGAGCATGCCGCCGGTGGACAAGATCTTGACCCGCTCTTGCGGGAAGACGCCTTCGCCGGCGAGATACAGAGCCGAAGTGGCGCAACCACATTCGGGATGCACATACAGTTCGGCGTCGGGATTCGCCCGAGCCCGCTCGGCCAGCTCGTCGCCGTTGATTCCGGCGTGCACGTGGCATTCGCCGGCCCACACGTGCAGGTTCTTTCGCCCAGTGACCCGCCGCACATGCGCGCCGAGGAACTGGTCGGGACAGAACAACACCTCGCGGTCGGGGTCGATGGATGCGACGACGTCGACAGCGTTCGACGAGGTGCAACAGATGTCGGTGAGCGCCTTGACCGCTGCCGTGGTGTTGACGTAAGACACGACGACCGCGCCGGGGTGCTCGTCCTTCCAGGCCTGCAAGTCCTCGGGTGTGATCGAGTCCGCCAGTGAGCAGCCGGCGCGCTGGTCGGGAATCAGCACCGTCTTGTCCGGTGACAGGATCTTCGCGGTCTCGGCCATGAAATGCACGCCGCAGAACACGATGGTGTCCTCGGGCGCGGCGGCGGCGACTCGCGACAACGCCAGCGAGTCACCGACGTGGTCGGCGACGTCCTGAATCGCGGGCAACTGATAGTTGTGCGCCAGGATGGTGGCGCCCCGCAGATCGGCCAACCGGCGGATTTCCGCAGCCCATCGCGCGTCGCCGTCCACGCCCGAGTAGCCGGCCGGCGTGTTGGTGATGCCGGCAGCCAGGCCGTCGGCCAGCCCATCCGCACGATTCAGCACCTCGGTCATAAGCGCCGCTCCTTTGGCTGACGGGGTTTTCGACTTATAATCGAAAACGTGGTTCATGGTAGCACTGCACACGAAGTGCTTGCAGTGGTGTTCCAAGTTCGCGGGCTCGAAACCGGGAATGCCATGCTCAGCGTGCTGTTATGGCAGCGCGCCCGCGAACCGCAGCGCGGCGCGTGGTCGCTGCCCGGGGGCCGGCTGCAGCAGGACGAGGACATCACGACCTCGGTGCGGCGCCAGCTCGCCGAGAAGGTCGACCTGCGTGAGGTTGCCCACCTCGAGCAGCTCGCGGTGTTTTCCGATCCGGCCCGCATCCCGGGTGTTCGCACGATCGCCTCAACCTTCCTGGGTCTGGTGCCCTCCCCCGCTACGCCCGAGCTGCCGAAGGACACCCGCTGGCATCCAGTGACCGCGCTGCCGACGATGGCGTTCGACCACGGCCCGATGGTCGACCACGCCCGCGCCCGGCTGGCCGCCAAGATGTCCTACACCAACATCGGATTCGCTCTGGCGCCAAGGGAATTCGCGCTGTCGACGCTGCGTGACATTTACAGCGCCACGCTCGGATACCAGGTTGACGCGACCAACTTGCAGCGCGTGCTCGCCCGCCGCAGTGTCATCACCCAGACCGGCACCAGGGCGCAGTCCGGGCGCAGCGGGGGGCGTCCGGCGGCGCTGTACCGTTTCGTCGACTCGCAGCTGCGGGTCACCGACGAATTTGCTGCGCTTCGACCGCCCGCGCCGGCCTAGGCGGGTCGACTGGATTCTTAAAGCTCTCTTAAGTAGCCTGCTCGGGTGGACATTGGGAGCCTCGCGACGACCTCGACCGGTGCGGAGTGGATCGGCCGCCCGCCGCACGAGGAGTTGCAGCCCAAGGCGCGTCCCGTTCTGCCCTCGAAAGACCCCTTCTACCAGCCGCCGGAGGGGTTCGAGCATGCTGTGCCCGGAACGGTGTTGCGTTCGCGTGAAGTCGAACTTGCCTATCTGGGTCTGATTCCCCAGCGCCTCACCGCAACACAGCTGCTCTACCGCACCACCGACATGAACGGCAGGCCGGAGGCCACAGTCACCACGGTGATCGTGCCCCCAGAAGCCACGGCCGAGCGGCCTTGCCCGGTGCTGTCGTATCAGTGCGCGATCGATGCCGTGACATCGCGCTGCTTCCCGTCCTATGCCCTGCGCCGGCGCGCCAAAGCCGTGGGTTCGTTGGCGCAACTGGAGTTCCTGTTGATCAGCGCCGCGCTTGCCGAGGGATGGGCGGTGTCAGTCCCCGATCACGAAGGAACGCGTGGGATGTGGGGTGCACCCTACGAGCCCGGTTGCCGCGTGCTGGACGGTGTACGCGCAGCGCTGCGCTTCGAGCGCCTTGGACTGTCCGCGTCCGCGCCGGTCGCCCTCTGGGGTTACTCGGGTGGCGGCCTGGCCAGCGCCTGGGCCGCCGAAATGTGTGCCGACTACGCGCCCGAGCTCGACATCGTCGGCGCGGTGCTGGGCTCGCCCGTCGGCGACCTGGGCCACACGTTCCGCAGGCTCAACGCCAGCTTCCTCTCGGGCCTGCCGGCCATGGTGGTAGCCGCCCTGGCGCACGCCTACCCAGAGCTGGACCGGGTCATCAAAGAGCACGCCAATGCCGAGGGGCGAACGCTGCTGAGCCAGCTGGAGGACATGACCACCCTTGGCGCGATCATCCGGATGGCCGGCAAGGACGTGGGCGTCTATCTTGATCGGCCGCTCGAGGAAGTCTTGGCGCTGCCGGAGGTCCAGCACGTCTTCGACAGCATCAAGTTGGGCACCGCGGTGCCGTCACCGCCGGTGCTGATCGTGCAGGCTGTCCACGACTACCTCATCGACGTCGGCGACATCGACGAACTGGCCGCCACCTATTCGGCGGGCGGTGCAGATGTCACCTACCACCGCGATGCGTTCTGCGAGCACTTGCTGCTGCATCCGTTGTCGGCGCCGATGACGCTGCGCTGGCTGCAAGACAGATTTGCACGCCGGCCACTGAGCGATCACCTGGTCCGCACCAAGTGGCCGACGATGTTCAACCCGGCCACTTATCTGGGGATGGCGCGGCTGGGTGTCATCGCCGCGAAGGTGATCACTGGACGGAAGCTGCACCGACGTCCGCTGTGAGCGGCCTGGCTGCGTCCGTTTCGACGGGCGGATAGCCACCAAGGTCGTCGCGGGCGGTGGCGGCGGCCAGCACCGCGTAGACCAGCGCCGCGGTGGCCACCGGCGCCAACAGCGTGCAGGCTGCCTGCAGCGGGGTGTGGCCGAAAAACACCGGTGGCGCCTCGGTGAAGTAGTACACCCGGTTCTCCGGCGTGACCGGCGCCGCGTCGAAATTCACGGCGCCGTAATGCAGGCGCACGAGCAGCGCTGCGGTCGTGGCCGCGAGCGCAGCCGCGCCCGCCATCCCCAGGCACAGCCCAGCGACCATTGTCGGCCCCCGGTGGTGGCGCCATTGCCACACCAGCACCGGGGCGATCACGGCGACGACATTCAGCAGCCCGAGCATCATGAACGCGGCGACGAAGAAGTGGTCGGATTCGTTGCCGAGGTAGTCGTGCAGCCGCTCGCCGTCGTCGGCCAGCGCCACCACGCCGTGGATCGCCGGGGCGATCCACGCCCAAAGGCCGCCGACCAGCACACCGCTCGGCAGTAGACCCAGCGCGACTGTGATGACCGCCCGGCGGCGCGAAACGCGCGGAGCGTCAGTCAACGCTGCTCCTCCAAGTTCGTCGAGTCCACCCGGCCGTGCCGGGAACATTTCGCCCACCAGCCGTCCGGGCGGACCTGCACCACCATGCGCCGACCGCATGCCGCGCAGAACCTCGGCGGCTCGAGACCCAGCTGCGCGGCCGTCGGTACCGGTGCGCCGGGCTGCGCGTCGCGGCGTTGGCCGGTGTAAACGCAGTAGACGCCCGCGCCGATCGGCGCAGGCAGATCGTGAACCATCACAGGCTCGCGTTGAGCGCCTTGATCGGCATCTGCAGATCGTCGAGCAGTTCCAGGTCGGCTTCGGCTGGGCGGCCCAGCGTGGTCAGGTAGTTGCCGACGATCACCGCGTTGATGCCACCCAGGATTCCGCGCTTGGCCCCGAGGTCGCCGAGTGTGATCTCGCGTCCGCCCGCGAAACGCAGCATGGTCCGCGGCAAGGCCAGCCGGAATGCCGCCACCGCCTTGAGCGCCTCACTGGCCGGCAGTACCTCCAGATCTCCGAACGGGGTTCCCGGCCTCGGGTTCAGGAAATTCAGCGGCACCTCGTCGGGATCCAGTTCAGCCAGGTCGGCGGCGAATTCCGCGCGCTGCTCGAGCGTCTCGCCCATGCCGAGGATGCCGCCGCAGCACACCTCCATGCCGGCCTCGCGCACCATCGTCAACGTCGACCAGCGCTCTTCCCAGGTATGGGTGGTGACGACGTTGGGAAAGAACGACCGCGCGGTCTCCAGGTTGTGGTTGTAGCGGTGCACACCCATCGCCGACAACCGCTCCACCTGGTCGGCGGTCAGCATGCCCAGCGAGCAGGCGATCTGGATGTCGACTTCGTCGCGGATCGCCTCGATCCCGGCGGCGACCTGAGCCATCAATCGGTCATCAGGACCCCGAACGGCGGCCACGATGCAAAATTCGGTGGCGCCGCTCTTGGCGGTCTGCTTGGCCGCCTCAACCAGGCTGGGAATGTCCAGCCAGGCGCTACGCACCGGCGAGGCGAACAGCCCGGACTGTGAGCAGAAATGGCAGTCTTCCGGGCAACCGCCGGTTTTCAGGCTGATGATGCCTTCGACTTCGACCTCCGGACCGCACCAGGCCATCCGCACCTCGTGGGCCAGCGCCAGCAATTCCTCGAGTCGGTCGTCGGGCAGCCGCAGCACGGCCAGGACCTGCTCCCGGGTTAAGCCCTCACCCCGCTCCAGCACCTGGCGGCGCGCCACGGAAAGGATGTCGGTGCTGTCGGTGGTGGGTCGAGTCGCCGCCTGAGTCACGCCGTTCAGGTTAGGGCAGCGGTGCATAGCCGCACAAAACGTGGCAGCGTGAACAGCAATGAGCACTTTGTCCACCCAGTACGTGGCGCACCATTATCTATTGCTGGCGCTGCCCGCTTTTCTGCCGGCGGTGGTCGTTGTCGGGGTCGTGCTGTATGTGGCGTTGAAAGACAGGCGTAGCCGTGGCGAGGCCGCGCGCACCCCTGCCGACAACACGCGGGATCAAGGCAGCACCAGCTAAACGGGCGAAGTTTGACCTTCCGGCCAACCGGCAACCTACTGTCCAGTAAGCCGACGCTTTGCGTCCAGATCTTGCGGGGCGTCCCGGCGCGGTTGGGAGGAGACGACGGTGCGGTCAGCGGTTCTCGCGGAGGCTCCGGCCGGAGGGGCCGGAATCGGGCAGGTGATAGGTCTGTCGATCGCGGCAGCGGTGATAGCCGTGGCGATGCTGTGGGTCGGCTACGCGCATCGCAGCCACCGGATCACCTGGTTGAGTCGGGCGGCGGACTGGATGGCCGAGAAGTTCGACCGTCCACCCTGGGTTGCCCTGCCGGTCCTGGTGTACACCACGTCGATCATTTGCGCCCTGTTCGGCTTCATCTGGGATGTCAGCTGGCACATCGGCAACGGCCGCGATTCGGGTCCATTGGCCAACCCCGCGCACTATTTCATCGTCATCGGGCTATTCGGGATTTTCTTGGCCGGCATGATCGCGGTGGTCATGCCGTTCGACAAGCCGGGACCGGCGGCGGTGCGCATCACCGGCAATTGGTCCGCACCCGTCGGCGGTGTGCTGATGGCCGGCTGCGGGCTGTACGCGCTGATCGGGTTCCCGCTCGATGACATCTGGCATCGCATCTTCGGCCAGGATGTGACGTTGTGGGGTCCGACACATCTGATGATGATCGGCGGCGCCGGGTTCTCGCTGTTTGCCGTTCTGATGCTGGAATACGAAGGCGGACAGGGACTTCCGGACACACCCGAAGAGGGGACGTTCGCCCGCGCGGAGCGTCGATTCATCCGGTTCCTGCGGTATCTGTCCTGCGGCGGTCTGTTGATCGGCATGTCGGTTTATCAGATCGAGTTCGACTTCGGCGTCCCCCAGTTCCGGCTTGTTTTCCAGCCGATGCTGATCGCCGGCGCGGCGACGATCGGGACGGTGGTCGCCCGAATGACGTTGGGGCGCGGTGCGGCGATCGTGGCGGCGCTGTTCGCGATAGCGCTGCGCGGCGCGGTCGCGTTGGTGGTCGGACCGATCCTGGGAGCTCCCATCAACTGGTTCCCGCTGTATCTGGGCCCGGCGATCGTGGTCGAGGTACTTGCGTTGACGCCGCTGATGCGGCGCCCGGTGCTGTTCGGCGCCGTCGCCGGTTTGGGCGTGAGCACCGTCGGGCTGTGGCTCGAGTCGTTCTGGATCGAAGCGGTCTACCCCTACTCCTGGCCGATCACCATGTGGGGTGAAGCCCTCGCCATGGCGGTGCCGGTGGCGGTGCTGGCCGGGATGTGTGCGGCGATGTTCGGGATGGTGCTCACCGCTCAACCACTGCCGCGCAGGGGAATCGGTATCTCGCTCGTGGCGGCGGCCGTGCTGGTGACCGGTTGCGCGGTGGCCAACGGACTGCATATCCATGTGCCGCAACAAAACACCGCCACCGTCAAGCTGACCGATCTGCCCAGCCCGCCCGGGCAACGACTGGTATCGGCCGACGTGCAGATCAACCCGCCGAATCTGGTCAGCGACCACCCGGAGTGGCTGACGATCCTGTCCTGGCAGGGACGGATGCAGAACCACCGCGGTCTGTTCATCGACGCGCTGGACCGGGTTGGTCCGGGTCACTATCACTCCACCCAGCCCGTCCCGGTGTGGGGCGACTGGAAGACGCTGCTGCGCGTGCAGGACGGCAGGACGATGACCGCCGTGCCGATCTGGGCGCCGGCCGACGAAGCGATTCCGGCACCGGAGATTCCCGCGTTGGCCTCCAGCAACCGTCCGTTCGTGCTCGAGGTGTCGATCTTGCAGCGCGAACGCGACCCCGACGTCCCGGAATGGTTGTTCACCGCAGGCGGCATCGTGGTGTTGATCTTCACGTTGATGGTCATCGGGGCGCTGACCTGGGGTGCAGGACGGATCAACGCCGCCGAGCCCGCACCCAAACGACCAGAGACCGCAGCTGCCGACCGCTCGCCCCCGCAGGCAGCATGAGAGCCCTGATGGCGTTGCGACATGCACTCATCGCCGCCGCAGCAGCGGTGCTGAGTTATGGCCTCGTCGCCTGTGGTGCGGCATCAAATCCAGGCTCCACCGCCAACAACGACGCCGCTGTGGTGGTGGATGTGACGATCGCGCACGGCAGCGTCACACCGACCAACGCGACGCTGGAGGCGAAAGTCCACCAGCCGATCACGGTCCGGGTCACCAGCGACGCCACCGACGAGCTGCATGTGCACTCGGTGCCCGATCACAAATTCCAGGTTGCGGCGGCACCCGACCAGACGTTCCAGTTCAGCGTCGAGGTCCCCGGCAAGGTCGACGTCGAGCTACACCACTTGAACAAGACGATCGCGACCATCCAAGTCCGCCCGTGATCCGCCTTTTGGCGCACGGGTTGGGTGGCTCCAGCGACCTTCCCGTCCCGTACGCCTTCGCGATGGTGGGCGCCGCGTGGGCGTTGACGTTCACCTTCGCACTGGTCGCCTTCGCTTGGCGGCGACCGCGATTCGATCCGCAAAAGCCCGGCCGCCCGTTGCCCGCCGCGCTGACCAAACTTGTGGATGCTCGCGCGACGCGCTGGACGGCGGCGGGACTGGCGCTGCTGTTCACGGCGTGGGTGCTGCTGGCAGGCCTGGCCGGACCACAGGACCAGAGCAACGCCCTGCTCGGTGTCTTCTATGTGCTGCTGTGGGTCGGGTTGATCGCGCTGTCGGTGCTCTTCGGGCCGGTGTGGCGCGTCATCTCTCCGGTGCGCACGACTTATCTGCTGCTGCGACGTGCCATTGGCGCCGCGCTTAGCCGGCCGCGGCTGCGTTATCCGGAAAGTTGGGGTTACCGTCCCGCCGCGGTGGGGTTGTTCGCGTTCGTGTGGATGGAGTTGGCCAGCCCGAATCCCGCGTCGCTGCCCCTGATCAAAACGTGGCTGCTGGTGTACGCCGTGGTCCTACTCGGTGGCGCATGGCTATGCGGACAACGCTGGCTGGCCCGAGTCGACCCGTTCGGGGTGTACAGCATGGCGGTATCGCGACTGTCGCCGTTTCGGCGCAACCCCGTCACCGGGCGGATCGTCGTCGGCAACCCGTTGGATCATCTGCCGTCGCTGCCGGTGCGCCCCGGCGTGGTGGCGGTTTTGGCCGTCTTGCTCGGGTCGACGGCCTTCGACAGTTACTCCTCGTCGCCGACGTGGCGCGGATTTGCCGATCGCCTCACCCGCGACTTTCACGGTGTCCCCGTCACGATGTCGTCGTCCGCGCTGAACACACTCGGCCTGCTGGCATTCATTTCCGTTGTCGCACTGACATTTTCACTGGCCGCCCGGGCGACCGGCGGGGTTGACCGGGACCAACGGCATGCGTTGCCCGGGCAGATGGCGCATTCGCTGATCCCGATCGTGGTCGGCTACATCTTCGCCCATTACCTGTCGTATCTGGTGGAGCGGGGCCAGCAAGCCGTCTTCGCGCTGGCCGACCCCCTTGGTCGGGGCTGGAACCTGTTGGGGCTGGCGCATACCCACGTCGCCTACGTGTTGTCAATGCACCCGTCGCTGCTGGCCGCGGTCAAGGTGACCTGCGTCGTCACCGGGCACATCGTGGCGGTGATCGCGGCCCATGACAAGGCGCTGCGTGTGCTGCCGAGCGGTCATCAACTGACCGGCCAGCTCACGATGATGCTGGTGATGGTCGGCTATACCTTCACCGGGCTATACCTGCTCTTCGGCGGGTGACAGAGGTGTCGCCGGCTTTGATTCCGCGGTCTGCGTGAACCACAACAAGTAGGTCAGTGGCGGCACGACGATCACCCCGGCAAGCGCAACCACAACCAGCAGTGCGGCCAGCGTCGCCGGAGCCCCGGCGGCGTCGGCGATGCGCAGTTGGTCGGTCAGCATCCACGGATACTGTCCGACACCCCAGCCGGCGACCACTGCCGCAACCGCAAGTGCGGCGAACATCCTTGCCACAGAGGGAGATCGGTACAACAACAACAAGGTGGTCGCGCCGGCGAGGGCTGCGATGACGAGCAGCGGAAGCGCCCGGCCCAGCAGACCGGAACTCAGCGTGGGGGCGTCGTCCAGAATCGGATACAGACCCGCGAAAACGATCACTCCGGCGACCAGCCCGACCGCCAGGGTACGCACGCGAAGTCGGCCGGCCAACGCGGCATCGCCTATCCGAACAGCGTCGGCCGTCAAGAAGATTCCGGCCAGAAATACGCATGTCGTGACGGCGAGGCACCCGCCGACCAGCGATGTCGGATTCACCCACGAGCCAACCGGATCACCATAGCCATTGGCCGGCACCCGTCCCGAGGCGATGGCACCGGCCACCGTGCCGAAGAAAAACGGTGTGATCAACGATGATCCGGCGAAGATCGCCCCGAACAGGCGTGCTTGGCCGAAGGTGGCGGCGTATTTGCGGAACGCGAAGCTCGAGCCGCGCAACACGATCCCGGCAAGGGCGAGTATCAACGGGGTGAAAAGTGTCGTCGTCGCCGCCGCAAAGGCCTTCGGGAATCCGGTCCACCAGATGACCAGAATATAGATCAACCACACATGATTGGCTTCCCACACTGGCCCGATGCTGTGATCGATCAGCGTGCGCACCTCTGCGCCGTGCCGACCCCGGCCCGCCGTCAAATCGTAAAAGCCCGAACCGAAGTCGGCGCCGCCGAGCAGCGCATACACGATCACCCCGACGAACATCGCCGCGGTCACCGCAGCAGAAAGGCTCACCTGCCCGGCTCCGCCCGGGCAGGTGTTGCGGCCACCACGGCGGGCCCGTACGGGCTTGGTAGCTCTTCCTCGCCCGCGCGCCAACGCCTGGTCATCGAGCGCAACACGACGAAGGCCGCGACGGTCATGCCGACGTAGATCACCACCACTCCGCCATAGGTCCACCAGATCGCCCGGTTGAACGTCGCCGCGTCGGTGGTGCGCAGGACCTGCCACACCGTCCACGGCTGACGACCGACTTCTGTTGCAACCCAACCCATTTCCAACGCAATAATCGCAAGTGGCCCCGCGAGGACCGCAAACCGCAGAAACCAACGGTTACTCAGCAGGTCGTGCCCGCGCCGACGGGCTGCCCAGAACACCACCGCCACCAGCGCCAGCAACAAACCGATGCCAACCATCGATTGAAACGACCAGTGGGTGATGTTGACCAGCGGCCAATCGGATCGCGGAATGGTCTCCAGGCCGGGCACCGCTCCGTTGAAGGTGCCGCGAGCGATGATGGAGCCCACCCGGGGTATGGGCAACGCCCAGCGGACCTTGTCGTCGACAAGGAACCCACCCAACCGCAGCGGAGCGGGACCCGGCTCGGGTTCCAGAGCGAGTTCGAAGGCCGCCAACTTGGCCTCCTGCTTGTTGCCGACTTGCAACCCCAGCAGATGACCGGCAAACGGCTGAATCACCGCGGCAACCGAGGCGAAAGCGAATGGAACCGTGAATCCCAGACGGTGGTGGGCGTCATCTCGACCGCGCAGCAGACCCGCCGCGTACACCCCCGAGACCACCAAGCCCACCAGCAGGAACGCGCCCAACCACATGTGCAGAAACTGCAGCCACGCCAACGGATTGAACATCGCTGCCCACGGACGGACATCGGTGAGGACACCGTCGCGGATGGTGAACCCGGTCGGGTAGTTCATCCAGGAATTGACCGCGACCACGCAGAACGACCCGACGATGCCCGAGATCGCCATGGGAACCAGCATGGCCAGGTGCAGCCTCGGACGCATGCGGTCCCACCCGTACAGATATAGGCCGAGAAATATGGCCTCACTGAAGAACGACAGCCCTTCCAAAGCGAACGGCAACCCGAGAACGTCACCGAACCTGCCCATCAATCCCGGCCACAGCAAGCCCATTTCGAAGCTCAGGACGGTTCCGGAGACCGCTCCGATTGCGAACAGCACCGCTGAGGCTTTCGACCACCGCTTGACCAGCCGCAGTGCCGTTGGGTCGTCGCGGACGATTCCGCGACGGTGCACGACGTACATCATGGCCGGAAAAGCCACCCCGAAGCACGCCAGGATGATGTGGAAACCCAGCGAAAGCGCCATCTGCTGTCGAGCCGGGAGCAGTCCCGGCGGTGCGTCGGACGCGAGCACCATGACGGTGTCGCTGAACGGCATCACTCCATCATTGCGCGGCGGTTACCGCAGAGCCAGCCTCAACGGATCAGATGCTCGACGCGCTTGCTGCCGTCCCACCGTCGCAGGGCGGTGAAGCTCGCATCGATGTGTGCCGGGCGCCCGGCGATGCGCAACGCGCGCCCGAGTTGGGCGCCGCCGAGCCGGCGTGCCAACGTGACGTGCGGGGTCCACTGGCCGGGCAGGCTGTTGCGCATCAGCTCGGGCGCCACATGGGGTTGACACACCCGGTGTATCTGCGTGTGCATCGCCAGCAGCTCCGCGGTCGGCACGATCAGCCGCGCCAGCACGTGATTGGTCCGGCCGAACAGCAGCGTCGCCGCCACCACACCGGCCAGCGGCAGCTGTTGGGCGATTGGTTGCAACAGGGCATCGACGTCCGGTGCGATCCGTTCGGCCACCGCCAAAGTCACGTGCGGGCGCGCGGCCGGTGACTGGCTGGGTATCCCGGCGCGGGCCAAGTCCTCCCAGATGCGGCGGATCGCCGCTTCGCTGTCGGGGTCGAACACCAGCTCGATCGAATGAACCATCTACTCGACCAGCCCGCTCACCCAGTCGGTGTCGAACGCTTGGGCGCTCATTGCGGCGAATTCGGCAGGCGACATGGCCGCGGCGTCTGCCGGCAGCGCGGCGCGCAGCGGCGCCAACCGCGCCAACGCGGACCGATTCGAGGCTTGCACTCTCCCGGGACTGGCCGGCCAGCTGCCGATCACTACGCCAGCACATGAAATCCCCTGCGCTGCAAGAGCTTCCAAGGTCAATGCGGTATGATTGAGGGTCCCCAGTTCTGCGGTTGAGACCAACAGCGCCGCCGCGTTCAGATCGACGGCGATGTCGCGAAGCGTCACCCCGTGCTGGGCTAACTCGACCAGCAGACCGCCGGCGCCTTCGACCAGGGTGAGCCGCCCGGGCCGATCCAGTTCGCGGATCAGGCGCAGCACGTCGTCGCGGGTCGGCAGGCTCATGCCGGCCTGTTCGGCGGCCGCGGCCGGCGCTAGTGGCTGGGGATAGCGGGCCAGCCCTGCCACCCGGCTTGTTCCCGACAGCCGGGTCACCGCGGCGAGGTCGTCGTCGCCGGCTTCGGTGCCGGTCTGCACCGGTTTACACACCGCGACGTCGATGCCGGCCCGGCGCGCGTGGCACGCCAGCGCCGCGGTGACAACCGTCTTGCCGACCCCGGTCCCCGTTCCGGTGACGACCAGGATCGTCAACGGCCTGACAACACGTCAGTGAGCACCCGGCGGGCCAACTCGAGTTCTTCGGCGTCCAGCGAGGCCCGTGCGGTGAGTCGTAGCCGCGAGGTGCCCGCCGGAACTGTCGGAGGGCGGAAGCAGCCCACTCGCACCCCGGCGTCCAGGCACGCGGTGGCGGCGGCCAGCGCCGCCTCCGGCTCACCAAGGATCACCGACACCACCGCCGATTCCGGCGTGGTCGGCACCCCGCATATCTCGGCCAACGCGCGGGCGTGCCGCAGCACCGCCGCCGGCCGCCACGGCTCGGCAGCCAGCACCGTCAGCGCCGCCAGCGCCGCACCCGCTGCTGCCGGTGCCAGGCCGGTGTCGAAGATGAATGGCCGGGCGGCATCGATGAGATGGTCTCGGACCGCCACCGAGCCCAGCACCGCACCGCCCTGGCTGCCGAGAGCCTTGGACAGCGTCGTCGTCATCACCACGTCGGGCGAACCGGCCAGACCCAGCTCATCGAGCAGCCCGCGCCCACCGGTGCCGCGCACGCCCAGACCGTGCGCCTCGTCGACGATGAGCAGAGCGCGGTGGCGGCGGCACACCTCGTGCAGCGATCGCAGCGGAGCCAAAACGCCGTCGGTGGAAAACACCGAGTCGGTGACGACGACGGCACGCTCCTCGTCCCGCGACGCCAATGCCGCCTCGACGGCGTCGACGTCGCGGTGGCCGGTCACCACCACCCGGGCCCGCGACAACCGGCACGCGTCGACCAGCGACGCGTGCGAGTAGGCGTCGGAAACTATCAACGAACCCGGGCCCGACAATCCGACGACCGCGCCCAGGTTGGCGGTGTATCCCGACGAAAACACCAGACCTGCTGCGGCGCCGACGAATTCGGCGAGCGCCGTTTCGAGCTGCTGATGCAGTTCGGTATCGCCGGTAACCAGCCGCGACCCGGTTGCCCCGGTCCCCCAGGTGCGCAGCGCCTGTACCCCGCCGTCGATGACGTCGGGATGCTGCGACAGACCCAGGTAGTCATTGGACGCCAAGTCCAGTTCGGTGGCCACCGGGGGGCGCGGGCGCAGTGAGCGCCGCAGCCCGGCCTGGCGGCGCTGCTGCTCCACCTCGTCCAGCCAGGCCAGCGGCGACGTGTCGATCCGACTCATCGCCTAGAGCCTACGAGAGCCGGTGAGTTCGGCGACGTCGACCATTGCGGACGTGACCTGCGCAATCTCGTCGGGAGTGCAGATGAACGGCGGCATGGCGTACACCAGGTTGCGGAACGGCCGCAGCCACACTCCGCGATCCAGCGCCGCCGGGGTGGCGACGGCCAGGTCGACGGGCCGGTCGCATTCGATCACCCCGATGGCGCCGCGCACCCGCACATCGGTCACGGCCGGTAATTCCCGGGCGGGTCGCAGCCCGGCGGCCAGCCCGGCGTTGATCGCTGCTACGCGCGAGCGCCAGTCTTGCCCGAGCAGCAACTCGACGCTGGCCACCGATACCGCGCAGGCCAGCGGGTTTGCCATGAACGTGGGTCCATGCATCAACGCCCCCGCCGCACCAGAGCTGATGGTCCGCGCGATGTCGACGGTGCACAGCGTCGCCGCCAAGCTCAGGTAGCCGCCGGTCAGCGCCTTGCCCACGCACATGATGTCCGGGCTGACGCCGGCGTGATCGGCGGCGAACAGCTCACCGGTGCGCCCGAAGCCGGTGGCGATCTCGTCGAAAACCAGCAACACGTCATGGCGGGTGCAGATCTCCCGCAAGTCGCGAAGGTAGCTCGGGTCGTGGAAGCGCATGCCGCCGGCGCCCTGGACCACCGGCTCGACCACCACGGCCGCCAATTCCGCCGCGTGCTCGGCCAGCTGCGCTTCGAACTGCTCGCTGTAGGCCGCGTCGTAGTCGTGAGGCACCTGGGGTGCGAAAACCTGCGACGCCAGGACATCGGTCCACAGCGCGTGCATGCCGCCGTCGGGGTCACAAATGCTCATCGGCGTGAACGTGTCGCCGTGGTAGCCGCCGCGCCAGGTCATCAGCCGCCGTTTGCCGTACTGTCCGCGACTGCGCCAGTACTGCAGCGCCATCTTCACCGCGACCTCCACCGACACCGACCCTGAGTCGCAGAAGAACACCGTTTCCAGCCCGGCGGGGCTGATTTCGACGAGCAGCTGCGCGAGCCGCGCGGCCGGTTCGTGGGTCAGCCCGCCGAACATGACATGGTTCATGGTGTCGAGCTGCGCGGCCAGCGCCCGGTCCAGTACCGGGTGACCGTGGCCGTGGATTGCAGTCCACCACGAGCTCATCGCGTCGAGCACCTCGATCGACTGGCCGTCACGCACCAGGGTCAACCACGCCCCGCGGGCACCGACCGCCACGACCGGAGCGACGCTTTCGGCGCCGATAGTGCTGTAGGGATGCCACAGATGCGCGGCGTCGATGGCGCTGATCTGCTCGGGAGTCAACCCAGAAGCCGACCCAGAAACCGGCCCAGGAGTCGGCTCGGGAGCAGATAAAGCCATGGAGATCGAGGGTAGTGCAGAGCCGGGCCGATCCACCGGTCGCCGAACCCCCGGCCATCGGGGAGCATAAAACGCCATGGCGACCGAGCAAAACCAACCGCCCCGACCGCGGGTGGCCCGCTGGGACGTGATCTGCACGGTCGCGATATGGGCGGTGGTGGCCGCGGTGGCATTCGCGACCGATGTGTCGTCGACGCTGTTCGGATTCGTCTCGCACGTGTGCCCGGCGGACAGTTGCCCGCCGGCGCCGTTTGGCGTGGACCTGTGGATTTATCCGGTGGTGTGGGGCGGTATCGGCGCGGCGGCGGCCGCAGCCGTGATCGGCCCGTTCGTATCCCTCGCAAAAGGCTGGTACCTGTTTTTCTGGCCGTTGCTGGCGGTGGCCCTCGTCATGCTCAGCTCCCTGGCCGGCGCCGCGATCACGGCTTTCAGTGAGCCTTATTGGCACTGACAGACACCGACACGCTGAGAGCCAAATCACAACCGGCCGCGCGTGATTGAGCTTTCGCGGCCAACCGGTCACCGTTCGGTCACGGTCGGCCAAAAAGGGCTTCCCGCCGCGAGGCGATACCCCGGACGCCGCTACGCTGTGTTGCAGTAGTGACTGAAGTGACTGTTGTGAACTCAGCGGTCTGGGAAGGTGGCCCCAAATGAAGCGCGTCTATGCCGTTGCAACCGGCCTGGCGCTGGTATTGACCCCAGCGGTGGTCCCAGCCGGCCTGGCATCGGCTGCCCCCCTGTCGAGCGCGCAATCCATCGAGTACGTGGTGCAGCGCGCCCTGTCGCAGCGCGGCGTTCCGTTCGTCTACGGCGGCGGCAATGCATCGGGCCCGACCGGCGGGGCCAGCCAACGAGCCAGCACCTCCCCCGGCAGGTACCCCGGCACCGCCACGATCCCCGGAACCCCCGCGATCCCCGCCGCGCCCGGCCTGCCCGGGACCGCGACCCTTCCCGGGATCAGCCCCGTCCCCACCCCCGGCGTTGTCGGATTCGACGCTTCGGGCCTGGTGCAGTACGCCTTCGCCGGCGTCGGAATCAAGCTGCCGCGGACATCGGGCGAACAGTGCAACGTCGGTCGGAAGGTCCCGCCCGCACAGGCCCGCCGCGGCGACCTGATGTGCTACGGCCCGGGCGGCAGCCAAAGCGTCGCGATCTATCTCGGAAACGGGCAGATGATCGAAGCGACTGAACCGGCCGTGACGGTTTCGGCAGCGCGCACCTCCAACATGACTCCGTACCTGACCCGGATCATCGAGTAGTCACCGGCTGTTTTTGCATCGGGTCGGCGGGATACCGGCGGTTCGGTAAATTGTCAGTCGATCATGACTGCCCTGTCCCCGACCCGACCGGCCGTTTCGCAGACTTCAGCCGGTGAAAGAGCCGCCGTAAGAGGAGATCGGAAGGCCGGTTTCTACCGGCACGACCTCGACGGCCTGCGCGGTGTGGCCATCACGCTGGTGGCGATGTTCCACGTCTGGTTCGGTCGAGTGTCCGGCGGCGTGGACGTGTTCTTGGCACTCTCGGGGTTCTTCTTCGGCGGCAAGGTGCTTCGCACCGCACTCAACCCGGCGTCTTCGCTGTCGCTGCTTCCCGACGTGACCCGGCTGATCCGGCGGCTGCTACCGGCTCTGGTGGTGGTGCTGGCCGGCTGCGCGGTGCTGACCATCCTGATCCAGCCACAAACGCGCTGGGAAGCGTTCGCCAACCAGAGCCTGGCCAGCCTGGGCTACTACCAGAACTGGGAGCTGGCCGGCACCGTCGCCAACTACCTACGAGCCGGCGAAGCGGTCAGCCCACTGCAGCACATCTGGTCGATGTCGGTGCAGGGGCAGTTCTACATCGCCTTTTTGGTACTGGTGTTCGGAGTGGCCTACGCGGCTCGCCGACGGCTCGGCGCGCGGTTGCGAACCACGTTCATCGTTGTACTCAGCGTGTTGACCGCGGCGTCGTTCGGCTACGCAATCTTCGCCCACCAGGTCAACCAGGCAACCGCGTACTACAACAGCTTCGCCCGCGGCTGGGAGCTGCTGCTGGGCGCCTTGGCCGGTGCGCTGGTGCCGCTGGTCCGCTGGCCGATGTGGCTGCGCACGGCCGTGTCAACCGTCGCGCTGGCGGCGATCCTGTCCTGCGGGGCATTCATTGACGGCGTCCGGGAATTCCCCGGCCCGTGGACGCTGGTCCCGGTCGGGGCGACCGTGCTGTTCATCCTCGCCGGCGCCAACCGCCAGGCGGACCCCAGCACCCGTGACCGGATGCCGATACCCAACCGGATTCTGGCCACCGGGCCGCTGGTGACACTGGGAGGGATGGCGTACTCGCTGTACCTCTGGCACTGGCCGTTGTTGATCTTCTGGCTGTCCTACACCGGCCATCGGCGAGCCAACTTCTTCGAGGGCACCGCGCTGTTGCTGATTTCCGGTGTGCTGGCCTACTTCACCCTGCGCCGGGTCGAGGATCCGTTGCGCTACCGCACGACTCCCGAGACGACCCGGGAACCGGCCATTCCGTGGCGGGTACGGCTGCGCCGACCGACCATCGCACTGGGCTCGACGGTAGCGCTGTTGGGCGTGACGCTGACCGCGACCTCGTTCACCTGGCGCGAGCACGTCACCGTGCAGCGCGCCGGCGGAAAGGAGCTGAGCGGGCTCAGCTTCCGCGACTATCCGGGGGCGCGAGCGCTCACCACACACGTGCGGGTGCCGAAGCTGCGGATGCGGCCCACGGTCTTAGAAGCCGCAAAGGACTTACCGGCTTCGACCAGAGACGGCTGTATCAGTGACTTCAAGAATCCCGCGCTGATCAACTGCACGTACGGCGATCCCGAGGCGACACGCACGATCGCGCTGGCCGGCGGGTCGCATGCCGAACACTGGCTCACCGCACTCGACCTACTCGGTCGCATGCACCACTTCAAGGTGGTGACCTACCTGAAGATGGGCTGTCCACTGTCCACCGAGGAAGTCCCGATCATCATGGGCAGCAATGCGGCGTATCCGCAGTGTCATGAGTGGGTGAACAAGACAATGGCCAAGTTGATCGCCGATCACCCCGACTACGTGTTCACCACTTCGACCCGGCCATGGAACATCAAACCCGGTGATGTCATGCCCGCCACGTATATCGGCATTTGGCAGACCTTCTCCGACAACAACATTCCGGTGCTGGCCATGCGAGACACGCCATGGCTGGTCAAAGACGGCAACCCGTTCGAGCCGGCAGACTGCCTGGCCAAGGGCGGCAACGCGCAATCCTGTGGTGTCAAGCGCGCCGATGCGTTGTCCGATCGCAACCCGACACTTGATTTCGTCGAGCAGTTCCCCTTACTCAAGCCGCTGGACATGAGTGACGCGGTGTGTCGCGCGGAGATATGTCGCGCCGTAGAAGGAAATGTACTGATTTACCACGACGCTCACCATCTGTCCGCCACCTACATGCGCACCATGGCAGCCGAGCTCGGCCGCCAGATCGCCGCTGCCACCGGCTGGTGGTGACGTCCGGGGGCACGGATAAGTTGGACTGATGTCACCGAACCCGTCGGCTCGACGACCGGACAGCGGGCCGACCTTGACCAAGGTATGGCCGGGCAACAGCTATCCGCTCGGGGCTACCTACGACGGTGGTGGAACGAACTTCGCGGTGTTCTCCGAAGTCGCCGAGCAGGTTTATCTGTGCCTGATCGACGAGAGCGGCGCCGAAACTCGTATTCGGCTTGACGAAGTCGATGGCTACGTCTGGCACGCGTACCTGCCCACCGTTTCGCCGGGGCAGCGCTACGGTTTTCGCGTACACGGGCCCTTCGACCCGGCGGCCGGGCACCGCTGCGATCCGAGCAAGCTGTTGCTCGACCCGTACGGCAAGGCATTCGACGGCGACTTCAGATTCAGCCAGGCCCTGTTTTCCTACGATCTGAAAGCGGCCGCCGATGACCCGGCGGAAACCGGCACTCCGCCAATGGTCGATTCGCTCGGACACACGATGACCAGCGTGGTGATCAACCCGTACTTCGACTGGGCATCAGATCGGGCACCGCGCACGCCCTACCACGAAACGGTCATCTACGAAGCCCACGTCAAGGGCATGACGCAGACGCATCCTGGCATTCCCGAGGAACAGCGCGGGACGTACGCGGGTCTGGCGCACCCCGCGATCATCGATCACCTCAAGTCGCTGAATGTCACTGCGATCGAACTGATGCCCGTCCATCAGTTCCTCCACGACCAACGTCTGTTAGAGCTGGGTCTGCGAAACTACTGGGGCTACAACACTTTCGGGTTCTTCGCGCCCCACAACCAATACGCCGCCAACCGACAGGCCGGCGCCGCGGTCGCCGAGTTCAAGACCATGGTCCGCACCTTCCACGAGGCGGACATCGAGGTGATCTTGGACGTGGTCTACAACCACACCGCCGAGGGCAACCACCTGGGTCCGACCATCAATTTTCGCGGCATCGACAACACCGCGTATTACCGCCTCGAGGACGACGACCTGAGGTTCTACAAGGACTTCACCGGCACCGGCAACAGCCTCAACGCGCGCCACCCGCACACCCTGCAGCTGATCATGGATTCACTGCGGTACTGGGTGACCGAGATGCACGTCGATGGGTTCCGGTTCGACCTGGCGTCGACGCTGGCCCGGGAGTTCTACGATGTCGACCGGCTGAGCGCATTCTTCGACCTGGTTCAGCAGGATCCGGTGGTCAGCCAGGTCAAATTGATCGCCGAACCGTGGGACGTGGGCGAAGGCGGCTATCAAGTCGGGAACTTCCCAGGTTTGTGGACCGAGTGGAACGGGAAATACCGCGACACCGTGCGTGATTTCTGGCGGGGCGAACCCGCGACCCTGGGCGAGTTCGCGTCCCGGCTGACCGGGTCGTCAGACCTCTACGAAGAAACCGGACGGCGGCCCGGCGCCAGCATCAATTTCGTCGTTGCCCATGACGGCTTCACGCTGCACGACCTGGTGTCCTACAACGAGAAGCACAACGAGGCCAACGGCGAGGACAACCGCGACGGGGAAAGTTACAACCGGTCGTGGAACTGCGGCGTCGAGGGCCCCACCGACGACCCCGAGATCCTGGCCCTGCGCGCGCGGCAGATGCGCAACATCATGGGCACATTGATGGTCTCGCAGGGAACGCCGATGATCGCCCACGGCGACGAGCTGGGCCGCACCCAGCAGGGCAACAACAACGTGTATTGCCAGGATTCCGAGCTGTCGTGGATGGACTGGTCGCTGGCCGACAAGAACGCCGACCTGCTGGCCTTCACCCGCAGGGCGACGCAGCTACGCAAGGACCATCCGGTGTTTCGCCGCCGCCGCTTCTTCGAGGGCCGGCCGATGCGGCGCGGTGACGAACTCGGCGATATCGCGTGGCTGACGCCGTCCGGCCGGGAGATGACGCAGGAGGACTGGGGCAGCGGGTTGGACAAATGCGTTGCGGTGTTCCTCAACGGCGATGCCATCCACGAGCCCGATGCGCGCGGCGAACGCGTGGTTGACGACTCATTTCTGTTGTGTTTCAACGCACATGAGCATGACGTCAACTTGGTGATCCCTGACGGCGACTATGCGCAGCAATGGACCGCCGAGCTGGACACCACCGAGCCGAACGGGGCAAGTGAGCGGGTGGTCAACGCCGGTGAAACGATCACGCTACCTGCTCGCTCGTTGCTTGTATTCCGGAAGACCTTGTAACGGATGGCTTTTCCGGTACTTTCGACCTACCGGTTGCAACTGCGCGGTCCGCAAAGCGGGTTCGCGTTCACTTTCGCCGACGCCGAGGAGCTGGTGGACTACCTCGACGAACTCGGGGTCTCGCACTTGTACCTTTCCCCGATCATGACCGCGGTGCACGGGTCGGCGCACGGTTACGACGTCGTCGACCCGACGATCGTCTCACCCGAACTCGGCGGCGCGCAGGGTCTGGCACGGCTGTCGGCGACGGCGCGTGAGCGCGGGTTGGGCCTGATCGTTGACGTCGTGCCCAACCACATGGGCATCGACAAACCCGAGCAGAACCCCTGGTGGTGGGACGTGCTGCGGCACGGCCGGTCGTCGCAGTACGCGCGATTCTTCGATATCGATTGGCAACTCGATTCAGATGCCGACCAAGGTCGAATCGTGCTGCCGGTGTTGGGCTCTGACGACGACATCGCCGATCTGACCGTCGACGGTGACGTGCTGCGACTCGGCGACCTCGCGTTTCCGATCGCACCCGGTACCGGCGGCCGAAGTGGTCCGAACGTGCACGACCGCCAGCACTACCGCCTGGTCGGGTGGCGCAGCGGCGCGTGCGGTTACCGCCGATTCTTCTCCATCACATCACTGGCCGGGCTTCGTCAAGAAGACCGCAGGGTTTTCGACGCGTGGCACGCTGAAGTGGCTCGCTGGTTCGCCGACGGCCTCGTCGACGGTGTCCGTATCGACCATCCCGACGGATTATCCGACCCGGCAGGCTATTTGGAATGGTTGCGCGAGTTGACCGGACCGGATGCGTGGATCGTCATCGAAAAGATTCTCGCCGTCGACGAGGCGCTGGAGCCGACGCTTCCGGTGGCCGGCACCACCGGTTATGACGTATTGCGGGAAGTGGGCGGGCTTTTCGTGGACCCGACCGGCGCCCCGGCACTGACCGCGTTGTTCGAGTCCGCCGGTGTCCACTATCAGGCCATGCCGGCATTGTTGACGGAGCTCAAGACCGTCGCGGCCACTGACACGCTGGCCAGCGAGCTGGCGCGGCTGCGGCGCTGCATTACCGCTGCGTCCGGCGCCGATCATCCGCTGTTAGGAGATGCGGTGGCCCACTTGCTCAGCCACATCCCGGTGTACCGCAGTGACTATCGCGGACTCACCGCCACACTGCCGACGGCGCTGGCTCAAACCGAAGCCGAGGCACCGGAATTGGGCCCGCCCCTACAGCTGATCGCCGCCGCGGTGGCCACCGATCGCGAGTCAGCGGTCCGGCTGCAGCAGCTGTGTGGCGCGGTCACTGCCAAAGCAACCGAAGATTGCCTTTTCTACCGCGACGCCCGGCTGGTGTCGCTCAACGAAGTCGGTGGCGACCCGCAGCGGTTCGGCGTGGGCGCCGCGGAGTTCCATCACAGGGCCGCCGCCCGCGCCCGACTGTGGCCGCAGACGATGACCACGCTGACCACCCACGACACCAAACGCGGCGAAGACGTGCGAGCCCGCATCGGTGTGCTGTCGCAGGTGCCGTCGCTGTGGACCGAATTCGTCGCCCGCTGGGAAACCACGACACCCTCCCCTGACCCGGCAACCGGATTGTTCCTGTGGCAGAACATCTTCGGTGTTTGGCCAGTGGACGGCAAAGTCACCACAGAACTGCGTGACCGGTTGCATGCCTACACCGAGAAGGCCATCCGCGAAGCGGCCCTGCATACCAGTTGGCATGAGCCGAACCCCGAGTTCGAAGCGGCCGTGCACCGGTGGCTCGACAACGTGCTCGACGGGCCGGCCGCCGCCGAGCTGACCAGCCTGGTCAACCAGCTCCGCGCTCATATCGAAAACGATGCGCTGGGCCAGAAATTGCTGGCGTTGACCGTGCCGGGGATACCCGATGTTTATCAGGGCACCGAGCTGTGGGATGACAGTCTGGTCGATCCGGACAACCGTCGACTCGTCGACTACTCCGCGCGCAGGGCAGAGCTGAAAACGCGGAATCACCCGAAGATCCGGGTTGTACACGCGGCCCTGCGACTGCGCCGCTCCCGCCCGGACACCTTCCTGCACGGCGGCTATCAGCCGGTGATCGCCTCCGGCGCGGCCTCTGATCATGTGGTGGCGTTTCGGCGCGGCGACGACGTACTGGTCGCGGTCAGCCGCTGGACGGTGCGCCTGCAGGACACTGGGTGGGCCGACACGGTGATACCGCTGCCGGACGGCTCATGGACGGACACGCTCAGCGGCCGCACGCACACCGGCGTAACGGCCGTCGCCGAGCTGTTCGCCGAACTTCCGGTTGCTCTGCTGGAACGCTCCGATGGCTGAATTCGCCGTCTGGGCACCCAGACCCGCGCAGGTGCGTCTGGACGTCGAGGGCGCGGTGTACCCGATGACACGGGCCGATGACGGCTGGTGGCAGGCCAGTGTCGAGGCAGCGCCCGATGCCCGCTACGGATATCTGCTCGACGACGACCCACAGGTGCTGCCCGATCCGCGATCGCCCCGTCAGCCGGACGGCGTGCACGCCCGCTCGCAACTCTGGCACGCCGCGGCGGTGAACTGGAGCGACGGCGCCTGGGCAGGCCGATCGGTCGACGGCGCGGTGATCTACGAACTACATGTCGGAACGTTCACGGCGGAAGGCACTTTCGACGCCGCCGCCGAAAAGCTGGACTACCTGGTCGATCTCGGCGTGGACTTCGTGGAGCTGATGCCGGTCAACGCCTTCTCCGGAACACAAGGCTGGGGATACGACGGCGTGCTGTGGTACGCAGTGCATGAGCCCTACGGAGGCCCAGATGGGCTGGTGCGCTTCGTCGATGCCTGCCATGGCCGTGGTCTGGGGGTGCTGATCGATGCGGTCTTCAATCACTTGGGGCCGTCGGGCAATTATCTGCCCCGCTTCGGGCCGTATCTGTCGTCGGCCAGCAACCCGTGGGGTGAGGGCATCAACATCGCCGACGCCGACTCCGACGAGGTACGCCGCTACATCATCGACTGCGCGCTGCGCTGGATGCGTGACTTCCATGCCGACGGCCTGCGGCTGGACGCCGTTCACGCGCTGGTGGACACCACCGCCATCCACATCCTCGAGGAGTTGGCGGCCGAAACCGACATGCTTGCCGCACAACTGGGCCGTCCGCTGTCCCTGGTCGCCGAAAGCGACCGCAACGATCCGCGGCTGATCACTCGCCGTGAGGACGGCGGCTACGGGATCACCGCGCAGTGGGACGACGACATCCATCACGCCATCCACGCCGCGGTTTCCGGCGAGCAGCAGGGCTACTACGCCGATTTCGGGTCGATGGCCGCGCTGGCCAAGACCTTGCGCAACGGCTTTTTCCATGCCGCTACCCATTCGTCGTTTCGGCGGCGTCGCCACGGCCGACCGCTGAACACCGCGCAGATCCCCGCCACCCGGCTGTTGGCCTACACCTGTACCCATGACCAGGTCGGCAACCGCGCCCTCGGGGACCGCCCGTCGCAAAACCTCACTTTCGGCCAGCTCGCGGTCAAGGCCGCTCTGGTGTTGTTATCTCCTTATACAGCAATGCTTTTCATGGGAGAGGAATGGGGATCGACGCGTCCGTTCCAGTTCTTCAGCTCGCACCCGGAAGCCGAACTCGCCCGGGCCACCGCTGAGGGCCGCAAACGCGAGTTCGCCGAACACGGCTGGGAGGCCGCGGAGATTCCCGACCCGCAGGACCCGCAGACCTTCCAGCGTTCCAAGCTGGACTGGGACGAAACCGAAAGCGGCGATCATGCCGCGTTGCTTGATCTCTACCGCGATCTGATTGCGCTGCGCCGCACCGAGCCCGACCTCGCCGACCCCTGGCTAGAGCACCTGAGTGTCGACTACGACGAGGACCAACGGTGGATCATCGTGCACCGCGGACGATTGAGGCTTGTCTGCAACCTGAGCGCACAAACGGTATCGGTACCGGTGCACGGTGAGCTCATGTTGTCGTGGGGATCGCCGACGCTGGCCGCCGACAACGTTGCGTTAGAAGGTTACTCGTTTGCCGTGCTGCGCACCTGATCACGCCGACCGGTCACCGGCGCCCGCCTGACCGGCGCGGGCTCGCTGCAGGCTGATCCACAATGATCCGACCGCCATGACAGCGCTGGCCCAGGCCGCGCCCAACAGCCAGCCGGCCAGCACGTCGCTGACGTAATGCACCCCCAGGTAGACACGCGAGAACCCCATCAGCGCAGCCACACCTACCGCTGCGGTCCACACCACCACTCGCCCGGTCCACCCGGTGATCAGCCAACTGGTCAGCAGCCACGCGGTTATGCCCACGCCCCCGGCGATGCCGGCGGCGTGGCCCGAGGGAAAGGAAAATCCGTCCACCGAGATCACCGCGAACGGTATCGGTGGGCGGTCGCGGGTCACCAAGGCCTTGACCGTGAAGAGCATCACCGCGATCCCGACGCCACCCACCAGGGCGAACACCACGGGTGCCCAGGATCGCGACCGCCGCGCGGCGACGACGATGGTCAGAACCGCCACTGCAGCCAGCACCACAACACCGGGCGGCCCGCAGACCACTTTCATGGTTGCGGTCAGCCACAGGTCACGGTGGGTTGCCAGCCACCGCACGGTTGGCTGGTCGATCCCGGCAACGCCCTCACCTGCGAGCACGTCCTCGAGCACCTCGGAAAAAGCGACCGCCAGCGTCACGACCACGGACAACCCCGCGAGCAGAGCAACACCCACGACTTCGTAGGCCGGGAACCGGCGGACTACGGGCAACACCCTGGCTTCGAGCTGCTCACGGGCCCATGTCTCCGCCCGTCGGACCACGGCAACCTCGCGCGCCCGCGCTACGAGCGTGGGCACCAGCTGCTGGGACCGAGCGACCCAGATTGCCGCCAATGCCAGCAGCACCAGCAACAGCACGACCCCGGCGCTGACCAGGCCGAAACCCGGCGTACCGGATCCGTACTGTGTCATGACCAAAATCCAACCATGTCGCGGGCCGCGGTGCCGGGACCGCGCGCGGCGCTGACTCTGGCTACAAGAGGTAGCGGTAGGCCGGCGAGCCGGGTTCGAGTGCTTCGACGTGGATTTCGGTGGCTCGCATCCGGGCCAACAGGCCGTCGAGATCGGCAGCCGACCCCAACTCGATCCCGACCAACGCCTCACCGGTTTCGCGGTTGTTGCGCTTGACGTACTCGAACAGCGTGATGTCGTCATTCGGCCCGAGCACGTCGTCGAGGAATCGCCGCAGCGCGCCCGGCTCCTGGGGGAAGTCCACCAGGAAGTAGTGCTTGAGGCCCAGATGCACCAGCGAACGCTCGAGCACCTCGCCGTAGCGTGACACGTCGTTGTTGCCACCCGAGATCAGGCACACGACAACCGAACCCGGCTCGATCTCGGTTTCCAGTAGACCCGCAACCGACAGCGCGCCGGCCGGTTCGGCGATGATGCCCTCCTGTTGATACAGGTCGAGCATCGCGGTGCAGACGGCACCCTCGTCGACCGCGGTCATGGATACCATGTCGCCCGCCGCGGCCAGGGCGGCGTAGGTGTGGCTCCCGGCCCGATTCACCGCCGCGCCGTCGACGAACTGATCCACGTGGTCCAGGGTCACCGGCCCGCCGGCAGCCAGCGCGGCCATCATCGACGCCGCGCCCGCCGGTTCGACACCGAGCACCGACGTGTTGGTCGTGCGCTCCGCCAGGTAGGTGGTGATGCCTGCGATGCAGCCACCGCCACCCACCGGGACCACCACCAGATCCGGCTCGCCGTCGAGCTGATTGAGCAATTCGACCGCGATCGTCCCCTGACCGGCGATCGTCCTCGGGTCGTCGAACGGCGGGACAAGGGTGGCACCGGTTCGCGCCACGTCGTCGAGCGCCGCCGCGGCTGCCATGTCGTAGGTCGTCCCGCCCACGATCAAATCGATGAACTCGCCGCCGTGATAACGGATCCGGTCACGTTTTTGCTTGGGCGTCTTGGCCGGCACGTAGACCCGACCGCGAATCCCCAACGCCCGGCACGCGAACGCAAAGCCCTGCGCGTGGTTGCCCGCCGACGAGCACACCACGCCCGCGGCGGTTTCCTCCTCGGACAGCTGTACCAACAGGTTGTAGGCACCGCGCAACTTGTAGGAGCGAACCGCCTGCAGGTCTTCGCGTTTGAGATAGACAGTGGCCCCGGTGGCCGCCGACAACCGGTCACAGGGCTGCAGCGGCGTGGGTATGACCACGTCGGCGATTCGCTCGGCCGCCGCGTCGATATCGGCCGCGGTCAGCGGTCCCGCTGCCGGGCCGGCCGGCGTTCGAGTTGATTCGGCGGACACCCGGTCAATGGTGCCATTCAGCAGGGCAGTTCAGCGCACAGGGGTCAGTACAAAGACCGGAATTTGCCGGTCCGTCTTCTTCTGATATTCGGCGTAGTCCGGCCAGACGGCGACGGCACGCTCCCACCAGATGGCCTTCTCGTCGCCGAAAACCTCGCGAGCCTCGTACTCGCCGGTGACCGGCCCGTCCTGCAGTTCCACCCGGGGATTCTTCTTGACGTTGTAGTACCAGACCGGGTTCTTCGGAGCCCCACCGAGCGAGGCCACGATCGCATATTCACCGTCATGCTCGACGCGCATCAGCGGGGTTTTGCGAAGCTTGCCGGTCTTGGCTCCGACGGTGGTCAGCAAAATGACGGGTTTGCCCTGAAGCTCGGTACCGTCTGTTCCGCCGGACTCGATGTACTTCTCGGCTTGTTCGCGGGACCAATCGACGGGGCTGGGGGCGTATTCACCTGATAGCGGCATGCCACAACCTTAACGGGCGCCGGCCGGACGTCTGCCGCGGCCATTTTCGGCTACCCGAAAAAATATGTGCACCGTATCCTGAAAGTTGTGACGGCACCGCGACATCTGCATTTGCCGGCCGGTTTCACCGGTCCGTTCAACGGCACGGTTCTGGTCGCCGGTGTGCCCTGGCCCCGCTACAAACTGGTCGCGCTGCTTGCGGGTCTGGCCACGATACTGGTCGTGGTGGTGCTCACCGCCAGCGCGGCGGCGTCGGTGCTGGCCGCCGCGGGCGTTGCCAGCGTCCTCGGGCTACTGCTCAGGACGCTGTCGCAGTCTGGTCAATGACCGGCGCGGAGTGAATGCCGCAGGTACAGGCGTCGATCGACGGGCAGGTGCACTGCATCCCCCATTCGATGACGGCGCGGGCTTGGGCCAACTCCGCCATCCGTGCGTCGATTTCGGCGAGCTTGGCTTCGGCCAGCGCACGACTCGCCGGACGTCCCGGTGCATCGTCGGCGAACAACACTTGAATCTCATCGAGGGTGAATCCGGCGGCTTTGCACAACCGGATCACCTTCAGCCGGGCGAGCACCGCCTCGCCGTAACGGCGCTGACCTCCCACCCGCGCGGGCGGCGGTAGCAGGCCGACCTGCTCGTAGTAGCGCAACGTGGTCGCCGCGACGGCGGCTTGGCGCGCAACCTCCCCGATCGTCAGTCCGGCGGCCATCGGCGCCTCCTCGAATCCCACGGGTTGACTTAGAGCCAACTCTAAATCGTTCACTGTCCCCATGCACACCAACACCCTCGACGACTTGCGGAACGCGCGGTTCGCCCTGCTTACGACGTTTCGCCGGGACGGTACAGGCGTGGACACCCCGATTTGGTTCACGCTGGACGGCGATCAGGCGCTGTTTCGAACCAAGGTGGGACCCAAGACCCGCCGATTAGCGGCACGCCCCGACGTCTTGCTCACTGCGTGCGATTACCGGGGCCGGATTCGTGCGGGCGCGACGCCGGTGGCCGGCCGTGCCACCCTCTTGGCGGGCGCCGAGGCCGAGGACGGTAACCGGATGCTGCACCGGCGGTACGGCTGGCAGTGGAATGTCGTGCCGATGCTCAAGATCCCAGGCGTCACCAATGTTCACCGGGAACTAGGTATCGCCGAAAAGCTGCGCCGCGTTCGGCATCGCGCCGTGTGGCCCGATAGCGTCATCGTGCGGGTGGACTTGTCGGTTGGCTGACCCCGTTGGCTCCCCCAGCCTTGCCAAGTGCTGCGGCGCCGTGACGGGTTTCGTGTGGGGCCTGGTGACCGCGACGGCCGGACCGCCGGTTTCTCGACAACATCGTCGATGCCGGACTCCCCCAACCGCGGGGTGTCGTGCGGGCTACGGCACTGCCTCAGGTACCGCGCTCGGTACCAACGGCCGCGATCGTGGAGGGGATGTTTGCTCCTCGGCGCGTGCACAACTCGTTGACTTCGTTCGTCATCACACATCCGACGGCCAGGTTCATCGTCGACCCCGCTGTATGCATGGATGCCGAGCGTCGGCGATCGCCCAAATCCCCGGGGCGTTTTAGGCCGTCCCCCACACAAAATCGCCGGGATCGAAATCCATCTGGGCGAACATGTCGGCCGGGACCAGGTACTCGGGCACCTCGGGGATCCATCCGTGGAACAGGCTGTTGTAAAGGAACTGCGGGTCGGCGTCACCGATTTGGATGAAGTCCGCCGACGTGCCGTTGACGGTGTCGATCACCGCTGTGTTGGTGAAATCCCCGATGGTGATGACCTGGTAGGTCAGTTCATGCCCGTGCACCACCACGTCGTCGAGCGTCAGGATCTGAACGTCGCCGTCGAGCATGCTGAAGTCGTAGACCGAGGCCCCCGACATATCCGCGAACCCTCCCAGGTCGGGGTCGCTGCCCTCGATGGCCGGGGTGAAATCGCCGTACTCGTAATGCCACACCGAATACATGGGCGTCCAGGTGTCTTCGGCGGTGATCTGATAGCTCCCGAGTTCGACCGTCTCACCACCTTGGGTCAATACGACGGTGTAGGGCTGTGTCCCTTGCCAATCGGTGACCAACGGACGCATGCCGCTGTACTCCCAATTGGCCAGGTAGCCCGGGTCTTGAACCATGCATATCGCGCCGTCGCAGGTCTGATACAGGTCCTCGTAGGTGCCCTCGGCATGGGCGGCAGGCTTCGGCAGGAACAGGACGGCCAGCAATGCGGCGGCGGCCGCGCCGAGAACGGACAACACACGGTGCGGGTTCGGCATTGAATTTCCCAATCGCTCGCGTCAATTAACGTCCGAGTTTCAGACGTTACAGGAGTGACGGCGTGTCGTTATCGGGATTCAAGTAAATTGTGATATTGAATTTTGGGTCTGGCATCGCCCAGCCGACCAGAACCCGTGTTACAGCTGTTAACGGTGAAGCCGTGAGCTCCAGATATTACACCCGCGTCAATGCGTCTGTAGCCACAGTTCTCAGCCTCCCAGGCAGCCCGGGCCCAGAAGTGCCTTGAGATCGCCCATCAGCGCCGGCGACGGCGTAACCCGCAACGAGGAATCCAGTTCCAGGGTGGTGATCCGGTCCCCACTGATCAGCCGCAGATGTACCTGCGACGTGCCCGGGTGGCGCGCCAGCACCTGTTTGAGCGCGCTGACCTTGTCGATCGTGCACTGCCGGGTAGGTAGGCTCACCGCCAGCGGCCGGTCCACCTGCGCACCGGAAAAGTCCGGCACCGCAAGGTCATTGGCGATCAAGCACACCCTGTCGTCGGAAATCTTCACCCGCGCGTTGATCAGCACCACTGCGTCATCGACGATATCCGCGCCGAAAGCGGAATAGGTCTGCGGGAAGAACATCACCTCGATACCGCCGGTCAAGTCTTCCAATTGCGCTGACGCCCAGGGCATTCCGTTCTTGTTCACTCGGCGGTTGACAGACGCGAGGATCCCGCCGACTCGCACCGCGGTGTCGTTGGGGATGTCGCCGTCGAGCACCGCCGGGATGGCCGTGTCGACCTGGGTCGCCAGCAGGTGCGCCACGCCTTTGAGTGGATGGCCCGACACGTACAGGCCGAGCATCTCGCGTTCGAGCGCCAGCTTGTGTTTGTCGTCCCACTCTTCATCGGGCACCTTGATGGTGAACACGGCGTCGGCGCCCGCGTCCGCGCCGCCGAACAGATCGAACTGGCCCATCGCCTCGGCCTTTTTGGTGCCCAGCACCGCATCGACAGCGTCGGTGTGCACCAAGAACAGGCCTTTCCGGGGGTGGTTCAACGAGTCGAACGCTCCGGCTTTGATCAACGACTCGGTGACCTTCTTGTTGCAGGCCGCGATGTCGATCTTGTTCAGATAGTCGGAGAAGTCGGTGAACTTGCCCTTCTCGGTGCGGGTGTTCAGCAGCGACGCAACGACATTGGCGCCGACGTTACGTACCGCGCCAAGTCCGTAGCGGATGTCGGTGCCGACCGAGGCGAAGTTCAAGCCGGATTCGTTGACGTCCGGCGGCAGCACCGTGATGCCCAGTTTGCGGCAGTCGGCCAGGTAGACCGCGGCCTTGTCCTTGTCATCGCCGACCGAGGTGAGCAGCCCCGCCATGTATTCGGCGGGATAGTTGGCCTTGAGGTACGCCGTCCAGTAAGACACCATCGCGTATCCGGCGGCATGCGACTTGTTGAACGCGTAGTCCGCGAACGGCAGGATGGTGTCCCACAGCGCTTTGATGGCGCCTGCCGAAAACCCGTTGGCTTTCATGCCATCTGAGAAGCCCTCGAACTCTTTCTCCAGTACCTCGCGCTTCTTCTTGCCCATCGCCTTGCGCAGAATGTCTGCTCTGGCGAGCGAGTAGCTGGCTACCTTCTGCGCGATGAGCATGATCTGCTCTTGGTAGACGATGAGGCCGTAAGTCTCGGCGAGGATCTCGCGCAGTGGTTCCTCGAGCTCGGGGTGAATGGGCTTGATCGCCTGGCGCCCGTTCTTGCGGTCGGCGTAGTCGCTGTGGGCGTTCATGCCCATCGGTCCGGGCCGGTACAGCGCGATGACGGCGACGACGTCCTCGAAGCGCGTTGGCTGCATGCGGCGCAGCAGGTCGCGCATCGGCCCGCCGTCGAGCTGGAACACCCCCAACGTGTCGCCGCGACCCAACAGGTCGTAGGTGGCTTTGTCGTCCAGTGGGACGGATTCCAGATCGAGGTCGATTCCCCGGTTCGCTCTGATGTTCTCGATGGCGTCACCGATGATCGTCAGGTTGCGCAGCCCGAGGAAATCCATTTTCAGCAGGCCGATCGCCTCACAGGCGGGGTAATCCCAGCCGGTGATGATCGCGCCGTCCTGCGGCCGCTTCCACAGCGGAATCGCCTCGACCAGCGGTTCGCTGCTCATGATCACCGCGCAGGCATGCACGCCCGCGTTACGGATCAGGCCTTCCAGCCCGCGAGCGGTCTCGTAAATGGTCCGCACATCAGGATCGGTGTCGATCAGGCCGCGAACCTCGGCGGCTTCCTTGTAGCGCTCGTGGCTGGGGTCGGTGATGCCGGCCAACGGGATGTCTTTGGCCATAATCGCCGGCGGAAGCGCCTTGGTGATCCGGTCGGCGATCGCGAAGCCGGGCTGACCGTAATGGATTCGAGCCGAATCCTTCAGCGCCGCTTTGGTTTTGATGGTGCCGAAGGTGATGACCTGCGCGACGCGGTCGTGTCCCCACTTCTCGGCGGCGTAGCGCACCATCTCACCGCGGCGGCGGTCGTCGAAGTCGATGTCGATGTCGGGCATCGAGGTCCGCTCGGGGTTGAGGAATCGTTCGAAGAGCAACCCGTGCGGAATGGGGTCGATATCGGTGATGCCAAGCGCATAGGCAACAAGCGAGCCGGCCGCCGACCCGCGGCCCGGCCCGACCCTGATGTCCACCGATCGCGCATAGTTGACCAGGTCCGCGACGATCAGGAAGTAGGACGGGAATCCCTTCTCGCAGATGACCTCGATCTCGTAGGCGGCCCGCTGCGCGTAGCCGTCGGGCAGCCCATCCGGGAAGCGTCGCCGCAGCCCGGCATCGACCTCGTGGCGCAGCCAGGACGCCTGGTCATGCCCGTCGGGCACCGGGAAGACCGGCATCCGGTTCCGCGGCTCCCACACCTCGGCGTAGGAGCCCACCCGCTCGGCGATCAGCAGCGTGGCGTCGCACGCACCGGGAACCTGGTCGTCCCAGATCGCCCGCATCTCGGCCGCGGACTTCAGGTAGTAGCCGTCGCCGTCGAATTTGAACCGGGCGGGATCCGAAAGCGTCTTGCCCGTTTGCACGCACAGCAGCGCCTCGTGGTTGTGCGCGGCGTCGCGGGTGACGTAGTGGCAGTCGTTGGTGGCCAGCGGCGGTATACCCAAGGCGCGGCCGATTTCCAGCAGCCCGTCACGAACCCGCCGCTCGATGGGCAGTCCGTGATCCATCAGTTCCAGGAAGTAGTTGTCGGCCCCGAAGATCTCCCGCCACTTGGCGGCGGCCTCCAGCGCTTCGCGGTGTTGGCCGAGCCGCAGCCGGGTCTGCACCTCGCCGGAAGGACAGCCGGTGGTGGCGATGATGCCGCCGGCGTGCTCGGCGATCAACTCGGCGTCCATCCGCGACCACTTGCTCAGTTGACCCTCGAACGAGGCCAGCGAGGACAGCTTGAACAGGTTGCGCAGGCCGGTGGCGTTCTCCGCGACCATGGTCAGGTGGGTATACGACCCGCCGCCGGACACATCGTCGCTCTTCTGGCCCGGATCGCCCCACAAAATACGCCGGGTGTCAAAACGGGAGCCGGGCGCCACGTAGGCCTCGACGCCGATGATCGGCTTGATCCCGGCGGCGCTGGCCGAGTTGTAGAACTCGCTGGCGCCGAACATGTTTCCGTGATCGGTCATCCCGATCGCAGGCATCTCCAGCCGCTGTGCCTCGGCCAGCATCGGGGCGATCTTCGCAGCACCGTCCAGCATCGAGTACTCGGTGTGGTTGTGCAGGTGCACGAAGGACGCGCGATTAGCGCTGGCGCCAAGAGCGGACGGATCAGTCATAGAGACGCCAGTCTATGACCGCACACCGACACCTTCGGGCGTGTCGCGAAGCGTGTCTTGCGCCGTCACCGCGCGGTGCGACGTCAAACTGGGAGCCAGCGATCTCACCAGCGCTGTGGGACCGGGAATTGGTCGTTATCCCGTTTTCGCCGCCGGCAGGTAGTGCACGGTGCCGCCCACCTCTTCGGTCCCCGATTCCGCGTCCGGCTCCGGTTGCTCTGCTCGCCCGGACGGTGAGCGCCGCCGCCGCCGTGAGCGCGCTGGCCACCAGTTTGCGTCTCCGATCAGCACAGCGGTCGCGGGCACGGTGATGGTGCGGACCAAGAAGGTGTCCAGCAGAAGGCCGGTCCCGATGATGAACCCTGCCTGTACCAGCGTGCTGATGCTGGCGAACAGTAGACCGAACATCGAGGCGGCGAAGATGACACCGGCCGCAGTGATCACTCCGCCGGTCTGACCGACCGTGCGGATCACCCCGGAGCGCACGCCGTGCGGAGACTCGTCCCGAAGTCTGGAAATGAGCAGCAAGTTGTAATCCGCACCCATCGCGACCAACACGATGAAAGTCAGTCCGGGCACGCTGAACGTCAATTCCTGGTGGAGCAGGAATTGGAACACGATAACCCCGACACCCAATGCGGACAGGTACGAGATCACCACCGAGACGATGAGGTAGACCGGCGCTACCACGGCGCGCAGTAACGCGACCAAAATCAGGAAGACAATCAAAATAGTCATGGCGACGATGAGCCGGATGTCTTGGTTGTAGTACCCGCGGGTGTCGCGCAGCATCGCGGTGACTCCGGCTACCGATATCGAAGCGTCCGTCAGCACGGTATTCGGTTGGGTCCCGTGGGCGGTCTCGACGATGGTGTGAATCTGGTTCATGGCTTCGGTGCTGAACGGGTTCAGTTTGGTTTGAATCGCATATCGCGCCGTGTGCCCGTCGGGCGAGATGAACGACGTGAGCGCACCGGTCAGGCCTCCCCCGATATGGGTGGTCTGGTTGATCAGCGCCTGTACACCGTCGATGAGTTCGCGAACCGCGTCAGCGTAGGTATGGACAACGCGGGGCGGGCCGGCCGGGCGGTTCTGCAGGCCGCGCGGATCGTCGACACCCAGTGACCGCAGGGTGGCGGCGGCGTCATCGAGAATTTGGCGCACGCTCTGCATCGCCGCCTCGATGCTGTCTGCATCCGGCAGCGCTTGCAGCTGGTCAGCGAAACCCGCCAGCTTTTGGAGCGCTCCGCCATCGTTGGCGGTGCTGGCGGTGACGTCAAGCACGGTCACCGGCGCGGCGTTGAGGCTGCTGGCGATGTCCGCAATGTCGACGGACAACGCGAACCCCAGCCCGCGCACAGTGTTGACGAACGTGGCCGCGTCGTCGGATTGACCGGCCGTGCTTTGTCCTTCGCCAGCCGTCGTATCTTCGTCGTCTTCCGCGTCCTCTTCCCCGAGCGCCGGGAATTCATCCTCGGCGATCGCCGGGATTTGTTCGTCCGCTCCGCCTTCCATATTGGCCAGGGGATACAGCATGGCTGCGACGTTGGGAAAGGTGTCCCCCAGCTCGCCGTTTGATTCTTCCTGGTTGTCTTGCACAGCCGGGGTATCCCCGGACGGGACGTTTGCCGCTTCGCCAACCACCCCACTTGCATCCGCCGAGGCACCCTGATTGCGCGGTTTCGCGGTCACTGGAGGCGCGCCGCGGATCGCCGCGACATCGGGCAGCTGGCTTACCCGCTTCACCATCTGCTTGAGGTCGGCAAAGGCCGCTGCTTCCCGCAGGTCGCGCGGTGAGTGGACGACGAGGTACTCGGGGATCGTCGCGTTCAACGGAAAATGTTGGGTCAGTTTGGCGTATCCGACGGCGCTCTCGACGGATTTCGGCAGCGTTTTGCTGTCGTCGTAGTTGTAGTTCGCCAGAGTCGCGGAGCCGGCCAGAATGATCAACACCGTGAGGCTGACAACCAGATGCGTTGCGGGCCAACGCACAATACGTATCCCGGAACGCCGCCAAAAGCGTGTGGTGAGGTCACGGCGCGGCATGATCCAGCCACGAGGCCCGGCAAGGACGAGCAGAGCCGGCAGGAAAGTCACTGCGGCGAGAAACGCCACCGCGATCGAGATGGCCAGTGCCGGCCCGACTGTTCTGAAGCCGCCCAAATTGGTGAAGACCATCCCGAGGAAGGTGACCGACACGGTGGCCGCGGAGCCAGCGATCACTTTGCCGATGGACATCAACGCCTTCATGACGGCTTGATCCGAATCCACGCCGAGCCGCAGATAGTCGTGGTAACGGCTGATGAGAAAGACGGCGTAGTCAATTCCGGCGCCGGCCATCATCGTCGTCATCAACGTGATGGTCTGACTGGTGATACCCAGCCCAAGCTGGGCGACTCCGGCCACAATGGCCTGCGCGGTCACCACCGATACGCCGATTGTTATCAACGGCAACATCATGGTGACGGGGTTGCGGTAAACGACGAACAGGATGATGAGCACCATGAGGACGACGGCGGTCTCGATCACATGCATATCGCGCACGCCGATGTAATTGAGATCGTCGCCGGTGGCCGCGGGGCCGGTGAGGTTTGCCGTCAGCGTTGATCCGGCGACGGTGTTCCTGACGATCTCGGCGACCCGGGTGTAGGCGTCGTGCAACTCAGGTGAGCCCACCCCACCGGCGAGCACCATGGGCAGGTACCAGGCTTGATGGTCCTTGCTGGTCATCACCTCGCGCAGGGCCGGGGCGTTGACGAAGTCCTGCAGCATAACGATGTCTTTGGTGTCGCGCCGCAGCTTGTCGGCCAGGGCCCGGTAGGTGACCTCGTCGGAGGGCCCCAAGCCCTTCTCGTTGGTCAAAAGGACCAGTAGGACGTTTTCGTTTTCTGACCCCGATTGGTGGAATGCCTCGGTTATCTGCTTGGTCGTGACCGTCACCGGGGCGTCCGGCGGCAAGATTGCGACCGGCCGTTCGCGGGCCATCTGTGTCAGCGACGGGAACGTCACCGTCAAAACGGCGGCGAGGGCAACCCACAACCCGATGGCAACCAGTGGCCACCGCACGATGAATAGGCTTAGCCGACCGAAGAGGCCGGTAGGTTCGGCCGCACCGGTGTCGGCGTCAGCCCCCCGCAACATTTGGACAGGTTACCGGCAATTTGGCAGATCGGTAGGGGTTTGCTGATCGCGGATTGATCTCGATCACCGACCCCGGCTCGGTGTCGAATGCGAACGTTTTTCAGACAGCTCCGGCAGGCTGCTCTAGCTTGGGTTCTCGGAGGCGAGGAGACAAAGCATGAGCGTCTATAGGGTGACCGATCTGATCGGGACGAGCACTGTGTCATGGGAGGACGCCGCGGCCACCGCGGTGCGGCGGGCGCAGGAAACCATCGACGACATCCGCGTGGCAGAGGTCGTCGAGCAAGATCTGGCCCTGGACGCCAGTGGTGGGATCACCTACCGCACCAAGTTGCGGATCTCGTTCAAGATAAGGCCGCGTCAGGCGAAGTAGCGGCGCTGCGGTGATTCGCCGGCAATCCGCTTGTTACGCAAAGTAATAACCCAGTGACGGCACACTAACTGGCAAGCAACTCCGCCGTGGTCGAGTAGTCGCATGGGGATGTTTTCGATGTCTCGCAAAGACAAGTCGACCAGCATTTTCGACAAGATCGGCGGCCATGAGGCGCTCGAGGTCGTCGTTGAGGACTTCTATGCGCGGGTGCTCGACGATGACGAACTCGCGGGCTTCTTCGCCGGAACCAACATGGATCGCCTGAAAGGCAAACAGGCGGCGTTCCTGGCGGCGGCCCTAGGCGGGCCAGAGCCCTACAAAGGACCGTCGATGAAGCAGGTGCACCAGGGCCGCGGGATCACCATGCACCACTTCGACCTGGTCGCCGGACATCTGACCGACTCGCTCACCGCGGCCGGCGTGCCCGCAGAGACGATCACCGAAATCCTCGGGGTGATCGCACCGCTGGCCGACGAGATCGCCTCGGATTCCGCGACGGTACGGATCTGAGCCGACGGCGAAAGCACCCGCCGATGCATGACGATCTTGACCTCCTTCGGTCGACAATGTGTGCATGCCTCGCCCATTTGACGAGCTGGTCGCCGAAGGGACCACCGCACCGGTCGAGGGGTGGGATTTTTCCTGGCTGAACGGGCGGGCTTCCGAGCAGCGCCCGTCGTGGGGCTATCAGCGGCTGATGAGCGAACGCTTGGCGACGGTGTCGGCCGCGGTGGATCTGCAAACCGGCGGCGGCGAGGTGCTGGCCGGGGCGCGACGGTTCCCGCCGACGATGGCCGCCACCGAATCATGGCCGCCCAACCGGGTGCGCGCCGCCCAACTGTTGCACCCGCGCGGTGCTGTTGTGGTCGCGACGACCGACGAGCCGGTGCTGCCGTTCGCTGACGATTCTTTCGACCTGGTGACCAGCCGCCACCCAATTACGGTGTGGTGGACCGAGATTGCGCGGGTACTGCGGCCCGGCGGTAGCTATCTGGCCCAGCACATCGGACCCGCGACGATGCTCGAGTTGATCGAATTCTTTCTGGGCCCGCGGCCGGAGACCGGCGCGGAGCGACACCCGGATGTCGAGCGCGCGCAGGCCGGCGCGGCAGGCCTGGAAGTCCTCGATATGCGCATGGAGCGGTTGCGTGCGGAGTTCTTCGACGTCGGTGCCGTCATCTACTTTCTGCGCAAGGTGATCTGGACGGTTCCCGACTTCAGCGTCGAGCGCTATCGAGATCGGTTGCGGCAACTGCACGACCGTATCCAGTGCGACGGCCCATTCGTTGCCCACTCCACCCGGACCCTGGTGCTGGCCGGCAAGCCGGAGTCGTGATCAGCTCTCGGCCCGCAGCACATCCAGCGCGTGCTGCAGGTCAGGCGGGTAGGGGCTGACGATCTCCATCTGGCGCCCGTCGGTCGGATGAGTGAATGACAACGAGCGGGCATGCAGCCATTGACGTTCCAGTCCAAGCTTTTTCGCCAGCTTCGGGTTGGCGCCGTATGTCAAATCGCCACAGCACGGGTGGTGCAGCGCGGCGAAATGCACCCGGATCTGGTGGGTGCGGCCGGTTTCCAAGTGCACGTCGAGCAAACTGGCGGCGACGAACGCTTCGATCGTGTCGTAGTGCGTCAGGCTGTGCCGGCCGTTCTTGGTGACGGTGAACTTCCAGTCATGACCACGGTGCCGGCCGATCGGCGCGTCGATGGTGCCGCTTAGAGGATCCGGATGTCCTTGCACCAGCGCGTGGTAACGCTTGTCGACGGTGCGCTGTTTGAATGCCCGCTTGAGCACCGTGTAGGCGCGCTCGGAGATCGCCACCACCATCACCCCCGAGGTGCCGACATCCAGGCGATGCACGATGCCCTGACGCTCGTGCACACCGGAGGTGGTGATCCGGTAACCGGCGGCGGCCAGCCCGCCGAGCACGGTCGGGCCGGTCCAGCCCACCGAGGCATGAGCGGCCACACCGGGCGGTTTGTCGACCGCGACGATGTCGTCGTCGGAATACAGGATCGTCATGCCCTCGATGTCGACCGGGGTGTTCTCCAGCGGCGCCGGTGCATCGGGCAGCCGTACCTGCAGCCACGCGCCGGCGGTCAGCCGATCGGATTTGCCCACCACTACGCCGTCTAACTCGACACCGCCGTCTTCGGCGAGCGCCGCGGCGGCGGTGCGGGACAACCCGAGCAGCCGCGCCAGCCCGGCGTCCACCCGCATACCCGCCAGTCCCTCCGGGACGGGCATCGACCGGTCGGTCACGAGGGTTCGTCGGGTTTGCCGGCAGTCTCCAGCATCTCGTCGGTGATCTTCCGCCGGCCGACCGTGTCGAAGTCAAACCCGAAGACTGACAGCGCGACCAGCAGAATCGCCCCGCCCACCACCGACGGGTCGGCGACATTGAACACCGGCCACCAGCCGATCGACAGGAAGTCGACCACGTGTCCGCGTAGCGGGCCCGGTGATCGGAAGAACCGGTCGACGAGGTTGCCCATTGCGCCGCCCAGGATCATGCCCAGGCCGATCGCCCACCACGGCGACACCAGGCGTCGTCCCATCCAGAAAATCCCGACCACCACCCCCGTCGCGATCAGGGTCAGCACCCAGGTGTAGCCAGTCGCCATCGAGAAAGCGGCCCCGGAATTGCGCACCAACGTCCAGGTGACGGTGTCACCGATGATCGACACCGGCTGGCCGGGCGTCAGCAGTCTTACGGCGAGGACCTTGGTGATGATGTCGAGCACCAGCACCACCGCCGCGACCGAGAGCAGCAGGCGCAACCGGCGCGGCGGCGCGGGCCGCTTCTCCACATCGCTTCGCTCTGCATCGTCGCTGGCGTTCACATCCCTATCATCCCAGCATGGGCCGCCTCACTGTCATCGCCACCGGGGGAACAATCGCCACCAGCACCGATAGCGACGGTGTGCGACGGCCGGTCCACACGGCGGCCGAGCTGACCGCCGGACTCGATGTGGACGTCGTCGATGCGCTCGCCGCCGACAGCTCGCAGCTGACGCCCGCCGATTGGGATGTCATCGGGGCTGCGATCCGCGCCGCCGCCGAGCGCAGCGCCGCGGGAGTGGTCGTCACGCATGGCACCGACACCCTCGAGGAAACAGCGCTGTGGCTCGACCTCACCTACCGCGGTGTGCCTCCGGTGCTGCTCACCGGGGCGTTGCGCAGCGCCGACGCCCCCGACCCCGACGGGCCGGCCAATCTGCGTGACGCGCTCGCGGTAGCCGCCCGCCCCGAGGTCGGCGACCAAGGTGTGCTGGTGTGCTTCGGCGGACGGCTGCTGGCCCCGCTGGGCCTGCGCAAGGTGGCGACCAAGGAGGGGTTCACCGGCCGGGTGCTCGGCACGGTCGCCACCGGGATCACCCAACCGAAGTCCCGGCCTTATCTGGGCGAGTTCAGCGCCGCGAACGCGCCGCGCGTCGACATCGTCTCGGCATATGTGGGAAGCGACGCGGTGGCCATGGATGCCTGCGTGGATGCCGGCGCCCGCGGCATCGTGCTGGAGGCGTTGGGTTCGGGCAACGCCGGCGCGGCGATGATCGACGCGGTGCGCCGCCACTGCGCCGACGGTGTCGTGGTCGCGGTTTCCAGCCGGGTCGCCGGCGCCCGTGTCAGCCCGGGATACGGCCCGGGCCGTGATCTGGTCGACGCGGGAGCGCACATGGTTTCGCAGCTGCCGTCGAGTCAGGTGCGCCTGCTGGTGATGGCGGCGCTGGCGGCGGGGCTACCGGTGCGCGACGTCGTCGACCGTCTGCTCTGATTCGCCGGCCTGCAGCGCGGCGACATAATCGGGCCAGTCCAGGCTGTCGACGGGATTGGCGGCGGTGATGACGTCGGTATCCGAAGGACCCTCCGACAGGAACGTCCGCGCCGGGCCCGGACCGGTGCCGCGGGTCTCGAACCGCACGGTCACCACACCGTGGCCTGCGCCCTGAACCCAGCCATGCCCGAAGTCGCGGTGCACGACATCGTCGCCGACCCGCCACGCTGTCACGGGCTGAGCCGACGCACCGGCCGAGTGATCGGTTTCCGCCGTCGGCGTGGACAAGTCCAGATCGGGGAACAACGACTCCTGACGCACGTCGCTCAGCCCCGAGAAGCCCACGCCCAGTAGGCGAATCGGTCCGATCTGTCGCGGATCCAGCAGTAGTCGCCGGGCTACGGCGACCAGCGCGGCGGGGTCGGCGGTGGCATACGGCAAGGTGGCCGACCGGGTCAGCGTGCTCATGTCGGATTTCTTCAGCTTCACCGTCACCGTGCGCGCGCCGCGGCCATCTCGCGACAACCGCCGGTGTGCGTGTTCGGCGATCGGGCCGATCGCTTCCTGCAATTCCTCGAGCGTGGTCAAGTCAACGGCGAACGTGGATTCGGCGCTGATCTGTTTGGCTTCGGCCCGCTCGGCGACCGGACGGTCATCGATGCCACGGGCCAGCCGGTGCAGCGCCGGACCGATGGTGGCGCCCAGGATGCTGGCCACCTCGGTCTCGTCCAACGCCGCCAGCTGCCCGATGGTCTCGATGCCGAGCCGATGCAGCTTCTCCTCGGCGACTGGCCCTATCCCCCACAGCCGTCGCACCGGCAGGCCACTGAGCAGCGGGGTTTCCTCGGCGCGCCGGATCACCCGAATGCCGTCAGGTTTGGCCAAACCGGATGCGATCTTGGCGATCTGCTTGCCCGACCCGGCGCCGACGGAGGCGACCAGCCCGGTCTCGTCACGCACCCGTCGCCGCAAGTCCTCGCAGAACAGCTCGACGTCGGCGGCCGAGGCCCCGACGAGTTCGGGCGGTTCCCCGAATGCCTCGTCGAAGGAGAGCTGTTCGACGACGGGCACCATGCTGCGCACGGTGTCGAAGACCCGGCGGCTGGCCACGCCGTAGACCAGACCGCGCGGCGGCAGCACCACCGCGTGGATCCCGACCAGCCGGCGCGCCTGGTGCATCGGCATCGCCGAGCGGGCGCCGAAAACCCGCGACTCATAACTGGCGCCGGCCACCACGCCGCGACCACCCAGCCCACCGACCAGCACCGGCCGACCCCGCAGAGTGGGCCGGGTGAGCTGCTCGACGGACGCGAAGAACGCGTCCATGTCCAGGTGCAGCACCCACCGGGAGTCCACAACCAACGATGCTATTGCGCTAGGGTGAGCAATCCATGGCGATGAATTTGTGTCACCGGTTGTGTTGCAGCTCGAACCGCTACTTCAAAGCCGTCGAGGACGGACTGTTGCCGTGGGTTCTCCGCGACGTCGACCTCGGCGACAACGTGTTGGAAATCGGGCCCGGCTACGGCGCCAACATTCGGGTGCTGATCGACAAGGCGCCGCACTACACCGCCGTGGAGATCGACCCGCCGATGGCGGCCCGGCTGCAGGCGCGCTACGGCGACAGGGCCCGGATCATCCAGGGCGACGGCACCGCCACCGGCTTGCCGGACGAAGAGTTCAGCTCCGTGGTGTGTTTCACTATGCTGCACCATGTTCCGACGCCGGCGCTGCAGGATCAGTTGTTCACCGAGGCATTTCGGGTGCTGCGACCGGGCGGCGTCTTCGCGGGCAGCGACAGCGTGGCGTCAACCCTGTTCTCGATCTTGCATTTCCGCGACACCTGCAACCCGGTGTCACCGGACACACTGCCGGACCGGCTGCGCAATACCGGATTTACCGACGTGGACGTCAAGGCCAACAGCCGAAGGCTGCGCTGGCGCGCGGTCAAGGCCGCTTAAACCCCGCGAAAGTGCAACTGCCGACGGTGTTACTCGAGAAATACGTCGGTAGTTGCACTTTCGCGGCGGTGGATGGCCTCGCGGGCCCGTGCGACGACGACGTGTGGCCGATAGCGCAGCAGATCTGAGCTCACCCTGATCAGGATCCAACCCCGGCGCTGCAGCTCGGCGGTGCGCTCGATGTCTGCGGCGCGGATGCCCGGGTCGGTCCAGTGTTGGGGGCCGTCATATTCGACACCGACAAGCCACTGCTCCCAGCCCATGTCGATGCGGTATCTGCCCACGACGATCTGGGTCTGGGGTCTCGGCAATCCCCCTTCGATCAATACCAGTCTGGTCCGGGTCTCCTGCGGCGATTCCGCCCCTGCATCGACCAAGGGAAGGACCCGTCGCAGCTGCTTCATGCCGCGTGCGCCGCGGTGCGCATCAATCAGCGGCGCAACATCGTCGACCGTCACGTCGGTCGCCTGCATCAGCGCGTCAATGCGAATAACGGCAGTCGTCAAGCCGCGCCGACGGCCGAGGTCGAACGCGGTGCGGGCAGGCGACGTCACCGGCACACCGGCCGCCATCGTGGTCTCGCCGGCCAGCAACGTCTCATTGCGAGTGATGATCAACGGCGGCGGTCGTCTGCGATTGGAGATGAGTTCGGCGGGAGCATGCGGATCCACCCACTTCGCGCCGAGCAGCGCAGCCGCTGAGTTACCCGCAACGACGGCTTCCTTGCCCGACCAAAGCCACGCGGCGAGCGCCCGGTCTTTCGCGGTGAACTCAGCGCCGCGGCGCTGATAGACGTTGCGGTAGATACGTGCGCACGATCGCCGCAGCTCGCGTTCAGTGAGTATGCCGGCACTCAGAGCTTCGGTGCCGAGGAACGGCGACTCCAAGACCCCGACACCCCCTGACCGCGAAAGTGCAACTGTCGACGGTGCTACTCGAGAAATACGTCGTGGAACGCACTTTCGCGGTCAAACCTTAGCGATGGCCACCCGGACGCCGTCACCAATTTCCACAGCCTCCGGCGGCTCACCGAATTCGAAGCTGGTGGCCAGGATTTCACCGGCGATCAGGTCGCGGTGAGTCACCGCCCAAGGCTGGTACTGCTCGGGCACGGACATCACCACGCTGATGCGATCGGAGACGTCCAGCCCGACCGATTTGCGCAGCTCCTGCAGCTCGCGGATGCGGTCTTTAGCCCAGCCCTCGGCTTCCAGCTCGGGTGTCACCGTGGCGTCGAGCACCACCAGACCCGCGTCGTCGGGCAGCGCGGCGGTGTATTCCGGGTCGGCGGCCACCAGCCGCGAGCTGTACTCGTCCGGCTGCAGAACGGCGGGCCCCGCCGTGAGGGTGCCGTCGTCGTTGACGACGCCCTCGCCGGCTTTCACCGCTTTGATGGCCGCCTGCACGTCCTTGCCCAGCCGGGGTCCCGCGACGCGAGCGTTGACGGTGAGCTCGAAGCGCCCATAGCCGGCGATGTCGTCGGTGAGCTCGACGCTTTTGACGTTGAGCTCGTCGGCAATCAGGTCGGTGAACGGCGCGAGCCGCTGCGGATCTTGCACGGCCACAGTCAGTTTCGGCAGCGGTAGGCGCACACGCAGCTTCTTGGCCTTGCGCAGCGACGACGCCGCCGAGCACACCGCACGGACCTGATCCATCGCGGCCACCAGGTCGGCGTCGCCGGGCACGTCGCCGTCCGCCGGCCAGTCGGTCAGATGCACTGAGCGCTCGCCGGTGACGCCGCGCCAGATGATCTCGGTCGTCAGCGGCAGCAGCGGCGCGGCCAGCCGGGCTGTCACCTCCAGCACGGTGTGCAAAGTGTCGATCGCATCGACATCTTCTTCCCAGAACCGTTGCCGGGAGCGCCGCACGTACCAGTTGGTCAGCGCGTCGGTGAACTGGCGTAACTCGTCGCAGGCACCGGAGATGTCGCAGACGTCCATCGCGGCGGTGAGGTCGTCGCGCAGTGCGGCCAGCTTGGCCAGGATGTAGCGATCCAGCAGATGCGGTGAATCGACGCGCCAGGTACCGACTTTCGGCGCATACAAAGCCAGGAAGCTGTAGGCGTTCCAGAACGGCAGCATCACCTGCCGGACCCCCTCGCGGATCCCGGGCTCGGTGACGATCAGGTTGCCGCCGCGCAGGATCGGCGAGGCCATCAAGAACCAGCGCATGGCGTCGGAGCCGTCGCGATCGAAGACCTCCGACACGTCCGGGTAGTTGCGCAGCGACTTGCTCATCTTCTGTCCGTCGCTACCCAACACAATCCCATGTGCCACACAGGTTTTGAACGCAGGGCGATCGAACAGCGCGGTGGCCAGCACGTGCAGGGTGTAAAACCAGCCGCGGGTCTGACCGATGTATTCGACGATGAAGTCACCGGGATAATGGGTTTCGAACCAATCCGCATTCTCGAACGGGTAGTGCACCTGCGCGTACGGCATCGACCCGGAGTCGAACCACACGTCGAACACGTCCGGGATGCGGCGCATCATCGATTTGCCGGTGGGGTCGTCCGGGTTGGGCCGAGTCAGCTCGTCGATGTAGGGCCGGTGCAGGTTGTCCGGGCGGATGCCGAAGTCGCGTTCGAGCTCGTCGAGACTACCGTAAACGTCGATCCGCGGGTACGCGGGGTCGTCGGACACCCACACCGGAATCGGGGTGCCCCAGTATCGGTTTCGCGAAATCGACCAGTCACGCGCACCCCGCAACCAGTTGCCGAACTGTCCGTCTTTGACGTGTTCGGGATACCAGGTGATCTGCTGGTTCAGTTCGACCATGCGGTCCCGGAATTCGGTGACCTTGACGAACCACGACGACACCGCCCGATAGATCAACGGATTGCGGCAGCGCCAACAGTGCGGGTACGGGTGCTCGTAGGTTTCGTGGCGAACCAGCACCGCTCCGTTGGCTGCCGCGGGGCCGGTCCCGTTCTTCAGATCCCGCACGATGTGCGGGTTGGCATCGAAGACGTGCTGGCCCTGGTAGTCCGGGACGGTGGCGTCGAAACGGCCCGTGGAGTCGACGGGAGTCACCGGCACGATGCCAGCCTTGTCCCCGGCGTCCTTGTCGTCTTCACCGTAGGCCGGTGCCATGTGCACGATCCCGGTGCCGTCCTCGGTCGTCACGAAATCACCGGCCAGCACCTGAAAAGCGTTGGGCGAGTCCATGAAATACGGGAACGGTGGCAGGTAACGCAGGCCCAGCAGATCGGCGCCGCGGTAAGTTCCGAGCACCTCCGGCTCGTCGCCCAGCTCGCGTGCGTAAGCCCCCAGCCGGGCCTCGGCCAACACGTAGCGCCGATCCTCTGCACGCACCTGCACGTAGGTGACGTCGGGGTTGACCGCGACGGCCTGGTTCGACGGCAACGTCCAGGGTGTCGTCGTCCACACCAGTAGGTACGCGCCGGCCAGCTCCCCGTCCGGCACCCGGAATCCGACGGTGATCGCCGGGTCCTGGCGGCTTTGGTAGATGTCGTCGTCCATCCGCAGCTCGTGGTTGGACAGCGGCGTCTCGTCGCGCCAGCAGTACGGCAACACCCGGTAGCCCTCGTACGCCAAGCCCTTGTCCCACAACTGCTTGAACGCCCAGATCACCGATTCCATGTAGGACAGATCGAGCGTTTTGTAGTCGTTGTCGAAATCCACCCAGCGGGCCTGGCGAGTCACATAGGCCTGCCATTCGTCGGTGTAACGCAATACCGATTCGCGACAGGCCTCGTTGAACGCGGCGATGCCCATGGCATCGATCTGGGACTTGTCGGTGATGCCGAGCTGGCGCTCGACCTCGAGTTCGGCGGGCAGACCATGGGTGTCCCAGCCGAACCGGCGCTCCACCTTGTAGCCGCGCATGGTGCGATACCGCGGCACGATGTCCTTGACGTAGCCAGTCAGCAGGTGGCCGTAGTGCGGCAGGCCGTTGGCGAACGGCGGCCCGTCGTAGAACACGTATTCTTCGGCATCGGCGCGCCGGGCGATGCTGGCGCGAAAGGTGTCGTCGCGGCCCCAGTAATCGAGGACCTCGCCTTCCAACGCCGGGAAATCGGGGGCGCCGCCGGGCAACTTCGGGTAAGTCAACGCGTCGTCTCCATGTGCCAGCTATCAGGCCGGGGACGACGTCGCACTCCTGCGCGAGCGCCGCGGTACCACCCCGCTTGCCGCGAATACACGCGACCGCTCAATGAGGCTGTGACGGGCCAACCCGTTCGGTTCTACTGAGCTGCTCCGATACCGAAGCCGGCTGTTCTTCCGAAGGCTCCCCGGTGATGGCCGGATCAACGCCGCTGAACCGATTCTACGGGCCATGCGCAAATCGAGATCAGCCCAGCGCAGCCTTAGCTTGAGCGAGGCTGTCGGCGGCCAGTACCAGCCGGGTGTTGGTCGCGAGGTACACGGTCTCCAGGTTGACGTTGGCGGCGCCCAACTTGTGGACGACCTCGCCGAGCGCACCGGGGCGGTCTTCCACGTCAAGCACGATCACCTCTTGCTCCTCAGCGATTTCGATCCCCCCGCCGTGCAGCGCTTCGAACGCGGGGGTCGCGTCCTGCACCAAAATATGAACCTTGGCGCGGCCGCCGCCGCTGGTGACGGCACACAGACCAGCGATGTTGACCCCGGCCTTACCGAGCAGGTCGCCGACCCGGGCAAGTTCGCCCGGGTCATCGTCGAGGTACAGCGTCAGGTCGGTCGCCATGGGTAAACGCTACTGCGTCGCTCCACGATCCCTCTAGACTCCGGGCCCTGGGCAGGCCCCCCGTGGATGCGACGTGGTCACCGTAACGACCGACGCGCCGGTTCGTGAGGGCGATACCGAAGGACACCAACACCTTCGGGCTATGGCCACGGATCCCCGTATGCCGAGGGGGACGACAAAGTCAGGCGCTGACGTCCAGGACTCCGGCACGCCAAAGCGCGGCGTAGAGCTGACGCAGCGGGAAAGACAACAGCCGGGCGGCCCCGTCGACCAGCGGGTCGCTTCCGAAGGGCCGGTTGATCCGCCGGGGGCTCTGCTCGGCCGTCGGCTGGGCGGTCGGCTCCGCGGCAGGTACCAGCGTCAGGGTCGGTCCTGCCGTTGCCACTTCGTCGTACAGTGCAGCGGTCATGATGGCCTCCTAGGCGAAAATCGAAGAGGGATAACACGTTTCGGCTCTTTCGTCCGAAACCGCACCCGGAGGCAGTCGCTCAGGCTCAGCCGCGAGCGCCGTGCCGAAGGCCGGATCGGGACGAAAGCAAGTTCGGATATCGACCCGGACTGTCACTAGAACTCATGCGTCCCTCACCTCCTTACGGCTACGTCGCGTGCGGCTATCCGCACCGGTTCACGCAAGCAGGAGCACAGAACCCGATCAGATCGGGAAAACCGCACCCCACTCGTCAGAGCTTCGGCACTACACGGCGTATCCGGGTAACCCGGAAGCCACTTGGGCTCAACCCTTAAGCCGGGAGGAGCTGTCCTGACCCTGGGCGTCTCTCGACGTTCGGGGTCAGTGGCCTATATCCGTGCAGACGCCTCGCCTAACGAGGTGCTTACGTCCTCGATGATGCACCAAGAACTTGACCGGGTCAATTCACCACGCCTGTAAATTCACTGGACGGTTTGTGACCGTTTACCGGGAGTTACCGCCGGTTCCTGGCCGCCGACCAGCTAGTGCTGCGGCTCGTTGACGGCGCCGCAAAGGAGAGGAGTCACCCCAAACCTGCGGTTACAAGTCGGGAATCTGTCCCCACTGCCTGACGGGTGCTGACATCCGCAGACAACGTTCCGGTTCGTGTTTGTTCAAGCCGCCGCCCGGCACACGAAGCAACCAATCGGGCATCCACCTCGGGCTGATTTTCGTGCCTGGTCTGTTAGGTACCCGATGTTATCGTCTCGGGGGCTGGCGGGGCCCGCCTGATTGTGCGTCGCCAAGTTCGTTTAAGGCCCAACTGAGGGGGTTGGAATGCGGGTTAAACCGGAGCTGTTGCGCGGTTTCGCCGGCCAGGTCGAAACCGCGTCAGCGGCGATTCGTAGCGCTGATGTCGGACAAACGGTAAGTACGGCTGCTGATGGATTGCCGGGGTCGGCGACGCAGTGGGCCGCTCGTCTCGTTAGTGCGCACATCGCCACAGTCGAGGGCAAGATTGCCGAGAACATCGCCGCCATGGGTGCGGCGGTGCGTGGTGCGGGTGATCGTTACGAGGTGGAGGACGACGCCCTGGCCGGAACATTCAAGGGATTGTTCTAGCTCGTGTTGCCGTCGCGTTCCCGGTTACAGGCATGGAACCCAGACTCGCTGTCACCGGCGGGGAAAGCGATCGACGCTGCAGGCGATTCGGTGTATCGCGCCGTACGTGACCTTGAGGATGGGATCGACCGGCTGCCCGAGGCGCAGGTGTGGGAAGGCCAAGCTCATGAGGCGGCGGCGGCGATGTTTGGCCGGGCGACCAATCAAACCTCCGAGTTCACCACCGGCGTCGGTGCAGTTGGGGCGGCGCTCAGCAACGGTGACGCCACAATTGGGGCCGCTCGGTACCGGTTGCTGCGAACGGCAGACGATATTGACGAGGGCGAGTTGCATGTCACCGACCAGTGGGTGGTGTTGATCAAACCGGCGCGCATGTCCGCCCAGCATGCAGCCGAGTTGCAACAGCAGGCCGAGCAACAGCAAGCCGAAATCAATCGGTTGCTGTTGGCGCTTGGCGATGCCGATGATGGCACCGCAGCCAATGTGCAGGCTGCCGCGAAGAAACTCGGATTCACACTCCCCGGCCCAAGTGACATGGGTGCTCTATTTCCGCAGAGTCCGTCGCGACCGGCAGACGAAGTGCCCAATCCGCGGACGATGCAGGGGTTGATTGAGCAGGGCAAGGTTCGCGGCGAAGACATGGCGATGACGGTCCGGGAGTCCAGCAAAAAAACTACCGAGGACGACCAACACGTCACGACCCTGATCATGCAGGACGGCAGCAAACACGTGATCAGAACGTGGGGTTCCCTGGCCCCCGCAGCCGGAGATGATTATTACGACAGCAGCGGCAAGCTTGTGTCGAGCACGTTCTCACAGACAAATCCGCTAACCGGGGTTAAGCGCACCGTAATTGATTGGGCCGACGGCACCAACTTTACCGCCACGGAGAATCCGGACGGCACACGTAATGCGGCCTTCACCTTGCCCGACGGCCGACATGGTGTACTGCCCCCCAACAACCCGTTCTTCACCGGCGCGGCTCCGACGGTGCTAGGTGGCGCGCTTACCGGATTGGATGCTCACGTCGGGCGAGGAGGCGGGATTCCCGGATTAACTCCCACATCCGTCGAAAACGTTGGCAAGGCTGCACGGTATGCGGGACCGGCCGTGGGTATAGCGGCCACCATCTACAACGTGGGCGCGGCGACATCCGCCCGCGAGGCGTGCGTGGCTGGCGTGTCCGGGGTGTTCGGCGTAGCTGGGGACTACGCCGGCGGTGTAGTCGGTGCGGGCATCGGCGGAGCGCTGCCTGGCGTGGACGTGGTCACCGGCCCCGGCGGCGCGATCGCTGGTGCTTATTTCGGAGGCAAGTTCTTGGGTTCGATCGGACAAAAGGTGGGTCAGGCATTTTGTCCAGGGTGATGTTGCCGAAGCCCGAGCACTGGCGCGATAACACAGTGCAGTTGGTACCCGGTTTCGCGCTTTTCGGAGGCGCCGGTGCGTTTAGCGCGGTCTGGACGGTGATCTTTGCTAGCCGGGGTGACTACCTAACAGCAATCATCACGGCCGGCGGCACGATGTTCGTTCTCGGCTTGGTACTGGCAGCTGGCTGGACCGAGCTCGAAAGGGTTACGGTGCGCGGAATTTGCGACTCAAGAGGGCTGATGCTGCGGCCTGATCGAGTCATTACCGCGCTTTGGGTCATCGCGTTCGTAGCCGCTGTCCCAAGCGGTCTGCTGTACGTGGTTTTCGTTCCTCGCGGAGAAGTCAGCATTTCGATGACTCGCGGTGAACAGATCTTCACCCCGTACCTCGTAGGGTTCGGTCTGTTGTTCGTGGTGGTCGGGCTAATTGCGCTAGTCGTCAGACGAGGACCAGGCTATGTCCACTTGACGCCGCGCGGATTCGAGCTGGCCGACATCCTGTTCACCTACCGCGGAACTTGGACCGACATCACCGACATCACCGACATAGCACCTAACAAGCAGAAGCGTGCGCCCATCGTCATCATCATGAAAACTGGCCCACCACACGTGTATACGGGTGCTAAGGCCTGTACTCCTGGCGGCGCTGCCCTGTACTGGATGTTGCGCCACTATTGGTTACACCCGGAAAACCGCGACGAACTTGTCGACGGTCGAGCCCTCGAGCGGCTCCATAACGAGCAGTTCGATGCCGAGTAATAGCAGCCGATGCGTTGTCTGCTACCAGTGAAGAGGCACACGAATCTGAGGTTCCTGGGAACGGACGTCATCCGCGATATCGACGCAAGCCGCTGAGTAACAGTGCTTTCTCAGCCGCAGCGGTCACCGTGTGACCCTGGAGAGGGCGGCAAGCCAGGCCAGCATAAATCAACGAGTGCGTCATTTAAGGTTGCGATGGGGCTGCAGGTAGCTGCAGCAACCGAGATTCTCGGGACGCTCTAAGGAGCCTGCCCGTCGGGCGGCCAGCTGGACAGGCCTTCTTCCAGCGGGACGTTCAGGCTGCGCAGGATCGAGGCGATCATGCGCCACGCCCCGATCGCGGTGACCAACTCAATGAGCACCGCCGGGTCGGCGCCGAGTTCCCGTTTGCAGGCGGCCCAGCTTTCCGCACTCACGGCTCCGTCGCGAACGACGTCGTCGGTGGCCGCCAGCACCGCGCGTTCCGCCGGCCCGAACCCGCTGTATTGCCGCCAATCACGCACGCCCAGAAGGTCATCCGGGGTTACCCCGAGGCCCTGCGCGACTCGCCAGTGCTGCGTCCACTCGTAATCCGAGCCGGTCAGCCAGCCGATGCGCATGATCACCAGCTCACGCAGCCGTGCATCGAGAATCCCGTGCCACAGCATGGCGGCGAGCAGATCGTTGACCCTGCCCGCCAGCCTCGGGTGATTCAGCAGCACCTGGAAAATCGCCAGCTCCGCCATGTAATCCGGTACCCCGGCTTCGTCGGCGGCGGCCTTGGCCTCGTCGGGGGGCAGCAGTGGCAGGCGCGGTTGCATCATGGGCGTCGCTTCTCCTCATCGCTTCGGTCGGTCTCGTCGCCGACACCGGTCATGGTGTCAGCACCGGTGAACCGGCGAGGCAGTGCCTCACCGACCGCCAGAAAGCTGAGGTAGGAAGGGTGGGCCGGATCGATGATGATGGCTTGGCCCCGGCTCTTGCGGCGCTGCGAGCGGCTCAACGAATACCGCGGGAAGCCGCCACGGCCGACCGCTACCCGCAGCCGGTGCCCGGCACGGATCACCGCGTCGGTGGCGTTGATGTCGATGTCGATGTCGAACGGCCGGCCGGGCACGACGGGCAGCACCGACTCCGCCGTCATCGGGTGCTCGGCCGCCAGCAGTTCACCGTCGACATAGGTGCTTGCGGTCTCATCGACTGCGCGCAGCGACGATAGCAGGGCCCCCCGGCTGACCGGCGCGGACGCACCGTCGGGCTCGACGTCGGTTACGGTCACCGACCAAAACGCTTCCTCGCCTTCGGCTTTCACCCACAGATGTAGGTTGAGTGGACCGGACACCACAACGTCGGCATCGAACGGTTCGGTGGTGAAGGTGACAGCGGAAGCCTCGGCGTGACGATCGTCGGAGCCGAATGTACGACCCAGCAGTGTCGCCAAACCGATTGCGCTTACGGCGGTGTTGTTGGAGCGGATGCTGGGCCGCCGGGTTGGCACCGGCAACCGCGCGACGCGGTCGGGCGGGTCGAAGCTCAGCGCTCCGTCGACGTGTGCGTGCGGGGCCGAGCCACTGGCGTCGGCGCTGAGGTAGAGCCGCCGCACCCGGGCCGCGGGATCCGGGTACTGGTCGCATGAGAGCCAACCTCCACCCAACCTGCGCACGGTGATCGGGCCGTAATACTCGATGTTGTTGCGAATTCCCTTGAGCCACCGGTCGAACCAGGCGCATTGCAACTCGTCGAGGTACTGCGGCGCATCCGGCGCGCCGAACCCGGAACCGGGCGCAAGGTGATAGCAGTCGTCGACGACAACCTGCTTGGCACCCGGCGGCGTCGCGATCCGCTGGTAAATCCGGAAATTCGAGCGACTGTAGACATCATGCCAACCGCCGTGGATCCAGGTGGGAATGGTGATCTTGTCCAACCGGGCGACCCTGCTGGCCCACATGGCGTTGAGCAGAATGTCGGGATGGTCGGCCATCAGCGCGATTTGGGCTGCGTGCCGCATCCAACTGGCCGGCGACGAGATGCGATCGCGTAAATACTCCCGCCACGCGCCCGTTCTCCGCAAACCCGACAGGGATGGAAACCATTTGAGGAGATTGACCGCGCCGAGCCAAACGGCGACGAGCGGCGACGGGACGCCGCCGGGAAGCCCGAGTTCGCGCACCGCATCCTCGCCCCCTTCAATCGCGAACACCGCCGCCAGTCCGTCAGGCTGCAATCCGGCGGTGAGAAGCGAGGCCAGCGCACCGTAGGAGATTCCCGTCAACGCGAGTTTCCCGTTACACCACGGCTGTTGACGAGCCCATTGCAGTACTTCGGCGTAGTCGCGCTGTTCGGTGGGGCTGAAAAAATCCCAGGTGCCCGTCGATGTTCCGGTGCCCCGCACGTCCACCATCAGGTAGGCGTAGCCGCGGCGCACCAGGGTCGGGCTGACGCTCAATGCCGCCGGCGCGCCGCCGGCCAGGGCGTGCAGCAAATCGCGGCCGGTGAAGTGACTGCGGTCCGAGCCGCCGATCCGCTCCCCCAGCGCGCGCACCCACGCCCCGCCGGAACCGCGCTGGAATATCTTGTTGTACGGCGTGAAGTTGATGACCGTCGGCAGTGGTTCGGTCACCGGTTTCGCGCGGTCGCCGGGCAAAACGAGATCCGCTGAGAGCACAACGCCATCCGACATCCGGATTCCGACGTTGCGTGTCCAATGCATCCGCTCGTAGAGCTGCGCACCGATGTCGAACCGGGCGTTGGGGGGCAGCGCATTCAACCGTTCCACGCGCGGGTCCGTCACCTCACCGATCCTGCCGGTCGGGCGCTGCGGGCGTTCCGGAATTCCGGACATCTGTCACAGGCCTTTCGCTACGGTGATCCAAACGTGCGGGTCGAGCGTGCACCGGGGCCAGAGAGGTTGCGATGAGCAAGCTGGGCGACAAAGCCATTGTCTGCGGCGCAGGGATGGGCGGCTTGCTCGCCGCCCGGGTGCTCTCCGAATTCTATGAGTCCGTCCTCGTGGTCGAACGAGACGCCTTGTCCCAGGACGCTTGCCCGCGACGCGGGGTTCGCCAGGGCCGGCATTATCACGTTCTGTGGAGCCGCGGGGTACAGGAGATCGGCCGGCTGTTTCCGGGCCTGCCCGACGAACTCGTCGCCGCCGGCGCCACGGTCTGCGACGACGGGGATCTGTCCAAAGTCTCCATCAGGGTGGGCGGACACGAGTACAACCGTTCGGGTAAATTCGCCGACCCCGCCGCGGTGGTCATCTATCTGCTCAGCCGGCCGCTGCTCGAGTCGCAGGTCAGGCGGCGGGTGTGGGCCTTGGCCAACGTGGACATTCTGGACGGTCACGACGTCGTCGAACCCGTCGCCGCCGAGCCGCAGCAGGTCACCGGCGTGCGGGTGGTCAACCGCGACACCGGCGTCGAGCAGATGCTGGACACCGATTTGGTAGTCGACGCGATGGGCCGCGGCGCACGAACCCCGGCGTTTCTGGACAGCCTCGGATACGGCCGTCCCGCCGCCGAGCGCTCGACGGCGAACGCGAGCTACTGCAGCCAGTTTCTCCGCGTCCCGGCGGGTGTCGTGAACGAAAAAATGACATTTGTGATCCCGGAACCGGGCCTGCCGATCGGCGGCGCATTTTCGGCTTACGAACACGACACCTGGATATTCACCGTCGTCCGGCTGGATCAACAACAACCGCCGGAGAACCTGGCCGACATGGTGGCGTTGGGCACCCAATTCATCTCCGCGGCCCTGCCGGCAGCGCTGCGAGCCGGCGAACCCTTGGGAGCCGTCGATGTTTTCCGCTATCCGGGCGGGGTGTGGCGCAGGTATGACAAAATGCCCCGATTCCCCAGGGGATTCCTGGTTTTCGGCGATGCGATCTGCAGCACGAATCCCATCTACGGGCAGGGCATGACGGTCGCCGCGCTCGAGGCCAGCGCCCTGGGCGACTCTCTGTCGCAATCGGATGGCGATGTGAGCCGGCGATTCTTCGACGCCGCCGCCGGGCACATCGGACCACTCTGGGCGTCGAATGAGTTCAACGACCTCTACATGCGCGCCGGGCTCGGCCAGCCGGCGTTGCCGAACGACCTGCTGCAATTCCGCGAGCAGGTGCTCACCGCCGCTGAGAACAGCCCGGCACTCACCGAAAAGCTGTTCCGGACAATGAACCTCGTGGACCCGCCGACCGACTACAGTCCGCTGCTGAAATGACAGCCGCCGCAGAGTAGGTTTCCAGCAATGCGCATCGCAGTCGGCGAGTTCACGCCCATCGAGCAAACCGCGTTTCTGACCCAATACGCTCGCGCACTCGACAGCCGGCGGCCACACCCGATACTCGGTGACAGTCTGGCCGACCGGATCGTGGCGAAGATCGACTACGACTTCGCCGGCCTCGATGTGCCCACCCATGTGGTCTGCCAGCAGGCGCTTCGCGCCAAGATGCTCGACGACCGGGTCTGCGACTTCACCTCGGAGCATCCCGACGCGGTCGTGGTCGAGCTCGGCGCGGGACTCAGCACGGCAATGCTGCGGATCAGCCCGCCGGGCGGGGTCGACTGGTACAACGTCGACCTACCCCGGGTCATCGCTTTGCGCGAACAGGTCGTCCCCGACGATGAGCGGGCCCACCCGGTGGCGGCCTCGGTGGCAGAGGACAGCTGGGCCGACAGCATCCCGGCCGATCGGCCCACCATGCTGATCGCCGACGGCCTGTTGGCGTTTCTGTCAGAGCCGGTGATTGTCAACCTGTTCCGCCACATCACCGAATATTTCCGGTCAGGCGAGTTCGCCTTCAACGACTACGGGCGGGTGGGTGCGCTGACTAGGGTGGCAATGAAGCTGTCGCCGCAGAAGGCGACCAATTCGGTCGGAAGCCAGTGGGGTTACGCGGGGTTCAAGGACGCGCATCATCCCGAAAGCTGGACTCCGCGAATCAAGCTGGTCGAGGAGAGCAGCCTGACGCATGCCCCCGAGGTCAGCTTGTTCCCGGGCTGGCTGCGGCTGTCCACTCGCCTGGCCGGACGGTTCAAAGCGTCCGCACGCAGGGCCCGGATCCTGCGTTACCGCTTCTAGCGCCTTACGGGTTGCGGACCGCGGGCCCGTTTGAGCATGCAATACTGCCCCGATGGCCACCAAAAACCGCCTGCTTTCGAACTCGTTCGCCCACCGACTGGTGGACAACCCCGTCATGTTTCACCTGCTCTTCACCTCGTTCGTGAAGAACCGGTTCGCCTCCCAAACGCGTCTGCTCGGTGATGATGACTGGTTGTTCTTCAACTACGGCTACGAGGAAGACCCGCCCATGGCGGTGCCGCTGGAGGCCTCGGACGAACCGCACCGGTTTTTCATTCAGCTCTACCATCGAACCGCGACCCAGGTGGATCTGCGTGGCAAGCGGGTGCTGGAAGTGAGTTGCGGCCATGGCGGCGGAGCCTCGTATCTCATGCGCACCTTGCATCCGGCTTCCTACACCGGGCTGGACCTGAATCCGGCCGGCATCGAATTCTGCAAAAAGAGGCACCATCTGGCCGGCCTCGATTTCGTCGAGGGCAACGCCGAGGATCTGCCCTTCGCCGACGAATCTTTCGACGCGGTGCTCAATGTTGAAGCCTCGCATCTGTATCCGCACTTTCCTCGTTTCCTTGCCGAAGTGGCACGTGTGCTCACGCCAGGCGGGCATTTCCTGTACACCGATTTCCGTCGGCGTCGCGCGGTCGATGAGTGGAAGGCGGCGCTCGCCGCCGCCCCGCTGCGGATGCTGTCGAGCGCCGTGATCGACGCGGATGTGCTGCGCGGCAACGAGAAGAACGCACCGCGAAAGCACGAGCTGATCGGCCGGCACGGGTCGGCGATTCCGCGCGGCTTTGCGCGCTACGCCAGCGACATGACGGATTGGGCGTTCAACGGCGCACTGCGCACCGGTGAGTTCACTTACCGCGTGTACCTTTTCACCAAGGACTGAGCAGCGATTGCCCCTGCATTACCTGTGCAAGGCCCAGTGACCGTTTGAACCATTCCTGGCGACTGCGCGAGATCCATTTGTCGCACCGTTCATAACGGGTGCGGCCCGACCGTTCATCGCGGCTACCGCAAGCCCCAGATCGGCTGTGGCAGCGTCGTCGACAACACGGGCGACAGCAGGTTCGGCAGCATGCGCGCGGTGCCGCGCGGGACGGCTACGAACGTTCAACGGCCACCAGAACCAGCGTCCGAACAGCGCGGCAATCGACGGCGTCATGAAGGCACGCACCACCAACGTGTCGAACAGCAAACCGAGACCGATGGTGGTCCCCACCTGACCGACAGCGCGGTTGTCGCTGACCACCATGGAGGCCATCGTGAAGGCGAACACCAGACCCGCGGCGGTGACGACGTTGCCGGTGCCGCCCATCGCGCGGATGATGCCGGTCTTCAGCCCGGCGGCGAGTTCTTGCTTGAACCGTGCAACCAATAGCAGGTTGTAGTCAGATCCCACCGCCAACATGATGATTACCGCCATCACCACGACCAGCCAGTGCAACCGGACCCCGAGCAGGTATTGCCAAAGCAGTACGGACAGCCCGAACGATGCCCCCAGCGACAGCGCAACCGTTCCCACGATCACCAAAGCCGCAACCAGACTTCGGGTGATGAGCAACATGATGATGAAGATCAGGCACAGCGATGCCACTCCGGCGATCAGCAGGTCATACTTGGTGGCCTCGCGTAAGTCCTTGAAGACCGACGCTGTGCCGGCGACATAGACTTTGGCGTCCTCGAGCGGCGTCCCCTTGAGCGCCTCCGCGGCGGCCGTCTTGATCGCGTCGATGCGCTTGATGCCCTCGTTGGTCGCCGGGTCCCCCCGGTGCGAGATGATGAACCGCGCTGCCGTCCCATCCGGTGACAAGAACAACGCGATGACGCGTTGAAAGTCAGGGTTGTCGAAAACTTCCCGGGGCAAGTAGAACGAGTCGTCGTTTTTGGCGGCGTCGAAATCCTGCCCCATCGCTACTGCGTCGTTGCTCAGCTCGTCGACCTGGGCGAGCATGCCAGACATGGTGCTGTGCATGCTCAGCACCATTGTGCGCACGCTTTTCATGGTGTCGATCTGCGGCGGTAGCAGCGCAAGTATTTGCGGCACGATCACGTCGGCGTTATCCAGGTCTTTCTCGAGCAGCGCGAGCTTTTCGCTGATCTTGTCGACGCCGTCCGATGCGTCGTACATGGCCCGGATGCCCCGGCAGTACGGGATGTTGTAGCAGTGCGGGTCGGAGTAGAAGTAGCTGCGCAACGGCCTGAACGTGTCGTCGAATTCAGCGATCTCGTCGCGCACCTCGTAGGTGATGGCGGCGGTGTCGTGAGCGATTCCGACCATGTCGTGGCTAGTGTCGACGAGTTGTTGCATGAGCGTATTCATGCGCTCCATCGCCGAAACCGTGCTCTGCAGCTGGTCGGCCAGCTTCACCATGTCGTTCATCCGCGTCTTCGCGAACTGCAAGTTCTGTAGCTGTCCGGCATTTTGCATGCTGAGCAAGAAAGGAATAGAGGTGTGCTCGAGCGGGGTGCCCTGCGGCCTTGTGACGGACTGAACCCGCGAAACCCCTTCGACCTGGAAAACGCGTTTGGCCAGTTTGTCCAGGATGAGGAAGTCGGCCGAGTTACGCATGTCGTGGTCGGACTCGAGTAGCAGAACTTCCGGCAGCATCCGAGACGGCGAGTAGTGGCGCTCCGCGGCAGCCATTCCGGTATTGGCCGGGACATCGCGGGGCAGATAATCGCGGTCTTTGTAGCTCACCTTGTACGCGGGCAAGGCCAGCAGACCAACCAGGGCGAGCGCGCACGATGCGACCAGGATGGGCGCCGGCCACCGCACCACCGCGGTACCCAGCCGTCGCCAGCCACCAGCGTTGAGCCGTCGCTTCGGGTCGAACAGCGCAAAACGGCCGCCCACGGCAAGAACAGCGGGAACCAGTGTGAGGGCGATGGCGACGGCGACAAGCATGCCCACCGCGCATGGGGCGCCCATGGTTTGGAAAGCCGGCAACCGGGTGAAGCTCAGGCAATACATCGCGCCGGCGATAGTCAGCCCCGAAGCGAGAACAACATGGGCGACCCCGCGGTAAGCGGTGAAATACGCGCTCGTGCGATCCTCGCCGGCCTGCCGCGCCTCCTGGTAACGACCGATGAAAAAGATTCCGTAATCCGTTCCAGCGGCGATCGCAAGGCAAACCAGGATGTTGACACCCAGGCTGGAAAGGCTGACGAGCTCGTGCTCGCCGAGTAACGCGACGACCCCGCGGACCGCCCCCAATTCAATTCCCACCATCGCCAGCAGAAGGACGACGGTGACGATCGAACGGTAGACAAGAAGCAGCATCAAGAAGATCACCGCGACGCTCACGGCGGTGATCTTCAAGACTGTTTTTTCGCCGCTGTGGTTCGAATCTGCCACGAACGGCGCTGGTCCGGTGACATAAGCCGTGACGCCGCTCGGGGCCGGCGTCCCCTGCACGATCTTTCGAACCGCGTCGACGGATTCATTCGCCAACGTCTCGCCTTGATTACCGGCGAGGTTCAGCTGAACGTACGCGGCCTTTCCGTCGGCGCTTTGCGCGCCGGCCGCGGTGAGTGGATCTCCCCAGAAATCTTGGATGTGCTGAACGTGGGTGGTGTCGGCTTTCAGCTGACGAATTAACTCGTCGTAGTAATTGTGGGCGGCATCACCGAGCGGCTGGTCACTTTCCAAGACGATCATCGCGAGGCTATCGGAATTGCCTTCCTTGAAGTCCTCGCCCACCCGCGCCATTGCCTTTACCGAGGGCGCGTCTTTGGCGCTCAACGATACGGAATGCGCTTTCGCGACCTGTTCCAACGTGGGTACGGCAAAACTCAACACAGCCGTGATCGCCAACCACGCCAGGATGATCGGCAGCGACAACTCACGGACCATTCTCGCCACGAATGGACGATCGCTGCTTCTGTGGTGGCTGGTCATGCGACGTTCACGTCGTTCGACACCCTCTCGGTCGGGACTGCGCTGTTGGCCTGCGCCAGAACGTCACCCGCGACGGCTACGGTCGTCGTGATCATTCACGGCCCCGGCAAGACCGGCCCCTCGACAACCCGCATCTCCTTCGCCCATCCCACCACGGCTCGGCGCAGCACGCTGAATGAGATCATGATCAATATTGGGGAAAGTAAACCATGCCAGCGGCCACAACGTGCCAGCTTTGTGTCAGCTTTCTTGCCATTCAATGCCGGGGCCATGGTAATCCCCGCGGGCTCACTACCTGCACGTTGTCGAAATGCGGACAGGATCTCGATCTGCCCAAGACAACGCCCGCAACCCGACGCGGGTGGATGCCCGGCGTCGTTGCGCCCTGGACCGAATAATTTGGGCCGACGGGCACGAAACATCACGGAGTACTTTAGGGTAGCCGTCGGAGAGGGGGCGACATGGCCACGGCGACAGACGAACCGGTACGGCTACCGCCGGGCCCGAGGGCACCGAAAAGCATCCAGGGCATTGTTTTCTTTACCGCGCTCCAGTACCGCGTGGTGCCGGCACTGAGCCGGCATTACCGCAGCGCGTTCACCGTCAATCTGCCAGCATTGGGCAGGACCGTGGTGGTCAGCGACCGTGACCTCGTCAAGGACGTGTTCAGCACCAGCTTCGATCTGATCGAACGCCCCGCGAAAATCCTCGGGGAGGCCTTCGGGCCCGGATCGACGTTCAGCCTCGTCGGCAAAGAACACCTCGAACGCCGCAAGCTGGTGCTGCCCCATTTCCACGGCAAGCGCGTAGGGCAGTACGAGCAGATCGTCGAGGAGGAGGTGCTGGCCGAAACCGCGAACTGGCCGGAGGGCCAGGAGTTCGCGACGCTTCCGACGATGACCCGTCTGACCCTGAATGCGATCCTGCGGGCCACCTTCGGCGAGCAAGCCGACGCGCTGGATGAGCTGCGCACCGTGATGCCGCCCTTGATCACACTGGGCTCGCTGCTGCAGCGGATGCCGCCGTTGGTGCGCCGGGAGTACGGGCGATGGAGTCCAGGAAGCCGCCTGGCCGGGTACCGGCGCCGGTTCGACGCGGTGATCGACTCACTCATCGCCGATGCGCGAGCTGACGCGTCCCTGGCCGAGCGCAGCGACGTGCTCGCGCTGCTGCTGCAGGCCCGGTACGAGGACGGTCAGCCGATTCCGGATCGGCATATCGCCGATGAGCTGCTGACCCTGGTCGCGGCCGGCCACGAGACAACGGCCTCCCAACTTGCGTGGACGGTGGAGCGGTTGGGCAGGCATCCGCAGCTGGTGTCGCGGCTGACCGACGAGGTGGACGCGGGCGGATCGGAACTGCGACAGGCAACGATCTACGAGGTACAGCGTGTCCGGTCGAACATCGCGGCCTCACTGCGCGTGACGAAGGAACGAATTCGGTTGGGCGAGTGGGTCCTTCCACCGGATACCAGCATCATGGTTGATTTCCAGCTGGCCCACGAGTCGGAGGACAACTTTTCCGACGCGGACTCGTTCAACCCCGACCGGTTCCTGGGAACCAGCCCGCCGCCCTTCCGGTGGATCCCGTTCGGTGGCGGCGTAAACCGTTGCGTTGGTGCCGCATTCGCGAACATGGAAATGGACGTCACGCTGCGCACGTTGCTGCGCGAATTCCGCTTCGAGCCCATCAACGCACCGGACGAGGGCCGTAACTACCGCGGTGTGTCGATCGCGCCGGCGCGTGGTGCGCGCGCTGTCGTTTACCGCCGCAGGACGGCATCGCCGGGCGATCGCGGCTCGATGGCCGCGGCCGAGCACGGCAGCTGACATTTGCTCATCCAGACGAAGCCACTGTGAGAGGCTGGCATACTCCTTCGCATGCCCACGACTACGGAACGCATCAACGACGCCGGCTACCGGCTGTACAAGGCATTTATCAACAAGATCTGGTACCCGTTCCTGACTCGTCGGCTTGACGCGGAAGAAGTCACCTTCCTCAACTACGGCTACGAGGATGACCCGCCACTAAGCCTCCCCCTCGACGAATCCGACGAACCCAACCGGTACTCCATAAACCTCTACCACCAGGTCGCCACCCAGGTCGATCTCACCGGCAAGACAGTGCTCGAGGTCAGTTGCGGCCACGGGGGTGGCGCCGCTTACCTCACCCGCACGCTCAAACCCGGCTCCTACACCGGGCTCGACTACAACCCGGATGGTGTCGCCTACTGCCGTAAACACCACCAGATGCCCGGCCTGGATTTCGTCCAGGGCGACGCCGAAAACCTGCCCTTCGACGACGAATCGTTCGACGCGGTGATCAATGTCGAAGCCTCGCACGCCTACCCTGCGCTGTCCCGCTTCCTCGCCGAAGTGGTCCGCGTGCTGCGCCCCGGCGGAGACTTTCTCTACGCCGATTTCCGGGGCAGCAGCGAATTTCCCGGCTGGGATGCCGCACTTGCCGACATGCCATTGCGCCAAGTTTCCAAACGCGTCATCAACGACAGCGTGGTGCGTTCGCTGGACAACAGCGCACAGCGGAAGCTGGACTTGATCAGCCACCGCCTGCCGGCGTTCATCCGGCCCTTCAGCCGCCATTTCGCCGGCGTGCCGGGGACCGGCATCTACAACGTCATCAAAAGCGGCGACGCCGAGTATCGAATCTATCGCTTCACCAAGGACTGAGCGGTCACGGCTAAGGCCCGGTCCGACAACAGGAATCGAGGCGCCCGGGAGCGCCCACTGAGCTGGGACAACGCCGTGGTTTTGCCGCAAACGTGGTACGGAAAGCGGCGACCTTCGCTACTTTGGAGTGCCGCGGGAACTATTTGACGCGCGCACAGGTTTAGCGACGCACAGGTATAGAGAGGAAACAAGATGGCGGTGGCGACAACCGAGCCGGTACGGCTACCGCCAAGGCTCCGACTGCCGAAGCTTATCCAGGGCATAGGCTTCGGGCCCGCAAAGCACCAGATGTTCGGCGCCCTGTACCGCCGGTGGGGCACCCCGTTCACCGTCAATCTGCCGCTGTTGGGCAAGACAGTGGTCGTCAGCGACAAAGACCTGCTCAAGGACCTGTTCACGACAAGCATCGATCTGATCGAACGCCCCGTCGACCTGCTGAGTCTCGGCGAGATCTTCGGCCCCGGCTCGACCTTCGCCCTCACCGGCCAAGAACACCTGGCCCGCCGCAGACTGCTGACCCGACCGTTTCACGGAAAGCAGCTGAGAAGCTACGAGCACATCGTCGAAGACGAGGTGATGCGCGAGATCGCAACCTGGCAGGACGGCCGCGAGTTCGAAACGGTGGAACCAATGCTGCGTATCACCCTCGGCTCGATTCTGCGTGCCGTCTTCGGCGCCGAGGGCGCCGCGCTGGACGAGCTTCGCGTGCTGATGCCGAAGATGGTGACGCTGGGCTCACGCCTGGTCATGCTGCCACCGGCGCTGCGGCGTGACTTCGGCCGGTGGAGCCCCGGAGGAAGGTTTGCGCAGTACCGGCGGCGGTTCGACGCGATCGTGCACTCGCTCATCGCCGAAGCACGCAGCGACCCGGCATTCGAAGAGCGCGGCGACGTGCTGGCGGTGCTGATGCAGGGGCACTACGAGAACGGCGAGCCCATCCCAGACGCGCATATCGCAGACGAGCTGCTGTGCTTTCTGGCCGCCGGTCATGAGACATCGGCCTCGCAACTGACCTGGACACTGGAACGGCTGCGCCGCCATCCAGAACTCATGTCGCGGCTGGCCGACGAGGTCGACGCGGGTGGATCCGCGCTGCGGCACGCGACGATCTTCGAAGCCCAGCGCATCCGACCCTGCGTCGACGGCACGGTGCGACGTACGAAGACGCGAGTTCGCTTGGGCGAGTGGGTTCTTCCGGAACACACCGCAGTGATCGTCTACAACGAAATAGCTCACAGGTCAAAGGAGAATTTCGCCGACCCGGAGACATTTGACCCGGATCGCTTCGTCGGAGTCAGCCCGCCACCGTTCCGGTGGGTTCCGTTCGGCGGAGGTGTAAACCGCTGCCCCGGTGCATCATTCGCCACCATGGAGATGGACGTCGTTCTGCGTACACTGCTGCGCGAATTCCGTTTCGCGCCAACCAATACACGGGGCGAACGGCGAATCAACCGCGGTGTGGCGTGGATGCCGTCTCGGGGCGGACGCGCGGTAGTGTACCGGCGAACGAGCTCGGCACCCGCTGATGCCGGCGCGGCATCGTTGACCAACCGCGACACTACTTCGGCAACGTCGTGACGCATCGAAGGCGAACACCCGCGCCGTGAACTCACGCCTGGCATACTTCCCGGCATGACCGCCACTCACAAGCCTCGCGTCAAGCCCATCGGCATGACTCGGTTTTCCAAAAAGCTGATCAGCAAGTACTGGTACCCGTTGTTGAGCCGCCGCTTGGATCAGCAAAACGTCGACTTCCTCAACTACGGCTATGAGGAAGACCCGCCGATGGGTCTACCGCTGGAGGCGGCTGACGAGCCGAGCCGATTCGGCATCCAGCTCTACCACCAGACCGCGACGCAGGCCGATCTCAGCGGAAAACAGGTCCTGGAGATCAGCTGCGGTCACGGCGGTGGCGCCTCGTACCTGATGCGCACCTTGCATGTGGCGTCGTACACGGGACTTGATTTCAACGCAGACGGCATCGCCTACTGCCGCAAACGCCATGATCAGCCCGGGGTGGAGTTCGTGCACGGCGACGCGGAGGATCTGCCCTTCGGCGACGAATCCTTCGACGCGGTACTCAACGTCGAGGCCTCGCACGCCTACCCCCATTTCCCCCGTTTTCTGGCCGAAGTGGCACGTGTGCTGCGTCCGGGAGGCCATTTTCTGTACGCGGATTTGCGTGGGCACCAGGAGATTTCGGAGTGGGAGGAAGCGCTTGCAGATGCTCCGCTGCGGATGCTTTCGCAACGGGTGATCAATGCGGAGGTACTGCGTTCGATGGAGAAAAACTCTGAGCGGTATCTGCAGCTGATCGCCAGCCTACCGGCGTTACTGCGCCCGTTCGGCCGATTGTTCGCCGGTGTGCCGGGCACGGTGGTGTACCGCGAACTGGAACGCGGGCGCAACTCCTACCGGATGTACAGCTTCGTCAAGGAATAGCAGCAGCGTCAGGCGATCATGTAGTCCGACATCGGGAATCGGTCCTGGTCCTTGATCGCGCTGCGTACTGACGTCGGCCGGAAAAGCGGTGCCTCTCCCTTGCCGGTGTGATCCCGGAACCAATACGACCGCGAGGTCACGCAGCTGCCGAGCTGAAATGCCGAGTCTTCCAACAGCTTCGTCATCCGTGCCAGGAAGCGGGCGTTGGCCTCTTCGGTGACCTCGAAGGTACGGGCACCGCGGCGCTGGAGTTCCCCGAACAGCCGATGCATGTGCCGCATCTGGTACTCGACCGTGTTGAACCACGACAGCCCCACCCACGCGTACGGGCTCGCCATCGACAAGAAATTCGGGAAGTAAGGCATCGATATTCCCTCGTAGGCCTGGAATTGCGTTTCCCGCCACCATTTTCCGAGGTTACGCCCCTTACGGCCGATCACCTCGATCGCCGGCAGGTTGGCCTCCCACACGTCGAATCCCGTCGCGAGCACCAAGGTGTCGACGAAGCGTTTGGTGCCGTCCTTGGCGACGATACCGTCGGGCTCGATGTGGTCGATGCCGTTGGTTTCCAGGTGCACATGCGGTTTGGTGAATGCCCGGTAGTAGGTGTTCGAGATCGTCGGACGCTTGCAGCCGAAGTCGAAGTCCGGATCCAGCTTTCGCGACAGCTCCCTGTCGCGCACCAGCATCAACCGATAGATTCTCGACGCTTCCGAGATGGCCTTGTTGACCACTTTGAAGTAGCGGTATTTCCACATCGTGATGACCATCGCGAATTCCAGCGTGGTGTCGGTGAACCACCGCACGACGCGCTGGGTCAGCGGCACCCGAGCGAAAAGGCGCTGGATGACCGGCAGGAACACCACGTCGAACTTCGGCAGCACCCAGATTGGGGTGCGCTGATAGACGGTCAACTCGGCGACTTGTTTGGCCAGCTCGGGAACGACCTGCACCCCGGTAGAGCCGGTTCCGATCACGGCCGCGCGGCAACCCGCCAGTGGGGCGCTGTCATCCCAGGCAGCGGTGTGGATGATGCGTCCCTGGAATGTGTCGATCCCGGCGATATCAGGGATTTTCGGCTGGCACAAAAAGCCGGTCGCAGCGATCAAAAATTGTGTGCTCAGCGTTTCACCGTCGGCCAGGGCGACCCGCCAGACTTGCGCGTCCTCATCCCACCGGGCGCCTTCGACGGTGGTGTTGAAGCGCATGAACCGGCGCACGTTGTACTTCTCGGCCACATGCACGGCATAGCGCTTCAGTTCGTCGCCGGGTGCATACATCCGAGACCAGTAGGGGTTGGGCTCGAACCGGTAGGAAAACGTCGGCGACGGCTGGTCGACCGACAGGCCCGGATAGTGATTGACATGCCAGGTACCCCCCAGGTCGTCTTCGCGGTCGACGATCAGGATGTTTTCGTATCCGAGCTGGGAGAGCTGGATCGCGGCCCCGATTCCGCCGAAACCCGCCCCCACGATGATGACGTCGAACTGCTGGTCAACCATAAGTACTAGACCGTACCTCCCACCTGACGGCCGTGAGTCACACTCCGGTGATTTGCGCGTTTGGTCACAACCGGTTACCCACTGGACCTATTACGCAGATGTCAATAAGATCTAGCGCGATCTCCGATACAGTCCGAAAATAACCCCCACCACCGTCCGAGGACTGGCCTATGCGTCGCGCCGCTCAGGCTTTGTGTGTCACCGTCGGCGTCGTCATAACGAGCGCCGCGCTCGTCGGGGTTCCTGCTACCCAAGCACCGATACCGGATGCGCAGACGCGCGCGGTCCAACTCACCGGCGGGGACGCTGCGGAATCTGGGCTCGGCGATGGCGTCGCGTTGGTCATGGGAGGCAGCGGCATCCCACTGCCTCCGCAACGTTATGCGGATGCCGCCGACGCGTTATACCTGCAACCGCTCGGCTTCACCGGCTCGGCGCAACCGCTGTTCACACCCGCGGGCTTTTACCCGACCACCGGCGTCAATAGCTTGACCGTCGACGCCTCAATAGCCCAGGGCGCACAGATTCTCTCCAACGCCGTCCTCGACCAGATCGCCCGCGGCGAGGTAGACGCCGCGAACCCGGTTGTGGTTTTCGGTTACTCCCAAAGCTCGGCCCTGTCCACGCTGACGATGCAGCAGCTGCACGAGCAGGGCGTGCCGAGCGACTACGTCCACTTCGTGCTGGTCGGCGACACCGCCGCCGCCAACGGCGGCATGCTCGAGCGCTTCGATGTCCCCGCCGACACAAACCCGGCCGTCCCGAGCTTCGGCATCACTTTCGGTGGCGGAACTCCCGACGACCTCTACCCCACCGACGTGTACACGTTGGAATACGACGGCTTCGCCGACTTCCCCCGTTATCCACTGAACTTGCTGGCCGATCTCAATGCCTTTGCGGGCATGATCTTCCAGCACCTCACCTACCTGACTCTTGGCCCCGAGCAAATCGAAAGCGCGCAGTTGCTGGAGACGACCGGCGACTCGTTAACCAATTACTACATGATCCCCGTCGAAAACCTGCCGCTTCTGGATCCGCTGCGGCTCATCCCGGTCTTGGGCAACCCATTGGCCGATCTGTTACAGCCCGCCCTGAGAGTGCTGGTGAATCTGGGGTACGGCAGCATCACCGACGGCTGGAGCCAGGGCCCCGCGAATGTGCCCACCCCGTTCGAGTTGTTCCCGACCAACCTCGACTGGAACGACGTCTACACCGCGCTGGTCAACGGGGTCCAAGAAGGCGTCGAAGCGGCCATCAACGATCTGGCGAACCCGGAGAACTACCAGATCACCCCGATACTGGACAATCCGGTGTTGGCGCCGCTGGTGGAAGCGGCCTACATCTCCGGTCTCACCGACACCCTGCAGCCGACGTTGGAGGAACTGTCACAGGCGCTGCTCGGTTCGAACAGCTTCCCGATTACGGATGCGACGCTGTCCTCGCCGCCGATCGACATCATCAACGCCCTGACGGCCACCTTCTCAGCGGACTACGCGGCTCTCCTCCCGCTCGCCGACATGGTCACCGCGCTCACGACAACGCTGCCCGCATACAACACCGGTATCTTCCTGGACCGGCTGGAGGCGGGAGACCTGCTCGGAGCTATCGGTGACCCGATCGCGGCCGACACGGCGCTGGTCCCGTTCGCGATCGCCTTGGGCACCTCTCAGATCGGAAGCGCCATCCAAGGCACCCTGCTCAACCTGATGACCCTGTTTTCGTAACGGAAGAAACACGGAAGAACATAGATGGGCGATCACGAACGGCGTTTCGGTCCCCGACATATGCGCTACTTACGTGAAGATTTGATGACATCGCGGTCAACTACAGGCCGCGAATCAAAAAGTATTAGATCGGTGCCGAACCGCGCTATGGCATTGATCGTGGCACCGGTAGACTCCGGAACCGTCTGTGCCTGGACGAACAGATGTGTGAGCGCGCACCAGAGGGGAGTGTTCGGATGCCGCTTGTAGTGGCCAACGTCTGCTGGCTGCTCGGCGCCGTACTGTTGGTGAATTTGCTGCTGGTCGCGGGCCTTCGCGTCGTCAGGCGGTGGAAACACAATATGGACGTCACCGACGACGCCGAGTATGTTGCGACCCTCGCAACTCTGTCCGAGAGTTCCGCGCGCCACTTCAACCCCTATACCGAGATCGACTGGGCGGCACCGGAGTTCTCGGTGACGAACAACGACCCGCGCTGGACGCTGCCGACGACCGATCCACTCGGAAGCCATCCGTGGTACCTGGCGCAACCACTGGACAAGCAGATCGAAGTCGGCATGTGGCGGCAGGCCAACATGGCCAAGGTCGGCATGCAGTTCGAGGGCATCCTGGTCCGCGGACTGATGAACTACACCTTCTGGGTCCCCAACGGATCACCCGAATACCGCTACTGCGTGCACGAATCCATCGAAGAATGCAGTCACAGCCTGATGTTTCAGGAAGTCGTGAATCGGATCGGCGTCGACGTTCCGGGGATGCCCCGTTGGCTGCGCTGGATGTCGCCGGTGGTCCCGTTCTACGCGGGCGTGGTGCCGAACGCCTTCTTCTTCGGGGTCTTGGCCGGCGAGGTGCCGTTCGACCACCTGCAGACAAACCTGTTACGCGAGCCTGAGCCCAGGTCGGTGCATCCGATCATGGAGAACCTGATAGCGATTCACGTCGCCGAAGAGGCCCGCCACATCTCGTTTGCTCACGAATACCTGAAAAAGCGTGTTCCGCAGATGCCGCGACACAACCGGTTCTGGTTGTCGTTGTACGTTCCGATGGTCATGCGAATGCTGGGCCAGGCGATGGTCGTGCCGCCGCGCGGATTCTTCCGGCGATTCGACATCCCGCGGTCGGTGCGTAAGGAGCTGTACTCCAGCACACCCAACTCGCGCCAGACACTGCGTGACATGTTCGCCGACATCCGGATGCTGTGTCACGAGCTTGGGTTGATGAATCCGCTGGCGCTGCTCGTTTGGCGCCTCTGCAAGATCGACGGACCGCCGTCGCGGTACCGCAGTGAGCCCCAGCGCGCGCACCCGCAAGCGCCTGTCACCACCGGCTAAATCCCGGCCCCACACGCTCGGCCAACCGCCGTCTACGTGACGTTTTCTGTGACGGATGTTTCACCCCAAACGCATGACGTCGCCACACCCACCTGCCATACTCTCCGGGTGACTCGTAGCTCCAACCGTTCTGAGACCCTGGACCGACTCGGCGTAGGCCTGGTCTACCGCATCGGCTCCACGTCGACGTACAAGAAGATCTTCCGGTACTGGTACCCCATGATGACCCGTCGCCTCCGGCAGGGCGATGACGATGTCGTCTTCCTGAACTGGGGCTACGAGGAGGACCCCCCGATGGGTCTGCCGCTGGACCCGTCCGATGAGCCGAACCGGTACAGCATTCAGCTGTATCACCTGACCGCTACGCAAGCCGATATCAGCGGGAAGAAGGTGCTGGAGGTCAGCTGCGGTCACGGTGGCGGCGCGTCCTATCTGACCCGCACGCTCAAGCCGGCGTCCTACACCGGGCTCGACTTCAACGCCGCCGGCATCGAATTCTGCCGAAAGCGGCACAACCTGCCCGGCCTCGACTTCGTCCACGGCGACGCCGAGAATCTGCCGTTCGGCGACGAATCGTTCGACGCGGTGATCAACGTCGAGGCGTCACACATCTACCCGCACTTCGAACGCTTCCTCGGCCAGGTTCGGCGGGTTCTGCGACCCGGGGGCCATTTCCTGTACGCCGATTTCCGCAACCGCGACGGCTTCGACGCGTGGGAGTCAGCGCTGGCGGAATCGGGCCTGCGGCAGGTCTCCAAGCGGGTCATCAATCCAGAGGTATTGCGTGGCCTGCAGAAGAACTCACCGCGTTCCAATGAACTGATCAACCGCAGACTGCCCGCCTTCTTGCGCCGGTTCGGCCGCGAGTTCGCCGTGGTGGACGGTTCGATGTTCTATCGGGACCTGGAACGAAACGAAATCGACTACCGCGCGTACTGTTTCATCAAGGACTGACGTCCTGTCGACGGTGGGCGCTCCGGCGGGGGCCGGTTTTGGGTTACGAGGAGTTTGTTCGCATGAGCTTGGGGCGCAGGCTTCGATTTCGCGCCAGCCTGATGAAGATCGGTGTGGATGGCCTCATCGGTGTGACCCGTGACAGAGCCTCCGCATACCGCTTTGCCCTGACGGGCAGAAAGACCGCTCCGCTCACCGACTTTGATCCGTTCTCGCCGGAGATGATGCGCGACCCCTATCCGGGATATCGCGCGCTGCTGACCGGGCCGGATGTGCCGAACGTGTGGTACAACCGCAAGCGCGGAATCTGGATCATCGCCGGCTACGACGACGTGCGGACCGCGTTACGCGACCACGACGCATTGTCGTCGGCGGAGAGTCAATCCCGCTATCGGGTTCATCTGAAGACGATGAACGCGGCGGACCCGCCCGACCATACTCGGCTTCGCAAGTTCGTCTCTCGGGCTTTTACCCCGCGGGCGATGAAGGCATGGCAGCAGGCCATCAACGAGGTGGCCGACGAACTCGTCGACGCCATGATCGCCCGCGGCAAGGCCGATGTGGTGGCCGATCTGGCCAAACCGCTACCGAACCGACTCATCGCGATGATGCTGGGGATCCCGCGGGAAGACCACGCACGGTTCTTGGCGTGGTCGGATGCGATCGTCGAGGGCTCGTTCACGCAGCTGACCCCGCGCGGAATCGCCCTGAACGCGCGTTCGGCACGCGCCACCGCGGCGATGCGCCGCAACCTCGACCGGCTCATCACGCATCGCCGCCAACATCCGGGCGACGATCTGATCTCGATGATGACCGCGTCCGACGGCGACGATGTGTTAAGCGACGACGAGGTCTTCTGGAGCGCCGCCATGCTCATCGGCGCGGGCAGTGAGACCACAACGAACCTCTTGTCGGGGCTGTTTTTGACCCTTGCGCAGCGGCCCGACGTGTATGCCCGGCTGCGTGAGCAGCCTGAGCTCATTCCCGGCGCGATCGAAGAGCAGCTCCGGCTGGTCTCCCCTGTTCAAGGGTTCTATCGAACCGCCGTCCGCGACTACACCGTGGGAGCACACACGATCCCGGCCGGCGCACGTGTTCTACTGCTGTTCGCCGCGGCCAACCGCGATCCACGCCATTACGCCGACCCCGACACCTTCGACCTGGACCGCAACCCCACCGATCATCTCGCCTTCGGTTTCGGCATCCACTACTGTCTCGGCACACCGTTGAGCCGATTGGAAGTCGGTCGCGTTTTGACGCAACTGATTCCGCGCGTCGATGCCATCCGTCTCGACGGAGAATACCGGTATTTGGAAAACCCGACGATGCGTGGGCTGGCGAATTTGCCGGTCGAATTGGTGCTCGCCAAGCCCGGTGTGGCCGGCGCCGGTCAACCGATCAGCCTCGAAAACAGGTGATGCGCAGGAGTTTTCAGAGCCCGCGGGCACTGAGCCAGGTGTGGATTCGTTGCGCAACGGCGTCCCAGCCAGGCTCCAGCATCATGTTGTGACCCATATTGGGGAAAAACTCTGCTTCGGTGTGGTACGCGCGGGCCGTCGCCAGCACCTCTTTGCGTGTGTGCGCGCCGTCATCATCGGCACCCAGGACCAAAATCGGCGCCTTTACTCGTTTCGGTCGGGGCAGGCGCAGGACAAGGCAGTCGATACCGATCCGCGAGCTTTCCTCCTGCAGCCGCGCCGCATAGTTCAATACGTAGGACTCCGGTGTATGCGCAGAGAAGAACCTTTCCCGGGCAAGCTGCGGAGTGCTGATGTACGGCAAGCCCTTACCCGTGATGGTCATCTTGGCGAAATGCCACGGGTGGTCCCGTATCCAGCGCAGCGCGGAGCCGAGGTTGCCCTGCGGTGGCATGGAAGTCATCAACACGCCGGCCGGCGCATCGTGCGATTCCAGATACTTCTGCACGATAAGACCCCCCATGGAGTGCCCGATGACTACCGGAGGCGTCGGCAGACTTTCGGCAACCGAGCTGACATCCTCGACGTAGTCGGCAACCGAACACAACCGCAGCGGCTTGTCACACGTGCTGTTGCCATGGCCGCGAAAGCTCAATGCCAGGGCACGATAACCCTTGTCGGCGAAGAAGCTCAGAAAATGCTCATCCCAGCACCATGCAGCATGCCAGGCGCCGTGGACGAAGAGCAGCGGCGCAGGGTGCGATTCACTGACGCACCCCTTGTCGATCACCTCGAGCATGTCGCACACGGTTCCTTGGCTGACGGTTCTGCTGTGCAGCACCCGCAACATATCACGCGGGCCACGCCGCCCTTGCCGGCTTAGCTCCTGGGTAGGCCGCGGTTTTGCCGACTCGTTACGCTGGCATCCGCATGCAAACCCGGACGTCCCCGTAAGGAGCCTCGACCGAAGTGAAAACCACGGGTACCAAGCCGATTGCTCTGATCACGGGAGCGACGAGCGGGATCGGGGAGGCCACAGCCTACCGGCTGCAGGCCCTCGATTACGAGGTGTTCGCGGCCGGACGCAATCCGGAAGCGCTCGACTCACTGCGATCACGCGGACTGCAAGCCCGCGCCCTGGATGTCACCGATGAGGCCGCGGTGGCGCGGCTGATCGACGAGATCCACACCGACTACGGGGCGGTGGACGTCGTGGTCAACAGCGCCGGTTACCCGCTTCCCTGCCCTCTCGAACAGGTGGCGTTGAACGATCTGCGCAAGCTCTTCGAGACCAATGTGGTTGCCACACTGAACTTGTCACAGGCCGTACTTCCCGCTATGCGTGCCCGCGGATCCGGCAGGATCATTACCATCGGAAGCACCGGTGGACGATTCAGCAGCCCCGGAGCCGGGGCCTACCACATCGTGAAGTATGGCGTCGAAGCTCTTTGTCTGTCCCTTCGGGCCGAGGTGGCTCAGTTCGGCGTCCGGGTCGTGTTGATCGACCCGACAGGGGTGCGTACGAGATTCGTTACCTCCCAACTCGAAACCACGCACACGTATGCCGATGACGATCCGTATGCCGACTTCAAACGCCGCTACGCCGCCACCACCCGCGCGCTCACCGAGACACCCGGCATGATGGTCAGCGCCGACACCGTCGCCCGCGCGGTCGTTCGAGCGGTCAAGGCGCGAAATCCCAAACCCCGCTACATCGTCGGCGCGTCCGGGAAAGCGTCGGTGCTCGCTCGCGCACTGCTGTCCGACCGGATGTGGGACCGAGTGATGAGCAGAGGGCTGAGCTAGCGGTCCCGGCTTAGAACACGGCCAGCAGGTCTGGCAAAGCGCTCATGAAGTCCGCGGGCAGGTCTGCGCCGAACGACGACGCCAGCGCGCTCAGATCCTCCTGCAACTGTGCCGTCAGCTCCGCTGCCAGCGAATTGAGCATATCCGTCAGCGAACCGGTGCCGAGCAGCTCCGTCAGGTTGCCCAAGTCGACGCCCACATTGGCGTCGTTCAGCGCTGCGGCCGCCGGGTCCATCTGCATTGCAGTCCAATTCGACGCCGCGGGGAACAGGATCTCCCCCATCAGATTGATGTCCAGCAGCTTGCTCCAGTCGGTGGGTGAGTTGATCGCGTCCAGCAGATCTTGCCCAACCAAATTCGGGTTATAGCCGCCGTATACCGGGTTGAAGCCCACTTGCGGGTCGAGCGCGTAGGCCAGATACCCCGGGTCGGTGTACAACCCGAGGTTTACGCCCAGCGCCGGCAGTGCGGGATTAATGCTGGCCAGATTTTCCAGAAGCTGGTCCAGTTGTTCCGGGTTGAGGTTGTAAGTCCCGGTTTGCAGCAGTGCCACGGCGGCATTGATCTGGTCTGGCGTCGCATTGTTGGCCGTGCCATTAGCGGTGTCTTCCAGCCAGGCCTGGATCATCGGGTTGGAATTGGTCGGATCCAACAGCGCCACGAGTTGGGGCACACTCAAGAGCGAGTCGCACTCAGCCGGGCATGCGGGACTCCCCGGAACCCATGGATAGAAGTCGACGATCATCCCGGCCGCGACAGCCTGGAGGGCCTGAAAGAACTCCGTCGCGGTGGGAATCATGATGCCGGTGCCGGGAATATCACCGTCGGTCGGCGGGGTCTCCATCAGGTGTTCCCAGTAATTGACGAACGGCTGGAACAAGTTCAGCGTGTATGTGTGGCCGTTCCAAGGCATCTCGTCGCCGGGGCCGGTACCTCCCTCGAAGGGGTTGTCGCCCCCCTGGTCCACACCAGGGAAGCCGAATATCGGATTGCTGTTGACCGGGCCGCTGGGGTCAATAGCGCCCGGGTCGTCGACGGGGTTGAACGTGTACCCGTTGATCAGATCCGAGATCGGCACCCGGAACCAGTTCTCGAACAGTCCGAAGTTGGCCTGCCCGGTTATCGCCCGAATGAAGCCGATGTCACGGTCAATCACGGTGCTGCCGGTGATGAAGTCCGGCGGGGTCATCGGCGCGCAGGTCTCCGCGTCGCAGGACGCGTTCACCGGAAGCTCGGCCGCCAGGAGCCCGTCGATCTGATACTGCAAACCGCCGACGCCCTCGTTGAACGCCGGGAACGGAAAAAAGTCGGTGATCAGTGCCACATGTGTCGGGTCGCCGGGGTCGATCCCCCACAGGTTCGTTGAGCTAGGAACCCACCAGTTGCCGCTGAAGAACAGGGAACCGGCGACCGAGTTCAGGGCTTGGACCTCGTTGTACGGAATGTTGGCGAGATCGTAGAGCACGTTGATCGGCACGTTGAGTATCGAGGAGTCGACGAGACTAACCGCACGGCTGGTCACCGGGATCTCGGGCAGCCGCGACGCGAGCGGCGTGACTGCGACGGTGCCGGTGGCCGCCAACGCCGCGGCAGCCAACGCATACGGACGCGCAATCTGCATGCGCTCCCCTCCTGAGTCAGGTGTGGCTCAACGGGATGAACTTACCTTAGGTAAACCTGAGATGCGACTCGATTGCAAAATATCGGCGTAATTTCGCGCTCCAGCAGCCAATTACAACGAACAGACCTGGTTGGCGCGCGCACAACCTGGCGAACTCGTGAATTTGCTGACAGTTGTCTGATTACGCCCGGCGTGTTTTACGCGTGTAGAATTCGCGGGCAGCGGGCGCTTGGAAGCGCCTAGAAGATGGAACCCGACAGCAGGCCACTCAGCCAGGCCCATGGGTCGGCGAAGTTCATCAGATCGGTGGCGTCTAGCGCCGCCAGTGAATCGCCCGCGGCAACAGGCATGCCCGTCGTGTAATCGAGCGGCACGTAACCGGTGGCGTCGGCCCACGCCTGCATGAAGCTCTGTATTCCGCTGTCCTGCATGAACTGAATGAGATTCTGCAGCGCTGGATCGACGCTGACGGGCTCCGGGGTGTCGACGGCCATTGGCCCCGTGGTCGGCGGGTCGGAAGGAAGTGGATTGCCGAAATCGAACCACCAACCGCGTTGTTCCGGCAAACCTTGCAAGAGCAGTATGGTGTTCTGAATTTGGTGTGGCGTCGCCGCGTTCGTCATCCCGGTGGTGGTGTCCTCCATGCCGGGGTTCGGGTTCGGCGTGTTGACGAGCTCCAGCCAGTGGTCGATATATGTGTTGCCCGGGAACGCGTTTCCGATGGCCTCGACGAGTGCCTGCATGGTCTGCGAGGGAGGCAGATCGCACTCACCGCCGCACGCGGGGCTACCCGGAACGTAGGGGTCGAAGGCAACCACACTGCCGGCGAAAAGGCTCTGCATGGCGTAGATGAAGTCCGTCATGCTGGGGAAATGGAAGTTGTTGAAATCGGGCGGAGCCAGCAGGCTGTTGTAGTAATTCTCGAAGGGCGCTGCCGGGTTGAACTTGAAATCAATGCCGGCCCATGGCATCAGGTTCTCGCCGTTGGGACCAGGATGGGTTCCTTCGAAGCCGTAAACGTCGTCGCCCGGCACTGCTCCGCCAGGACCGACGCCCATAGAGGGATTGGCCAGGCCTTCCGGAACGGTGTTTTCGTCGAAGGTGATCCCGTTCGTCAAATCGGACATCGGCACCTTGAGCCAGTTGTCGAAAAGCGGAAAGTGCTGCTGGCCGCTCATCATTGAGTAAAACCAAATGTTTCGGTCGATCCCCGTGGAGCCTGTGATGGGAGTCGCCGGAACCATCGGCGCACACCAGTCGGCGTCGCACGATGCACTGGTGGGGAGTTCAGCCGCCGCCAGCAGCGCTATCTGCTGTGCCAGACCCGCCGTGCCTGCCGCATCGGCCACCGGATCGATTGCGGGTTCGCCCAGCCCTGATATCTCGGGGAACGGCATCATCATGCCCAAAATCGCGATGTAGTGCCCTAAGTCGCCTGGGTCGGTGCCCCAAATGTTGGTAGCGCTCGGGGTCCACCAGTTCCCGGCGAAGAACAGTGAAGCTGCGAGGACGTTGATGGCTTGGATCTCGGTGCTGGGGATGTTGACGATGTCTTGGAAGAAGTTGAACGGGATGTTGAGCATCGAGTCACCGTCGGCGATGAGCCGAACCGCCGAATTGGCAACGTGGTCTTCAACCGGCGCGGTCATCACGCTCGTACCGGTGATCGCCCCGGTGGCAGCGAGCGCTGCAACTGCCATAACGTAGGGCCGCGCCGTAGCGGACATGGCGTCTCCTTCGAGATCCTTCAGAGTTCGACGTGCCAAGCTGGCGTGAAAGTACCTGAAGAAAAGCTGAGTCAACCCTGAATTGGAAATAATTAAGCCAGGCTATTTATTCGACGCACGAGTAATTGAGCCGTGGGCCTTGGAAGTTTGCTGGTAGGACCTTATTGGTGAGGGTTAGCGCTCAGAACCAGCTTCATAAACGTCAATATCCAGGGCAGCTGACGGAGTGCGGCAAGGTCACCAATTGCGTCGCGTGTTCACCCGCGGATGCGATGTGCACTGCTTAGAACAAACTGAGCAGGTCCCGGCGCCGTGCTCATGAAGTCGGCAGGCAGGTCTGCGCCGAACGACGCCAGCATCGAAGGGGCATCGAGGTCCCCGGAGAAGAACTGGGTCGGATCGGTCTGCGCGGCCAGGCCGGCAGCCGAGCCGGGGTCCGCGATGTCCGGATTGAGCGGCGGGAAGTCAAAGCCAAGCGACTTCCAGAAGTCGTAGATCATCGGCGCCAATGCGCTGTAGTCGCGGACATTCGCTGTGCAACGGGGGTGACGGTAACGACGCCGGTCGCCGCGAGCGCCGCGGCTGCCAGGACATACGGACGGGTCTGAGGGAAACCGCAACGAACCTACCCTAATTACGCTTAGGTCCAACCCCCGAAAAGGCAAAATGGACAGCAGGTTTCACACAGTTAACTGGCAAACCCAAGAAATCCGAAAGCATCCGATAAACCGGTATCAATCGGCCGACGAAACAAACCTGGAGATCTGCTGGAACTCGCCTAAAGGTCATGTTGTCGGCCACTGTCGAGCCAGGCTCGATTGCCGTAGGCATCGAGGTGGGTCACCTCGGTGACGGGCTTGCGAGTGGTGGGCCCGTAATGTCCGCGCGGCCAGCCGAGTGTCACAATGCAGCAAGGGCTTACGGCCCGCGGCAGACCCAGAATTCTTCGCGCCGAGGTTCGGCTCCACAACGGCAGGGTTATCAGCGAAGCACCCAATCCCATGGCGCGCGCGGCGAGCAGCAGGTTCTGCACGCTGGGATAAATCGAACCCCAGTAGGCCGACTCGGCCGCATGGGGCATCCGCACGAACGGCAGCCGCCCTTCGCGCGCGCTCAACCGCAAACACGCCACCACCAGGACCGGAACCTCGGTGAAGTGGTCGACCTGCCATTGGACCGCGCGTGCAATCTTGGCCATCGACTCATCGCGGGCAACGGCGTTGCGAATGATGGCGCCGTACTGCACTTTCCATCCCTGCCGGTACCGCTTGGCGAGTTTCTTTTTGACTTGCGGGTCCCGCACCACGATGAATTCCCAATTCTGCCCGTTGGCGCCGGTTGGCGCGTGCAGCGCCAGCTCGACGCACTTCAACACCACGGCGTCGTCGACCGGGTCGGGAAGAACACGCCGCAGCGCTCGCTGGGTCAGCATCGCCTCGGCCAGCGGCATGTCGAGGCCGGCAAGCGCCTCCGCCGCGGTGGGCACGGTCGTGTCGGGAACGTCAGACATGTTCGCCGATCCATGTTGCGGTGAAGCGCTGAATGTCCGGAATGCCCCGGGCGAACTCGCGCGCGATGAAACTCTCCACCGTGCCCCCCACCACCGGGACTTTGAACTCCACAGTCCCGTTCAAGGTGAGCCGCGACCCGCTGTGCAGCGGTAGCACCGACGCAGTGGCAGAACCCGATCCCGGTGCCCCGCAGACCGCGACACTGATCCACCCCTGCAGCTGATCATCAACCGGTCTCCACGTCTCGGTGTGGCGGACTTTGAGATCGCGGCGATAGAACTTGGCGACGATCCCGGGCAGCAGATCGCGGCCGAGGTCCTGCGTGGTCGCCACCCGCACGGTTAGGTCATCGTCGACGACGAACGAGTCCAACGTGGTGCTGCCGCGCAGGTTCTCGAGCCGAGCCAGCCAATAGTCTTCGCCGCTGAACGCCGCCCGCACCTGTTCGACGGTGGCAGGCGAGTCGGCCGATACATCGAACGAACGCGGCATTAACCGAACTCCTATGTCAGTTGGTGCTATCGCGGCTGCGTGGTCCCGAACAACCGATCGACCAGGCCGGCAGCAAAGGTCCGTGTCTGCTCCAGCTGCTCCGGCTGGACGTTGGTCGGCGGGATGCGGATGCCCAGATACTTTTCGCGATATTCGCCGGACCCCAGATAACTGGTCAGCGAGAGCATGGAGCGCAGCGGATCGCCGGGATAGGTGAAGTGAAGTTCGTCGACGTACTTGCCGCCTTGCTGCTCGGCGAGCTCACGCACCGCCGTCGAGTTTTCCTGCCAGTACTGACGGCACACCACGAACACTGCAAACGGATTGCCAGACAATAACTTCCGTGCTTCATCTGATTTCAGGAACGAACGCATCGGCATGCTCACGGTCTGCCACCAGGTCGGTGATCCGATGCAGATCAGGTCGTAGTCGTCGTCTCGGACGGTGTCCGGAGTCCGGATCTCTCCGGTCTCGCCGCGTTTCTGTGCCGGCAGCACGCTGAGCATGTCGGGCCACACGCGTCGCATCGGGAAACGCGTGAACCGTCCGGCGTAGCGCGGATCGGTGAACTCGATCCGGGCCGTGTGCACCTCGCAGCCGCGGTCGCGGAACACCTCCCCCGCTGTCTCGAGCACCTTCTGCGACTGCCCGGTGTACGAGTAATACAGCAACAAGATCCGCGGCGGCCGGTCGCTGCGCCCGCCCTCGGTCGTATCCGTCATCGCTCCTCCATCCTCGGATCTCGCCGGTTAGGCTCAGGGCCGTGACCGACAAAGTTTCCGTCGACCTCAGCGGTCCCGCGCAGACCATGCTGACGACCCTGTACTGCAAGGCGCTGGATGCCGATTGGGACCAACCGATTCTCGGCGACGGATTCGCCAAGGATGCTGTCGCCCGAATCGATTACAACTGGCCCGCGCTCAAGGTCGCCGATCGATGGACCCCGCTGGTCACGGTACGCACCGCCCAATTCGATGTGTGGGCCAGCCAGTTTCTGGCCGTTCACCCCGAGACCACGGTCATCCATTTGGGCTGCGGCCTGGACAGCCGCGTTTTCCGGCTGGACCCCGGCCCGGGAGTACAGTGGTACGACGTCGACTATCCCGCTGTAATCGCGCTGCGGGAGAGGGTCTTTGAAACCCGCCCGCGATACCACCTGGTTCCCACCGCGGCGACCGACCCGTCCTGGCTCGAGCAGATCCCCACTGGCCGCCCGACACTGCTGCTGGCCGAGGGCATCAGCATGTACCTGACCGAGCAGGACGGTGTCGCGCTGTTGCAACACGTCGTCGACCGGTTCGGAACCGGTGAGTTGCAAATCGACTTCTACAGCTCGCTGGCAATCCGATCGCAGAAGACGCACCGGCTGCAGCGGCAGTCCGGGTCGACGCTGCACTGGGCTGTCGACAGTCCGGGCGATATTTTGAAGCGGGTTTCCGGGATTCGATTGCTGAGCGCCGTGACATTCTTCGACGCCAGCACGTTCGGCCGGGCGTCGGCGGTATTCCGGTTGGCGCGGCAGCTGGTTCGTGTGCTCCCGCCGCTGCGCCGGACATTTCAGTATCACCGCTACGCCTTCGGCCACGTCAGCTGACGCCGGTGGCGGTGTGCTGGTCGGCGATGCTGCAAAGTAGCGTACGTATTGCCTCGACCGACTTCTCCGGCTCAGGGCCGTGCGAGTGGAACTCGACGTTGAGCTGTCCGGCGAAGATCTGGGTGAAGTAGATCTCGATTCCGGCGCTGACCGCGAAGTACAGCTCGCCGTGAGTGCTGACCACTTCCAGATCGGGGGGTGTGCGCACGGGTGGGACGAGGCCGTTGTCGGAGAGCAGGACCACATCGGGCAGCCCCGGCGCGTTGCCGACGTATTGCGGGCTGAAGTGCAGCCGCGACTGTTGAATCACGCCTTCGTCGAGGTCTGACCGAAACGTTTCGGCGATATCGCGGGCCAGGTCCAGCACTTGGGTCTTGCGGTCGATCTCCGCGAGGTAAGTGGCCAGTCCGACCGGGTTGGTACAGCCGGTCGCTGACACTGGCGGAGAGAGAAAGTAGCGCAGGTCGACGGTGTAGATCAACGGCACCGGGATATTCGGGGTGCCGCGAATCTGCCACTCCGCCATGACCAGAACGGCCGCCAGCAGCGCGGTCAACCCGACCTTTTCGGTACGGCAAAGCGAGACGATGGCGTCGGTGTGTGCCTCACTCAACCGGCACGACACCATCGGAACCCGTACCGGCGACCCAGGTTTGACGCCGGTGTCGGCGCGCCGAGACGGTGGGAGATCGTAGGCGAACATCGCCGGCATGAACCGTTCGATTCCCGAACGCTTCTGCTTTTCGATGCCCCGTTCGGCGAGCACGGCTTCGATCGACTCGGGCGCGGGCTGCACGGTGATGCTACGGATGCTTCCGTTGCACATCAGATCCGTGTAGTAGGAGAGCAGTTCCTCGATCAGGGCATACATGTGGTGCCCGTCGGCCAGCGCGTGGTGCACGTAGAGGGTGGGCTGTGCTTGTCCGTCGCGGATGGTTACCCGTAGCCGCACCAGCGACTCGCCCTGGTCGAAGTGTGGTGGCGGGGGCTCGGCGTCCACTTCGGCAAGGTCGATCACCTCGATGCCCTCGGGCATGAGGTCGTCGGCGACGATTTCATGCCGACCGTCGGCGCCGCGCTCGATGCGGGCGGTGAGGACCGGACGCGCTTCGAGCAGTGCGTCGTAGGCGGCCGACAGGGCGTCGAGATCGACCGGACCCTTCAGATGCGCGGACAAACCCACGAAATTGTGGGTTTCGGCGAGCATCTCCTCACTGTTCGCCAGTTTCCGGATCACCGACGATGGAAACAATTCTCAAACTCCCTGGCGGTTGGCGGTATCGGTCTACGACAGTTCCACGAGGGTCAGTTCGTCGCTGGCCGAGTCTGTCTCGTCTTGCGCGACCGCTTCCCGGATCAGGCCCAGCAAGGCTTCGGTGTAGAAGTCGGCGAGCGATTGCACGGTGGCCGCTTCGATCCTGCGGGTGTCATACCACCAGTCGAGGTGAAGCTCACCGGCCGACCGGTACACCCGGAGCTCGAGGGCGTGACCCAGGCCGGGAATCGTCTCGCGCACCGGCATGGCGGTGTCGGTGTCGAGTTGCACGGGAGCATCGGCGGTGGACAGCTCCGGCAGGTCGGGAATCGTGCCGATGTAGGAAAAATGCAGATCGGCCCGACCCGCGCCCCCCAACAGGCTGGCGGTGGGGGCATAGAGGTGACGCAGCAGCCCGTAGCCAATCCCGTAGTGGGGAACGGCTTTCAACGTGTCGTGCACGTCGTCCAGCAGTTGCCGAGCGCTCACCTCTTCGCTGTTGCTGCACCCGAGCCTGACGGGATATAGGCTGGTGAACCAGCCGGCGGTGCGGCGCAGGTCGAGATCGGGTTTGAGGACCGAACGGCCAGGGCCGCCGAGGTCGACCGTAACGGCATCGCCACCGGCCGTCGCGGCGATCGTGCGGCCCAACGCGGCCAACAGCATGTCTTCGATCGGCATCGCCAGCCGCCGCCGCGCGTCATCGATTTCGCTGGTTTCCGAGGCCGGAAGCGTCGACGACACCTTGGCCAAATCGGCTGCCCCCGGCGGCTCAGCGGCCTCGGAAGTCACCCGCAGCGGCGCGGGCGTGGCGTTCTTCAGCCAGAAGTCGCGACTTTCGACGACTGCGGGATGCGTCGCAAGCCCGGCGCAGCGCTGGGACCACTCGGTCCACGACGTGGTGACGGGCTGCAGCGCAATTTCTTGGCCTGCCAGCCGCTGCCCGAACGCGGTGAAGATGTCGGTGAGCAGAATGTCGCGGGTCGGGTTGTCGGCGACGGCGGCGTGCAGGCTGATCGCGAGGTAGCACGTGGTGCCGGGCCGACCCTGGATATAACTGGCGGTCAGCGCGGGGCTGGACAGATCCTGTTCGGCGATCTGCTTTTTCAGCAAGTCGAGCACCGCATCGCGCTCCTGCGGACTCCCGGGCGCGACGTCCTCGGACAGAACTTCGGACAGGGCCACAGTGGCGAGTTCGACATGCTCCTGGGGATCGCCGACAACTTGCTCCCAGGTTCCGGCGCGCTGGGAGACCTGCAGCCGCAGCGCGTCGTGGTGGTTGATCACCGCCGTGAGCACTGCACGGATGTCGTCGGTTTGCACGTCGGGCCGAAGCTGCAGGATCAACGGAACGCGCCACTGGCCGCGGTCGGCAACTCCATGTTCGAGGAATTCGAGGAGGTTGGGCGGGACAGGCGGGTGCACAACATCGCCCGCCGATTGACGGGCCAGACCGCCGGCGGCGTATCGCGCCGTCAGCGCCTTGGCCAACCCGCTGAGGGTGGGATGGTCGTAGAGATCCTGAGGCGTCAGGTCCAGTCCTTCGTGGGAGGCGGTCATCGCAACGCTGATCGCGACCAATGAGTCCCCACCGAGCTCGAAGAAGTTGGCGTTACGCGCCACCGAGCCCACACCGAGACACTGTCCCCAGATGCGTTGCAACGTCGCCTCGATCGGCGATGTGCCGTTGCCGGCCGCGCTGGTCCCGGTTTCGGCCGACGGCGCATCCGCCGGGGTGCCGGTTGGGCTAGAGGCGGCGAACGACCGCCGCTGCGGGTTGGGATCAACCCAATGCCGTTGCCGCTCAAAGGGATAGCCCGGCAGCGTCACCAGCCGGGGCGCATAGTCGCCTCGCAGCGGCGACCAATCAACCTCGATGCCCGCCGCCCAGAGCTGGCCCAGCGCCAGCAAGAAGGTGTCACGGTCGTCGCGGTTTTGCGCATGGTGCCGCATCAGCCGCACCGCGCGATGACTTTCCGACCACCGCGGATGCCGCATCGCCGATGCGGTCAAGGTGCCCCCTGGGCCAACCTCGACCACGACGCGGTTCGGGTCGGCGAGCAGGACGTCGAGTTCGTCGGCGAACCGCACCGTGGCGCGCACCTGACGCGCCCAGGTCGCAGGGTTGGTTGCCTCGCCGGCGGCCATCCACGTTCCGGTCACATTGGACAGCAACGGAATCTGCGGTTCGGCCAGCGTTTGTCGCGACAAGAATCCGGTGAATTCCGGGATCATCGACTCCATGAGCCGCGAATGGAATGCGTGCGACGTGCGGACCCGCCGCGCCGCGACGCCTGCCTTGGCCAGCCGCTCGGTGAATGCCGCGATCTGTTCTTCGGATCCGGCCACCACGCACCCGCCCGGATCGTTGACCGCGGCCACGTCGACATCGCCGGACAGGTGCTCGGCGACCGCGTCCGGACTCAGCGGCACCGCCACCATGACGCCACGCGGCGCGGCGTGCATCAGCCGGGCCCGCATCGCGACCACTTTGATCGCGGTCGATACGTCGAAAACGCCGGCGATGGTGGCCGCGGCGTACTCGCCGATGCTGTGTCCGGCCATCGCGGCCGGGCGCACCCCATAGGTTTCGATCAGTTTGGCCAGCGCGTATTGCACGGTGAACAGCGCGGGTTGGGTCCGGTCGGTGCGCTCCAAATTGCGGGCGTTGCCCTCGAAGATCTCCGCGCGCAGGTCGATGCCCAGCTCGGCGTCGAAGCCGGCGGCGCATTCGTCGAAGTGTTCGGCGAACACCGGCTCGGTGTCATACAGACCGCGCGCCATCCCGACGTGCTGAGCGCCCTGACCGGGAAACAGGAAAACCACCCGGTCGGCGTTGTCGGCCGGACTTTGCACCGATTCGCCGACGAACACGTTGTCGTGCTCGTCGGCGCGCAGCACCGTTGCCGCGTCTTGGCGGTCGGCGACCACGGCCGCGAGCTGGAAGTTTTCTTTCCTGCGGCGCGCCAGGGTATAGGCGACATCCACCAGCTCAGCGGCGTCGGGGCCGGACAGTTCGGCGGCAAGATCCAACCGCGCCTGGTGCAACGCCTCGGCAGTGCGCGCGGACAGCATCAACACCTGAGGACCGGGATTCGGGGTCGACACCGGAGCCGCCGGCGCCTCTTCGAGCACCACGTGCGCGTTAGTGCCACCCACACCGAACGAGCTGACTCCGGCGCGACGAACACCGTCCCACTCCCACGGGCCGTACTCGCTGCGCACGACGAACGGCCCCTGCTCGATGTGCAGTTCCGGGTTAGGGCTGGTGTAGTGCAGCGTCGGCGGAATGGCCCGATGTTTGAGGCACAGGATCGTCTTGATCAGACTCGCGATGCCCGCCGCTGACTCGAGGTGCCCGATGTTGGACTTGACCGAGCCGATAAAGCACGGGCCGGGCCGCGGCTCTTCGGATACCGCGAATGCCAAACGTAGGCCTTCGATTTCGATCGGGTCGCCCAGCGGAGTGCCGGTTCCATGGGTCTCTACATAACTGATCGTGGCCGCGTCGACCTCGGCGACGGCGTGCGCCTCGGCGATCACGTCGGCCTGGCCGGCCGCATTCGGAGCGGCATACGTCATCTTCGTCGAACCGTCGTTGTTGAGCGCCGATCCGCGAATCACCGCGTGAATGCGGTCGCCGTCCTCGACTGCGTCGGCCAGCGACTTGAGCACGACCACGCCGACTCCACTACCGAAAATCGTGCCGTCCGAACGCACATCGAATGGGCGGCAATGTCCGGTGGCCGACACCATCGAGCCAGGCTCATGCCAATATCCCACACGGTGCGGGATTCGCAGCGACGCCCCGCCGGCCAACGCCATGTCGCATTCGCCGTTCAAAATGGCCTGACAAGCCAGATGGACCGCGACCAGCGCCGACGAACACGCCGTCTGCACCGACAACGCCGGACCGCGGAAATCGAACTGGTGCGCAACCTTCGTGGCCAGATAGTCCTTGTCGTTCTGCAACGACAGGTTGACCATCTCGAACGTCACACCCTGTCCGATGACCGTTTCCGGGTCGTGGTTGGACATGATGTTGTGCAGCAAGTAGCCGCTGGTGGTGCTGGTCGCGTATACGCCCACCGAGCCTTCGATGTCGGCGGGGTCGTAACCGGCGTCTTCCATCGCATGAAATGCCGACTGCAAGAACAACCGATGCTGCGGGTCAGTCATCCGCGCGGATTGCGGTGTGAAACCAAAGAAATCAGCATCGAATTCGTCGATGCCGTCCAGTAAGGCGGCGCGCCGCACGTACGCGTGGTTGGCCAGTGCCTTCTCACTGATACCGGCGGCCAGCAAGTCGTCCTCGGACAGCGTGACAATCGACTCCTCGCCGCGACGCAGGTTGTCCCAAAACGCCGACACCGTGTTGGCGCCCGGAAACCGGGCAGCCATACCCACCACCGCGATTGCGTTCGGTGGCAAATCGCTATTGCTCGTCACACTCGGTCTCCTACCCTCCGACGTGCCGCCGCACGCTGCCTCGCCGCCGCACGCTGCTTGGCCCGATCACGAACAGCGCTGGTGCTTTCGGTCTTTTCCTGCCCGTTCAGACCCAATTGGCGGATGAGGTCGGTTGTCAGGTCGGTCAATGAGGCGCCCTGCAGCAGCAGGGCCACCGGTGGCTCGACCCCGAAGTCGCCGCGAACCGTATTGCGGATCCGCACGGCCATCAACGAATCCAGTCCCAGCTCGGTCAGCGGCTGGTCGGAGTCGATGGTGCTGTCTTTCGGGTAGCCCATGATGGCCAGGATGCGCCCGCCCAGGCGAGCGCTCACAACCCGATGGGCTTCGTCGGATTCCATCTCTCGCAGGGCATCCGGGCCGGCCCAGTCATCATCGTCACTGTCGATGTCGAGTTCACTGGCCAGGGTGGCGAAGTACCCGAGTTGCGCAATCTCGGGGAATGCCGCCGCCGCCCGATCCAGCCGCAGCCGAGCCACGCCGACCCGTGTCGGATCGCCGGCCAGGATGGCCTCCAGTGCCTCGATACCTTCGGGCGGAGCGATGGGATCCAACGCGCTGAACCTCAGCGCACGGGCAACGCCGATATCGGACCACTGGCCCCAGTTGATGGTAATAGCGGGCAAACCCGATGCTCGTCGCCATGACACCAGGCCGTCGAGCCACGCGCTCGCGGCCGCATACGCTCCCTGCCCCGGCGAACCCAACAGCGACGACGTCGACGAGAAGCCCACCCACCAATCGAGATCTCGGTCGGCCGTCGCGACATGGAGCCGTAAGGCGCCGGCTGCCTTGGGCGCCCAGACACGCTCCAGGCTTTCCCTGGTGAGGGCCGCGACGATCTGGTCGTCGATCACGGCGGCGCCGTGCACCACTCCGCGCAACGCGAGCCCGGTCTGTTCGGCCGCGCTCACCAGCTGCTCGGCTACGCCCACTGCAGCGATATCACCAGTCACGACAACGACTTCGGTGCGCTGGCCGAGCTGGTCGATGATCGTCTGCGCCTCAGCAGACGGGTCGGAGCGGCTGTTGAGGACGATGCGGCCGGCGCCGCGGTCGGCGAGCCAACGCGCCACCACCAGCCCGATTCCACCCAGGCCACCGGTGACCACGTAGGCACCCTCGCGTCGCACCACCCGATCCGGCTGTGTCGACGCCAGCGTCGCGCGGGACAGACGCTCGGCATAACGGTCGCCGCCGCGCCAGGCGATCACGTCGTCGGTGCCGGCCAGTCCCAGCTCGGTGATTAACGGTGTCACGTTGTCGCCCGGCAGGTCCACCAGCGTGGTGCGCAAGTCCGGATGTTCGTAGCCGAGCACCCGGATCAGGCCCTTGAGCGAGTTGACCGACGGATCGCCCGGCTCGTCGGCGTTGACCGCCAAGCCATTACGGGACACCAGCCACAGCCGCGGGGCCTTTCCATGCCAGCCGCCGATGATCGCGCGCACCGTCGCCGAGATCGTCCATGTCAGGTCGCGGGCCCGCTCGGGAGCGCCGTCGGAGTCGGTGCCGCCGAATGGACGCTGGCCGACGAAGACTATCACTCCGGCCGGCGGAAGTTCGGGGTCTGCCGCAGTTTTCGCGAATGCCTCCAGCACCGCGGACTCCTGCGAAAGGTCCGCGTTGACGACCCGACGGGCCGGTGAATCGAATTGGCTGACGAACTCGTTCGCGATCGGCTCGGTCTCGGCGCCGTCCGTCAGCACGAGCCAACTGCCGTCACACGAAGCCGACGTGGCCGCATCGGCGGACGTCTTGACCCAGCTGGTGTCAAAGATCTTCTGCGTCAGGGGTATTGGGACCGTGCGTCGTTGCACCCGTTGCAGGTAGATGCCGTCGATCTCGACGGTCGGTCTCCCGGCGTCATCCATCAACACGACACGCCCGAGCTGGCCGGAGCCCTCACCATGCGGCGTCGCCAGCTCGGCGCGGCAGCGGGCGCGCCGGCCGACATCGCCGAAGACCCGGATCCTCTCGAACGACACCGGTAAGTAGGTGGCCTCGCTGGAGTCCGCCAACGAGTCGGCGGGCATCGCGGCGGCCAGCCCCTGCAGCGCGGCATCGAGCAGCACCGGATGAATGCGGTAGCTTCGGTGTGGCGTGGCCTCGTCGGGCAGGACTATCTCTGTCTCCGAGGATCCATTGGGTTTGCGCACGATTCGGGTCAGTGCGGCGAAGGACTGCCCGTGATGCAACCCGGTTCGGCGCAAGGCGGCGTAGAGGTCCGCAGGAGAAACGACGCTGCCCGCTTCGCCGGCGCCGGGTTGGGCGGCCGGTGCCGCCGGCTGCGCAGTCTCGACGCGGGCCACCGCGTGCCGACGCCAATGGCCGTTGGCCGATCGGGAATGAACCTCCACCCGAACGTCGTTCACCGAGTTCTCGCCGTTGTGGCTCAGCTGCGTCGTGATCTGAGTCCGCTCGTCCACCGGAAGCATCTGCTCGACCTCGAGCTGATGTATTGCCAGGGCCTGGACGGGGAGCCCGAGGGCTTCGCTGGCAGCCGCCATCACTATTTCCGCGTAACCCGTTGCCGGCATGACGACCTGACCGTGCACCTTGTGGTCGGCCAGCCAGGTGACGAGTTCGGTCCCGATGTCGGCCTGCCAGACGTGATCACGACCGGACGGCATCTCGACGTGCACGCCAAGCAGCGGGTGAGCACTGGCCGATTGCCGGTTGGCCGATGTTGGGGCGGTCCAGTACCGGGAATGTACCCATGGAGTCGGCGGCAGGTCGACGATATTTGCTGTGCAGCCTTCGGTTTCGGCCGCGGCAGCTGACGGAGGTCGAACCGTCGCCAATTGTGTGTGGAAAGCCAGTGTTTCGGGGTTGTCCCGGTTCAACGTCGCGGCAACCTGAAAGCCGCCACGTGGTTTGGCCGATTCCAGGGTCCCGGTGATGGCGTGGGTGAGTAGTGGGTGTGGGCTGATTTCGACGAAGGTGCAATGCTTTTCAGCAGCAGCCGCAACAGCCTGACTGAACCGCACCGGATTGCGCAGGTTGACCACCCAATAATCAGCATCAAACACCGGCGCCCCACCATCGGACGACCCCACCGTACTGATCAACGGAATCCGCGGCGCCACCGGCGACAAACCCACCAACGCGCTCTTGAGCTCCGGCAAAATCGGATCCACCGTCCGATGATGCGACGCCACATCCACCTCGATACGACGCGCCAACCGGCCCTGCCCATCAACCACCGCAACCACCGCATCAACCTGATCCGGCGGACCCGCAATCACCGTCTGCACCGGCGCGGCATACACCGCCACCGAAATATCCGGATACTGGGCAACCAACTTCTCAGCCGCCTGCGCCTCCAACTCCAACAACGCCATCGCACCCTGACCAGACAACCGCGACATCAACTTCGACCGGGTCGCAATCACCTTCAACCCATCAGCCGGACTCAACGCCCCGGCCACCACCGCCGCAGCCACCTCCCCCATCGAATGCCCAATCACCGCATCCGGACGCACCCCATAAGCCCCCCACAACGCCGTCAACGCCAACTGCATCCCCACCAACACCGGCTGAATCCGCTCAATCCCCACCACCGGATCCCCAGCCGACAACACCCCCCGCAACGAAAACCCCACCTGCTCGGCAAAAACCGGCTCCAACTCATCCACCGCCGCAGCAAACGCCGGCTCCTGCGCCAACAACCGCTGACCCATCCCCGCCCACTGCGAACCCTGACCCGAATACAAAAAGACGGTGCCCGAACCGTGCGGCATTTCACGCGGGCCGACCACGCCGGGCGAGGGCTGGCCCGCGGCCAGCGCCCGCAGGCCGGCCACCGCCTCGTCGTGGCTGCGGGCGCATACCGTGGCGAGTTTGTGGTGCCGGCTGCGGTGGTGGTTGACGGTGTGGGCCACATCGGCCAGCGGGACCTCGGCGCCCTCGCCGGCCATCCAGTCGGCCAGCATCGATGCCCACGACGCGATCCGTTGCTCGCTCTTGGCCGAGATCACCAAGGTCGTCACCGGCGACGCCGATTCGGTTGCCGGCGTCTGCACCGGATCCGGACCCTGTTCGAGCACCACGTGCGCGTTGGTGCCGCCGAGGCCGAACGACGACACCACGGCCCGCCGCGGGCCGTCACCGGCAGGCCACGGCGCCAGTTCGGTGGGCACGAACAGCCGTGTCTGCGACGGGTCGATCGCCGGGTTCCATTGCTTGAAGTTCAGGTTCGGCGGGATCTGGCCACGCCGCAAAGACAGTGTGGCTTTGATGAATCCGGCGATGCCGGCGGCCGCCTCCAGATGACCGAAGTTGGTCTTCACCGCTCCCAGCGCGCAGGGACCGTCGCCGCGCCCGTAGACGTCGGCCAGGGCTTCGAATTCGATCGGGTCACCCAACGCGGTTCCGGTGCCGTGCGTCTCGATGAAATTCACCGTGTTGGGCGCGACGTCGGCGCTGCGCAGCGCGCGGGTGATCACGTCGCGTTGTGCGATGGTGTTCGGTGCGGTCAGTCCGTTGGAGCGACCGTCCTGATTGATCGCCGAGCCGCGCACCACCGCCAGCACGCGGTCGCCGTCACGGACCGCGTCGGTGAGCCGCTTGAGCACCACCACCCCGCAGCCCTCGCCGCGTACGAACCCGTCGGCCCTCGAGTCGAAGGTGTGACACCGGCCCTGCGGCGACAACATGCCCCACTTGGACATCGCCAGTTGGGTTTCCGGGCGCAGGATGAGGCTGACGCCGCCGGCCAGCGCCAAGTCGCTTTCCCGTAGCCGCAGGCTTTGGCAGGCCAGGTGGATGGTGACCAGCGACGACGAACAGGCCGAATCCACCGCCATCGCCGGGCCGCGCAGGCCCAGCAGGTAGGCGATCCGCCCCACGGCGACGGCGTGTGCGTTGCCGGTCGCGGAGTAGGCGTCGATGCTGTCCGGGTTGGCCGCCGAGATCGTCTGGTACTCGGTGTAATAGACGCCCATCATCACCGCGGCGCGGATTCCGGACAACTGGTCCGGCACGATCCCGGCATGCTCAAGCGCTTCGTAGGCCACCTCGAGCATGAGCCGCTGCTGTGGGTCCATCGCTTCGGCTTCGCGTGGCGAGATGCCGAAGTAGTCGGCGTCGAAGCCGGCTACGTCGGGCAAGAAGCCGCCCCACTTCGAAGACATCCGCCCCGGCGCGAATTGGTCCGGGTCGTAGAACTCGTCGGCGTTCCAGCGGTCCGGGGGGATTTCGCTGATCGCGTCTTTTCCGTTGGCCAACAGGTTCCAATACTTCTCCGGGCCCGCTGCGCCACCGGGGAATCGGCAGCCGATGCCCACCACGGCCACCGGCTCCGCGGCCGCCAACCGCGAGGCCTGGTCAAACCGTTCGGTCAGCGCGGTGCGCTGGTCGACGGTCATGGCCGACACCCTGTTGAAGACCGTTTTCATCAATAAATACCGCTCTCACTACCTGCCGAAGCCGATTCCACGCTGTCGAACAACTCATCCAACACGCTGCCGCCCGAATCGACCGTCATATCCGCGGTATTTGGTTCCGGGCTTTCCTCTGGCGCGTGCATGTCCACCAAGTACTGGGCCAACGACGAGATCGTCGGGTGGTTGAACAGCATGTTTGCCGACAGATCGATTCCCACCAGCTTCTGCGTCTCGCGTAGCACCGTCATCGCCATCATCGAATCCAGTCCCAGCTCGGGGAACGGTTGATCCGTCCTGACTGCCGATGCGGACATCCGAAGTTCGCGGGCCAAGATGGCCTGCAGCCGATGCTCGAGTTCGCTGAGCCGATTCTCGGCAGGAATCTGCGACCAATCCGGCGCGGTCGACACAGCGTTGTCGTCGGGGGCCGATCGCCCCGGGGCGCTCGAGATGTCGAACTCCGCGACGATCTCCCGGAAGAAGCCGAGGTCACCGAACTCGGGAGTGGCGGCCAGCGCGCGATCCAGCCGCAGCCGGCCGACCCCCACCCGGGCCAGCGGCCCGCCCACCAGCGTCTGCAGCGCCTCGATGCCTTCGTCGGGGGTGATCGGGTCCAGCACGCTGTAGGTCAGCGCGCGGCTCATCCCCACGTCCGACCACTGACCCCAGTTGATCGCGGTGGCGGGCAGACCGGATGCCCGACGCCATGCCACCAGTGCGTCCAGCCACGCGTTCGCGGTGGTGTAGGCCAATTGACCCGGCAAGCCCAGCAGCGTGGCCATCGACGAGAAGCCCACCCACCAGTCGAGTTCCCGGCCGGCCGTGGCCGCGTGCAGACGCAGCGCGCCGCCGACCTTGGGCGCCCAGACCCGCTGCAGGCCGTCGCGGGTCAGCGCGGTCACCAATCCGTCGCCGGTCACGCCCGCGGCGTGCACCACGCCGCGCAACGGGCGTCCGGTCTCCTCGGCGGCCGCCACAAGGCGCTCGGCGACCCCCGGCGCGGCGATGTCGCCGGCCACGAAGACGATCTCGGCGCCGTTCGCCAGCTCGCTAAGCTCCTGGCGCTGCGCATCGGAGGGCTCGGTTCGGCCGTTGAGGACCAGGCGTCCCGCGCCGCGCTCGAGCAGCCAGCGGGTGACCACCGTGCCCAGACCGCCGCGGCCGCCGGTGATGATGTAGGCACCGTCGGGGCGCACCTCGGTTTCGCGGATTTCGCCATCGAGGCTGGCGCGGGTGAGCCGTTCGACGCGGCGGCGCTCGTCTCGCACCGCGACCACATCGTCGCCGGCCGGTGACCCCAGTTCGTTCAGCAAGGCCGCGTAGGCGTCTGTCCCGGAACCGATGTCGACGAGGGTGACACCCAGATCCGGCTCGCCGGCCAGAACGCGGGCCGCTTCGCCCGGGAAGCGCCAGTTGCGGACGAGGCCCTTGAGCGCCCCGATCGCCGGATCACCCGGCTCGTCTTGCACCGCAAGGCCGTTGCGGGTGACCAGCCACAGTCGTGGCGCCTTGCCCTTGCAACCGTCGACGGCCGCATGCGCGACGGCTGAGATCGAGTAGATCAAATCGTGTGCCCGGGCGAGCACTGCGTCCGTGTCTGCGCCGTCGAAAGAGCGGGTGCCCAGGAACACGACGATGCCCGCGGGCGGAAGTTCCTGGTTACCGGCTGTGTCTGCGAAGGCCTCCCGCACCGCGGATTCGTCGCCCAGCTCCGCACGGATCACCCGGCGACCGGGTGCATCGAATCGGGAGGCGAAATCTGTTGCCAGAGCTGTTGTCTCGTTATCAGTGTCGGCCAGCAGCAGCCAGCTCCCGGACAGCGTCGCCGAGTCGGCTTCTGGTAGCGGGCTGTCCATCCATGCGGTGTCAAAGATCTTGTGCTCCAACGGCAGCGCCACCGCGCGGGGATCCACCGGTCGCAATTCGATGCCGGTGAGCTCCGCGGTCGCAGTGCCCGTGTCGTCGGTGAAGACGATTCGCCCCTGATAGCCGCCGGGTGATTGCTCGACCAGCTCGGTGTGGCAACGGGTTCGGCGCGCGACCGGGCCGAACACCCGAATGCTCGCCACCGACACCGGCAGGTAGGGGGTGTCCTGCGGCTGCGCCGTGATGCCGGCAGCCAGATGGCGCAGCGCGGTCTCGAGCAACTCCGGGTGCAGGCAGTACTGCGGATGGTCAGCGGCTCCGTCGGGCAGCGCCAGTTCGGTGTCTGCTTGGGGCGCTGCGGCGGGCGCATCCTGGCCGGTCGCGTCGACGTCGGCGACCGCATAGCGAGTCCAGTTGCCGCTGGACGAACTTGCGTGTATCTCAACGCGATACCCGCCGTCGTTGTGCGAAAGCTGCGTGGTGATCCGGGTCTGCCGGTCCAGGACCAGGGTTTGCTCGATTTCGAGCGCCCGGATCTGTCCTGTCCCGGCGGGCGCCGCCTGTCGCGCGGCGGCCAAGGCCATCTCGACGTAGCATGCTGTTGGCAGCACGACCTGTCCATGAACCTTGTACTGGGCCAGCCACGGCATCGATTCGGTCCCGATGTCAGCCTGCCAAACATGATCGCGACCGGACGGCATCTCGACGTGCACGCCGAGCAGGGGATGCACATCGGGTAGCCGCTGTGCGACGGGTTTGCTTTCCAGCCAATACTTTTCGTGCAGCCACGGCGTCGGTGGGAGGTTGACGAGCCGGCGTCGGTCGGTTTTCGGGGGTGTCACACCGACGGTGGCGAGTTGGGTGTGAACGGACAGAATTTCGTCGTCTCCTCGTTTCATCGCCGAGGTGACCACGCAGTGTTCGCCGGACGCCGTTGATGCAAGCGTGTCGCCGATGGCGTGGGTGAGTAGTGGGTGTGGGCTGATTTCGACGAAGGTGCAATGCTTTTCAGCAGCAGCCGCAACAGCCTGACTGAACCGCACCGGATTGCGCAGGTTGACCACCCAATAATCAGCATCAAACACCGGCGCCCCACCATCGGACGACCCCACCGTACTGATCAACGGAATCCGCGGCGCCACCGGCGACAAACCCACCAACGCGCTCTTGAGCTCCGGCAAAATCGGATCCACCGTCCGATGATGCGACGCCACATCCACCTCGATACGACGCGCCAACCGGCCCTGCCCATCAACCACCGCAACCACCGCATCAACCTGATCCGGCGGACCCGCAATCACCGTCTGCACCGGCGCGGCATACACCGCCACCGAAATATCCGGATACTGGGCAACCAACTTCTCAGCCGCCTGCGCCTCCAACTCCAACAACGCCATCGCACCCTGACCAGACAACCGCGACATCAACTTCGACCGGGTCGCAATCACCTTCAACCCATCAGCCGGACTCAACGCCCCGGCCACCACCGCCGCAGCCACCTCCCCCATCGAATGCCCAATCACCGCATCCGGACGCACCCCATAAGCCCCCCACAACGCCGTCAACGCCAACTGCATCCCCACCAACACCGGCTGAATCCGCTCAATCCCCACCACCGGATCCCCAGCCGACAACACCCCCCGCAACGAAAACCCCACCTGCTCGGCAAAAACCGGCTCCAACTCATCCACCGCCGCAGCAAACGCCGGCTCCTGCGCCAACAACCGCTGACCCATCCCCGCCCACTGCGAACCCTGACCCGAATAGACGAACACCGTCCCGGAGCCATGGGGTAGCTGGCAGGGCTCAACCACACCGGTAGCCGGTTCGCCCGCGGCCAGCGCCCGCAGGCCGGCCACCGCCTGGGCGCGGTCCCGCGCGCTCACCGCGGCAATGTTCTTGTAGCGCGCGCGGTGGTGGTTGACGGTGTGGGCCACATCGGCCAGCGGGACCTCGGCGCCCTCGCTGGCCATCCAGTCGGCCAGCATCGCGGCGATCGGCCGGATTCGCGCCGGGGTCTTGCCCGAAATCACCAAGGTGTTCACCACCGGCTCGGGTTGCGCTGCAACGGGTTTCGGCGCCGGCGCCTGCTCGAGCACCACGTGTGCGTTGGTGCCGCTGACCCCGAACGACGACACCCCGGCCCGCCGTGGCCGGTCCACCGACGGCCATTCCATGCCCTTGGCCGGGATGGTGAACTGTGATGCGGCCGCGCATGCGTTCGGAGTCAACTCGGTGAAGTTCAAATGCGGCGGTATGTAGCCCTGGTCCAGGCTGAGCACGGTCTTGATGAAGCCGGCGATCCCGGCGGCCGACTCGGCATGACCAAAGTTGGTCTTCACCGACCCTAAAACCAGTGGCGCCGAGCCGTTTCGGTCGCCGAAGACCTGGCTCAGTGCGTCGAGTTCGATCGGGTCACCCAGCGCGGTGCCCGTGCCATGCGCCTCGATGTAGTCGATGTCGGCCGGTGCCAACCGCGCCGCGGCCAGCGCCTGGCGCAGCAGCGCCTGCTGGGCCGGCCCATTGGGCACGGTCTGTCCGCTGCTGGGCCCGTCTTGGTTGACCGCCGAACCGCGTATCACTGCCCACACCGAATCCCCGTCGCGCAGCGCATCACTGAGCCGCTTGAGCACCACCACCCCGCAGCCCTCACTGCGCACATACCCATTGGCGGCGGCGTCGAACGTCTTGCACTGACCGTCGGGTGCGAGCATTCCCCACCGCGAGCAGGCGATGCTGTTCTCCGGGCTCAGGATCAAGTTGACGCCGGCCGCTAGCGCCTGATCGGTTTCCCGCCGACGCAGGCCCTGGCATGCGAGGTGAACGGCCACCAGCGACGATGAGCACGCGGTGTCCATGACCACCGCCGGGCCGTGCACACCCAAGAAATACGACAGCCGCCCGGCTGCGAAGTTCGACGCATTCCCGAAGACCAGGTAGGGATCAAGGTCCTCGGGGGCCACGCCGCCGGAGGTGGTGAGCCAGTAGTAGTCACTGGTTGTCACGCCGACGTAGATCCCGGTCTGGGTGTTGCGGATGGCTTTGGGTGTGATCCCGGCGTTTTCCAATGCTTCCCAGGACACTTCGAGCAGCAGCCGATGTTGGGGATCCATAGCGGCAGCCTCGCGGGGGGACATCCCGAAGAATTCGGCATCGAACTCTTCGGGCTGCCAAGACGTCAGAAAACCCCCCTCCCGGTTGCAGATTGTCCCCGGCACGGTGTGGTCTTCGGAGTAGAAAGCATCAGCATCCCAGCGGTTCGGCGGCACCCGCACAACGCCGCTTTCACCGTCGCGCAGAAAGCGCCAGTACTGGGCGGGAGTGTCGACGCCCCCCGGGAACTTGCAGCCGATTCCGACCACGGCGATAGGCTCGGTGTCACCCTTTTCGGCGATCTCCAGTCGCGCAGTCAGGTCATCGATCTTACGCAGTGCCTCGGTGATGATTTCCCGGCGATCCGGCGGTGCAGCAGCCATCTCGCTCAACCCAGCCTTTCGGAAAGTTCTTTCAGCAGTTCGTCATCGGAGAGATCGTCATACTCGTCCGCGCTTTGTGCCTCGGCGATCTCGGCCAACTCGGGCAGCAGGGTGGCCAAGTAGTTGGAGAGTGCTTCGACGGTCGGGTAGTCGAACACCACGGATGCGGGTAGCACCTCCCCCAGACTCTCCGACAGCGCACGTTGCAGCGTCACGCTCATCAGCGAATCCATGCCGGATTGGAAGAATCCCACCGTCGGATCAAGCAGCTGGGCCGACGCCAATCCCATTGCGGCAACGACCTGTTCGGTCACATGATCAACCAGCATCGCGTGCCGTTGTGCCGGGTCGGCGTCGCGCAATGCTTTCCGGAACTCGGTGGTCGGAGCCGACGAACGGTCGACGTCTCCCTCGGCCGGCAGCATGTCGTCGACGATGTGCAGTGCCGCTCGGGTGCGGTAGGCGGTGGCCAGTCGGTCCCAGTCCGCCGCGACGACGGTCGGGCAGACCGGGCCACCCGGGCCGGTGAGCCACGCCAGCGCCTGGATGGCGGTCTCGTCGGGCATGGGCTCCAGTCCGGAGTCCAGGGTCACCTGGCGTTCCTCGTCGGATTGATTATCTGTCAGTGACTTCCACAGCCCCCAGTTGATCGCGGTGGCGGGCAGTCCGGCGGCCCGGCGCGCATAGGCGAAGGTGTCCAGGAACGTGGTGGTGGCCGCGTAATGGGCGAGCCAGCGCGAGCCGGTCACTCCGGAAATCGATGAGAACAGCACGAACTGGCGCACCGGGTGGCGCAAGGAAAGCCCGTGCAGCACCGCCAGCGCATCCAGTTTCGGCCGGAACATAGCGGCGACGTCGTCGTCGGTCATGTCTTGCAGCGTTACCGGGCCGCCACCGAACGCCGCCAGGTAGATGCCCGCCAGGGGTGGCAGGTCGTTGCCGAAGCGGTCGAACAGCGCGCTCATCGCGGCTTCGTCGGCGGCGTCAGCGGCCACCGTCACCAACGTCGTTCCGCTGGCGGACAGGCTGGCCGCCAGCTCGTCAAGGCGCGAACCCGGATTACGCGACACCGCGACCACGGTGCCTGCGCCCATGTTGGCCAACTGCCTGATCAACTGCGGTCCGATGTTGCCCGTCGCGCCGATGACGAGCTGACAGCTGTCTTTGTCGAGCTCGATGGGCGTGGCTGCCGGGTAACTCGGGTGCAGCCGCGGAACGTGGCGGGCGCCTGCCCGGTACACGATTTGGTCCTCGCCGTCACCGATGTACGCCTCGTCCCGCACGTACCGGGCGGCCAGCGCCGGGGGCACCGACTCGTCGACATCGATGACGGCGCCCCAGATTTCGGGATGTTCGAGCGCCAGCGTGCGCCCCAGCCCCCACAACGCAGCGTGGGCGGGATTGGCCCGATCGCCTTCGCGCAGCGGTTGAGCGTTGCGGGTGAGAATGAACAGTCGCGGTTTCGCTTCCGCTGCCACGACGGCCGCGGTCAGCTTGCGTGCCGCGTTGAAAATCTCGTAACCGGGCTCGGCAGCGAAGTTCTCGGCTGACCTCGGGGGTGCATACAGAACGTCGGTCACCCCGGCCAGTGAGTTGGCGAGTGCGCCCGGATCCTCTATCAGCACCGACGGCGGCAGGATCGTCGCCCCCGCGCCCTCGCCGAGCACGGCGCCGAACTCGGCGCCCGGTCCGGAGTCGGCGATGACCAGCCACGAGCCGGCTTGGGTGCTCTGTGCCTCGGCGAGCTCACGGGCCGGCCAGGTCAGCTGGCAATACCACTCCGCGGGGATCGGCCCGTCGATCGGCGGCGACCAGTCGGCACCGCGCTCACCCGATTCGCGTCGACGTGGCGCCCGCGCGATGTCGACCCAGTGGCGGACGTGGTGCCACGGCGTTGTCGGCAGCACCGGATGCGGTTCCGGCGGATGCGGGGTCTCCGGCGGATGGCTGGTGAAGGTGCTGTTCAAGTTGGTGTGGAAGCTGATCGTGTCGTCACCGTCACGCGCCAGCGTTCCGACACTGTGGTGATGGGTCACCGACTCCAGCGTGTCGTTGACAGCATGCGTCAGGATCGGATGAGCGCTGATCTCAACGAAAGTGGTGTGCTCCTCGGCGGCCATCGTGATGGCCTGACTCACCCGCGCCGGCTGTCGCACATTGGATACCCAGTACTCGGCGTCGAGCATGGGCGCGACACCGTCTTCGGTGACGGTGGAGATGAACGGGATGGTCGGTATCGAGGGTTGTAGATCAGCAAGTGCCGCACGCAAATCGGGCAGGATGGGATCCATCAACGCGGTGTGCGATGCGACTTCCATGTTCACCCGCCGGGCGAAGCGGTTCTGCGCGCTCACCGCGGCGATCACCTCGTCGACCGGCGCTACGGGCCCGGCGACCACGGTCTGGCGCGGGGAGACGTAGCCGGCCACACTGACGTCGGGATAGTCCGCGAGCAACTTCTCGGTGGCTTCTGCGTCCAGATTGAGTAGTGCCACCGCACCCTGCCCGGCGAGCTGTGACATCAACTGCGATCGGCTGGCGATCACCCGGAAGCCGTCGGCCACCGTCAACGCGCCGGCCACCACCGCGGCGGTTACTTCGCCCATGGAATGCCCGATCACCGCATCGGGGTGCACCCCGTAGGAGCGCCACAGGTCGGTCAATGCCAGTTGCAACCCCATCAGCACCGGTTGCACCTGCGCGTCACCGCTCACCAGCTCACCGCCGGAGATCACCTGCCACAGCGAAAAGCCCACTTGCTCAACGAAGATCGGCTCGAGCGTGGCGATCGACCGCGCAAACACCGGCTCGTCGGCGAGCAGCTGGCGTCCCATGCCTGCCCAGTGCGAGCCCTGACCCGAGTACACGAACACCGTCCCGGATCCGCACGGCCCGTCATGGGGTGCGACCACTCCGTCGGCGGTTCGCCCTGCGGCCAACGCGCGCAGCCCGGCCACGGCGTCGGCGCGGTCGCGTGCACACACGGTGGCGAACTGAGCGTGGTGATCGCGGTGGTGGTTGAGGGTGTGCGCGACGTCGGGCAACTTCACCTGGCTGCCCTCGCCGTCCATCCACTGCGCCAGCACGCCGGCCAGCGACGCGATCCGTTCCGGGGTGGCACCGGAAACCACCAACGTGGTGACCGCCGGGTCGGGCTCGCGGACGGCGGTGTCGGTGGTGGTGGCCGGCGCCTGTTCGATCACCACATGTGCGTTGGTGCCGCCGAACCCGAAAGCCGATACCCCGGCCCGGCGAGGCCGGTCTGTGTCTGGCCATTGTTGTTGTTCAGCAACGACTTTCAACCGCATCTGGTTGAACGGGATGTGCGGGTTGGGCTTTTGGAATCCGCGATTGGCCGGGATGCTGCCTCGCTGCACCGCCAACACCGTCTTGATGAAACCCGCGATGCCGGCGGCCGCTTCGAGGTGGCCGAGATTCGACTTGACCGCCCCGATCAGCAGCGGTGCCTGTTCGGCTCTTCCACGTCCCAGGACGGTGCCCAGTGCGCGCGCCTCGATCGGATCGCCCAGCAACGTTCCGGTGCCGTGGGTTTCGACGTAGTCCACTTCTTGCGGCGCTATCCCGGCGTTGGCGTATGCCGCCCGCAGCACCGCCATCTGGGCGGCGGGGTTGGGAGCCAGCATGCCGTTGGACCGGCCGTCCTGGTTGACCGCCGAACCCCGCACGATCGCCAGCAGGCGATCCCCGTCGCGCATCGCGTCGCTGAGTCGCTTGAGCACCACGACCCCGCAACCTTCGCCGCGGACGAAACCATCGGCGTCCGCGTCGAAGGCGTGGCAGGCACCGGTCGGCGACAACGCGCCGGTCGAATCGAAGGCACGGAAGACCCCGGGCGCCAGCAGCAGATTCACCCCCGCCGCCAAAGCCACATCCGAGTCCCCGATGCGCAGGCTTTGACATGCCAAATGCAGTGCGACCAACGACGAGGAGCACGCGGTATCCACCGTTACCGACGGTCCCCGCAGATCCAGGAAATATGACAGCCGGTTGGCGATGATGCTCAGCGCCCCACCGGGGTTGCTCCACGCGTCGACGCCGGCCAGATCGAGAGCCGCCAGGTATCCGTAGTCGGTGTAGCACGCACCGGCGAAGACCCCGGTCTGCGAGCGCCGCAGCGAACTCGGCGCAATCCCGGCGTGCTCCAACGCCTCCCAGGCGACTTCCAGCAACATTCGCTGCTGGGGGTCCATTTTGACGGCTTCCCGGCTGGAGATGTCGAAGAATTCCGCGTCGAACGCGTCGACCTCCTCCAGGAAAGCTCCCAACCGAGTGGTGCGGGCCAGGGCCGCCCCGACTTCCGGCGAGCCGTCGTCAAAGGGAGCCCACCGCTCCGGTGGTACCTCGGTGACCGCTGATCGGCCCTCGCAGAGAAATTCCCAGAACCCGTCGGGTCCGACGCCCCCGCCGGGGAAACGGCAGCCGATGCCGATCACCGCGATCGGTTCGTCCAACGCGCCCCGCCCGGCTTCGGCTGCCGGCTCGGCGTCCTCGTCGGGTTCAGCGCCTGCGAGGAACCGCGCCAAGTCGCCGATCGTCGGGTGCTGCCAGAACTCCACCGGTGAGACTCGCCGGTTGAGCAGTTCGGAGAGCTCCCCCGAGAGCACCACCGCATCGCGCGATCCCAGCCCGAGATCGCTCATCGACACCTCGAAGTCGATTTCGTCCGGGCTGCAGCCGACGTTGGTGACGAGATAGTCGGCTAGCCAGTAACGCAGTGCCTCCTCGTCGTACTGCGCCGTCATGGCGCGACGTCCAAACGGCTCATCAAGCACCCCTCTCACTGCCGGCTGGTGCCGATTCCACGCTGTCGAACAAGTCGTCCAGCACGCTGCTCGCCGAGTCGGTCAGCATATCGATGTCGTCGTCCGGGTTTTCCTGCGGTACGAGCTTTTTGGCGAGGTAATTCGCTAGCGACGACACGGTCGGATGGTTGAAGAGCATGGTCGCCGACAACTCGATGCCGACGAACCGCTCAGTCTCCCGTCGAACCGACATTGCCATCACCGAGTTGAGGCCCAGCTCCGCGAACGGCCGGTCCAGGTCGAGTTCGGCTGCCGGCATCGAAAGCTCGTGAGCAAGGATGGTCCGCAAGCCGTCCTCGAGTTCACTTCGCATCTCCTCGGGCGACATCTGCGACCAGGCCGGTGACGTGCTGTGTGCCTCGGATTCGGTCAGCCCGGCCGACGTCGGCATCGGGGCCATCACGGCCTGAGCGACGTCGTAGCGCTCCAGATGGTCCCAGGCCGCGAAGGCTTCGTCGGGGTCGACCGGTCGTGAGCCCAGCCGCTCGAGTTCTTGCACCGCGATTTGCGCGTCGGCTCCGAACCCGAGTCCCCGCCAGGCCACCCAGTCCAGGCTGACGGTGTGGCAACCCTGCCGCCGGCGGGCCCGGGCCAAACCGTCGAGGTAGGCGTTGGCCGCCGCGTAAGCGCCCTGTCCGGGGACACCGAAGACCGCGCCGGCGGCCGCGGTGAAGAACAAGAAGTCGAGACTTCCCGGCGGAAATGCCTCATGCAATACCTGCGCACCGGCGATTTTCGGCCACATGGCGCGGTGCAGGCGGCCCTCCTCGAGCTCGGTCAACAGCTGGGCATCGGTGATACCGGCCCCGTGGACGATGCCGCGGATCGGTGCGGCCCCGTCGGCGTCGCGCTTGGCGAGCAGCCCCTGGACCGCGTCGGGCGAACCGATGTCGAGGGCCACCGCCTCGACCGCGACACCTCGCAGCTCCAGCGCCCGGATCGCGGCGATCTTGTTGCGGGTGTCGGCGTCGTTGGTGTCGCTGTCCCAGTCGCGCCGCGGCGGCAACGCCGTGCGGCCGGCGAGGATCAGCCGTCGCGCACCGTGGTCGGCGAGCCAGCCGGCGGTCAGCAGGCCCAGTGCACCCATGCCGCCGGTGATCAGGTATGCGGCATCCGGGCGGCACCGCAACGGCTCGCGCACCGGTTCGCCGGAGACCGGCACCAGGTCCGGCACGACGAATTCGCCGTCGCGCAGCGCAACGATCGACTTGGCCGGGGTGGGCAAGATGCCGGACAGCGCCGAGACGCAGTCGCTGATGTGGGCTTCGGCCGGAAGGTCGACCAGGCCACCCCACAGCTGTGGCTGCTCGGCCCGGATGACCCCGGCCGTCCCCCACAGGAAACTCTGCCGAACCGCCGCGTCCGAGGCGCCTTCGCGAACACCCTGAGTGACGATCCACAGCGTGACCGGGTGGTCATCGTCGCGCTCGGCCAGCCGGCGCACCAGGTCGGCCACTTCCAGTGAAACGCGAACCGCGCAGTCGAGGTCGGGCTCGTCGGGCCGCAGCTCGGGCACATAGAGGACGTATCGCGCGTCGGCGACGGCCCCCGAGACGTAACCGGCGGCGGCGAAAGCACCCGCGATGCCGTCGTCTCCGACGATCGCGAGCGTGTCTCGAACAGCGCCATTCTGCTGTGGGTCGGGCTGCAGTGGCTGCCATTCGATGACGTGCACCATCGCGGCGGGATCCTGGTTGCGCGATGGCGCCACCGTCGAGTCCACCGCCGTGTAGCGAAGTGCGCGGATATCGATGCACCTACTGCCGTCGGGCGCCGTCACCGTGATGTCGACGACCAGCTCGTCGTCGCTGCCGCCACGGCGATATACCTCGATGCGGGCACGTCGCTCGTCAAGGTCGGCGGGGAACTGAACGCCGGCGACCGCGGCCGGGACCATCAGCCGCGGGTTGGCGCTGTCCAGCAGGCGGGCGATGTGCACGGCCGCGTCGAAGTGCCCGACGGCCGAAGCGTCGGACACCTCGACGTCGGCCACCAGCCGGCTGCCCGAGGAGCGGCAGGAATTGATCGACCAGTCGAACGGCCGGCCTTCACTGCCCCATGCCCGCCACAACGAGGTCACCGACTCATCTTCGAAGTCGGTGTGCTGGGTGCCCGGCGTTTCGTCGTCGCCGCGGGGTCGCGGTTGACTGCCATGCAGCGGGCCGCCGAGTTGGGCGCTGACGTGCCTGACCCAATGTTGCTCGCCATCCTGCGCCGCCGCACTTGACGACACGGTCACGGTTGCGCCGTCGGCGACCACCTGGATCACGCGTGGCTCGTCGACGATGATCGGGTACTCGAATCGCACGTCCGACAGAGTTGATGCGCCACATCCGGCTGCCGCCGTCGAAAGTGTCTGCAGCAGAACAGATACCGGAACAAGCTCGACCCCGTGGTTCTGGTGGGAACCCGGATACGGTTTGGTCGCGGGAGCAAGCCGCGCCTGCCACAAGTGGGTGGTCGGCGTGGTAGTGATCGTCATGTGCTCGCCGAGTAGCGTCCCGGGCCTGGGCGCTGATTCCGTTGCCCGCACCCGGTTTTCGGCGCTAATCCAATGCTGGGTGTGCTGCCACGGCGTACTGGGCAGCACGGGATGCGGCTCGGGTGGGTGCGGCGTCTGCGGCGGCGCCGCGACGTAGGTCCTGTTGAGATTGGTATGGAAGCTGACCGTGTCGTCGCCGTCGCGCAACAACGTAGCGATGCTGTGATGGTGGGTCGATTCCAGCGTCTCGGTGACGGCGTGCGTCAGCATGGGATGCGGGCTGATTTCGATGAAGGTGGCGTGCTGGTCGGCGGCGGCGCTGACGGCTTGCCGTAGCCGCACCGGCCGGCGCACGTTGGCCACCCAATACTCCGCGTCCAACAGGGGCGCAGCGGCGCCCATGTCACCGTCGGCGACCGTGGAGAAGAACGCAATCCTCGGCGCCTTGGGCGCCAAATCCTCCAGCGCCGAATGCAGTTCGGGCAGAACAGGATCCATCAGCGCGGTGTGCGACGCGACTTCCATGTTCACCCGCCGCGCGAAACGCTCCTGTGCGGTCACGGCGGCGATCACCGCGTCGACCTGCGCAACCGAACCCGCGACGACGGTCTGGCGCGGCGAGAGGAAACCCGCCACGCTCACCTCGGCGAAGTCGGCGAGCAGCTTTTCGGCGGCCTCGGCGTCCAGCTCCACCAGCGCCACCGCACCCTGGCCGGCCAGTCGCGACATCAGCCGCGACCGGGTGGCGATCACCCGCAGCCCTTCGGCCGGGCTCAGCGCCCCCGCCACCACCGCGGCGGTCACCTCTCCCATCGAATGCCCGATCACCGCATCGGGCTCCACGCCATAGGAGCGCCACAACGCGGTCAGCGCCAACTGCAGCCCCATCAACACCGGCTGCACCCGCGCATCTCCTGATACCGGTTCACCGTCGGCCAACACCTGCCGCAGCGAGAACCCCACATGCTCGACGAACAGCGGCTCCAACTCCTCGACCGCGGCCACGAACGCGGGCTCGTCGGCCAGCAATTGCCGGCCCATGCCGGGCCACTGCGAACCCTGGCCCGAGTACACGAAAACCTTGCCCGGCTTGCAGACTCCCTGGTGCGGGCCCACGACGCCGACTGCTGATTCGCCGGCGGCCAGGGCGCGTAGCCCGGCCACTGCCTGCGCACGGTCACGGGCACATACCGTGGCGAAGATCTTGTGCTGGGTACGGTGGTGGTTGACGGTGTGCGCCACATCGGCCAGCGGGACGTCGGCGCCCTCGCCGGTCATCCAGTCGGCCAGCGTGGCGGCCATCGCCGCGATACGGGCAGGAGTCTTCCCCGACACTACTAACGTGGTCAGGATCGGATCATCTTGGGCAGCAGTGGTTTTCGAAGGTTCCCGCGGCGGGGCCTGCTCGACTATCACATGCGCATTGGTGCCGCTGACCCCGAACGACGACACACCGGCCCGCCGCACCCGGTCGACCGGTGGCCACTCCATGCCCTTGGCGGCGATGGTGAACCGCGAAGCGCCCTCGACGGCGTTCGGCGTCAACTGAGTGAAATGCAGATGCTGCGGAATGTAGCCGTGCTGCACACTGAGCACGGTCTTGATGAACCCGGCGATACCCGCGGCAGATTCCAGGTGACCCAGATTGGTTTTCACCGAGCCGAGGACCAACGGCGCCGCGCCGTTGCGGTTACCGAAAACCTCTGTCAACGCGCCTAATTCGATCGGGTCGCCGAGCGCCGTTCCGGTGCCGTGTGCCTCGATGTAGTCGATGTCTGCGGGCTGCAACCGCGCCGCGCTCAGCGCCTGGCGCAGCAACGCCTGCTGCGCCGGTCCGTTCGGCACCGTTTGCCCACTGCTGGGGCCGTCCTGGTTGACCGCCGAACCGCGCACCACGGCCAGCACCGGATCGCCGTCGCGCAACGCGTCGCCGAGTCGCTTGAGCACTACCACTCCGCAACCCTCACCGCGCACATAGCCGTCGGCGTCGGCATCAAATGCCTTGCAGCGCCCGTCGGGCGCCAACATCCCCCACCGCGAGGTGGCCACGCTGTTTTCCGGACTGAGCATCAGGTTGACCCCGGCGGCCAGCGCCTGGTCACTTTCCCGTCGGCGCAGGCTCTGGCAAGCCAGGTGGATGGCGACCAGCGACGACGAACACGCCGTGTCGATCACGATCGCCGGGCCGTGCACGCCCAGGAAGTACGCCAACCGGCCGGCGGCGAAGTTCGCCGCGTTTCCGAACGGAACGTGCGGGTCGACTTCTTCGGGCGGCAACCGTCCGGCCAGGGTCAAGGTGTAGTCATAGGTGGTCATTCCGACGAAAACCGAGGTTTGGCTGCCGCGGATGGTCGGGGCGGTGATACCCGCGTTCTCCAATGCCTCCCAGGCCACTTCGAGCAGCAACCGCTGCTGGGGATCCATCGCGGCGGCCTCGCGCGGGGACAGACCGAAGAACTCTGCGTCGAACTCGTCGGGCCGCCACGACGTGAGAAAACCCCCCTTCCGACTGCAGATCGTCCCCGGCACGCTGTGGTCGTCGGAATAGAAGGCGTCAGCGTCCCAGCGTTCCGGGGGCACCTGCACGATGCCGTCCAGGCCGTCTTGCAGAAACTGCCAGTACTGGCTGGCACTGTCCACCCCGCCGGGGAACCGGCACCCCACCCCGATCACCGCGATCGGCTCGGTGTCACCCTTCTCGGCGACTTCCAGACGGGCGGTCAAATCGTCGATCTTGCGTAACGCGTCGGCGATGATGCCGCGACGATCCGGTGCAGCAGCCATCGCGTTCAACCCAACCTTCCGAAAAGCTTGTTAGACAGTGATTCTTTTTTCGCGACAGCCGACGCGTGGCGGACCTGACCCTGCAACACAACGGGCGGAGATTCAGTTGCCGACATTGTGGTACTCCGTTGCGGTGTCAAGCCTTATAGACACCCACTAACTACGCCGTTCGACGCTGCCGAAAGACGTCATACGGTGGCGTCCAGCCTGGTGAACTCGTTTTGCTGGTAAACCTCGACGCACGAGGAGCGGCGGATCTTGCCACTGGTGGTGATCGGGATGGAACCGGCCGGCACCAGCACGAGGTCAGACACCCGCAACCCGTGCGTCTTGGTGATCGCCGATGTCACTTCCTGCTTCACCGCGCGCAGCTTGCTCAGCATTTCCTCATCGGAGCTGCCCCGATTCTTCATCTCGGCGATCACGACCAGCCGCTCCGTGCGGTCGTCCTGCACCGAGATCGCCGCCACGCGGCCACCACTGATCTCCTGCGTCGTGGCCTCGATGTCGTCGGGGTAGTGGTTACGCCCGTCCACGATCAACAGGTCTTTGATGCGGCCGATGATGAACAACTCACCGCCGTAGATCACACCGAGGTCTCCAGTCCGCAGCCAAGGCCCGGCCGGGGTGCCCGGCGAGGGATCGACGATTTGCCCGCCGAAGGTGCGCTGTGACTGTTCAGGCTTGCGCCAATAGCCATTGGCGATGTTGTCGCCGTGCAGCCAGATCTCCCCGACCTTGCCGGCCGGGTTCTCGATCCGGGTCTCCGGGTCGACGATCCGAATCGTGCTGGCGCGGGGAATGCCGACACTGACCAGCTCGGTTCCGGTTTCGCAGGCTTCCGCGTGGCCGGCCGACAGCTTCTCGTAGTCGAAACGCACCACTGTCGGGGGCCGCCCGGGCCCGGACGAGGCCACGTACACCATCGCCTCCGCCAAGCCGTAGGACGGCTTGAGCGCTTCCGGCGGGAAGTTGAACGCGGCGAACCGATCCAGGAATCGCCGGATCGTCGCGGCGTGCACGCGTTCACTTCCGCTGAGCACGGTGTGCACATGCCCGAGGTCCAGCCCGGCCATATCAGCGTCGGAGGTCCGTCGCGCAGCGAGTTCGAACGCGAAGTTCGGCACCGCGGTGAAACTGCGGGTGTGGGTGGCCAGCGCCTGGATCCAGCGGGCAGGCTTCTGCAGGAACGCCATCGGGCTCATCAACACCGAGTGCAACCCCAACGTCAGCGCGCCGGTGACACCCAGCAGCAGGCCCATGTCGTGGTAGATGGGCAGCCAGGACACCAACGTGGTGTCCGGCGGAGGAATCGCTCCCTCGGCCTCGAAGTAGTCTTGTTTCACCTGCTCGATATTGGCGAGGATGTTCTTGTGGCTGACCACGACGGAAGCCGGCGAGCGGGTCGAGCCTGAAGTGTATTGCAGCAGTGCGGTTTTGCATTGCGGCCGCTTCGCGGGCGCCCAGGCCGGCGGCGAGTCGAGGTCCAAAGCGTCGATCTCGATGACTACCGGAGGCGTGCCGGGAAGCCCGTTGGCGCATGCGACTACGTCGTCGACGACCGCCGAGGTCGTCAGGATCGCCACCGGCGAGCTGTCCTTGAGGGCGCCGCTCGTCCGTTCGTCATGCGCGCCGAACTGGGGTACGGGCAGCGGAACCGCGATGAAGCCCGCCTCCATCGCGCCGTAGAAGCCGATGACGTATTCCAGACCCTGCGGCGCGGCAATCGCGACGCGATCGCCCGGCACCCCACACGAAGCCAGTTCCGCGGCGACCACCTGGACCCGAGTGAGGACCTGAGACCAGGTCAATGTCTCGGAGTATCCGGCAGGGTCAACGTCGTAGTCGAGGAACGTGTACGCCGGTGCATCCGGCTGTTGCCGGGCCCACGCCGCCAGCACGTCAGGGATGGAAGCTTGGCTCACTGGCATCGACATACCCTTCTAGATCCAGGACCCGTGAACCAGCGAAATGTGGTATCGCTGGTGGGGCGCTTGTGGTGCAAGAGGTTAACAGGGGTATCCCTTCTCTCGGACGAAAATCCAAGTATGGCCTCAAACACACCTTAGAGCGACCTGAGCGCATTTCGGATCCGCAGCCGTGGTCCCAATCCGCTGGCCGCCGCCGCGACGCCTGATATCAGGGCAGGTAATCCGCCGCTTTCACCGATACCGACGTGCCGCCCTCACCGGCGGAACGGCAGGTATATCGCTTGCGCGCCCCGCACTCGGGCGGGGCAAGTAACGAAAAATTCATCTGGATCACAGCTACGACGGACGCTATTTGTCGCGTGTTTGCATACAGACAATTGTCAGATTTCATTCAGAAAATACTCAGAATTGGTGTGCTAATGCTCCGCGCAACGCAACAAGATCTTGCTCTCGACGTCGGCAACCAACTCCGGTAAGTGATCAATCAAGTAGAAATGGTGTCCGGGGAACTCTCGCGCGGTGAACTCCGACGTGGTGCGCTCTGACCAAGGCGCGACCTTCTCGGCAGTGGCGACTTCGTCGTTGTCGCCGTAGAACGCGTGGATCGGACACGACAACTTCGCGTCGGGCGGGCAGTCGTACTTCGAGATGGCCTTGAGTCCGCGCAGCGTCGGCAGGATCTTGGCGGCGAATTCCTCGTTCTCGAGGAACTCCGGATTCACGCCCGTCATCTCGCTGACCGCGCCGAGCAGGCCGCGGTCGGACTCGGGAATGTACTCGTAGCCGATCCTGCCGGGTGCGGCGCTCGCCGAAACGAACAGGGCCGCAATGGGATTCCCCGCCGCTTCGAACCGGCGGGCCACCTCGAATGCCACCAGGGCGCCCATGCTGTGACCGAAAAACGCGATCTTCTGCTCGCTGCGATCCTCCGGTGAAACCATCGTGCACACTTGGTCGGCGAGATCGGGAATGCTGGTGAACGACCCGAGGTCGTGCGCGCCGCGCCGACCCGGATATTGCACGGCGATGCGCTTGATGTCGCTGGCGAACGCCCGGGCGAAGGGCACGTAATACTGCGGTGAGCCACCCGCGTGGGGAAAGATGTATAGCCTCGGCTGCCCGGTCACGCGGTCACCATACCGACCTCATCAGTGCCGCTCGGAGAGGGCGCGGCGGTATGATCGGGCGCGCCGCCCAAGGGCCCGGTGAAGACAATTTTCCTAAGTATTTTATTTCCGAAATCAGGTGCCAAACTTGGGGCGGAACGCATAAGATTTCCTAGCCCATGTGCCTAGGCATTGGCCGCGGGAGGGGTCAATCGATGCTCACGGCCCTGGAATGGTCCGCCAGCAGAGGTTGACGGCAGTCTTGGAGGAGGTAGGCAGTGTCGTACTTAACTACGGACCCGGGCATCTTGTCCGCGGCCGCGGGGAGTTTGGCAGGAATCGGCGACGGGATGATCGCCCAGAGCGCAGCGGCGGCCGGGCCGACGGGGGCGGTGGTTCCACCGGCGGCGGACATGGTGTCGGCTTTGATGGCTTCGCAGTTCGTTGCGCACTCGCAGGCTTATCAGCAGGTTGCAGCACAGGCTGCGGCGGTTCACCAGCAGTTGGTGGCCACCTTGCAGGCCAGTGCCGCGTCGTATGCCAACGCGGAGGCCGCCAACGCGTCAGCCACCGGTTAACCGGGGTCGAGTATGACGTTCATGATGTTTCCGCCCGAGATCAACTCCGGGCTGATTTACACCGGGCCGGGTTCGAGTTCGTTGTTGACCGCGGCGACGGCGTGGAGTTCGTTGGCTGCCGAGCTGTCGACAGCCGCCGCCGGCTATCAGTCGGTGATCACCAACCTGACAACAGGGCCGTGGGTGGGTCCGTCGTCGGCCGCGATGGCGGCGTCCGCTGCCCCGTTCGTTGCCTGGATCAACGCCACCGCTGCGCAGGCTGAGCAAGCAGCGGCACAGGCCGCGGCGGGCGCGGCCGCGTTCGAAGCCGCTCGGGCGGCGTCGGTGCCGCCCCCGGTGATCGCGGCCAACCGGGCGCTGTTGGCAGCCCTGGTCGCAACCAACATTCTGGGGCAGAACACCCCGGCGATCGCGGCCACCGAAGCGCAGTACATGGAGATGTGGGCGCAGGACGGCGCGGCGATGGACACCTACGCGGTGGCCTCGCAGCAGGCCACGAGCGCGTTGCCGCAGCACACACCGGCGCCGGAGGTCGCCAACGGCTCACCCGCGCAAGCCGTCGCGAATGCCCAGAGCCTGGCCAGCAACGCGACGACAAATGCGACGAATATGGCGCCGCAAGCGCTGGCGGCGGCGCCATTGGACGCCGCCGAGGGCACCCCCACGTGGGTTGATGCCGTGATGGGCATTCTAGGTCTGAACGACGCGTCGGACGTTGCGAACCTGACCTCGCTGGCGAACCTGGGCGCTGTGCCGGCCCGCTTCGCGCTCTACCCGATGAGCATGCTCATGCAGCTGGCCCGGATGGGCCAGATGGGTTCCTCGTCGATGGGCGGTCTGAGCAGCATGGGCGAGAGCCTGCTGAACCAGGTCGCCCAATTGGTCGACGGGAAGATGCAACTGATCACCGGCGGCGTCTCCAACCAACTCAGGTCGTGGGCAGGGCAGATCTCCGCGCAACTGGCCGGTGCGCATCGGCTGGGCGGTATGTCGATCCCCCAGGCGTGGTCGCAGGCGTTGCAGGGGCCCGGGCTGACCAGGGCCGCGCCGGTGCTACCCGCCACCAGTGTCAGTGCCCCCACCGTCTCGGCGCCGGCAGCGAGCGGCATCCCCGGAGGCCCCTACGGACAGGCGCTGATGGGTGCACTGAGCGGGCGCGGACTGAGCGCCATGGCTGCCAAGACGCCCAAGGTCATACCGAAGACACCGGCAGGCGGCTAGCAGGAGGGGATGCCGTTGAATCAATGCCTCGTAGACAAGCAATGACATCGAGCTAAATCGAGCTAAGGAGACAGGTAAATGCCAACACGCTTTATGACCGACCCGCACGCGATGCGGGACATGGCGGGCCGTTTTGACGTGCACGCTCAGACCGTCGAGGACGAGGCCCGCAAGATGTGGGCATCCTCGATGAACATCGCCGGTGCCGGCTGGAGCGGCACAGCCCAGATGACCTCACACGACACCATGGCCCAGATGAACACCGCGTTTCGCAACATCGTCAACATGCTGCACGGGGTGCGCGACGGGCTGATCCGCGACGCCAACAACTACGAACAACAAGAGCAGGCCAGCCAGCAGATCCTGAGCAGCTGAAAGACATTGGGAGAACAAAGATGACGATTAACTACCAGTTCGGCGATGTCGATGCCCACGGTGCGCTGATCCGCGCCCAGGCCGCCGCCTTAGAGGCCGAACACCAGGCCATCATTCGTGATGTGCTGGCCGCCGGTGACTTCTGGGGTGGTGCCGGTTCGGTGGCCTGCCAGGAGTTCATCACCCAGTTGGGTCGCAACTTCCAGGTGATCTACGAGCAGGCCAACGCCCACGGCCAAAAGGTACAGGCCGCCGGCAACAACATGGCCAGCACCGACTCCGCCGTCGGCTCCAGCTGGGCCTAACAGCACAACCCCTACCCGGGCGCTCGCCACTTGGTGGCGGGCGCCCGGTTTTCGTCAGCCCGCGACAGCTCCCCGCTCGGGGAATCGGGCGCCGAACTCGGTGACCCGCTCGAATCCGTGTTTGCGGGCCTGTGCAGCGGCCCGTCGCAACAGCGCGCCGGTCGAAACCAGCCCCACGTGGTCCACCAGCACGAACGGCGACAGTAACCGGTTGTGCACGAAGGCGTATGCCAATCCACTCGCCGGATCAGCCCATCCGACCGAGCCACCCAGGCCGGCGTGGCCGAATCCGGGCACCACACCGAACGGCACACTGTGGTAGCCCAGGTGGAAGGACAACGGCACCAGGATGTTTCGGTCCGGCCGCAGGCTGTAACGTCCCGTCAAGCCCGCCACCAGCTCCCGGGACAAGAACCGGGCGCCGTCGATGACGCCGCCGTTGGCGATGGCCCCGTACATTTTGGCCAGTGCGCGGGCCGTCACCACCCCGTTGACGGCGGGAAGCTCCCCGTCGAGCAGCGGGATGTCGCCCCGCACAGCGGCTTTCGCGCCGGGGAAATACATCGCCCCGAATCCACCCGACAGCTGGAGCGCGGCGATCTTGGGTGCGACCGCGTCGAATAACGGGTTAGGGATTGTGCTTTGCGGCATGATGATCTGCGCCGGCCTGGTCGGCGCCTCAGCCGGCGGTCGACCCAGATGCAGCCCGTCGGTGCCGAGCGGCTCGGCCAACTCCTCGCGGAACAGCACCCGCATGCCCTTACCGGTGACGGCGCGGGCCAGGCCCGACATCAGCCAGCCGTAAGTCAGCGCGTGATAGGCGGGTTTGCCCAGCAGAACGCCGGGCGAAGCAGCGGCGATTCGCTGCTCCATCAGCTCGTGATCAAGCAGGTCCTGCTGGTTGGCGCCGTTGAGCGCCGACAGGCCGGCCCGATGCCGCAGCACCTGGCGCACGGTGATGCCGGCTTTGCCGTTAGCGCCGAACTCCGGCCAGTATTCGGCGACCGGCGCGTCGTAGTCGATCAGACCGCGGTCGACCAGCCGGTGGATGACGGTGGATGCCATGCCCTTGGTGGCCGAAAACACCATCGGTGCGGTGTCCGCCGTCCACGGTGTGCGACCGCGCCGGTCCGACCAGCCCGTCCAGACGTCGACGACCCGTTTGCCGTCGAGGTAGACCGCCAGGGCACCGCCGCCGAACCGGCGCGCCGGGAACATGGCGGCAAAGCTGCGGACGACGCCGGCGAAGTGTGGATCGGCCGCGCCGTGGACGCCGCGCGGAAGCACCGACCGGCGATTTCCCACGACTTCGAGCCGCATATATCGAATCTAGCGACTGCGTTTCGCAGAAAAATCTGACGTTATTCTATTGTTACCCTGACGCAACCCTGAGGATTTCCTGAGCGGCGAGTGCCGGGGTCAGCTCGCCCGCGATCACCTGGCGCTCCACTTCGGCGCGGATTTTGCGCACCTGGGGATTGGACAGCAGCCGATCGAGGACCGCATCACGCACCATCTGCCAGGTCCAGTCGACCTGCTGGGCACGTCGGCGCGCCTCGAACTCCCCCGCCTCGGTCAGTACCCGCCGATGCTTCTCGACGGTCTCCCATAACTCCGATAGCCCGGTTTTCTCCAGCGCGCTCATCGTGAGAACCGATGGACGCCATAGTGTTTCGCGCGGATAGATGAGCCGGATGACGCCGGAGAGCTCACGTGCCGCCGAGCGCGCCTCGGCCAAGTGCTCGCCGTCGGCCTTGTTCACCACAACGATGTCGGCCAGCTCCAGCACCCCTTTTTTGATGCCCTGCAGCTGATCTCCGGTGCGCGCCAGGGTCAAGAAGACGAAGGTGTCGACCATCTGAGCCACCGCGACCTCGGACTGGCCCACGCCGACCGTCTCGACCAGGATCACGTCGAACCCGGCGGCCTCCAGCAACACTATGGTCTCGCGGGTGGCTTTGGCGACGCCGCCAAGCGTTCCCGATGTCGGCGACGGGCGGACGTAGGCGTCGGGATGGATCGCCAGCTGCGGCATTCGGGTTTTGTCGCCCAGAATCGAGCCGCCGGTGCGCGTCGACGACGGGTCCACCGCCAGCACCGCCACCCGATGCCCGCGCTCGATCAAATACATGCCCAGCGCCTCGATCATGGTGGACTTTCCCACACCCGGGACGCCGGTGATCCCGACGCGGTGGGAGCTTCCGGCCTCCGGCATCAGCGCCAACAGCAATTGCTGCGCCTGGTCGCGGTGATCCGGGCGGGTGGACTCGACCAGCGTGATTGCCCGCGGCAGCGCGGCACGGTCGCCACCGCGCACAGCCGCCGCCAGGTCTTCGACGGTGTCGTCGTAAGCGGCCATCTAGCTGAGTGAATAGCCCAGCCGCTCGGCAAGCTTGTGCAGCAAGCCGATTGCGGCGTCGGCGATGACCGTTCCGGGTGGGAAGATGGCGGCCGCCCCCGCGGCGTAGAGCTCGTCGAAGTCCCCGGGCGGAATGACTCCGCCGACCACGATCATGATGTCGGGCCGGCCAACCTCGGCGAGCGCGTCGCGCAACGCCGGCACTAATGTCAGGTGGCCGGCGGCCAGCGATGACACCCCGATCACGTGCACGTCGTTGTCGGCGGCTTGGCGGGCCACCTCTTCCGGGGTGGAAAACAGCGACCCGACGTCGACGTCGAAACCGATGTCGGCGAACGCCGTTGCGATCACCTTCTGACCGCGGTCGTGACCGTCCTGGCCCATCTTGGCCACCAGGATGCGCGGCCTGCGGCCATCGGCCTCGGCGAACTTCTCCACCAGCTCAGTGGCTTTGGCGATACTGCTCACCTTTCCGGCCTCATCCCGGTACACCCCCGCGATAGTGCGAATCTCGGCTTGGTGCCGCCCGTACACCTTCTCCAGTGCGTCGGAGATCTCTCCCACGGTGGCGTTGACCCGGGCCGCGTTGATGGCCAACGCCAGCAGGTTGTCGCCCAGCCGATCTGGGTCTGGCCGGCTGCCCGCCGGCCTCTGCGCAGCGGCGGCGCGGCTCAGCTCGGCGAGCGCGTGCTCCACGGCGCCCTGATCCCGATTTGCCCGCAGCTGTTGCAGTTTGGCCAGCTGCTCGGCGCGGACCCGGCTGTTGTCGACCTTGAGGACTTCGATTTCGTGGTCCTCGTCCACCTGATACTTGTTGACCCCGATCACCGGCTGGCGCCCCGAATCGATGCGGGCCTGGGTGCGCGCGGCAGCCTCTTCGATGCGCATCTTGGGAATGCCATCGTCGATGGCCTGGGCCATGCCGCCGTGCTCGGCGACCTCGCGGATGTGTGCACGGGCACGCTGCGCCAGTTGGTGGGTCAGCCACTCCACGTAGTACGAACCGCCCCAAGGATCGATCGGGCGGGTGGTGCCGGACTCCTGCTGCAGCACCAGCTGAGTGTTTCGGGCGATGCGAGCCGAGAAGTCGGTGGGCAGCGCCAACGCTTCGTCGAGGGCATTGGTGTGCAGCGACTGGGTGTGCCCCTGGGTGGCGGCCATCGCCTCGATGCATGTGCGGGCGACGTTGTTGAACACGTCCTGCGCTGTCAGCGACCATCCCGAGGTCTGCGAATGGGTGCGCAGGGACAGCGATTTCGGATTCTTCGGCCCGAACTCGTTGACGAGCTCACTCCACAGCAGCCGGCCCGCGCGTAGCTTGGCGATCTCCATGAAGAAGTTCATCCCGATGCCCCAGAAGAACGACAACCGAGGCGCGAACTGGTCGATGCTCAGGCCGGCGTCCAGACCCGCCTTGATGTAGTCGACCCCGTCGGCCAAGGTGTAGGCGAGCTCCAAATCGGCGGTGGCACCGGCCTCTTGGATGTGGTAGCCGGAGATCGAGATCGAGTTGAACTTCGGCATCTTGGCGCTGGTGTAGGCGAAGATGTCGGAGATGATCCGCATCGACGGCTTGGGCGGATAGATGTAGGTGTTGCGCACCATGAACTCTTTGAGGATGTCGTTCTGGATAGTGCCGGCCAGCTTCTCCGGTGGCACCCCCTGCTCCTCGGCGGCCACCACGTACAGCGCCAGGATCGGCAGCACCGCCCCGTTCATGGTCATCGACACACTGACCGACGACAGGTCGATCCCGTCGAAGAGTTGTCGCATGTCGAGAATGGAATCGATTGCCACACCGGCCATTCCAACGTCCCCCTGCACGCGCGGATGGTCGGAGTCATATCCGCGGTGGGTGGCCAGGTCGAAGGCCACCGACAGGCCCTTCTGCCCGGCGGCCAGGTTGCGTCGATAGAACGCGTTGGATTCCGCCGCAGTGGAGAACCCCGCGTACTGGCGGATGGTCCACGGCTGGTTGACGTACATCGTCGGGTACGGACCGCGGATGAATGGTGGCTCACCGGGGAAACTGTGCAGCGGGTAACCGCCGGCAACCGCGGCGTCGCGGTCGGCGCCGACGTAGATCGGCTTGACCGCAATGCCTTCCGGGGTGTGCCAGTCGAGCTGGTCCGCGGTGTACCCGTGTGCCGACGCTGCCGCGGCGACGTGCGCTGCGACGGCGGCTTCGGTGACCGGATCAGCGGAGCGATCGCCGCGAAGCGGGACGTCGGCGAAGCTGCCGACAGCGGACATGCTTGCAGTCATTACGCTCCCAACCGAGTCAGCAGATTCGACAACGCGTCGACCGCATCGATGTTCGCGGTCAGATAGTCATCCGGTCGATGATCGTCTGCGACGCCCTCGAGCGCCTTTTCCGGGCCGGCCAGATAAATACGCTGCAGTCCGGCGCCGCGGGCAGCCTCGACGACGCCGGCGGCTTCCGCAGCATAGCGCTTGTCGGTGCCGCAGATGACCGCGGTGTCGGTCTTGGCCGCCGCGACGGCCTCGGCCACGCCCGCGGCGTCCACGGGCCCGGGGTTGACTGCTTCGATACCGCCGGAGGCCAACAGGTTGGCCGCGAACGTCGCCCGAATATTGTGCTCGGCCAGCGGCCCCAACGGCAGCAGCAGCACCTGCGGACGTGACCCGGTGCGCTGCAGGTAGGCATCCGAACGGTCCCGCAGCGCCTCGAAGCCCTCCGCATAACGCCGGACAGCAGACGACGAATCGGCTCTCGGCAGCGGCTGCTCGTCGAGGTTCGGGTATTCGTTGACCCCGGTGATGGCGGTGCGGCGGTGCGCGATGTCGTCGATGCGACGCTCCGCGATCTCGGCGATCTGCCCGGCCACATAGTCGCGCGCGGCGACAAATCCGCCGCGTGCCTCGATGGATTGAAAGTGCTGCCAGGCCTGCTGCGCGAGTTGTTCGGTGAGGTCCTCGACGTACCATGAGCCGCCCGCCGGGTCGAGCACTCGGCCGAGATGTGACTCCTCGAGCAGCAGCAGTTGGGTGTTGCGGGCGATGCGGCGGGAAAAGGCCGTCGACATGTCCGGGAAGCCGCCGGGAATCGCCACGTCGAACGGCAACACCAGCACGGTGTCGGCTCCACCGACCCCGGCGCCGAAGGCGGCCAGCGTGGTGCGCAGCATGTTCACCCACGGGTCGCGCTGCGTCATCATCGGCAGCGAGGTCTCGGCGTGGATGACCGCCGCGCCGCCCGCGGGTTCGCCCACGACTTCGGCTACCCGCGCCCACAGCTGACGAGCCGCCCGCATCTTGGCGATCGTCATGAACTGGTCGTCGTCTGCGGCGAGGCGAAAACTGATCTGCTGCAAGGCTTTATCGATCGGCATGCCGGATTCGTCCAGCTTCCGCAGGTAGACCACAGCGGCCGCGATGCTGCCGGCCAGCTCCCAGGCCGCGTTGGCGCCCAGATTGTGGAAAGTGGGGCCGTCGACGGTGATCGACCGCACGCCGCGGCCGTGCGGCATCCGCTTCGCGGTCGCGATCACCTCCTCGAGCGACGGCGCCGGGCGTGCCGACAGCGGTGCGGTCAACGGGTCAGCTCCCAAGTCGACCGACAACGTCGTCGCGGTGTCCAGCCGCGTGAGCAGGCCCAGCAGCACATCGGCCGCCGCGGTGTAGTCGGCTCCGGCGTCGACGATGATCGGCACCAGGTCCAGGTACACCCCGGTGAGCAGTTGCTCGAGTTGTGCCGGCGCCACCCCGGCGTCGCCGACACGGAGCACCAGCGCGCTCACCCCGTTGGTGAGCGCCGCCAAAAGTCCGGCGTTATCGTTGGCGCCGTTGCTGGGAAACGCCTCGGCGACCTTCCAGCCCGAGTTGACGTCACGCAGCGCGTCGGCGCCGCGGACATAGGGCCACTCGCCGGGCAGCGGGCGTTCGGGCAGAGCGTCCAATGCGGTGTAGAGCGCCCTGATGGCGAACCCCTCATACGTCGGGGTGTCCAGCAGGCGCTCGGGTTCCGTGCCGAGCTGGTCGGCATCGCGTCGCATGCTTTTGGCCAGCACCTCGGCCACCGCCGCGCGCCAACGGGCGTGGCCCTGCCCCAGGTCGGCGGGGTCGGCGGACACATCGAGAGACACCGGCGGCTCCTGTTTTCGCAGCAAGTAGCGCCCGTAAGCGGGCCTTGCGGTTGCTAACCAGGCTAATTGATAGCCGTCGGCGGCTCTGCGGGGAGGTGCTGCAGGCAAAGACGAATCGCCCGGCGCGTGAAGTGAGTTGTGCACTTCTGGCCCGTAGTCTGGACATTGTGACGACTTCCGCCACAAACAAGATCGCCACGAACAAGATCGCCAGGAACAAGATCGCGGAAACGCTGCGGGGACTGGGTTCGACCGTGATCACGACGGCACGCCAGGTGCCGCGCCGGCGGATCGCGGTGACGGCCGCCGCCGTTATGGTCCTGGTCGCGGTCGCGCTGCTGGTTCCGCTGCCGACTGCGGTGCAGCTGCGCGACTGGGCCAAGTCGGTGGGCCCGTGGTTCCCACTCGCGTTTTTGGGCGCGCACATCGTCATCACCGTTTTGCCGTTCCCACGTACCGCGTTCACGCTGGCGGCCGGGCTGCTGTTCGGGCCGGTGCTGGGCGTAGCGCTCGCGGTGGGGGCCAGCACCACCAGCGCGGTAATCGCATTGCTGCTGGTGCGCGCGGCCGGTTGGCGACTCAGCCGTCTGGTTCGCCACGACGCCGTGGCGACGCTGAACGCGCGGCTGCGTGACCGTGGCTGGCCGGCGGTCATGTCGCTGCGATTGATTCCGGCGGTGCCGTTTTCGGTGCTCAACTATGCCGTCGGGGCGTCGGCGGTGCGGGTAGTGCCCTACACACTGGCGACGCTGGTGGGCGTGCTTCCGGGGACCACGGCAATAGTGATCCTCGGTGACGCACTCACCGGTGACCTCAGCCCGCTGCTCTTATTGGTGTCGGTGTGCATCGGGGCCGTCGGGGTGGCATTGCTGTCCTATGAGATTCGTCACCACCGCCGCCAGCATCGGACGCGGGTCGCCGATGCCGCGGACCCCGAGCCGGCGTTACGCGGATGACGAACCGGCCATAGCCCGTTCGGCAAACTACATTCAGCGACCACACCATTGACCTCCCGCGCTCGGGCGGACTAAACAAACGTTTACAATAGTAAATGTGCATTCACCCCTGCCCGACGACCGCACCGCCCGGGCCCGTATCCGCGACGAAGCGCTGCGGTTGTTCGCCCAGCGCGGTCCGGACGCCGTCACGATGCGCGATATCGCCGCCGCGGCCCAGGTGTCGCCGGCGCTGCTGGTGCGGCACTACGGCTCGAAGGAGGGGCTGGTGGAGGCGGTCGACAGCTATGTCGTTGCCAGCCTGGAGGCGCTGCTCGCCGAGATAACCGCGCGCACAGCGACTTCTGAATTACAGCCGGAAGTCACGCCGGGCATGCTCGACGGTCTGGCCACCCACCTACCGCCCGACTCCGCGATCCCGGGGTATCTGAGCCGAATGCTGATCAGCGGGGGTGCGGCCGGGTCGGCGTTGTTCGCGCGGCTTCATCGGGTCAGCGAGCAGACTCTCGAGGCCATGGTCACCGCCGGAATCGCCAGTGCCGGCCAGGACCCGGCGGTACGCGCTGCGTTCCTGTTGGTCAACGACCTGGCCGTGCTGACCCTGCGCGCGCGGCTCACCGAAGTGCTCGGCGTCGACCCACTCTCTACCGAAGGTATAACCCGTTGGGCCACAGAAGTTTTCACGATTTATCGGGACGGGCTTCGCAGCCGCTGAACAACAGAAGGGAGAGCACATTGTCCACTACCGGTCCGCCGACGGGTCTTGCCAATGTCGCTGCGCGTATTCTGCGGTCGCGTCGGCTGATGCGTGCCCCGATCTGGATCTACCGCGCCCGCGCGGGAGCATTGTTCGGGTCGCGGCTGCTGATGCTTGAACACATCGGCCGCAAATCCGGCGCCCGACGCTACGTCGTGCTCGAGGTCGTCGATCACCCGGCATCGGACACCTATGTGGTGGTGTCTGGCTTCGGCGCAAAAGCCGAGTGGTTCCGCAACATCCAGGCCAACCCGCGTGTGCGTGTCTATGTCGGGAGCCATGCACCGGTACCGGCCAGCGCACGCGTCCTCGACCAAGCCGAGGCGGACCGCACGCTGGCCGGTTACCGCAGTCGTCACCCTCGGGCCTGGGAATGGCTCAGGCCCGCACTCGAGCAGACGCTCGGCAGCCCGATCAGCGAGACCGGCACACCGCTGCCAATGGTGGAGCTGCGAGTCGACTCTCCAGCGACGTCATGACCACCTACCAACACGACCCCTCCGTGCTGCGGACGTTCTTCGGTCCTGCGCGCAGTCGCGGCGAAATCATCGTCGGCACGGTTGGCAGCGCGTTGATGTTGGCGTTGCTCGGGATCTACATCTGGCGCGCCGGGGGCTGGCGGGGGTGGTCGACGCTGCAAACCGCGGTGCTCGCGGTGATGCTGTTCGATTTGATTTTCGGAATTTTCACGATTTCGAGCACGACGGCCAAACGCTGGTATCACCGCGCCGATGCCCGTCGTTTCCGAATCGGATTTGTGATCGCGCACGCCGTGATCTACCTGATTCCGTTCGCGGCGCTATTTCATCCCGGGTGGCATGGGCCCTCATCAACGCCGGATTGCTGATCGGCGCGGCCGTCGTGATCGAGTGGGCACAACCGGACTTAAAAGGTGCTGCCGCACTTTGCCTCACGTTCATACTGGCGATGGTCAACCTGATCTGGCTGCCGCTGCCCGCCGCCTTGGCCTGGCTTCCGGTGTTACTCGGCGTCAAAGTGTTGGTGTGCTTTCTGGTGCCCGAAACGGCCAGCGCCGCATAAGTTCACAGCATTCTCACAGCCCGCCTTCGACCGGCTTGCGCGCGTCCGCTTCGGCCTTGGCCACCGCCTCGACGATCGCGGGATCGGTTTCGGTGGAGAACCATTCGGCAACTTCGGCGCTGTCGTCCTCCGGCCTGGGTAGATCTTGCTCGACCGGCGACGGCTGATACCGGTAGACCCCATCCTCACCGGGGGCGCCCAGCATCTTGGTGAAACCCTGTAACGCCGACCCGAAATCAGTGGGCACCACCCATACCTTGCTCGACTGGCCCTGCGCGATCTTGGGCAAGGTGAGCAGGTATTGGTAGGCGAGCAGTTCGGGCGTCGGCCTGCCGGCCTTGATCGCCGCGAACGTCTTCTCGATGGCCTTGGCTTGCCCCTGGGCCTGCAGGTACGCCGCCGCGCGTTCACCCTGCGCCCGCAGCATTCGCGACTGCCGGTCGGCTTCAGCGGCCAGGATCGCGGCCTGCTTGGCGCCTTCTGCCTCCAGAATCTGCGCCTGCTTTTGGCCCTCGGCTTGCTTGATCGCCGATTCGCGCTGGCCTTCGGCGGTCAAGATCATCGCGCGCTTCTCGCGGTCGGCCTTCATCTGCTTTTCCATCGACGCCTGGATCGACGGCGGCGGATCGATGCTGCGCAACTCAACGCGGGCGACCCGCAGCCCCCAGCGGCCGGTGGCCTCGTCAAGGACGCCGCGCAGCTGCTGATTGATCAGGTCTCGGGAGGTAAGGGTCTCCTCGAGATTCATCCCGCCGACCACGTTGCGCAGCGTGGTGGTGGTCAACTGCTCGACACCGACGATGTAGTTGCTGATCTCGTAAACGGCGGCCTGTGGGTTGGTGACCTGGAAATACACCACGGTGTCGATGGCCAACGTCAGGTTGTCCTCGGTGATCACCGGTTGCGGCGGGAACGACACCACCCGCTCGCGCAGGTCAACGCGGGCGCGGATGCGGTCGATGAACGGCACCAACAGGGTCAGCTGTCCGCTGACCGTGCGGCTGTAGCGGCCCAGCCGTTCGATCACGGCAGCCTCTGCCTGCGGAATCAACGCGATGGACTTGGCCACCACGATCGCGGCGAAAATCACTAAGACGGCAAGGAACACCAAGCCGGCAGCTGCACCCTGCATTGCGGACTCCTTCTCTAGACGTTTTTCCAGACCACCGCGGTGGCACCGTCGATATGCATGACGGTCACCTGCTCCCCCGGTTCGTAGACGTCACTGTCGTTGAAGGGTCGTGCCGTCCAGACTTCGCCGGCCAGCTTCACCTGGCCCTCATGGCGTGCGACGCGATCAATCACAAGTGCGCTCTTGCCTTCCAGCGCTTGCACGCCGGTCAACGCGCCCTTGGCAGGGGTCAGCCGCCGTCGCAGAGGAGGCCGCACCAACACCAGCAGCAGGACCGAAACCACCAGGAACACCGCCCCGTCGGCCCAGATCGGCCAGTCCAGCAGCCAACTGCTCGCGGATGCCGCCAGCGCACCCCCGCCCAGCATCAACAGGAACATGTCGCCCGTCAACGCCTCCGCGCTGGCCAGGGCAAGCGCGGCGATTAGCCAGATCAGTGCGACGGGCACGGCGCCAGGATATCTCGCGGCCCGCTGCAATCGGGATAAACAACTAGACTGCCGACCATGTGGTGCCCCAGTGCAACGCTCTCGCTTTGGGCTAACGCTTGGCTCGCCGGCAAGGCCGCGCCCGACGATGTCTTAGACGCGTTGTCATGTTGGGCTCCAATACAATCGGTGACCGCGTATGACAGCGTCGCAGCGGGCCACACGGGTTTGCCGTGGCCGGATATGAGCTACGCCGGTGCGGCGTCGCTGCTGCAGACACTGCGGTCTGCTTCGGGCACTCCGCCGGCCGCTGCGCCGTCGGTGAACCTGGTGTTACCGGTGCCCGGCGATGTGCGCGGGCTGGTCGCCGGCACCCCGTTCGAGCAGGACGCGCTGGCCGCCGGGGAGGCCGTGATCGTTTCCGATCCCCGTGATTCCAGCGTGGCGATCGGGTTGGTGCCGGAGCTCAGACACGCCGAATCCGACGACGGCATCAAGGAGGGCATCGACCCCGAAGTGTGCGCGCTGTCATGGACGGTCTATTCGTTGCCCGGTGCACCGGCGCTGGACCAGTATGAGCTCGGCGAAGCCGAATACACGCTACGTTCTGCGGTCCGATCGGCCGCCGAGACACTCACCAGGATCGGATCTTCGGTGGCCGGCCCCGACGTCGAAGACCCGCGCCGGCTGGTGCAAGACCTGCTGGAAGCCATGCAGCACCACCGAATTCCCGGCCATGCGCCGTCGCGCGCAGTGCGGGTGCTGGAAACTGCCGCACATGTCGACGCGATCATCACCGTCAGCGCCGGGCTGACACCCAGCGCGATGCAGTCGTCGTCGGAGGTGAAGATCGCCGGGGATGCATTGCGGCCGCTGGCCGGGGTGGTGCGCTCGGCGCGAATGGCCGCGGTCAACGCGACTCTGCAGTCGGCGTGGCGGAGTTGAGCTCGGACGGCGACGAGCAGTCGGCGACGCAATGCGGCGGTCGGCACGGCGCACCGTTGACGCTGGCCTTGCAACCCGGAACCGGGTCTGGCCCGGTCACGCGGGCGGGCTCGCGCCCAGTGCGCAGTTCGTCGATCAGATCCACGGCCAGGCGCGCGAATCGGCGATCGGCGTTGGGTGTACTGGCCCTGGCGAAGGCGATACCGGCCGCCTCGGCCTGTGCGCGTAATTCGTGATCGAGATCCCACACCACTTCGATGTGGTCGGCGACAAAGCCGATCGGACACACGATAACGGCCGTCGCATCCGTCAACGTTGAAAGATGGTCGGCCACATCGGGTTCCAGCCAAGCAATATGCGGCGGCCCGGACCGCGACTGCCACACCACGTCGTAGTCCTGATACCCGGCAGCCGCGGCGACCAGTTGTGCGCCATAGGCAACCTGGCGGGAGTACAGCTGTGGACCGCAGCGCTGGTCGACGGCGACCGGGATCGAATGCGCGGTGAACACCAGCCGAGCATCGGCGGGCACCGTCTCGCCGGCGGCAATCACGGATTCGGCGAACATTTCCACGAACAGCGGATGATCGAAGTAGGGCCGCAGCTTGACGAGTTCGGGAGCCCCGTCCCCGGCGGCGCGGCGTGCGCGCGCGATGTCCTCAACGTACCGGGTGCAGCTGGAATTGCCACTCCAGGCCGATGTGGCGAAAACCGCAGCGCATTGAACGCCGTTGTCGCGCATCGTGATAACGGCATCTTCGACGTACGGTTCCCAGTTGCGATTGCCGAAGTACACCGGCAGGTCGAGTTCGGCCTGCAGCTGCTCGATCAACGCGCGGTTGATGCCGTTGATCGGCGAGACCCCGCCGAAATGCAGGTAGTGTTGGGCGACTTCGTCCAGCCGTTCGGGCGGTACGTCGCGGCCCCGAGTGACGTTTTGCAGGAACGGCCGCACCTGCTCTGGGCCTTCGGGACCGCCGAAGGACAGTAGCAGGACGGCGTCAAAGTCCATCAGAGCAATTGGGTGTGCGCTCCGCCGTCGGCGTAGATGATGTCGCCGGTGGTAGCCGGCAGCCAGTCGGACAGCACCGCGCATACCGTCATCGCGACCGGGGTGGCGTCCTTCATGTTCCAGCCGATCGGGGCCCGCTGATCCCAGCCCTGCTCCAGCAACTGCATCTGGCCGCTGGCCTCCTCACCGAGCGCGCCGCCGACGATCGCGCTCATTGCCAGCGTCCGAAGCGGCCCTGCCGCAACCAAGTTGGAGCGCACACCGTACGGGCCGGCTTCCCGCGCCACAAACCGGTTCACCGACTCCAGCGCACTCTTGGCCACCGTCATCCAGTTGTAGGCGGGCATCGCCCTGGTCGGGTCGAAGTCCATGCCGACTATGCTGCCGCCGCGGTTCATGATCGGCAACAGCGCCTTGGCCAGCGACGCGTACGAAAACGCCGAGATGTGAATCCCTTTCGAGACATCCTCGTACGGCGCATCGAAGAACGGATTGATGCCCATGCCGCTGGGTGGCATGTACCCGATTGAGTGCACGACGCCGTCCAGCTTGTTGTCCTCACCGATGACCTCGGTGACCCGGTGCGCCAGCGTGTCGAGGTGGTCCTGGTTCTGCACGTCCAGCTCCAGCAACGGCGGCTTCTGCGGCAGCCGGCCGAGAATGCGCTCGATCAACCGCAGCCGGTCATATCCGGTGCACACCAACTGCGCACCCTGCTCCTGAGCCACCCGGGCGATGTGAAACGCGATGGATGCGTCGGTGATGATCCCCGTGACCAGAATCCGTTTGCCTTCAAGCAGTCCTGCCATACCCGTCCTAAGTGTTAGTGGCCCATGCCCATGCCGCCGTCAACTGGAATTACCGCGCCGGAGATGTACGAGGCGTCCTCGGAGGCCAAGAAGCTGACCACACCAGCGACCTCCTCGACGGTGCCGACCCGCTTTGCCGGAATGAAGTCCAGCGCCCCCTGTTGGATCCGTTCGTCGAGCGCGCGCGTCATGTCGGTATCGATATACCCCGGCGCGACCACGTTGGCGGTCACGTTGACCTTCGACAGCTCTCGGGCGATCGAACGGGCCATCCCGATCACCCCGGCCTTGGACGCCGCGTAATTGGCCTGGTTGCCGATCCCCCACATCCCGGAGACCGAACCCATGAAGATCATCCGGCCGAACCGGTTTCGCTGCATGCTGCGCGATGCCCGCTGTGCCACCCGGAACGCGCCGGTGAGGTTCGCGTCGATGACCTTCTCGAACTTCTCCTCGGTCATCCGCATGAGGAACGCGTCCGCGGAGACACCGGCGTTGGCCACCAACACCTCGACCGGACCTTGGTGCTCCTCGACGGCTTTGAACGCGGCGTCGACGGCCGCGGAGTCGGTGACATCACACTGAACCCCGAACAGCCCGTCGGGTGCACCGGATCCGCGGTGTGTCACGGCAACCTTGTGCCCGTCGGCGGCCAGCCGCCGCGCCACCGCCAGCCCGATACCCCGGTTTCCGCCCGTCACCAGCACCGATCGGGACACGAATGGTGGCCGGCCGGCGGTGGGAGTTTCGCTGGGTTGCTCGGTGGCTTTCTTCGTGGCTGTGTCAGTCACCCCGACAACTTAGCGAACCGGCAGGCCGACACCGAAATCTGGTCCGGCGGACCTCACGTCGGCAGTCGGCGGTTGATCAGCACCGCCGCCAGCGCAGCGAGCGCCAGCAGCAATGAACCGAGCCGCAGCCAGCCTACGCTGGCATCGCCACGGATCGTCTCGTAGCCGATCTGTTGTTGCAGCGTGGCGTAAACCTCTTTGAGCTGCTCCAGGTTCGATGCGCTGTAGTTGTTGCCGCCGGACAGTTCGGCGACCTTCTTCATCGTGGTGTCGTCGACCGGCACCGGCTGGCGCTGGCCGTTGATGTCGACGAAGCCATACGGGGTACCGAACGAAATCGTCGAGATCGGCACGCCCTGGTCCTTGGCGGTGCGCGCGGCAGTGAACGCGCCCTTGGGGTTGTCCGGGTTGGTCGGCACTGTCTCCTTGCCGTCGGAGAACAACACGATGCGCGCGGGCGGCGGAGTGTCGCCGCCGCCGATCACCGCGCCCACCGTGGCGATGGCCTGCAGCGCGGTGAAGATGCCCTCGCCGGTGGCGGTGCGGTCGGCGAACTGCAACTTGTCCAGTGCTGCCTTGGTCGCCTCCCGATTGGTGGTCGGCTGCACCAGGACCGTCGCGGTACCCGCATAGGCGATCAGCCCGAGGTTGATGCCGGGCGTCAGCTCACCGGCGAACTCCTTGGCGGCCACTTGCGCGGCAACCATGCGGTTGGGCTCGACGTCGGTGGCGCGCATCGACTGCGACACGTCGATCACCAGCATCACCACCGCGCGGTTACGCGGAATCCGCACATCGTGCGTCGGGCCGGCCATCGCGATCGTCAGCAACACCAACGACGACACCAACAAAATCGCCGCCAGATGGCGCCAGCGGGTGGGTTGTTTGGGCGCAACGCTTTCCAGCAGCTCCATGTTGGCGAACCGCAGCATCCGCCGCTGCCGGGACACCTGCGCGATGATGTACAGCGCGACGATTCCGAGGACGACCAGAAAGAACAGAAACCACCACGCGTGGGCGAACCCGGTGAGTGTCATCGGGCCAAGCAGCGGCAGTGTCATTGGCGCCGCTCCTCCTCATCGCTTCGCTCTGCATCGTCGCCGGCGCGGGTCATTGGCGCCGCTCCTCCTCATCGCTTCGCTCTGCATCGTCGCCGGCCCGGGTCATTGGCGCCGCTCCTCCTCATCGCTTCGCTCTGCATCGTCGCCGGCGCGGGTCATTGGCGCCCCGCCAGTGCGCCGCGCCGGCGAGACTCGACGAAACGAACGATGTCGGCGATCCAGTCGCGGTCGGTGCGCAGCGACATCAGCGGCGCCCCGCAGCTGCGGAAGGTGCGCTTGACGTCGGCGCGATGCGCGGCCGCCGCCTTGGCGAAGTCATCGCGCAGCTGCCCGTCGATGGTGAACTCGCGGGTAACCCCGGATTCGGCGTCTTGCAGAATGACGTCGCCGACGTCGGGCAACTCGACATCACGCGGGTCGAGCACCTCGATGCCGAGCACCTCGTGCCGGGCCGCGATCGCGCGTAACGGGCGCGTCCAGTTGATCGGGCCGAGGAAATCGCTGATGATCACGGCCATCCCGCGGCGGCGTTCCGGGCGGCGCAAAGCGTCGATGGACGCCGCCAGATCGCCGCGCACCCCGACCGGCGCCTTGGGGGCGGTGGCGATGGTGCGCAACAGCGTGTGCTCATGCTGGCGCCCGGAACGGGCCGGCACCCGAATCCGCTGCGCGCCATTGTCGATCAGCGCACCGAGCCGGTTGCCGCCTCCACTGTTGAGGAAGGTGATCGCCGCCGCGGCCGCCACCGCCAGGTCGCGTTTCTCACAGACGGTGGTGCCGAAGTCCAGGCTGGCCGACATGTCCACGACCAGCCAGGTCTCCAGTTCCCGGTCGGCGATCATCTGCCGGACGTGCGGATGGGTGGTGCGGGCGGTGACCGCCCAGTCCATCCGGCGAACGTCGTCGCCGGGCTGATACTCCCGCGACTCCCCGGCCTCTGTGCCCGGCCCCGGGATCAGGCCCAGGTGGTCGCCGTGCAGCACGCCGTCGAGTTTGCGTTTGACGGTGAGCTCGAGGGTGCGCAGCGCCGCTGCCAGCTTGGGGTCGTCGATGTTCCCGCGCTGCATCGACGGCGGATGAACCGACGACGCGTTGGATTCAGTCACCGACCGCTAGCCGCGGCCGTGGCGCCCTGCATCACTGGAGGCACCGAATGTCCTTGCTGCGGAACGGCATTCACCTGCGGCATGGCAACCGTCTGCAGGACGCGGTTGATCACGATTTCCGGGGAGATCTCGTCGGCCAGCGCGTCGTAGGTGAGCACCAGCCGGTGTCGCAGCACGTCGGGGATGATTTCGACGATGTCCTGCGGGATCACGTAGTCGCGGCCGCGCACCAATGCCAGCGAGCGCGCCCCGGCGATGATGCCCAGCGACGCACGCGGAGATGCGCCGAACGAAATCCAGCTCTTGACGTCGTTCATGCCGAGCTGCTCGGGGTGGCGGGTCGCGGTAACGACACGGACCACGTAGTCGACCAGCGCGTGGTGCACAAAGTTGTTGGCCGCGATGTCCTGCAGCCGCAGCAGATCGCCGGTGTTGAGGATCTGCTTGGGCTCGGGCGGTCGCACGCCCATCCGGTAGATGATCTCGCGCTCTTCCTCCGGCGAGGGGTATCCGACGTTGATCTTGAACAGGAAGCGGTCGCGCTGCGCCTCCGGCAGTGGGTAAACACCTTCGTGCTCGATCGGGTTCTGGGTGGCCATCACCAGGAACGGGTTGGGCAGCGGGAACGTCTTGCCGCCGATGGAGACGTGGCGTTCCTGCATGACCTCCAGCAGCGCCGACTGCACCTTGGCCGGGGCACGGTTAATCTCGTCGGCGAGCAGGAAGTTGACCACCACCGGGCCGAGCTCGGTGTCGAACTCCTCCCTGCCCTGCCGGTAGATGCGCGTACCGATGATGTCCGTGGGCACCAGGTCGGGGGTGAACTGGATGCGGGCGAATGTCCCGCCGACCACCCGGGCGAAGGTCTCTACGGCCAGCGTCTTGGCCACACCCGGCACGCCCTCGAGCAGCACATGGCCCTTGGACAGCAGGCCGACCAGCATCCGCTCGACGAGCTGGTCCTGGCCGACGATGATCCGCTTGACCTCGAAGATGGCACGTTCCAGCGTGTGCACCTCGCTGGCCAGGCCGTTACCGGCACCGCCGCCGCCCGTGGGGGCCGCGTGGGCCGGACTCGTTGGCGGCCCGCCCGGGCCCGAGTAACCGCTGGCGCCACCTGCTGATGTCATTTCGACACACCCTCCACAGCTCTATCTGACACGACTGCTCGCACGACGAACCTCGCGGGGCAGCAACGTGCCCGCGTCCAACTATTCCAGGCCACCCGCGTTCCGTCGATGCGGCCCGCCCCCGAACCGGCAACGTCAGTACTCAATGATCCGGGTGACAAACGGTGTCATTCCGGCTTTGCGCACCGGGCTGACCGTAACTTTGCCGGCGATGCTGGACGCCTCCAGCATCTGCCCGTTGCCCAGATACAGGGTGACGTGCTGACCGCCGCCCGGGCCGTAGAAGATCAGATCACCGCGCTTGGCTTGCGACGGCGGCACGTGCCGACCGGCGTTGTACTGATCACCAGAGAACCGCGGGATCAGCACGCCGACACCGGCGAACGCGTAGCGGACCAGGCCCGAGCAGTCGAAGCCGACGGTGTCGGCCCCGGAGTCCACGCCCTTGCTGGGCCCGTTCAAGGTTCCGCCGCCCCATGAATACGGCACACCTATCTGCGACGACGCTCGCCGGATCACATACTCGACGGCCTGGCGGCCATAGACCCGCGGGATGCGGCTCGGGGCGGTGTTGGTGCTGGGGCTGGGGCTGTTGCCGCCCAGATTGATCCCGAGCCCGCTCAGAAATTGCCGCCCCAGATCGAGCGTGGTCTGGGTGGCCTGCGCGGTGGCGTTCAGTGAGGCGTTGGCGATCGCGACCGGATCTCCCGGTGCGCCCGCGCTGATAATCGCCGGCAAGGTGGGATCCCATGCTCCGTCCTCGGCGCTGGCCGGTCCGGCCAGACCTATGAGAACAGCCGCTGACACCAGCACCAGTCCGGCCAGCTTGAAATGACGAAAAAGCTTGTGGCGCATCAGTACTCGATGTAGCGAACGACGTAGGGCGTCATGCCGCTGGTGCGAACCGGCGCGACCCGTACCTTCAATCCGACGTCTGGCGCTTCGAGCATCTGGCCGTTGCCGAGGTAGATCGTCACGTGCTGGCTACCGCCTGGGCCGTAGAAGATGACGTCGCCGCGGCGCATCTGCGCCGACGGGATTTTGCGGCCCAGGTTGTACTGCGAACCCGAGTAATGCGGCAGCTTGATGCCCACCCCGGCGAAGGAGTAGAGCACCAGACCCGAGCAGTCGAAGCCGACGGTGTCGGCGCCGGACCCGATTCCGCGGCTCGGCCCGGCCGCGTTGCCGCCGCCCCACGAGTACGGCACCCCCAACTGGGACAGCCCGCGGCGAATCACATATTCGGAGGCCTGTCGCCCGTAGACCCGCGGGATCCGGCCATTGGTGATGCCCGGGTCGGGGGCGTCGGGCTTGATGAGGCCGATCGACTGCAGAAATTTGCGGCCGAGGTTCGCGGTGACCTGCGACGACGTCGCCGAAATCCCCAGTACCTGGTTGATGATCGCGATCGGGTCGCCCGGGATGTTGGCGCTGGGCACCATCGGCAGGGTCGGATCCCACTCGCCGTCCCATTGGCCGGGGTCTTTGGGCGGTGGCGCGGCGCCGGGCGGCGCGTCCGGGTCCCACCGGTCGCCGGTGGGCGACGCCGCCCGCGGGCCGGCGCCGGTTCCGCCTACCGGGGCCGACCACTTGCGGGCGGCGTCAAGCTTGGCCTGGGCCGCGTTGCGTTCGGCGCCCAGGCGGTTGACTTCCTGTTGTTGTTCGGCGAACTTGCGATGCGCATTGGTCAGCGCTGCGACCGCGGCGTCCTGGCTGGCTTTGGCGTCCGCGGCGGCCTTGTCGGCCTTCTGCTTGGCCAGCCTTGCGGCCGATTCCTTGTTCACCAGCTCTGTGCGGGCGCGCAACAGGTTCTCCATCACCCGCTGCGAACTGGCCGCCAACGCCTGGCCGGCGCTGGCGGTAGAGATCAAATCGTCCGGGCCGGCGGCGGTCAGGTAGCTGTCCGACGGGCCGTTCATGTACGTCGCGGCGGCGAATGTGTCGAATCGCTTCTGGGCGGCGGCGATCGTCGCGTCGGCTTCTCTGATGGCCTGTTGGCTGGTTTCCACCTCGTGCTGAGCGGCCGCGGCGTTGTCGCGCGCGGTTTCGACGTCGACCAGTGCCTTGTTGACGCTCTCCTGTTCGGCCTTGATCGCCGCGCTGAGATCCTGCAGGGCCTGGTTCGCCTTGGCGACATCGGCGATCAAGGCGGCCAGCCGGTCCGGGCCGGCGCCCGGGTCCGCCATCGCCATCCCGGGCGTGCACAGCAGCACAACCGCGCAGACGGCCACGCGAGAAATGAAGCCGCGACGAATGCGTCTCATTTGTCTCCTATGGCTCAACGCGGGCGGACGGCGTCGGCCCCAGATTTCACTGGAAGCACGATTAAAACAAAGGCACCATCTGCACCGTAAGTCACATCCGCCGCGCTGGAAACTTTAGTCACAAATTACAGGTCTGTAATTGCGAAAATTGTGACCCAACGGTGATCTAGGTTGTTTGCTAGAGCGGCCTGCGCCGCGTCAGGCCACCACTTAATGGCCGGACATATATCCCGCTAGGCGCCGTGCGCTGACTCTCCTGTCGACGTTTGGGCGTTGGCAGCCGGCGTTGCCATGCGCCTGGCGCGCACTTGCAGAACTCGGGTGCCGACGACGGCGGCCAGCACCGCGATGAGCAGCACGATTGTGAACGGGGTCCACGGGAACTGCGGCGTGTTCAACTGGTGCAAGAAATTCTGTGCGGAAACGACAGGGTTGCCGGTCTTGGCGTTGTCTTCACCGATCTCGAGCGTGGAGCGCGGGAAGTGCGTGCTGTAGGAGCCGACGAAGTTCGGGCTCAGCACCAACACGGTGGCATCAGGGTGATCTGAGCCCACTACCGTGGCGACATCGCGCAGCGGCGGGTCGTTTGGCGGGTTGTGGTCGAGCACCACGATCTTGAGGTCGATGCCGTTCTGATGAGCTTCATCGACTACCTCAAGCAGGGCCGGCTTGACCGCAGACGGTGCGCTGACAGAGTCGGCGTCGATCTGGCCGCGAACCAGCGCCAGGCACTGATCGGGCGGCGTCGCCGGATCAGCGCCGACGGTGCCGCAGACCTCGCTCGGTATGTATTGCGGCGCGTGCGGAGTGGTCACGGACCAAAACCGTACCGCGATCGGGTGACAGCGGGCGGTGGACGGGCAAGACTGAAGCGCAGCGGCCGTCCACTGAATGCGGGACAAGCGTACTGTTAAAGTGGCATTGACCGTCGGCACGGCCCGTCGACGGGCACACCTCGCGGCGATCGCAAGCACGGCGCAGCCCGCGTGCAACACGTCGCCGGTCAACTAAATCGTGGGGAGTCGATGTGAGCAGCAAGGATTCGGTGAATTCGTTCGGAGCCCGCAACACCTTGAAGGTCGGCGACAAGAGCTATCAGATCTATCGCCTCGACGCGGTGCCCGGCACCGAGAAACTCCCGTACAGTCTCAAGGTTTTGGCCGAAAACCTGCTGCGCAACGAGGACGGCAGCAACATCACCAAGGACCACGTACAGGCCATTGCGAATTGGGATCCCAAGGCGCAGCCCAGCATTGAAATTCAGTACACGCCCGCGCGGGTGGTGATGCAGGACTTCACCGGGGTGCCCTGCATCGTCGACTTGGCCACCATGCGGGAGGCCATCGCCGAGTTGGGCGGTGACCCCGACAAGGTCAACCCATTGGCACCGGCCGACCTGGTGATCGACCACTCGGTGATCGCTGACCTGTTCGGCCGTGCCGACGCGTTCGAGCGCAACGTCGAACTGGAGTACCAGCGCAACGGCGAGCGCTACCAGTTCCTGCGCTGGGGCCAAGGCGCTTTCAAGGACTTCAAGGTGGTGCCGCCGGGAACCGGGATCGTGCATCAGGTCAACATCGAGTATCTGGCCAGCGTGGTGATGAACCGCGACGGCGTCGCGTATCCGGACACCTGTGTGGGCACCGACTCGCACACCACGATGGTCAACGGCCTCGGCGTGCTCGGCTGGGGCGTCGGTGGCATCGAGGCCGAGGCAGCGATGCTGGGCCAGCCGGTGTCGATGCTGATCCCCCGGGTGGTCGGCTTCAAACTCACCGGTGAGATCCAGCCGGGAGTCACGGCTACCGACGTCGTGCTGACCGTCACCGAGATGCTGCGCAAGCACGGGGTGGTCGGCAAGTTCGTCGAGTTCTACGGCGAGGGCGTCGCCCAGGTCCCACTGGCGAACCGGGCCACGCTGGGCAACATGAGCCCCGAGTTCGGTTCCACCGCAGCCATCTTCCCGATCGACGAGGAGACGATTTCCTACCTGCGATTCACTGGCCGCGACGAAGAGCAGCTGGCGCTGGTCGAGGCCTATGCCAAAGAGCAGGGACTCTGGCATGACCCTGCTCATGAGCCGCCGTTCTCCGAATACCTCGAGCTGAACCTGGCCGATGTGGTCCCGTCGATCGCCGGACCGAAGCGTCCGCAGGACCGGATTGCGCTGTCCAACGCGAAATCGACGTTCCGAGAGACACTTCCGGGTTACGTCGGCGACGATCCGCAGAAACTGGAGTACTCCAAGCTCGACGAGGTGGTCGATGAGACATTTCCGGCCAGCGATCCCGGGCAGATAACGAACGGTCACGCCGACGAACATGTGCACTCGGCTGCTGCGCACGCGACGGGCCGCACCAGCAACCCGGTGTCAGTGCAGTCCAAAGAGCTCGGCGATTTCGTGCTCGACCACGGCGCGGTGGTGATCGCCGCGGTGACGTCGTGCACCAACACCTCCAACCCCGAGGTGATGCTGGGCGCGGCCCTGCTGGCGAGAAACGCCGTCGAAAAAGGCCTGACGTCCAAGCCGTGGGTGAAAACCACGATGGCACCCGGCTCGCAGGTGGTGCACGACTATTACGAAAAGGCCGGACTGTGGCCGTATCTGGAGAAGCTGGGCTTCTACCTGGTCGGCTATGGCTGCACCACCTGCATCGGCAACTCGGGCCCGCTACCCGAAGAGATTTCGAAAGCCATCAACGACAACGACCTGTCCGTCGCGGCGGTGCTGTCGGGCAACCGCAATTTCGAGGGCCGCATCAACCCCGACGTGAAGATGAATTATCTGGCGTCGCCGCCACTGGTGGTCGCTTACGCGCTGGCCGGCACGATGGATTTCGACTTCGATTCCCAGCCGTTGGGCCAGGATGGCGACGGAAATGACGTGTTTCTGCGCGACATCTGGCCGTCGCAGAAAGAGGTCTCCGACACCATCGCGTCGGCGATCAGCCAGGAGATGTTCACCAAGAACTACGCCGACGTGTTCAAGGGCGACGAGCGGTGGCGCAACCTGCCGACACCTAGCGGTAACACCTTTGAGTGGGACCAGAATTCGACGTATGTGCGCAAGCCGCCGTACTTCGACGGGATGTCGGCGGAGCCGGAGCCGGTGACCGACATCACCGGAGCCCGAGTACTGGCGCTGCTCGGTGATTCGGTGACGACCGACCACATCTCACCGGCGGGCAGCATAAAACCGGGCACTCCGGCCGCGCAGTACCTCGACGAGCACGGGGTTGCGCGCAAGGATTACAACTCCTTTGGTTCGCGCCGGGGCAACCACGAGGTTATGATCCGCGGCACGTTCGCCAACATCCGGCTGCGCAATCTGCTGCTCGACGATGTCGCCGGTGGTTACACTCGCGATTTCACCCAGCCCGACGGGCCGCAGGCGTTCATCTACGATGCTGCGCAAAACTATGCAGCGCAAGGGATTCCGTTGGTAGTTCTGGGCGGAAAGGAGTATGGCTCTGGCTCGTCGCGGGACTGGGCGGCCAAGGGCACTCGCCTACTGGGTGTGCGTGCGGTGATCGCCGAGTCGTTCGAGCGGATTCACCGGTCCAACTTGATCGGGATGGGCGTGATCCCGCTGCAATTCCCCGAGGGCAAGAATGCCGAGTCGCTCGGTCTGGACGGCACCGAAGTGTTCGACATCATCGGCATCGAAGCGCTCAATGAGGGCAAGACACCGCAGACGGTGCGGGTCAAGGCCAGCAAGCAGGGCGGCCAGCCGGTCGAATTCGATGCGCTGGTGCGCATCGACACCCCGGGCGAGGCCGACTACTACCGCCACGGTGGCATCTTGCAGTACGTGCTGCGCAGCATGCTCAGGTCGAACTAGTGGCGATCGCAAGCGCGGCGAAGCCGGGTGCAGCGGGTCGCCACCCGACAAACACCGTGGCGATCGCAAGCGCGGCGAAGCCGGGTGCAGCGGGTCGCCACCCGACAAACACCGTGGCGGCGACAATCTAGGCGTCGAGCGTGCCCAAGGTCAGTCAGGACCATCTGGCGGCGCGGCGCCGTCAGATTCTCGACGGCGCCCGGCGCTGCTTCGCCGAGTACGGCTATGACAAGGCGACGGTGCGTCGGCTCGAGCAGACCATCGGTTTGTCGCGAGGCGCGATCTTCCATCACTTCCGCGACAAGGACACCCTGTTTTTCGAGCTGGCCCGTGAGGATGCCGAGCGAATGGCCGCGGTCGCGTCGCGGGAAGGCCTGATTCAGGTGATGCGCGACATGCTCGCCGCGCCCGACCAGTTCGATTGGCTCGCCACCCGTTTGGAGATCGCACGCAAGCTGCGCAATGACCCGGCGTTCAGCCGCGGATGGGCGGAGCGTTCCGCGGAGCTGTCGGCGGCCACCACCGATCGGCTACGCCGCCAGAAACAGGCGGGGCGGGTGCGCGACGACGTGCCCAGCGACGTGCTGCAGTGCTATCTGGACTTGGTTCTCGACGGGCTGGTGGCCCGACTCGCGTCCGGCGAAGATCCGCAACGGCTGGCCGCGGCGCTGGATCTGGTTGAAGCCTCGGTGCGACAAGGCTCATAGGTGCCGCGAGTAGTTCCCCGCGAGCGTGCGCAGAATCGTGTTCGACGTCGGCGTGGCGCGCGAAGGTGCGGGAAAATGCGGTGCGTTAGCGGGGCGAGCGGGTCCGGTGATTGGGCCCGCCGCGGCTGCGCATCGGAGTACCTGACTCGCGCAGCATGCTGTGGATCGACCCGTACGACCTGCCGGTAGATGCCACCAGTTTGCGGATGCTGGCGCCCCCCTCGTACGCGCTGCGCAATTCATCTATCAACTGCTCGCGTGACTGCTTCGATTTCATAATCGGTGCCTCCCCGATTCACTGCGAACGGAACCCCACCCGCCTAGCGTAAGAAGCGACCGTCATCGCCGGACCGATTTGAAAAATCTCGGTCAAGCTAATTCGATCAGGTCCCGATACTCGTCAGACCAGTGGTCTTCGGTGCCGTCTGGCAAGAGCACCACGCGTTGCGGGTCGAGCGCCTCGGCTGCGCCCGGATCGTGCGTCACCAGCACCACCGCTCCGGTGTAACTGCGCAACGCGTCGAGCACCTGCTCGCGAGATGCCGGATCCAGATTGTTGGTGGGCTCATCGAGCAGTAACACGTTCGCGGCGGATGCCACCAAGCCGGCCAGCGCCAACCGGGTCTTCTCGCCCCCCGACAGGGTGCCGGCCAACTGATCAAGTTGTGGTCCGCTGAACATGAACGCGCCGAGCAGGCCGCGCAGATCCTGTTCGGCGGAATCGGGCGCCGCGTGGCGGATGTTGCGCCACACCGTCTCGGCATCGTCAAGCGTGTCGTGCTCCTGCGCGAAATACCCGATCTTCAAACCGTGTCCGGGTTCCATGCGCCCGGCGTCAGGTTGTTCGACGCCGGCCAGCAGCCGCAGCAAGGTCGTCTTGCCGGCCCCGTTGAGTCCGAGCACCACCACTCGCGAGCCGCGATCGATCGCCAAGTCGACGCCGGTGAACACTTCCAGCGAGCCGTAGGTCTTTGTCAGTCCCTTGACCATCAGCGGTGTGCGCCCGCAAGGCGCTGGCGTCGGGAATTTGATCCGGGCCACTTTGTCGGCTACTCGTTCCTCGTCGAGCGCGGCCATCATTCGATCGGCACGACGCAACATGTTCTGCGCCGCAACGGCTTTGGTGGCCTTGGCGCCCAGCTTGGCCGCTTGAGAACGCAAAGCGGCGGCCTTGCGCTCGGCGTTGGCGCGTTCCCGGCGACGCCGTTGCTCGTCGGTGGCGCGAGCGTCGAGGTACTTCTGCCAACCCATGTTGTAGACGTCAACCTCGCCGCGCACCGCGTCGAGGAACCACACCCGGTTAACCACATAAGCCAGCAGCTCGACGTTGTGGCTGATCACGACCAGCCCGCCGGCGTGGTTGCGCAGGAAGTCCCGAAGCCAGCCAAGCGAGTCGGCGTCGAGGTGGTTGGTCGGCTCGTCGAGTAGCAACGTGGTGGCCGAGCCGGCTCCGGTATCGGACGCGGCGAACAGGATGCGTGAGAGCTCGACCCGACGCCGTTGACCGCCCGACAAGGTGCGCAGTGGCTGGGTCAAAACCCGTTCGGGCAGGCCAAGACTCGCGCAGATGCGGCCCGCTTCGCTCTCGGCACTGTAGCCGCCCAATGCGGCGAAGCGCTCTTCGAGCTGACCGTAGCGGCGGACGGCGCGGTCACGTTCGGTGTCGTCGACGACCTCGGCCATCAACGCCTGCTGCTTTTCCAATTCGGTGAGCAGTGTGTCGAGCCCGCGCGCCGACAGCACTCGGTCGCGGGCGAGCACATCGAGGTCGCCCTCTTTGGGATCCTGCGGCAGGTAACCGATTTCGCCGGTGCGGGTCACCGAGCCGGCATACGGCTCGCTCTCGCCGGCAAGAATCCGCAGTGTGGTGGTTTTGCCGGCGCCGTTGCGTCCAACCAACCCGATGCGGTCGCCGGGCTGCACGCGCAGTGCCGGTCCGTCCGCGGAGAGCAGCGTGCGTGCGCCAGCGCGGACCTCGAGGTCCGTTGCCGTGATCACGGTCACTCTCCTAGTTCGGTTGTCGGTGGATTACTTGTCGTCGGTGAACACCGGAGGTCGTTTCTCCGCGCGCGCAGCAACCGCTTCCTCGAAGTTGGCGGTGAGCAGACGGACAAACAACTGTCCCAGGCCCTCGGCCTGCATATGCCCTTCCAGGCTAGCGGCGTCCAGTCCACTCCACAGTGTGCGTTTGGTCAACTCGATTCCCGGCCGCGAGAATGCGGCGATCCGCTCGGCCATCTCGTAGCAGGTTTCCAGGAGTTGGTCGTCAGGCACCCGGCGCGATACCAAACCGATCCGCTCGGCCTCCTCGGCATCGACGTCGCGGCCGGTGAGCATGAGCTCAAACGCCCGCGACGAGCCGATCGCCCGCGGCAGCAGGTAGCTCAAACCAAGCTCACTGGCGGTCAGCCCGTTGTTGATGCCGGCGGCACGGAAGTACGCGCCGGACGATGCGACGCGGATGTCGGCTGCCAACGCCAGACACAATCCACCCCCGATCGCCGCGCCGTTGACCGCTGCGATCACCGGTTGATGCAAGCGACGCAGCGCCAAGATGACGTCGTCGAGCAGTTCCATCGAGCGCAATGCATAGGTCGGCCGGGTCAGCCCCTCGACGTGCGGCACCGCACCCGCGGACTTGTGGTCGGCGCCCGACGAGAACCCGCGACCCGCCCCGGTCAAAACGACGACCCTAACCGCATTGTCGTAGGTGATCTCTTCCAGCGCCGCCTTGAGCGGCACCATGACGTCGAACGCCATCGAGTTCATCCGTTCCGGCCGGTTGAGGGTGATCAGCGCGACCGACGGCCGGGGATGCTCAACTAATACGTAGCTCACGGACTTGCACGCTATCGCGTGCGGCGAATATGTCCTGCTTAGCCCTGGTCGTCCTGGGCCTGTTGTGCCGCGATCGCGGCGTCGACGTCGAACTCCTTGACCTTCTGCACCAGTTCCTCCAAAGCGGGCGGCGGCAAGGCGCCGGCCTGGTTGAACACCAGCTTGCCCTTCTTGAAGGCCATCAGCGTCGGGATGGAACGGATGTTGGCGGCCGCGGCCAGGCCCTGCTCAGCCTCGGTGTCAACCTTGGCGAACACTACATCGGGATGTTTCTCCGACGCCGCGGCGAATGTCGGCGCGAACGCCTTGCACGGGCCGCACCAGGATGCCCAGAAGTCGACCAGCACGATGTCGTTGTCGTTGATGGTGTCGTTGAACTGCTCAGCAGTGAGGTCTCGGGTAGTCACCTCCAGCCCAACGCCGTGCGCAGCCGCTGTGTTCCCGGCGTGTCCCTGACTAGGTCAGATGGCCGTCAGATGGTCGTCAGATGGTCGTCAAATGGTCGTAGTCACCGCGGACCCATGCGGCGTGGCGAGCCGCCGACCGCTGGACCGCGGCTTGGCCGTCGCTGTCGATGGAGTTGGTGAACAGACCATAGATGCGGTCGAACCGGAGCTTTCCCAGCGAGGCGGCCATGCGCTGCACGACCGCACCGGACAGCGGCAGCAGGTTGGGGTAGCTGCGCAAGAACCCGACCGTGCGCCGGTCCGGGTTGGGAAATATGGTGTCGCCGACCAACAGCACCCCGCGGCCGTCGGCACCGGCGCTCCAGCAGGCGACTGCGCTGCCCGGAAAGTGCCCGCCGATGCGGACCACCGATAGCGTCGGGGTGAGCTGCAGGGCCTCTGACCACTGCTGGATCACCGGGTCGGGACGCATCACCCACTCGGCGTCCGCGGCGTTCACATACACCGGCACCCCACCGAGCCGTCGACTCCACTCCACTTGGGCGCCGAACATGTGCGGATGGCTGGCCACGATCGCGACAACCGGGCCCTGCTCTTGGATGGCTGCCACTGCCGCGTCGTCGACGAAACCGGACGGGTCCCACAGCACGTTGCCACCGTCGCCGCACACCAACTTGCCCAGCTGCCCGATTCCGAATGCAGGCGAACTGCCGATCCCGATCAGACCGTCCTCGATAGCCGTGATGTGCGAGCGCATCCCCTCGTCGGCGAGCTGCTCGAGCGTCGCCCATTGCTGACCCTCGCGCGGAACCCATTGCCGTTCATCGGCGCAGATCGCGCAGACGCTGGTTTGCCTGGCGTGTTCGACGCCGCAAGTCCTGCACAACCAGAACATGGCTCCAACTCTATTGCCTTTGGTTACCGGCTTCGCTGCCGCGACCTCGAGGCACCTGAAAATAACTGGCGGATAGCGGTTCTCGCATGGTGATCGCGATCACAGACTGCCGTTGACCTCGGACCCTACGGTTGCGTCACCGTAGGTTACGGTTGCGTCGGCGTAGGTTACGGTTGCGTACCTGATCGCGCCTCCGACACACTGCCCTTCGAGTTCACCTGGGGTGTAGCGAGGAGGCGAAAACCGGTGGGGCACTACATCGCTAATGTGCGCGATCTTGCGTTCAATCTGTTCGAGGTTCTCAATATCACCGAGGTCCTGGGCTCCGGCCGCTATCACGACCTCGACGTCGACACGGTTCGCACGATGCTCGACGAAGTCGCCCGGTTGGCCGAGGGACCGGTCGCCGAATCGTTCGCCGAGGCCGATCGCAACCCGCCGGTCTTCGATCCGGACCGGCACACCATCGACGTGCCGGCCGAGCTGGCCAAGTCGGTGCAGGCTGTCAAGGACGCCGAGTGGTGGCGCGTAGGCATCGCCGAAGAGATCGGCGGTGTTGCAGCCCCGGCCCCGGTCGCCTGGGCCATCAACGAGATGCTGCTCTCGGCCAATCCGTCGGCGGGATTCTTCTACCTCATGGGTCCGGCGATGGCCAACGCGCTGTTTGTGGAGGGCACCGAGGAACAAAAGCGCTGGGCGGCGGTGGGACTGGAAAGAGGCTGGGCGGCCACCATGGTGTTGACCGAGGCCGACGCCGGCTCCGATGTGGGAGCGGGACGCGCCAAGGCCATCGCTCAACCGGACGGCACGTGGCACATCGAAGGCGTCAAGCGCTTCATCTCCGGTGGTGATGTCGGCGAAACCGCGGAAAACATCTTCCATCTGGTGCTGGCCCGGCCCGAGGGCGCCGGCCCGGGCACCAAAGGACTGAGCCTGTTCTACGTCCCGAAGTACCTTTTCGACCCGGAAACCTTTGAACTCGGTTCTCGCAACGGTGTTTTCGCCACCGGACTGGAACACAAGATGGGACTGAAGTCCTCTCCGACGTGCGAGTTGACGTTCGGTGCCCACGGCATTCCCGCCGTCGGCTATTTGGTGGGCGACACGCACAACGGGATCGCGCAGATGTTCACCGTGATCGAAAACGCTCGCATGACGGTGGGCGTCAAGGCAACCGGGACGTTGTCCACCGGTTATCTCAACGCGCTGACGTTCGCCAAGGAACGGGTACAGGGCGCGGATTTGAGCCAGATGACTGACAAGACCGCACCGCGGGTCACGATCATCCACCACCCCGATGTGCGTCGCAGCCTGATGACCCAGAAGGCCTATGCCGAGGGGCTGCGCGCGCTCTACATGTATACCGGCGCGCACCAGGACGATGCGTTGGCACACCAGGTTTCGGGAGCGGACCCCGAGATGGCACACCGTGTCAACGATCTGCTGCTGCCGGTGGTCAAGGGCGTGAGCTCGGAACGGGCCTACGAGATCTTGACCGAGTCGCTGCAGACGCTTGGCGGATCCGGCTTCCTGCAGGACTACCCGATCGAGCAGTACATCCGCGACGCCAAGATCGATTCGCTATACGAGGGCACCACTGCCATTCAGGCGCTGGACTTCTTCTTCCGCAAGATCATTCGCGACCGGGGGCAGGCCCTCGAACATGTCGCGTCTCAGGTCAGCCGCACTATCGAGACCTGCGAGGCGTCCTTGCGTCCGCTCGCCGACCGGCTGGCCACCGCCCTCGACGACGTCAAGGCGATGACGGCCACGTTGACCGGCTATTTGATGGCGGCGGGCGAACAGCCCAGCGAGATCTACAAGGTTGGGCTCGCCTCGGTGCGGTTCCTGCTCGCCGTCGGCGACTTGCTGATCGGTTGGCAGCTGCTCGTGCATGCCAATGTGGCCGCCGCCGCCCTGGCGAGCGCGCCGGACGACGAAGCCTTTTATCGGGGCAAGATCGCCGTTGCGAAATTCTTCGCGACGAACATGCTTCCGAAGTTGACGTCGCTGCGCCAAGTCATCGAGTCCCTCGACGACGACATCATGGCTGTGCCCGAGGCCGCGTTCTGAATCGCCCAGCGGCGATCGCAAGCGCGGCAAAGCCGGGCGCAGCGGGTCGCCGCGCGACAGCCCAGCGACGATCGCAAGCGCGGCAAAGCCGGGCGCAGCGGGTCGCCGCGCGACAGCCCAGCGGCGATCGCAAGCGCGGCAAAGCCGGGCGCAGCGGGTCGCCGCGCGACAGCCCAGCCGTCAATACGACCTCGGCAGTCCGAGGCTGTGTTGGGCGACATGGTTGAGGATCATTTCGCGGGTGATCGGCACCGTTTTGAACAGCCGCACGAACTCATACATGTTGGCCAGCGCCACCTCACGGGTGAAGCCGCTGCCGCCGTGCACTTCGATGGCTTGGTCGACACAGCGGATGGCCGCGTCGGCCGCCAGGAACTTGGCCATGTTGCTGGCTTGGCCCGCTTCTGCGCCCGCGTCGTAGCTCGCGGCCGCATGCCGAGTCATCAGTCGCGCCGCCTCCAGCGCGATCTTGGCTTCGGCCAACGGATGCGCCACACCCTGATGCGCGCCGATCGGCACCCGCCACACCTGACGCTCGCGGGCGTAGCTCACCGCTTTGTCCAGCGCGTAGCGGCTGTCACCGTTACAGATCGCCGCGATGATCACCCGCTCGGGGTTCATCCCGTCGAATGCGACGCGCAGGCCGTCGCCTTCGCCGCCCACGAGCCTCTCCGCCGGGACGGCCACGTTGTCGAAGAACACTGTGAATGACTTGTCGGTGATCTCGAACGTCATCGGAATGCGGTGCATGTCTACACCGGGCGCGTCCCGGTCGACGAGAAATAACGACAGTTGAGCACGACCCCGCGCGTCGGTTCCGGTGCGGGTGACCACAAGCAGCGCATCGGCCTGATCGGCGGCGGTGATGAAAGTTTTCTGCCCCGTGATGTAGTACTTGTCACCCTCGCGGCGGGCGGTGGTGGCCAGCTGGTGCGAATTGGAGCCGGCGTCCGGTTCGGTGATCGCAAACGCGATCTTTCGTGTTCCGGCGGCCATCGGCGCCAGCCACCGCTGTTTCTGTTCGTGGGTGGCATGGCGGGCAAGCAGGCTACCCACGATGCCGGGCGAGATCATCAGCATGATCTGCGGGCAGCCTGCCGCGGCCGCTTCTTCGGCGACGACGTTCATGGCGGCCAGTCCCATTCCCCCGCCGCCGTATTCCTCCGGCAGGTTCACGCCGACAAATCCTCCGGCGGCCAGCGCGTCCCACAATTCGGTGGGATGCTGCAGAGTTTCGCTGCAGTGGGTGAAGTACTCGTTGCCGAATTCGGCCACGATGCCATGTACCGATGCCCGCAGCTCACTCTCCTCGACCGCCGACAACGCAGCGGTCATCGGAAATCCATCCAGTGCCCGTGTGGGGTGAAGCCCAGCAGAAACGGGATCTCGATGCGACAGATGGGCCCGCCGGAGATGTCGTAGGTATCGAAAATGACGTACTCACCCAGGTTTTCGCTCCACCGCGATACCGGCACCATCAGATAACCGTCGCCCTCCGGGGCATCGGGGGTGCGTGGCACGAACGTGGGCTCCATCACCAGCGCCGGACGGTCGTGACGTAGCCGGTACTCCTGCTCCGCACCGGTGCGCATATCACGTACGACCAGGCTGTGCATACGCATACCGTTGCCTTTGGCGTCGCCGCCGATGAGGTATCCCCAGCGGTGTCCCCGCCCGTAGAACCGTTCGTCGACCTTGGGCAGCTCGCATGGACGGTCGTCGAGCAGTTCGGATTTCACGGTGCCGGTGGCCAAGTCAACGGTCCAGCGACCGAGCGTGCTGCTTGCCAGATTGAAGAACAGCGACACGTCCTCCCCCTCGAACCCGTCGATGTCGAGCGGAAACGGTGGCCGCTCGAAGACGGGCGCGTCCAGGGTCAACGTGTTGCCGCTGACGTTGGCCGCCAAGCTATGCATCATGTACTGCGGCTCGATATCTGCGGTGATCCATCTGATTTCGCCGTGCACGACGTCGTCGCGCGGCACCAACGCCAACATGGTCGGTAACTGCGGATCCCAACCGTGTACTGACAGACCGCGCTCGATGCGGTCCGGGTCGAACACAAAACCCTGGAAGGGCAGCACCATCCAGTCCGGGGTCAGCCACATGTCGTGGACCTCCGACGAATAGGGTGCGTCCCATAGCTCGCGGGAGGCCACGGTGCCGTCGGGTTGCACCACATGCACGGTCACATACGGCTTGCGGTTGCTGTAGGCCCAGCCGTAGAGCGTGCCATTGGCGTTGTCCCACTTCGGGTGCGCGGTGAACGCACCATCGCCGTAGCCGGCCCGATCGAAGATGCCGCGAGACAGCTGCGGCGACCACGGCACGACACCGCGCGTCTCCAAAGAGATCGGGTCCAGCGCAACCGGCGGGCTGCCCTGTTCACCCGAAGCCAGAATTTCTCCGGCGAACGGAAAGCAGTTGATGTTGTTGGTGCCCTGCGGTATTCCCCGCGTCGTCCCGTCCGGGACTGCCGCGCCGAAACCGATGTTGCGCCAGTCGGTCCACTCGCCGTCCGTCCAGCAGAACATGCCGCGATGGTGGCGCTCTTCGAGTAGGTACTTGGGGGTACGGACCCAGCGGTTGCGGAAATCGGCGCGCCCGTCGTCGAACGTCAGGCCCTGCACCATGCCGTCCATCGCGAGCAGACCGTTACCGCCCTGCCTGGTCGGCCGTTTGAACGTCGGGCCAACCCGGTAGAACCCGCCGGACAGATCCTTCGGAATCTCGCCGAATGTGGTCACGCAGTCTTCGACCGTCGCCTCGAACCGCATCGGCCGAAACGCGCCGGTGAGTACCGCGGCATCGGGCACCCTGACCATGGCTGCTTAGTATACTAAGTTGCGTGACGAGGACAAGAGCTGCCCGGCCGTCCCGTGCGCACGACGTCGTGGCCGCCACTCTGCGCCGCCGGATTCTGTCCGGAGAATTGGCACCGGGTGATTCGCTGCCCACCGAAGCGGAGCTGATCAAGGCGCTCGGTGTCAGCCGCGAGACCGTCCGCCTCGCGCTGCGTTTGCTGGACGCCGAGGGGCTCACCACGACCAGCCAGGGACGTAGCGGCGTGCGTATCCGCCATCCCGAACCCGAGCGGGTCGCGCGATCGCTTGTGCAGTTGTTGACGCTGACCGGGGCGACCTGGGGGGACCTGCTCACATTCCGGAAAATGCTCGAGCCGGCTGCCGCCGCGTACGTCGCCGAGCACGGCACCGCTGCTGAGAAGTCGGCCATCGCCGAGGTCGCCGAGCGCGGTATCGCGCCGGACGGAACCGGCTACCACGAATTCCACGAACTGCTGGTGAAAGCTAGCGGAAATCCCATCCTGACAACAGTTTTAGCGGCAGTTGAGCAAGCCGTGCGTTGGGCGGCAGCCGAGCAGAACATCACGCAGTACGACCGCGAGGAAGCGGCCAGATCGCATCGCGCGATCGCCGCCGCGATCGTGGCGCAAGACGCACAGAAATCCGAGCGGCGGATGCGTCAACACCTCGACGCGGCGCTCCAGCACGTGGAGGATTCCGGATTGCTTGGAGCGCCGATGATTCCTCCGTCGCGCTGGAGCGGCCAGGACAGCGACCTGCCGTGGCGTTAACGGCATTTGTACGGCCGCATAGCCGCCTTACCGAGACGTCGTTTCGGAGATGTCGGCGCCGCCCGCGCCAAACTGCACACCCAGACCGTGCAGGGCCGCGGCGCGGCTGATGTCGCTGGGCGAGACGATACCGACCATTACCCCGTGGTCGACTACCACCGCACGTCCGTCAGCGCATCCTTTGAGGCGAGGAAGCAGCGCGGAAAGCAATTCGTCGGGCGATGCCTGTGGGACCTCATCCGCCGGGCAGGCCACATCGCGCAGTAGCGTGCTCGCGCGCTGCTCGGGCGGGACGGCTCGGATCCGGTTGAGGGTGACCAGGCCTTGGAGCCGCCCGAAATGGTCGACGAGTGGGAATGCGGAATGCCGCCGCAGCAGCGCGAAGTCGCGCAGGAACTCGGACACTGTTGCGTCTGCGTGTGCCGTTTCAGGATTCGCAGTCATGATGTCTCGGACACGTACGCCGCCCAGCGCCGTGCTTATCCGGGCATGCCGCTCTTCTGCGCTGGCCATGGTGACGACGAACAGACCGAGCAAAATCCACCACACGCCGCCACCGAGCCCACCCATCGCCTGCAGGAGTCCCAGCGCGATCAACGTGAACCCGAAGAACCTGCCCGCCCGAGCCGCCACCACGGTCGCGCTGAGGCGATCGCGCCGCCATGCCCATACCACAGCGCGCAGGATCCGACCCCCGTCAAGCGGGGCTGCGGGAATCGTGTTGAACGCCGCGAGCACCACATTGATTGCGGCCAGATAGCGGGGCACCGCAACAATCAGGGTGTTCATGTCTGCCAGCTCGGCAAGCCACGCCGCCGCGCCGAACACTGCGGCCGCCAGCAGGCTGGCGACGGGACCAATCACCGAAATGCGGAAATCAGCCCCGGGAGTTCGGGCTTCACCGCGCAACCGAGCGACGCCGCCGAGCAGCCACAACGTAATACCTTCCACCTCGACGCCATTGCGTTGTGCCACGATCGCGTGTGCCATTTCGTGGGCCAGCAGCGACAGCACGAACAGGACCGCGGCCACCACCGCGGCCAGCAGATATGCGACCCAGGGATATCCCGGGGCGATCCCGCTGAAGTGCGTCGACAGACCGGCGACCACCAGCACTACGATCGCAAGCACGCTCCAGTGCACACCGACCGCTACCCCGGCTATCCGGCCCAATTTCAGTGTCGGCGTCATCGTTATCCCTTCGCAGCTCGAAGCGCCCTACTGTCGGATTCCCAGCGCTGTAATGCACTAAGCGCGTGGCGGCGATCCTTGCCGATGTGGTGGTCGAGGCCAAGTAGCTGGTCGGGCGCGGAGACATCGCCACTGTTGGAAGCCGCGGACATCGCGGCGTGCGCGTCGGCGGCATCCGTGCGTGGGGGTATCACCAGCAGAGTCAATTTCCCGAATTCCCTACCGAACGCCGTTATGACATTCGGCGATTCTTGGCTGGCGTCTAGAATCACGTCAGCACCACGATGCTTGATGCTTGGCGGCGTGGGCGGCCAATCATTTTCGTGGTAGCGAATGCGATCAATCATGCCGAACCGTAGCGAGAGCGCCTCCAGCAGGGACGGGAGTTCGCCGGCAAGCCTTGTTGAGCGTGGCCACCAGGCTCCTTGCACATAACCGCACGAGCGATGCGCGGGTTTCAACCGTAACCGCAGCGCAGCAAGCGCTGGCCGCTGTGTTGCTGCGGTGTCGACGTATTCAATGGTCATGGTCATGTTCTGCCTTTCTGACGTCTTCGATGTTTTTCGCGCGAGGTTTACACCCGATGGGGTGGAGACCATGCGGGGTCCGCAGATGTCAACTGCTGCAAGGCCTCCTCCACCGAAGGGGTGATGGGCAGTCGATAGCTGCTGTCTATGGTTCGCAGGAGTCGGTCGATCGCGTCACTGGACACCAGCGCCCACCGCACTCCGGACAGCCGGCACCGTTCGGCGATCCCGATCAGCGTGCGGAAGCCTTCGCCGGTGAAGAAATCCACACGTCGAAGGTCAAGGATCAGGGGCCGGGAGGAACTGGCCACCTCACTGACGTAATCACTCAGCCGGCGAGCGTCGCAGCCTTCCACCGCTCCCCGAACTTGAACAATCGTCGCGCCCGGCTGGAAATGCGTGTGCAGCGACATGCCGGAGTGATCGTTTTCCGTATGCCGATTCTGCGCAACCACGTGCTTGCTAGTGCTAGACATCTTGTGCAACCTCGAAATTACTCGTGTTCGTGCCGATTCCGCCGTTAGTACAAGTCAGTCGCGTGAATGCCATAGGGTACGGCTTTGAGCAGCGTGACGGTTAGCTTGGCGCCGCTGGGCGCGGTGTAGGTACGCCGCTCGCCGGGGCGCGCGCCTGCGATGGCGGCGCCGAGCGGAGACTCGATGGAATAGACCTCGATGTCGCCGTATTCGGCGCCGCGCACACCAAGCAGGAAGGTTTCCGTCTCGCCGGTGTCGTCGCAACGGATCGTCAAAACCATGCCGGGTTCGGCGATCCCGTCGTCGGGCGGATCCTCGCCGACAACGGCGTTCGCCAACACGTCATGGATCTGTTGAATCCGCGTCCGCCAACCGCGTTGGATGGCGGCGGCGTTTTCGTCACTGTCGCCATTGGCCGTTCCGCTCGCGCACAGCGCACGCAGGGTGGCCAGTTCCCTTTGCAAACGCTCGTATGCCTGCGGCGAAATCCACACGCCTTGCATACTCGTCATGTTTTTCCTTTCGCTCATTTCAACAAGCTGACGCCTTGTACGGCACGGCGGCCAGCAGCGTCACGAGTTGCCCTGTCTCCTGAGGGATCGCGTAGATGCGCTGCTCGCCGGGACGCGCACCAGCGATCGCGCGACCCAATGGCGACGCCATCGAGTAGACGGTCATGCCGGCGTCTTCGGCACCGCGCCTACCGAGCAGAAACGTTTCCGTTTCGCCGGTGTCGTCGTAGCGAATGGTCAAAACCATGCCCGGTTCGGCGATGTGCTCGCTGACGGGTTCGCCGTCCACGACGGCGCCGGCGAGCAGATCTTGAATCTCGCGCATGCGGGTTTGTCGCACTGAGTGGCGCGCCAAAAGATTCGCGTCGTAATCCCTGAAGTCGTCGGAAACTTCAATACTGCGTCGCGAGCGCAGTGCGGCCAGCTCGTTCTGCAGCCGCATGTACTGCGCTCGTGTCATTCGTTGTTCGGTACTGGTCATTGTGCTCGGCGTCCTTTCGTATCAAGAGCAATGCCGCCAGGACGGGCCGGCGCAACCGCGCCTGACAGCTCAGCCCACCCCGGTGGGCGAGATTCGCGCTGCGGCTTTAGGTTTGCGCGTTCCGTTAATGCCAGCGGCTGATCGTGCGCAGCGGATCGACGTCGGCGAGTGCCGGCGGCTGTTTTCCGGTGGTGATCTGTTCGGCCAACAGCCGACCAGTCACCGGTCCGTGTGCCAGCCCCCACATGCCATGACCGCCAGCCACATAGATGCCTGGCGATACCTCGCCGATCACCGGGCGGCCGTCGGGAGTGACCGAGTACGCGCCCGCCCACAGGTCGCTGCGCTCGGCCCAGCGTGCTCCATCGAGCAACGGACTGACCGAGCCGATAATCGCTTCCAGGCGTTGTGGTATCGCCGGCTTGTGGCGATCGCAAAGTTCCAGCGTGCCGGAAACACGCATCGAGCCTGAATCAGGGGTGCATGCCACCCGGCGGTCCGGCAGGTAGATCGGGCTGGGCATCGGGCGGTCAACGGGCACGCGAAACGAGTAGCCGCAAGCCGCCTGCACCGGTACGCGCAGCCAGCGGCCCGCCAGCGCGGACAACGCTGCACCGGTGGCGACTACCGCGGCATCAGCGGACAACGTCGTATTGCCCGAGCGGACGGTGACGTCGCTGCCCGAACCAACCACCTCGCTGATTTCCAATCGGCGCATCGTCGCCCCACGTTCCACCACACAGCGGCCCAGGGCCTCCACGAATCGGCGCGGGTCGACGAAGCGCTGACAGTTGATGTTCAGTCCGGCGGTGATCGCGGGCGACGCCAGGGGCACTTGCTCCCGTAGCGCCTCGCCCGACAATCCGGTCAGATACATTGCCTGGCCGGCATTTTCCAGCTCGCGTAGTTGCCACAGCATGCGCTCGGCCTCAGCGGTACTGCGAAACACCGCCGTGATCGGCGCGTCGGTCACCGGCACGTCGATCCCATGGGCGATGAGTACGTCGAAGGCTTCGATGCAGTCTTCGTTGAGGCTCACGCTGGTTCGCATCGCCCGCCGCCACGACGTCCGTCCAGAATCTGCTAGAAGCCTGCTCAGCCCGTGACGTAGAGCACCCGGCATGTTCAGCGGAAGGGTCAGGCCGGGGGCGATCCACCCGCCGTTGCCCGCAGAAGCACCGGCGGCCACGCCAATGCGGTCCACCACCGTGACTTCGACCCCGCGGTCCTGCAAGAACCACGCGGTCGACAATCCGACGATGCCCGCACCGACAACGATCGCCGATCGGGGTCCGCCGTCGATACGCTCGACGCCGGCCATCACACACCTCCGCAGTTGAATCTGGGTTACTAATCCCATCCTGCGGTGAAGGGGTGCAAATGCGCTTGCCCGAACCGGATAACCCGGGGCAGGCCCATTGTCGCGCTCCGACAATGGTCAGCCTGCTGATTCAGCGCCGGCTGCGGTCTCGGTCGCTGCCGCTGACCAGATTCTAAGTTTTGCCGCGCCAAACCCGTTCGAACGGCAGCCGCCAGACCCGTGGGGCGATCAACTGGTGGATGGCGTTGGGTCCCCAGGAATCGAGGTCGTAGCTGCGTACCGGCGGCGGGTCTTCGAGCAGCGGCTCGGAGATCTCCCACAGCCGTTCGATGCCTTCGGCCGAGTTGTACAGTGTGCGGTCGCCGCGCATCGCGTCGAGGATGAGCCGTTCGTAAGCCTCCAGCACCTCGCCGGCATGGGTGTTGTCTTCCATGGTGAACTGCAGGCTGAGCTTGTCCAGCTTCATCCCCGGCCCGGGTCGCTTGCCGTAGAACGACAATGACATCTTCGACACGTCGGCGAGGTCGAACGTCAGGTGATCCGGACCCAGTTGTCCCACGCCGGATCCGGGCGGGAACATACTCCTGGGCGGTTCGTTGAACGCGATCGAGATGATTCGCTGCCCCTCGGCCAGACCCTTGCCGGTACGCAAAAAGAACGGAACTCCCGCCCAGCGCCAGTTGTCGATCTCGCATTTGAGCGCGACGAACGTCTCGGTGTCCGAATCCGGCGCCACCCCGGGCTCGTCGCGGTAGCCGCGGTACTGGCCGCGCACCACCTGGCGGGGATCGAGCGGCAACATCGAGCGGAACACCTTGTTCTTCTCTTCGCCGATCGCGTCGGGGGCGAGTTCAGTGGGTGGTTCCATCGCCACGAAAGCCAGGATCTGGAACAAGTGCGTGACCACCATGTCGCGAAACGCACCGACCGACTCGTAGAACTGGGCGCGCCCCTCCAAGGTGAGCCGTTCGGGCACGTCGATCTGGATGTGGTCGATGAAGTTGCGGTTCCAGATCGGCTCGAAAAGACCGTTCGCAAAACGGAATGCCAGAATGTTCTGCGCCGGCTCCTTGCCGAGAAAATGGTCGATCCGGAAAATCCGTTCTTCGTCGAACCGCTTGTGAATCGACGCGTTGAGCTCCCGCGCACTCGCCAAATCGGTGCCGAACGGTTTCTCCATGACCACCCGGGAGTGCTGGACCAAATCCGCCTGGTGCAGCGTCTCCAATACGGCCATGGCGGCCTTGGGCGGCACGCTCAGGTAATGCAGCATGCGGACCTGCGACGATCCTTCGCTGTCGAGTTCATTGATCTGGTCACACACGGCCGACGCCAGCGCGTCGGGTCCGGCGCCCTGGGGAACGTAGGCCATCTTGTTCACGAACGCATCGAGGAGGTCGCCGGACACACCCCGATTGGAGAACTCGTGGCAAGCCTTGTGCGCCAGCTTGCGGAACGCGTCCGTGTCGATGTCGTCCAGCGACGTGCCGACGATCCGGATTTCCGGAGCAAGATTGGAGCAGGTCAGATGGTATAAGCCGGGTATCAGTTTGCGACGGGCCAAATCACCGGTCGCGCCGACCAACACGACGACGTGCGGTTCGGTGCGGGTTCGCTTCACGCTAGCCCTCTCGCCCATTCCAGGCCCCCTTGCGCGTCATGGCACGGTGTCAGCCACGATGCTAGTGATCCCCGCTGCGGCGGGGCCGTAAAACGAGCGTGCCGGGCCCGCTAGACCGTGAAGCCGAGCGCACGCAGTTGGTCGCGGCCGTCGTCGGTGATTTTGTCCGGGCCCCACGGCGGGTTCCACACCCAATTGATCCGCAATTCGTCCACCAGGCCGGCGCCGACGAGCGCACTGCGCGACTGGTCCTCGATGACGTCGGTCAACGGGCAGGCCGGCGACGTGAGCGTCATGTCGATCAACGCGATCGTGCCCTCTTCGCCCTCTTCCACGTTCAACCCGTAAACCAGTCCCAGGTCGACGACGTTGATGCCGAGTTCCGGGTCGACGACGTCGTGCATCGCCTCCTCGATTTCGGCGAGCAGTTCGTTATCCGGTGCGGCGGTTTCGCTCATCTTCATCCTCCTTGGCGCTGGCCTGGGCCAGCGCGTCCTTGAATGCCATCCAGCCAAGCAGGGCGCACTTCACCCGGGCGGGATACTTGGCGACACCGGCAAAGGCGACGCCGTCGCCCAGCACTTCTTCGTCACCTTCCACGGTTCCCCGCGACGAAACCATCTCGGTGAATGCGGTCACGGTCTTGATCGCATCACCCACGCTTTGACCGATCACCTGCTCGGCCAGCACGGAGGTGGCCGCCTGGCTGATGGAACAGCCCTGCCCGTCGTAGGACACGTCGGCGACGTAGTTACCGTCATCGGACAGCGCCACTCGCAAGGTGACCTCGTCGCCGCAGACCGGGTTGACGTGATGCACCTGGGCGCCGAATGGCTCGCGCAGCCCGCGGTGATGCGGGTGCTTGTAGTGGTCCAGAATCACGTCCTGGTACATCTGCTCAAGGCGCACGGTCAGGCTCTCCCGAAGAAGTCCAGGGCGCGTCGCACGCCCGCCACCAACCGGTCGACCTCCTCAGGTGTGTTGTACACCGCGAACGACGCCCGCGCAGTGGCGGCGATGCCGAACCTGCGGTGCAGTGGCAATGCGCAGTGATGCCCGACCCGCACCGCGATGCCGTCGTCGTCGAGGACCTGGCCGACGTCGTGTGCGTGCACACCGTCGACCACGAACGACACCGGTGAGCCGCGGTGTTCCATCGACGTCGGGCCGATGATCCGCACACCGTCGATGCTCGAGAGCCCGTCGATGGCAGCGGCGGTCAATTGATGCTCGTGCTTTGCGACCGTGTCCATGCCGATGGCTTGCAGATAACGCGCTGCCGCGGCTAACCCGACGACCTGAGACGTCATCGGGGTGCCGGCCTCGAAGCGCTGCGGCGCGGGCGCGTAGGTGGACGTCTCCATCGTGACATTCTCGATCATCGAGCCGCCGGTGAGGAACGGTGGCATCATCTCGAAGAGCTCACGACGGCCGTACAGCACGCCGATCCCGTTGGGGCCCAGCATCTTATGCCCGGAGAAGGCGGCGAAGTCGACATCGAGGGCGTGGAAGTCCACCGCCTCGTGTGGCACCGACTGGCAGGCGTCCAGCACAGTCAGCGCACCCACCTCGCGTGCTCGGGCCACCAGTTCGGCCGTCGGGGCCAGGGCTCCGGTGACATTCGAATGGTGGCTGAACGCAATGACTTTGACGCGCTCGTCGAGCTGCAGGGAATCCAGGTCGATACGGCCATCCTCAGTCACGCCGTACCACCGCAGTGTCGCACCACTGCGACGGGCCAGTTCTTGCCACGGAACCAGGTTGGCGTGATGTTCGAGCTCGGTGGTGACGATGACATCGCCGGGCCCGACGGCATGCGCGAAGCGATCGTCGCCGAACACGTAGGCCACCAGGTTGAGCGCCTCGGTTGCGTTCTTGGTGAACACCAGCTCGTCGGCGTCCGCACCGACGAACGCTGCGATGTCGGCGCGGCCCTGCTCGTAGGCGTCCGTGGCCTCCTCCATCAGCTGGTGCGCGCCGCGGTGCACCGCACCGTTGGAGCTGACCAAAAAGTCCCGTTCGGCGTCAATCACCTGCACCGGGCGCTGCGAGGTGGCGCCGGAGTCCAAGTAGGCCAGCTGTTTTCCACCGCGCATCACCCGCTTGAAGATCGGGAAGTCGGCGCGGATCGCAGCAACGTCGAATGGGGCCACCGACGTCGTCATCGTCAGGCTCCGGTAGCAGCGGTCCGCGGCGATCGCAAGCGCGGCGAAGCCGGGCGCTGCGGGTCGCCGTCATCGGTCTGGGTGAAGCGCACGTACCCGTTCTCCTCGAGCTCGTCGGCCAATTCCGGACCACCGGATTCGATGATCTTCCCGCCGATGAACACGTGCACGAATTGCGGACGGATGTAGCGCAGGATCCGGGTGTAGTGGGTGATCAGCAGGATGCCGCCATGAACTTCCTCGGCAAAGCGGTTCACTCCTTCGCTGACCACCCGCAACGCGTCGACGTCGAGGCCGGAGTCGGTCTCGTCGAGGATCGCGATCTTTGGCTTCAACAAGCCCAGCTGCAGGATCTCGTGACGCTTCTTCTCACCACCGGAAAAGCCTTCGTTGACACTGCGTTCGGCGAAGGTCTGGTCGATGTCGAGGGCTTCCATGGCGGCCTTGACTTCTTTGACCCAGTGCCGAAGCTTCGGCGCCTCACCACGCACGGCGGTCGCCGCGCTGCGCAGGAAGTTCGACATCGACACGCCGGGCACCTCGACCGGGTACTGCATGGCCAAAAACAGTCCGGCCCGGGCGCGCTCGTCGACGCTCATCGAAAGCACGTCTTCACCGTCGAGCGTGATCGACCCGGACGTCACCCGGTACCTGGGGTGTCCGGCGATCGCGTAGGACAGTGTCGACTTGCCGGATCCATTGGGGCCCATCACCGCATGCGTCTCACCGGAGCGCACTGTCAGGTTGACGCCGTTGAGGATCGGAATCTCGTTTCCGTCGGCTTGGTTGTCGACGCTGACGTGCAGGTCTTTGATTTCCAGAGTGGTCATGAGGCTGTTGTTCTCGATTCCGTGATGGCCAATTCGTGTTCGATGGCTTCGGTGAGGCGCTCCCGCACCTGCGGTACGGCGATCTTGGCGATGATCTCGCCGAAGAAGCCGCGCACCACCAGACGGCGGGCCTGCTCTTCGGGAATGCCGCGAGAGCGCAGGTAAAATAGTTGCTCGTCGTCGAATCGCCCGGTGGCGCTGGCGTGGCCGGCGCCGATGATCTCGCCCGTCTCGATCTCCAGGTTGGGTACCGAGTCGGCCCGCGCACCGTCGGTGAGCACGAGATTACGGTTCACCTCGAACGTGTCGGTCCCGGTGGCATCGGCGCGGATCAGCACGTCGCCGACCCACACGGTGTGTGCGTCGGGACGGCTCGAACCCGGATCTCCTTGCAGCGCACCCTTGTACAGCACGTTGGACTTGCACTGCGGCTGCGCGTGGTCGATCAGCAGACGCGACTCGAGGTGCTGGCCGTCGTCGGCGAAGTACAGGCCCAGCAGCTCCGCGTCGCCACCGGGCGCGTCGAACCGGACCTTGCCGGTCATCCGCACCAGGTCACCGCCGAGGCTCACCGCGACGTGCCGAAGTACCGCGTCCTTGCCCAGTCGGGCGTGATGCATGCTGACGTCTACCGCATCGTCGGCCCAGTCGGCGATCCACACCACGATGAGCCGGGCGGCGTCCTCGACGACGAATTCGACGTTGTCGGCGTAGATCCCGCTGCCGCGCTGGTCGATGACCACGACTGCCTCGCCGAGCTCCTCGACGCGAATCTGCAGATGCCCGTAGGCGGTGGCACCTTCACCGGGACCCTCGATTGTGATGTCGATCGGCTCGGCGATCTGGGTGTTACGCGCAACGGTCAGCAGGGTGGCGGAGTTGAATGACGAAAACGCCTGCGCGGCAACCCGATCAGAGGGTACGCCGCCCTCACCGAGCCGCTCGTCACCGCGCCGGACCGTTTCCACCCGCACACCAGGGCGTTCGCTGACGCTGATCCGTGCGCTGCCGGTGGCCGACGCGGAGCCGTCATGCAGACCCCGCAGGCGCCGCAGCGGGGTGAACCGCCAGATCTCGTCGCGGCCGTGCGGCACTTCGAAGGCGTCGACGTCGAACGAGGAAAAAATCTCGCCCTTGTTGACGGCGGTCAGGGCCCCACCCTCAACCGCTTCGGTCAGATTCGTCACTAGCCGACCGCGCCTTCCATCTGCAGCTCGATCAGCCGGTTGAGTTCAAGGGCGTATTCCATGGGCAGCTCCTTGGCGATCGGCTCGACGAAACCGCGCACCACCATCGCCATCGCCTCGTCCTCGGTCAGCCCGCGGCTCATCAGATAGAACAGCTGGTCCTCGCTGACTTTGGACACGGTCGCCTCGTGGCCCATCGTGACATCGTCCTCGCGGATGTCGACGTAGGGGTAGGTGTCACTGCGGCTTACCGTATCGACCAGCAGCGCATCGCATTTCACGCTGGAGCGCGACCCATACGCGCCCTTGTTCACCTGCACCAGGCCGCGGTAGGAAGCCCGGCCACCGTTGCGAGCCACCGACTTGGACACGATGTTGCTCGACGTGTTCGGCGCCAGGTGCAGCATCTTGGCGCCGGTGTCCTGGTGCTGACCCTCACCGGCGAATGCCACCGAGAGCACCTCGCCCTTGGCGTGCTCGCCGGTCATCCAGACCGCCGGGTATTTCATGGTGACCTTCGAGCCGATGTTGCCGTCGATCCACTCCATCGTCGCGCCCGCCTCTGCGCGGGCCCGCTTGGTGACCAGGTTGTAGACATTGCCCGACCAGTTCTGAATCGTGGTGTAACGGCAACGGCCACCGGGCTTTACGATGATCTCCACCACCGCCGAGTGCAGTGAGTCCGATTTGTAGATGGGCGCGGTACAGCCCTCCACGTAGTGGACGTAAGCATTCTCATCAACGATGATCAGCGTCCGCTCGAACTGGCCCATGTTCTCGGTGTTGATCCGGAAGTAGGCCTGCAGCGGAATGTCGACGTGCACACCGGGCGGGACGTAGATGAACGAACCTCCACTCCAGACAGCGGTGTTCAGCGCGGAGAACTTGTTGTCACCCGCCGGAATCACCGTTCCGAAGTGTTCTTTGAAAATATCCTCTTGTTCACGCAGTCCGGTGTCGGTGTCGAGAAAGATAACCCCTTGGGCCTCAAGGTCTTCGCGAATCTGGTGGTAAACGACCTCTGACTCGTACTGGGCCGCCACACCGGCGACCAGCCGCTGCTTCTCGGCTTCCGGGATGCCCAGCCTGTCGTAGGTGTTGCGGATGTCCTCGGGCAGATCATCCCAAGTGGCAGCCTGCTTCTCGGTTGAGCGCACGAAGTACTTGATGTTGTCGAAGTCGATGCCTTCGAGGTTGGAGCCCCACTTCGGCATCGGCTTGCGCTCGAAAATGCGCAGCGCCTTGAGCCGGTTCTCCAGCATCCACTCCGGCTCGTTCTTCTTGGCTGAGATGTCGCGCACCACGGCTTCGGAGAGTCCGCGCTGCGCGCTGGCGCCGGCGACGTCGGAATCCGCCCAGCCGTAACCGTAGCGGCCCAGCGAGGCGATGGCCTCTTCCTGCGACAGCGTCTCTTTAGCCGAGGGCGCCCCCAGCTTTTGAACCTCCGGGGTGGTCGTCATTGCGACACTCCTTGCTTGCTTGTGGTGGCTTCGGCGCGGGCTGTGCGCCGAAGTGCGGCTGGAGCTTCGGTGGTGAGCGGGACATGCGTCGTGCACGCACAGTCGCCGTTGACGATCATCGCGAGGCGCTGCACGTGCGTACCAAGTACCTCCGCCATCGCCTCCTGCTCGGTTTCGCACAACTCCGGGAACTCCTCGGCCACGTGTGACACCGGGCAGTGGTGCTGACAGATCTGTACGCCGTGGATCGGGCTGTCCACCCGCGTGGTGGTCGCCACATACCCGGCCTTGCTCAGCGCACCGGCGACGCGCTCGGCGGCGGCTTCCATATCCGTCTCCGCCGTCGACTCGGGCGCGGCGACGTCGGACAAAATCGCGTCGATCCGCTGGCGGGCGAACTTGCGGACGGCGTCTTCGCCCCCGATTTCGCGGAGTTGGCGCATCGCCGCCGACGCCAAGTCGTCGTAGCTGTGGTCCAGTTTCGCCCGGCCGGCCGCCGTCAGCCGGTACCTCTTCGCCGGCCTGCCCCGTCCCACCTGCTGCCATGGCGCCGGAGGCACCGACTCGGCCTCTCCCGCCTCGATCAAAGCGTCCAGGTGACGGCGCACACCGGCCGCGGACAACCCCAGCCGCTCACCGATCTGACCGGCCGTGATCGACCCGGATTCCAGCAGTAACCGCACGACGGCGCTCCTGGTGTGGCCGTCGTGAGTCACCGCCGCCTGATCGGCCTCGGGTCGGATTTTCACAACACCAGTGTGACGCAATTCCGGCGACCGGTAAAGCCGGGGTGCACCGCGCGCCGGCTGGGTCCCCCGGCGGCGACCCGCCGCGCCCGGCTCCGCCACGCTTGCGATCGCCGTTACGCTGCTCTGATGGCAGCTCGCCACCACACGCTGAGTTCGTCGATCGCCAGCTTGCACGGCGATGAGCAGGCGGTCGGCTCGCCGCTGAACGAGAGCGAGCTGGTCGCCGTTCGTCGCACCCGGCTGTTCGGCGCGACCGGCACGGTGCTGATGGCGATCGGCGCGTTAGGCGCCGGGGCACGGCCGGTGGTGCAGGACCCGACGTTCGGTGTTCGGCTGCTCAACCTACCGTCGCGCATTCAGACGGTGTCGTTGACCATGACCACCACCGGCGCGGTGATGATGGCGCTGGCCTGGCTGATGCTGGGCCGGTTCGCGCTCGGGGAACGACGCATGTCGCGCGGCGACCTGGACCGCACGCTGCTGTTGTGGACGCTGCCGCTGTTGCTCGCGCCGCCGATGTACAGCAAGGACGTCTACTCCTATCTGGCGCAAAGCCAGATCTGCCGACAGGGGCTCGACCCGTATCGAGTGGGTCCGGCGCCCGGACTTGGCCTCGACCACGTGTTCACCCTGTCGGTGCCCAGCCTGTGGCGGGAGACCCCGGCACCCTACGGGCCGCTGTTCCTGTGGGTCGGTCGCGGCATATCGGCGCTGACCGGGGAGAACATCGTCGCCGCGGTGCTGTGTCATCGGCTGGTCGTGCTGATCGGCGTGGGGTTGATCGTGTGGGCGATGCCGCGGCTGGCCAGCCGCTGCGGTGTGGCTGAGGTCAGCGCGCTGTGGTTGGGTGCGGCCAATCCGCTGCTGATCATGCATCTGGTCGCCGGCATCCACAACGAGGCGCTGATGCTGGGGCTGATGCTGACCGGCACCGAACTCGCGCTGCGCGGCGTGGGTTCGAGCCGGGCATTGATTCCCGGTCCGGGCGAGCGGGGCGACTGGCGGCACTGGGCGCCGATCGGCGCGTTGCTGGCCGGCGCGATCCTGATCACACTGTCGTCGCAGGTGAAACTGCCGTCGCTGCTGGCACTGGGGTTTGTCACGATCGCATTGGCCTTCCGCTGGGGTGGCAACCTGCGCGCGCTGCTGCTGGCGGGCGGTCTGATGACCGGCCTGGCGTTGGCGGTGATGGCGTTGGTCGGCTGGGCCAGTCGGCTGGGCTTCGGATGGATCTTCACGCTGGGCACCGCCAACGTGGTGCGTAGCTGGATGTCGCCCCCGACACTGATCGCGCTCGGCACCGGACAGGCGGGCATCCTGCTCGGCTTGGGCGATCACACCACTGCTGTGCTGTCGCTCACCCGCGGGATCGGTGTGCTGATCATCGCGGTGATGGTGGGCTGGCTGCTGATCGCGGTCTTCCGCGGCCGGCTGCACCCCATCGGCGGGCTGGGCGTCGCGCTGGGTGTCACAGTGTTGCTGTTTCCGGTGGTGCAGCCGTGGTATCTGCTGTGGGCGATCATTCCGTTGGCAGCGTGGGCGACCCGTCCGAGCTTCCGGGTAGCCGCGATCGGTGTGACGTTCGTCGTAGGGGTTTTCGGGCCGACCGCCAACGGCGACCGCTTCGCGTTGTTCCAGATTCTCGACGCCACGGTGGCCAGCACGATCGTCGTGCTGATCCTGATCGCCGTCACCTACACCCGGCTGCCGTGGCGCCAATTGCGCAGCGAGGGCGCGGAACTGCTTCATGACGTATTGACACCGGATGTGGTGAAGGACACTAAGACCCATGAGCCTGCGCCGATACCAGGCGCATACGCTGAATCTCCGTGAACTCGGATGTCCCCGTGCGGTTGCGCGGGGTGTGCAAGCAGTACGGGTCGGGCGCATCGGTTTGCAAAGCGGTGGAAAACCTCGACCTTGACGTGCATGCCGCCGAAGTGTTCGCGCTGTTGGGTCCCAATGGGGCGGGTAAGACGACGACGGTGGAGATGTGCGAGGGCTTCATCCGCCCCGATGCCGGCACGGTCGAAGTCCTCGGGTTGGATCCGATCGCCGACAATGCCCGGCTGCGGGAACGCATCGGGGTGATGCTGCAGGGCGGCGGCGGCTATCCGGCCGCACGCGCCGGCGAAATGCTCAGACTGCTCGCCGCCTATGCCGCCGACCCGCTGGATCCCGAGTGGCTGCTGACGACCCTGGGCCTCACCGACGTCGCGCACACCACCTACCGGCGGCTTTCCGGCGGGCAGCAGCAGCGCCTGGCGTTGGCGTGTGCGCTGGTCGGCCGACCCGAGCTGGTGTTTCTCGACGAGCCGACCGCAGGCATGGATGCCCATGCCCGGCTGCTGGTGTGGGAACTCATCGACGCGCTGCGGCGCGACGGCGTGACCGTGGTGCTGACCACCCACCAGCTCAAGGAGGCCGAAGAGCTGGCCGACCGGCTGGTGATCATCGACCACGGCGTGCAGGTGGCCGCGGGAACACCTACCGAACTGATGCGCAGCGGCGCCAAAGACCAGCTGCGGTTCAGCGCGCCGCCGCGGCTCGACTTGTCGCTGCTGACCTCGGCCTTGCCGGAGGGGTACCGGGCCAGCGAAGTGCTCCCCGGCGAGTACCTGGTCGAAGGCCCAATCGACCCACAGGTGCTGGCCACGGTGACGGCGTGGTGTGCGCAGATCGACGTGCTGGCCACCGACATGCGGGTAGAGCAGCGCAGTTTGGAAGACGTGTTCTTGGAGCTGACTGGCCGGGAGCTGCGCTCATGACCGAGACGCTTTTCCCCGCAGGCACTTTCACGCCCAACCCGCGACCCAGCGCGGTGTCACGGATGCTGTCCGCGCAATTCGCGTTGGAACTCAAACTGCTGCTACGCAACGGCGAACAGTTGCTGCTGACCATGTTCATTCCGATCACCCTGCTGGTCGGTCTGACGTTGCTGCCGCTGGGATCGTTCGGCCACAACCGTGCTGCCACCTTCGTGCCGGTGATCATGGCGCTCGCGGTGGTTTCCACGGCGTTCACCGGTCAGGCGATTGCGGTGGCATTCGATCGCCGCTACGGGGCGCTCAAACGGCTGGGCGCCACCGCGCTGCCGGTGTGGGGCATCATTGCCGGCAAGTCGCTGGCCGTGGTCGCCGTCGTGTTTTTGCAGTCGATCATTTTGGGCGCCATAGGTTTTGGGTTGGGTTGGCGCCCGGCGTTGATGGGTCTGGTACTGGGCGCGGTGATCATTGCGTTGGGAACCGCGGCTTTCGCCGCGCTGGGTCTGCTGCTGGGTGGCACACTGCGCGCCGAGATCGTGCTGGCGGTCGCCAACCTGTTGTGGTTCGTCTTCGCCGGGTTCGGGGCGTTGACCGTGGAGACCGAGATGGTGCCTGACGCGGTCAAGTGGGCCGCGCGGCTCACCCCGTCCGGAGCGCTCACCGAGGCACTGTCGCAGGCGATGAGTGTGTCGGTGGACTGGTTCGGCGTCGGTGTCCTGGTGGTGTGGGGCGCGCTGGGTGCGGTGGCGGCGCTGCGCTGGTTCCGGTTCACCTGAGCGTGAAGCTGGTTCACATTCGGCAGAAGCTTTGCACGCGGCCTACTACTCCCTACTACGGGCCGTAGTTTCTGGTCGCTTACGATCGAGTCGGTGACGACTACGACGATGCCCGTGGGGCGGTGGCTGCTGCGGCTGGTGGACCTGCTGCCGATGCCCAGCCTGCGTGTGCAGCGGATCATCGCCGCGTTCGTCATCCTGACCCAGGGCGGGATCGCCGTCACGGGTGCCATCGTCCGAGTCACCGCCTCCGGGTTGGGTTGTCCGACTTGGCCGCAGTGCTTCCCGGGCAGCTTCACCCCCGTCCCGGTCGCCGAGGTGCCTCGCATCCATCAGGCCGTCGAGTTCGGCAATCGCATGGTCACCTTCGCCGTCGTCATCGCCGCGGCGCTGGCGGTGCTGGCGGTCACCCGGGCCCGCCGCCGCGCCGAAGTCCTGGTGTACGCCTGGCTGATGCCCGCCTCGACGGTGGTGCAGGCGGTGATCGGCGGCGTCACCGTGCTCACCGGCCTGTTGTGGTGGACGGTGGCCATCCACCTGTTGGCGTCGATGACGATGGTGTGGCTGGCGGTGCTGCTCTACGTCAAGGTCGGCGAACCGGACGACGGTGTGGTGAGTCTTCGGGTCGTCAAACCGCTGCGCGGGCTGACACTGCTCAGCGCGGTCACACTGGCCGCGGTTCTGGTCACCGGCACCCTGGTCACCGCGGCGGGCCCGCATGCCGGCGACACCAGCCCGTGGCGTACGGTACCGCGGCTCAAGATCGAGATCACCACGCTGGTACACATGCACTCCTCATTGCTGGTGGCCTACCTGGCGCTGCTGGTCGGGCTCGGGTTCGGGCTGCTGGCCGTGCGGGCGCCCCAACTGGTGTGGCTGCGCCTGGGCGTTTTGGTTGTGCTGGTTTTCGCGCAGGCCACGGTGGGGACCGTGCAGTTCTTCACCGGGGTGCCCGCTGCGCTGGTGGCCGTGCATGTCGCCGGCGCCGCGTTGTGCACCGCCGCGACGGCCGCCTTATGGGCGTCGATGCGAGAGCGGACCCAGCCCCAACCGCTCCAGGGCTGACTCCACGGCGATCGCGAACTGGCGCTGCGCGTCCTGGCGTGTCGCGTTGTCCAACAGCTCCCAGCCGAACCTCGGTGCGACCAGATCGAGCCGCACCAACCGGGCGTCATCGGTGACGTCAGCGCGCGCGTAGAGCAATTCGTCTATGTCGATGCGCAGCTGCCGGGCAGCGGCGCGCAGCGCGGCGTGCCCGACGTCCCACAGTTCGAAATCGGCGTCCACCGCCCCCTGAGCGGTGAATGCGTGGGATTGGCCGCCGGCGAAAAACACCAGCGCGATTGCGCTATTGGAAGCCTTTGCCGTCGGCACTCCGGCGTTTTCGAGATCGCGCAGGTAGCGCCGGCCGAGGTTCCAGGCGACAACGTTCGGGGCGTTCAGCAGATGGGCCACCCGCTTGGTCCAGGCCAGGAACTCCGCCCGCCGGTCGTGACCGGATTCGCGCAGGATCACCAGGTCGGCGTGCAGGGTGTCCGCGTCCTCCCAGGACATCCAGCGGGCGTGCAGGCCACGCTTGCGCAATGCGGTCACCAATCCGGCGTCATCTTTTTCGACACCGGCCAGCACGATGCGGGGATGGCGGATGTCGGGACGGGCCAGCTTCATGGGCGCTCCATACTTCCGGATGATAGGGGGCATGCACGCGATCGAAGTCGCCGAAACCGGCGGGCCCGAAGTACTGCGTTATGTCGACCGGCCGCAACCCTCCCCCGCCGTGGGCCAGGTGCTGATCAAAGCTGAGGCGATCGGCGTCAACTACATCGACACCTACTTCCGATCCGGCCTCTATCCGCGCGAGCTGCCGTTCATCTTGGGCATGGAAGTGGCAGGGACAATCGCCGCGGTCGGCGACGGCGTGACGCGCCTCGCGGTCGGCGACCGGGTGGTTACGGCGGCCGCGTCGGGTGCCTACGCCGAATTATGCACCGCGCCAGCTGATCTCGTGGGTCAGGTACCCGCAGCTGTGGATTTCGACGTGGCGGCCGCGGCGCTGCTGAAGGGAATGACCGCGCACTATCTGCTCAAGTCGGTCTATCCGGTACAGCCCGGTGACACGATCCTGGTCCATGCCGGGGCGGGCGGGGTCGGCCTGATTCTGACGCAGTGGGCGGCCAGCCTCGGGGCCACGGTGATCACCACCGTGTCGACACCGGCCAAAGCCGAGCTGTCGCGACAGGCCGGGGCCGCCGAAGTACTGGACTACCCCGGCGATGATCCCGACGAATTCGGCAGGAAGATAAGGGAATTGACCGACGGAGTCGGTGCCGCCGCCGTGTACGACGGCGTGGGCGCCAGCACATTCGACGCCAGCCTGGCCAGTCTCGCGGTACGCGGGACGCTGGCGCTGTTCGGTGCAGCCAGTGGACCCGTCCCGCCGGTCGACCCGCAGCGGCTCAACACCGCCGGCTCGGTGTACCTGACCCGTCCATCGCTAGCTCATTTCACCCGTACCGCACAGGAATTTGCTTGGCGCTCAGAGGAACTGCTCAACGCCATCGCGGCGGGATCACTTAGCGTGACGGTCAGCGAACGCTATCCGCTGTCCGACGCCGCGCAGGCGCACCGCGATCTGCAAGAGCGCAAGACCGTCGGCTCGATTGTGCTGGTGCCCTGAGTCAGCCGCCCCATTTGGCGGCTTCGGCTTGGTCGCGGGCCAGCATCGCGGTGGTGTTGGTCTCATGGGTGCCCGCCATG
>LQPU01000014.1 GCA_002101905.1 Mycobacterium shimoidei | reverse complement strand
TGTTCAACCCCGCCTTAGCCGCAAACGCCGACTGCGACGCCACCAACTGCGGAATATGCGCATCCAACATGCTCATCCGACTCCCCTTTCCTCACCATCCCAACTGCCCGGCAGCATCGGCACACCCGGCCCCACACCAAACTCATCACCAGCCAACCTCGCCAACCCCACCGCCACCGGCCCACGACCGTTCCCACTAAACCCCAACGACCCCGCCCCCGCATCCGACGTCAGCACCGTGGCCCATTGCGGGTCGACCGCTACGTTCATGTCCGCGAATTGGTCGCCGTGTGCGCGCTGCGGAGCCCGCCGGCGTCGCCGCGCGCGGGCCTCGCGCCGCGCGCTGGCTGAGGCGGCCGCTGTATCCGGTTCGGGCGCTTTGCGTTTGGCGCTGGAGCCGGCGGCGGCGCTCATCCGCGACGAGGATCCGATGCCGGGCGGCCCGATCACATAGGGCGGCAGGAAGCCCGCCCCACCGGCGGCTGTCGGGGGCGGGGCTGGTGGCGTGGGGCCGGCGACAGTGCTCACGGTCGCGGTGGGCGCAGGCGCCGACGACGCGGCAGGGGCCGCGGCCGTCGCGGCGACGGTCGGCGCCGTCCCGGCGACGGGCAGCGTGCTCTGCGACGTCGCGACGGGTGCCGGCGCCACTGCCGGTGGGACCGTCGCCTGAGGAAGGCCGGCGAGCCCGGCGAGTCCTGCGATTCCGCCCACGGACCCCGCGGGAGCCACCGCGGCACCGGCCGCGACCGCCAGCAACGCCGGATTCTGGCTCAGCCCGGTAGCGATTTCGGCGATATGCGTCGGCCAGTCGAACAGCGCCAGCTGAACGAGGTACTGGAAGGCCGCGCCCGGATTGGTCATCAGCAATTGGCCCACCTGCTGAAAATCCTCGCCGAACTCGAGCGTCCGGACCACCCAGAAAAGCGGCTGGCTCGGGTCGGTATACGAGTCGTACGGGAGTCCGTTGACCGTGCCGTTGGCGGGGTCCCAGTTCACTCCGAAGTTCTTCAGGATGTTCGCGATGAGGTCGTCGACCGGGTTGTCGACGGTGGGGTCGGGAGCGTCGTCCGAGTGCAGGGCTGAGGCATCGGATTTTTCGATCGGCGGCGCCGGCTCGGTCGGTGGCACCGACGCCACCGCAGCGCCGGAGACCGCCTGGTAGGTCGCCATGGTGGTGGCCGCCTGAACCCACATCCGCACATAGTCGGCCTCGTTGAGTGCAATCGGAATCGTGTTGATGCCAAAGAAATTGGTAGCGACCAGCACCGCGTGCACGGCATGGTTGGTGGCCAGCTCGGCGAGGGTCGGCATCGCCGCCAACGCGGCGGTGTAGGCCGCCGCCAGCGTCTCATGCTGGACGGCGGCGACCGAGCTGTGCGCGCTGGCCTGGGTCAACCAGGCCAGAAACGGCACATTTGCGGCCACGTAGGACTCGGCCGTGGGTCCCTCCCAGGAGGCTGCCTGCACCCGTCCGAGCAGCGCCGTCAACTCGTCGGCCACCGCCGCATATTCGGTACTCAACGACTTCCACGCCCCCGCCGCTGCCAACAACGCTTCCGGTCCCGGGCCACTGCTCAGCAACGCCGAATGCACCTCCGGGGGCGAGGCCATCCACACCGGCGCGGTCACGACTACGCGACCGAGTACGACGCCGCCGCTGCCGCGTCGGCCGCCGCGTACCCGGCGCCCGCTGCTGCCACCCCCACCCCGGAGCGCCCCAGCTCCGCGGCGCCTTGCGCCGCCAGCGCCGCATGCTCACTGCCGTGTGCGCTGAGCTGGGCCGCGGTCTGCAGCGACACCGGATCTACCGCCGGCGGCGTCACCGCCGTGATCAGTGGGACAGCTCCGGCATGAGCAGCCGCCAGACGCGCGGTCAGCGCTTCGACAGCCGCGCTGGCGGCAGCCAAGCCTTCGGGGACAACGCGCAACGTCATGCCGGACAATCCTCCTTCGACGAGCCGAGGTAACTGAACATGATTTTCATTATCGACGATTCAATACCACCGCGGCCGCTATTTCAAGCCCGGGGCACAGCCGGTTCGGGGTAAGTGAGTGGAAGACGGCGTGCGCGGCTACAGCAGCGTCGGCAAGGCGATGGCGGAGTCGAGCGCCAACGCGCAAAACACCACGGCCAGATAGTTATTCGACTGCAGGAACAGCCGTAGCGGCTTGACCGGTTCGCCGCGGCACACCCCGGCGTAAAGCTGGTGGGCCATCGCCAGGAACCACACTCCGGCCAGCACCGCGACGGCGGCGTACAGCCATCCGGCGGCCAGCGCCAGCACCAGCGTCGCCGCCACCGTCAGCCAGGTGTAGACCAGGATCTGCCTGGTGACCTGACGTTCGGTCGCGACCGCCGGCAGCATCGGCACACCCGCGGCTCGGTAGTCCTCCTTGTAACGCATGGCCAGCGCCCAGGTGTGCGGCGGCGTCCAGAAGAAGATGATCGCGAACATCACCACCGCCGGCCATCCGATGGTGCCGGTGACCGCCGACCAGGCGATCATCACCGGCATGCAACCGGCCGCCCCGCCCCACACCACGTTCTGCGAGGTGCGGCGCTTGAGCAACAGCGTGTAGACGAACACGTAGAACGCGATCGTGGCCACCGCCAGCAGGCCCGAGAGCAGGTTCGTGGTCAACCACAGCCAAAAGAACGAGCCGATGCTCAGCGCCAGCCCGAACACCAGGGCGTAGCGGGTCGGCACGGTGTCTTGGGCCAGTGGCCGACGTGCAGTGCGCTTCATCACCTTGTCGATGTCGGCGTCAGCCACACAGTTGAGCGTGTTGGCCCCGCCGGCCGCCAGCATGCCGCCGATCAGGGTGTTGCCGATCAGCAGCGGGTCCACCGTGCCGCGGTGGGCCAGCAGCATCGCCGGTATGGCGGTGACCAGCAACAGCTCGATGACGCGAGGTTTGGTCAGCGCCAGGTACGCCAGAGCCGTCGCGCGTACTTTGCTCGGGGCTTGGGTGGTCGAGCGCCCGCGAATGCTCACGCAATAGCTCCTTGGATCGCACCGGCGCGCGGCTTTCTACTACAGAGGATGGTAGACCGCTACAGGATAGTGGGCACCGCTCAGGGGGGCCGGTGCGCGGTTCGCGGCGGCCCCCGATGGATATCCCCGTCGTCTCGGCCGCTACGGCCGTCACTTGCCCACTAGTGTGGGAAGAGATCACCTTGTCGACCCGAGGACTCAATCCGTGACCACACTCGATGAGATTTCCGAGCTAACCCGACCGCATCATCCGGATGACTGGACCGACATCGACTCCGCCGTTGTCGACACCATCAGGGTGCTGGCCGCCGACGCTGTCCAAAAGGTCGGCAATGGCCATCCCGGCACCGCGATGAGCCTGGCCCCGCTGGCCTACACGCTGTTTCAGCGGACGATGCGCCACGACCCCAGCGACACCACCTGGCTGGGTCGCGACCGGTTCGTGCTGTCGGCCGGACACAGCAGCCTGACTCTTTACATCCAGCTGTACCTGGGCGGATTCGGTCTCGAGTTGTCCGATATCCAGTCGTTGCGTACCTGGGGGTCCAAGACCCCCGGCCACCCCGAGTTCCGGCACACCAAGGGTGTGGAGATCACCACCGGACCGCTCGGGCAAGGCCTGGCGTCGGCCGTGGGGATGGCGATGGCGTCGCGCTACGAGCGTGGCTTGTTCGATCCCGATGCCGCGCCCGGATCCAGCCCGTTCGACCACTACATCTTCGTGATCGCCTCCGACGGCGACATCGAAGAGGGCGTGACGTCGGAAGCGTCGTCACTGGCCGCCGTACAGCAGCTGGGCAACCTGATCGTGTTCTACGACCACAACCAGATCTCGATCGAGGACGACACCAACATCGCGCTCTGCGAAGACACTGCAGCCCGCTACGAGGCCTACGGCTGGCACGTGCAGCGGGTCGAGGGTGGCGAAAACGTGGTCGGCATCGAAGAAGCGATCGCCAACGCCAAGGCGGTCACGGACCGGCCGTCGTTCATCGAGCTGCGCACGATCATCGGCTATCCGGCGCCGAACCTGATGAACACTGGCAAGGCGCATGGTGCGGCATTGGGCGAAGCGGAAGTAGCCGAGGTCAAGAAGGTGCTCGGCTTCGATCCCGACAAGACGTTCGAGGTGCGCGACGACGTCCTTGCGCACACCCGCAAGCTGGTGGACCGCGGCAAAGAGGCGCACCAGAAGTGGCAGGCGGATTTCGAAGCCTGGGCGCAGCGCGAACCGGAACGCAAGGCGCTGCTGGACCGGTTGACCGCCGAAGAACTGCCCGACGGCTGGGATGCCGACATACCGCACTGGGAGCCCGGATCCGCCGAGATCGCCACCCGCAAGGCATCCGGTGAGGTGCTGAACGCGGTGGCCCCCAAACTGCCCGAGCTGTGGGGCGGTTCGGCCGACCTTGCCGAGAGCAACCTCACCACCATCAAAGACGCGGATTCGTTTGGGCCGCCGTCGATTTCCACTAAGGAGTTCACGGCGTCCTGGTATGGGCGGGTCCTGCACTTCGGTGTCCGCGAACACGCGATGGGCGCCATCTTGTCCGGCATCGTGCTGCACGGCCCGACCCGGGCGTTCGGCGGCACATTCCTGCAGTTCTCCGACTACATGCGCCCGGCAGTGCGGCTGGCAGCCCTGATGGACATCGACACCATCTACGTCTGGACGCACGACTCGATCGGCCTCGGTGAAGACGGGCCCACTCATCAACCCATCGAGCATCTTTCGGCGCTGCGTGCGATCCCGAACTTGGCGGTGGTCCGACCCGGCGACGCCAATGAGACCGCGTACGCGTGGCGCTCGATCCTGGCCCGCGGCAACGGCAGCGGCCCGGTCGGGCTGTGTCTGACCCGGCAAGGTCTGCCGGTGCTGGAGGGCACCAGCTACGAGGGTGTGTCGCGGGGTGGTTACGTGCTCGGTGACGACGGCGACGAGGAACCCGACGTCGTACTGATCGCCACCGGCTCGGAGTTGCAGATCGCCGTGGCAGCGAAAAAGGCATTGGCAGACAAGAACATTGCTGCACGAGTCGTGTCGATGCCATGCATGGAATGGTTTGAGTCGCAACCTGCGGACTACCGCGACAAGGTGTTGCCACCGAGCGTATCGGCCCGGGTCGCGGTCGAGGCCGGCGTCGCGCAGAGCTGGCACAAACTGGTCGGCGACACCGGAGAGATCGTGTCGATCGAGCACTACGGCGCATCCGCGGACTACAAAACCCTGTTCCGCGAATTCGGGTTCACTCACGAGGCCGTCGTCGCTGCCGCCGAACGGACCCTGGAGAACTAGAAGGAGGACGTCCTAATGACGCAGAATCCGAACCTAGCCGCACTCAGTGCCGCCGGGGTATCCGTCTGGTTGGACGATTTGTCGCGAGAACGGCTGCAGAGCGGGAACCTGCAGGAACTGATCGACACCAAAAGCGTTGTCGGCGTGACGACCAACCCGTCGATCTTTCAAAAGGCCTTTGCCGAGGGCAAGGCCTACGACGATCAGATCGCCGAGCTGGCCGCGCGCGGCGCCGACGTGGACGCGACGATACGCACGGTCACGACCGACGATGTGCGCAACGCCTGCGACGTCCTGGCACCGCAATGGGAAGGCTCCGACGGAGTCGACGGCCGGGTCTCGATCGAAGTCGACCCACGGCTCGCCCACGACACCGACAAGACCATCAAACAGGCCATCGAATTGTGGAAGGTCGTCGACCGGCCCAACCTGTTCATCAAGATCCCGGCCACCGAGGCCGGTCTGCCCGCCATCAGCGCGACGCTGGCAGAAGGGATTTCGGTCAACGTCACGCTGATCTTCTCCGTCGAGCGCTACCGCCAGGTGATGGACGCCTACCTCGACGGGCTGCGCGCGGCCAAGAAAGCCGGACATGACCTGTCCAAGATCCACTCGGTGGCATCGTTTTTCGTTTCGCGCGTTGACACCGAAGTGGACAAGCGACTGGAGAAAATCGGCACCCCGGAAGCGCTGGCGCTGCGCGGACAGGCCGGGGTTGCCAACGCCCGACTGGCATACGCCGCATACCAGGAAGTCTTCGTTGGTGGAGATGCCTACGAGCAGCTCAGGGCCGACGGTGCACGGGTGCAGCGTCCGCTGTGGGCATCGACGGGCGTGAAGAACCCCGACTACTCGGACACGCTCTACGTCACCGAACTGGTCGCGCCGAACACGGTGAACACCATGCCGGAGAAGACGATTGACGCTGTCGCCGATCACGGTGTCATCTCCGGCGACACGGTCACCGGTACCGCCGCTGCGGCCCAGGAGGTGTTCGACAAACTCCAGGCCGTGGGAATCGACCTGACCGACGTGTTCCTCGTCCTCGAGAACGAGGGCGTGCAGAAGTTCGAAGACTCCTGGACAGAGCTGCTCAAGGAAACCCAGACTCAACTGGACTCCGCCTCCAAGTGAGCCCTGCCGGCACTCGGGGCAACATCGGCCAGTGGCGAAACCCCTTACGGGACAAACGCGATAAGCGCCTGCCACGGATCGCGGGATCATGCGCGTTGGTGATATTCGGCGTCACCGGCGACCTCGCCCGCAAAAAGGTGATGCCGGCGGTCTACGACCTGGCCAACCGGGGGTTACTGCCGCCCACGTTCGCGTTGGTTGGATTCGCCCGGCGGGACTGGGAGGACCAGGATTTCGCCCAGCAGGTGTACCAGGCGGTCAAGGAACACGCCCGCACACCGTTTCGGGACGCGATCTGGGATCGGCTTTCCGAAGGAATCCGGTTTGTGCAGGGCACCTTCGACGACCAGGCGGCGTTCGCCCGGCTCGCCGAGTCCCTGGACAAGCTCGACACCGAGCGCGCCACCGGCGGCAACCACGCCTTCTATTTGGCCATCCCGCCCAACGCTTTTCCAACGGTCTGCGAACAGCTGCACAGATCCGGGCTGGCACGGCCACAAGAAGGCCGATGGAGCCGAGTCGTTATCGAGAAGCCGTTCGGCCACGACTTGGACAGCGCGCGCGAACTCAACAAGGTGGTCAACAGCGTCTTCCCCGAAGAGTCGGTGTTTCGCATCGACCACTATCTGGGCAAGGAGACGGTGCAGAACATCTTGGCGCTGCGGTTCGCCAATCAACTGTTCGACCCGATCTGGAACTCGCACTACGTCGACCATGTGCAGATCACCATGGCCGAAGACATCGGCCTGGGTGGGCGAGCCGGTTACTACGACGGCATCGGAGCGGCCCGCGACGTCATCCAGAACCACTTGATGCAGCTGCTGGCACTGACCGCGATGGAAGAGCCGGTCAGTTTCCATCCCGCCGAACTGCGGACCGAAAAGATCAAGGTGCTCTCGGCCACCCAGCTCGCTCAGCCGCTGGACGAAACCACCAGTCGCGGCCAGTACGTCGCCGGTTGGCAGGGTGGGCAGAAGGTGGTCGGGCTGCTCGATGAGGAGGGGTTCGCCAAGGACTCGGTCACCGAGACATTCGCCGCCATCACGCTGGAGGTCGACACCCGTCGCTGGGCAGGTGTGCCGTTCTACCTGCGCACCGGAAAACGGTTGGGCCGCAGAGTGACCGAGATCGCATTGGTGTTCAAACGGGCGCCGCATCTGCCGTTCGACGCGACCATGACCGATGAGTTGAGCGCCAATGCGCTGGTGATCCGGGTGCAGCCGGACGAGGGTGTCACGCTGCGGTTCGGCTCCAAGGTGCCGGGCACGGCCATGGAGGTCCGGGATGTCAATATGGATTTCTCCTACGGCTCGGCGTTCGCCGAGGACTCCCCCGAGGCCTACGAGCGGTTGATCCTCGATGTGCTGCTCGGCGAGCCGTCGCTGTTCCCCGTCAACGAGGAAGTCGAAATGGCCTGGGAGATACTTGATCCGGTGCTGGAGAACTGGGCCGCTCAAGGTAAGCCTGAACCGTATGAAGCGGGCACCTGGGGTCCCGCCTCGGCATTCGACATGCTGCGCCGCGCCGGTCGTGAGTGGCGGCGACCCTGATGATCCGCGCCGCCGACGATGCAATGATGGTTCCGCGCGGCTGCGAGGAGCGGCGACCCCGATGATTATCGACCTGCCGGACACCACGACTAACGCCATCAACAAGAAGCTCGACGAATTGCGCGAAAGGGTTGGCGCGGTCACTCTCGGGCGAGTTCTGACCCTGGTCATCGCGCCGGACAGCGATGCGATGCTCGAAGAATCCATCGAAGCGGCCAATGCCGCCAGCCACGAGCATCCCAGCCGGGTGATCGTGGTGATGAACGGCGACCCGGATGCTGCCGACACGCGGCTGGATGCCCAGCTGCGGGCAGGAGGTGACAGTGGCGCCGGTGAGGTGGTTGTGCTTCGGCTTTCGGGCCCGCTGTCCGGCCACGCCGCCAGCGTCGTGGTGCCGTTCCTGCTGCCCGATATTCCCGTGGTGGCTTGGTGGCCAGACAACGCGCCCGCCGTGCCGGCACAAGATCAGTTGGGCAAGTTGGCAATCCGGCGCATCACCGACGCAACCAACGGTGCTGACCCGTTGTCGGCGATCAAGAGCCGACTACCCGGATACACCCCCGGTGACACCGACCTGGCTTGGAGCCGCATCACCTACTGGCGCGCCCTGCTCGCGTCGGCGATCGATCAGCCACCGCACGAGCCGATCACGTCGGCATTGGTCTCCGGCCTCAAGACCGAGCCCGCACTGGACGTACTGGCAGGCTGGCTCGCCAGCCGGATCGACGGGCCGGTGCGCCGCGCCGTCGGTGAACTCAAGGTGGAGCTGATACGTAATACCGAGACGGTGACGCTGAGCCGACCGCAGGAAGGAGTGACGGCAACCTTGAGCCGCACCGGCAGACCGGACGCGTTGCTTCCGTTGCCGCGCAGGGATACTCGTGAGTGTTTGGCTGAGGATCTGCGGCGGCTGGACCCCGACGCGATCTACTATTCTGCGCTCGAGGGCATCGACCGGGTGGAGTATGTATGAGCATCGACGTTGAGACGTTCACCGACGGTGATGCGCTCGCGGCCGCAGCCGGCGAACGGTTGATCGACGTGATCGGGGCGGCCATCGCCGCACGTGGTCGGGCGTTGATCGTGCTGACCGGCGGCGGCAACGGCATCCGGCTGTTGAGCTACCTCAGAACACAGCAACAGCGGGTTCACTGGCCCGACGTGCACCTGTTCTGGGGTGACGAACGTTACGTCGCCGTAGACCACGACGACCGCAACGAGAAGCAGGCCCGCGAAGCGTTGCTGAATCACATTGACATCCCGCCTCGCAACGTGCACGCCATGCCGGCCAGCGACGATGAGACCGATGGCGATCTGGCCGCCGCGGCATTGGCTTACGAACAGGTGCTGGCCGGCAACGCCGAACCGGGCCAGCCCGCACCGAACTTCGACGTCCACCTTCTCGGCGTGGGCCCCGAGGGCCACATCAACTCGTTGTTTCCCGAAACTCCCGCGGTGCGGGAGAAGAGCCGACTGGTGGTCAGCGTCGAGGATTCGCCGAAGCCGCCGCCGAAACGGATCACATTGACGCTGCCCGCGGTGCGGCGGGCCCGTGAGGTCTGGACGATGGTGTCGGGCGCAGAAAAAGCCGACGCCGTGGCCGCTGCCATCGCCGGCGCCGACCCGGTGCGGGTGCCGGCCGCCGGGGCCGTCGGACGGGAGAGAACGGTCTGGTTCCTCGACAAACAGGCAGCGTCCAAGCTGGGCTAGCCGCTGGCCCACGAAACAGAATCGCGGCGTAGTCCTCGAGGCGGCGCTGCCCCGGGCAATAATGGCTGTCATGGCGGACAAAGGCGGCGGGCCGGAACGCAAGCGGATCAAGACCCTCGCGCAGGCGGCACTGAACGCCGACGTCACGGTGCAGCAACTCGAGTCGTTCCTGACCGACCTCGGGCCCACGCTGAACGAGCTGAACGACTCGCTGTCGGCCCTGAATGCCACCGTCGAACGACTTGACAACGGCCTGGACCACTTCGAAGGAACGCTCACCGGCCTCGACGAGCTGGCCCGCCGGCTGGCGACGCTGATCGAACCGGTCGAGGCCATCGTCCAGCGGATCGACTACATGGTGAGTGTGGGCGAAACGGTGATGTCGCCGTTGTCGGCGACCGAACACGCCGTGCGCGGCATGCTCAACACGTTGCGGAACCGGACGGTGCGCTGACCTCAGCGGTATTTGATCAGCAGCTCCATCGCGATGATCGACACCAGCCAGATGCCGGTGACGAACAGGGTCACCCGGTCGAGGTTCTTCTCCACCACCGTCGACCCGGACAGGCTGGACTGCACACCCCCGCCGAACAGCGTTGACAGCCCGCCGCCCTTGGCGCGGTGCAGCAGCACCAGCAACATCACCAGGATGCTGGTCACCACCAGGGTTATCTGCAGGGCCAATTCCATGGCCATCACCATACCGGTCAGCGCCGATAACTCAGGGCAGCGGGCCCCCAGCGGCGATGGCAGACAGCGTCGCGAACTGCTCACCGTCCAGCGACGCGCCGCCGACCAGCGCGCCGTCGACGTCATCGCAGGCGACGATGTCACCGATGTTCTTCGCGGTCACCGAGCCGCCATAGAGCACCCGCACACTGTCCGCGATCTGCGTCGACGCCAGCGCACCGAGCTCCTTGCGGATGGCTGCGCAGACCTCCTGCGCGTCGGAGGCGCTGGCCACCCGGCCGGTGCCGATTGCCCACACGGGCTCGTAAGCGATGACGACGTTGGCGATCTGTTCGGCGGATAGCCCGGCCAGCGAGCCGCGCAGCTGCTCGACATTGTGGTTCACATGGTCGCCGGCTTCCCGGACATCGAGGTGCTCACCGATACACACGATCGGGGTCAGCTCGTGCCTGAGCGCGGCGGCCGCTTTGGCAGCCACCAGCTCGTCGTCTTCGTTGTGGTAGGTGCGCCGTTCGGAGTGGCCGACGATGACGTAGGTGCAGCCGAGCTTGGCCAGGAACGCGCCGCTGATGTCGCCGGTGTAGGCGCCCGAATCGTGCTGGGAGAGGTCCTGGGCGCCGTAGGTCAGCCGAAGCTTATCGCCGTCGACCAGGGTCTGCACGCTGCGCAGGTTGGTGAACGGTGGGATGACCGCGACATCGACTTTGTCGAAATACTTGTCCGGCAACGAGAATGCGATCTTTTGCACCAGCGCAATCGCCTCGAAGTGGTTGAGGTTCATCTTCCAGTTGCCGGCGATCAACGGCTTACGGCTCATTGGTCCAGCACCTCCAGGCCGGGCAATGTCTTGCCCTCAAGGTATTCCAGCGACGCGCCGCCGCCGGTGGAAATGTGCGAGAAGCCGTCCTCGGGCAGCCCCAGCGCGCGCACCGCGGCCGCGGAATCGCCTCCGCCGACCACGCTGAACGCGCCTTTGGCCGTAGCGGCGGCGATCGCTTCGGCGACTCCCTTGGTGCCGGCGGCGAATGCCTGGAATTCGAACACGCCCATCGGGCCGTTCCAGAAGATCGTGGTCGCATTGGACAACAGTGTGCTGAATCGCTGCACCGACCCCGGCCCGATGTCCAAGCCCATCTTGTCTTCCGGAATCTCATCGCAGGCAACGATTTCCGACGGCGAATCGGCGGCGAACTTCTCGGCTACGACGACGTCGGCCGGCAGCCGCAGCACGTCGGCGTAGGTGTCCAGCAGCCGTCGGCAAGTGTCGATCATCTCGCGTTCCAGCAACGAGGTTCCCACCGAAAGCCCTTGTGCAGCGAGAAACGTAAAGCACATGCCGCCACCGATCACGATGCTGTCGGCCTTTGTCGCCAACTTCTCGATCACTCCCAGCTTGTCGGACACCTTCGACCCACCGAGCACAACGGCATAGGGATGTTCGGTCGAATGGGCGAGCTGCTCAAGAACTTTCACCTCGGCAGTGACCAGCGTTCCGGCGTATGACGGCAGCAGGGTGGCGACGTCGTAGACCGACGCCTGTTTGCGGTGGACCACCCCGAAACCGTCGGATACGAACGCGCCGTCGTCTGAGCCGACAAGCTCGACCAGTTGCCTGGCCAGCGCGAGCCGTTCGCTGTCGTCCTTGCTGGTCTCGCGCGGATCGAAGCGGACGTTCTCCAGCAGTAGCACGTCTCCGTCGGTGAGACCCTCGGCTCGCGCGAGCGCGTCGCTGCCAACGACGTCCCCGGCCAGCGCAACGTGCTGCCCCAGTTGCTCACCGAGCGCCGCAGCGACCGGCGCCAGCGACAGTTTCGGGTCCGGACCACCCTTGGGCCGGCCCAGATGCGCAGTCACCACGACCTTGGCGTCGGCGTCGGCCAGCGCTTTCAGCGTGGGCACCGACGCGGTGATGCGGCCGGAATCGGTGATCGTTCCGGCATCGTCGAGAGGGACGTTCAGATCAGAACGCACCAATACGCCGCGACCTGAAACTCCTTGTGCGAGAAGGTCGTCGACTGACTTGATGCTCACGGCTTACAGCGACTTACCGACCAGTGCGACGAGGTCGACCAGGCGGTTGGAGTAACCCCACTCGTTGTCGTACCACGACACCACCTTGGCCTGATTGTCTATCGCCTTGGTCAGGCCGGCGTCGAAGATCGAGCTGTGCGGGTCGGTGACGATGTCGCTCGAAACGATCGGCGCCTCGTAGTACTTCAGGATGCCCTTGAGCTTGCCCTCGGCGGCAGCCTTGAACGCCGCGTTGATCTCCTCGACGCTGGCCGACTTGGTGAGGTCGGCGGTCAGGTCGGTGACCGAGCCGGTCGGGATCGGCACCCGCAGCGCGTAGCCGTCCAGCTTGCCCTTCAGCTCGGGCAGCACCAGGCCGATTGCCTTGGCGGCGCCGGTGGAGGTCGGCACGATGTTCAGCGCGGCGGCGCGAGCGCGGCGCAGGTCCTTGTGCGGGCCGTCCTGCAGGTTCTGGTCCTGGGTGTAGGCGTGAATGGTGGTCATCAGGCCCTTCACGATGCCGAATTCGTCGTGCAGCACCTTGGCCAGCGGCGCGAGGCAGTTCGTGGTGCAGGACGCGTTGGAGATGATGTTCTGGCTGCCGTCGTACTTGTCGTCGTTGACGCCCAGACAGATGGTGATGTCCGGGTCGGTGGCCGGCGCCGAGATGATGACCTTCCGGGCCCCTGCGTCCAGGTGACCTTTGGCCTTGGCGGCGTTGGTGAACAGCCCCGTGGATTCGACGACGACGTCGACGCCCAGGTCGCCCCAGGGCAGCGCGGCCGGCCCTTCCCTGACCGCCAGCGCCTTGATTTTGTCGCTGCCGACGACGATCGTGTCCTCGCCTTCCAGGCTGACGTCTTGGGGCAACCGGCCCAAGATCGAGTCGAATTTGAGCAGATGGGCCAGCGTCGCGTTGTCGGTGATGTCGTTGACGGCCACCACCTCGACATCGGCGATGCCTTGCTCGCGCTGTGCCAGTAGGGCCCGGTAGAAGTTCCGCCCGATTCGTCCGAAGCCGTTGATGCCTACCCGGACCGTCACGTCTCTCGTCTCCTTGGTTGCTGATCTGATCCACCGACCAGCCTAGTGGTGTGCCGGGGGCATCGCGAGGTCTGGTCCGACACGTTGCTGACCTGCGGGGTTATTTGCTCACCGGGTCACGGTGGGTGGTGAGGTGGACCGGGAACTCATCACCCGGTTCGGGCCAGGGCTGACGGCTCAGCATGTCGGCGATCTCGACATACCCTTCCTCGATCAGGCCCGCGTTGGCGTCGAAGATCCGGTACCACTGCCGCTGGGCCTGGATTGGCTGGCCTTCGAGGACTATCACCCGCAGATCGCCTTCGGCGAACTGGCACCGCCGTTGCACGGCGGCCAGCAGCTGCTCGTTGTGCAGATGGCCTTCACCGAAATTCCAGCCCACCAGCGGGCCGGCGACGATCTCGCCGTCCCGAATGCTGTAGTCGGCCTCGTTACCCGCTAGCGCGCGCGGCAATAGGCCATTGAGCGCTCGACCATGCAAGTGCAGCGAACGGAACGCCCCCGGGACCTTGTCGGCGACGACTTCGGCGGTCGCCCGATCGTAAAGTTTCACCAACTGGTTGAAAACCAGCGGGGAGCTTTTGACGATGTTCGCTTCGATGCGATCTTCAGCGCCGGCACGGAAACACCACAGGCTGCTGGCCCAGTTCCCGGCGTAATAGCGCATCGCCGGCAGGAACGAGATCTGCTGCGGAAACATATTTCCCGCGATCAACGCCACCGCGAGCACGATCACCAAGACCGCAGCCAGCCACGGTGACGAGATGTCGGTGGCTTGGATCGCGCCGTAGTGCCCGAAGAGGTAGAACAGCGAGAAGATAAAGAACACATTCCACTCCAACGGCACCCCCATCGGGAGGTTGGAAATGATGTTGAGGTGGAAGATCACCATGAAGCCGATGAGTAGCCACCGCCACGGTTGTCCATCAGCGAAGAAAACCAGAACGGTGGGCACAATGAATTCGGCTGTGGTTCCGCCGACGTGGGCCATGAGTTTGGGCAAAAGCGAGGGGCGCAGGTCGTTGACCGGGTCACGGTAGAGCTTGTGCTTGAGCCAGGTGAACGCCTTGGCGCGCAGCAGCGCGTTGTTGCTTGTCATCACCGCCACGACATATGGGAAGTGATGGTTGAGTTTGGAGGTCGCCGCTCCCCACCACATGGCGAGCATGATGATCTTGAACGCGGAAACTTGGTCGGTGAAAGCGAAGAAGAACACGAACAGCTTCAGCCAATAGTGTTCGCCGCGGGCGGCCAGGAAGATCGTCTTGTCGCGCAGGCCCAGCACCGCCAACGCGACGATGACCGGCACAACCAGGATCGGGTCGATCACCCCGACGTCGCCGGCGCCCGTGACCGGGCCGCCCCGTCCGGGCGACAGCAGCGCCCATATCCCCGAAGCCAGCACGATGACATAGAGCAGCACGTCGATGAAGGTGCGGGTGTCGCCGGCGGTGAACGGAACCTTGCCCGGCCAGGGCGGTAGCCGAATCGTCTTGGGCCGCAACCAATAGAGGAACCCGCCGATCGGTGGCCAGAATCGTCCGGTGAGCGGGCCGGATCCGCAGCCCAGACCCAACACCTCGAACAGCAGGGTGAAGATGATGGCCTTCTGGTAGACGATCGGCTGCGTCCACCACTGGCTGATGTCGCCGAGGCCGCCCAAACCGGGTGTGAGCGAGATGATTGCGGCGCCGGCGACGACGTACACCGCGATCTTGAACAAGTAGAGCAGATAGACCGCATAGGGCGTGCCGAAGCCCTGTTCGGCCCAGTGCCGACTGCAGACCTCGACCCGGGTGCGCCACGGCAGTGTGGGCCAAGTGTCGTGATCGACGTTGGGAAGTTCCGGTGCAATGAAACCCATGTGCCCTCGCCTGGAAATCAGTGGACAAGTTTGATGCCGACGCTGCGATGACGATAATCGCGGCCCGTGACCGGCACCAGGGTGCGTTGAGTATGTCCTGAATTCGCCGAGCGTTGTGGATGAATGCGCGACTGGGGATAACCCCGGCGGTGAACCGGCTGGCCGATGATCGTGTCAGACGTCTGCAGTACGCTCGAAAGCATGTTCGATACGATGGCGGATCCGTTGGCCGCGGCCGGTATCGGTGACCCGACCGGCATGGTTGAGCTGGATCCGGCTGGGCTGGTGGCGGTGGTGGAGTCGTCGTATCGGATGGAGTCGATGCTGGTGGCGCGGCGCCTGGCGGCCGTGGCCGCGTTACTGCGTTGCCGGGTCGCTGCGGCCGAGAAAGCCGAAGCCGAGCGCGGCTATGCGGTGATCGACGGGTTCGAACAGACCACCGCCGAGGTGGCCGCGGCGATGAACCTGTCCCCGACCGGGGCGTCGTACCTGGTGTCATATGGCGAAGCGCTCGATGTCCGGTTCCCTGCGGTGGCCGCGCTGCTGGCAGAAGGCCGAACCGATTGGCGCACTGTGCGGTTGATCATCAGTCGGATCGATTTGGTCACCGACAAGGCGTTGATCGCCAAGCTCGATCAGTCGTTGGCCGAACGCATCGGCAAATGGCACGGCTGGTCAAAGCAGCGCATCATCAATGCCGTCGACGCGGCAGTAAGGGTAACCGACCCCGATGCTGCCCGCGAGCGCCGTACCAAGGCAGCAGACGACCGCCATATCGGGATTTGCGCGCAGGACAACGGGATGGCTGAGGTTTACGGCACAGTGGCTGCAGCGGCGGCGACGGCGTTTGATCAGCGACTGTCACAGCTGGCGAAACAGGTCTGCGCAGCCGATCCTCGGACGTTGGATCAGCGTCGCGCCGATGCGCTGGCCGCGTTGACCGAAGGCCGTGAATTGGCCTGCGCCTGCGGGAGACCGGACTGCCCAAGCAAGGTCGCTGGCCCTGATCGCAATACCGGCGGGGCGCAAGTGATCATCAACGTGGTGGCCAGCGAGGCGACCGTCAACGGCAACAGCGACCAACCGGGCTACCTGGAGGGCTACGGGGTCATCGACGCTGAGCAGGTGTGTGACTTAGCGGCGACGGCACTGCTGCGACTGGCCGATCCAGAGACCAGCGCCCGCGCCGCACTGCAGTACCAGCCCTCTGCCGCGCTCGAGCGGCTCATCCGTTGCCGGGATCTGACCTGCCGCTTCCCGGGGTGCCATCGCCGAGCAACGCACTGCGACCTCGACCACACCATTCCGTTCAACCATTCCAACCCGGCAGCGGGCGGGCTCACGGTGGCGTCTAACCTCAAATGCCTTTGCCGCCGCCATCACAGGCTGAAAACTTTTGGCGGATGGGAGGATACACAGTTGGCTGACGGCACGGTGGTGTGGACGTCCCCCGCCGGGCAGACCTATCGCACGAGTCCGGGCGGAGCTGATCTCTTCGACCAACTCCGCGCGCCGGCGTGTTCGCAACCCAGTCCCAACCGGCGCAGTCGCTCCAAGCAACGTAGCGCACGAATTGCCCGGGCCCGTAAGCACAACCGTGAGCAGCGCCCGATCAACGAAGCCCGTCGCCGGCTCGAGTTCGCACGCAAAGAGGAAGTCGAGCATCGCAAATTCCGTAATCACATGCGCGACATGCTGTTTCTGTTCAAAGGCAGCGAACCCAGCACCAGCCCGTTCTGCACCTGGGTCAACGACCCGCGCGAACCCGAAGAACTACCACCCGACTGGAAGCCACCGCCGCCGTCACCGCCACCAACACCCGACGATCCACCCTTCTAAGGGTCGCGGGTGGGGGGCTTCCGACCTATGCGTCTTCGAGTAGGTCCGGTGTCACCGCCGATTCGGTGTCGGGAATGCCTTCCTGCTTCGCCCTGCGGTCGGCCATCGACAGCAGACGTCGAATACGGCCCGCAACAGCATCTTTCGTCATCGGAGGATCAGCCAGCCGACCCAGCTCCTCCAACGAGGCCTGCCGGTGCTCGATACGAAGTTTGCCTGCCGCTGCCAGATGGTCGGGCACGCTGTCGCCCAGGATTTCCAACGCACGCTCCACCCGGGCGGCCGCGGCGACCGCTGCGCGCGCCGAGCGACGCAGATTGGCGTCGTCGAAGTTCGCCAGCCGGTTCGCTGTGGCTCGCACCTCGCGGCGCATCCGCCGCTCCTCCCACACCAGCCGGGTGTCCTGGGCTCCCATCCGGGTCAACAGCGCGCCGATCGCGTCGCCGTCGCGCACCACGACGCGATCGGCCCCGCGAACTTCGCGGGCCTTGGCGCTGATACCGAGCCGGCGCGCCGCGCCCACCAATGCCAGCGCCGCTTCCGGGCCGGGGCAGCTGACCTCCAGCGCCGAGGAGCGGCCCGGCTCGGTCAGCGATCCGTGCGCCAGGAATGCCCCGCGCCAGGCGGCTTCGGCGTCGGCGATGCTGCCGCCGACCACCTGGGCCGGCAGGCCTCGCACCGGGCGACCGCGCAAGTCGAGCAGCCCGGTCTGACGGGCCAGCGCCTCGCCGTCGTTGGCGACCCGCAGCACATATCGGGTTTGCTTGCGAATTCCGCTGGCGGACAACACGTGTATGACCGCGTTGTAGCCGTAGAGCTCGAAGATGTCCTTGCGCAGCCGCCGCGCGATGCTGCCCAGGTCAACTTCGGCTTCGACGACCACGCGGCCGGCCACGATATGCAGCCCCCCGGCGAACCGCAGCAAGGAGGTGACCTCGGCGCGCCGCGCGCTCACCGAGTTCACCACCAGGCGGCTCAACTCGTCTTTGACTTCGGCCGTCATTGCCACGCGTCGTCACCCCTCGGTCCGTCTGCGCCGGTTTTTTGACGCTCACCTTCAATCGGCATCGGGGCGGTCACCGATTGCGCTGCGGAGCCGATGTCACGCACCCCCACCCCGTCGAGTGCCGCAGCCAACTTCCCTGGGTCATGTAAAGGTGTACCAGGCCGAGCGACGTCGGCGAACTGAACGCGCGCCCTTAGCAGCGTTGCGGTGCGGCGCAATTGCTCCCGCTCCCGTTCGCTCGGCACCCGCTCGGCGTCGATGATGATGTCGTGGACGGTGAAATCCGGCGCGTGCTGGGCCAGCACATGCAGGTGACGCTCCACCGAGAAACCGGCCGTTTCGCCCGGCTCGGGCGCCAGATTGAGCACCAGTGCGCGGCGCGCCGTAGTGGCCTGCAGCGCTGCGGCCAACCCCGGCACCAGTACATGCGGGATCACGCTGGTGAACCAGGACCCCGGCCCGAGCACCACCAGATCGGCGGCCATGATCGCGTCGATCGCCTGACGGGTGGCCGGCGGGTCGGCGGGCAGCAGCCGCACCCGGCGCACCTTGCCGGGCGTGGTCGCGATGGCGACCTGGCCACGTATCAAACGGAAGATTCGCGGATCGGTTTCGAGGCCCGAGACGTCGGCCTCGATCTGCAGTGCGATAGGGCACATCGGCAGCACTCTGCCCTTGACGCCGAGGATGCGGCCTAACTCGTCGAGCGCGGCCACCGGATCGGCCAGCACTTCACTCAACCCGGCCAACAGCAGATTACCGATCGGATGCCCGGCCAGCGCGCCACTACCACCGAACCGGTGCTGCAGGATTGTCGCCCACAGGCGCCCGTGCGGACTGTCAGATGCCAATGCCGCCAACGCCATTCGTAAATCACCGGGTGGTACTACGTCGAGTTCGCTGCGCAGCCTGCCAGAAGATCCGCCGTCGTCAGCCACCGTGACGACGGCGGTGACGTGCGGGGTCAGTCGTCGTGCCGCCGACAGCGTCGCGTACAGGCCGTGTCCGCCGCCCAGGGCGACAATGTTGGGGCTGGGACCTGGAGTCATTCGCGGCCCAGGTCCCGGTGCAGGACGCGCACCGACAGTTGCTCCGCCGACTCCTCGGGCTCCAGCAGCCGTGCTAACGCCTCGGCGATAGCGACGCTGCGGTGCTTGCCTCCTGTGCAGCCGATCGCAACGGTCATGTAGCGCTTCCCCTCCCTGCGGTAGCCCTCGACAACCAAGGACAGCAACTGATGGTAGGTCTCCAGGAACTCCTGCGCGCCAGTCTGGCCGAGCACGTAGTCACGAACTGCCGGATGCTGGCCCGTGTGGGGCCGTAATTCGTCGACCCAGTGCGGATTGGGCAGGAATCGAACATCCATCACCATATCGGCGTCCATCGGCAGCCCGTATTTGAAGCCGAAGGACTCCACGGTGATGCTGGTGTGCGCGACAGTCTCGCCACCGAAGGCTCGTTCGATACTCTCCCGCAGCGCCCGCACCGACAGCGTCGAGGTGTCGATGATCAGGTCGGCCGTGGCCCGGACCGGCGCCAGCATCTCGCGCTCGGCCGCGATGCCTTCGGCCAGTGTTTGCCCGGCCTGCAGCGGGTGGCTGCGACGGTTCTGCTCGTAGCGGCGCACCAGCATGTCGTCGGAAGCCTCCATGAACAGCACCCGCGGCGTGATGTTGCGCGTGGCCAGGTCGTTGCGCACCCAGTCCAGGTCGCCGGTGAAGCCCCGCGACCGCACGTCCATCACCACCGCCAGCTGGGTGATCCGCGAGCCCGCCGCCAACCCGAAGTCCACCATCCGGGTGATCAGTTGGGGCGGCAGGTTGTCGGCGACATACCAGCCCAGGTCCTCGAGCACTTTGGCCGCGGTGCCGCGTCCAGCTCCCGACAGGCCGGTCACCAGTACCACATCAATACCGGATTCAGTTGCGCTCGGCGAGTTTTCGGCTCGAGTGTGGCTACTCATGCCGTCTCGCCGTTCGGCTGACGCAGCGCCTCGAGCACCGCGTTGGCGGTCGCGACACCGATACCGGGAACAGCGGTGATCTCCTCGACGGTGGCCTGCCTGAGGCGAGCCACCGAACCGAACTGGGTGACCAACGCCTTGCGCCTCTGCTCGCCAAGCCCGGGCACCGCGTCCAGCAGCGACTCTGTCATCCGCTTTGACCGCTTACTGCGGTGATAGGAGATAGCGAATCGGTGGGCCTCGTCGCGTACCCGCTGCAGCAGGTATAGTCCTTCGCTGTTGCGCGGCAAGATGATCGGGTCCGGCTCCGAGGGCACCCACACCTCTTCCAGCCGCTTGGCCAGTCCGATCACGGCGACGTCGGTGATGCCGAGTTCGTCGAGCACCGCACTGGCCGCGTTCACCTGCGGCGCGCCGCCGTCGACGACGTACAGGTTCGGCGGGTACGCGAATTTTCGCGACTTTCCTTCTGGTGCAAGCGTATTTGTATCATGCAAGTGTCGGACGAACCGGCGCCGAGTCACCTCGGCGATAGAGGCTACGTCGTCGGAGCGTCCCTGGCCGGCAGCCTCGCGGATGGCAAAGTGGCGATAGTCCGACTTGCGAGGCAAGCCGTCTTCGAACACCACCAGAGAGCCCACCACGTCAGTGCCCTGCACGTGGCTGATGTCAACGCATTCGATGCGCAGCGGTGCTTCGGCCAGGCCCAGCGATTCTTGAATGTTCTGCAGTGCAGCCGATCTGGCGTTGAAGTCGCCGGCTCGTTTGAGTTTATGTTGTTGCAGTGCTTCTTTGGCATTGCGCTGCACGGTCTCGGCCAGTGCCTTTTTGTCGCCGCGCCGTGGCACCCGTATCGCCACCCGGGATCCGCGGAGCTCCGACAGCCAACTGGCCAGCTCTTCGGCATTGGGCGGCAGGCAGGGCACCAGCACTTCCCGGGGCACCGGGTTGGTGGCTTCGTCGGCGGCCCCGTCGAGTTCGGCCTGGTCGGCGTAGAACTGGGTCAAGAATTGTTCGACGAGTCGCGCGTCACCGGAATCACCAGGGTCGCCTGGCTTTTCGACGATCCATCCGCGCTGGCCGCGCACCCTGCCGCCGCGGACGTGGAACACCTGCACCGCGGCCTCGAGTTCGTCGTCGGCGAATGCCACCACGTCGGCGTCGGTACCGTCCCCGAGCACGACCGCCTGTTTCTCCAGTGCCCGCTTCAGCGCGGACAGGTCGTCGCGCAAACGGGCGGCACGTTCGTAGTCGAGGCGTTCGGCCGCCGCGTTCATCTGCTGTTCGAGGCTGCGCGCATACCGCTCGGTCTTGCCGGACAGAAAATCACAGAAGTCCAACACAATCTGGCGGTGCTCCTCGGCGGTGACCCGGCCGACGCACGGCGCCGAGCACTTGTCGATGTAGCCGAGCAGGCAGGGACGATCGATTTGTTTGTGCCGCTTGAACACCCCGAGCGAACAGGTGCGTGCCGGAAACACCCGCGTGAGCAAATCCAACGTCTCCCGGATGGCCCAGGCGTGCGAGTACGGCCCGAAATACCGCACGCCCTTGCGTCGCGGACCGCGGTAGACCATCAGCCGGGGAAATTCTTCGTTGAGCGTGACGGCCAACACCGGATACGACTTGTCGTCGCGGTAGCGGACATTGAACCGCGGGTCGAACTCCTTGATCCAGTTGTATTCCAGCTGCAGCGCCTCGACCTCAGTGTTGACCACCGTCCACTCGACCTTGGCCGCGGTGGTCACCATTTGCCGGGTGCGCGGGTGCAGGTTTGCCACATCGGCGAAGTACGACGTCAGCCGACTGCGCAGGCTCTTGGCCTTGCCGACGTAGATGACCCGCCCGTGCTGGTCCCGGAACCGGTAGACGCCGGGCTCGACCGGGATGGACCCGGGCGCGGGGCGGTAGGTAGCGGGATCTGCCACGTTTTACAGGCTAGTCGGACAGCCGACGACCTCAGTGGTGAATGGAAGGTCACACGTCGGCGATCCGGTTGTCCGTAACGGAAAGCCTTCGGGGTCACCGATCTTCGATCACTGATTCGGACTCGACGGCGGATGAGATAACCGGGCGCCTAGGGCCTTAGTTGACCATCAGTCTGGTCACAAGTTAGGTTAGGCTTCCTTTACTAATCGCCAAGACAAGGAGCCTGTATGGAACTCACTACTCGTCCTTGGATCACCGCCGGAGTGGCGCTTGCCGGCGCAGGCGCCATCGCTGCCATCCCAGTGGCAGCACCGCTGGCTGGTCCGCAGTCCCGGGTGGTGCAACTCGCAACCGACGTCGACCCCGTCACGCCGTTTCTGGACGCCCTCACCACCGCATCCGCCAACGCGACGGCGGTCGCCGACTTCTACTTCGAAGCCCCCGAGGCGGCGCTGCAACAGGCCATCGTCAACCAGGTCGGCTTCATCGGCGAGGATCCGGCGACAGCCTTGCAGGATTTCCAGATCAACTTTTTGACGGCGCTTCTGGCCGCCACGTTCATCGACCCGGACCAGGACGAGGCGGACTTGGACTTCATCGACGGGCTGACGTCACAGACGCTCGACGCACCACATCAGGTACTGCAAACAGCGCTCACCGAAGGGATTCCGGGGATTTTCCCTGCGCCCGACGGCCAGGTTCCGTTGCTCGTTGATTTCTTGTCCTCGCCGCTGAGCGGTGTCCTCATCAGCTCGTTGAGCCCGGTACTCAGCCCCTTGGTGGAGTTCGGCAATAGCATCCAAGCCGCCATCGACGCGTTGGGCACCGACCCGACGACTGCGCTGCAAGACCTGATCAACATTCCCGCCAACGTCACCAACGCCTTCTTCAACGGCACGACCCTCGACCTCAGTGCGCTGATACCGCTGATAGAGCAAGGGAATATCGTCGGGCTCCCGGACGGCGCCAGCATCGACTCGCTCAGCCTCGCCCTCGGCGGGCTGTTCAGTCCCGGGTCGGTGGTCGACGGGGCCGGCGGTTCGATCTTGAACGCCCTCGGCCTTGATCTCAGTGGTGTTCCGGGTCTCGGAAACCTGGACATCGTGGGCCAGGGAGTCGGGCCGATTGCCGCCATGGCGGACCTGTCCCGGATCGTCGCGGAGGCGATCGGCTGGGACGGCACCGGCAACCCTCTTGACGCTCTGGCGTTCCCGGCCATCAGCGGCGACCTGCTGGGTGGCCTGTTCGATACAGGGCCGATGGACATCCTGGCAAGTCTGTTCTAAAGCCGCGAGTCTCTTCCGTGCGTAACAATGATTGGCCGGTTCGCCCCTGTGAATCGGCCAATCATTGTGTGCGAAAGTGATTTCCGAGGTATTGGCCCGTTGCGAATGCTGTCACGATCAGGATCGCGTAACAGCCTGTGCATTTCTCGTTCCATGGTGGCCTCCTCGATATAGGTCCTCGCGCCGGGGTAGACAGTAAGGCTGTGCCGGCGGGGGTGGACCCTCCGATGAACTCCGGGACATCGTGCGCAAGGCGGCAATCACGCGGTGCCTGGGCTTCGTACGAGGCAACGCCACAGCAGCAACGGTGCCGAAGACTACTTCCTGCTCGGTGATGACAACCGACGGCTGCCCCGCCTCTTCTAAACATGCTCAGACTCTTGAACGAGATCCCGCTGTTCGGCGGGTTCCACGATTAATTCGGACACGTCATGCCTTCTTTCGTTGGCGTTGTGACCCGATCAGTCGTCACTTGTGTTCGGTGCGACGAGCAAGTAGTGCGCCACTGCAATCTCACCCGAAACCGATGCAGTACTACTTAGTCGCCCTGTGGCCACGGACTTTCACGTCTGCTCCCGCAGGTCGCGCCGGTACCGTGCCACCAGCATTCGCACGGTGTCCATGGCCTCGACCGCGCGGTCCTTGTCGATGGCCTGGATTGCCAACACCGGGATGTACTCGTCGTCGGGCAGATCAATCCGCGCCCAGCGAGCCCCAGCGGGAAAAGACACGTCGATCACCTGCGGCCAGGGCACCAGCCGGTCCCCCAGCAGGTTGCGGACCGACAACCCGGCGGGTCCGACTCGCAGCCTTGGACGGGTGAACAGCAACGCGAATCCGGAAAGGATCAGACCCAGTCCAACCATCGCGACCTGATCGGCAGTCTGGAAGATCACCCCGCTGGACCGGATCTTCAGCAACAAGCCCACCGCGATATGCGCGGCCAAGATCAGGAACGCGGCGGCGTAAGCGAAATACGGTGTCAGGTGTGGACGCAGTTCGGCGTCCCAGCTCTGCTGCGAGGTCACGACTTTTCGCGCAGATCACGCAGCGTCAGCGCAGTACTCAACGCCGCGGCCGTCGCCTGGGCGCCCTTGTCCTCAGCCGATGTCGGCAGCCCCGCGCGGTCCAACGCCTGCTCTTCGGTGTTGGTGGTCAATACCCCGTTGGCGACGGGCGTCGAGGCATCCAGCGACACCCGTGTCAGCCCCTGAGTGACGGCGTCGCAGACATAGTCGAAATGTGGTGTCGCGCCGCGGATCACCACGCCCAGCGCGACGACGGCGTCGTGGTCCCGGGTGAGCTCCTGTGCCACCACCGGAATCTCGATGGCGCCCAGCACCCGAACCACCGTCGGATCGGTTACACCCCACTGGGCGGCGGTCTTGCAGGCACCGGCCAGCAGCGCGTCACAGATCGTGGTGTGCCAGGTGCTGGCCACGATAGCCAGCTTCACTGAAGATGCGTCGAGTGCCGGCATCTCCGGCACACCGGCGCCACCACTCACAGAGCTCCCCCGAATTCGCCTGGCAAATGGAAGGATTCGTGATAGTCATCGAGCCCGATCAAGTCGTGGCCCATCCTGTCGCGTTTGGTCATCAAATACCGGATGTTGTCGGCATTGGCCCGCACCGGCAGCGGTACCCGCTCGATGATGTGCAGTCCGTATCCGTCGAGCCCGACCCGTTTGGCGGGATTGTTGGTCAGCAGCCGCATCGAACGCACACCGAGGTCGACAAGGATCTGCGCGCCGATTCCGTAATCCCTTGCGTCAGCCGGTAAGCCGAGCTTGAGGTTGGCATCGACGGTGTCCTCGCCGGCGTCTTGCAGCTGATAAGCCTGCAGCTTGTGCATCAGCCCTATGCCGCGGCCCTCGTGGCCGCGCATGTAGAGCACCACGCCGCGGTCCTCGCGGGCCACCATCGCCATTGCGGCGTCCAACTGTGGGCCGCAGTCGCAGCGGCGCGATCCGAACACGTCGCCGGTCAGACATTCCGAGTGCACCCGGACCAGCACGTCGTCACCGTCGTAGTTGGGCCCGGCGATCTCACCGCGCACCAGCGCCACATGTTCGACGTCGTCGTAGATGCTGGTGTAGCCGACAGCGCGGAATTCCCCGTGCCGGGTGGGGATCCGGGCCTCGGCCACCCTCTCGATCTGCTTCTCGTGTTTGCGCCGGTACTCAATGAGGTCCGCGATCGCGATCAGCGCCAGGTCATGCTCGTCGGCGAAGACGCGGAGTTCGTCGGTTTGGGCCATTGCGCCCTCGTCTTTTTGGCTGACGATCTCGCAGATCGCGCCCGCCGGTTGCAATCCGGCCATCCGCGCCAGGTCGACGGCGGCCTCGGTGTGGCCGGGACGGCGCAACACCCCACCGTCCTTGGCGCGCAACGGAACCACGTGCCCGGGCCGGGTGAAGTCTTCGGCGGTACTGTTCGGATCGGACAGCAGCCGCATCGTTGTAGCCCGATCGGATGCCGAAATGCCAGTTCCCACACCAATTTTGGCATCTACGGTGACGGTGTAGGCGGTGCCGTGCTTGTCCTGGTTGATCGCGTACATCGGCAGCAGCCCCAGCCGGTCGCAGATCGCGCCGTCCAGTGGCACGCACAGATAGCCCGACGTGTAGCGGACCATGAACGCCACCAGTTCGGGAGTGGCCTTCTCGGCGGCGAAGATGAGATCGCCCTCGTTCTCTCGATCTTCATCATCGATGACGACGACGGCCTTCCCTGCCGCGATGTCGGCAACCGCGCGTTCGACGGAGTCCAACCTCGTCATCTGTGCCACCTCGTCCGTTCCGCCACCGAGGCCAGAACTGCGTCGGACGAGCCCCTAGCCAGGGCTCTTGTGTTGTATCCAGTATGAACCACGAGGATGGCGCTGGTATTGGGGTGGCTTATCCAGCGGGGTTGGTCAGCAGCCGTTCGACGTATTCGCACGGCGGATGAAGGCGATCAGGGCTCCTCTTCGGCCGGGGAGTCTTCGTCTTTGGCCAGGTGGCGCAGAACTCGTTCGTTGAGGGCGGCGAGCATGTCGAGCTCAGCCGGGGTGAGCAGGTCGATGAAGTTCCGGCGGACGTCTTCCACGTGCCCGGGCGCCGCCTTCTCGATGGCGGCGCGGCCAGCCGGCAGCAGGCAGACCATGGTGCTGCGCGCGTCGTCGGGGTTGGGCTCGCGGCTGATCAGCCCGTCCTTCTGCATGCGCCGCACTTGGTGGGAGACACGGCTCTTCTCCCAGCCCAGTATCTTGCACAGGTCGCGGGCGGGCATGCGGTCTCCTTCGTGGCCTGAGAGCACCGCCAGGACCTCGTAGTCGGCCCCCGACAGGCCCGATTCTTGCAAGCCCCGATTCAGGCGCACGTCGAGCTGATGATGCGCATGCCGGAAGGCCCGCCAGGCGCGATCTTCTCGAGGGTTCAGCCAGTTCGGTTCCATTAGCCACCATCCTACCCCAATTGGTTGACGTGTCATCCAACTATGCCTAAGGTAGACACGTCAACCTTTCGATCTCAACCCAGGACGGGACATCTCATGAGCACCATCAGCATCATCGGCACCGGTAACATGGCCCGCGCCATCGGCGCGCTCGCAGTAGTCGGCGGCAACACCGTCGAGGTCATCGGCCGCGATCAGGCCAAGGCCGCTGACCTGGCCAAGGCTCTCGGCGGCAGCGCCACCACGGGAGAGTTCGGCGCCGTCCCGGCCGGAGACATCGTCATCGTTTCGGTGCTGTACGCCAATGTGGTTCCGGTCGTCGCCCAGTATGGAGATGCGCTGGCGGGCAAGGTCATCGTCGAGATCAGCAACCCCTTCAATGCCGCGGCGGACGGGCTGGCCATCCCCGATGACACCTCAATCGCGCAGGAAGTTGCCAAGGCCGCGCCGGCCAGCGCCAGCGTGGTGAAGGCATTCAACACCATCTTCGGTGTTGTCCTTGACCAAGGCCGGCCGCTCGACGTCTTCATCGCCGGCGACGACGCGCGCGCCAAGGCGAGCGTGGCGGAGTTCATCGAGAGCCTCGGGCTGCGCCCGCTAGACGTCGGCGACTTGCACATGGCGCACTGGCTGGAAGGAACGGGCCTGGTCATGATGGGCCTCGCCCGCCACGGGGTGGGGAACTTCGACTTCGCCCTGGCCGCCACCGTTCCCGCCTGAGCTACCGCCCCGGTTTAGGCAAATACACGAGCAGGGCGCTGTGCGCCCAAATAATGGTTGATTAATCAACGAAAGGATTTTTGCGATGAAGCTTGGTTTCGCACTTCCCATCGTCGGACCCGCTATCAGCAGCGCCGCTGATCTAGCCGCGTTCTGCCGCGGACTTGAGGACCTGGGCTACGACACATTGTGGGTCGGCGATCGCCTGATCACACCGGTCGATATGCACAGCACCTATCCGGGCAAAGAGCAGCCGTACCCGGATGCTCGATGACCCGTTACCTCGATCCGGTGCTGCTCTGGACCGTCGCCGCGACGGCGACCAGCCGGGTGCGGCTGAACTCAAGCACACTCAGCACGTTCTACTACGAGCCGGTGCACCTGGCCCGGCTGCTGACCACGCTCGACGTGCTCAGCGACGGCCGCCTTGACGTTGGCGTGGGAATCGGGTGGATGAAGGACGAACACGACATCGCCCGCAGCGCGGACTGGAGCCGGCGCGGGCGGATGCTCGATGACCTGCTGGCGTTCTTGCACGAGTGGTGGACGACCACGCCGGTGTCCTGGGACAGCGAGTTCTTCTCGCTGCCGCCGGTCCATGCCGACTTACGCCCGGTCCAGGCCGGCGGTCCGCCCATCTGGGTCGGCGGTGCCAGCGAAGCCGCGATGCGGCGGGTCGGCCGCAGCGCCGTCGGCTGGCTCGGGGTCGAGGGGCTGCAGGACGAGGTCACCGACCACTTGTGGTCCATTGCGCGCCGCGCGGCGAAGGACGCCGGCCGCGATCCTGACGCGCTGAAGACGGCCATGCGGATCAACCTCGAAGCGGGCACGTCGGTCGACTCGGTTGCCGACAGGCTCGAGCGCTTGGCCGTCTCCGGTACTGATGAGGCGATCGTTGATGCCTTCGGAATGTTTCCCACCCTTGACCAGTTGCTTGACTTCGCCAGCCAGGTAATCGATCGATGGAGTGCTCATGGGAAAGCTTGACGGCAAGGTGGCGGTGATCACGGGCGGATCAAGCGGTCTGGCGCTGGCCGGTGCCAAGTTGTTCGTTGACGAAGGAGCTCACGTCTTCATCTCGGGTCGGCGGCAGGAAGCTCTGGACGAAGCCGTCAAGTTGATCGGCCGGAACGTGACCGCCGTGCAGGCTGATTCGGCCAATTTGGACGATCTGGACCGCTTGTTCGACGCGGTCAGGCGAGAAAAGGGCGTCGTCGACGTGTTGTGGGCCAGTGCCGGGACCGGCGAGGAGCGCAAGCTCGGCGAGATCACCGAGCAGCACTTCGATGCCATGTTCGGGCTCAACGCGCGTGGCACGCTGTTCACGGTGCAGAAGGCATTGCCACTGTTCAACGACGGTGGCTCGATTTTCATGACCGGGTCAATCGCTTCGGTCAAGGGCTTTCCTTCCTGGAGCGTGTATGCCGCAAGTAAGGCGGTACTGCACGCCTACGCTCGCGTGTGGTTGTCCGAGCTGAAGGACCGGAGGATCCGGGTCAACGTGCTGACCCCAGGCCAGATCGCCACGCCGATACAGGAGCAGCTGTTCGACGAGGAGACGAAGGCGCAGTTTGAATCCCTGATCCCGCGGGGAAAGATGGGCCGCCCTGAGGAGATCGCGACAGTCGCACTGTTTCTCGCCTCGGACGACTCAACCTATGTCAACGGTATGGAGTTGATTGTGGACGGCGGCACTACGGCAGTCTGATTACGCACCGGTCCTACTTAGCCGCCATCAGCCGTTCGACGTATTTGGCGATGACGTCAACCTCGAGATTCACCGCGGTACCCACCGGCGCCCGGCCCAAAGTGGTCAACTCCCGGGTGGTCGGGATCAGCGAGACCTCAAACCAGTCGTTTCCCAGGCCGGAAACCGTCAGCGAGATGCCGTCGACGGTGATCGAGCCCTTTTCCACCACGTAGCGGGCCAATTCGGCGGGCAATGTGATCCGCACCACTTCCCAGTTCTCGGCGGGCGTGCGGGCCGCGATGTGCCCGGTGCCGTCGACGTGGCCTTGCACGATATGCCCGCCGAGCCGGCTGTTCAGCGCCGCGGCCCGCTCGAGGTTGACCGGACTGCCGACAGCGAGCTGGCCCAGGCTGGACCGGTTCAGCGTCTCGCCCATCACGTCCGCGGTGAACTGTCCGCCGGGCAGCACCTCGACCACCGTCAGGCACACCCCGTTGACCGCGATCGAGTCGCCGTGACCGGCATCGGCGGTGACGACCGGTCCGCGGATGGTGAAACGCGCGGAATCGCCCAGGTCGCTCTTGTCGACGACCTCGCCCAATTCCTCGACGATCCCAGTGAACATCGCATCAGATTAGTGACTTGGGCCCGCCCGCTGCCACCGTCGCCCAAAGGGTCCCAATGCGGTTCCCTCTACGATGCGAATATGCCGACGCTCAGACGCCTAACCGGCCGCCTACCCATCGTCCTCGCCGTCCTGTCCATCGCTGCCACCCTCGTCGCGGGGTGTTCGTCGGGTTCCAAGGAATCCAGTGCGCCGCTGCCCGAGGCCGACACGCTGCTCAAGCAGTCGAGTGAGACCACCAAGAACGTCAAGAGCGTCCATCTGGTGTTGACGGTCAACGGCAAGATCAAGGGGTTGCCTGTCAAGACGCTGACCGGTGATCTGACCACCGCGCCCACCGCCGCCAAGGGCAACGCGAAGATCACGTTTTCGGGTTCGGACATCGACGCCGACTTCGTGGTCGTCGACGGCAACCTGTATGCGGCGCTGAGCGCCGGCAAGTGGGACGACTTCGGCCCGGCCGCCGATATCTACGATCCCTCGGCGATCCTGAATCCGGACACCGGTGTGGCCAATGTCCTGGCGAAGATGACCGACGCAAAGGCGGAGTCGCGGGAAACCGTTGATGGCCAGACCGTCGTCAAGATCACCGGGAAAGCGCCGGCCGATGCCGTCAACGGCCTGGCGCCGCAATTGAAGGCGACCGAACCGCGGCCCGTCACCGCGTGGATCCAGGAGACCGGCGATCACCACCTGGTGCAGATCCTGCTGGAACAGAGCCCCGGCAACTCCGTGCAAATGACGTTGTCGAACTGGGGCCAGCCGGTTCAGGTGTCGAAGCCGCCGGTGACCTGATGGCGGCCCACCAGGCCACCGCCGAGCCGGTGATCGCCTCACCGGCTGGGCGCGGAATCGCGATCAGCGCGGGCAGCCTCGCCGTGCTGCTGGGCGCCCTCGACACCTATGTCGTGGTCAGCGTGATGCGCGACATCATCACCACCGTCGGCATCCCGATCAACCAGCTGCAGCGGATCACGCCGATCGTCACCTGGTACCTGCTGGGTTACATCGCGGCGATGCCGCTGCTGGGCCGCGCCTCCGACCGGTTCGGACGCAAACTGCTGCTGCAGGTCAGCCTGGGCACCTTTCTGCTCGGTTCGGTCGTCACAGCGATGTCGACCGATCTCGTGATGCTGGTCGTCGGCCGAACCATCCAGGGTGTGGCCAGCGGGGCATTGCTGCCGGTCACGCTGGCCCTCGGCGCTGACCTGTGGGCGCAGCGCAACCGCGCCGCGGTGCTCGGCGGGATCGGCGCCGCACAGGAGCTGGGCAGCGTGCTGGGCCCGTTGTACGGGATCTTCATCGTCTGGCTGACGAACCGCTGGCAAGACGTGTTCTGGATCAACGTGCCGTTGACGCTGGGCGCGATGCTGATGATCCAGTTCAGCTTGCCGTCCCGGCTGCGCAGCGACGAGCCGGAAAAAGTCGACGTCGTCGGGGGGCTGCTGTTGGCGGCGACGTTGGGTCTGGCGGTGATCGGGCTGTACAACCAGCACCCCAACCCCGAGCATGTGCTGCCCAGCTACGGCCTCTGGCTGCTGATCGCGGCGGTGATCTTCGCGATCTTGTTTGCGCTCTGGGAGCGTTTTTCGCGGACCAAGCTGATCGAACCCGCAGGTGTGCACTTCCGGCCGTTTCTGGCGGCGCTCGGCGCCTCGCTGTGCGCCGGTGCGGCGCTGATGGTGACGCTGGTCGACGTCGAGCTTTTCGCGCAGGGCGTGCTGGGCAAGGAGCAAGACGACGCCGCCATCCTGCTGCTGCGCTTTCTCATCGCACTGCCGATCGGAGCCTTGTTGGGCGGCTGGATTGCGACCAAGGTGGGCGACCGGGTGACGGCCTTCGTCGGGCTGCTGATCGCGGCCGGCGGGTATTGGTTGATCCACGACTGGTCGCTCGATCTACTGAGCCAACGCCACGTCGTGGCCGGAATCTCGCTGCCCGCGATGGACACCGATCTCGTCATCGCCGGCTTCGGGCTCGGTCTGGTGATCGCACCGTTGACCTCCGCCAGCTTGCGGGTGGTCCCGGCGGCCCAGCACGGTATCGCCTCCGCGGCGGTGGTGGTGGCGCGGATGACCGGCATGCTGATCGGAGTGGCCGCGCTGAGCGCGTGGGGCTTCCACCGGCTGCCGCAGATCGTGGCGAAGCTCTCGGCCGAGGTCCCCGACAACGCCAGCCTGGCGGTGCGGATCGCGGCCCAGGCCACCCTCTACCGGCAGGCCTTCGCGGAGATGTACGGGGGAATCTTCATCGTCACCGCTGTCGTCTGCGCGGTGGGCGCGCTGCTGGGCCTGCTGGTCAGCAGCCGGCGGGTGCACGCCGAGGAACCCGCCGCGCTGGAGCAGCAACCCATCGGGCCGCACGCTTAGCTTCGCCGGGTCGGGACGTCGAACTCCACGCCGTCCGCATCGACAACGCCATCACGCTCCATTGCCAGCTCCGCGTTCTCCCGGCGCAGCCGCTCGAGTTCCTCGCGCTCACTTTCGCTGAGCCGACCATCTGCACTGTCGCTGGCTCGGTCGTCGAGTCGTACCCAGTTGCCCAGGGTGCCGTCGCGGATCCCCAGCTCCCGGGCGATGACTGGCACCGTTGCCAATCTCACCGGCGGAGTCGTCGTTGACTAAGTGGTCAGACCTCCGGGAACCAGAAATCGAGAGTCTCCTCGACCCCGCCCCAGTCGATGCCCATCCAGTCGGTGAAGAAGTCCTCGATGTTGCCGAAGATGTTGTAAGCGAAGGCCACAACAGAATTGAACAGGCCCTCCAACGTGCCGCTGTCCAGCAGCCCGTTGCCGAAGGCGTTGAGCCAGGCGCCGAACTGGTCGAAGTCACCGGATATGTCGATGTTGGTGATCAGGCCGTCGACGGTTTCGGTGTGGTCGGCGACCTGCTCCGGAGTGAGCCCCAGGTACATGACGTGCTCGTAGAACAGACCCAGGGCGGAGTTGGAACTGTAGTCGGCGACGGGATCGCCCGGGAGCGTGTAGATGGTTGTCGGGAACGCGTCGTTCGGAGTCTGGTTGCCGTCCAGTATCGACGAGTCGAGGAGCGTGCCGAGGAACGCGTCACCCCCCTGCGCATTCGGCCAGGCGCCGTCCGCGTCGGACGGATCGCCAATGAACACGAAGTGCAGCGCCTGCGGGTCGACACCGTCGTGGGCCAGCTGCGCCATCGCAATGGAACCGGCCGTGGCGCCTTGCGAGTAGCCGAAGACCCACAACGGATCGTCGGCGTCGAAGCCGCCCGGGTTGGCGGCGAGTTCGGCCTGCACCGCCTGCACGATCTCGGCTGCCCCGGCGAAGCTGCTGTGCCCCTGCAGGATGAGTTGCGGGGTGGACAGCACCTGCAGCGGGGCATCGCAGTCGCCGACACCGATTACGCACACCATCGGATCGTCGCCGACGTCGAAGCCCAGCGGCCGCAGGAAGAGATCGGCCGCGGTCTGAGCGAACGTCGCCGACGGCGTCGGCAACAAGGTCCCGCCGACGAAGATCGCGGTGTCCGACAGCAGGGTCACCCGTGCGAATGCCGTTCGGACGACGGGAGTTCCGACGACGCCAGCAGCGATCACGCTCGCAACGGCGACCGGCGCCAAAGCTTTGGTTACCTTCATTCCGACACCCTAAGACGAGCCTAAGAGTTCGTAAAGAACACGTTAGAAGCTACCTGTGGCGATAACCCCCCGAAAGCACCAACCCGTGGGTCCGCAGGCCTGACGCGCTGCTCCGCGAGCGGGCGTAGTTGTACGGCTTTTGCGGCGTGTCGGCGTACAAACACGCCCGCTCGCGGCAAGGAAAGTTAGCGCGGGACCAGACTGAGCAACAGATCGGGGCCGACCCGCTCGATCCCGTCGTAGCGCCACTTCAGCGCCCGCGCGATGCTGGGCACCCCGACGTCGTCGACCGCGGTGATCGGACCGCCCAGCAGGATGGGCGCCACATAGGCCAGGATGCGATCGATCGCCCCGGCGCGCAGAAACGCGCCCGCGAGCGTCGGGCCGCCCTCGAGGAGCACATCGGTGCGGTCCGACAGCGCCTTGAGCACTTCCGCGGGATCATGAGTGCGGATCACCATGGTGCGTGAATCGTCGTTGAGAACCTGTGCTTCCGAAGGGATTTCGCGCTTACCCACAACCACGCGCAGCGGTTGACGTTCGGCCAGGCTGCCGTCGGCCAGTCGCGCGGTGAGCGCCGGGTCGTCGGCGAGCACCGTGCCGGTACCCACCACGATGGCGTCGGCGGCGGCGCGGCGGCGGTGCAGGTCGGCGCGGGCGGCCTCGCTGCTGATCCACTGACTCGAGCCGTCGGCGGCTGCGCTGCGGCCGTCGATGCTCGTGGCGTACTTCCAGGTCACGTGCGGCAGCCCGGTCCGCTGCTTGTGCAGCCATTCACGCAGCGGGCCGGCGGCCACCAGATCGGCTTCCACACCGTGTACAACCCGCACGCCGGCGGCGGCGAGGCGGGCCGCGCCGCCGGCGGCCACCGGGTTAGGGTCCGCGACGGCGTAGACCACCGACACGATCCGCGCGTCGAGCAAGGCGTCCACGCAGGGCGGGGTTTTGCCGTGATGGTTACACGGCTCCAGGGTGACGACGGCCGTGCCACCGGCCGCCAGACTGCCGGCCCGCCGCAGCGCCACCACCTCGGCATGGGCACTGCCGGCCGGCCCGGTGCCGCCGACTCCGACCACCCGGCCCGCAGAATCCAGAATGACCGCGCCCACAGGCGGATTGGGGTACGTCGCGCCCTTCACCAGATCCGCGTGCTCGACGGCAAGCCGCATGGCGGCTTCGTAGTCGAGTGCCGCCGCCGTACTCATCTGCGCCACTCCTCCATCCCGGCTGCGCCGGCATCATCGTCGTCGACGCGGCTCATCCGCGCAGGTGCGCGGAGGCCGCGCGGGCCTGCCGTCGCAGCGCCTCGACGGCGGCCTTGGGGTCATCCGCGTTGTAGACAGCCGACCCGGCGACGAAACAGTCCACACCCGCCTCGGCGGCCTGCTCGATGGTGTCGGAGTTGATGCCACCGTCGATCTCCACCAGGATGGTCAACTCTCCGGAATCGACCATCTTGCGCACTGTGCGCACCTTGCTCAATACCTCCGGGATGAACTCCTGGCCACCGAAGCCGGGCTCGACCGACATGACCAGAAATGTGTCGAAGTCCTTGAGTATCTCCAGATATGGCTCCAGTGGCGTGCCGGGTTTGATGCTCAGCCCGGCCTTGGCGCCGGCGGCCCGGATGTCGCGTGCCACGCCGACCGGGTTGTCGGTGGCCTCGGCGTGAAAGGTGACGTTGTAAGCGCCGGCCTCCGCGTACGGCGGCGCCCAACGGTCCGGATCCTCGATCATCAGATGGCAGTCCATCGGAATATCGGTGTGCTGCAGCAGGCTTTCCACCACCGGCAACCCGATGGTCAGGTTGGGCACGAAATGCGCGTCCATTACATCGACGTGCAGCCAATCGGCACCTTCAACAGCGCTGGCCTCGTCGGCCAGCCGGGCGAAATCGGCGGCCAGAATCGATGGTGCTATCAGGGGCCGACTCATGGTCGTCAGCGTACTTGCAGTGCGGTGGCGAACATTGCGTCGGTGCCGTGCCGATGCGGCCACAACTGCACATAGGGGCCATCCCCCAGGTCTGCGACGGGCTCGAACAACGGCCGGACATCCAGCACATCTACCCGGTGGCGGCGCACGGCGTCGGCGACCACACCGACTGTCTCGGCCAGGTGTGGCGAGCACGTCGCGTACAGCACCACCCCGCCGGACCGAGTCAGCGCGATCGCGGCGGCCAGCAGCTCGCGCTGCAGCCGGGTGAGTGCCGGGATGTCGGCGGGCTGACGCCGCCAGCGGGCGTCAGGCCGACGACGCAGCGCACCCAGTCCGGTGCACGGCACGTCGACCAGCACCCGGTCGAAACCGCCGTCGAGCCCGCTGTCGCGTCCGTCGACGCGCAGCACCTCGACCGGCATGCCCCGCGTGTTCTGCTCGACCAAATCGGCGCGGTGCGCGGCCGGTTCGACCGCAGTGACCCGGGCACCGACACCGGCACCCACGGCGGCCAACAGTGCGGTCTTGCCGCCCGGCCCGGCGCACAGGTCCAGCCAGCGGCCGCCGTCGTCGGCCACCGGCGCCAGGGTCAGCGCCCGGGCCACCAGTTGGCTGCCTTCGTCCTGGACCAGCGCCCGCCCGTCGCGCACCGGCGCCAATTGGCCCGGATCACCGGCGGGCAGATACACCGCATACGGCGAATAGCGGCCGACCACGCCGTGCACCGCGTCGGCCAACTCCTCGGCGCTCAGCACGCCCGGCCGGGCGGCTAGGTGCACCAACGGGCGTTCGTCGTCGCTGGCCAACACGGCGTCCAGTTCCCCGGCCGCCGCACCCAGGGCGTCGGCGAACGCCTGGGCGATCCAGCGTGGGTGGGCGTGAACAAATGCCGCATGCCCTATCGGGTCACTGGCCCGGTCGGGCGCGAGCTCTTCGACCCAGGATTGCTCGTCGCGGGTGCTGATGGTGCGCAGTACACCGTTGACGAAACCTGCGCGCGCCGAGTCGAATTCGATTGCGGCCTGCTCCACGGTTGTGGACACCGCGGCATGCACGTCAACGCGGGTGCGCAGCAGCTGATAGGTACCAAGTCGCAGCAGGTCGAGCAGCACCGGGTCGATCGCGTCGGGCGACCGTTTGGCGGCCGCGCCGATGATCGCGTCCAATAGGCCGCGGGTGCGGCTGGTTCCATAGGTGAGTTCGGTGGCGAATGCGGCGTCTCGGCCGGTGATCTGACGTTCCCGCAGCAGTGCCGGCAGTGCCAGGTTGGGGTAGGCGTCACGTTCGGTGACCGCTCGCAGCACGTCGAATGCGGCCTGGCGGGCCGGATCCAGCGGTTTACGCCGCCGCTTGTCGCGCGTTGGCTTTGCGCGATGCGGTCGCGTCATGAGGCGCGCGCCGCGGGATCCAGCCGAGCACCACGCGCCCAGTCGGCGGCTTTCATCAATTTCTTTCCCGGCGCCTGGATTTCGCCGAGCTGCACCGGCTCGGAGCCGGTGCCGATCCGTACGATGTGGCGATCGACCTCGATCTGGCCGGGCTGCAGTGGATTTGGCGCATCATGGTCGACGCGCACCGGTCCGAGTTTGATTCGCATGTCGCCGATCAGCGTCCAGGCACCTGGGTTGGGTGTGACCGCGCGGATGCGTCGTTCCACGACGTGGGCCGGCAGCTCCCAGCGCACCCGCGCGTCCTCGACGGTGATCTTGGGTGCAAAGCTGACCCCCTCGGCCGGTTGCGGCACTGGTGTAAGCGTGCCGTCGGCGATGCCGTCCAAGGTCCTTTCCAGCAGTGCGGCTCCCGAAATTGCCAGGCGTTCAAGCAGATCCCCGGCGGTGTCGGTTGGCCGGATCGCTTCCGTGACAACGCCGTAGACCGGTCCGGAATCCAAGCTCGGCTCGATTTGGAATGTGGTGGCCCCGGTGATCGTGTCGCCGGCCGCGATCGCAGCCTGTACCGGCGCCGCACCACGCCAAGCGGGCAGCAGCGAGAAGTGCAGGTTGATCCAGCCGTGCGGCGGTATCGCCAATAACTCGGTTCCGAGCAGCGCGCCGTAGGCCACCACCGGGCAGCAGTCCGGCGCCAATCCTTTGAGCTCGGCGACGAACTCCGCAGCGTTGGGCCGCCGGGGCCGCAGCACCGGGATACCGTGGTCGAGCGCCAGGCGGGCCACCGGCGAAGGCTGATGGTGGCCACGGCGACCGGACGCGGCGTCGGGCCGGGTGAGCACCGCGGCAACCTCGTGGCGCGGCGACTCGATGAGTCGATGCAGCGAGGGCAGCGCGGATTCAGGGGTGCCGGCGAAGACAAGACGCACCGGCACATCTTATGAATACCGGCTATGTCGTGATCTTCGTCTGGTCGTCGATCGTGATAGTGGCCGGTGCGGCAACATCGAGCTGGTCTTCCAGGCAGTCGGCGCTCAGCTGCAGCATGTACAGTCCGTCGCTGCCCGGTATGACCACGGTTTTTTGCGCGATCATTTTTGTCAGGCCGTTGTCGACCCAGGTGCCGCCGGACTGGTATCCGGGAAACCCGCTCAGAGTGGTCGAAGATCCGTCGCCCATCGGCGCGAACTGTGGCAGGTTCTTCAATTCGCCAGGAGCGAGATCAAGGATCTTCTGCTGGTCGACGTCGCCGGTGAGTTTGGACACAACCGCGACGATGCTCGGTGTGTAGTTGTGCGCTTCCGGGCCGGTGTAGATCACGGCGTAGTAGGCGCCCTTCGGGGTGTCCGGCCCAGCGTCGACCCAACCGTCGGGGGTGGGCAGGTCGATGACGGGCGCGCCCGGATCGCCGCGGTGAACCGGTGTTTGGGTAACCCCACTCTGTTTGAGGTAGCCGGCGATGGTGGGATTGGGTCCCTCGATGTTGGGGCGCGGCGCGACTTTCGCTTGTGGTTCAACGGTGGTCGTGGTGGTCGCCGGCGCGGTCGACGATGCACTCGATGCGCTGTCGCTCTTGGAACTTGAGCCGCAGCCGCCCAACCCGATGCTCAAGATCGCCGCGATGACCAGGCCGCTGGCCGCTACCGATTTCATCGGCGCATCGTAGCGCGACCACGAGGTAATCAATGGCGAATTCGCAAAGGCTACCGTTCCTCTTCGGCCAGCCGCGGGATCAGTCCGCCGGCCAACACGTCTTTGACCTGTCGCGGCGAAAGCCGGTGGCGCACAGTGAAAGACGTTTCTTTGGTGAGGTTGTCGACCTGAAGGGTGTCCTGCTTCGCCAAATTGGTCCGCAGATCGGTCAGGCGCAACGTGTCGTCCTGGTCGACCGAGTCGTAGTCGTCGGGGTTGTCGAACTCAAGCGCCAGAACTCCGAAGTTGGCCAGGTTTTGCCAGTGGATGCGGGCGAACGACTTGGCGATGACGACGCGAAGACCCAGGTAGCGCGGTGCGATCGCGGCATGCTCACGCGATGAGCCCTGACCGTAGTTGTCACCACCGACGATGACGTGCCCGGCTTCGCCGGTTTGTTGAGCCCGGTCGGGGTAAGACTCGTCGATCTGGGTGAAACTGAACTCGGCCAGTTTGGGAATGTTGGAGCGAAACGGCAATGCGCGCGCACCGGCCGGGGAAATCTCGTCGGTGGAGATGTTGTCAGCCACTTTGAGCAGCACCGGCCCCTCGATCTCGTCGGGCAACCGCGAAAGCTCCGGCAAGTCGGAGACATTGGGCCCCTTCACCGGCTCGACCTGCCGGGCCTCGTCTTCGGGCAGCGGCTCTACCAGCATCGCGGTGTTGACTGAACTTTGTTGGGGCAGATCGAGTTTCGGGTAATCCATTTTCGCCTTGCTCGCCCATTCACGGGGATCGGTGATCACACCGGTCAGCGCCGATGCGGCAGCAGTTTCCGGCGAGCACAACCAGACCGAGTCCTCCTTGGTGCCCGAGCGCCCCGGAAAGTTGCGGGGCATGGTGCGCAACGAATTGCGGCCGACGGCCGGCGCCTGCCCCATGCCGATGCAGCCCATGCATCCGCTCTGGTGGATCCGTGCCCCCGCAATCACCAGCTCGGTCGTCGCACCCATTTTGGTCAGGTCGGCCAGGATCTGCCGCGACGTCGGGTTGATGTCGAAGCTGACCTGCGGGACGGTCTGTCGTCCGGCCACCATCGCGGCGGCGATCGCGAAATCGCGGAGCCCGGGATTGGCGCTCGACCCGATGACCACTTGGGCGATCTCCTCGCCGGCGACCTCCGATACCGGCACCACGTTGCCCGGCGACGACGGCTTGGCGATCAGCGGCTCGAGCGCCGACAGGTCAATGGTTTCGTCTACGTCGTAGCCGGCGCCGTCGTCGGCGAGCAGTTCCACCCAGTCGTCCTCGCGGTCCTCGCTGCGCAGGAACTCCCGTACGGCCTCGTCGCTCGGGAAAACCGTTGTGGTGGCGCCTAGTTCGGCGCCCATGTTCGCAATCACATGGCGATCCATCGCAGTCAGGCCACCCAGGCCCGGCCCGTAATACTCGATGATGCGGTTCACCCCACCCTTGACGTCGTGGCGACGCAGCATCTCCAGGATGACGTCTTTGGCCGAACACCATTCCGGCAGTTCGCCTTCCAGCCGCACACCCCATACTTCGGGCATACGGATGTGCAGGGGCCGCCCGGTGATCGCCAACGCCACCTCCAACCCGCCTACCCCGATGGCCAGCATCCCCAGCGAGCCGGCGGCCGGGGTGTGCGAATCCGACCCGACCATGGTCTTGCCGGGAATGCCGAACCGCTGCATGTGCGTCGGATGAGACACCCCGTTGCCGGGCTTGGAGAACCACAGCCCGAACCGCTGCGCGGCGGTACGCAGATACTCGTGATCTTCGGCGTTCTTTTCGTCGGTCTGCAGCAGGTTGTGGTCGATGTACTGCACGCTGACCTCGGTGCGGGCCCGATCGAGCCCCAGCGCCTCGAGTTCCTGCATCACCAGCGTGCCCGTCGCGTCTTGGGTCAGTGTCTGGTCGATGTGGATGGCGATCTCTTCCCCCGGCGTCATGTCACCGGATTCCAGATGTGACTCGATCAATTTCTGCGTGATGTTCTGCGCCATGAGGTACCGAGTACCCAGCCGAACCGCTTCTTGCTCTTATCTAATTACCGGACGAGGATCGCCGGCAGAGCTGGAACCTACGAAGGGCGAATCCGGTGGATTTGTTGGTTGGGCACGAGCTGGCCCAGGACGCGTTCGCCACCGTGCTGGCCAACATCAGCGCCGCCCAACTTGGCGCGCCCACACCCTGCTCGGAATGGGCGATCGGTGATCTCATCGAGCACGTTTTGAGCGGCAACGAGCTGGTCGCGTGTGGGATAGGCGTCTATGAAAAGCCGCCGAACCGCCCCGACAACCTGCTCGACGCGCACCGGGCGACCGCGGCAGCCGCCCAGCAGGCATTCACCAGCCCCGGCGCGATGGACGCCATTTTCGAGCTGCCGATCGGGCCGGTTCCCGGACGCTTTTTCCTTCCGATGCGCGCCATCGATGTGCTGACCCACGCCTGGGACCTCGCGATTGCCAGTAGTCAGTCGGTGCATTTCGATCCCGAGCTGGCGGCCACGCAGCTCGCCGCCGCGCGGCAACTCGTCCAGCCCGAGTTCCGCGGCCCCGGACGACCGTTTGGTGAGCCACAGCCATGCGCGGCCGACCGGGCGCCGGCGGACCAGCTCGCTGCGTTCCTCGGCCGAAAGGTCGACTGAACGGTCCGTACCGACGGCGCCGCTGAAATCACGCTGAAGTATGCGTGACGTGAAACCCGCGAAATTGTAGTAGCGCACTACGTACACGGCGCGACGCAGCGCACGACAGGCTCTGCACAGACACCACCACGTCGCACGTGTTGACGTCCGCGATGAGTCGGTAGCTGAGCCGATCTCACGGTGTAGCAACGTAATTCCGGCTGGTGGGTCCGATTCTGACGGCATAGAAGGGGTAGAGCAATGGCAGGCCAGCACAACACAATGCGGGTTCGCCGGACGCGAAAAACGAAGGCCCCCCGTCGCCGAATCATCGGTATCGGCGCGAGTGCCGGGGTGCTGCTGGCGACCGCGATAACCCCACTGACCATCGCGCCGGTGGCCAACGCGGATTTCGGATTCGACGACCTGCTCGATCTCCTCGACCCCAGCTTGGTCGTGGGCCCTGTCGATTCCACCGTCGGCTTGGAAAGTCTGTTGAGCGACTTCGGCTTGAGTACCACGCCGTTACCGGAATTTGACCTGAATGCCGTTGCGTTACCGGTAGCTGCCCCAACACTTGCTCAGCAATTCGACATGCTCATCTATGAACCGATACACGCCGCCGAGCAAGCGTTTATCGCCAGCCCGTTCGGGCAGGCGTTCGACAATGCGGTCAATCCGTTCTTCGAGTCAGTGTTCGGCCGCGATTTGATCGGCAATGGCGCCGACGGCGTCGCGGGCGGGACGCTGGCCCAGGCCAATGGTGGTGACGGCGGGTTGTTGTTCGGCGATGGCGGCAACGGCGCCACCTCCGCGGCCGGTGTGGGCGGCGCCGGCGGGGATGCCGGAATGATCGGTAATGGCGGCCACGGTGGTGCCGGGATCAACGCCGACAACGGCGGGGCGGGCGGTGACGGTGGGTCGTTCATGGGCAACGGCGGCGACGGCGGTGCGGGCGGCAGCGGTATCGCCGGGACCGTTCAGCCCGACGGCAGCGGTGGCTCCGGTAAGGCCGGCGGCCTCGGTGGTGCCGGCGGTGACGGCGGCCAGTTCGCGTTGTTCGGCAACGGTGGCGCCGGCGGCGCCGGCGGTGCCGGTGGCCGCGGCGCTCAGGGCGCTCCGGGCCTCGGCGGTCTCAATCTCGGCGGCACCGGTGGTGCCGGCGGCCACGGCGGGGACGGCGGGTTCGGCGGCGACGGTGGTCACGGCGCGCTGATCGGTAATGGCGGGAACGGCGGCGCAGGCGGGTTCGGTGGGCTCGGCGGCGCAGGCGCGCCCGGCGGGAACGGCGCGACAGGCCTGGCTGTCGGCGGCGACGGCGGGGAAGGCGGCGCCTCCGGTAGCGGCGGACTCGGCGGGCCCGGCGGAAACGGCGGGGCAGCCACCATTGGCGACGGCGGGGCCGGCGGGGCCGGCGGGCACGGCGGATCCAGCCTCATCGGCGGCCGCGGTGGAGACGGCGGTGGCGGCCTGGTGGTCGGCGGAGACGGTGGTAACGGTGGGCGCGGCGGTCAAGGCGAACCCGGCGGGCGTGGCGGAGCCGGCGGGGCGACGATTTACGGCACCGGAGGCGACGGAGGCGACGGAGGCGACGGAGGTCAAAGCGGCACCGGCGGGACCGGTGGGACGGGCGGGGTCGGCGGTACCACCGGCGGCCACGGTGGTGACGGCGGACTCCTCGGACCGAGCGGCACCATCCCTGTCAGCGGGAACGGCGGGCCGGGCGGCGACGGCGGGGCCGCCATGTTCGGCACCGGCGGGGCTGGCGGGGCCGGCGGCGACGGCGGGCTGGGAGCCACCGGCAGTAGTGGGGGTACCGGCGGCGCCAGCACCGCTGGCATCGGCGGCGACGGTGGCCGGGCCGCTCCTATCGGAGGCACCGGGGGCACCGGCGGTGACGGCGGCGACGGCGGACCGGGCACCGTCGCTGACGGAGCCGGCGGGCCCGGCGGCCAGGGAGGCGGGCCCGGGATCGGCGGCTTGGGCGGGCCCGGCGGTGACGGCGGGACCAGCGACGGCGCCAGCGGCCTCGGCGGTCAAGACGGCCTTCCCGGCGCGCCCGGCAGCCCCGGGATCTAGAGCCCCAAGTTGAGGAAGCCGACGGCAGCGACGCGCCTGGTGATCCGCGGCACCGCGCCGGCGCCAACTCGCAAGCGTTTTCTCGGTTAATTCATTTGCCTGCACGGTGCCCTACCCGACTCATAGCCTTGACCGCATGCGGTACTCCTGGCCGCTGACCGGGCGCGCCGAGGAAATGCGGGTAATCCAGGCCGCGATAGCCGACCCGGAGAATGCCGGGATACTCATTTGCGGCTCGGCGGGAGTGGGCAAGAGCCGCATTGCCCGCGAAGCACTGCGCAGCGCTGCATCTAACGGGTGCACAACACGTTGGGCCGTAGGCACATCCTCGGCACGCGAAGTTCCTCTGGGTGCGTTGGAGTCGTGGGCGCCGACGGCGGGCAGCGAGACGCTGCACGTCGTGCGCGCGGTTATCGAGGCGCTGACGGCGACGCCGGAAGGCTCCCAGGTGGTGATCGGGGTCGATGATGTCAACCTGCTCGATGACCTGTCGACCTTCGTTCTTCATCGCATCGTGCAGCGGCGTGCCGCCAAGCTGATGCTCACCGTTCGTAGCCGCGATCCCGTTCCGGCCGCAACGCAGGAGATCTGGGCGGCTGCGCCGTTCGACCGGCTCGACCTGCAGCCGCTGGCGCGCGACGACACCGCGCACCTGCTGGCTGCAACACTGGGCGGGCAGGTGGATCCCGATGACGCATCGCGGCTTTGGCGACTGACCCACGGCAACGCGCTATATCTGCGCAACATTGTCGAACAGGAAGTCACCGACGGTCGGCTCGTGCAGCAGAACGGTTATTGGGTGTGGATCGGCGATCCGGTGGTACCCGCCGGGCTGGCGGACATCATCGAATCGCGGATCGGGACATTGCCCACCGCCGTCGCTGACGTGCTCGACGCGCTGGCCGTAAGCGAGCCGATCGAGCTGGCCGCCCTGGAACGGATCACAGACGCAGCGGCAGTCGAGGAGGCTGACATACGCGGCCTTATCTCGGTTGAGCGCGTCGGCGATCGGACAGAGGTCCGGGTGGCGCACCCGCTTTACGCCCTGGTCCGCCAAAAGCGCGCGGCGCCGACCAGACTGCGCCGGATGCGCGGCCTCGTTGCCACCGAGCTGGCGAACGCCGACGGGGGCGACGACATCCAAACTGTGGTGCAGCGCGCGAAATTGAGTCTTGACTCGGACCTGACTTTGGAACCGGACCTGCTGCTCACGGCGGCCCGGGGCGCGGTGTGGCTGACTGATCTGCCATTAGCTGATCGGCTGGCAGAGGCGGCGATGCGCACCGGCGCTGGGCAGGAAGCGTATTTCATTCGCGCGCATGCACTCTCGGCGCTCGGCCGAAGTGACGAAGCCAACGCGGTACTGATCAGCTGCCCGAGTGAGGGTTTCACCGACGCCGACAATGCCAGGCTCATCTTCTTACGGGCCAGCACTCTCTTCTGGGCTCTTTCAGACCCGGCCGGGGCGAAGAAGCTCGTCGACGACGCATGGCACGCCGCACCCGAAGAAAGCCGCGGCTGCCTTGAGGCGTTTCTGACGGTGTATTGGGCGTCGATGGGCGACCCGGCCGCGGCGATGGAACGCGCGAAAAACCTTGTGCTAGAACAGCTGCCTGGCCTCGTTGCGATCGAAACTGCCTGGGCAATCACCAGCGGAGCCGGCGACGCCGGCCGCATCGCCGACGCCGTGGCCGCCGCAGCGGCCGGATATCGCTTGCTGACCCCAGCTTTCGACGCCCCGCTGATGGGAGTGGTTCTCGCCGACGCTCACGTGGGCGCGCTGCTGTTGGCCGGAATGGTTGGGCAGGCCGAAGAGGTGGCCCATCGACTGGCTGAGGAAGCTGTCGATCTGCCAGGTAGCGCTCGACTGCTGACCAATCTGGTGGCAGGTAGAGCCGCGCTGGGCGCCGGGCGCCTTGGCACCGCCTGTTCGCTGCTCGAACCGCTCAGCAACATGCTTTCCGTTGCCGGCGAGGCAGGCAACGGCGCCTGGTACAAATGCTTGATCCACTACGCAATTGCGCTGGGCATCCGCGGTGTAACCGATGGGGCCGCAGCAGCCCTCGAACTTGTTGAGCTACACCGTCATCCGAGCTGGCAGTGCGTGGACCACGAACGTGCACTTGCGCACGCCTGGGCGGCAGCCTCGCAAGGAGCTGTCAGCCAGGCGATCGATACGTTGCTGTCGGCTGCCGAAATCGCGCGAAGCCGTGACCAATTCGCGGCCGAAGTCGTTTGTCTGCAAACCGCGACGCAGCTTGGAGACGATTCCACGTGGTCTCGCCTGCACGATCTCAGTGAGTTCGTCGAAGGACCGCGTGTCATTGCGGCGGCCCGATTCTCCACCGCTTTACACGCGCGCGATAGCCGTGAACTTGAATCCGTCTCAAGGGAATTCGAACGTATAGGTGATAATGTTGCCGCGCTTGACGCGGCCGCGCACGCCGCGGTGGTATACCGCACCGAGGGTCGGCGCGGGTCGGCATTCGGGTGCGCTGCGCGCGCCGAGGCATTGGCCCGGCAGTGTGGTGGTGCCCGCACGCCTGCGCTTGCCAACGCCATCGAACCGCTGCCATTGACATCTCGTGAGCGCGAGATCGTCATGATGCTCGCTGACGGCCTGGCCAACCGCGCGATCGCTGAGCGACTGTGTTTGTCGGTGCGCACGGTGGAAACACACATCTACCGTGCGATGGCCAAGACCGGCGCTGCCGGCCGCGAAGAGCTTGCCGCGCTGTTGCCACGCCACCCGCAGGCCAGCACGCACGGCGGTAGCGGCTCAAACTGAAGTAGAGCAGTACGTAGATCCACCGCCCACGTGCGCTGCAAGCTGGTCAGATGTCCGACGATTCGGCCGCACAGCGAGAGCGAGCGCTGCGCGCACTGCCATTGCCCTACTCGTTGGCGCTGCGATTGCGCGACGCCGGTGTCACCCCCGACGCGATCTGCGAGTACCTCGACATCGACGTGTCGGCACTGGCCGGCTTGTACCGCATCGCCGAGGCCAAACTCGCCGCAGCCCAGGAGCGGCCGGTAAAGCCCAGCGACCAGGACGCGGAATTGTAGTAGTCCACTACTTACGCACTGCGACGTGGCGCCGCGCATGCTCGCCTGACGGACGTCGAAAATGGGAATCCGATGAGTTACACGCGACGTAGCGACCGGCTCGGTGGGCTGGCCGTCGCAGTCGTCGTCGGGGCAGCTGCGGCCGCTATACCGACAACGGCCTCCGCCGACCCCTTCGCGCCGTTTGATCCGAACAACTTCGCCATCTCGATCGACGGGTTCACCCTGTTCCAGGTGGGCACCGCGCACGCCACCTCCGGCATCGGGGATTTCGCGATCGCCGACGGTGACGGCAGCGACGCGGTAGCTGAGGGCGCTTCGGGGACTTTGCCAGCGCCGACGGAATCGGCAGCACCGCTGTGGCTGGTCTCAACGTAGTGGGCGCCGGCAACAATTTTGACTTCGCCAGCGCCGTCGGCCCCTCGAGTTACGCCCAAGCGGGCTTCAACGGCAGCTTCGACTCCGCTACCGCTATTGGCGAGGATGCCGTTGCCAACGCCGGTTTCGGCTCCGGCGCTACAGCTGCCAACTTCGACCTCGCGGACTTCTTGGGCAATCTCACTACAGCCGCCACATACAACACATTCGCTGACGCTGAAGCCGGGAGCGGCAACCTCGCTTTCGTGATCGATCCTTTCGGCAGTCTCGGAAGCGCCGCTTCGGCCGGCTTCGGCGGCGACTTAGACGTCGCCGGTGTGCTCGGCGACAATTTGGGCGCGGAGTCTCTCTTCGCCGATTTCATCTTCCACATCGCGCCGTTCTTCTGAGGCCGGTCGCTGCTCCTGCCGCGAAAGTAGTAGCGCGCTACTTACACACCGCGTCACACGCGGCGAGATGCTCGCTGCAAACAGTGACCAAGTGAGAAGCCGATGAGTCGTCGACACCACAGCAAGCCCAAGCGTCTGCCACGTCGACCCCCGCTGCGTCGTGGCGCTCGCATGATCGGCGTAGGCAGCACAGTCAGCGCATTTTTGGCGTTCGGTATGGCCCCGTTGGCCATCGCGCCGACGGCCAGCGCCGATGTTTTCGACCTCGATTGGGTCATCGATCTGCTGGGTCCGAGCGTGGGGGATGCCGCGCAGAACCTGGGCGATCCCGCTTCCTGGCAGAGCTTTGTCGATCCCGGCGCGTGGGACGCATCCTTAGCCAATTTCTTCGCCAATCTCACCGATCCTCAGGCCTGGGAGCCCAGCATCGCCGATCAGGCGGTGGCCTTCCCTGCCGCAGTGACGCCCGATCCGGCCATCGCTGAGTGGTTCAACACCTGGATCTACGCCCCGGTTCACCAAGCCGACCAGAACTGGATCAATAGCCCCATCGGGTCATGGATCGACACCAACCTGATCAACCCGATCGGCCAGGCATTGTTTGACAGAGACCTGATCGGCAATGGCGCTCCGGGAATCGATGGCGGCACGGAGGCCGAGGCCGACGGCGGCGACGGCGGGTTGTGGTTCGGCGACGGCGGGCCAGCAGGGACCGCCGCCGACGGTAACGGCGGTACCGGCGGTGATGCCGGGATGATCGGCAACGGTGGCGGCGGCGGCGCCGGCAGCCCGGGCGCCGACAACGCAGGCCCGTTCGACTTCGGCCGCAACGGCGGCGACGGGGGCGCCGGCGGGTGGCTGATGGGAGTCGGCGGAAACGGCGGGGACGGCGGCCACGGTGGTGCAGACACCGACAGCGGCGGGACCGGCGGATCCGGCGGAATCGGTGGCGACGGCCTTGGCTGGTTGTTCGGCAACGGCGGGGCCGGTGGCCTTGGTGGTCCTGGCGGAGCGGGCGAAAACTCTGCCACCGCGATCGGCAACGGCGCCAGAGGCGGTAACGGCGGGTTCGGCGGGACCGGCGGTAAGCCCGGTCCAGGGCTCCTGGGAGTCGGTGGCCACGGCGGCGACGGCGGCGACGGTGGCAACGGCGGCAACGCCGGCAGCCTCGGCGGTTTCGGCGGCCCCGGCGGCACCGGCGGGGACGGCGGTCCCGGGGGGCTGTTGCTCCAAAGCTCGTTCACGACAGCCGGCGACGGCGGAATCGGCGGCAATGGCGGCAATGGCGGTATCGCCGGTAACGGCGTTGAGAATGCCAACGGTGGCGTCGGCGGCACCGGCGGCCACGGCGGCAGCGGCGTTAGTGTCGCCGCCCCGGGCGGCCACGGCGGCCACGGCGGCAACGACGGCACCGGTGCAGTTGGCGGGGCCGGCGGCCACGGCGGTGCCGTCGTCAACAACGGCCAGGGCGGCGGCGGTGGCGGTGGCGGCGGCGGTGGCGGCATCGCCAGCGACCATGGCATCGGCGGGGGCTACGGCGGCACCGGCGGCACCGGCGGCCACGGATTCGGCATCGGCGGCGTCGGCGGCGCCGGCGGCGACGGCGGCGACGGCGGCGATGCGACCGCCACCGGTGTCAGCGCAGGCAACGTCGGTAAGTACAGCCTGGGTGGAACCGGCGGCGACGGCGGCGACGGCGGCATCGGGTTCGACGGACACACCGGCGGTGCCGGCGGCGACGGCGGCCCCGGTGGTAACGCCATCAGCAACGGTGGGTCCAGCGTCGGCGGTGCCGGCGGCGACGGCGGCGACGGCCGCCGTTCCAGCCTCACCAGCGACGGTGGTAGCGGCGGCACCGGCGGCGCCGGCGGCGACGGGCTCAATGGCGTCGGTGGCAACGGCGGCAAAGGGGGTCCCGGCGGGCTACCGGGTCCCAACGGGGACGGTAGCGGCGGTGTCGGCGGTCGCGGCGGCACCGGCAGCAACGATCAAACCGGCGGCAATGGCTTCCCCGGTGGCCCAGGCGGCGACGACGGCACACCGGGCACGACGGGCACACCCGGTCAAGACAAGGGGTAAGGGTCATGAGCCACGCTACGAGGATTCGCCGGAACGTCACCCTGGCGGCCGGGCTAAGTGTTTTGGCCGTCGGGCTGGCGGTGGGCGCCGTGCCGAGGGCCGCCGCCGACCCGTTTCCGCCGCCATTCGATCCGAACGATTTCGCCATCTCGATCGACGGGTTCACCTTGTTCCAGGTAGGCACCGCGACCGCAACCTCCGGAATCGGCGACTTCGCGATTGCCGACGGCGCCGGTAGCCTCGCCATCGCCGACGGCGGTTTCGGCGACTTCGCCAGCGCCCTTGGCGCCGACAGTTTCGCCGTAGCCGGCAGCAACGTCCCCGGCGCCACGGACAACAACTTTGATTTCGCCAGCGCCCTCGGTCCATCCACCCAGGCGGCTGCAGGCCTCAACGGCAGCTTTGACTCGGCCAGCGCTGTCGGCTACAACGTCACCGCCCACGCCGGCATTGGCACCACGGTGGTCCCCGCTGACTTTGACTTCGCGAGCATCTTGGCCAATCTCGCGGCAGCGCCCTCAAACCTCAGCTTCGCCGAGAGTGAACTCGGCACGGGCGACCTCGCCTTCGTCGTCGACCCGTTCGGCACCCTTGGGACCCAGGTCTTCGCCGGCTTGGGTGGCGATTTCAACGTCGCCGGCGCCTTTATCGACGACGTGAACGTCGTGTCGGCCTTCAACGATTTTGTCTTCCACATCGCACCGTTCTTCTAAGGACTCGATGCGCTCGCCCTAGCCAAGCCTCAGCCGATGTGCAGCGGGTCGATCTGTACGCGGACCGGCTCGTGATCCTGCCGGGCGCTGAGCACACCCACAGCCCGGCGCAGGCCCGCCGCCAACGCCAAACCGTGCTCGCGCCGCACCCGCACCAGCATCCGGATGACCGGGGCGTCCGGAGCCACGCCCGCCGGCCGGCGGGCTCCGGGCGGCAACTCCACCGGGCCGAGCCGTTCGGCGTCGTCGGGCAGCTCGCTGTGGTCCAACAGCGCCTCGACGGCCTCGGCCGTGCCGTCGAGCGCGGCGATGTGCACGCTCGGCGGCAAGCCGACCTCGGTGCGGGCGGCCAGCTCAGCCTCGGCGTGCCCGACCGGATCCCATCGGATCAGCGCTTGCACGGTCGGGATCGACGACTCGGCGACCACCACCACTACCCCGCCGTCGCCGCGCGCCCGCACCAGCGCCGCCGCGGCCAGCCAGCGCCGCAGGGTGTCCTCGGCCGCGCGAAGGTCTTGGCGCCCCAGCAGCGCCCAGCTGTCCAGCAGCAACGCCGCTCCGTATCCGGTTGGCGCCCGCGGCTCGGCTCCTGGTGTGGCAACCACCAGGGCGGGCCGATCGGCCACCTCGGCGACGACGCCGTCCCCGCCGGAGGTGATCACGGTGGTTCCCGGAAACGCCCGCCCCAGTTCTTCCGCGGTGCGCCGCGCGCCGACGACGACTGCGCGCACCGCATCGGAGCCGCACCTCGGGCAGCGCAGCGCGGGATCCACCCGTCCACACCAGCGGCAGACCGCACTGCCGGCCTCGGGCAGCGACAGCGGACCGGTGCAATGCCGGCAGCGCGCAATCGCCCGGCATCGCCCGCACGCCAGGGCCGGCACATAGCCTCGGCGCGGCACCTGCACCAGCACCGGCGCGCCGCCTTCCAGTGCGGAGCGGGCGGCCCGCAGCGCCACCGACGGCAGCCGGGCGGTGCGGGCCGCCGGGTCGCGCTCGTCGGCGTATCCGCTGTCGTCGAGCGCCACCACCCGTGGGGTGCGGGCCCGCACCACCGGGCGCGTCGCGACCACGTCATGCGCCCAGCCGTTGCGCACCAGCGCGTGCGCTTCGGCGGTGCGGGCATAGCCACCGATCAGCGCGCCGCAGCGCATCTGGTGGGCGCGCAGCATCGCCACTTCGCGGGCGTGTGGATACGGTGCCCGCGGCTCGGCCAGGGTGTCATCACCGTCGTCCCACACCATGACCAGACCCAGGTCGGTCACCGGCGCGAACACCGCGCTGCGGGTGCCGATCACCATCCGTGCGCTGCCGCGCAGCGCGGCCAGCCAGCGCCGATAACGCGCGGCCGGGCCCAACCCCGCCGACAGCGCCACCACGCTGCTCTCGCCGAGCGACGCCGTCGCGGCCCGCCACAGCGCGTCGACGTCGCGCTGGTCGGGCACGATCGCCAGCACTCCCCGCCCGGCCTGCACCGCCTGCGCGGCCGCCTCGGCGAACCGGTCCGGCCACGGGTCGCCGGGCAGTGCCTGCCACACCGCGCGAGCGGCCCGCGATTCGGCCAGCGCGGTCAAAAACTGTCCACCCCGCTCGTAAGATTCCCAGCGGGTCCGGTCGACCGCCGCGACGAGGGGTTGTGTTGGCGCCGTTGGAGTTTCGCGTTCAACCCGGGCGTGCCGGGGCGGGACGGCCAGTCGCAGCACGTCGGCGCGGGTGCCGGCGTAGCGTGCCGCAACGGCCTCGACCAGCCGGTAGATCTCGGGCGTGAGCACCGGTTCGGCTGAGACGACTCGGTCGAGGCGGGCGAGCTTGCCGGGGTGGTCGGTGTCGGTGCGGCGCTCCAGGATGAACCCGTCGACCAGCCGGCCGTGGAACCGGACACGAACCCGCACGCCGGGCTGGGCGTCATCGGATTGGTCGGCGGTGACCAGGTAATCGAATTCGCGGTCCAGGTGCGGCACCGACAGCATCGGCAGCACCCGCGCGATCCCCCCACCCGCGCCAGCGTGCGTGTCCCCGGCCGACACGCCGCGCTATTCCTCGGATTTACGGGATTCGCGCACGCCCGGCCGGCCGAAGAAAAACCCGGCGGTGATCAGGATCTGGGCCGCGGCGTACGCCCACCAGATCGGCACGGCCAGCGCCTCATTCATCAATACGAATCGCCCGATGCCGATCATCGCGTCCGACACCGCGAAACACACCGCGCCGACCGCAGTCAACACGGTGGGCAGCCGCGCCAGCAGCGCCGCGCACACCATCGCGACCAGCACAACCATGTACACGATCACGGGCAACACGAGGCCTTGCCCAACAAGGCCCGGCCAGAACCACACCACCAGCGACGCGCATGCCGCACAGGTGATACCGACGGCGATCAGCCGCGGACGCGATGGGCGCGCCAGCGGTATCAGCGCACCGAGATAGCACAGGTGCGCCACCAGAAACGCACTCAGGCCGAGCACGAACGAGGCCGTCCACCATGTGATGGCCAGCAACGCATCCCCGATCGCCGAGCACACCAACGCCGGCATCAGCCAGCGCCGTTCGCGCACCAGTGGGTGTGCGGCCGCGGCGGCCGCCAACAGCAGCGCCATCAACGCCTTGACGCCTGGTTGGCCGGGAAACCGCCCGGCCAAATCCGCGCCCGGCAATGATCGCAGTGCGGTGATGGTGAGAAACAACCCGTAACCGACGCCGGCCCACCCGGCCAGCACCCACGCGCCGACCACCAGACGCGGTGCGTACGGTGTCTGCATGCCCGACGACACCCGTTCTGCGATCGATCCCATCCTGCTGAAGGTACTGGATGCGGTGCCGTTTCAGTTGTCGCTTGACGACGGCGTCGAGGAGGCGCGCCGACGCATGCGGGATCTGCCGAGACGTCCGGTGCACCCGGAGCTACGGGTTGAGAACCGCGCGATCGACGGGCCCGCCGGCCCCATCAACATCCGAATCTATTGGCCCCCAACAGATCCTGCGGCTCCGGTGGTGGTCTTCTTCCACGGCGGCGGCTTCGTTGTCGGTGACCTCGACACCCACGACGGCACGTGTCGTCTGCACGCCGTCGGCGCCGAGGCCGTCGTCGTCTCCGTCGACTACCGTCTGGCACCCGAACACCCCTACCCCGCCGCCATCGACGACGCCTGGGCCGCAACGCAATGGGTCGCCGAGCACGGCGAGGACATCGGCGCCGACACCACCCGCCTGGCGGTGGCCGGGGACTCCGCCGGCGCCACCATTTCCGCGGTGATCGCCCAGCGCGCCCGCGACAACGACGGCCCGCCAATCGCATTCCAGCTGTTGTGGTATCCGTCGACGATGTGGGATCCGTCGCTGCCGTCGTTCACCGAAAACGCGTCGGCGCTCATCCTCGACCGTGACGCGATCGCGGCGTTCTCCCGTTGGTATGCAGGCGAAGTCGACATAACCGACCCGCCGGCGGGGATGGCGCCCGGGCGCGCCAAGAACCTGGCCGACCTACCGCCGGCCTACATCGCCGTCGCAGGCCACGACCCGCTGCGCGACGATGGCATGCGCTACGGGGAACTGCTCGCGGCCGCCGGTGTTTCGGTCGAGGTGCACAACGCCGAGACGCTGGTCCACGGCTATGTCGGCTATGCCGGGGTGGCGCCGGCGGCCACCGAGGCCACCGACCGCGGATTGGCGGCGCTGCACAAGGGCCTGCGCGGATGACCGCTCGAGCGCCGATCGATCCGTTACTCAAGTCGTTGCTGGACGCGGTGCCGCTGACCTTCAGCGCCGCCGACGGCGTCGAGGCGGCGCGAGCCAAGCTGCGCCAGCTGCAGGCTCCACGAGATATGTTGCCGCAGTTGCGGATTGAAGAGCGAACTATAGTGTCGGGCATCCCGGTCCGCATCTACTGGCCGTCGGGTGTCGACCACGCCGACTTGCCCGTGGTCGTCTTCTACCATGGCGGCGGCTGGTCGATCGGCGACCTGGACACCCATGACGCGGTGGCTCGTGCGCACGCTGTGGGTGCGGAGGCCATCGTGGTGTCGGTCGACTACCGGCTCGCGCCCGAGCATCCGTTTCCGGCCGGTGTGGACGACTGCTGGGCCGCGTTGCAGTGGGTCACCGAGCATGCCGCCGAGCTCGGCGGCGATGCGCGGCGGATCGCCGTGGCGGGGGACTCCGCGGGCGGCAACCTATCGGCGGTCATGGCGCACCTGGCCCGCGACAACGGTGGGCCGGACCTGGCCTTCCAACTGCTGTGGTACCCGTCGACCACCGCTGACCTGTCGTTGCCGTCGTTCAGCGAAAACGCCGACGCGCCGGTGTTGGACCGCGACGTCATCGACGCGTTTCTGCAGTGGTATCTGCCCGACATCGACATCAGCGATCCCGCTGCCCTGCCGGTCACGCTTTCGCCGGCCAACGCGACGGATTTCTCCGGGCTGGCGCCGGCCTACATCGGAACCGCCGAACACGACCCGCTGCGCGACGACGGCGCTCGCTACGCCGAGCTGCTCACAGCCTCCGGTGTGCCCGTCGAGCTGAGCAACGAGCCGACACTGGTACACGGTTTTGTCAGCTTCGCGCTCGTCGTGCCGGCCGCAGCCGAGGCGACCACTCGTGGGCTCGCGGCGCTGAAAGCGGCCTTGCACTGCACGGCGCACCGCTAAGACCACCGCTGGCCTGGCCTGATGCGCGCGCGCCCATCCACCACTACCGTTGGCGGCTTCGGGGAACAACGTCGAACAGGAGCCGATCCATGCTTGTACTCACACCGGCGGCCGTCGAGGTCGTCAAGGCCGTGACCAACGCGCCGAACGCCCCCGAAGCTGCCGGGCTGCGGATCGCGTCGACGTCCGACGAACAGAACGCCTTGCAGCTCAGCACCGCCGAGGGGCCGGGCGAAGGGGACCAGATCGTGGAGGGCGAGGGCGCGCGGGTATTCCTCGAAGCGCGCGTCGCCGAGTTCCTGGCCGACAAGACGCTGGACGCGCGAGTGAACGAGGACGGCTCCACCCAGTTCGTGGTGTTCGACCAGCAGTGAGTTGATCGTCCCGCGACGGGCCAACCGGTTACCGTGGCGGTATGACGACACAGCCCGACTACCACACCGTCGTCGTCGGCGCCGGGTTCTCCGGCATCGGCGCCGCCATCAAGCTCGACGAGGCGGGATTAGGTGAATACCTGCTGATCGAGGCCGGCGACGGGGCCGGCGGCACCTGGCACTGGAACACCTATCCCGGTATCGCCGTGGATATTCCGTCGTTTTCGTATCAGTTCTCGTTCGAGCAGCGGCCGGACTGGTCGCGGACCTACGCACCGGGCAAGGAACTGAAGGCCTACGCCGAGCACTGCGTCGACAAGTACGGCATCCGTCCCAAGATCCGGTTCAACACGAAGGTTCTGGCCGCCGACTACGACGACGAACACGCGCTGTGGCGGGTGCAGACCGACCCCGGCGGCGTCGTCACCGCACGATTTTTAATCAATGCCAGCGGTGTGCTGACCACGCCGAAGCTGCCCGATATCGATGGTGTCGACTCCTTCGACGGCGTCACCATGCACACCGCGCGTTGGGATCACCAGCAAGATCTCACCGGCAAGCGGGTGGCGGTCATCGGCACCGGCGCATCGGCGGTGCAGGTGATCCCGGAGATCGCGCCGATCGTCTCCCACCTCACCGTCTTTCAACGCACACCGATCTGGTGTTTCCCCAAGTTCGACGTGCCGCTGCCGGCACCGGTCCGCTGGGCCATGCGGCTACCGGGCGGCAGAGCAGTGCACCGGCTGGCCAGCCAAGCTTTCGTCGAGGCGACGTTCCCGATCCCGGCTCAGTACTTCACGGTGTTCCCGATGGCCAAATGGATGGAGCGGGCCGGAAGAAACTACCTGCGCCGACAGGTCAAGGACCCGGTGCTGCGGGAAAAGCTCACCCCGGACTACGCGGTCGGCTGCAAACGGCCGGGCTTTCACAACACCTATCTGGCGACATACAACCGCGACAACGTTCGGTTGGTGACCGAGCCGATCGACAAGATCACCCCGACGGGCGTGGCCACCACCGACGGCGAAAGCCACGACATCGACGTGCTGGTGCTCGCGACCGGGTTCAAGGTGATGGACATCGACAGCGTGCCCACCTTCGCCGTCACCGGCAGCGGCGGCCGGTCGTTGAGCGCGTTTTGGGACGAGCATCGGCTGCAGGCCTACGAAGGGGTCAGCATTCCGGGATTCCCGAACCTGTTCAGCGTGTTCGGGCCGTACGGCTATGTCGGGTCGTCGTATTTCGCGCTGATCGAGGCGCAGACTCACCACATCGTGCGGTGCCTGAAGGCGGCCCGTCGCCGCAACGCCACCCGCGTCGAGGTCACCGAACAGGCCAACGACCGCTACTTCGCCGAGATGATGCGACGCCGGCACCGCCAGGTGTTCTGGCAGGACAGCTGTCGGCGGGCCAACAGCTACTACTTCGACAAGCACGGCGACGTGCCGCTGCGGCCGACCACAACTCTGGAGGCCTACTGGCGCAGCCGCCGCTTCGACCTCGACGACTACCGGTTCTCGGCCTAGACGGCAGCCTTGAGGTCGTCGACCTTGTCGAGTCGCTCCCACGGCAACTCGATGTCGGTGCGGCCGAAGTGGCCGTAGGCGGCGGTCTGTGCGTAGATCGGCCGGAGCAGGTCTAGGTCGCGGATGATCGCGCCGGGCCGCAGGTCGAACACCTCACCGATGGCTTTCTCGATCTTGACCGGGTCGACGGTCTCGGTGCCGAACGTCTCGACGAACAACCCGACCGGGGCGGCCTTGCCGATCGCATATGCCACCTGGACTTCGGCCCGCTCGGCCAGCCCGGCGGCGACCACGTTCTTGGCCACCCAGCGCATCGCGTACGCCGCGGAACGGTCCACCTTGGACGGGTCCTTGCCGGAGAACGCTCCGCCGCCGTGACGGGCCCACCCGCCGTAGGTGTCGACGATGATCTTGCGGCCGGTCAGGCCGGCGTCGCCCATCGGGCCCCCGAGCACGAACTTGCCGGTCGGGTTGATCAGCAGCCGGTAGTCGGAGGTGTCCAGGGTGTCGTGGGCGAGATCGGCCAGGACCGTGTTGACGACCTTTTCCCGGATGTCGGGGGTGAGGGTGGCTTCCAGGTCGATGCCGTCGGCGTGCTGGGTGGACAGCACCACGGTGTCCAGCCGCACCGGGGTGACGCCCTCGTATTGGACGGTGACCTGCGTCTTGCCGTCCGGCCGCAGGTAGTCGAGCACGCCGTTCTTGCGGACCTCGGTCAGCCGCCGGGACAGCCGGTGCGCCAGCGCGATCGGCAGCGGCATGTACTCCGGGGTGTCCTTGATCGCGTAGCCGAACATCAAGCCCTGGTCGCCGGCGCCCTGGGCGTCGAGTGGGTCACCTGCTCCCTCGACCCGGGTCTCGTGGGCGGCGTCGACGCCCTGGGCGATGTCGGGCGATTGCGCGCCGATGCCGATGTTGACGCCACAGGTGGCCCCGTCGAAACCCTTCTCCGAAGAGTCATAGCCGATTTCGAGGATGCGTTCGCGCACCGTGTTGGTGATGTCGGCGAAAGCCTCTTTCGCCGTGGTGGTCACCTCACCGACCACGTGCACCTGACCGGTGGTGACCAACGTCTCGACCGCCACCCGCGATTTCGGATCGCCGGCGATCAGCGCGTCGAGCACCGAGTCGCTGATCGCGTCACAGATCTTGTCGGGATGGCCCTCGGTTACCGACTCACTGGTGAACAGCCGACCCTTTTCGCTCACACCCCGATCCTTCCCATCCTCGACAAAATGTTAGTTAGACGAAGTATATCGTCACGTCCTGTGCCCCGCCGTTCGGACCGGGCGTCACACGATAGCGCGTCTACCCGCTGCCGCCGTGCACGAAGGTGGCGATCGCGTCAACAATACGACTGGCCATCTGCGTCTTGGAGCCGTGCTGTAGCGCGGACTCGGTGCCGTCGGCGGCCAGCAGCCAGCCGTCGTTGCTGTCCACTTCGAACGCCTTGCCCTCGCCGACCGCATTGACCACCAACAGGTCACAGCCCTTGCGGCGCAATTTGGCTCGCGCATGGAACAGCACGTCGCCGTTGGCGTCGCCGGTTTCGGCGGCGAATCCCACGATGGCGCGCATGTTGGGCAACTGCCCGTCCGCGCGGGCACGCACCACGGTAGCGAGCACGTCGTCGTTGCGGACCAGCTCGATGGTCGGCGCCGCGGTATCTTCTGCCGCCCCCTTCTTGATCTTGGCGGCCGCCACCCGGGCAGGCCGAAAGTCGGCCACCGCGGCGGCCATCACCAGGACATGGGAGTCGGGCGCGTGCTTGGACACCGCGTCACCAAGCTGCTGAGCCGAGCTCACGTGCACCACGTCGACGCCTGCGGGGTCGATGAGCCCGGCGGTGTGTCCGGCGATCAGCGTGACCTCGGCGCCGCGTTGCGCGGCGACTCGGGCGACCGCGTAACCCTGCTTGCCTGAGCTGCGGTTACCGATGAAGCGCACCGGGTCGATGGGTTCGCGGGTGCCGCCGGCCGTCACCAACAGCTTGCAACCGGCCAGGTCGTGAGGCAGGGCGTCGTGGCGCTCCAGCAGCAGCGTGGCGAACGTGACGATCTCCTCGGCCTCGGGGAGCCGCCCGGCGCCGCTGTCGGTGCCGGTGAGCCGTCCGGACGCCGGTTCCAGCACCACCGCGCCGCGGCGGCGCAGCGTGGCCACGTTGTCCTGCGTCGCGGGGTGCAGCCACATCTCGGTGTGCATGGCGGGTGCGAACAGCACCGGACATCGTGCGGTGAGCAGGGTCGCGGTCAGCAGGTCATCGGCGCGGCCGCTGACCGCCCGGGCCAGCAGGTCGGCGGTGGCCGGTGCGACGACGACCAGGTCGGCTTTCTGGCCGATTGCGACGTGCAGTACCGACGGGACGTCGTCGAAAACGCCGGTCTGCACCGGTTCGCCCGACAATGCCTCGAAGGTGGCTGCCCCGATGAAACGCAGCGCGGATTCGGTGGGGATGACGCGGACCTGATGACCGGCCTCAGTGAGCTGGCGGACAACCGTGCATGCCTTGTAGGCGGCGATGCCTCCGGAGACGCCGACGATGATCCGTTTGCGGTCCACAGCGCTCCCGGCCCCGCTCGTTACTCGCCCTCGGTGTGTTCGAGCAGATCGGCGTGGATCTCACGTAGGGCGATCGACAGCGGCTTCTCCTGCAGGCCCGGTTCGACCAGCGGGCCGACGTATTCGAGGATGCCCTCGCCGAGCTGGTTGTAGTAGTCGTTGATCTGCCGCGCTCGCTTGGCTGCGTAGATCACCAGGGCGTACTTGCTCGACACGCGATCGAGCAACTCGTCGATCGGCGGGTTGGTGATACCCAACGGCGTGTCGTAGCCGACCGCACCCGACGCCGGATCGAACTGGTCGGGAACGGCGGTCAGGGGCGCGTCGGCTTGCGAGCTACTCACTTGAAAGTCTTTCTCCTGGCGGCATAAAGCGGCGAACGGTTCAGTCCTGGATCGGATTCAGATGATGGGTCACGCCGTGCCCGGCGCAGTATCCACCAGCAAGGATACCAATTGCGCGCAGGCAGTTTCCAATCGACTGTTCACCACGACCTCGTCGAAGTCATCCTGAGCTGCCAGTTCGGTGCGGGCGGTGGCCAGTCGACGCTCGATCACCTCGGGTGTCTCGGTGCCCCGGCCGACGAGTCTGGCCTCCAGGTCTTCCCAGCTCGGCGGCGCCAGGAAAACACTGATCGCCTCCGGCATCGCCCGCTTGATGGCTCGGGCGCCGGCGAGATCCACCTCGATCAGCACCGGGTGTCCCGCCTGCGTGGCTTCCCGGACAGGCGCCGCGAGCGTACCCGATCTGTGCAGGCCACCGTGGATTTCCGCCCACTCCAGCAGCGCGCCCGTGTCGATCAACTGCTGGAACTGTTCCGGGGTCACGAAGTGGTAGTCGACGCCGTCGACTTCGCCCGGGCGGGGCTCACGGGTGGTGGCCGACACGCTGAAGTGCAGATCCGGGATGCGCTCACGCAGACACCGGACCAGCGTCGACTTGCCGACCGCGGAGGGACCGGACAACACGACCACGCGCCCTGTGCCCTGCGGCCGTTGACGCTGCTCGTGCGCCTGGTCCGGTCCCACGTCGGCGTTCACCGACTCCCCCGGACACAGTCACGCGGCTCCTCAGCAGGCCTTTCGGCCCGCATCGTCGCCACCGAGGCCCGATTGCGCGGCTCCTCAGCAGGCCTTTCGGCCCGCATCGTCGCCACGCGGCCTAGGAAAAGTCGAACTTTTCCAGCAGTGCTTTGCGCTGGCGATCACCGAGGCCACGCAGACGGCGGGTCGGGGCGATCTCGAGCTCAGTCATGATTTCCTGCGCCTTGACCTTGCCTACCTTCGGCAACGCCTCCAGCAACGCAGAAACCTTCATCTTGCCCAAGACCTCGTCGGTCTCGGCATCCTTGAGCACCTGCTTGAGGTTGGTGCCACCGCGCTTCAGCCGGTCCTTGAGCTCGGCACGCGCTCGACGTGCGGCAGCAGCCTTCTCCAACGCGGCCGCGCGCTGCTCGTCGGTCAACTGGGGAAGGGCCACGATTCCTCCGTCTCATCGATCTTGACTTGTCAGCCGGGGAACTCCCAGCCAGCGCAGACGACCGTACCCACGCCGTCTGACGAAATCTAACCCGCCCCCCGGCTTTCAGCCACAAACCCCCAGCGTGCGGGGCTGTGCGCGGGGATGACCCCCCGACCGGCGACCACCGCGCGCGAACCCGCCCGAGATCCTGCAGCTCCCCGGAACATGCTGTCTACCAGCACTTTTGAGGTGACATCGCTCGGGATCGCGACCGCGACCAGGCTGCCCGGCTGGTCCCTAATGAGCCCGTGAACCCAAAATCGGCCAATTCTGCACGTCACGGCGTGTCGGGCGTGTCGCCGGCGCTTGCTCAGACAACCGCGACGGCAGAAATGGGCCAGAACTACCTTGTGTAGTAGCGGTGTAGTAGCCGTGAAGTAGCCCTCCTGGCGGCCTCCTGGCGGCCTCCTGAGCGCCGAATACTCGATCCAGCGCCCGACGCCACCCGCGCCAGCAAACGGAGCTTCCCGTAGTTCAGGCCATGCACGCACAGCGCCGACCGCCGCGCGTCCCCCGGCCGTCGCGCTCGGCATAAGTGCACTTCGGGCGGCAAATCTGTGCTCCGTCAGGCTCCGCGCGGACCGTCGTCGCTCGACTCCTGGCGTGCGGTTTGAATCGCTGATGGCTACCGCTTTTACGGCCCGCAACTGCCCCTTGTTCCGCGGCTGTATCGGTACTATTTCCCAATGGCGATGATGCGCATCCGCGAGGCAGCCGAGCTGCTGGGAGTCAGCGACGACACCGTGCGGCGATGGATTGACCAGGGCGCACTGCCGGTAAGTCAGGACCGCTCCGGCCGCAAGGTGATCCCGGGTGATGTGCTTGCCGAATTCTCCCGCGCCAACGCACCGGCACTGCCCCCGAACCCGCTCGGTGATGTCGCCAGCTCGGCACGTAACCGCTTCGTGGGGCTGGTCACCAAGGTGGTTGCCGACAAGGTGATGACCCAAGTCGAAATGCAGTGCGGGCCGTTCACCGTCGTATCGCTGATGAGCACCGACGCGGCGCGCGAGCTGAAACTGGAACCCGGCAGCGTCGCTGTGGCGAAAGTCAAGGCGACCAACGTCATCGTCGAGACACCCGAAGTCAAGACGTCGGGCGGCGAATAGCGAGCCCCACCGGAGGATCAGCGCGCCACCAGGTAGGCAACCGCAGTGTTCATCCGCTCCGCTGCCGCCCGTAGTGCCGCGACATCCGGCCCTGCCCGCAACACCGCACGGGAAACCGCGGGCCACAGCTGATTTGACGGCGCACCACCGAACGTTCCCAGCGCTTCCGGCCGGCCGCCCTGGGCGCCGATACCCGGCACCAACACCGGGCCGCCCACGTCACTGAGATCGGGCAGCCGGTCCCGCGTGGCGCCGACGACGACGCCCACCGACCCCGACTGTTGCGTCCGGTTCCATGCGGCGACGTCGTGGATCACGGCCTGTGCGACGCTGCGGCCGCCGAAAACCGCGCTCTGCACGCCGGCTCCCTCGGGATTCGAGGTGGCCGCCAGCACAAAGACCCCACGGCCCCGCTCGGCGGCCAGATCCAGCAGTGGCTGCAGTGCTCCGAACCCCAGGTACGGCGAGGCCGTGACCGCATCGGCGGCCAGCGGCGAATCACCAACCCACGCCTTCGCATACGCCGCCATCGTCGAGCCGATATCCGCGCGTTTGGCGTCCGCCAGCACCAGGACCCCGGCGGCGCGCAGCGCGGCGATGGTGCGTTCCAGGATCGCGTAACCCGCGGAGCCGTACGACTCGAAAAAGGCGACCTGCGGTTTGACCATGGCGAAGCCGGCGAACGCGGTCACGCAGATGTCGCAGAACGCCGCCAGGCCGTCGGCCGTCGCCGCTAACCCCCATGCCTCCAGGAGCTCGGGATGCGGGTCGATACCGACGCACAACGCTCCGCGGGCCGATCGTGCCGCGGCCAGCCGGTCGCCGAACCCTGACACTGCTAGCGTCCGCCGTTGCCGAGCGCGCTGTGCAGCTCCTGCAGGGAGCGCACACCGATGACGCCGCGGATGCCGGCCTCGATGCCCTGAACGGCGGCCGACGCGCCCTGCACGGTGGTGACGCAGGGAATGTTCCCGCCGACGGCGGCCGAGCGGATCTCGTAGCCGTCGATACGAGGACCTGAGTTGCCGTACGGCGTGTTGATCACCATGTCGACCTCACCGGCGCGGATCGCATCGACCGCTGACAACGCCGGACGCCCCGGGGTGGGCTCTTCGAAATGCTTACGGACTTCGTCGCACGGGATGCCGTTGCGGCGCAGCATCTCGGCGGTTCCTTCGGTCGCGAGCACCCGGAAACCCAGATCGGCCAGCCGCTTGACCGGGAACACCAGCGACCGCTTGTCCCGGTTGGCCACGGACACGAACACCGTGCCCTGCGCCGGCAGCGACCCGTAGGCCGCGGCTTGGCTCTTGGCGAACGCGCTGCCGAAGTCACGGTCGATGCCCATCACCTCGCCGGTCGATTTCATCTCCGGGCCCAGCAGCGAATCGATGCCCGAGCCGTCGGACTTGCGGAACCGGTGGAACGGCAATACCGCTTCTTTCACCGCGATCGGCGCGTTCGGTGCCGCGCTGGCGCCGTCACCGGTCGGAACCAGCATCCCCTCGTCGCGCAACTGAGAAATCGTGGCGCCCAACATGATCCGCGAACATGCTTTGGCCAGCGGGACCGCCGTCGCCTTGGAGACGAACGGTACGGTGCGGCTGGCGCGTGGGTTTGCTTCCAGCACGTAGAGCACATCGTCTTTCAGCGCGAATTGCACATTGAGCAACCCGACCACTCCGATGCCGCGCGCAATAGCTTCGGTGGCGTGGCGCACCTTGTCGATGTCGGTGCGTCCCAACGTCACCGGCGGCAACGCGCACGCGGAATCGCCGGAGTGAATGCCGGCCTCCTCGATGTGCTCCATGATCCCGCCGATGTAGACCTCGTTGCCGTCGCAGAGGGCGTCCACGTCGATTTCGATGGCGTCTTCGAGGAAGCGGTCGACGAGTACCGGGTGTTCCGGGGACAGCTCGGTGGCCCGGGTGATGTAGTCCTTGAGCGTCTCGTCGTCGTAGACGATTTCCATGCCCCGACCGCCCAATACGTACGACGGGCGGACCAGGACCGGATAGCCGATCTCGCCTGCGATGCGACGGGCCTGTTCGAACGTCGTCGCCATGCCGTATCGCGGGGCCGGTAGGCCCGCGGCGGTGAGGAGGTCGCCGAACGCGCCGCGGTCCTCGGCCAGATCGATGGCGTGCGGCGGTGTACCCACGATCGGCACGCCGGCATCGGCGAGCCGCTGAGCCAGCCCGAGCGGGGTCTGACCGCCCAGCTGCACGATGACACCGACCACGCCGGGTCCCCCGCTGCCCGACTGGGATTCGGCGTAGAACACCTCGAGGACGTCCTCGAAAGTCAACGGCTCGAAATACAGCCGGTCGGCGGTGTCGTAGTCGGTGGACACGGTTTCGGGGTTGCAATTGACCATCACTGTCTCGAAACCGGCCTGGCTCAGCGTCGTCGCGGCGTGCACGCAGCTGTAGTCGAATTCGATGCCCTGCCCGATGCGGTTGGGCCCGGACCCGAGGATGAGCACCTTGGGTTTGTCGGTCTGCGGCGCGATTTCGGTCTCGGCCGCGGGATCGAGTTCGTAGCTGCTGTAGTGGTAGGGAGTTTTGGCTTCGAACTCCGCCGCGCAGGTGTCCACGGTCTTGTAGACCGGGTGGATACCGAGTCGTTCGCGCAGTGACCTCACTCCGTTTTCGCCGGCCAGTTCCGGTCGCAGTGCGGCGATCTGGCGATCCGAGAGCCCGCTGTGCTTGGCGCGAAGCAACAGATCCACGTCCAGCACCGCGGCATCGACGAGCTCGGTGCGCAGGGTGACCAGTTGCTCGATCTGCGCGACGAACCATGGGTCCACACCGCTGGCCTGGGCGACCTGCTCGACCGAGGCGCCGCGTCGCAGCGCCAACTCGATGTCGTAGAGACGGCCTTCGGTGGGCGTCTGCAGCCGGGTCAGGATGGCGTCGACGTCGCCGTCCGGATCGGGCTTGGTCCAGAACCCGGCACGGCTGGTCTCCAACGAGCGCATCACCTTGCCGAGAGCTTCGATGAAGTTGCGTCCCAACGACATTGCCTCACCAACCGACTTCATAGTGGTGGTCAGCGTCGAATCCGCCCCGGGGAATTTCTCGAAGGCGAACCGCGGTGCCTTGACCACGACGTAGTCGAGGGTGGGCTCGAAGCAGGCCGGGGTTTCCCGGGTGATGTCGTTGAGGATCTCGTCGAGGGTGTAGCCGATTGCAAGCTTGGCGGCGATCTTGGCGATCGGAAAGCCGGTGGCTTTCGACGCCAGCGCGGACGACCGCGACACCCGCGGATTCATCTCGATGACGATCAGTCGACCATCGCGCGGGTTGACCGCGAACTGGATGTTGCAGCCGCCGGTATCCACGCCGACCTCGCGCAGGATCGCGATGCCCAGATCCCGCATCCGCTGGTATTCCCGGTCGGTCAGCGTCATCGCGGGTGCGACGGTCACCGAGTCGCCGGTGTGCACGCCCATCGGGTCCACGTTTTCGATCGAGCACACCACCACGACGTTGTCGTGCCCGTCGCGCATCAGCTCGAGCTCGAATTCCTTCCAGCCGTGGACGGATTCCTCGATGAGCACATTGGCGCTCGGCGAGGCGGCCAGGCCGATGCCGGCCATCCGGTCGACCTCCTCGGCGCTGTGTGCCATCCCCGAACCCAGGCCGCCCATGGTGAAACTTGGCCGTACCACCACCGGCAGTCCGAGCTCGGCGACGGCCTCACGGACCTCGTCCATGGTGAAACACACCCGGCTTCGGGCGGATTCGCCACCGACCTTGGCCACGATGTCTTTGAATCGCTGCCGGTCCTCGCCGCGCTGGATGGCGTCGAAGTCGGCGCCGATCAGCTCCACGCCGTAGCGCTCCAGCACCCCGTTCTCATACAGCGCGACCGCGGTGTTGAGCGCGGTCTGCCCGCCCAGGGTGGCAAGCAGCGCGTCGATCTTGTTGCCACGCTGCGCCTGTTGCGCGATCACCCGCTCGACGAATGCCGGGGTGATCGGCTCGATGTACGTGTGATCGGCGTACTCCGGATCGGTCATGATGGTCGCCGGGTTGGAGTTGATCAGGCTGACCTGCAGGCCTTCGCTGCGCAGCACCCGGCACGCCTGGGTGCCCGAATAGTCGAACTCGGCGGCCTGGCCGATGACGATGGGGCCCGAGCCGATGACCAGCACGTGGTTTAAGTCAGTCCGCCGCGGCATCAGCGACCCCTCCGGTTCCGGCGCGAGCGGGCACAGTTGTACGCCGGTTGCGGCGTGTCGCCGTACAAACACGCCCGCTCGCGCAAATGGTGGTCGTCATTGGCCGCCCATCAGGTCGACGAACTGATCGAACAGATACTCCGCGTCGTGCGGGCCGGCAGCCGCCTCCGGATGGTATTGCACCGAAAACGCCCGCCCGCTAACAAGTTTGACGCCCTCGACGACGCCGTCGTTGGCGCAGGTGTGACTGACCACCGCCGCACCGAACGGCGTGTCGAACCGCTGCCCGGCCTCACCCTCCAGTGCGAAACCGTGGTTTTGTGCGGTCACCGCCACCCGCCCGGTGGCGTGATCGATCACCGGGACATTGATGCCGCGATGGCCGAACACCATCTTGTAGGTCGACAGACCCAGGGCCCGGCCCAGGATCTGGTTGCCGAAACAGATGCCGAACAGCGGGATCCCGGCGCCGAGCACGTCGCGGGTCACCGCGACGATGTGGTCGGCGGTGGCGGGGTCGCCCGGCCCGTTGGACAAGAACACGCCATCGGGTTGCACTTCGGCGATCTGCTCGAAGGTGGCCGACGACGGCAGCACGTGGGTGCGGATCCCGCGCCGGGCGAAGTTGCGCGGAGTGTTGGTTTTGATCCCGAGGTCGAGCGCCACCACGGTAAATCGTTGCGGTCCCTCGGGTTCCACGACATAAGGCGTGGGGGTGGTGACTTCTCCGGCCAGGTCGGCGCCCAGCATCGGCTGCTGGCTGCGCACCCGGTCCAGCAGTTCTTCGTGCGGGCCAAGCGCGTCCGAGGAGAACACGCCGGCCTTCATCGAGCCGCGGCTGCGCAGGTGACGCACGACCGCGCGGGTATCGATGCCGGCGATACCGACGATGTGCTGCCGGACCAGTTCGCCTTCCAGCGTGCCGGTGGCACGCCAATTCGATGGGCGCGGTGAGGGATCGCGCACCGCATAGCCGGCCACCCAGATCTTGTCGCCACGGCTTTCGGCGTCTTCGGTGTTCCAGCCGGTGTTGCCGATCTGCGGTGCCGTGGCAACCACGATCTGGCGGTGATAGCTCGGATCGGTGAGTGTCTCCTGGTAGCCCGACATGCCGGTGGAAAACACTGCCTCACCGAGTGTTTGGCCGATCGCCCCGAATGGTGTGCCGGTGAAGACCCGGCCGTCCTCGAGGACCAGCAGCGCTTTCATCGGGCGTCTCCCACCGCCAGCCAGCTGGCGTATTCGGCGCGGTCATCGCCGCGGAAACCGGTGTCGATCTCAGTGCCCGACGGTAGCCGCCACCGGATGGCCAAAATCCCCTCCCGCGGGCCGACCTTGCCGACCAAGGCGCGTTCGGTGCGGATGTCCTTGATGGACTCCTGCGGAATCCAGATCGGGCTGGCGCCGCTGCGTTGCAGCATGATCCCTTGCCGGTAGCGGGTCATCACCGCCTTGCTGCGATAACCCAGATCACCGACGGCGACCCGGTCGTTCCAGTTGGGCGCCAGCGTGCTGCCGACATACAACCCACGGGTGGGCCCGACGGTCGCCGAGCCGACCATGTCGGGCCTGGTCGGCAGCGTGCCGATCAGCGCGGCCTGCCGCTCACCGCGGCGGCGCCAGCCGCGCATCATCATCGAGATCACGACAGCGATCAGCACCACGAGCACTGCGGCGAAGATCAGCGATGCGACCAGCGTTGCCGAATTCATGCCGGACTCTTTCCGTCGCGGGCGGTGACCTTGCCGCGCAACAGCGTCGCGGTCACCGTGGCCGGCAAAGTCATCTGCTCGTACGGGGTGTTGGCCGACCGGCTGGCCAGCTCGTCTCCGGCCACTGTCCAGCTTGCCTCGGGGTCGACCACGGTCAGATTCGCCGGCTCACCGATCTCCAGGGGCCGACCCTGATCGGGCAGGCGCGCGATGCGGGCGGGATTCTCGCTCATCACCCGGGCCACGTCGCGCCAGGTCAACAGCCCGGGAAGCACCATCGTCTGCGCGACCACCGACAGCGCGGTCTGCAGCCCCAGCATGCCCGGCAGCGCGGCAGCGAACTCGACGCATTTCTCGTGCTCAGCGTGCGGGGCATGATCGGTGGCCACGCAGTCGATTACCCCGTCGGCCAGCGCTTGACGCAGCGCCTGCGCATCGGCGGCTTCGCGCAGCGGTGGGTTGACCCGGTTGTTTCCGTCGTAGCTGGCCAACCGGGAATCGTCGAGCAGCAGATGATGTGGTGTGACCTCGGCGGTGATCGCAATGCCTTGATCCTTGGCCCATTTCAGGATCTCGACGGTGCCCGCGGTGGAAGCGTGGCAGATATGCACCCGGGCGCCGGCGTCGCGGGCCAGCAGCGCGTCGCGCGCGACGATCGACTCCTCGGCCGCCCGCGGCCAGCCCGACAGCCCGAGCCGCGCGGCGTGGGGTCCTTCGTGGGCGACGGCGCCCACGGTCAGCCGCGGCTCTTCGGCGTGCTGGGCAATCAGCACGCCCAGGCCGGTGGCGTATTCCAGGGCGCGGCGCATCACCAGCGGATCGTGTACGCATTTGCCGTCGTCGGAGAACATCCGCACCTGTGCGGCACCGTCGGCCATCATGCCCATTTCGGTGAGCTCGGCCCCGGCCAGCCCGACGGTGACAGCGCCGACCGGGTGCACGTCGACCAGCCCGACTTCCTGGCCGCGATGCCAGACGTGGTCGGTGACCACCGGGCTGTCGGCGACCGGATTCGTGTTGGCCATCGCAAACACCGCTGTGTAGCCGCCCAACGCCGCTGCGGCCGAACCGGTTTCGATGTCTTCGGCGTATTCGCGGCCCGGCTCACGCAGGTGGGTGTGCAAGTCGACCAGGCCGGGTAGCAGCACCTGCCCGGTCGCGTCGATCACGTCGGCAGTCTCCGGAATGGCAAGGTCCGCACCGATGTCGGTGATCTGACCTGCAAAACCGGGACCGTCGACCAGCACGTCGACCTGGTCGCCCTCGCCGTATAGCCGCACCCCGCGGATGAGCACACTCATGCCGCGATTTCCTCAGTCCCGACCAGCAGATGGAACAGCACCGCCATCCGTACATGCACGCCGTTGGAAACCTGTTGCAGCACAGCAGATTGCGACGAGTCGGCCACCGAGAACGCGATCTCCATGCCCCGCAGCATCGGGCCGGGGTGCAACACCACCGCGTGGCCGGGCAGCATTGCCTGACGCCGATCGGACAGGCCGTAACGCACCGAGTACTCGCGCGCCGACGGGAAGAAGCCGCCGGTCATCCGCTCGGCCTGCACCCGCAGCATCAACACCGCGTCGGCGACGGGCAATTCGGCGTCCAGATCGTAGGACACGGTGACCGGCCAGTCGGCCAGGCCGACCGGCAGCAGTGTCGGCGGGGCCACCAACACCACTTCGGCGCCGAGCGTCGCCAGCAGCATGACATTGGATCTCGCGACGCGGCTGTGCAGGATGTCGCCGACGATCACCACCCGCCGACCCTCGATCCCGCCGAGCCGCTGCCGGATGGTCAGCGCGTCCAGCAGGGCCTGCGTCGGGTGCTCGTGGGTGCCGTCGCCGGCGTTGATCACCGTCGGGCCACCGGATTCGGTGGCGGTCCAGTCGGCCAGCCGGTGCGCCGCACCGGAGGCGGGATGGCGGATGATCAGCGCGTCGGCGCCGGCGGCGCGCAACGTCAGCGCGGTGTCCCGCAACGACTCGCCCTTGGCCACGGACGATCCCACCGAGCTGACGTTGATGACGTCGGCGCTCATCCACTTGCCGGCGACCTCGAACGACACCCGGGTGCGGGTGGAGTTCTCGTAGAACATCGTGATGATGGTGCGGCCGCGCAGCGTCGGCAACTTGCGGACCTCGCGGCCCAGCAGCGCCTGGGCGAACCGGTCGGCATCATCGAGGATCGCGGTGGCGTCGTCGCGGCTCAGGTCGCTCGCGGCCAGCAGGTGCCTGCTCATCGGGAGATCACCACCTGATCGCGGTCGTCGTGTTCGGCCAGCCGCACATGCACGCTCTCGCTGCGCGAGGTCGGCACATTCTTGCCCACGTAGTCGGCGCGTAGCGGCAGCTCGCGGTGGCCGCGGTCGACCAGCACCGCAAGCTGCACGGCCCGCGGCCGTCCGATGTCGCGCAGTGCGTCGAGCGCCGAGCGCACCGAGCGCCCGGAGTACAGCACGTCGTCGACCAGGATGACCAGGGCGTCGTCGATGCCACCGGCCGGGATCGAGGTGTTTTCCAGCGGGCGTGGCGGTTTTTGCATCAGGTCGTCGCGGTAGAGCGTGATGTCCAACGCGCCGTGATCGACGTGCACGCCACTGAATTCGGCGATGTGGGAGGCCAGCCGCGTGGCCAGCGTCACGCCACGAGTCGGGATGCCCAGCAGTACCACCCGCGGCGCGTCGGGTCCGTCGAGCGCAGTCTTTTCGATGATCTGATGCGCAATACGAGCAATGGTGCGGCCCACGTCGGCCGCCGACATCAATTCCCTCGAATCGCGGCCTAAGCCGGTTTCACTCGCAGCATTCATGCGAGTTCTTGACCTCCTTCTCCGCCTCACTGGACGGATCGTTAAAGGATGTCGACTGCCGGGCAGCGTAACACTGCCAGCTACTCTGACGAAAATGACAGGCTCTGCGGCACTGAACAATCTCGACGGCAACCAGGCCTCCATCCGCGAGGCATGCGAGGCCGGCCTGCTGGCCGGCGCTGTGACGATGGTCTGGCAGCGCGGAGAGGTGTTGCAGGTCAACGAGATCGGTTACCGCGACGTCGACGCCGGGCTGCCGATGCGCCGCGACACCTTGTTCCGCATCGCCTCGATGACCAAACCGGTGACCGTCGCGGCCGCGATGACCCTGGTCGACGAGGGCAAGCTGGCGCTACGCGATCCGATCACGCGTTGGCTTCCCGAGTTCGCCGACATGCGGGTGCTTGACGACCCAGCCGGCCCGCTGGACAAGACCCATCCCGCGCGGCGGACCATCCTGGTCGAGGATCTGCTCACCCACACCAGTGGGCTGGCGTACGGCTTCTCGGTCGACGGCCCGATATCGCGGGCCTATGTCCGGTTGCCGTTCGGGCAGGGGCCGGACACCTGGCTGGCTGCGCTCGCCGAGTTGCCGTTGGTGCATCAGCCCGGTGAACGGATGACCTACAGTCACGCCATCGACGTGGTCGGGGTGCTGCTGTCGCGCATCGAGGGCAAACCATTCCACCAGGTGCTCGACGAGCGAATCCTGCGACCGCTGGGCATGGTCGACACCGGTTTTGCGGTAACCCCTGAGGCGCGCCGGCGAGCCGCGACGATGTACCGCCTCGACGAACACAACCAGCTGCAACACGACGTGATGGGGCCGCCGCCGCTGACTCTGCCGGCATTCTGCAATGCCGGTGGCGGCTTGTTGTCGACGGCTGATGACTATCTACGGTTCATCGAAATGCTCTTGCGTGATGGCACTTTCGACGGGGTCCGGGTGTTGTCGCCGGAGTCGGCGCGGGCGATGCGCACCGATCGACTTACCGACGAGCAAAAGCGACACCCGTTTCTGGGCGCCCCGTTCTGGGTGGGCCGCGGGTTCGGGCTCAACCTGTCGATCGTCACCGACCCGGCGAAGGCGACGCCGCTGTTCGGGCCCGGCGGCCTCGGCACCTTCAGCTGGCCAGGCGCTTACGGGACGTGGTGGCAAGCCGACCCGAGCGCGGACCTGATCCTGCTGTATCTGGTGCAGAACATGCCGACGTTGTCCTCGGATGCCGCCGCGGCGGTCGCCGGCAACACGTCGCTGGCCAGACTGCAAGCGGTGCAACCGAAGTGGGTGCGCCGCACGTATCGCGCCTTGGATTTGTAAGGGCTACGCCGAGATCGACCGTGACGTGGAAAAGTTTCGAGAGGGCCGCACGCTGGCGTCGATCTCGGCGAATCTCGGCGGATCCCGGCGAATCAGATCATCGCGAATGGCGACACCTCGGCGCCGATCTCCAGCGCGCCGGCGAGCTCACGGCTGACGTCGTAGTCGAACACCACATGCCCGGAGATGACGTCGACGTCGCGTTTGGCCCGCTGCAACGGGTTGTCCAGAAACTGTGCGCTCGCCCCGGAGGCCTCCAGCAGATCGGCAATCACGGCGCGCGACTCGTGCACGATCAACGCCGCCGCGGCCCGGGCGTCGGCGCGCATTGCACGGCTGACCCGCTGACCAGTCTCGACGGTGCTCTGGATCAGCCCGGCGGTTTGGTCGAGCAAGGCAGTTAGTGCGCGCAACCGCACCCTGGCCTCGCCCAGCCGTATCCGCGCGGCGGGCTGATCCTTTTGTGCCACACCGGAATAGGCCAGCACGCGCTCGCCCAGCCGCTGAGCGTAGGTGTCGGCGACGAACTCCGCTGACCCCAACGCCGGCATCGCGGCGGTCAACGCCAACGTCGGCACCATCGGCCATCGGTACACCGCGGCGCCGTGCAGCGCCGCGCCCGGCGTGCTGCCCCGGTAGATGTCGGCGACATGCACCAGACGATGACCGGGCACCCACACGTCGTCGATAACGACATCGTTGGAACCGGTCGCACACATGCCGGCGGTATGCCACACGTCGTCGACTTCGACCTCGGACGCCGGCAGCAGCACCAGCGCCGGATACGGCGCGCCGTCGGGGTCGCAGATCGCGCCCACCATCACCCAGTCGGCGTCCATCACACCGGTCGCCCAGGACCACCGCCCGGTCAGCCGGATGCCGCCGTCGACCGGTACGCCCTTGCCGGTCGGCGCCAGCGGCGCCGGGCAAAGCACCGGGCCGTCGGCGAACACCTCATCCTGGGCCTGCTCGCTGAACAGCCCGAGCATCCAGTTGTGCAGCGTGTAGAAGCCCAGAGTCCAGGCACTTGAGGCACAGCCGTGGGCCATTTGACGCACCATGTCGAAGATCTCCGGGAATTCGGCCTGCTGTCCGCCGTAGCGTGCCGGCTGCAACAGCCGGGCCAGTCCGGACTCCCGGTAGTCGTCGATGGTGGCTTGCGGCAGCCGGCGCTGCTTCTCCGCGTCGACGGCACGCTCGGCCAGTCGGGCGACGAAGTCCGCGGAGACCGTCATGGCCGGACCGTACCATACCTTTTGGTATGGAACGGCTTTCAGTGCCGCAGCATGAGTTCGAGGAAATCCTCGCGTCGGCTGGCAGCCTGCGGGTTCGGCCGCGAACCCGACAGGTGCAAGAAGCCGATACCCGCGGCGAACGTGACGTTGGCGCGCATATCGGCCTCTTCTGGGCCGAACCCCTCGTCGAGGAAGGCTTGGCGGACGGCCGCGACCACCCGCTGGTCGGATTCGCGTACCGCCGCGGCGACGCTCTCCTCCGATCGCGCCCACTCGCGCATCGCACGCTCCAGCATCCAATGTCGGGGGCCCACCAGCGCTGTCATCATCCGGGACAGTCGCTGCCGCGGCGGGTCCGTCGCCAGGTCGTCGAAATACCAGCGGTCCTCATCGCGGACCGCCGCCCAGGCGTCGACCAGCGCCTTGCGGTACGCTTTCATGTCGCTGAAGTGCCAATAGAAGCTGCCTTTGGTGACTGAAAGCCGACGGCAGAGCCGGTCGACGGTCAGCGCCTTGAGTCCCTCTTCGGCGAGTACACGGAAGCCCGTTTGCACCCAATCGTCCACGGAGAGCCGGGAATTGGACGAGCTACCCGAGGTCACCACAATTCATTGCACCTAGTAACTCCAGCGCGTTCACACGCGCTGGCAATGCGCGGGCCATCGGCGTTTCGCGCTGCAACACCTACTGGGTGGCTGGAGCGTCCGGTGCCAGCGGGTTGCCGGGACCGAGTGCCGCGCCGATCCGCAGCTTGTTCACGTCCAGCGGCCCCGGGTCGGGTGCCGTGATGGAGGGATTGAGCAAGCCGCCGAGGTCGGCCGGTCCGCTTTCGGGGACGTCGAACGTTTCGGTGTCGGGAATCGAGAACGCACCTTCGCTGTTGGCCAGCGCGCCGAGTAGGTCCTGCACGTTGAAGTCGCGGAAATCGAGCGTCTCCGAGCCGGCGGGCTGTACTGCCGGGACCTGAACGTCTGGCAGACGAGGCGTGGCCGGGGCAAGCACGATTATTCCGGCACCTGCGATTGCGGCACCGGCGATGAGGTAGGGGCGAAGCGCCAACTGCATTTTCTTTTTCCGTCGCTTGCTGGCCAGTCCTGGTGGTTTCAAAACTGGTGGTCACAAGCCTATCTGAGAAGTGACTGAGAACCAACCAAAGGCAGCAGCCAATTATCCGCGTCCTTTACTCAAGGGGCCTCAGCCGTCGAGCTGGTCGTCGGTATCTCCCGAACTGCCCCGGTTGATGGCCATCCACCGCCGTACGGGCAGGTCCCAGCGCCGTGTTCCGGTGTCGGTGACGTCGGACAGCGAGCGCACCACCGCCTGAGTCAAGCCCATGATCGCGGCCATCACCGGCAGCAGCGGCTGGAACGGCTTGGCCACCGAGCGGACGGTGCTGATGCGCCGGGCCACCACATAGCGTTCGACCGAGTGGTACAGCCACGCCCCGACACCCAGCGCATAGATCGCCAGCGTCGCCGCAATCACCGCCTGCCCGTATGCCGCGCAGACCACCGCGCCCAGCACCACGGTCGCCCCCAGGACGGCGGCGACCAGCACCCGCAGCTCGAGCCGGGTCACGACTCGTTGCTCCGTACCGCCTGCGACGCGGCCCGGATCTGCGGCGTCACCAGCATCACCTGACCCAGCACGCCGTTGACGAACCCGGGCGACTCGTCGGTGGACAGCTCCTTGGCCAGCTGCACCGCCTCGTCCACGGCCACCGGCTCCGGCACGTCATCGGCGTGCAGCAACTCCCACACCGCGACTCGTAGAATGGCCCGGTCCACCGCCGGCAGCCGTTCCAGTGTCCAGCCCTGCAGATGCGACGCGATCAGGTCGTCGATGTGGGCGATGTGCTCGGCGACCCCGCGCGCCACCGTCTCGGTGTACGGGTGCAGCGGCGCCACATCGCGCTTCGCATCGGCCAGCGCCGTGCGGGACTGGACCACATCGAGCGGGGACAAGCCGCGGGCCTCGGCCTCGAACAGCAGGTCGACGGCGCGTTTGCGGGCCTGATGCCGTCCTTTGACCGGCCTACCCTCAGGCACGGCCGAGGTAGCTCCCGTCGCGGGAGTCGACCTTGAGCTTGTCGCCGGTATTGATGAACAACGGCACGTTGATCTGTGCGCCGGTCTCCAGCGTCGCCGGCTTGGTGCCCGCGCTGGACCGGTCGCCCTGCAGCCCCGGCTCGGTGTGGGTGACCTCCAGCTCGACGGTGACCGGCAACTCGATGTACAGCGGCGACCCGTCGTGGAAGGCCACCTGCACCGGCATGCCCTCCAGCAGGAACTTCGCGGCGTCGCCGACCAGCGACTCCGGCAGATGATGCTGCTCGTAGTCCTCGCTGTCCATGAACACGAAGTCCGAGCCGTCGCGGTACAGGTAGGTGGTGTCGCGCCGGTCGACGGTGGCGGTTTCCACTTTGACGCCCGCGTTGTAGGTCTTGTCGACGACCTTGCCGGAGACCACGTTTTTCAGCTTGGTGCGCACAAATGCCGGTCCCTTGCCGGGTTTGACGTGTTGGAACTCGACGATCTGCCACAGCTGGCCGTCGATCACCAGCACCAGTCCGTTCTTGAAGTCGGCAGTCGAGGCCACGGTCTTCTATGTCTCCTAGAGAATGGCCAGTTCCTTGGGGAACCGGGTCAGCAATTCGGGGCCGTGTGCTCCCACGACCAACGTGTCCTCGATGCGGACGCCGCCACGGCCGGGCACATACACACCGGGCTCCACCGTCACCACGGAGCCCGCAAGTAGTGTACCGACGGCGCTGGCGCTGATCCCCGGCGCTTCGTGGATCTGTAGCCCCACACCGTGACCCAGGCCGTGCCCGAAATGCTCGCCATGGCCGGCGTCGGCGATCACCGTTCGAGCGCAGGCGTCCACCTCGGACAACGCGGCGCCGGGTTGCAGCGCGTCGCGCCCGGCTTGCTGTGCCGTGGCGACCAATTGGTAGATCTCTTCCTGCCAATCCGCGGCCGGGCTCAGGATGAAGGTGCGCGTCATGTCGGAGTGATAGCCACCGACCAACGCACCGAAGTCGATCTTGACGAAATCGCCGGCAGCCAGCACCGCGTCGGTCGGCCGGTGGTGCGGGATCGCCGAATTCGGCCCGGCGGCCACGATGGTCTCGAACGACACCCCGTCGGCACCGTGGTCGATCATCAGCGACTCGAGCTCGCGGCTCACCTCGCGTTCGGTCCGGCCGGGCCGCAACCCGCCGTCCTGCACCAGGGCGGTCAACGCGGCGTCGGCCGCCTCACAGGCCAGCCGCAACAGCGCCACCTCGCCGGCGTCCTTGACCTCGCGCAGCGCTTCCACCATCCCCGGGGCGCGAACCAGCTCGACCCCGCACGCTTCGTCGGCCAGGGCGTCGAAACCCTCAACGGTGACCACATGGCTTTCGAAACCCAGCCGCCGCACTCCGGCTGAGGCGGCCCGCCCGGCCAGATGCCGTCCGCAGGCCCGCTCGATGGCCACCTCCAGGTCGGGCGCCTGCTGGGCTGCCTGGGTGCGGTAGCGGGCGTCGGTGGCCAGCACCGGCGGCTGGTCGTCGGCGAACACCAATAGCGCGGCGTTCGAGCCGGTGAAACCGGACAGGTACCGCACGTTGATGAGGTCGCTGATCAGCATCGCGTCCAGTCCGGCGGCACGAATCCGGGTGCTGAGATTGACTCGCCGCTGGGAATGTGTCACGCCCGCCGACGCTACTCGCTACGCTGTGGCCCTATGACTAACTGGATGCTGCGCGGGCTGGTGTTCGCAGGGGCGATGGTCGTCGTCCGGCTGTTTCAAGGAGCGTTGATCAACGCCTTCCAAACCCAGGCCGCATTGATCAGCATTGTGCTGCTCCTGCTGTTCATCGCCGCCGCGATGGTGTGGGGCAACTTCGACGGCCGTGCCGACGCCGCGGCCAACCCGGACCCCGATCGGCGCGGCGATCTGGCGATGGTTTGGCTGGTGACCGGAGTGGTGGCCGGAATCCTCAGCGGTTTCGTCGTGTGGCTGATCACGCTGTTCTACAAGGGCATCTACGCTGGCGGGCTGATCAACGAGGTCACCACCTTTGCATCCTTCACCGCGCTGGTGGTTTTCGTGTCCGGGATTGCCGGTGTGACGTTCGGGCGCTGGCGCATCGACCGCACCGGTGCCTACGCCCCACGCTCAGGCCGGGACGAAGAGCGGGTCGACACCGACGTGTTCGCCGCCGTCGGGGGCGGCAACGCGGCGGCCCAGGGCGTCGAGCAGCCTACGGCCACGCAGCCGGCCTACAGCGAGTCGCCCACTGAGGAAATCAAGCTGGACGAGGCCCAGCAGCCCAAGCCGGAAGAACAGTAGGCGTTAACCGCCCGCCAGGTAGCGCAACGCCAGCACATACCCCTGCACGCCGAGACCGACGATCACCCCGGTCGCTACCGAGCTCAGGTAGGAGTGGCGCCGAAACTCCTCGCGGGCATACACATTGGAGATATGGACTTCGATCAACGGGGCGCGCAGCTCGGCACAGGCATCGCGTAGCGCCACCGAGGTGTGGGTCAGCCCGCCGGCGTTGAGGATCACCGGTTCGGCCGCATCGGCGGCCGCATGAATCCACTCCAGCAGCTCAGCTTCGCTATCGCTCTGGCGCACAACAACTTTCAAGCCAAGATTGCTCGCCTCGCGCTCGATCAGCGCCACGAGGTCGTCGTGAGTGGTGTCGCCGTAGACGTCGGGCTCCCGACGGCCGAGCCGGCCGAGGTTTGGTCCGTTGATGACGTTGACGGTAGTCATCGGGCACCCACTTCGGCGTAGGCAGCGGCCAGCAGCGCGGGGTCCGGCCCCTCCAGCCGGCCGGGTTTGGCCAACCCGTCGAGAACCACGAATCGCAGGACCCCCGAACGGGTTTTCTTATCACCGGCCATGAACTCCAGCAATTCCGGCAACGCGTCGGCGTCATAGCTGACCGGCAATCCCAGCGAGGTGAGGATGGCCCGGTGCCGGTCGGCGGTGGCGTCGTCGAGCCGCCCGGTCAGTCGGCCCAGCTCGGCGGCGAACACCAGGCCCACCGAAACCGCGGCGCCGTGACGCCACTGGTAGTGCTCGCGCCGTTCGATGGCGTGCGCCAAAGTATGCCCGTAGTTGAGGATTTCACGCAGCTGCGACTCCTTCTCATCGGCGGCCACCACCTGTGCCTTCACCGCGACCGCACGGTGGATCAGCTCAGGCAGTACCTTGCCGTCCGGTTGCACCGCCGCGGCGGGATCGGCCTCGATGAGGTCGAGGATCACCGGGTCGGCGATGAAACCCGCCTTGACGACTTCGGCCATCCCGGCGGTGATTTCGTTGGCCGGCAACGTTTCCAGGGTGGCAAGGTCGACGAGCACGGCAGTCGGCTGGTGAAACGCGCCGACCAGGTTTTTGCCGGCGTCGGTGTTGATCCCAGTCTTGCCGCCAACGGCTGCGTCGACCATGCCTAGCAAGGTGGTGGGCACGTGCACGATGTCGACCCCGCGCAGCCAGGTGGCGGCCGCAAAGCCGGCGACGTCGGTGGCGGCCCCACCGCCCAGGCTGACCAGAGCATCCTTGCGCCCAACTCCGATGCGACCCAACACTTCCCAGATGAATCCCACTACCGGCAGATCCTTGCCCGCTTCGGCGTCCGGGATTTCGATTCGATGCGCATCAACACCCTTGTCGGCCAGACGCTTTCGGATCATCTCTGCGGTCGTCGCCAGCACCGGCTGATGCAGGATGGCCACTCGGTGCCGACCGGCGAGTAGTTCGTCGAGCTCGGCGAGCAGTCCGGTGCCGATCAGCACCGGGTAGGGCGGGTCGACGGCCACCTGCACGGTGACCGGTGCAGCCGGCTTGGTCATTTGCGCGCCTCGGCGCGGCGTGCGGCCAGTGCGGCGGGAGTGAGGGGAGTCGGCGGTTTCTGAGGTTCCGTGTCGGGCTGACTCGGCGCCGGCGGCGGCGTGGTGCGGCGCCACGAGGGCTGTTGACGGGCCCGGACGGTGCACGGGTCTTCCAGCCGCGCCACGATATGGCGGACGACCGCGCCGGGGTTGCGCCGGTTGGTGTTCACCCGGATGGTGGCCACGCGCCGGTACAACGGAATCCGCTGCGACATCAGCGCCCGGAACTTCTCGGCGCGGTCGGGGCCGTCCAGCAACGGGCGCACGGTGTTGCCGCCGGTGCGGCGCACTCCTTCGGCCGCGGTGATCTCCAGGAAGACCACGGTGTGGCCGGCCAGCGCGGCGCGCACGCCCGGCGAGGTGACGGCGCCGCCGCCCAGCGACAGGATGCCGTCGTGATTGGCCAGCGCCTCGCGGATCACTTCCTCCTCGATGCGGCGGAATTCCTGCTCACCATCGGTGGCGAAGATGTCGGCGATGCTGCGCCCGGTCCGCTGCTCGATGGCGGCGTCGGTGTCGAGCAGCTCGACCCCCAGCGCCTTGGCCAGCCGTCGTCCGATGGTGGACTTGCCCGATCCGGGCAAGCCGACCAGCACGGCCCTGGGCGCCATTACCCCCACACCCGAACTTCGGCGGCAGGTTCGCGCTCGGCGACCGAGCGCAGGTAAGCCTCGACGTTGCGGCGGGTTTCGGTCAGCGAGTCACCGCCGAATTTCTCCAATGCCGCGCGGGCCAGCACCAGCGCCACCATGGTCTCGACCACCACGCCTGCCGCCGGCACCGCGCACACGTCGGAGCGCTGGTGGATGGCGACGGCCTCGTCGCCGGTGGCCATGTCGACGGTCGCCAATGCCCGGGGCACGGTGGAGATCGGTTTCATCGCCGCTCGCACCCGCAAGGGCTGGCCGTTGGTCATGCCGCCTTCCAGCCCGCCGGCCCGGTTGGTCGAGCGGATCACACCGTCGGGGCCGGGATACATCTCGTCGTGGGCACGGCTGCCGCGGCGCCGCGCCGTCTCGAAGCCGTCGCCGATTTCCACGCCCTTGATCGCCTGGATGCCCATCACCGCGCCGGCCAGCTGGCTGTCGAGCCGGTTGTCGCCGCTGGTGAACGATCCGAGTCCGACCGGCAGGCCCACCGCGACGGCCTCCACCACGCCCCCGAGCGTGTCGCCGTCCTTCTTGGCGGCCTCGATTTCGGCGATCATGGATTTTTCGGCTTCCTCGCCGAATGCCCGTACCGGGCTGGCGTCGATTGCCGGGAGGTCCTCGGGCTGCGGCGGTGGGCCGTCGTAGGGCTGCGACCCGCCGATCGAGATGACATGGGACAGCACCTCGACACCGAGTGCCTGCCGCAGGAAGTGCCGGGCGATGGTGCCGGCGGCGACGCGGGCCGCGGTTTCGCGGGCGCTGGCGCGCTCCAGCACTGGGCGGGCGTCGTCGAAACCGTATTTGAGCATGCCCGCGTAATCGGCGTGGCCGGGCCGGGGCCGGGTCAGCGGCGCGTTGCGGGCCACGTCGAGCGCGGCGGCGTCGACCGGGTCAGCGGCCATCACCTGTTCCCACTTGGGCCATTCGGTGTTGCCGATCTCGATGGCGATCGGGCCGCCCAGTGTGCTGCCGTGCCGCACCCCGGCCAGCACGGTGACCTGGTCACGCTCGAACTTCATCCGGGCGCCGCGGCCGTAGCCGAGCCGGCGGCGGGCCAACTGGTCGGCGATGTCCTCAGAGGTGACGCTCACCCCGGCGACCATGCCTTCGAGCACGGCCACCAAAGCTCGGCCGTGGGATTCACCGGCAGTGGTCCAACGCAACACGAGTCCCATCTTCCCATGTCGGGCTCGGCGGACGTAATTCCCGAGAATCGCGTCGAGATCGACGTCAGCGATGCCCGCTCTCGCACTTTTCCGCGCTGTCGTCGATTTCGGGGACGGACGTGCAGGTCACCAGACGACCAGGCCCACGGCTGTTGCGCTGGCCAGACACATCGACGGGCCGTGCGGCACACGGCGCACACCGCGCACCAACGCGACGACCGTGGTCAGCACCGGCGCGACCAGCGCCGCCAAGAACCACACGTCCGCGCCGTAGCATCCCGTCAACGCGCCCAGCCCCAGCGCCAGCTTCACGTCGCCGGCACCCATCCCACGCCGCGACACCAGGTGCACCACCGCATACAGCCCCGCGAGCACCGAACCCCCCAGGACGGCGGACAGGCCGCGGCCAGCGATGTGAGCGGCGGCAATCACGACCACGGCCCCGGGCAGCGTCAACCAGTTCGGCAACCGGCGCTGCGCGATGTCGTAGCCGCTGAGCACACCCATCCACAGCGCCACGGCCATCATCGCCATCGCGGCACGTTAACCCAGTGCGGCCGCCATCGCCGCTCGCGGCGCAGGTTGCCCTGTGAATTGTTCGACCTGCGTGAACGCCTGGTGCAACAGCATCTGCAACCCGCTGATCACCCGTCCCCCGGCCGCGGTCACCGCCTCAGCCAACGGCGTCGGCCAGGGATCGTAGATCGCGTCCAACAGCACCGGCACCGAGGCAAACGCCGGTGCGTACCGGGAAGCCACGTCCGCCGGCAGGGTGTTGACCAGCACCGTCGCGTCGTCCACAGCGGCGTCGTCCAGCCCACTGAACCGGACCGAGACACCGATGCGCTCCCCCAGCTCCACCAACCGGGCGGCCTTGTCCGGGTTGCGGGCAAGGACGGTGATGCTGCTGACCCCGAGCTCGGCCAACCCCACCACGACCGCCGGCGCGGTGCCGCCCGACCCGGTGACCACCGCGTGTCCGGAAGCGGCGCCCAGCGCGCCTTTCACGCCGTCGATGTCGGTGTTGTCGGCCCGCCAACCGTGCGGCGTGCGCACCAGCGTGTTGGCCGAGCCGACCAGCTCCGCGCGTGAGGTGCGCTCGTCGGCGAAGGCCAACGCGGCGAACTTGCCCGGCATCGTCACCGATACCCCGACCCACTCCGGCCCGAAACTGCCGACCACGCTGGGCAATTCGTCGGCGCCGCATTCAATGCGCTCATAGGTCCAGTCGTGCAGGCCCAGCGCGCGATAGGCGGCCAGGTGCAGCTGCGGGGAACGCGAGTGCGCGATCGGCGAGCCGAGCACGCCCGCCCGCCTACCTCGCGCTGCCTGATTGCCCTTTTCGCCGCCGCGCTTCGCGCGGCTACGCTCATCGGGCCCTGCCTGATTGCCCTTTTCGCCGCCGCGCTTTGCGCGGCTACGCTCATCGGGCCCTGCCTGATTGCCCTTTTCGCCGCCGCGCTTCGCGCGGCTACGCTCATCGGGCGGAGTCGAGGACACCGTTGTGCTTGGCCAGCTCGATATTCGCCAGGTGCTGCTGGTAGTCGCGGGTGAACAGTGTCGTGCCGCGGGCATCGATCGTGACGAAGTACAGCCAGTCGCCGGGCTCGGGATGCTCGGCCGCTTTGAGCGCATCGATGCCCGGCGAACAGATCGCCGTCTCCGGCAACCCCTCCGACACGTAGGTGTTCCACGCGGTGGGCTCCGCCCGGTCGGCGTCGGTGGTCGCCACTTCCCGCCGGTCCAGCGGGTAGTTCACCGTCGAGTCGAACTCCAGCGTGCGGTGCTCGGCCAGCCGGTTGTAGATGACCCGGGCCACCTTCGGGAAATCCGGTGGTGTGGCTTCGCGCTGCACCAGCGACGCCACCACCAGCACGTCGTGGGGCGACAAGTTCATCGCTTTGGCGGTGTCGGCCAGCCCGGACTTCGCATACTCGGCGGCACTGGCGCTGATCAGGCTCGTCAAAATCTTCTGCGGCGATGCCGCCGGGTTGACGTTGAAGGTGCCCGGCGCGATCAGCCCTTCGATCCGGCGATGATCGCTGCCCATCCGGGTCACCGAATCCATCGCCCACGGCGGCACTTCCAGCACGGCCGGCGGGGTGGTACCGGCGGCGGCTCGCAGGTCGTTCGCCGCGACGCACCGCTTCTCACCGTCAAGCTCCACACAGGTGGCCCGCGATATCAACGTGAAAATGCCGGGCGTCGCGGCGTTGGTCTTGACGTCGGTGGTGTCGTCGAGTTGCCGTCCCTCCGGGATGACCAGCTTGCCCACCCGGCTGTCGGGATTCGCGAGTCGCTCCACTGCCGAGGCCGCCGGAATCTCGGTGCGCAACCGGTAATAGCCGGGCTGGATCGATGAGATGGCGGAATTGCCATGTGCCGCTTCGACGAACGCGCGGACGGTACGGACCACGCCGCGCTCCTGCAGCATCTGCCCGATGGCGGTGGTCGAGTCGCCGTTGTGGATCTGGATTACCAGGTCGTGTTTGCCGTTGCCGGTGTAGTCGTTTTGCGAGCCGAACATGTGCCAGAGCTTCGACCCGACGAACACCGCGCCGACGACGACGACGACAAGCAGGCCGGTAGCCAAGCCGGCGGTGATTCGCCGACGGCGCCGAGCGCGCTCGGCGCGAATCCGGTCGGCGCGGCTCATCGTGCGGCGCGCCGGCCCGACCGCAACAGGTACTCGCTGGGACTCGCCGCGCTGTCCGTTGCCACCGGGTGCCCGGCGGCGAGAAGGATGGTCACCCACCGCTGACCTCCCCGGGTAGTACAGCGCGGCGCAGATCGAGCCAGCCTTGCAGGATGGCGACGGCGGCGGCCTGGTCGATCACCCCACGCTGCCCCTTGGCCCGCACCCCGGCTGCGCGCAACGAGCGCTGCGCGCTGACCGTTGTCAACCGCTCGTCGGCCAGCCGCACCGGAATCGGGGCGATCCGGCGGGCCAGCAGGTCGGCCAACTCGATCGCGTCGCGAGCCGCCGAGCCGCTGCGATCAGCCAGGGTGCGCGGCAGCCCGACGATCACTTCGACCACGTCCAGCTCGGTGGCCAGCTCGGCCAGCCGGCGCAGATGAGCTCCTGAGCGGTCACGGCGCACAGTTTCCACCGGGGTGGCCAAAATGCCGTCCGGGTCGCAGGCGGCAACACCGATACGCACGCTGCCCACGTCGATGCCGAGCCGCCGCCCACGCCCGGGGTCGTCTCCCCCGGGCCGGTCCGGAAGCCGGTCCACTGCGGTGTCCAAGTCAGCCGACCCGCGCTATCTCTGCCCGTACCGCGTCGAGCGCGGCATCGATGCCCGACGGGTCCTTGCCAGACCCCTGCGCGAGGTCGGGCTTGCCGCCGCCGCGTCCGTCGACCGCCCCGGCCAGCTGCTTGACCAGGTCGTCGGCCCGGATGCCGAGATCCTGCGCCGCGGGGTTGGTGGCCACCGCATACGGGACCGAGCCGTCGTTCTCGGCGATCAACGCCACCACCGCCGGTTCGCTGCCCAGCTTTCCGCGGATGTCGCCGACCAGCGAGCGCAGGTCAGCGGCCGTCATACCCGCCGACATCCGCTGCGCCACCACACGCACGTTACCGATGCGCTGGGCACCTGCGGCGGCATTGGCCGCGGCGGCGCGCGCATTCGCCAGGCGGGTGCGTTCGAGTTCCTTTTCGGCGGCCCGCAGCCGCTCCACCAGGTTGGCCACCCGCGCGGGCACCTCCTCGGACGGCACCTTCAGCGACGAGGCCAGCGCGGCCATCAGCGCGCGCTCCTTGGCCAGGTGCTTAAACGACTCCAGCCCGACGTAGGCCTCCACCCGGCGCACGCCGGACCCGATCGACGACTCACCGAGAATCGTCACCGGCCCGATCTGCGCCGAGTTGTGCACGTGCGTGCCACCGCACAGCTCAAGCGAGAACGGCCCACCGATCTCGACGACCCGCACGATGTCCGGGTAGCGCTCACCGAACAGCGCCAGCGCGCCCATCGCCTTGGCCTTGTCGAGCTGCTCAGTGAAGGTGTGCACCTCGAAGTCGGCCTGTACCGCCTCGTTGGTCACCTCTTCAATCTGGGTGCGCTGCTCTTCGGTCAGCGGCCCCTGCCAATTGAAGTCGAAGCGCAAATAGCCGGGCCGGTTCAGCGAGCCTGCCTGAACGGCATTGGGCCCCAACACTTGTCGTAGCGCCGCATGCACCATGTGGGTGCCGGAGTGTCCTTGGGTGGCGCCTTTGCGCCAGCCGGGGTCCACCGCCGCGACGACGGTGTCGCCCTCGACGAATTCCCCGGACTCCACATTGACCCGGTGTACCCACACGGTGTGTGCGATCTTCTGCACGTCGGTGACCGCCGCCCGTGCCGTCTCGCCGGCGCCGGTGCCCGTGATAGTGCCCACGTCGGCGACCTGCCCACCCGACTCGGCGTAAAGCGGGGTGCGGTCGAGGATCAACTCGACACGATCCGCGCCGTCGGTGCCGTGCGCCACTACCGGAACTCGCTTGCCGTCGACGAAGATGCCCAAAATCCTTGCTTCGGAGGATAACTCGTTGAAGCCGGTGAATTCGGTGGGGCCGGCGTCGACCAGCTCGCGGTAGGCGCTCAAGTCGGCGTGTGCGTGCTTGCGGGCGGCCGCATCGGCTTTCGCGCGACGACGCTGCTCGGCCATCAGCTCACGGAAGCCCTCCTCGTCGACGCGCAGGCCGGCTTCGGCGGCCATCTCGAGGGTGAGCTCGATCGGGAATCCGTAGGTGTCGTGCAGCGTGAAGGCGTCCGACCCGGACAGCACGGTGGCTCCGGAAGCCTTGGTGGCACTGGCTACCTCGTCGAACAGCCGCGAGCCCGATGCCAGGGTGCGGTTGAACGCCCTTTCTTCGGCGACGGCGATCCGGTTGATCCGCTCGAAGTCGGCGACCAGTTCGGGGTACGACGGGCCCATCGCGTCGCGCACCGTGGCGATCAGGTCGCCGACGATCGGATCGTCGATGCCCAGCAGCTTGGCCGAGCGGATCACCCGGCGCAACAATCGGCGCAACACATATCCGCGGCCGTCGTTACCAGGGCTCACCCCGTCGCCGATCAGGATCGCCGCGGTGCGGCTGTGGTCGGCGATGATCCGGTAACGAACGTCGTCGTCGTGCTTACCCACGTCGTACCCGCGTGGGGCGCGCTTGGCGACGGTATCGATAACCGGTCGCAGCAGGTCGGTTTCGTACACGTTGTGTACGCCCTGCAGCAGCACCGCCACCCGCTCGATACCCATACCGGTGTCGATGTTCTTGCGCGGCAAGGGCCCAAGGATCTCGTAGTCGTCTTTGCTGGTGCCCTCGCCGCGTTCGTTCTCCATGAACACGAGGTTCCAGATCTCGATGTAGCGCTCTTCACTGATCGCCGGGCCGCCCTCGGGGCCGTATTCCGGGCCTCGGTCGACGTAGATCTCCGACGACGGCCCACACGGACCGGGAATGCCCATCGACCAGTAGTTGTGGGCCATGCCGCGACGCTGGATCCGCGCCGGCGGCAGGCCGGCCACCTCCTGCCACAACTCGGCCGCCTCGTCGTCTTCTAAATAGACGGTGGCCCAAATCTTTTCCGGGTCGAAACCGTAGCCGCCCTCGTCGACGGGTTTAGTCAGCAGGGTCCAGGCCAGCTCGATGGCGCCGCGTTTAAAGTAGTCGCCGAACGAGAAATTGCCGGCCATCTGGAAAAAGGTGTTGTGCCGGGTGGTGATCCCGACCTCGTCGATATCCGGGGTGCGGATGCACTTCTGGATGCTGGTGGCCGTCCGGTACGGCGGGGTGCGCTGGCCAAGGAAGTACGGCACGAACTGAACCATGCCGGCGTTGACGAACAGCAGATTGGGGTCGTCGAGGATCACCGAGGCGCTGGGCACCTCGGTGTGACCCGCCTTCACAAAGTGATCCAGGAACCGCTTCCTGATCTCGTGTGTCTGCACGTTCTACTTCCTCTTTTTCGACCGCACTACAGTACCGGTCTCCTCGCCTGCGCAGGTCAGCCCGCTACGAAGCTCAGCCGCACTGATCGCCTCGGGTTGTCGCGGTTGAGGTCGACGAGCACCACGCTCTGCCAGGTACCCAGCAGTGGTTCCCCGCCGACCACCGGCACGGTCACCGACGGGGCTACCAGGGCCGGCAACACGTGATCGGCGCCATGACCCGGCGAGCCATGCGCATGCCGGTAGCGGTCGTCGCGCGGCAGCAGCCGCTCCAGCGTGTCGACGAGGTCCTCGTCGGAGCCGGCGCCGGTCTCGATGATCGCAACACCGGCCGTCGCGTGCGGCACGAACACATTGCACAGGCCGTCAGCACGGGGCGCGCAGAACTTCCGCACTGCATCGGTCAGATCGACGATGCGGCGGCGCCGGGTGTCCACGTCGAGCACATCGGTATCCATATTCACCAGCCTACGGCGATTGCAAGCGAGAAAACGCCCGGGCGCGGCCCGTGGCCGTCATCTTCAAAGCAACTCAAGAGGCCCTCAAGAGGCCCTCAAGAGGCATTGCCACGCCTATCCGGTTGGAGCAAAGTGAGAAGTACAGCGGTGGCGCCACCGGGCGTCGCCCCGAGCAGGGAGGGGTCCGATCGTGTACGCCCGCTCTACCACTATCGAGGCGCAACCGGCGTCCATCGACGCCGGCATCGCGCACATCCGCGACGTGGTCATGCCCACACTCCAACAGATTGACGGGTGCCTTGGCCTGTCGTTGTTGGTCGACCGGCAATCCGGTCGCTGCATCGCGACCAGTTCCTGGGAGACCCTGGAGGCCATGCATGCCAGCGCCGACCGGGTACGGCCGGTGCGCGACACGGCTGCGCAGACGTTCGGCGGCAGCCCCACTCTCGACGAGTGGGAAATCGCGGTCCTGCACCGTGACCACCGCTCCGGTCCGGGCGCCTGCGTGCGCGCCACCTGGCTCAAGATCCGACCCGATCAGTTCGACCGGGCCATCGAGTTCTACCGCGAGTCGGTGCTGCCCGCCATCGAGGAGCTGGAAGGCTTTTGCAGCGCAAGCCTGATGCTCGACCGGGCGTCGTGGCGCGCGGTGTCGTCGTCGACGTTCGACAGCATGGAGGCCATGGAGCGCAACGGTGATGCGGCGCGCTCGTTGCGCACCGCCCGGCTGCGTGATCTGGGCGCCGATCAGTTCGACGTCGGCGAGTTCGAGTTGGCGCTGGCCCACCTGCGGGTACCCGAGCTGGTATAGCGGATCGGCGCCCGATCACCACGGTCCGGTGATCTGCTAGCGCCGGCGGCGGATGATGGCCCGCAGCCGCTCCAGCCGCCCGGCGATTTCGCGTTCGCCGCCGTGACCGGTGGGCTGGTAGTAGTCGACGCCGACCAGTTCGTCGGGTGGATACTGTTGCGGCACAACGCCATCCGGGTGGTCGTGGGAATACTTGTAGCCCTGGGCGTGGCCCAGGCCCGCGGCACCCGAGTAGTGGCCGTCGCGCAGATGCGGCGGCACCAGGCCGGCCTTGCCCGCCTTGATGTCGGCCATTGCCGCGCCCAGCGCGGTCGTCACGGCGTTGGACTTCGGCGCGGTGGCCAAATGCACGGTGGCATGCGCCAGCGTCAGCTGCGCCTCGGGCATACCAATGAGCGCAACGGTCTGTGCGGCGGCCACCGCGGTCTGAAGTGCGGTCGGGTCGGCCATGCCGATGTCCTCGCTGGCCAGGATCATCAGCCGGCGGGCGATGAATCGCGGGTCCTCCCCGGCGACCAGCATCCGGGCCAGGTAGTGCAGCGCGGCGTCGACGTCAGAGCCCCGCACCGACTTGATGAACGCGCTGATGACGTCGTAGTGCTGATCGCCGTCGCGGTCGTAGCGGACCGCGGCCTCATCCAGCGACTGTTCGACGGCCTCGACGGTGACCTGCTCCCCTGACGCTTGGGCCGCTTCCGCGGCCACTTCCAGCGCGGTCAGCGCCCGGCGGGCATCGCCCGCGCCCAGCCGCACCAGCAGGTCGACCGCGTCGGGGGCCACTTTGACCTGACCGTTCAGCCCGCGCGGATCGTCGATCGCACGCTGCACCACGGTGCGGATGTCGTCGCCGCTCAGCGGCCGCAACTGCAGGATCAACGACCGGGACAGCAGCGGCGCCACCACCGAAAACGATGGGTTCTCGGTCGTGGCCGCCACCAGCAGCACCACCCGGTTCTCCACCGCGGACAGCAGCGCGTCCTGCTGGGTCTTGGAGAAGCGGTGCACCTCGTCGATGAACAGCACCGTCTGCTCGCCGTACGCGGCCGCCTGCCGCGCGGTGTCGATGACCGCCCGCACTTCCTTGACGCCGGCCGACAGCGCGGACAGCGCCTCGAACCGTCGGCCGGTGGCCTGCGAGATCAGTGCCGCCAGCGTGGTCTTGCCGCTTCCCGGCGGGCCGTAGAGGATGACCGAGGCCACGCCCGAGCCCTCGACCAGACGGCGCAACGGTGAACCGGGCTGCAACAGGTGGTCTTGCCCGACGACCTCGTCGAGAGTCGCCGGGCGCATCCGCACCGCTAGCGGCGCGCCCGTCGCCCCGCTGGGGCCGCGGTCGGTGGAGCCGGCGGCGCCGGGGACGTCGAACAGACCGTCGGACACGACTCAGGCATACCACCGATGAGTTCGGGTGCGCAGACTTGGCTCGCATCGAGAGCCAGTTCATTTGCGCAAACCCGCCGCGGCCACCGAATACTTGCTAAGTTCTGCCCACCATCGGCATTCCTACGAGGTAGGAGCGGCACATGAGCCAACCTCCGCAATACCCCGGCAGCCCGAATCCGGGCGCTGGTGAACCCAATCCCGCCGGTTACGGCCAGCCGGGTTACGGCCAACCTGGTTACAGCCAGCCTGGTTACAACCAGCCGCCACCACCGCCGCCCGGGTATGGCCCACCCGGTCAGCCCGGTCCGGGCGCAGGCTATCCACCGCCCCCGCCGCCACCTCCCGGGTACGGTGCACCACCGCCCGGATACGGCGGTCAGCCGCCCGTCGGCTACGGCCCGGAGGCCGGATTCGGCGGCCCCGCACAGCAATTCAGTGTCGGTGACGCGTTCAACTGGTCGTGGAACAAGTTCACCAAGAACGCCGGCGCGCTCATAATCCCGGCGTTGGTGTACGGCTTGGTGCTCGCCGTCATCGGCGGTGTGCTGTTCGCCGTCTTGTACCCGGCCATCAATACGACCACCGTCAGCGACAGCGGCTATTACGAGACCTCGGCGACGGCGAATTTCGGCGCCGGCCAGACACTTGTGCTCATCCTCGGCTACCTGGTGCTGGCGGCATTGGGCTTCTATATGCAAGCCGCATACGTCTCCGGGTGTCTCGACATCGCCGACGGAAGACCGGTGACCGCCAGCTCGTTTTTCCGGCCTCGCAACCTCGGTCCGATGGTTCTGGCGGCGTTGCTGGTCGCGGTTATCTCCTCGATCGGCTACCTGCTCTGCGTGATCCCCGGCATCATCTTCACGTTCCTCGCGATGTTCACGATCCCGTTCGTGATCGATCGCTCGCTGGCCCCGGTCGACGCGTTGAAAGCCAGTATCGCGACAGTCAGGTCGAACGTCGGCGGAGCGCTGTTGTCAGTACTCGTGCAACTAGCGGTGCTGTTTGTGGGCGAGTTGCTTTGCGGCGTGGGGCTTATCGTGGCAGCACCGGTGGCCTTGCTCATCCAGACCTACACCTACCGTCGCCTCTCCGGCGGGCAGGTGGCACCGCTGAGCTGACACCTGACGAAATACCGGTCCGCCACGGCGGGTGCGGGAGCACAATCGGGGTGTGGCCACGTGGGACGACGTTGCCAGCATCGTCGGTGAGCTGCCGCTCACCAACGAGCCCGCACCACACGACTGGCGGGTGGGCAAGAAGCTCATCGCCTGGGAACGGCCGCTGCGCAACGCTGACCGAGAGGCGTTGGCGGAACGGGGAATCGAGGCGCCCGAAGGCGACATCCTCGGCGTGCGGGTGGCCGACGAGGGGGTCAAGTTCGCGCTCATCGCCGACGAGCCGAGCGTGTATTTCACCACCCCACACTTCGATGGCTATCCGGCGGTGCTGGTCAGACTGGCCGAAATCGACGAGCTGGGCCTGCGCGAGGTGCTCACCGAGGCTTGGCTGACCCAGGCGCCCAAGCGTCTGGTCGAGGAGTTCCTCGGCGAGCCGAGCTGACCGTCGATGAAGCCACTCCAGCACCATCAGTATCTTTGATAACTCTAGTCACTTTGGTCTAAGCCAATCACATCCGCATAACAAAGTAACAATAACCACATAAACAACTTTTAGAACTTTGGCATCATATACCTCTTTAATTGACCACAGTTACTGAATTATGTTGCGCATCAGAAATCCCGCTAAGTGAATTCAGCCTCAGGGATTGACAGCTTTCACGCTGGTTTGTTAGACCGATTAAATGGCGCATTTCGGTGGAGCACTCATTGCGAAATCACTGTGTATGTCATTTGTGAAGGCCGCCATCGTCGTCATTGCAATTTCCGTCGTGATCGATCCCGCAACAGGCGTGGCCTATGCGGACAGCGTCAATTGGGATGCCGTCGCCGAGTGTGAGTCCGGCGGCGACTGGGATGCTGACACCGGCAACGGGTTCTATGGCGGGCTGCAGTTCAAACAATCCACGTGGGACGAAAACGGCGGCCTCGGCTCACCGGCCGATGCCTCGCGGGAGCAGCAGATTGCGGTCGCCGAACGGGTTCTGGCCAACCAGGGCCCGGAAGCGTGGCCGAAGTGCGGCCCCAATCAGCAACTGTTCCCGATGGAAGTCATCAACATCCTGCGTTCGGGGCACCCGCTGCGCAGCACCTTGCACAAGCTGTGGTCGATGGCGATTCCGCACTAGTCCTATCCGGCCAGGACGGCCTGGGTCTGAGTCACCTGAGCGACCAACTTCGCCCGCTCGTCGGTGAGATTGGTCTGCACCACGATGGTGGTCCGTCCGATGTGGAGTGGCTCGCAGACCGCGGTGACCACTCCTTGGCGCACGGCGCGGAAAAAGTTTGTTTTCGACTCGATCGTCGCGGTCCCGGCGCCGGGTGGCAGATTGGCTACGGCGCATACCGCCCCGATCGTGTCGGCGAACGCCATCAATGCGCCGCCGTGCAGTATCCCGCCGGTGGTGCAGCGTTCCTCCGCCCAATCCATGGTGGCGCTCACCCGCTGCGGCGTCACTTCGTTGATGTCGATTCCGAGGGTGGCAGCGAAGGGGATGGTCGAAGCGAGTGCATCAGTGTCCATGCCAGCAGCCTGCCAGACGACCCGGCGCCGAGATCGACGCCAGCGCGGAAAAGTTCGAGAGCGGGCCTCGCTACCGTCGATCTCGAGGTTCCGGCACGGCGTCGATCCCGGATTCCTTACGCTGCTGTGCGGTGATCGGGGCGGGCGCGTCGGTGAGCGGGTCGACGCCGCCGCCGGATTTCGGGAACGCGATCACCTCGCGAATGGAGTCGGCGCCGGCAAGCAGAGCGGTGATCCTGTCCCAGCCGAACGCGATGCCGCCATGCGGAGGTGCTCCAAAGGTGAAAGCCTGCAAGAGGAACCCAAACTTTTCCTCCGCCTGGGCCTTGTCCAGGCCCATCACCGCGAACACCTTTTCTTGAACATCACGGCGGTGGATACGGATTGACCCGCCGCCGATCTCGTGCCCATTGCAGACAATGTCGTAGGCGTCGGCCAGCACAGCGCCCGGATCGGAATCAATACTGGCCTCGTACTCGGGCTTGGGCGCGGTGAACGCGTGGTGCACCGCTGTCCACGCCCCCGATCCGACCGTGACCTCGCCGTGGGCAGTGGCTTCTTCAGCCGGCTCGAACAAGGGCGGGTCGACGACCCACACGAACGACCACGCGTCGGGATCGATCATGTTGAGCCGCTTGGCAATCTCGTTGCGCGCCGCACCCAGCAGGGCACGCGACGATCTCGGCGGGCCTGCCGAGAAGAAGATGCAGTCGCCGGGTGAAGCGCCGACATGCGCGGCCAGGCCGTCGCGTTCGGCATCCGACAGGTTCTTGGCGACCGGGCCGCCCAATGTGCCGTCGTCGGCGACCAGCACGTAGGCCAGCCCCCGGTGTCCGCGTTGCTTGGCCCACTCCTGCCAGCCGTCGAGCGTGCGCCTGGGTTGCGACGCGCCCCCGGGCATTACGACCGCGCCGACATAGGGTGCCTGAAACACGCGAAAAGTGGTGTCGGCGAAGAACTCCGTGCAATCCACCAATTCCAGGCCGAAACGCATGTCGGGCTTGTCGGTGCCGAAGCGGCTCATGGCTTCGGCATAGGTGATCCGCGGAATCGGGGTGGGTACCCGATATCCGATCAGCGCCCACAACGCGGTGAGGATCTCTTCGGAGATCGCGATGATGTCGTCGGCGTCGACGAAACTCATCTCCATGTCGAGCTGGGTGAATTCCGGCTGACGGTCAGCGCGGAAATCCTCGTCGCGGTAGCAGCGGGCGATCTGGTAGTAGCGCTCCATGCCGGCCACCATCAGCAGCTGCTTGAACAGCTGCGGGCTTTGCGGCAATGCATAGAACGACCCCGGCTGCAGCCGGGCCGGCACCAGAAAGTCGCGCGCCCCTTCCGGCGTTGAGCGCGTCATGGTCGGTGTTTCGATCTCGACGAAGTCGTGTTCGGCCAAAACAGCGCGCGCAGCTGCGTTTACCTTGGAGCGCAACCGGATTGCCGAGCCTGGTCCGTCACGGCGCAGGTCGAGGTAGCGATACTTCAACCGGATCTCTTCGCCGGCGGGTTCGTCGAGCTGGAACGGCAGTGGCGCGCACTCTCCCAGCACCGTCAGCGCCGTCGCGTTGACCTCGATCTCGCCGGTGGCGATGTCCGGGTTGGCATTGCCTTCCGGGCGCAATTCGACGACACCTTCGACGGCGATACAGAACTCCGCACGCAGCCGGTGCGCCTGGGCCAGCACGTCGGCGGCCCGGAAGACAACCTGCGAGATCCCCGACGCGTCGCGCAGGTCGATGAAAATCACTCCGCCGTGATCACGGCGATGCGCCACCCAACCGGCCAACGTGACCTTTTGCCCCGCGTCGGCGGCTCGCAGCGAACCGGCGGAGTGACTACGCAACACGACTGCACAGTCTAGAGGCGGGTAATTTCGAGGATCACCATGGATATTGCTCTCGTCGGTCCCGGTGCTGTCGGTACGACGGTCGCCGCATTGCTATACGCCGCTGGTCACTCCGTGCTGCTGTGCGGGCGCACGCCACGACAGCAGATCGAACTGCGGCCCGACGATCACGATCCGATCGTGGTGCCCGGGCCGGTCCTGACCGACCCCGCGGCGATCACCGCTGCGGTCGACGTGGTGGTGCTGGCGGTCAAGGCGACGCAGAACGGTGACGTCGCGGGCTGGCTCGCCCGGTTGTGCGACGAGAAAACCGTCGTGCTGGTGCTGCAAAACGGCGTCGAGCAGGTTGAGCAGGTGCAGCCGCTCTGCCCGGAGTCGACGGTGCTGCCCGGAATCGTCTGGTATTCCGCCGAAACGCAGCCCGACGGTTGGGTCAGGCTGCGCACCGAAGCCCGGCTGGTCCTGCCTGACGTCCCGGCCGCCGCCGGGGTGGCCGAATTGCTACGCGACGCGGGCTGCGTGGTGGACTGCGATCCCGATTTCACCACCGCCGCCTGGCGCAAGCTGCTGACGAACGCGCTGGCGGGCCTGATGGTGCTGACCGGCCGGCGCTCAGGGATGTTCCGCCGCGACGATGTGGCCGAGTTGTCCCGTCGGTACGTCGCCGAATGCCTGGCCGTGGCCCATGCCGAGGGCGCCAATTTTGGCGACGACGTGGACGGCGTCGCCAAGGAGATCGTCGAGTTGTTCCGTCACGTGCCGGCCGACATGACGACCTCGATGCTCACCGACCGCGAGGCGCACCGGCCGCAGGAGTGGGACATCCGCAACGGGGTGATCATCCGTAAGGCACGCCGTCACGGCCTGGCCACGCCGATCAGCGATATCGTCGTGCCGCTGCTGGCCGCTTCGAGCGACGGACCGGGTTGATAAGGCCACAAATGTGGAAAGCTGATCTCAGCCACCACCTACCGGCACAACGGAGCGCGCGATGACCTTCAACGAGGGTATGCAGATCGACACCAGCACCACGTCCTCATCGGGTGGCGGTGGCCGCGGGATCGCCATCGGCGGCGGCCTCGGTGGGCTGCTGATCGTGGTGGTGGCGCTGCTCTTGGGCGTCGATCCCGGCAAGGTGATGACCCCGCAGACCATGGATGTCGGCGGCGCAAGCGCGCCCGGGTTCGACCTGAGCCGGTGCCGCACCGGCGCCGACGCCAACACCTATGTGCAATGCCGCGTGGTGGCCACCGGCAACTCCGTGGACGGGGTCTGGAAGCAGCTGATGCCGGGGTATGAACGCCCGCATGTACGGCTGTTCAGCAATCGTGTGGACACCGGTTGCGGCATGGCGACCAGCGACGTCGGCCCGTTCTACTGCCCGGTCGACAAGACCGCCTATTTCGACACCGACTTCTTCGAAGTGCTCAAAGACCAATTCGGCTCCAGCGGCGGGCCGTTGGCGCAGGAGTATGTGGTCGCGCATGAGTTCGGTCACCATGTGCAAAACCTGCAAGGTTCGCTCGGCCGGGCCCAGCAGGGCGCGCAGGGCGCCGGCGGCAGCGGCGTACGCACCGAGTTGCAGGCTGACTGCTACGCCGGGGTATGGGCACACTACGCGTCGATCACCAAGCAGGAGAGCACCGGCGTTCCTTACCTAGAGCCATTGAGCGACAAGGACATTCAGGACGCCTTGTCAGCCGCGGCCGCAGTGGGCGACGACCGGATCCAGAAGCAGGCCACCGGGCGCACCAATCCCGAGTCATGGACGCACGGATCCTCCGAGCAGCGCCAGCACTGGTTCACGGTCGGCTACCAAACCGGTGACCCCAACCAGTGCGACACCTTCCGCGCCGGAGATCTCGGTTAGCAACGCCTAGAACAGGGTGGGCTGCACCGGTCCGGCCAGCGGCTGGGCCGCGACCGGGCTCACCCGAGCCCGATCGCCGGCCAGCCGGTATTTCGCGATCAGCGGCGCCACCCGGTCTCTCAGCGCGTCGCGGTAGTGCGGTGGCAAATATGCGCTGCGGCGATACAACTCGCGATAGTGCGACACCAGGCGCGGGTGGCTGTCGGCCAGCCAAGACATGAACCAGCCGCGCGTCGGCCCGCGCAGATGTAATCCGAATACCGTCGCGCCGGTGGCTCCGGCCCCGGCGATTTGGCCCAGCAGGCCGTCGAGGTGTTCGACGGAGTCGGTGAGATACGGCAGCACCGGCGCCACCATGACATGACAGTCCAAGCCGGCGTCACGGATAGACCTGATCAGCGCGAGCCGCGCCTGCGGGCTGGGGGTGCCCGGCTCGACGTCCTTGTGTAGCTCGGGATCAGCGACCGCGAGCGAGACGGCCACCCGCACCGGTACTCGCGCTGCCGCGTCGGCGATCAGCGGCAGATCGCGCCGCAGCAGTGTGCCCTTGGTCAGAATCGACAGTGGCGTACCGGATTCCGCTAGGGCGCTGATGATTCCAGGCATCAGCGCGTAACGCCCCTCGGCGCGCTGATAGGGATCGGTGTTTGTACCCAGCGCGACCGTCTCCTGCTGCCACGACTTGCCGTGCAGCTCGCGGCGCAACACGTCCACGACATTGGTCTTGACGACGATTTCGGTGTCGAAGTCCTTGCCGCAGTTGAGATCTAGGTACTCATGGGTGGGCCGGGCAAAGCAGTAACGGCAAGCGTGCGAGCATCCGCGGTAGCCATTGACCGTGTATCGGAACGGCAGGAAGGCGGCGTTGGGGATCTTGTTCAGTGCCGATTTGCACAGCACCTCGTGGAAGGTGATGCCCTCGAACTCCGGCGTGCGCACGCTGCGGACGAAGCCGATGCGCTCCAAGCCGGGCAGCGCACCGTCGTCGACGTCGACGCCCTGGCCGTCCCACCGCATACTTTATTCGAACCTGTGTTCGATCCGATGTCAAGGTGATTCTGCGCGGCGGCGCCAAGACCGTGACTAAGCTTGCCCCCGTGACGTCTGATACGGAGGCGCCAAAAGACCACAAAAATCTCAAGTGGGCGTTGGGCGCGGTAACCCTGATGGCGGTCTTGGCCACCGTCCTCGCGGTGACATTGCTATTCGGGGGCGGGGATCCGAGCACCAAACCCGCGGGCCAGTCCGATCCCTCCGGCCAAGACGCCGCGAACATCGCCAGCGCCAACGACAACGGGCCGGTCACCGTCATCACCGAAGATCCCAGCTGCGCAGCGTGGACCGCCATCAACAACGCGTTGTCCTCCGGCGGCGAAGGCATCTGGAACGAGCGCGACCGGTCGGTTCCGGCCTCGGCCTGGAACGACAAGCAGCGCATGCAGTTCATGGCGGCAGGGCAGTCGATGCGTGGCGCCGCCGCGCAGGCGGTCGGATTGGTGAAGTTGACCCCGCATCGGGTCATGCGTGAGCTCTACGAGCAGTTCATCGCCTACGCACGTGCTTACGCCGAGCGCATTCCCAAATACACCCCGGCCGACGACAACCTTGCCGGCGCCGCCAACAGCGCGGCGTCCGCGCTGGGGGCGATCTGCGCGGCCATCGTCGATGGTTCGGCGGCAGCCCGCGGGCCGCTGGTGCCGCCGCCGGCACCACCCCAGCAGACCGCACCGCTGGGCAATCCCGCCAACCCCCAGCCGTTTCTCACTACCACCAGCCCTGTTTGTCGGGACTGGAGAACGGCGTTGGACCAGTTCGGAAAAAATACGGCCGCCTGGCAGCAGATCGATCCCAACATCCCGTCGATCTACTGGAACAAGGAGCAAAAGGCCACCAACTACGCCGTCGCGTCGGTGATGAACGCTTTCGCCGGCAAGCTGGAACTGCTTGGGCGGCAAAGCTCTAACCCGATATGGCAAGATCTGGCCAACCTGTCGGCACAGTATCGCCGCGCATTCGTCGTCGCGCTGCCCAGCTATGTGCCGGCCGATAACCATCTGGCCAACGCAGCAAGCTACGTGTCCACGACGATCCTGGGGGCCTGTGCGGCGCTGGGCATTTAGCGCCCCGGCCGCCGCACAGGCTTGGTCTTTGGCTCAGACCGGCAGGAAGTCGGTCAGATCGAATCCGGCGAACATGTCCGTCAGCGCCGCACCGAAGTCGGTGTCGGCCGACGGCGTGATCGCATCGGCGATTGCGACTTGCAGGTTGTACAACGAGTTGAAGAATCCCAAGCTGCCCTCCGACAGCAAGCCGGCGTCGGGTGAGACTCCGTTGAGCAAACCGCCCATGATCGTGGCCGGGGCGGCCAGCAGCGTGTTGAAGTACCCTTCCAAATCACCGGATTGCAGTTCGGAAGAAAGGTCCCCGAACACGCCGCCGAGCGCCTTTGACTGCGAAAAGCCGGCGTCGATGAGCGCGAGCACCGGGCCGAACAGCCCGTCGAAGAGGGCGGTGACTCCCGCGGCCGTGTTGTCGAACTGCCCCTCGACGACATCTCCGAGCTGCGTGACAAGCGGGAGGATCTGCAGTCCCGGGAACACGATGAACGCGTCGTAGATTTGCGCGAATCCGTCCGCAGCATCGCCGTTGTTGATCATGTCGATGCCCTGCTGGAACGCGTCGGGAAAGTTCAGCGGCGCGTCGCCGCTGAAGTAGTCGTTGAGGCCTTGGAAGGCGGTTTCGGCTGCGGTGTTGAGTTGCTCGGAGCTTGCGGCCTGATTGGCGATGATTTGGTCCAGGATCGGATTTGGGTCGGCGGCCACCAGCTCGCTCAGGTGATTCAGATTGTTCTGCGTGGTTTCGAAGAACTCGGTCCAGACCGTGACCGGGTCAGTGTCGGCGACGAGCTGAACCGCCCGTTGCTGAATATCGTGCGATCCCGCCATCGGAGTGAGGGCGATGAGGCTGGCACCTGCCAGGACGACACCAGCGGTCAGGTACGGACGAAGAACTTGCTGCACAGAAATCTCCTTTGCTGACAGCCCCCGCGCGGGGCAGCGGCGAATCCGACGGACCGTAACCCTACTTAAGAGTAACCTAATAGACAACACATATTTGAAAATTATTTGCGATCGGATTTCTCTGGCTGGTGATGCAGAAGGTATTAAAGTGCCTGGTGATAGGACATCTGATGCCGATATGTCCAACCCAAACCCGCGATACGGGTCGGGTGCAGGTCGGCCGGTGAATTTGCGAAAGTTACCCGCCAGTTAGACAACTCCACGTCAGCGCCCCATCGCGAAGACGCCCAAATATTTGCTGACTGCGATACTGGGCTGGTTCAGACGCTGGTCAGCAAGCCCCGCAACTCGGCGCGGCCCGCGTCGTCGAGCGGCAACAGCGGGCGACGAGGATCGCCCACCCCGGCGCCGAGCAATTCGAGGCCGGCCTTCACCGTGGTGGGCAGGCCGCCGGCGACGATGAACTCCAGCAGCGGCTTGAGTTCGGCGTAAATCGCTTCCGCCCGAGCCAAATCCCCGCCGCGCACCGCGTCGTACAGATCGATGCACGGTTGTGGGCGCAGGCAGGGCGCGGCCGTGCACCAACCGGCCGCACCCACTCGTAACGCGTCGAGCACCAACGGATTGCTGCCGTTGTAGAACGGCAGCTGTCCGCCACTGAGCTCGGCGATCCGCCGCATCCGCGACAGCTCACCGGTGGACTCCTTGACCATGGTCAGGTTGTCGATAGTCTCGAACATCCGGACCAACAGCTCGGGACTCATGTCGATCCCGCTGGTGGCCGGGTTGTTGTAGGCCATGATCGGAATTCCGATCGACTCGCCGATACTGGCGTAGTGCGCGGTGATCTCGCGCTCGGTGAGCTTCCAGTAGGACACCGGCAAGATCATGACCGCGGCGGCGCCCGCCTTCTCCGCATACCGGGCACGCCGAATTGTGTTGGCAGTGGTCAGGTCTGACGCGCCGACGACGACGGGCACCCGGCCGTCGGTCGCCGCGATCGTGGTGTCCACGACAGCGTCGAACTCGGATTCGTCCAGATAGGCCAGTTCGCCGGTGCTGCCGAGCGGGGCGATGGCGTGCACCCCGGCACTCACCAACCGGTCGACCAGCGCGCTGAGTGCCGCGGTGTCGATGCTGTCGGTCGAATCGAACGGGGTCACCGGGTAGGCGATGATTCCGTGGATCTCGGGCACCGCGAAGCTCCTCAACTGGTCAGCACGTCGGGGTGTCGGGCAAGCGCTCGACGAGCGTAGTAGGCGAAGTTCGCTTGGCTGCGTGCGGGCCTCAGTGTCCAGTCATGGGCCTCGCGGGCCAGCGACTCCGGCAGCTCCTTGATGGTGCCGGCGGCCATCGCGGCCAGCTGCAGCCTGGCGGCCCGCTCGATGAGCACGGCCAGCGAGCAAGCTTCCTCGACGCTGGCTCCGGCCACCACCTGGCCGTGGTGCGCCAGCAGGATGGCCTTCTTGTCGCCGAGCGCGGCGGAGATGATCTCGCCCTCTTCGTTGCCGACCGGAACCCCGGGCCAGTCGGCCAAGAAAGCGCAGTCGTCATAGAGCGGTGTGGTGTCCATCTGCGACACGACCAACGGCACCTCGAGCATCGACAGAGCTGCCACATAGAAGGGATGCGTATGCACAATGCACTGCACATCGGGCCGCGCTCGGTAGATCCAGCTGTGAAACCGGTTGGCGGGATTGGCCATTCCCTCGCCGTCGAGCACGTTGAGGTCTTCGTCGACGGTGAGCAGATTTCCCTCGGTGATCTCGTCGAACCCCAGGCCCAGCCGTTGGGTGTAGTAGGTGCCGGGCTGCTCGGCCCGCGCGGTGATCTGCCCGGCCAGACCCGAGTCATGTCCGGCATCGAACAGCACGCGGCAGGTCAGCGCCAGCTTCTGCCGGGTAGTCAGCCCGGACTCACCGACGTTGGCGGCAAGGCCGTCCTGCGCGCGCCGCATCAGATCGGCCTTCGAATCGGAGAACGTGGTTGCCATCTATGCCAGATTACTTGGCCATCGAGTGTGCGGTCAGAGGTGCACAAGCACCTACGCGGCGAACATCCGGTATGAAACAGGGGTGGGTGAAAACCACGACGGCATTCGCCGTCGGACCTTGTTGACGGCGGGGGCAGCCGCGATCCTCGGCGTGGGTGTCGGCGGGGCCGGGGCCACGCTGCTGCGTCCATCGGGTCCCGGGCTGTGGACGCAGCCCGACCGCAGCGGCGCGCCGCCGGTGGGTGGCCTGCACCTGCAGTTCGGCAAAAACGCTGCCCGCCAGGTGGTGGTGTCCTGGCACAGCATCGACCCGGTCGGCAACCCGCGAGTGATGGTGGGGACCCCGACATCGGGCTTTGGCAGCACAGTGCAGGCCCAGACCCGCACCTACCGCGATGCCAAGTCGGGCACCGAGGTCCGCGTCAACCATGCGCTGCTGGACAACCTCACGCCGGACACCGAATACATCTACGCCGCCGTCCACGACGGCGCCGAACCGGAGCTGGGCACGGTACGTACAGCTCCGTCTGGTCGAAAGCCATTGTCTTTCACCAGCTTCGGCGACCAAGCTACCCCGACGCTCGGCCGGCTCAACGGCACCACCTACGTCAGCGACAATCTCGGGTCGCCGGCCGCCGGTGACACCACCGCGGCGATCGAACGCATTGCCCCGCTGTTCAACCTGGTCAACGGCGACCTGTGTTATGCCAACCTGGCCCATGATCGAATCCGCACCTGGTCGGACTGGTTCGAAAACAACACCCGCTCAGCGCGTTACCGGCCGTGGATGCCGGCCGCGGGCAATCACGAGAACGAAATGGGCAATGGCCCAGTCGGATTCGCGGCCTACCAGGCATTCTTCGAATTGCCAGATTCCGGGGCCGAGGCGCCGCTACGCGGCCTGTGGTATTCCTTCACCGCCGGATCGGTGCGGGTGATCAGCCTCAACAACGACGACGTCTGCTATCAGGACGGCGGCAACTTCTATGTGCACGGCTACTCCGGCGGCGCCCAACGCCGTTGGCTGGAAACCGAACTCGCCGACGCGCGGCGCGATCCCGACGTGGACTGGATTGTGGTGTGCATGCACCAGCCGGCGATCTCGACCGCCGACCGCACCAACGGAGCCGACCTCGGTATCCGCCAGCAGTGGCTGCCGCTGTTCGACCGGTATGCGGTCGATCTGGTGGTATGCGGTCACGAACACCACTACGAACGTTCACACCCGATACGTGGGGCTCAGGACACCCAAACCCGCACGCCCATACCGGTCGACACCCGCGGCGGCGCCATCGACACCACCAAGGGAACCGTGCACACCGTCATCGGCGGCGGTGGCACTTCGGCGCCGTCGAACACGATGTTCTTCCCCCAACCCCGTTGCCGGGTGATCACCGGTGTGGGCGGGCCCAATCCGGCGACTGGGCGCCGAACGCCGATCTACGTGGTTGAGGATGCGCCGTGGTCGGCGTTTCGCGACCGCGACCACCCCTACGGTTTCGTCGCCTTCGATGTCGACCCGGGCCTGCCCGGCGGGAATACCTCGATCGAGGCGACACACTACGCGGTCACCGGGCCGTTCGGGGCAATCAGCGTGGTGGAGAAATTCAGCCTGACCAAACCGCGCGGCGGCACGTGAACGCTATCCGCCCGCCGGGCTCACCGTGACGCTGACGCTGGTTGCGCCCGGGTTTTGGGCGATCACCAGTTCGGCGGCGTTTGGCGCTGAGATCACTTGACCTCCAGTGACGGTCACCTCATAGCCGTTGGGGAATTCGATCGTCGGCACCGAGATGGTGGTCTGCGCTCCGGCATCGAAATTGCCTGCGCCGTCGACTCTCTCGGTGGAGTAGCTGAATTGGAAAACGCCGTTCTCAAACGAGAAAGAGCTCGGCGTCCCAGATACCAGCTGCGGGTACGGCTGGGCCAGTGTCAGCAGGTTTGGGGTGTTGACGTTGTCACCGCTCGGAGGCTGGGCAGGGTCGAACACCAGCGATTCCGAGCTCGGCGGCGACGCGCTGGTGGTGATGTCGCCCTTGCCGCTGTACTGCCACTCTGTCCAGCCGAGCAGCTGCTGGTTGGCGCTTACCATCGGCGCGCCGACCTGAACCTGGTTGGAGCTGGCGCCGAATTCGGTCATCAACGCGGGGATGTTGTGCGCCTGCGCGTAGGCCAGGGCGTTGCCCACGATCCCGTCGACGCTCGGTAGGCAACCGAACGGACCCAGGTCGAACGCGCAGTAGTTGTGGAACGACAGAATGGTGTTCGCGACATCCACCGTGCCCAGGCCGGTGGGTATTCCCGCATTGGACAGCACATTCGGTTCGAACAACACCGGCGTGTCCGAGTCGACGGCGCGGATCGCCAACGCCGCCTGGTTGTAGAACGGAGTCAGCTGCTGGGCGTCGAAGAACGTGTTGCCGAACAGGGTGGCGTAGAACGTGGATGCGCCCGGCGACGGTTCGTTCATGATTTCGTAGCCGGCCACGTTGGGGTTGTCGCGGAAGTAGTTGGCCACGTACTCGAGCATCTGCGCGTAACTGTTCTCCAGCCCAACACCATTCGGGCCATCGGAGTTGGTCCAGAACGACTCCCAGGCCTGCTGTTCGGCGGGATTGAAGAAGATGTTGAGCGGGAAGGGTAGCTCGGGGTTGGGCAATCCGCCGTCCTGCACCGCCCACGCCGGGGCGCCTTCGCCGCCGAACGCGCCGGAGTAGCCGTCCTGATGGAAGTCGAGGATGGCGACGATGCCGTGGCTTTGCAGGATGTTCACGGTCTGCTCGATCGATGCGAGGTAATCGTCGTTGAAGACGCCCGGCGCGGGCTCCACAGCCTCCCAGATGACGCCCAACCGCACGGCGTTGAAGCCGTTGGCGGCCAGGAACGCGGCGTCGTCTTCGTCGAATCCGGCGGCCGACGGCTCGAACGGCGCCACCTTGTACACCTCGTTGAGGCCGTGCAAAAGGACGACCTGGCCCGCGCTGTTGGTCAGCCAGCCGTCGGTGATCCCGATCGGAGCGCTGGTGTCGTCACCGCTGGTGGTCAGCGCGCCGAAATGACCGGCCGCGCCGTGGATGCCGAACAGGCTGCTGCCGTTGCCGCCGGCCCCGCCCAGGGCTGGCAAATCACCCGGGTTGCCGCCGTCGCCGCCGTTGCCGCCGTCGCCGCCGATGCCGAACCACCCCATGGCGTCACCGCCGTCACCGCCATGACCGCCGACGGCGCCGTCTAGGCCGTCACCGCCGTTGCCGCCATCGCCGCCGTTGCCGTAGAACAGCCCGCCATCACCGCCGTCGCCGCCGGCGCCGCCGTCCGAGCCATCACCGCCGTCGCCCCCGTTACCGAAGTAGGACGCGTCGCCGCCGTCCCCGCCATCGTGAAAGCCGCTGCCCGGGGCGTAACTGAAGCCGTCGCCCCCGTCGCCGAACAACAGTCCGCCCGGACCACCGTCGGGATTGTCGAACGTACCGTCTGTTCCGTTACCGATGAGCGGCGGTATACCGGCCGCGACGGCCCAGGCATTGATCTGGCTGTCGACCTGTTCACCGAGCGGGGTGTTGATCCAGTTGTCTTCGAACCAGAGGTTGAGTTGTTGCATCCCGGACATGAACGACGGGTCAATCGCCGAAATCTGCCCGATCAGGCTGTCCAGACTGCTCTCGAAATCCGGGGCCGCGGCCGCATAGGCCGCCGGGTCGAAAAGGTCGAAAATGTCGTCGAAGCCGAAGTCGGCGTGCACCGGCGGCGCGGTCGCCAGCGCGAGAAACGCTCCCGCAGCCGCGCCCAGAACGATTGTCTTGCTGCTGCGGTGACGAGCCATATCTCGGTGCACCCTCCTGTGCCGCGTTGCCGCTGAGGATATGGCTGAGACTATAGTGTGAAAGCTTTCATTTTTTACTAAGACTTTCTACTAAGACCGGCGGAGCTGTTGGGTTAGCGCGCGGTTAGTGCGCGAGGCGGGAGAGGATCTCGGCGACCACCTCGTCGGCGGCGACGTCCACTTGCTCGCCGCTGGCCAGATCCTTGATGCCCACAGTGCCAGCCTCGATATCGCGGTCACCGGCGATCAGTGCGATCCGCGCATTCGATCGGTCGGCCGCGCGCATCGCACCCTTGAGGCCGCGATCACCATACGCCAGATCTACCCGTACACCGGCGGCGCGCAGCCGCCCGGCCAGCACGGCCAGTCGCTGCTTGGCCTGTTCGCCGAGCGGCACGCCGAACACGTCGCAGCGCGCCCTGACGCCGACTTCTTTGCCCTCGGCCTGCAGCGCCAACAGGGTGCGGTCCACGCCCAGGCCGAAGCCGATACCCGAAAGATTTTGTCCGCCAAGCTCTTTCATCAGCCCATCGTAGCGACCGCCGCCGCCGATGCCGGACTGCGCGCCCAGCCCGTCGTGCACGAACTCGAACGTGGTCTTGGTGTAGTAGTCCAGCCCGCGCACCATCCGCGGGTTGATGACATAGCGCACGCCCAGCGCGTCGAGGTGCGCGAGCACCGTTTCGAAGTGCTGCTTGGCCGAATCGGAGAGGTTGTCGAGCATCACCGGCGCATCGGCCGTCATGGCCCGGACCTCCGGGCGCTTGTCGTCGAGCACCCGCATCGGATTGATCTCCGCGCGTTTTCGCGTTTCAGGATCCAGGTCGAGCTGAAAGAGGAACTCCTGCAATAGTTCTCGATATTGCGGGCGGCAGGTGTCGTCACCCAGCGAAGTGATCTCCAGCCGGAAGCCTTCCAGCCCCACCGACCGGAACCCGGCGTCGGCTACCGCGATCACCTCGGCGTCCAGCGCCGGGTCGTCGACGCCGATCGCCTCCACGCCGACCTGCTGCAGCTGGCGATAGCGCCCGGCTTGCGGTCGTTCGTAGCGAAAGAACGGGCCGGCGTAGCACAGCTTGACCGGCAGCACCCCGCGGTCCAGCCCGTGCTCGATCACCGCGCGCACCACCCCGGCGGTGCCCTCCGGCCGCAGCGTGACCGACCGGTCACCGCGATCGGCGAAGGTGTACATCTCCTTCGACACGACGTCGGTGGACTCCCCCACGCCACGGGCGAACAGCGCGGTGTCCTCGAAGATCGGCAACTCGATGTCGCTGTAACCGGCCCGGCGCGCGGCCTCGAGCAGGCCGTCGCGCACCGAGACGAACCGCACCGAATCCGGCGGCACGTAATCCGGCACTCCTTTAGGGGCTGAGAATCTGCTCACCCACTCAGCCCTTCGAGGAACGGGTTGTGCCGGCGTTCGGCGCCGATCGTGGTCTGCGGGCCGTGTCCGGGCAGCACCACGGTCTTGTCGTCGAGCACCAGCAGCTTGTCGACGATGGAGGTCAACAGGTCGCGCCCGCTGCCGCCGAACAGATCGGTGCGGCCCACTGAGCCCTGGAACAGCGTGTCGCCGGTGAACACCGCCTCGGCATCGACCGGGCTATCGGCGGTAACCCGGAAGCACACCGAGCCGCGGGTGTGGCCGGGAGTGTGGTCGACGGTGACGGTGATGTCGGCCAGGTCGATCTTGTCGCCGTCGCGATCCAGTTCGATGACCTGCTTGGGCTCGCGGAACATCGCCCGCATCAGCAGCTGGCCCAGCTTGGGGCCGAAGCCCTTGATCGGATCGGTCAGCATGAACCGGTCCTCGGGGTGGATGTAGGCCGGGCAGCCGAAGGTGTCGGACACCTTCTGGGCCGACCAGATGTGGTCGATGTGCCCATGGGTCAACAGCACCGCCGCCGGGGTCAGCCGATTCTCGTCCAGGATGCGCCGCAGCTGGCCCATCGCCCGCTGGCCGGGATCGATGACGATGGCGTCTGCCCCGGGCCGCTGAGCCAGCACATAGCAATTGCACGCCAGCAGCCCGGCCGGAAACGCGGAGATCAACACGCTTCCCAGTTTCCCACGAGGGACCGCGCCAGCCGTATTCAGCATCAGCTGGCACACTCTGTGCTGGACACGACAAACGACCAGGGAGGGATATCGGCGGTGCCGACCAACGAACAGCGACGTGCTTCAGCCAAGCGCAAACTCGAACGGCAGCTGGAACGTCGGGCCCAGCAAGCTCGTCGCCGCCGTCTGCTGACCATCGTCGGCGGGTCGATCGGCGCGTTGCTCGTCGTCGCGCTGGTCGGTTACAGCGTTTGGTACGCCAACCACAACAAGAACGACAAAGCGACGGCGGCCGCCGGCGAAAGCTCGGCCGCTGCGGACTCGACCACCACGAGCGCGGCCCCCGCCGAACCCACGCAACTGCCGCCGCTGCCGTCGTTCAAGCCGTCGGCCGACGTGGGCGCCAATTGCCTGTATCCGCCGTCACCGGAACTTGCCAGCAAGCCGGCGAAGCCGCCGCGTACCGGCCGGGTGCCCACCGACCCGGCTACCGTCAGCGCCAGCATGGTGACCAGCGAGGGCAGGATCGGGCTGCTGCTGGACAACGCCAAATCGCCGTGCACGGTCAACAGTTTCGCCAACCTTGCCCAGCAGGGGTTTTTCGACGACACCAAATGCCACCGGCTGACGACGTCGCCGACGCTCGGCGTGCTGCAATGTGGCGACCCGAAGGGTGACGGCACCGGGGGGCCGGGCTACCAATTCGGCAACGAATACCCGACCGATCAGTACGCGCCCGACGATCCGGCGCTGCATCATCCGGTGATCTACCCGCGGGGCACGCTGGCGATGGCCAACGCCGGCCCGGGCACCAACAGCAGCCAGTTCTTCATGGTGTACAAGGACTCCCAATTACCGCCCGAATACACCGTTTTCGGCACGATTCAAGACGACGGACTGGCCACGCTGGACAAGATCGCCCAGGCCGGGGTGTCCGGCGGCGGCGAGGACGGCGCACCCGCGACCGAAGTCACGATCAAATCGGTGCTGCTGGACTGATTTCGGCGCGAGCAGACGTTACGCTGCGGACGTCACCCGGTAGACGTCGTAGACGCCTTCGACGTTGCGGACCACGTCGAGTAGGTGCCCCAGGTGCTTGGGGTCGCCCATCTCGAAGGTGAACCGGCTGATCGCAACCCGGTCACCGGATGTTGTCACCGACGCCGACAGGATGTTCACCTTCTCGTCGGCAAGCACGCGGGTGATGTCCGAGAGCAACCGGTGCCGGTCGAGCGCCTCGACCTGAATCGCCACCAGGAACACCGACGACGGCGAGGGGGCCCAGTGCACTTCGATGATCCGCTCGGATTGTTGTTGCAATGACGCGGCATTGGTGCAGTCGGTGCGGTGCACGCTCACCCCGCCGCCGCGGGTGACGAATCCCATGATCTGATCGCCCGGCACCGGGGTGCAGCACTTGGCCAGCTTGGTCAGCACGTTCGCCGCGCCAGGCACCGCGACGCCGACGTCGTCGCTGCTGCGCGGACGCCGCAGCATGGTCGCCGGAGTGGACCGCTCGGCGAGGTCTTCCTCGGCCTGGTCGATGCCGCCGAGTTCGGCCACCAGTCGTTGCACGACATGCTTGGCCGAGACGTGTCCCTCACCGATCGCGGTGTAGAGTGCCGACACGTCGGCGTAATGAAGCTCGGTGGCCACCGCGGCCATCGACCCGCCACTGACCAAGCGCTGCAACGGAAGTCCGCCGCGTCGCACCTCACGGGCGATGGCCTCCTTGCCGGCCTCCAACGCCTCCTCGCGGCGCTCTTTGGCGAACCATTGCCGGATCTTCGCCTTGGCCCGTGGCGAGACCACGAACTGCTGCCAGTCCCGCGACGGCCCGGCGTTGGGCGCCTTGGACGTGAAAACCTCGACGACTTCCCCGTTTTCGAGCCTGCGTTCCAGCGCCACCAGCCGACCGTTGACCCGCGCGCCGATGCAGCGGTGACCGACTTCGGTGTGCACGGCGTAGGCGAAGTCCACCGGCGTGGACCCGGCGGGCAGCGTGATCACGTCACCCTTGGGGGTGAACACGAAGATCTCTTTGACGGCAAGGTCGTAACGCAGCGATTCGAGGAACTCGCCGGGGTCCGCGGCCTCTCGCTGCCAGTCCAGGAGTTGCCGCATCCAGGCCATGTCGTCGATCTCGGCGGCGGCGTGCGGATGCGGAACTCCGTTGCGGCCCTTGGCTTCCTTGTAGCGCCAGTGTGCTGCGATGCCGTATTCGGCGGTGCGGTGCATGTCGCGGGTGCGGATCTGCACCTCCAGCGGTTTGCCCTCCGGCCCGACGACGGTGGTGTGCAGCGACTGGTACACGCCGTAGCGCGGCTGGGCGATGTAGTCCTTGAACCGGCCCGCCATCGGCTGCCACAGCGAATGCACCACGCCCACCGCGGCGTAACAGTCTCGGATCTGGTCACACAGGATGCGCACCCCGACCAGGTCGTGGATGTCGTCGAAGTCGCGGCCCTTGACGATCATCTTCTGGTAGATCGACCAGTAATGCTTGGGGCGGCCCTCGACCACCGCGCTGATCTTCGCGGCATTGAGGTTGGCGACGATCTCGGCGCGCACCTTTGCCAGGTAGGTGTCGCGCGACGGCGCCCGGCCGGCCACCAGCCGCACGATCTCCTCGTACTTCTTGGGGTGCAGAATCGCAAACGACAAGTCTTCGAGTTCCCACTTGACGGTGGCCATTCCCAGCCGATGCGCCAGTGGGGCAATCACTTCCAGCGTTTCGCGGGCCTTGCGGACCTGCTTTTCCGGCGGCAGGAAGCGCATCGTGCGCATGTTGTGCAGCCGGTCGGCCACCTTGATCACCAGCACCCGCGGGTCGCGCGCCATCGCGGTGATCATCTTGCGGATCGTCTCGCCCTCGGCGGCGCTGCCCAGCACCACCCGGTCCAGCTTGGTCACCCCGTCGACGAGATGGCTTACCTCCTCGCCGAATTCCTCTGACAGCTGCTCCAGGCTGTATCCGGTGTCCTCGACGGTGTCGTGCAGCAGCGCGGCGACCAGCGTGGTGGTGTCCATACCGAGCTCGGCCAGGATGTTGGCCACCGCGACCGGGTGGGTGATGTAGGGGTCGCCGGAATGCCGCAACTGGTCGGCGTGGCGTTTCTCGGCGACCTCGTAGGCCCGCTGCAACGGCGACAAGTCCGCCTTGGGATGGATCTTGCGGTGCACCGCCACCAGCGGCTCGAGCACCGGGCTGACCGTGCTGCGCTGGGAGGTCATCCGGCGCGCCAAGCGGGCCCGCACCCGCCGCGACGCGCTGGTGGAGGTCTTCAGGCCGACCCGAGACTCGGCCGGCAGGGCGTCCGGGACCGGGAACGGCTCAGTCGGCGTCTGCAGGGCCGTGCGCTGGTCATCCGCCACGTTCGTCACCTCCGATCTCCCAGGATATCGCTCATACCCGCCGCAAGCTGTGGACCGGCAGCGGCGCCAGCAGCTCGCGACCACCCTGGGCAGCCAGCTCCAGTACCACCGCAACCGCCGTCACCCGGGCGCCGCTGTGCTCGAGCAACCGGGAAGCCGCCGCCAGCGTCCCCCCGGTGGCCAGCACGTCGTCGACGATGACCACGCTGCGGCCGGCCAGCTCGATGCCGTCGGCGGGGATCTCCAGGGTGGCGCTGCCGTATTCCAGGTCGTAGGTTTCGCCGAGCACCGGCGGCGGCAGCTTGCCGCCCTTCCGAATGGCCAGCATTCCGGTGCCCAGCCGGGCCGCGACGGCCCCGCCCACCACGAAGCCGCGGGCGTCGATACCTGCTATCAGGTCGGCCCCGGCGGCCACCTCGGCCAGCGCCTCGGTGACCACCGCGAGCCCATGGCGATCAGCGAACAGCGGAGTGAGGTCTTTGAATTCGATGCCCGCCGTAGGGAAGTCGGATACCTCCCGGGTCAAGGACGCGACAAGCTCGGAGACCGAAGTCACCGCACCAGCACCCATCGGTCCATGTTCCAGCCGGCGCCCCACCGGGTGGGGTTGCCGACGACGGCGTACATCTTCTTCGACGCCAGCAGGGTTCGCTGTTGGCGGTACAGCGGCAGCGTCGGCATGTCGGCCCACAACACCGGACCGCTCTCCCCCAGCAGCCGCACCAGCTCGGCAGGGTCGGCCGACACCGCCAGCGCACTGATGATCCCGTCGATCTGTTCGTTGCTGTAGCCGGGCAGATTGTTGCCGTTGGCGGTGTGCAGCGTATAGGCGTCCATCGCCGGCGAGCCGGTCGATCCGCTGCCGCTGGCGCCGCCGGTGCTGGCCAACAGCACGTCGATCTGTCCGTCCCGCAACGCCTGCGGCCCGGTGGTCTCCGAGGTGACGTCGGTGACGGTGATGCCGGCCGGCTCGCAGGCTTTGGCGATCGCGCCGACGGTGGCGGCCAGCCGCGCGTTGGGCGCCCGATACCCGATCCGCACGGTCAATGGTGCTCCGCCCAACGTCGTACGGGCCGCCTCGGGATCGGATTTGTCGAATTGCGCTGCCGCGGGCACATTTTCGGCCTGGCCAATGGCGTCCTCGGCGGCCGTGTGCAGCCGCCCGTTGGCGATCGGCACCCCGGCGTCGCGGGCGATCAGGTCCCGCGGAGTACACAATGCGACCGCACGGCGCACGACGGTGTCGGCGAACCGGCCGCGCGACCCGAAGATCAGCTGCACAATGCCGTCTGACGGCGCATCCGTACGCCGGTAGTCGTCCGGGGTGACCACCGATCCCGATGACCCCGCCGCGACGTCAGCGACGTCGATGCTCTTGTTCTTGAGCCGGTCGGCGATGTCGGCCTTCTGCGGCCACACCGTGATCCGCTTGGTCAGCGGCTTCGCGCCCCACCAACGGTCGTTGGCAACCAGCACTACCGAGCCGTCACGCAACACTGATTCGATCCGGTACGGCCCCGACGACGGGAAATGCTTCGTGTCCAGGTCGGGTTTGAGATCCCAGGTGGTGTTCCATACCTGCGCGATGCGGTCGACGACCGGCATGTTCTTGGTCAACAGCGCGGTGGTCACGTTGGCTTCGGAGATGCCCAGCTCCTGGGCAATGACATGCGACGGCATCATCGAGGTCGCGGTGAACAGCTCGTCGTAGTCGACGATGCCGCGATCCGGCGCGAACGTCACCCGGGCTTTCTTCTGCCCGGGCTGGCAGTCGATCGCGGCGACGTCGATGTAGCCGGCGCGGCTGGCGGCGTCGAAACCGGGAAACCGTCCAGAGTGAGCCGCCCAGGTCAGCACCAAGTCGTCGCAGCTGATCGGCTTACCGTCGGAATAGACTGCGTTGTCAGCGATTTGGTAGTCGAGCACCAACGGCGAACCGCCCACCACCGACACGGTGCCGAAGTCCCGGTCGGCGACCACCTGCCCGTCGGGGCCGTGATAGCCGAACCCGGTCAGGGTGCGGGCGAACGCCTGCGCCGCTGCGGAAGCGGCACCGTTGACGGTGTTGGCGTTATAGGTGACCAGCGCGCCGTCGACCGCGTAATCGATCTGTCCGACCGCGCTGCCCGAACATCCGGTCAGGGCGTAGGGAGCTGCCGCTGTAATCGCTGCCAGCCAGCTCACCGCGATGCGCCGACGCCAGGCAGCCATCGGGCTTCACCTGTTTCGTTTGCCGGTCGGACGTGCGTGCCGACCACCGGCGGGCCGCGCACCCGGGGCCGGCTTGCTGGGCGCGCTGGCGGCGGTGATCTTTTTCGGCTCGTCGCCGGCGGATGCTGACTCTGAGGTGGGCTCGGCGGCCTTGCTGGCGGACTTGGCGGGGCTGCGGCGCCGCATCACCCGGCGGGTATGGGTGCGTACCAGCTCAGTGCGTTCGCGCAGGGTGACCAGTAGCGGGGTGGCAAAGAAGATCGACGAGTAGGTGCCGACGATGATGCCCACCAACTGCACCAGCGCCAGGTCCTTGAGCGTGCCCACACCCAGCAGCCATACCGCCACCACCAGCAGCGCGACCACCGGCAGCACCGAGATGAGGCTGGTGTTGATCGACCGCATGAAGGTCTGGTTGACCGCCAGGTTGGCCCACTCAGCGTAGGTGCGGCGGGTGGTGTGCTGGAAGCCGTGGGTGTTCTCTTCGACCTTGTCGAACACGATGACACTGTCATAGACGGAGAAGCCCAGAATGGTCAGGAACCCGATCACGGTGGCCGGAGTCACCTCGAAGCCGACCAGCGCGTAGACACCGGCGGTGACGACCAGGTCGAAAACCAGCGAGGCCAGGGCCGAGATCGCCATGTAGCGCTCGTAGCGGACGGTGATGTAAAGGGACACCAGCACCAAGAACACCACCAGCGCGATCACTGCCTTCTTGGTGATCTGGCCACCCCAGGTCGACGACACCGCCGAGTCGCTGATGGCCTGCTTGCTGGGTTTGCCGTCGGGGCCTTTGGGTTGGAATTTGTCGAACAGCGCGTTGCGCAGCTGCTCGGTTTGTTCGTTGGTGAGGTGTTCGGAGCGGATCTGCACCGTGGCCGACGAGCCGCTGCCGACGATCACCACCGACTCCGGGCCGCTGCCGAGCGTTTGGCGGAATACGTCTTCGACCTGACTGACCTGGGTGTCGCCGCGCGGGAACGAGACCTTGGTGCCGCCTGCGAAGTCGATTCCGAAGGTGAACCCCCGCACCAGGATCGCGGCGATCGAGATCGCCACGATCACCCCACTGATCACGTACCACATCCGCCGCCGGCCGATCACCTCGAACGCGCCGGTGCCGGTGTAAAGCCGCGACAAGAAGCTGTGATGCGGCAGTTGGGCGCTGGTCTCGTCGTCCAAAACCGCGGCGTCGGACTCGGTGAGTTCTACCGCTTCGGTTGATTTGGAAGCCATTTCGCTATCCCCGTCCTACGTGCGCGGCTCGCCGTTCGCGCGCGACTTGCTGCACCGCGCCCAAGCCGTTGTAGACCGGCTTGGCCATCGTCGGTGACTTGGACGCCACGTAGACCAGCGGCCAGGTGATCAGGAACACCACGACGAGGTCCAGGACCGTCGTGAGCCCCAGGGTGAATGCAAAGCCTTTCACCTGGCCGATGGCCAGGACGTACAGCACCGCGGCGGCCAGGAAGGTCACGGCGTTGCCCGACACGATCGTCTTGCGGGCCCGCCCCCACCCGCGCGGAACGGCCGAGCGGAACGAGCGCCCTTCGCGGATCTCGTCTTTGATGCGCTCGAAGAACACCACGAACGAGTCGGCCGTCGTCCCGATACCGATGATCAAACCCGCGATGCCGGCCAGGTCCAGGGTGTAGTTGATGTAGCGGCCCAGCAGGACGAGGATCGCGAAAATCATCGCGCCCGAAGCCACCAGCGACAGCGCGGTGAGCAGCCCGAGCACCCGGTAGTACAGCAGCGAGTACACGAGTACCAGCGCCAAACCGATCGCCCCGGCGATCAGGCCCGCCCGCAGAGACGTCAAACCCAGTGTGGCCGAAACGGTTTCAGCTTCTGAGGATTCGAAGGACAGCGGCAGCGACCCATATTTGAGGACGTTGGCCAGCTGGCGCGCGCTGTCGGCGGTGAACGGCGGGTCGCCGCCGGTGATCTGGGTTCGCCCGCCGGGGATGGCTTCGCGGATCTGCGGTGCGCTCACCACTTGGGAGTCCAGGGTGAAAGCGGTCTGGGTGCCGACGTGAGCTGCGGTGAAATCAGCCCAGGTGTTGGCCGCCCCGCTCTTGAACTGCAGGTCGACGACGTAGCCGCCGCTGCGCTGGTCCAGACCGGACGTCGCGTTTTGGATCTGGTCGCCGCTGATGATCGACGGCGCCAGCAGGTAGGCCGCCTTGTGGTCTTTGTCGCAGGTGATCAAGGGCAGCTTCGGGTCGTCGTTGCCGGCCAGGATGTCCTCTTGATCGCACCGGGTGGCCTGAAATTGCAGACCCAGGAACTGCACACCTTTGTTGGTGCTCTGCCGCCACTGCTTCTCCTTGGCGATGCGCTCGGCGAGGTCCTTGCGCGGGTCGGGCGGACCTGGTTGCACCGGCGGCCCTTCGCCGGGCGGCGGGGGCGGCGGAGCCGGCGATGGCGGTGGGTCCTGCGGGTATGGCCGCGGCTGCGCCGGGGGCGTCGGCAACTCGGCCGGGCCGGGCTCAGTGCCGAACACGTCGCCGGGTCCGATCGGCGACAGGGGCGCTTCGGGCGCTTGTCCCGGCTGCCCACCCGGCGACAGCGGCAGCCCGGGCTCTGTCGGCGACTCCCCGGAGGGCGCTTCAGGGATCTCGCCGGGCGCCTCACCGGGCGGTGGCATTCCGGGCGGCTGCTTGCCGGGCGGTGGCTGCGGCAGTCTCCGTGGCTGCTCGGCGCCGGACTGCGCGGGCAGCGAGTTGATCACCGGTCGGATATACAGTCGCGCGGTCTGGCCCAGGTTGCGTGCCTCGTTGCCGTCGCTGCCGGGCACCGTGATCACCAGATTGTCGCCGTCGATGACGACCTCGGACCCCGAGACGCCCAGTCCATTGACCCGGGCGCTGATGATCTGCTGGGCCTGCGACAACGCATCGCGGGACGGCCGGGAACCATCCGGCGTCCGGGCAGTCAAGGTGACCCGGGTGCCGCCCTGCAGGTCGATGCCCAGCTTGGGTTCGGCGCGCTTGTTCCCGGTCAAGAAGACCAGCAGGTACACCCCGATGAGCAGGACTAGAAACACCGACACATAGCGGGCAGGATGCACCGGCGCCGAAGGCGATGCCACGTTGTTGAGTCTCCTCGTTTGCCGATCAGTTCGACTGCACCCGGAAAGAGTACGTGAACTCAGTCTTTGTGCAGTCGCTCCGGGTCGGCTGTGATCTCGGGGTCGACGTCGGTGTCAAGAACTTCCGGTTCGATGCGGTCGCGAATCGCCAGCTTCATCCAGGTAGTCACCACGCCCGGCGAGATCTCGAGGTCGATGGTCTCGTCGGTGATCCTGGCGACGGTTGCCTGCAATCCCGAGGTGGTGTGCACTCGGTCCCCCACCTGCAGCGACTCGTGCAAGTCGATGGTGGCCTGCATCGCGCGCTTCTGCCGCCGCGACGTGAAGAACATGAACACCGCCAAGACGACCAGCAGCGGCATGAAAACGAGCAGTTGGTCCATGCCCGCCAGTGTGCCCTAAGGCGGATTTCGCGGCGGGCGCCGTCCGGGCGTGTAGCAGCATTACTTTTATGGAACTGACCGAGGCGTTACGAAGTACAGGCGCGGTCCGCGACTTCACCGATCGACCCGTCGACGATGCGATCGTGGCGAGGGTGCTCGAAACCGCACGGTTCGCGCCCAGCGGCGCCAACGCGCAGGCCTGGCGAGTCGTGGTGATCAAGGACGTCGAGCGACGACGCCGGCTGCGGGACCTTTATCTGGCCGGGTCACGAGACTATTTGGCGCTGAGTGTCGCGGGTCTGCGACCCTGGGCGCCGACCAACGACCGCGACGTCGAGGCGCGCGCCCTGGCCGCGGAAAACCTCCCCGCCCCAGGCGGTTTCGCCGAACGGTTCGACGAGTCACCGGTGCTGCTCGCGCTGTTCGCCGATTTGTCGCTGCTGGCGGCGGTGGACCGTGACGCAGACCGGTACACGTTTGCCGGCGGCGCGTCGATTTACCCGTTCGCGTGGAGCATCCTGCTGGCCGCTCGCGAGGAAGGGCTGGGCGGCGTCATCACCACGATCGCGATTCGAGAAGAGCCGCAGGTGAAGTCGCTGCTGGGCGCGCCCGACCACTTTGCGCTGGCCGCGGTGATCGCTCTGGGCTACCCGGTGCGGGCGGCGCGGAAGCTGCGTCGCGCGTCTGTCGCCTCGTTCGCCACTGTCGATTCGATCGACGGGCCGGCGTTTGGACCGGGCTAGCGCTTCGCCGCGAGCCATGAGCACAATCTGTGCGGGAGGTTCACGATGAGATCCTTTATCGGCCGGTTGGCGGCCTCGGCGGTCCTTGCCGCGGCGACGGCGATCGCGACGCCGGCGGTGAGCTCGGCGCAGTGCGAGCCCGGGCAGTGGTGGGAGCCGTTCAGCAAGGCCTGTTATCCACTGGGCGTCGGACCTACGCCGCTGGGCTGCGAGCCCGGCCAGTGGTGGGACCCCAGCGGCAACATCTGCCGGCCACTGGGCGAGGGACCACAGCCGCTGAATTGCGATCCCGGGCAGTGGTGGGACCCGACGACCAACGTCTGCCGGCCACTCGGCGAGGGGCCGCCGGCCGGATAACGGTCCAGGTAGGCGGGTTGCGGCTAGGCTGCGGAGGTGACCACTCTCCAACAGAGTCGCCACCTCGTCACTGAACTCCCCGGCCCCGTGTCGTTGGAGTTGAGCAAGCGCCGCGGCGCGGCGGTGGCCCGCGGAGTGCGCAGCACGATGCCGGTGTACGCCGTGCGTGCCGGGGGCGGAATCGTCGAAGACGTCGACGGTAATCGGCTGATCGACTTGAGTTCCGGGATCGCAGTCACCACGGTCGGTAACGCCTCGCCCCGGGTCGTCGATGCGGTGCGCGCGCAGGTCGCCGACTTCACCCATACCTGCTTCATGGTGACGCCGTATGAGCAGTACATCGCCGTCGCCGAGGAGCTCAACCGGCTGACACCGGGCTCTGCCGAGAAGCGCTCAGTGCTGTTCAACTCCGGCGCCGAGGCGGTGGAGAACGCGGTCAAGATCGCCCGCGCCCATACCCGCAAAACCGCGGTGGTGGCGTTCGACCACGCCTACCACGGTCGCACCAACCTGGCGATGGCCCTGACCGCCCAGTCCATGCCGTACAAGAGCGGCTTCGGGCCGTTCGCGCCGGAAATCTACCGGGCGCCGCTGTCTTACCCGTACCGCGACGGTGAGCTCGACGGAGAACGCGCCGCTATGCGGGCGATCCAGGAGATTCGCCGACTCGTGGGCGCGGACAACCTGGCCGCCGTCGTCATCGAGCCGATCCAGGGCGAGGGCGGGTTCATCGTGCCCGCCGAGGGATTTTTGCCCACCCTGCTCCAGTGGTGCCGGGAAAATAATGTCGTCTTCATCGCCGACGAGGTGCAGACCGGCTTTGCCCGCACCGGCGCGATGTTTGCGTGCGAGCACGAGGGCATTGAGCCGGACCTGATCTGCACCGCTAAGGGCATTGCCGACGGGCTGCCCTTGTCGGCGGTCACCGGGCGCGCCGAGATCATGGACGCCCCGCATCCCGGCGGGCTGGGTGGAACATTTGGCGGCAACCCGGTTGCGTGCGCGGCGGCGCTGGCCACCATCGCGACCATCGAGAGCGAGGGGTTGGTTCCGCGTGCTCAGCAGATCGGGCAGCTGATCACCGAGCGCCTGTCGCAGCTGCAGGCCGACGACGACCGTGTCGGCGATGTCCGGGGCCGCGGCGCGATGATCGCGGCCGAGCTGGTGAAATCCGGGACCACCGAGCCGGACCGGGAGTTGACCAACAAGCTGGCTGCCGCCGCGCACGCGGCGGGTGTAATCGTGTTGACCGCAGGCACTTTCGGCAACGTCCTGCGCTTGCTGCCGCCGCTGACGATCAACGATGAGCTGCTGAGCGAAGGGTTGGACGTGGTCGCTTCGAGCCTCGCCGAGCTCTAGTCACATCCGCCGCAGCCGTCGCAGGTTAGGCCCGCCGGTTACCTAACTCACAGTCAGGCTCGTTTCGGAATAACTTTAGCTTTGCTAACGTAGTTTCGAGTTGGACGCAGTGCGGCGCCCGGTCAAACTCTCAAAATCGTCGAGGTTGTGCCCATGTCGCTTGATTCCCAACTTGATTCCCAAGAAGAGCGCCTCGAGCGCCGTATCGCCGATCTAGCCGCCCACGACCCGCAGTTCGCCGCCGCCCGGCCCGATGAGGCCGTCGCCGCTGCCGTCGAGGAACCCGGACTGGCGCTCTCCGACATCGTTCGGATCGTCATCGACGGCTACGCCGAGCGGCCCGCGCTTGGTCAGCGTGCCGTCGAGTTCGTCACCGACGCGCAGACCGGCCGCACGTCGGCGCGGCTGCTGCCCCGATTCGACACCATCACCTACCGCGAGCTGGGCAACCGGGTCGACACGCTCGCCAGCGCGTGGGCCGGCGACGTACAACCGGGCGATCGCGTCGCGGTGCTGGGTTTCACCAGCGTCGACTACACCACCATCGACCTGGCGCTCGGCCGGCTGGGTGCGGTGGCCGTACCCCTGCAGACCAGCGCCGCGACCGCTCAGCTGCAGCCGATCGTCATCGAGGCCGAACCGACCGTACTTGCCGCCAGCGTGGACAACCTGTCCGAAGCCGTCGAATTGGTCCAGGCCGGTTACGCACCAAAACGGTTGGTGGTGTTCGACTTTCACCCCGAAGTCGACGACCACCGCGAGGCCGTCGACAACGCGAAGGCGCAGTTGCAGGGCACCCAGGTGCAGACGTTGGTCGACGTGCTGGGCCGCGGGACGACGGCCGCGCCGGTGGTCGACACCGACGACGACGCGTTGGCGCTGTTGATCTACACCTCCGGTAGTACCGGGGCGCCCAAAGGCGCGATGTATCCGCGGCGCAATGTGGCCAAGATGTGGCGCCGGTCGGCCCGCGATTGGTTCGGGCCCAGTGCCGCGTCGATCACGCTGAACTTCATGCCGATGAGCCACGTCATGGGCCGCACCATCCTCTACGGCACCCTCGGCAATGGCGGCACGGCTTACTTCAGCGCAAAGAGCGACCTGTCGACGCTGTTGGAAGACATCGCGTTGGTACGCCCGACCGAGATGAATTTCGTGCCGCGGATCTGGGAGATGCTCTACGGCGAGTTCCAGCGCGAACTCGGGCGTGGCCGCGGGGAAGCCGAAGTCCTGGCGGAGATGCGGACGAAGCTGCTGGGCGGGCGGTTCATCGCAGCGCTGACCGGGTCGGCGCCGACCTCTGCACAGTTGCGCGCCTGGGTGGAGTCGCTGCTGGAGATGCATTTGGTCGACGCCTACGGCTCGACCGAGGCCGGCATGGTCATGCTCGATGGGCAGATTCAGCGTCCGCCGGTGCTGGACTACAAATTGGTTGACGTTCCGGATTTGGGCTACTTCAGCACCGACCGCCCGCATCCGCGCGGCGAGTTGCTGCTGCGGACCGAGAACATGTTCCCTGGCTATTACAAGCGGGCCGAAACCACGGCCGGGGTGTTCGACGCCGACGGCTACTACCGCACCGGTGACGTGTTCGCCGAGGTCGCGCCGAATCGGCTGGTGTATGTGGATCGGCGCAACAACGTGCTCAAATTGGCCCAGGGGGAGTTCGTCACGCTGGCCAAGCTGGAGGCGGTGTTCGGCAACAGCCCGCTGGTTCACCAGATCTATGTCTATGGCAACAGCGCCCAGCCCTATCTGTTGGCGGTAGTTGTGCCCACCGACGCGGCTGTTTCGAAGTCGGCGATCGCCGAGTCGCTGCAGGCGGTGGCCAAGCAGGCGGGTCTGCAGTCCTATGAGGTGCCGCGCGACTTCATCATCGAGACAACGCCTTTCACGCTGGAGAACGGCCTGCTTACCGGCATCCGCAAGCTGGCCTGGCCCAAGCTCAAGGCCCGCTACGGCGAACGGCTCGAAGCGCTGTATGCCGAACTGGCCGAGAGCCAGGCCAACGAGCTAAGTGAGCTTCGCCGCAGCGGCGCCGACCAGCCGGTGCTGCAAACCGTCGCCCGGGCGGCGGCTGCCCTGCTGGGCGCGTCGACCAGCGACGTGGCACCCGACGCCCATTTCACGGACTTGGGTGGAGATTCGTTGTCGGCGTTGAGCTTTGGCAACCTGCTGCGAGAGATCTTCGATGTCGACGTGCCGGTGGGCGTGATCGTCAGCCCCGCCAGCGATTTGCAGGCCATCGCCGACTACATCGAAGGCCAACGTGACGGCAGCAAGCGGCCGTCGTTCGCGTCGGTGCACGGGCGCGACGCCACCGTGGTGCACGCGAAAGATCTGACGCTGGACAAGTTCCTCGACGTCGACACCCTGGCGGGCGCGTCGAACCTGCCGCAGGCCAACCCCGCGGTGCGCACCGTGCTGCTAACCGGCGCGACCGGCTTTTTGGGCCGCTACCTGGCGCTGGAGTGGCTCGAGCGGATGGACCTGGTGAACGGCAAGGTGATCGCGCTGGTGCGGGCCCGCTCTGATGAGGAGGCCCGGGCGCGGCTGGACAACACCTTCGACAGCGGCGACCCGAAACTGCTTGCGCATTACCAGGAATTGGCCGCCGACCACCTGGAAGTCGTCGCCGGCGACAAGGGTGAAGCTAACCTCGGCCTCGATACGGCGACCTGGCAGCGATTGGCCGACACCGTCGATTTGATCGTCGACCCGGCCGCACTGGTCAACCACGTGCTGCCCTACAGCGAGCTGTTCGGGCCCAACGCGCTGGGCACCGCCGAGCTGATCCGCATCGCCCTGACCACCAAGATCAAGCCCTACGTCTACGTCTCGACGATCGGGGTGGGCGACCAGATCACACCGGGCAGCTTCGTCGAGGACGCCGACGTGCGGGTGATGAGCCCGACCCGCAAGATCGACGAGAGCTATGCCAACGGCTATGGCAACAGCAAGTGGGCCGGAGAGGTGCTCTTGCGGGAGGCGCATGACCTGTGCGGGCTGCCGGTGTCGGTGTTCCGCTGCGACATGATCCTGGCCGACACCAGTTACGCGGGCCAGCTGAATGTGCCCGACATGTTCACCCGGATGATGCTGTCGTTGGTCGCCACCGGGATCGCCCCCGGCTCGTTCTACGAGCTGGACGCCCACGGCAACCGCCAACGCTCCCACTACGACGGCCTGCCGGTGGAGTTCATCGCCGAGGCGATCTCGACATTAGGGACCCAGAACCTGGACAGCTCTGCGACCTTCCAGACCTTCCACGTGATGAACCCCTACGACGACGGCGTCGGGCTCGACGAGTACGTCGACTGGCTGATCGAGGCCGGCTACCCGATCCACCGGGTCGGCGACTACCACGAGTGGGTGCAGCGGTTCGAAACCGCGCTGCGTGCGTTGCCTGACAAGCAGCGCCAGGCCTCGCTATTACCGCTGCTCCACAATTACCGGTCACCGCAAAAGCCGATGCGCGGATCGCTCGCGCCTACCGACCGGTTCCGCGCGGCAGTCCAGGAAGCGAAAATCGGCCCGGACAAAGACATTCCACATGTCTCGCCGCAGGTGATCGTCAAATACATCACCGACCTGCAGCTGCTCGGCTTGCTCTGATCGGCTTTGTGGGCCTATAGCCCTGCCTATGCCCTACCGGGACGCGCCGACGTGCTTGCGCCGGCGGAAGAACCCCCTGGCTCGGTGCTCCTCCGGTTCCGCGTCGGCGGGAACCTCGCCCCGCGCCTGCGTCACCGCATCCGGCGCGACCGGAGATGCCGGTGTGTACCCGGCGGCCGGTGGCGCGTCGGAGGTCGACGCTTGTGGTGCCGTCCCCACCGGGACGCCTTCCACGTCGCGGGCCATCCGGACCGCCAAGCGCGCCAGAACCGCACCGGCCAGGAAGACGATCAGCGCGCCCAGCCCGGAGAAGTAGGTGATCTCCAGTAAGGCCCGCTTGACATCAGTCTTGGCCACCGGCTGGCCTACGTCCCCAAGCTGCAGGATTGACGCGAACGACCGACCTATGACAAACCAGGCACCGGCGAAAGCAGCGAGCCAGCCGCCGAACATTGCGGTCGCGCGGTTACCCGACCCCACCAGTAACAGACCACCCAGCACCGCGGTGACACCGGGGAACACTTCCAGCCAGCCCCGAGCCGTCGTCCATGTCCAGGCCTGGTCTGGCGTGTATGCCCAGTGGAAAAAGGGCCCGACAAACGGGATCAACGCGCCCCAAGCACCCAGGATGATCAGGAGCAATCCGGTGACCGCGCCGCGGCTGCGCGGCATGTGCAGGCGCCCCATCTGCGAGTCATGCATTGAGAATCTCCTCAGCTCGTCGACACCGGCGGTGTCGAGTCCGTGCTGAGTACCCGGGGGCCGCGCTTACTAATCGGGTGTCCGGCGCCGTTGCCAAAGCGCAACCCAAACCGAATACAGACACTGTTGTCGAGCGATACCATCGCCCGATGTCAGATACGTCTGCCAGTGATCCGTCGGGTACGCCGGATCCCGAAAAGCCAATTGGTCCAGAAGATTCCACGAAACCGCCCGCGGCTGCTCAACCGGCACGATGGCCGAACTTCGCTGCCCTGGCGGTCGCACTGCTCGCCGTCGGCGTGGCCGTCACAGGGTGGTTCTTCCCGCGGTCATCCGGCGACACGTCGCGATCCTTCACCGACCAGCAGGTGAAGGACGCGAAGACACACGTGTGCACCGCCTACCAGTCGGTGCATGAGGCGGTGGTCAGCAACACGCACCTGGAGAACCCGGCGCCGAACGACCCTATGAGTTCTCTTGCCGTTGCGACGAGCGCCCGGCTGGCGCTGTTCGCGGGCGGCGGGTACCTGCGAGAGCGCCTCGAAGCGGAGCCCGCGACGCCGGCCGACCTGGCCAAGGCTGTCACTGCGATGGCGAACACTCTCGAGGAGCTGAGCATCGGCTACCTTGCGGGCCTCAGCGCGACGCTAGACCCGTTGCGGCACGATTTCGATTCCCAGATCGAATCGGTCAACGCGATCTGCAAGTAGCAGTGTCTTCGCTAATCGCCTTGAATATCAAGGGATTTGACCTCAGATCACTTGCAGTCCCTCCGGGACATTCTTCGGATCGCGCCAGAAGGCGTCGTTGACAAAGCGGTTGAACAGATCCGGGGGCAGCAGGCTCGGGCGCCGGTCGGCCTTGACCGTGCTGCGCACCGTGTGCAGTCCCGGCGTGCCGGCACGCTCATCGAACTCGGTGACGTCGTAATCGACGTGGTCGAAGTCGTGCTCGAACACCGGCTCGCCGATGAAGGCGTAGATGGCGTGCATGGTCTTGGCCGGGTCGGTGGTCAAGGTTTCGTACTGGACTAGCAGCAGGCGATCCCGTTGAGCCCCATAGCAGGCCTGCTTGAGCGCATCGTAGGGAGCACCGACCATGCCGTCGGCGGCCGCTACACCGTTGGCGCGGGTGTACACGGTGCCGCCAGAGCTGTAGTTGAAGATCGACGACGGGCTGAACACGTTGCGCTGGACCAATCGCTCGATGCTGTCGATCACCCAGGGCAGTTCGCGCACGCAGGCGATCACTTTGGCCTCGGGAAACAGCTTGGCGATTGCCGGCATCCAGGCGCACCAGGCGCGGTTGGTGTCGAAAATTACCTCGGCGGTGCTATCCGCGTAGAAATTGTCGAACAACCCATGCAGGATGCGCTCACGCTTGGCGTCGTCGATGAACACGGAGAATTCGTTGCGGGCGCTCATCTCGCTCAGCAGGGCGCCGAACAACCCGGCCAGTGGGCCGGACATCCCCGCCTGAAACCGCGGATTTTGTCGCAGCAGCGCGGCCAGCAGCGTCGAGCCAGAACGCGGCAAGCCCGAGATGAAATGAATGGATGCCATGCGCGCTCCCCTACCTAATGTCCGAACCGTGACTGCCTGGGACATCGACCCCCGGTGATGGCTCACAGTAGCTGAGTGTCTGCTGAGGCGTGTGGGGTTCGGAGGTAAAGGTGGCGGGTGGGGGTTGTGGTGCCGGGCGTGGTGGTTGCGACACGCCCATCGCAAGGATGACGAGTGGCCTGTTGTGTGATTGTGGGCGGGCCGACGGCGCGGCCGTCCGACTCGTTGATTGTTGTCGGTGCCGAGCGGCTGCTGGGCGGTTTTTGGCGGGCGACCGGACGTGTGCGAGGGTCCTGACCAGCACCGATAAGGGCCGCAGACGTCTACTACGCGCGGGTAAATAAACATCGAGAAAATTACGCACGAGTCATTTCTGTAAGGAAAAGTAGCCGGTTTGATTATTAGCTGCTAGCACACATCCATCGCGCGTGGAGGCCGGTTACACGGCAGAAACACCGTATTCGAATGCCGTCAGAAAAAGTTTTCAAGATCTTTTTGCCATTTACGTCAATGCGGAGTGCTTAATGATTAGCTTAACGCCACCTGAGATCAGCCCTGCACGGAGGAAATGGAAATGGCTCGTCAGCGCTCTAGCAAGGGGAATCGTCAGTCGGGTAGGGCTAGGGCGCGTCGGCGTG
>LQPU01000013.1 GCA_002101905.1 Mycobacterium shimoidei | reverse complement strand
TCACCCACTACATCGCACGGTCTCTACTGGAAACCGGTGGATTCAGACCCCGACTACACCCTCAATCATGAAGAGCCAGATTACCGATGACAACCTGTGTGATCGATTGGAATTCCATTTGCTGTGCTACCGCCGCAGCGGCTACCGGTTCACATTGAACTGGGCGGTATGCGGATGGACGCCCGCGGTTCAAGCGGCTAGGACACACACGGTGAAACCATGGCTCGCCGCGCGAACTTTCCTGTGTTGCAAATGATTCATGCCTAGCGGACCGCGCAATTCCGGGGTGCCCCCGACCCCAGCGAAGGCCCCGGGCGCCTACTGGATGGCAACGGACATTGCTGAGAGTTTCTTGGACGCACGTACGCCCTAGACGTCGCCTGGGCCTCGTCGCCGCCGCCCACTGATATGTTTTGGCCGACATTCGCTGAGTCTGCATGCTCCTGCTGGCTCAGGCACTGAGGGCTGCGGCTTTGTAGACACAATCGATCGTCATCGTTTGCTGTGCGGAGCCAATTAGATGATTGTTCAAATACATTTGGGTCAGTTGTCCCGTTTGGGAGAAAACGGTGCACCTAAGAGTTACCTTAACGCGACTGAGAGCGACCGCTCCAGCATGTCTCTGGGAGGGCAAGGCACACAAATGGCGGGACAACACAGCAAGCGGAATCGTCAAGCACGCAAGGAGAAGTCTCGCCGTCGTGCACATCTCGCTGGACTGGGGGCCAGCGCGGGAGCATTTCTGGCGTTCGGGCTAGGCCCGCTGGCCGCGGCACCGCCGGCACACGCCGACTTTGAGGACCTGTTCGACCTCTTCGACCCGACCGCTTGGGCGAGCGCAACCGCTCCTGACTTCGACGTCAGCGGCTTGGAGGCACTGCTCAACCCCGCCTCGTGGGGTTCGCTGCTCGGCTTCGACAACCTCGGCGGCCTGGACGCTAACGCCGTGGCGGGGACCGATCCGTTCATGGCATTCGGGCAGGAGCTCAACAACTGGTTTGAGACCAACTGGATCGGCACGCCGTTCGGCGACGCCGTGGATAACCAGCTCAACGCTTGGTATGCGGCGCTGCCCACGGCGGCCGGCGATCCCACAGCCGGCGCGTGCGGCCTGATTTGCAACGGTGCTGAGGGCACCATGGACAACCCCGATGGTGAAGGCGGCGGTATCTGGTTCGGTAATGGCGGTGACGGCTGGGATAGCACCGAGGCCGGGACGTCCGGTGGCAACGGCGGCGACGCGTTCTGGTTCGGCAACGGCGGTAACGGCGGCGATGGCGGTGCCAACGCCGACGGTGGCGCTGGTGGCGACGGTGGCCTCTTCTTTGGCAACGGCGGTAACGGTGGCGACGGCGGCATTGGCACTGCCACTGACGACGGCGGCAATGGAGGCGCTGGCGGTGACGCCGGTCTATTCGCTTGGTTCTCGCACGGCGGTAATGGCGGTAACGGTGGCGCCGGCGGGACCGGCGTTGCCGGCGATCCGGGCGTAGCCGGGGTCAACGCCGGTGTTGGCGGCAACGGCGGCACTGGTACTGACGGCGGCGATGGCGGCAAGGGCGGCAAGGGAGGCTTCCTCGGCGCCGGCGGCAACGGCGGCGAAGGCGGTGTCGGCGGTAACGGCGGAGTCGGTGGTACCGGCGCCACGGGCCTGGCCGGCAGCTTCGCGGGTAGCGGAGACGGAGCCGGTGCCACCGGTGGTAATGGCGGTGGCGGCGGCGATGCCGGCAACGGCGGTAAGGGCGGTGACGCCGGGGCTGCCGGAACATTCGGCAGCGCGGGCCAAGCCGGTGACGGCGGTGACGGTGGCGTCGGTGGCAACAGCGGCAATGGCGGCACCGGCGGCGTCGGCGCAGACGGCGACTTTGAGCTCGCGAACAGCCAAGGCTATGGCGGCGCCGGTGGCACCGGCGGCACTGGTGGTGACCATGTGGGCGAAGGCGGCGACGGTGGCGCCGCTGGCGTCGGTAACGGCGGCAACACTGGCGCCACTGGCGACAACGGGACTTACGGCAACGGAGGGGCTGGCGGTGCCGGCGGTGAAGGCGATGCCGACGGCACCGGTGCGGTCGGCGGCGACGGCGGTGCCGGCGGTGCCGGCGGTGTCGGCACGGCCCAAGACGCCGGCCTTGGCGGCGGCGGCGGTGGCGGCGGCGGCTGGGCCAAGACGTCCGCCGACACGGGCGGCACCCTGACCGACGTCACGGCCACCGGCGGGACCGGCGGTAAAGGCGGTGCCGGCAGCACGGAGTCCATCGGCGATGCCGGCGGGACCGGCGGGTCCGCCACGGTCACGGCCAGCCAGGGCGGTGCGGTGAACGCCGCGTCGGCCACCGGCGGCACCGGCGGGGTCGGCGGCACTGGCGGTGGCACCAGCGGCAACGGCGGCGCCGCGATTATCGACGCCACCGGCACGCACAGCACCGCGAGCGGTTCGGCCACCGGCGGCACCGGAGGTGTGGGCATTGACGGCGGCCAGGGCGGTAACGGCGGGCTCGGCCGGATCTCGGGCGGCTTCGGCGACGCAGCGCACCCGGGTGCCGCGAGCGGTACCGCCACCGGCGGTAACGGCGGGGCGGCCACCGGCGCCGACAGCGTGGGCGGCGACGGCGGCAGCGCCCAGGTGGTGGCTGGCAGTGGGCTTGGCCACGCGGCCACCGCGACCGGCACCGCCACCGGCGGCACCGGCGGCTACGCCCTGAACGGCGGTACCGGCGGCCGCGGCGGCAGCGGATTGGTGGACGCCGGGCTGGGCTACCAACCTAGCGGCGGCACCGTCACCAATGGTGTTGGCATCGGCGGGACGGGCGGTGCCGGCCTAGCCGCTGGCGCGACCGGTGGCGACGGCGGCAGGGGTGCTGTCTTCGGTGAGTACGGCAGCGTCGTTACCGGCAGCCACGGCGTCGGCGGCAACGGCGGCAACAGCGGTACCGGCACGGGCGCCGGCGACGGCGGCAATGGCGGTTACGGCTACGCGGTGTCCTCCAGCACCCTTTCCGGTGGCAGTGCCATCGGCGGTAATGGTGGGGTCGGCGGCAATGGTGGCACCGACGGTGCTGCCGGCGGTACCGGTGGCGCGGGCGGCAATAGCCACCTGTGGGCCGGTACCGACAACACCGCCCGGGGCGGTAACGGCGGGGCCGGCGGGGCCGGTGGTGCTGGAGCCGGTCACGACGGTGGCACCGGTGGCACCGGTGGCAACGCAACGGTGAACGGCTATGGCCCGGCGGGCATCGTCACCAACAGCACCGCCACCGGCGGTGCCGGCGGTGCCGGCGGGGCCGGCACCGACTCCGCCGCCGGCGGGGCCGGTGGCACCGGTGGCGAGGCCAACGTCGTTAGCACCGGTGGCGCCACTCTCACTGACAGCTCTGCCACCGGCGGCGCGGGGGCGGACGGCACGCTCGCCGGCTCGACCGCGGGCACCGGTGGTGCGGCCAGCATCAGCTCCGCCAACGGTGCCAGCGTGTCCGACACCACCGCCGAGGGCGGCGCCGGCGGCACCGGCATCGACGGCGGCACGGGCGGCACCGGCGGTGCGGCCAACGTCAGCGCCAACACCGGTGCCAACATCTCCGACACCACCGTCACGGGCGGTGTCGGCGGTCTCGGCGCCGACGGCGGCACGGGCGGTACGGGAGGCCAGGCTGCTGCCGTGGGCATTAAGGCCGGCGTCATCACCAACGCCAGCGCCACCGGCGGCGACGGCGGCGCTGCGACCGGCCCCAGCAGCACAGGTGGAAACGGCGGCTCCGCATTCCTGGTCGTCGACAACACCAGCAACCCGGGCGGCAATGCCGGCACCGTCGGCACCGCGGACAACGCTGCCATTGCCGTCGGCGGCAACGGCGGTGACGCCGTAGACGGCGGCACGGGCGGTACGGGCGGCTTCGGTGAGCTCGAGTCCAACGGTGCGGGCGGTGTGTCGTATGGCACCTCCACCGGCGGTGACGGCGGCGACGCCACCACCGGCGGCACCGGCGGTGCCGGCGGTAGCTC
>LQPU01000012.1 GCA_002101905.1 Mycobacterium shimoidei | reverse complement strand
AGAAGAATCAGTCTGTACTACTTCTCGCTTGTCGCGCGGAGTTTTCGCAGGTTAGGCGCTGATTGCGGAACAGCCGGGCCGCGCGAGGCTGCCCCTTCGGCGCGCCCTTAAGTGTTGACACGACGCGATTCGTCGTCGCGGTGGCCATCGTATGAATGGCGTCCTTGGCCGTCCTGCGGCAAATCGTCGCCGGTTACCCCTATACCGGGGTCCCACGATTGGTACCTGGCTGCTGCAAGAGTAGATCATCGTGTTCATGGCGACGACAGGCTTCGACAAAATTAATTGCGGCTTCCTTGTCATCTAGGAAAACACGATACTGTTCGGGAGAGATTTCATAATACTCTTCGTAGTCGACGATGCCGTTACTGACGGGTATCGATGCGTAGTAGCGGCCGGACGTCGTTTCGACGCCTAGTGAGTATCGGTCTTCCCTGGAAAAGAAAGTATCGTCGAACTTCATGAGCGCCTTCTTCTACTAATTGATGTCTCTTCGATCATAACCACCCTCAGGTATCCTTCCACCGTCGATAACAGCTTCCGACGCACCATCCGGCAATAAGCCACCCGGAATCCACTGCTCGTTCGCGCCAGCTTCATTGCCGGACGGAATGCGTAGGTTGAACTCTTCAGGCCGGGGTATATCGATCCTGACCAGCTTCTTCGACTCAAGAAATCCGTCAGGGAGCCCAAGCGCTCTCTCCAAACCGCGTGGGTCACCCCGGGTCGCATCCATCAGGGCATCTGCCTCGCTCTTCGGCATAACGAACGAGGTTCCATCACGCTGGGCGATTCCCCACTTATCAATATTCGACTCAGGCATGAACCGAGTAGCGCCATCGTGAAATTTTTCGAGATGGTTCTGAATGTATTCTGGCGATAGATATTCGGACGGATCAGGGCGTTCACCCTTTTCCATTGCAAGGATCTCATCACGTTTTTCATCGGTCAAACCATTCCATGATGGCTCATCCGCGTGCGGTCCATCATGATCAATTGGCGAGCCGTCTTCGGATGCGTGTGATCCGTCGTGGCCGGGTCGGTCAACGGGAGTGTGCTGATCACCGCCGGTGCCGCCGTGGCTGCTGCCATCGCCACCGCCGTGGCCACTGCCTCCGCCGCCAGGCCCACCGGGGTCGTGAGGTGGCGGCGGTTCGGGAGGATGCGCTCCGCCGGGATATGAGTCGGGAATCGGCTCGTGCGCCGGAGCCATCGGGGCACTTTCAGGCGCATGCGCGCTGGCAAGCGTCGGTTGACCCCCGGATGCATCAGCTGTCATGGGCATGCTGGGCGTCTGGATGCCAGCGGACGGTGCATGCTCACCCGTCGCCGCAGCAGAGCCCACCGGCGCGGGTTCGTGAACACCTTCACCTGGCACGGCGGATGCGGGCGCTGGATGCTCAGCGGCTGGCGTCGGCGCGGGTTCGTGGAAGCCGCCGGGTTCGCCACCACCAGTGTGGGGTACGGAAGGTGCATCGACCGGCGGCCGCCCCGCGCTGGCCCCGGGCCCAGCACCCGCACCCGGCGTCTGCGCAGGTGTCGGCTCGGCCGGCCTTACAGACGGCCCGGGCTCGG
>LQPU01000011.1 GCA_002101905.1 Mycobacterium shimoidei | reverse complement strand
GGGTGTTGTTTGAGAACTCAATAGTGTGTTTGGTGGTTTTGTTTGTTGTTGTTTTTGCCGCATTCTGATGCCCCCGTGTCAGGGTGTGGTTGTTTTGTTTTGTCGGGGTTGTTTCTCTGAAACGGTTTTTGTTTGGAGAGTTTGATCCTGGCTCAGGACGAACGCTGGCGGCGTGCTTAACACATGCAAGTCGAACGGAAAGGCCCCTTTCGGGGGGTACTCGAGTGGCGAACGGGTGAGTAACACGTGGGTGATCTGCCCTGCACTTCGGGATAAGCTTGGGAAACTGGGTCTAATACCGGATAGGACCACATGTCGCATGGTGTGTGGTGGAAAGCTTTTGCGGTGTGGGATGGGCCCGCGGCCTATCAGCTTGTTGGTGGGGTGATGGCCTACCAAGGCGACGACGGGTAGCCGGCCTGAGAGGGTGTCCGGCCACACTGGGACTGAGATACGGCCCAGACTCCTACGGGAGGCAGCAGTGGGGAATATTGCACAATGGGCGCAAGCCTGATGCAGCGACGCCGCGTGGGGGATGACGGCCTTCGGGTTGTAAACCTCTTTCACCATCGACGAAGCTGCGGGTTTTCTCGTGGTGACGGTAGGTGGAGAAGAAGCACCGGCCAACTACGTGCCAGCAGCCGCGGTAATACGTAGGGTGCGAGCGTTGTCCGGAATTACTGGGCGTAAAGAGCTCGTAGGTGGTTTGTCGCGTTGTTCGTGGAATGCCACAGCTTAACTGTGGGCGTGCGGGCGATACGGGCAGACTGGAGTACTGCAGGGGAGACTGGAATTCCTGGTGTAGCGGTGGAATGCGCAGATATCAGGAGGAACACCGGTGGCGAAGGCGGGTCTCTGGGCAGTAACTGACGCTGAGGAGCGAAAGCGTGGGGAGCGAACAGGATTAGATACCCTGGTAGTCCACGCCGTAAACGGTGGGTACTAGGTGTGGGTTCTTTCCTAAGGATCCGTGCCGTAGCTAACGCATTAAGTACCCCGCCTGGGGAGTACGGCCGCAAGGCTAAAACTCAAAGGAATTGACGGGGGCCCGCACAAGCGGCGGAGCATGTGGATTAATTCGATGCAACGCGAAGAACCTTACCTGGGTTTGACATGCACAGGACGCGTCTAGAGATAGGCGTTCCCTTGTGGCCTGTGTGCAGGTGGTGCATGGCTGTCGTCAGCTCGTGTCGTGAGATGTTGGGTTAAGTCCCGCAACGAGCGCAACCCTTGTCTCATGTTGCCAGCGCGTGATGGCGGGGACTCGTGAGAGACTGCCGGGGTCAACTCGGAGGAAGGTGGGGATGACGTCAAGTCATCATGCCCCTTATGTCCAGGGCTTCACACATGCTACAATGGCCGGTACAAAGGGCTGCGATGCCGTGAGGTTAAGCGAATCCTTGTTAAAGCCGGTCTCAGTTCGGATCGGGGTCTGCAACTCGACCCCGTGAAGTCGGAGTCGCTAGTAATCGCAGATCAGCAACGCTGCGGTGAATACGTTCCCGGGCCTTGTACACACCGCCCGTCACGTCATGAAAGTCGGTAACACCCGAAGCCGGTGGCCTAACCCGTTTGGGAGGGAGCCGTCGAAGGTGGGATCGGCGATTGGGACGAAGTCGTAACAAGGTAGCCGTACCGGAAGGTGCGGCTGGATCACCTCCTTTCTAAGGAGCACCACGAAAAGGGGCTTCCGCAGTGGGCGGAAGTCGAGCCGTGAGGAGTTCGTGTCTGTAGTGGGCGCGGGCTGGGTGCACAACAACAAGCGAGAAGCCGAGCACACTGTTGGGTCCTGAGACAACACCCGGGCCCTTTGGGGTTGGTGTTGTTGCCTCATCTTTGGTGGTGGGGTGTGGTGTTTGAGTGTTGGATAGTGGTTGCGAGCATCTAGCAAGCAAAACTTGGTTGTTTTGTTTGTCGAGTTGTTTTCTTTGGTTTTGTGTGTGTAAGTGTGTGAGGGCGCATGGTGGATGCCTTGGCATCAGGGGCCGATGAAGGACGTGGGAGGCTGCGATATGCCTCGGGGAGTTGTCAACCGAGCGTGGATCCGAGGATGTCCGAATGGGGTAACCCGGCACCAGTGATGTGGTGTCACCCACCGTTGAATGTATAGGCGGTGGGGGGGAACGCGGGGAAGTGAAACATCTCAGTACCCGTAGGAGAAGAAAACAAAATGTGATTCCGTTAGTAGTGGCGAGCGAACGCGGAGGATGGCTAAACCGCGCGCATGTGATACCCGGCGGGGGTTGTGTGTGTGGTGTTGTGGGGTCTGTGTTCTGTGGTCCGCCGGCCGCAGCAGCAGTAGTGGTGTGTTAGCCGAAGTGGCCTGGGATGGTCTGCCGTAGACGGTGAGAGTCCGGTAGGTGAAAACATGCCGCCTGTTGTCGCAGTGTCCCCGAGTAGCAGCGGGCCCGTGGAATCTGCTGTGAATCTGCCGGGACCACCCGGTAAGCCTGAATACTTCCTGATGACCGATAGCGGATGAGTACCGTGAGGGAATGGTGAAAAGTACCCCGGGAGGGGAGTGAAAGAGTACCTGAAACCGTGTGCCTACAATCCGTCAAAGCCTCCGCGTTTGTGTGGGGTGATGGCGTGCCTTTTGAAGAATGAGCCTGCGAGTCAGCGACATGTCGCGAGGTTAACCCGGGTGGGGTAGCCGCAGCGAAAGCGAGTCTGAATAGGGCGTATCCCCCATTTTTTGGGGGTGTAGTGGTGTGTTGTGGACCCGAAGCGGGGTGATCTACCCATGGCCAGGGTGAAGCGCGGGTAAGACCGCGTGGAGGCCCGAACCCACTTAGGTTGAAGACTGAGGGGATGAGTTGTGGGTAGGGGTGAAAGGCCAATCAAACTCCGTGATAGCTGGTTCTCCCCGAAATGCATTTAGGTGCAGCGTTGCGTGGTTCGCGCCGGAGGTAGAGCTACTGGATGGCCGATGGGCCCTACTAGGTTACTGACGTCAGCCAAACTCCGAATGCCGGTGCGTAAAGCGTGGCAGTGAGACGGCGGGGGATAAGCTCCGTGCGTCGAAAGGGAAACAGCCCAGATCGCCGGCTAAGGCCCCTAAGCGTGTGCTAAGTGGGAAAGGATGTGCAGTCGCATAGACAACCAGGAGGTTGGCTTAGAAGCAGCCATCCTTGAAAGAGTGCGTAATAGCTCACTGGTCAAGTGGTTGCGCGCCGATAATGTAGCGGGGCTCAAGCACACCGCCGAAGCCGCGGCAACGACACCGTCAGGTGTTGTTGGGTAGGGGAGCGTCCCCTCACCGGTGAAGCCGCCGAGTGATCGTGTGGTGAAGGTGTGGGGAGTGAGAATGCAGGCATGAGTAGCGATTAGGCAAGTGAGAACCTTGCCCGCCGGAAGACCAAGGGTTCCTGGGCCAGGCCAGTCCGCCCAGGGTGAGTCGGGACCTAAGGCGAGGCCGACAGGCGTAGTCGATGGACAACGGGTTGATATTCCCGTACCCGTGTGTGCGCGCCCATACCGAATCAGCGGTACTAACCACCCAAACGGTGCGTGATCGGTGGTCTTCGGATCATCGACGCGTACCTGCTGCGTGGGATCTTCGCTGGTAGTAGGTAAACGATGGGGTGACGCAGGAAGGTAGCCGTACCAGTGAGTGGATGTGCTGGGGCAAGCCCGTAGGGAGTCAGATAGGCAAATCCGTCTGGCGTGTTCCCGAGAGGTGATGCATAGCCGGATGAGGTGAATTCGGTGATCCTATGCTGCCGAGAAAAGCCTCTAGTGAGTGCAGACACGGCCCGTACCCCAAACCGACACAGGTGGTCAGGTAGAGAATACCGAGGCGTGCGAGTGAACTATGGTTAAGGAACTCGGCAAAATGCCCCCGTAACTTCGGGAGAAGGGGGACCCGCATACCGTCAACTCCGCGTGCCGGGGGCGGCGGGAGTGGGTGGCACAAAACAGTGAGAAGCGACTGTTTACTAAAAACACAGGTCCGTGCGAAGTCGCAAGACGAGGTATACGGACTGACGCCTGCCCGGTGCTGGAAGGTTAAGAGGACCCGTCAACCCCTTTTCGGGGGGTGAAGCGGAGAATTTAAGCCCCAGTAAACGGCGGTGGTAACTATAACCATCCTAAGGTAGCGAAATTCCTTGTCGGGTAAGTTCCGACCTGCACGAATGGCGTAACGACTTCTCAACTGTCTCAACCATAGACTCGGCGAAATTGCAGTACGAGTAAAGATGCTCGTTACGCGCGGCAGGACGAAAAGACCCCGGGACCTTTACTACAACTTGGTATTGGAGTTCGATGCGGTTTGTGTAGGATAGGTGGGAGACTGCGAAGCCCGCACGCCAGTGTGGGTGGAGTCGTTGTTGAAATACCACTCTGATCGTATTGGGCTTCTAACCTCGAACCCTGAACCGGGTTCAGGGACAGTGCCTGGCGGGTAGTTTAACTGGGGCGGTTGCCTCCTAAAAGGTAACGGAGGCGCCCAAAGGTTCCCTCAACCTGGACGGCAATCAGGTGATGAGTGTAAGTGCACAAGGGAGCTTGACTGCGAGACGAACATGTCAAGCAGGGACGAAAGTCGGGACTAGTGATCCGGCACCCCCGAGTGGAAGGGGTGTCGCTCAACGGATAAAAGGTACCCCGGGGATAACAGGCTGATCTTCCCCAAGAGTCCATATCGACGGGATGGTTTGGCACCTCGATGTCGGCTCGTCGCATCCTGGGGCTGGAGCAGGTCCCAAGGGTTGGGCTGTTCGCCCATTAAAGCGGCACGCGAGCTGGGTTTAGAACGTCGTGAGACAGTTCGGTCTCTATCCGCCGCGCGCGTCAGAAGCTTGAGGAAACCTGTCCCTAGTACGAGAGGACCGGGACGGACGAACCTCTGGTGCACCAGTTGTCCCACCAGGGGCACCGCTGGATAGCCACGTTCGGCCAGGATAACCGCTGAAAGCATCTAAGCGGGAAACCTTCTCCAAGACCAGGCTTCTCACCCATATCAGTGGGATAAGGCCCCCCGCAGACCACGGGATCAATAGACCAGACCTACAAGCGCAGCAATGCGTGCAGGGAACTGGCACTAACCGGCCGAAAACTTACCCACAACCCACCGCAACCACACCAACACCCCACACCCCACCACCAAACACAAAACAATAGAGTTACGGCGGCAATAGCGGCAGGGAAACGCCCGGACCCATCCCGAACCCGGAAGCTAAGCCTGCCAGCGCCGATGATACTACCCACCCCGGGTGGAAAAGTAGGACACCGCCGAACACACACCAAAAA
>LQPU01000010.1 GCA_002101905.1 Mycobacterium shimoidei | reverse complement strand
GTGGTACCCCCGGCTCCGGCTCCCCCGCCACCGCCGGCGGTACCACCAGCGGCTAACCCGGCGTCCGGACCCGACCCGGCGCCTGGCCCGACCGGCTGACCGGTCCGCGGAAAGCGCCGCCGCCTACACTCGGCGGTGATGTCCGAGCAACCTGAAACCACTGACCTCACTGCTGCTATCCGGGGCGCCCTGGCCAAGGTGATCGACCCTGAATTGCGGCGTCCCATCACCGAACTCGGGATGGTCAAAAGCATCGATGTCGGATCCGACGGCAGCGTGCATGTGGGGATATATCTGACCATCGCAGGCTGTCCGAAGAAAACCGAGATCAGTGAGCGCGTCGCCCAGGCCGTCGCCGACGTGCCCGGCACCGGCGCCGTCAAGGTCAGCCTGGACGTCATGAGCGACGAGCAGCGTACGGAGCTGCGCAAGCAGTTGCGCGGCGACGCCCGAGAGCCCGTCATCCCGTTCGCCCAGCCCGGTTCGCTGACCCGCGTCTACGCGGTCGCTTCCGGAAAGGGCGGGGTCGGGAAGTCGACCGTCACCGTCAACCTTGCCGCGGCCATGGCCGCACGCGGCCTGTCAGTCGGGGTGCTCGACGCCGACATCCACGGCCACTCCATCCCACGGATGATGGGCACCACCGACCGGCCAACCCAGGTCGAGTCGATGATCTTGCCGCCGATCGCCCACGAGGTGCGGGTCATTTCGATTGCCCAGTTCACGCAGGGCAACACCCCGGTGGTGTGGCGCGGCCCGATGCTGCACCGGGCATTGCAGCAGTTCCTGGCCGACGTCTACTGGGGCGATCTGGACGTGCTGCTGCTCGACCTGCCGCCCGGGACCGGCGATATCGCCATCTCGGTGGCCCAGCTCATTCCGAACGCGGAGATCCTGGTGGTGACCACACCGCAGCTCGCCGCCGCCGAAGTGGCCGAACGCGCGGGCAGCATCGCGTTGCAGACCCGCCAGCGCATCGTCGGCGTGGTGGAGAACATGTCCGGGCTGAAGCTGCCCGACGGGTCGACGCTGCAGGTGTTCGGTGAGGGCGGCGGCCAGCAGGTCGCCGAACGGCTGTCCCGCGCTGTCGGTGCGGACGTGCCGCTGCTGGGCCAGGTTCCGCTCGATCCGGCGTTGGTCGCCTCCGGCGACTCCGGCGTGCCGATCGTGCTCAGCGCTCCCGACTCGGCGGTGGGCAAAGAGCTGCGCAATGTCGCCGACGCGTTGTCGTCACGGCGCCGTGGCCTGGCCGGCAGGTCTTTGAACCTGGACACCGTGCGCCACTAGCTCCCCAGCGAGATTGCCGTCAGGGTCGTGATTTTTCGAAAATCACGACCCTGCACGCAATCTCACAGCAATCTCACGTAGCGACCGCTCAGGTCGCGTCGGCGTCGAACGGCGCAGGGCCATCGGTGGGCAGCTGTGGCATTGCCGACGACGGGGTGGCGGGCTGTGAAACCGACTGCTGCGGCTGGTCGAACATGCCGGTAAACAGCGAATCGTCACCATCGAGGAGATGCTTGGTGAGCGCCGCACGCGGCGTCATACCCCGCAGTTTCTGCAACTCGCTCAGCGGCTCGCGCAGATCGTCGAATTCGGGCCCGATGTCCTCGCGCAGTTGAGCCGTCGTCGTGCGGAGGTAGTCGCGCGCCTGACGCAACGCGTTGGCGCTCCAGCGGATCGCGCCCGGGAGCCGCTCGGGACCCAGAACCACCAGCCCGACTACCACGAGGACGAGCATCTCGCCCCAACCGACGTTGGCGAACACTTAACTGGTATCCGGCCCGGGTTTCACCGTCAGCGTGACGTGCCGCCCGTCGCGCACCACCTCGATCGGGGCGTCCTGCCCGATCGTCAACTGCCGTACCGCGACGACCATCTCGTCGGCATCGGCCACCGGCCGGTTGCCGACCTTGACGATCACGTCGTTCTCCAAAATGCCGCCCTGCTCTGCGGGACCACCGGCCTTGACGTTGGCCACCTGTGCCCCAGAGGCGATCGCGTTGCTCACCGATCGGGTGCTCAACCCCAATGTCGGATGGACGATCTTGCCGTCCCTGATCAACGTCTGGGCGACCTCTTTCGCCTCGTTGACCGGGATCGCGAACCCGAGTCCACTTGCGCTGTCCGACAACGACTTTCCGGCGGTGTTGATCCCGATCACCTGGGCGTCCATGTCGATCAACGGGCCGCCGGAGTTGCCGTGGTTGATCGAAGCGTCGGTCTGCACAGCATCGATGACGGTGTCGGTGTCCGAGCCTTCACCCGACAACGGGATGGGGCGGTGCAGCGCGCTGATGATGCCGTGCGTCACGGTGCTGCGCAGTCCCAGCGGCGCTCCGGCGGCCAGCACCTCGTCGCCGACGCGGACCTTGTCGGAGTCACCGAGTCGCGCCACCGACAAATTGTCGACGTTGTCGACTTTGAGGACAGCCAGGTCGGTCTTGGGGTCGCGGCCCACCAGGTTGGCCGGCACTTCCTTGCCGTCGTTGAATACGACGCTGGTCTTGTACTGGCTCGGATTGTTGGCCGCCTCGGAGATGACGTGGTTGTTGGTGACGATGTAGCCGCGGCCGTCGATCACCACACCCGAGCCCTGCATGCCCTCCTGGTCACTGACCGACTCGACGGTCACCACGGAGTCGGCGACCGCGGCGGCCACCTTCGCGAACCGGCCCGCGGGCGACTCCGCATTGCCGTGGGTGGACAAAGTGACCTTCGAGGTCGTGAACGCCTCGGCGACCTCGGCGGTCTTGCGGCCGACCCAGCCGCCGGCGAAACCGATCAGCAGCGCGATCACGCCGAGGATGGCCAACGCCCGGTAGGACACCTTGCCGCCGAACAACACCTCGCGAACGCCGAGCTTGCCGCGCAGCCCGGCCGCACCGCGTGGAGCCGGTGCCGCCAGCGCCGGGGTCCCCAGCGCGGCGCCCGCGCCCGGGTCGCGCCATGGGTCGTCAGGCTCCTCGAGCCCGTTGCCCCGGTCCCCGTCCAACGCCCCGGCATCGGTGGGGTGGCGCTGCAGCGATTCGACGCCGGGGAACGGCCGACCGAAGGCCTCCGCAAGCACCGGGTCGGCCGGCTCGTCGTGCGGCCGGAACTCGCTCTGGTCGCGGTACTTCTGCGGGCGGACGGCGTCGGCGACAAACGAGCCCTGCACACCGTCGGGACGGCTGAAGGTCTTTTGCGACGCGGCGTCAACCGGCGGCCGGTAAACGGGCCGCGGAGCTAACCGGTGTGCGCCGTACTTGTCTTGGTCGGAGGTCACGTCATCCTCTTTCGGGCGCGTGCAGAACGCGCGCTTTCGCCCCGGCGTGGATCACCGGCGTGGCCAACCTATTATCCACCCTACCGGCGCTTACGCCGGTCAGGCGTGGTGCCGTCGGCGAACGGCTCAGCGAGCGGGCCGTCGTCCGGTGGAGCGTGCGGAATCTGGGACAGCTGCCCGAGCAACGTGCTCGGGATGCGGATCGGGCTGGAGTCGCGCAATGCGGCACGAGCGCGGCGCTGATCCTCCACTTCGGCGGCACAGTCCGGGCACAGCGAAATGTGATGAGCCGCCCGCAAATGCGCGTTCATCCGCAGCTCACCGTCAACAAATGCGGCGACGGCCTCGATGGACAGGTGCTCGGTGGAGCCGAACTGACGGGGCGCACCGACCGGGGCGTCGCTCTGCGAGGCGAACTGAGAGGGGAGCCAAGAGAACGCGCGGCGGAACACATGTCCCCGGTCGACCATCACCTGCTCCTCTCGGCACCGGCCAGTATGCGCGCACTACCTCGAATGTAGCGCGCCGCCCGGCGCGCGACACCACTGAACAGCCCAGAAGGCGGAGTGTCGCTCAGGCGGTGGCGCCGTCGCGGGACCGCCCGGCGTGCTCAGGATGCTTGGCCAGATAGTCGCGCAGCGCCTGCCGGCCACGGTGGATGCGGCTGCGCACGGTGCCCAACTTGACGCCCAACGTCGCACCGATCTCCTCGTAGGACAACCCCTCGATGTCACACAACACCACCGCGGCGCGGAACTCGGGAGCCAACGAATCCAGCGCGGCCTGCAGGTCAGGCGTCAGCCGCGCATCGTGATAGATCTGCTCAGGGTCGGGCCCGGAGGCGGGCACCCGGTCGTAGTCGTCGGGCAGCGCCTCCATCCGAACGCGCCCCCGTCGGCGGACCATGTCGAGAAACAGGTTGGTGGTGATGCGGTGCAGCCAGCCCTCGAAGGTCCCCGGCTGGTAGTTCTGCACCGATCGGAAAACCCGGATGAACGTCTCCTGGGTCAGGTCCTCGGCGTCTTGCTGGTTGCCGGCAAGGCGATAGGCCAACCGGTAAACCCGGTCGGCGTGTTGACGCACCAGTTCATCCCACGACGGCATGGCCGCTCTGTCGCCCGTCGCGTCGAAGACCGCCGTACCGTACGGCTCCTCAGACGACTCCACCCAGCCGGCATCACGGTACCGGTCTGGGTGCGACATGCTGGCTGGGCTCATCGAGGTGGTGATGGTGAGATCCTCCGGATTCGTCGGGCCGTCAACACTAAGCAATACGTCATCGCGGGCAACGCGAAGGTTCCAAGCGGTATTCCCGCCGGACCGTTCTCCGCGTCCTCCGCGTTCCATGGCGCTACCTTCGCTTACCGGCGTGTGGGAGGTATGTGACGCGGGTGAACGTTCACTGAGAAATCCCGCCGCCGCCCGTTTGCGCTGGGCGTTCGGCTGGCGCTGTGACACAGACGACTTCGCTGGGCGGGCGTGTCGATCGAATGATGGGCGCGCCTGCCCGCGCGCCGCTGGAGTTGGTTCTACGCTGCGGGGCATGGCGAGCACCGACGAGACCCCGGGTCAACCGGCCCAAACCAGTCGGGCCGCCGCGATCTGTGCCCACGCCGAAGGATCGATCTCCGAGGACGCGATCTTGGCGAAGGCCCGCGAGCGCGCCGTCGATATCGGGGCCAGTGCGATCACTCCGGCGGTCGGTGCGCTGCTGAGTCTGCTGGCCAAGCTCAGCGGCGGCAAAGCTGTCGTCGAGGTGGGCACCGGCGCCGGGGTGAGCAGTTTGTGGTTGCTGTCGGGCATGAGCGACGACGGAGTCTTGACCACCATCGACATCGAGCCCGAGCATCAGCGCATCGCCAAGCAGTCGTTCAGCGACGCCGGCGTCGGGCCGTCTCGCACCCGGCTGATCAGCGGCCGCGCGCAGGAGGTGCTGACCCGGCTCGCCGACGAGTCCTACGACTTGGTGTTCATCGACGCCGACCCGATCGACCAGCCCGACTATGTCGTCGAGGGGATACGCCTGCTGCGCTCGGGTGGGGTCGTCGTCGTACATCGGGCGGCGTTGGGCGGACGCGCCGGCGATCCCGATGCCCGCGACGCCGAGGTGACCGCCGTGCGCGAGGCGGCTCGCCTGATCGCCGAGGACGAACGCCTCACCCCGGCATTGGTGCCGCTGGGCGATGGCCTGCTCGCCGCGGTTCGCGACTGATCGACTTTTTACGGGTTCCTGACGGGCCTCCCCTTGACCGCTGACTGAACGCACGTTTAATGTACTGAACATGCGTTCAGCCGATTTGACCGCTGCCGCCCGCATCCGCGATGCGGCGATCGGGCAGTTCGGCCAGCACGGCTTCAACGTCGGCCTGCGCACGATCGCCGAGGCCGCCGGGGTGAGCGCCGCGTTGGTCATCCACCACTTCGGGTCCAAAGAAGGTCTGCGCAAGGCCTGCGACGACTACGTCGCCGAAGAAATCCGCACCGGCAAGTCCGAGGCGATGCGCTCCAGCGATCCGGCAACCTGGTTCGCGGCGATGGCCGAGATCGAGGAATACGCGCCGTTGATCGCATACCTCGTGCGCACCATGCAGTCCGGCGGGGAACTGGCAAATACCTTATGGCGCAGGATGATCAGCAATGCTGAGGTATATCTGGCCGAAGGTGTGCAGAACGGCATCCTCAAGCCCAGCCGAGATCCGAAGGCTCGGGCGAAGTATCTGGCGATCACTGGGGGCGGCGGCTTTCTGCTGTATCTGCAAATGCATGAAACCCCAACGAATTTACGGGCAGTATTGCGCGATTACGCGAACGACATGATATTGCCCTCCCTCGAGCTCTACACCGAAGGCCTGATGGCGGACCGCACCATGTACGAAGCCTTCCTGGCCAAAGCTGAACAAGGAGAAGCCGATGCCAGTTAACAGCTATCAGGTACCCATCGAAATTCGCGGTCTGAAAAAGAACTTCGGTGTCGTTCGGGCGTTGGACGGCCTGGACATGACGGTCCACGAAGGCGAGGTGCACGGATTCCTAGGCCCCAACGGGGCCGGGAAGTCGACCACGATCCGGATCCTGCTCGGGGTGATGAAGGCAGACGGCGGGAGTGTCCGGTTGCTCGGTGGCGATCCATGGGCCAACGCCGTCGAGCTGCATCGCCAAATCGCTTATGTGCCAGGTGATGTCACCCTATGGCCGTCGCTGACCGGCGGTGAGATCATCGATCTGCTGGCGCGCATGCGCGGAGGCATCGACCAACAACGTCGCGCGGAGTTGATCGAGCGCTTCGAACTTGATCCGCACAAGAAGGCCCGCACCTACTCCAAGGGGAACCGCCAAAAGGTCTCGCTGATATCGGCCTTCTCGTCCAGAGCGCGGCTACTACTTCTCGACGAGCCCAGCAGCGGCCTGGATCCATTGATGGAGAACGTGTTTCAACAATGTGTCCGCGAGGCCCGCGACCGCGGTGTCACCATCCTGCTGTCCAGCCACATCCTGGCCGAGACGGAAGCGCTGTGCGAACGGGTAACCATCATCCGCGCCGGGCGAACCGTGGAGAGCGGTTCGCTGGAGTCCATGCGCCATCTCAGCCGCACCTCGATCAAAGCCGAGATGATCGGTGACCCCGGCGATCTCACCCGGATCAGCGGTGTGGACGATGTCAGCATCGACGGCAACACGTTGCATGCCCAAGTCGACAGCCAAAGCCTCGGCGAACTCATCCGAGTACTCGGCGACGCTGGTGTTCGCAGCCTGGTGAGCCAGCCGCCCTCCCTGGAAGAACTCTTCCTGCGCCACTACGGCGTCGACCCTGACGGCCGGCAGGAACGCAGCGGACAGCGGGTGGGGATATGAGCACCACATTGCAGCACCGTCCGGCTCATCTAGCGCCGCAGCGTAGTTCGAGCTTTTCGGGCACCCTGGGCCTGCTGAGGCTGTATCTGCGCCGCGATCGACTCGTGCTGCCGCTGTGGATGCTACTGCTCTCGGTGCCGTTGGCCAGCGTATACGTCGGCAGCGTCGCCAAGATCTACCCCGATCAGGCCGGCCGCGCCGCATTCGCCGCGTCGATCATGGCGAGCCCGGCTCAACGTGCCCTCTTTGGTCAGGTCTACAACGACACCCTCGGTGCCGTCGGCATCTGGAAAGCGGGGATGTTCCATCTGCTGATCGCCATAGCGGTCATCCTCACCGTGATCCGTCATACCCGCGGGGATGAGGAGACCGGCCGCGCCGAGCTCATCAACTCGACCATGGTGGGCCGCTACGCCAGTTTGACCGCCGCCTTGCTCATGTCGTTCGGTGCGTCGATCGGCACCGGCGCGCTCGGCGCCGCGGGATTGCTCACCACCGATGTCGCGCCGGGCGGATCGCTGGCCTTCGGCGCGGCGCTGGCCGCCTCCGGATTGGTCTTCACTGCGGTCGCGGCAGTCACAGCGCAGCTGTCCCCAAGCGCCCGGTTCACGCGCGGGGCGGCGTTTTCCGTGCTGGCGGTGGCTTTCACGTTGCGCGCCGTAGGTGACGCCGGCTCTGGCGAGCTGTCCTGGCTGTCGCCGCTGGGCTGGTCGCTGCAGGTGCGCCCGTACGCCGGAGACCGCTGGTGGGTGCTGGTGCTACATGTGGCCACGATCGTGGTGCTCACGGCGCTGGCCTACCGGCTGCTGGCCCGTCGGGATTTGGGTGCCGGCCTGATCGCCGAACGTCCGGGCCCGGCGACCGCGGGCGCCACACTGCGGGGCGCGTTCGGGCTCGCCTGGCGGCTGGACCGCGGCGCGTTGGTGTTGTGGACGCTCGGATTGTGCCTGTACGGCTTGCTGATCGGCAGCGTCGTGCACGGGATCGGCGACGAGCTGGGCGACAGCGGTGTCGCGCGCGAAATCGTCACGCGGATGGGCGGGACCAGCGCGCTCGAACAAGCCTTCATCACGGTGGCCTTCGGCATGGTGTCCATGGTGGCGGCCGCGTTCAGCATCTCGCTGTCGCTGCGCCCGCATCAAGAAGAGACCAGTCAGCGGGTGGAAACGGTGCTGGCCGGCGAGGTCAGCCGGTTTCGTTGGCTGGCGAGCTATTTGGTGATTGCGCTGGCAGGATCGGGAGCCGCGCTGCTGCTGGCCGGGCTGGTGGCCGGACTCGTCTACGGCGCCGCCGCCGACGACATCGGCGGCAAGTTGTCGATCGTCGTCGGTATCGCGGCGGCACACCTGCCCGCGGTATGGTTGCTGGCCGCCGTGACGGTCGCATTGTTCGGACTGCTGCCACGCTTCACCCCGGTGGCGTGGGGCGTGTTGGTGGGATTCGTCGCGCTGTATCTGCTGGGGTCGCTGTCCGGTGCTCCGCAGTGGCTGCTGAACGCCGAACCGTTCACGCATGTTCCGCGGGTCGGCGCCGGCGATTTCACCGCCGTTCCGCTGCTGTGGCTTCTACTGGTTGATGCGGCACTGATTGTGCTGGGAATAGCCGCCTTTCGACGTCGTGACATACGAAGCTAAGGAGGCTTTTCATGAAAATGCTTGGCAAATTTGCATTCTCAAGCATCTGCGGCGCCACCGTGTTCGCCCTGTTGCTCTTCTTGCCGGCCGGCACATGGCGTTACTGGCAGGGGTGGGTGTTCTTGGCCGTGTTCGCGCTGTGCACCTCGATTCCCAGCGTCTACCTACTGCGCACCAACCCCGCGGCGCTCGAGCGGCGGATGCATGCCGGGCCGTTCTCGGAGACCAGGATGGCGCAGAAGGTCATCATCTCCGTCGCGGCGTTTTCGCTGTTGGGGATGATTGTGCTCAGCGCGCTCGACTACCGCTTCAACTGGTCGTCGGTGCCCGCTGCGGTGTCGCTGGCCGGTGACGTGCTGGTGGCAATCGGGCTGAGCGTTGCCATGTTGGTGGTCGTGCAGAACGCCTACGCGGCCGCGAACGTCACCATCGAGGCGGGGCAGAAGCTGGCCTCGACCGGTCTATACGGTCTGGTGCGCCACCCGATGTACGCCGGAGACGTGATCATGATGGTGGGTATCCCGCTCGCCCTCGGCTCATACTGGGCGCTTTTGTTGGTGATCCCCGGGCTGGTCGCGCTTGCTCTGCGCATCCGCGACGAAGAACAGCTGCTCACCCAGGAGCTCAGCGGATACGACGACTACCGGCAGCGGGTGCCCTACCGGCTGGTGCCGTACGTGTGGTGAAGCCCCGGCGAGCGGGCGCAAAATGACGTACACCGACGGCGTGTCGTGTGCAAACACGCCCGCTCGCGACGGGAGAAGAGCGTCAGATCCAGACGCCCTTACCGACGGCGACCACCCCGCCCGCGCTGATCGCAAAGCGTTCGCGGTCCTTGTCCAGATCCACCCCGACCATTTCGCCGGGCCCCACCACCACGTTCTTGTCCAGGATCGCGTGCCGCACCACTGCGCCGCGGCCGACCCGAGTGCCCGGCATGATGACGCTGCCCTCCACGATCGCGCCGTCGTCGACGACGACGTTGGATGAGAGCACCGAATTGCGCACCGAGGCGGCCGAGATGATGCTGCCGGCGCCCACCACCGACTCCTGGGCGGAGCCGCCGTTGACGAACTTGGCCGGGGCCAGATTTTCTGTCGCTCCCCTGATCGGCCAGCGCCGGTTGTACAGGTTGAACACCGGGTGCACCGACACCAGATCCATGTGCGCGTCGTAGAACGCGTCCAGGGTTCCCACGTCGCGCCAGTAGGCCCGATCGCGGTCGGTGGCGCCGGGGACCTCGTTGTCGGAGAAGTCGTACACCGCGGCCATTCCGTCCTCGACCAGCCGGGGGATGATGTCACCGCCCATATCGTGGTCGGAGTGGTCGTCTTCGGCGTCGGCGCGGATCGCGTCGACGAGCACCTTGGTGGTGAAGATGTAGTTGCCCATCGAGACGAAGGCGTGCTCCGGGTCGCCGGGGATTCCCGGCGGGTTGGAGGGCTTCTCGAGGAAACCGCGGATGCGACCGGAATCGTCGGCGTCGATGCAACCGAACGCCGTCGCTTCCGCACGCGGCACCCGGATGCCGGCCACCGTCGCGCCGGCCCCGCTGTTGATGTGGTAGTGGACCATCTGTTCGGGATCCATGCGGTACACGTGGTCGGCTCCGAAAACGACGATGTAGTCCGGATCCTCGTCGAAGATCAGGTTGAGCGATTGGTAGATCGCGTCGGCGGAGCCGGTGTACCAGCGTGGGCCGAGCCGCTGCTGCGCCGGCACCGGGGTGATGTACTCCCCGGCCAAGCCGGAGAGCCGCCAGTTCTGCGAAATGTGGCGGTCCAGCGAGTGCGACTTGTACTGGGTGAGAACACAGATCCTCAGGTAGCGGGCGTTGACGAGGTTGGACAGCACGAAATCGATCAGCCGATACGCGCCGCCGAAGGGAACCGCAGGCTTGGCCCGGTCTGCGGTCAGTGGATACAACCGCTTGCCTTCCCCACCGGCCAGGACGATGCCCAGCACGTGTGGTGCTTCCCTCATGGGTTCAAACCTATCGGCCGCTGCGCAGCACTGCCACGTCAATTGCCCGATTGGTCGACGTTGACGGACTGTCTGTCAACCCATTTGAGCTACCGTGACCCGATATGCGGGTGGCGATGATGACTCGGGAGTATCCCCCTGAGGTGTATGGCGGCGCCGGCGTGCATGTGACCGAGCTGGTTTCGCAGCTGCGCAACCTATGCCAGGTCGACGTGCACTGCATGGGCGCTGCCCGCCCCGGGGCGTTCACGTATCAGCCCGACCCGCGCCTGCAGGGGGCCAACTTCGCGTTGTCGACGCTGTCCACCGATCTCGCGATGGCCAACGCCGCCGGCGAGGCCGACGTGGTGCACACGCACACCTGGTACACGGGCATGGCCGGGCACCTGGCCGCCCTGCTCTACGACATCCCGCACGTGCTGACCGCTCATTCACTCGAGCCGCTGCGGCCGTGGAAGGCCGAACAGCTCGGCGGCGGCTACCGGGTGTCGTCGTGGGTGGAGCACACCGCGGTGACCAACGCCGATGCCGTGATCGCCGTCAGCTCGGGTATGCGCGACGACGTCTTGCGGGTCTACCCGGCGTTAGACCCGAGCCGAGTGCATGTCGTGCGCAACGGGGTCGACACCCAGGCCTGGTATCCCGCCGAACCCGACGCCACCGGATCGATATTGGCTGAGCTGGGGGTGGATCCACACCGTCCCATCGTGGCTTTCGTCGGCCGTATCACCCGCCAAAAAGGCGTTGATCATCTGCTGGCCGCCGCGCACCAGTTTGACGCCGACGCTCAGCTGGTGCTGTGCGCCGGGGCGCCCGACACTCCCGAGATCGGTGCAGAAGTCGCCGACGCAGTGGCCAACCTGGCCCGTACCCGCACCGGTGTGTTCTGGATCCAGGAAATGCTGCCGATCGGCGCTCTTCGCGAAATAATGTCGGCAGCAACGGTTTTCGTCTGTCCTTCGGTCTATGAGCCGTTGGGAATCGTCAATCTCGAGGCGATGGCATGCGCGACGGCCGTGGTGGCCTCCGACGTCGGCGGGATACCCGAGGTCGTCGTCGATCAAGTCACCGGATCGCTGGTGCCCTACGACCCCGGCGATCCGGTTGGTTACCAGGCCCGCCTGGCCGAGGCGGTCAACGCGCTGATCGCCGATCCGGCCAAGGCGAAGCGCTACGGGCAGGCCGGGCGCCGGCGTTGTATCGAGGAATTCTCGTGGGCGCAGATCGCCGCGCAAACGCTGGAAATCTACCGGAAAGTCTGTGCCTAGTTCGATTGTCCGGCGTTACTCATCGCCGCTCCGCGGCTGGGGGTGCTCCACTGCAGTGTCGCCGGGCGGCGGCGAGCGATCAGCTGGTGACGCCCTTGAGTTCGTCACCCAGCGCGGCGGCTTCTTCGGGCGTCAGCTCGACGACCAGTCGGCCACCGCCTTCCAGCGGTACCCGCATCACGATGCCGCGCCCCTCCTTGGTCGCTTCCAGCGGACCATCACCGGTCCGGGGCTTCATCGCCGCCATCGACTGCTCCCTCCAGGTTCGAGCCTGCCCGCCGATGCGGGCCTAGCCGGTACCGGGTACGCCACACCAGTGGAGACCCGGCCACGCCCGGCGTTGAACTGCCAATTCACCCCCCTATTGTTCCCTATGGGACCCGCCAGCGTGTACAAGACCCTGGTTCGGCGTGCTGCCGGCGATTCTCAACGGTGTGCCGGAGGAACCCAACATGCGCGCAGATGGTCGTCGACCATCCCGGTTGCCTGCATCAGGGCATAGGCCGTGGTCGGCCCGACGAACCGGAAACCGCGCCGCTTGAGTTCACGGGCCATGGCCACCGATTCCGCAGTTGCCGACGGCACCTGGGAGGCGTCGACGGGGCGCTGCGAGACCGGCCGCGGCGGCGGCGCGAAGGACCACAGCAGCTCGGAGAGGTCTTGCGATCCCAGGTTGGCCGCGGCACGCGCGTTGGCGATGGTCGCCTCGATCTTGGCGCGGTTTCGCACGATCGACGCGTCGGCCATCAGCCGGGCCACATCGTCGTCGGTATAGCCGGCGACGGTCTCGATGTCGAAGCCGTCGAAGGCCCGCCGGAAGTTCTCCCGTTTACGCAGGATGGTCAGCCAGGACAGACCGCTCTGGAAGGCCTCCAGACTCATCCGCTCGAACAGTGCGACGGGGCCGTGCAGCGGTCGGCCCCACTCGTTGTCGTGATAGTCGCGGTACAGCTCGCTGGAATCAGCCCAGGCGCAACGGACCCGCCCGTCGTCGGGCAATGCGGTCATGGCGAGTCCCGGCCCCCGTCCTCGCCATCGTCGTCGTCGCCGGTGGCCGATGCCTGCACCGACGCGAGCTGACCACGTAGCAGATCGAGCTCCCGGCCGAGGCGATCCAGCACCCAGTCCACTTCGCTGGTTTTGTAGCCGCGGAGCACTTGAGTGAACTTGACCGCCTCGACGTCCGCACCGGTGATGCCGGAAGCGGGCAACGCCGTCGCGGTGGTGGCCGCAGGCAGCGGCGGCAGCTGCTCGCCGCGGCCGAACAGCGCGCTGGCCACGCCGAACAGCACGATCGCTACCAGAATCAGCACGACCAAATACAGCAATACCAACGCCACGCACTTGAACCTAGCGCGGCGACGATGCAGCGTGCCCAGCACGCTGAGGAGAAGCCGCGCAATCAGATCCAGCGCGGCGACGATGCAGCGTGCCCAGCACGCTGAGGAGAAGCAATCAGATCTAGCGCGGTCGGATGAGGTTCATCGGTGGGCGGTCGGTCAGCGACACCGGTGTGGTGTAGGGCGTGTATCCACAACCGTCTGGCCCGTCGACGAAAAACTGGGTGAGGCCCACCCCGGAGTCGGCGACACCGCAGCGCGACAACAGCGTGGCGATGACCTGACGGCTCATCGGCCCAAGCTCGGCCAGCGGCCGGTTACGGTGCTCCCGCACCCCCAGGTTGACCTGGGCGATCGCGTCGAGGCCCAGCCGATCGTAGGTGTCGATGAGCAAGCCGATCTCCACGCCGTAACCCGGCGCGAACGGTAGCGAAGTCAGCAACTCCCGGGTCGCGGCATATTCGCCCCCCAGCGGCTGCAGGACACAACTCAGCTCCGGCCGCAGCGCAGCCAACAGCGGCCGGGCCACCAGTTCGGTCACCCGCCCGCCGCCGGTGCCGCTGCCAGTCAGCGGCCGACGGTAGAAACTCTTGACCAGGTGAATGCCGTCGCCGGTGAGCAGCGGGCCGACCAGCCACGGCACGAACATCGGGTGCGGGTCGATCAGGTCGGAGTCGACGAACACCACGATGTCGCCGGTGGTGGCCGCCAGCGAGCGCCACAACACCTCACCCTTGCCCGGCCGTGGCGGTTCGTCGGGCAGGGCTTGTTCGCGGGTGACGACGCGGGCCCCGGCCGCGATCGCCCGGATCTCGGTGTCGTCGGTGGAGCCCGAGTCGAGCACGATCAGCTCGTCGACCAGGCCACCGACCACCGGCGAAATGCTGTCGATGACCGATTCGATGGTGTCTTCCTCGTTGAGGGCGGGCAGCACCACCGAAATTGTCCGTCCAGCCTTGGCGGCCACCAGCTCGTCGACGGTCTTGGCCGGGCGCCAGCTGCGGTCCGACAACCAGGTGTCGCCGGGGCGGGCGGCCAGGACGCCGTCGCCGACGAGATCGACCAGCTCCGATGCGGTCATGCCAGTCCTCTCACCGTGCGTTTCGGCGGCCGTTGTCCGCCGATCGAGGCCACCATCTCCAGCACCCGCCGGGTGGGCTCGACCTCGTGTACGCGAAACATCCGTGCGCCCGCGGCGGCCGCCAGCGCGGTGGCGGCCAGCGTGCCCTCCAGCCGTCCGGTCAGATCCACGCCCAAAGTCTCCCCGATGAAGTCCTTGTTGCTCAGCGCCATCAACACCGGCCAGCCGGTGTTTACGAGATCTGGTAGATGGCGCAATAACGCCAATCCGTGGAAGGTGTTCTTGCCGAAGTCATGAGTCGGGTCGATCAGCACCCGGTCGCGCGCCACACCGGTCGCAACGGCGGCTTCGGCCGCGGCGGTGACCTCGCGGATCACGTCGTCGACCTCGCCGCGGGTGCTCATCCCATAACTCACCCGGAACGGGCGGGTGCGCGGCGGCAGGCCGCCGGTGTGCGAGCACACCAGCCCTGCGCCGAATTCCGCGGCGACCTCGGCGATCGCAGGGTCGAAGCCGCCCCAGGTGTCATTGATCAGGTCGGCACCGGCCCGGCACGCTCGCCTGGCCACCTCGGAGCGCCAGGTGTCGACGCTGATCAGCTGCTCGGGATAGGCGTCGCGCAGCCACTCGATAAAAGGCACCACGCGGGCGGTCTCGGCGGCGGTGTCGATGCTCTCCCCCGGCCCGGCCTTGACGCCTCCCACGTCGATGACGTCGGCGCCCTCGGCGACGGCCCGGTGTACCGCGGCCTTAGCCGCATCGTCGTCGAAGGTGGCGCCGCGGTCGTAGAACGAATCCGGGGTGCGATTGACGATCGCCATGATCAACGGGCGATCGGCGGCGACGGGCCGGCCGCACAGTGTGGGATGGCCGGCTGGCGCCGGCGGCGTGACACGCACCCGTCTATGGTGCCTGGTCACGGCGCGAGCCGGGCCACCGCCTCCGCGGCCGGGACGACGTCGTGGATGCGGTGGGCAGTCTCGCCCGCGTATAGCGCCGTGTGGTCGACTGCCGCGGTGCTCATCCCGGCCAGCGGCAGGGCCGGCGTGTACAGCGGCAGCCATCCGCGCTGCAGCGAGACCATGGTGTCCAGAGCCGTCAGCGGCAGTGCCTTTCCCAGCGGGGCACTGACCCGGTTGAGCCCCCGCATCCATCGTGGCCCGAGGTCGTCGCCGGCGCACCACCGGTCGGTGGCCGCGTTGGGCACCACCCGGTGTGCCAGATGCCAGCCCACGCCGAACAGCAACGTACGAAGGGTGCGCTCGGCGCCGAGCACCCGCTTCTTGTATTCGGGGTGGGCGCGCGACTCCTCGGTGAGCAGGAACCGGGTGCCAGCCACCGCGCCGGTCGCTCCGGCGGCCAGCAGCCGGCGCACATCGGCAGCGTCGGCCACTCCGCCGGCGGCCAGCACCGGAACGTCGTCGACCGCCTCGAGCACCTCGGGCAGCGTCACCTCCAGCGGACGGTCAGCCATCAAATGCCCGCCGGCTTCGACACCTTGCACGACCAGACCCGTCGCACCGGCGGCCAGCGCGCGCCGCGCTTGCGTTGCGCTGCCCACGGTGCACAACACCCGAGCACCCGTCGCCCGCAACGCGGTGATCCAGCGCGCCGAGATGCCGCCGTGCAGAACCACGAGTGGGACCTTGCCCGCGGCGCATGCATCGACGTGAGCCTTCCGGATGAACGGCACCAACAGATTTGCCGCTATCGGCCGTTTGCCCGCCAGCTCGGACGCGCGGCGCAGCTCGCCGGCGAAGGTGTGCGGGTCGGCGATTCCCACGGTGCCCAGCGCACCGGAAGCCGACACCGATCCGGCCAGTTCGCCGCCGGCCACACCGCCGCCCATGCCGGCCTGGATCACCGGGTGTTGCAACCCGAGTGCTTCTAACAGGTTCACCTGTCGCCTCCTTCCGGCGTGGCACGACTCGTCGCGCTACAACCACGGCAGCATTGCGGTCACCGCACATCGACGTGCCAAATGTAACACCAATGAATCTTGACAAAATACAGACTGCCGGCGAAGGCGGTAGTTTGATGCGCCAGAAGCGAAAAGGCCTTGATCCCAACAGAATCGGGAGCACGATCTCAGCGGCTGGTGCCAACTGCGTGCTACTTTGCTTTGCTCCGGTGCACGGGACGGGTCTTGGCACGACGCTGCGCGGCACGCACTACGACACAGCATCGGTCCTCGCGGGGCGCCAACACCGCTCGCGAAGGCCGCTCGCCACGCGCTTCGAGCATGCCCTGAATCAGTTCCAAGTTGAGCCCACACACCAACTCCGGATACTCACGCATCAGTTGGTGAAACGGGCAATTCCGTAACTCGATATCACCAGCGGCGGTTCGAGCAGGCTCATACCCAGACCCGCACAACGAGTCAATGACACCACCGTCGCCGGCGCTGGTGCGCCCGGCCTTACGCGCCGCTGCCGCCACCGCTGAGGCTACCGCCCCCGACGTATCGGCGGTGACGGCTTGGGCGAGCAACCTCGCCAGCAACCCGTAGTTTCGTGGCGGCACACTTGCCGAGAGTTCTTGCTGTGTACGGGTGTATCGCTTCGTCGGACGCCCAGCCCCGGGACCCGACCGACCGGGTGGACGCGCATAACTGACCGCGAGGATCCCCGCGTCGGCCAGCTTGTCCAGATGGTAGGCCGCCAGCGTGCGGCTGATGCCCACCGCGGTGGCGGCCTCGTCGCGCGCCACCGGCTTGTCACGCGAGGCGACATATTCGTAGAGACGGCGTCGCGCCGGGTCGTCCAGACTGCTCAGCCCTGCCACGGCATCAAGGCCGCCGCCAACACCGATATCCATCCGACCAATCTAACAGCAATGGAATTTGACAAAGGTAACTTCACCGGGGCAACCTCAACGGCCCCAGCGGAATTGGCACCTAATAAGCCACGGGTGCCTAGCTTGACTGCCGGGCCCACTGCTCATCAAGACCGGTGACGCGGCGAACCTCGACGAGGAACCATAACGTGCCGGCGACCACTCCGAGCACGGCGACCAGCGCTGCCGTGCCAAACCATTCGTACTGCCGGTAGGCGGCGGCCACCGTAGTGCCGATCATTCCGATCACGCCGACCGCCAGGAGGATGAACCCAGGCCAGAAGAAGTTGTCCTTCATCGTGATACCCGCATGCGGATGCGTCGTCCGAAAATGATCCGTCGGGTCATGATGCGTGTGCCCCATTACTTCTCCATCCGTCGTCGCTTACCGGCGGTATACCTCGGGCAACAAAATGGCGCAGATCGTTGTCATGAGCCACACCACGATCGTCGCGGCAACCCAGGAGGCCAGCCCAGAGATGCTCACCCCGTGAGAAAACGCCGCGGCAAGACTCATCGCGGCGACGGTGAGGACAAAGCCAGTACCTCCGAGCGCAAGAGCCACCCATTCCTGTGGCAGCTTCAAAATCCACACCGACAGAGTCGTCTGCGCCAGCGAGAAGAACGCGACCGCGAAGATGACCCCCGACGCCGACACCGAAACTCCGGGAACGACCCACCCCGCCACGATCAATCCGATTGTCCATGCCGCCAAGCGCGCGACGGCGCGCAGCCCAATCCGCCGCACGTCACCAGCAGCGAACGTTTCTCGCAGAGCGGTCATATTGCCTCTTGCATCCAGAGTTGAGACCCGTGCTTGAAGTCTCGAACGCAAGAGTTTCTTTAGTCAATATTTTTTAGTGTTAGAATCCGCACACAACGTCCGCTGCCCGCGAAGGCGCACGCCGCCGCGAGGATTCAGCCCCGGGGCCGTTTTCCGGCCGCAACCTCGTCTGGGTACTCGTCGTAGAACGGCACGTAGCCCTCGTCGCGGCCGGCCAGCACATAGATCGGGTCCTTGATGCCGGGCCCGTATGCCTGCTCGCGCAAATCCACCTTGCGGCTCTTGAAGGTGGTGGTGTGCTCCATCGAGTCGACCACGCGGATGAACAGCGGCAAGGCGTAGGGCGGCAGCTGTTCGTAGGCGCAGCGCGCCAATTCCTTGCCGTCGAACTCCGCGCCGTCGCGCAGCTTGACCGCCGCCATCCCGGCGCGCCCACCGGTGCGCGGGACTTCCACCCCGAAAACGGCGCATTCCTCGACCGACTTCTCAGCGCCCACCACCGCCTCGACCTGTGTGGTGGCGACGTTCTCCCCCTTCCACCGGAAGGTGTCACCGAGCCGGTCGACGAACGCCGCGTGCCCCATGCCCTGCGGGCTCATCACGTCGCCGGTGTTGAACCAGCAGTCGCCTTCGCGAAAAGCGTTGCGCACCAGCTTTTTCTCGCTGGCAGCCGGATCGGTGTAACCGTCGAACGGCTGCAGTTTGTTGACTGGGCTGAGCAGCAGGCCGGGCTCACCCGCGGGTGCTCGCATGACCCGGCCCCTCTCGTCGCGCAGCGGCGCGCCGGTGTCCGGGTCGTAGCGCACGTAGGCCAACGGCATCGGCGCGACGCCGGTCGACTTGGGCACGTTGAAGATGTTGATGAACGCGGTGTTGCCTTCGCTGGCCGCATAGAATTCGCAAACCCGCCCGATGCCGAACCGGGCAGTGAACTCCTCCCAGATCTCCGGGCGCAGCCCGTTGCCGGCGATGACCCGCACCTTGTGGGCACGATCGGTCGGTTTGGCCGGCTGGTTGAGCAGGTAGCGGCACACCTCGCCGATGTAGATGAACGCCGTCGCGTCGCTGGCGATCACCTCGTCCCAGAACCGCGACGCCGAGAACGAGCGGCCCAGCGCCAGCGTTGCCCCGGAGTTGATCACCGACGACACGGCGACCGTCAGCGCGTTGTTGTGGTACAGCGGCAGGCAGCTGTAGAGCGTGTCGGATCCCTTGAGCCGCAAGCCCAGTCCGCCGAATGCGGCCAGCGCCGCCAGCCACCGTCGATGGCTCATCACGCTGGCCTTGGGGTGGCCGGTGGTGCCGGAGGTGAAGATGTAGAACGCGGTGTCCTTGGCCAACACCGCCGACGCCGACGGCGGGTTGGCGGTGGGCGCGGTGCTGGCCAACCGGTCCATCTCCTCGATGGTCATCGGTGCGGGGCCCGGGTTGCCGCATTCGGTGAGCGCTTCGACCAGATCGGATTCGGCAACCAGCACCTTGGCGTCCAGCAGGCCCAGGCTGTGGGCCAGCACCTCGCCGCGCTGGTGGTAGTTGAGCATCCCGGCGATCGCACCGCATTTGACGACGGCGAGCATCATCAGCACCGTGCTGGGCGAGTTGCGCAGCATGATCCCGACCACGTCGCCATGGCCGACGCCCCGCGCGGCGAGCACGGCGGCGTACCGGTTGGCCGCTTCGTTGGCCTCGCGATAGGTCAGCTGCTGATCACCGAACCGCAGGAAGACCCGGTTGCCGTAGCGGGCGGCCCGCGCCTGGAACACCTTGCCGATCGACGTCTTCGACGTCGGGCGGGCCAGCAGCCCGGTCACCACACCACGCACTATCACCGGCACGTCGGCTAAGACGCCGGGCACCCGGCTTGCGATATCGACCAGCCCGACATCGGACACTTTGGCTCCCCATTTCGCTGCGTACGGTCTCTGGGTTCTCTGGCGGCGAGCCTAACCTTGTCGGGGTCAGGTATCGCTCAGCCGGGTGCGCAGGCGTCCAGTGCCGCATCGACCTCGTCGACCACCAGCAGTCGGTCCAGCGCCGCCTCCGAGACGTAGCCGGAATCGACCAACCCGTACAGCCAGGCGCGGAGCCCATCGAAGTGCCCGTCGGGATCGAGTACCACCACGGGTTTTTCGTGCATGCCGAGATATCCGGCGGTCCAAGCCTCAAACAGCTCCTCAAGGGTGCCGATGCCGCCGGGCAGGGCGAGGAACGCGTCGGCGCGCTCCTCCATGATCTGTTTGCGCTCCCGCATGGTGTCGGTGACGATCAGCTCGTCGGCATCGGTATCGGCGAGTTCGCGGTGAACCAGCATCTTGGGAATCACGCCGACGGTCCTGCCGCCACGGGCCCGCGCTGCGGTGGCCAGCGCGCCCATCGCCGAGACGTTGCCGCCGCCCCACACCAGGGTCCAGCCGCGGTCCGCGATCGCCTCGCCGACCTGAGCGGCCAGCGTCAACAGCTCCCGATGCGTCGGCCCGGATGCGCAGTACACACAGACCGCCCACTCATCAGCTTGCGAAGGCACACCCGAAACGTAGACCAGGCCGCCACACGCATTTCGGCCTAGTGCCATGCCGGCACAGCGGGGGCCATAGAATCCGGCGGGTGCCATGGGTTTGCACGCCGGACGAAGCGGCGCTGGACCGCGTAACGGTCGCCCTGGCCGACGCCGACCGGTCGGGCGTCGTGCTGATCGGACCCGACGGCATCGGCAAGTCGCTGACCGCACGGGTAGCCGCCGAAAGATTCGTAGCGGACGCGCCGTCGACCGTCGTCCGCTGGGTGATTGGCACCCCATCGGAGCGGATGGTCCCGTTCGGCGCGTTCGGCAGCCTCGTCGAAGTGGCCGAGATGGGCCGGCCCGCCGCGCTGCTGCGTGCCGCCCACGACTCGCTGGTGGGCGGCGATCTGCTGCTGGTGGTCGACGACGCGCACCACCTCGACGAATTGTCGGCCTCACTCGTCTACCAGCTGGCGCTGCGGCGCTCAGCGCGCCTGATCGTCACCGCCCGCGCACAAAGCGAGCTGCCCGCCGCAGTGACCGCGCTGTGGACCGACAATCTGCTCAACCGTGTCGAGGTGCAGCCGCTGGACAAGCCGCAGACGGCGGCGTTGCTGGAATCGGCGGGCTGGTCGGCGAACGTCGACGACGCCTTCGCGAGCAGCCACGGCAACCCGCTGTGCTTGCAGCGGCTTGTCGAGGACGGCGGGCTTCCCGACGGCGATACGTCACTTTCCGGACTGATCGACCGCTACCTCGGCGGCTTGGCTCAGGATGTGCGTGCGGTGCTGGATCATCTGGCGGTCGCCGAGCCCCTGCAGCGTGACGACCTGACCGCACTGGTCGGCGAGCAGGCCGTCGCCGCCGCACAAGCCGCCGGTGCCGTGACCGCCGACGCCGACGCGCTGGTCCGCGCCGCGCATCCGTGCTACGCCGACCGCGCCCGCGCCGCGTTGCCCTCCGAGCGCGCCCGCCGGTTGCGCACCGCGATTGCCGGGCAGTTGTCGGCGCGGCCCTCGGACCGCATCAGCGATCAGCTCCGCGTTGCGGCGCTGGCCGTTGACGGCGAGGAGCCGTATCCGGACGTCACCGAGGCGGCCCAGCAGGCGCTGCGACTCGGCAGCCTGATCCTGGCCGAACGACTGGGCAGGGCCGCAGTGGATCAGTCCGGTGGTTTGGCCGCGCGGCTGTCACTGGCCTACGCGCTGGCCTGGCAGGGCCGCGGCCGCGAGGCCGGCGCTGTGCTGGCCGCGGTGGACCCCGACACGTTGTCGGACACCGAGCTGATGGCGTGGGCGCTGCCGCGGGCGGCGAACCAATTCTGGATGCTCAGCGAGCCGGAGCGGGCCACCGCGTTCTTGCAGACCACCCGCAACCGGGTCTCGGCGCCGACGGCCCGGGCCACGCTCGACGCGCTGGCCGCGACCTTCGCGATGAACGCGGGCACTCCGCTGAGCGCGTTGCGGGTCGCCGGCGAGGTGCTGGCGTCACCGCATGCCGACCAAGTCGGCGTGGGATGGGCGGCGTCGACGGCGGCGTTGTGTTCGGCCCGCGCCGGACGGTTCGACGACGTCGAGGCGCTCGCCGGCCGCGCGCAGGCCGTGGAGCATCCCGGTTTGTTGCGGTTCACCAGTGGGTTTGCCCGGGTCACGACGTTGCTGATGGCCTGCCGGCTGGACGCGGCACGCGCGTTGGCGCAGCGCTACACCGACTTCGCCGAGCTGCAGCAGCCGGGCCGGGCGATCGGTGAGGTGCTGGTGGCCTACGTCGCCATCGCCCAGGGCGAATTCGACACCGCCATAGCACTTTTGGAGCCAGCGGCCGCGGCGCTGGAGCGTACCGGTTATTCGTGGGGCCCACTGTCGCTGATGCTGCTCACCCAGGCGCTGGCCCAGCGGGGCGACCAGCTTGCGGCGGCAAAGGCGCTCAGCCGAGCCGAGTCCCGGCATGGTCTGAAATCGGCGCTGTTCGCGCCGGAACTGGCGTTGGCCAGAGCGTGGTCGAAAGCCACGCGCGGCGATACCCCCGCCGCAATCGACGCCGCCCGCGAAGCCGTGCAGGCGGCCGAGCGTGGCGGCCAGTCGGCGATCGCGCTGCGCGCGCTGCAGGACGCCACCCGGCTCGGGGACACCCGTGCGGTGTACCGCACCGAGCGCCTCGCCGTCGAAGTGGACTGCGCGCTCGGCAGGCTCACCCTGGCGCATGCCCGCGCGCTGGCAGCCGGTGACTGCGCCGCACTGGCCGACGTGGCCGCCGACCTGGCCGAAGCCGGGCTGCATCCGGCGGCCGCCGACGCCGCGGCGCAGGCCAAGCGCGGTTAGCTGCTCAGGTAGCCGCGCAGCAGGTCGACTGCGGCGGTGATCTGCGCGACCGCGACCCGCTCGTCGCGCCGGTGCGCCAGGTTGGGATCACCGGGCCCGTAGTTGACCGCGGGGATACCCAGGGCGGCGAACCGCGCCACATCGGTCCAGCCGTATTTGGCCCGGACCTGGCCTGCGGCCGCGTCGACCAACGCCTTCGCGGCCGGCGCGGACAATCCGGGCAACGCGCCGGCCGCGCAGTCGGTTTGCTCGATGCGCACGTCGAGGCGAGCGAACACGTCGTGGAGGTGTGCCAGCGCAGCTTCCGGCGAGCGATCCGGCGCGAACCGGAAATTGACCGTCACCGACGCCGCATCCGGGATGACATTGCCGGCCACGCCCCCGTCGATGCGCACCGCCGAGAGGCCCTCGCGATAGATGCAGCCGTCGATGTCGACCTCACGGGCCTGATAGGCCGCGAGCCGGTCCAGCACGGCGCCCAGCTTGTGAATGGCGTTGTCGCCCAACCACGGCCGCGCCGAGTGCGCACGCGTTCCGGTGGCATGAATGACGACTCGCAGCGTGCCCTGACAGCCCGCCTCGATGAAGCCGGCGGTGGGTTCGCCGAGGATGGCCACATCTGCCGCCAGCCAGTCCGGCAGCTCGCGCTCGATGCGACCCAAACCGTTTGCGGCGGCCTTGATTTCCTCGCAGTCATAAAACACCAACGTCAAGTCGTGCGCGGGTTCGCTCACGGTGGCGGCCAGATGCAGAAACACCGCATCCCCGGATTTCATGTCCGCCGCGCCGCAGCCGTGCAACATCTCGCCGTCTCGGCGACTGGGCACGTTGTCGGCGATCGGAACAGTGTCCAGGTGCCCGGCCAGCAATACCCGGGTGGGCCTGCCGAGCCGGGTGCGGGCCAGCACGGCGTCGCCGTTGCGGATGACTTCGAAGTTCGTCTGGGTGCGCAACGCGGACTCGACCTCGTCGGCGATGCGGGCCTCGTGCCCCGACTCGCTGGGGATATCGACCAACGCGGCAGTCAGCTCGATCGGATCCCCGGCTAAATCCAGCACGCTGCCCAGCCTACTGGGAGGCCCCCTCGCGCCGAGCAGACACAAAGGCACCCTCCGCCCCGGCGTGTCGGGGACTTTTGCGCTTGCTCGGCAGAAGAAAGTAGCGTTGCCCGCGTGACTGGAGCTTCGGGTATTGGGTTGGCGACGCTCGCCGCCGACGGGTCGGTCCTCGACACCTGGTTTCCCGCACCGGAACTGACTGACGGCGCGGAGAGCGGCACTGCACGGTTGTCGGGCACCGAGGTTCCCGACGAGCTGGCGGCCCTCGCAGGCCGCGACGAGGACCGCGGCACCGAAAGCGTCGTGGTCCGCACCGTGATCGGGTCGCTAAAGGACAAGGCCACCGACGCCTATGACGCGTATCTGCGATTGCATCTGTTGTCGCATCGACTCGTTGCGCCGCACGGTCTCAACACCGACGGCTTCTTCGGCGTGCTGACCAACGTGGTGTGGACCAACCACGGGCCTTGTGCGATCGAAGGTTTCGAGACCGTGCGGGCCCGGCTGCGCCGGCGCGGGCCGGTCACCGTGTACGGCGTCGACAAGTTTCCCCGGATGGTCGACTACGTCGTCCCGTCGGGGGTGCGAGTCGCCGACGCCGACCGCGTGCGGTTGGGCGCGCATTTGGCGGCGGGCACCACAGTGATGCACGAAGGATTCGTCAACTACAACGCCGGCACGCTGGGCGCCTCGATGGTGGAAGGCCGAATCTCGGCGGGAGTGGTCGTCGGCGACGGCTCCGATGTCGGTGGCGGTGCGTCGATCATGGGGACACTGTCCGGCGGCGGCACCGAGGTCATCTCCATCGGCAAGCGGTGTCTGCTCGGCGCCAATGCGGGGCTGGGGATCTCGTTGGGTGACGACTGCGTGGTCGAGGCCGGGTTGTATGTCACCGCAGGAACCAAGGTCACCATGCCCGACGGCAGCTCGGTCAAGGCACGGGAGCTTTCCGGCGGCAACAACATGCTGTTTCGCCGCAATTCGCAAAGCGGCGCCGTCGAGGTGGTGTCCCGCGACGGCCAGGGCATCGCGCTGAACGCCGACCTGCACGCCAACTAATCTTCGCGAACGGGCGCGTTTGTACACCGACACGCCGCACAGTGCGTACATTTGTGCCCGCTCGAAGCGGGTTCGAACGTCAGTCGCGCAGCAATTCTTTCTTGAGCACCTTGCCCAGCGCATTGCGCGGCAGACTGTCGACCACGCGCACCTCGCGCGGACGCTTGTGCACCGAAAGCTGCTCGGCGACATAGCTGATCAGCTCATCGGGGTTGGCATCGCCGACGATGAACGCGACGATCCGCTGACCCAGGTCCTCGTCGGGTAACCCGACAACAGCCGCCTCGTCCACACCGGGATGTCCCAGTAGCGCCGTCTCGATTTCGCCTGCGCCGACGCGATATCCGCCGGATTTGATCAGGTCGACCGACTCGCGTCCCACTATGCGATGCATACCCCCGCCGTCGATGACTGCGACATCTCCGGTGCGATACCAGCCTTCGGCGTCGAATACTTCGGCGGTGGCATCCGGCCGGTTCAGGTAGCCGTCGAACACCGTCGGGCCGCGAACCTGAAGCCGCCCAATGGTTTCCCCGTCGTGCGGTACCGGGCGGTCGGTGTCGTCGACCAGGCGTGTCTGCACCCCGGCCAACGGTAGGCCCACCCAGCCGGGGCGACGTTCGCCATCCGCGCGGGTTGACACCGTGATGAGGGATTCCGTGCTGCCATAGCGTTCGACGGGCGCGTGCCCGGTGAGCGTGACCAGCTGATCGAAAATCGGTACCGGCAGCGCGGCGCTGCCGGATACCAGCAGCCGGGCGGGCCGTAACTCCTCGGCCGCGGCCGGGTCGGCTACCACCCGCGACCAGACGGTCGGCACGCCGAAGTACAGCGTGCCGCCCACCCGCGAACGGGCCTGAGCATACCCCTCGGGAGTGGGTTTTCCGGTGTGCACGAACCGGTTTCCCACTCGCAACGAGCCGAGCAGACCCAGCACCAGACCATGTACGTGAAACAGCGGCAATCCGTGCACCAAGACGTCGTCGGGCGTCCACTGCCACGCTTGCGCCAACGCGTCGAGGTCCGCTGCGATCGCCTGCCGACTCAATGGCACACCCTTGGGCGGGCCGGTGGTGCCCGAGGTGTAGATGATCAGCGCGGTGGCCTCCGGCGGCGGCTCCGGATAGCGGTGCCAGGAGCGGGCGTGCATCCGCACCGGGATGTGCGGCAGGCCCTCCGGGTCCTCCGGCACCGGGCCCAGCCACACTTGCGCTCCGGAATCGGTGAGGATGTGTCGGCGCTCCGCCTGTCCGACGTCGGCGGGGACCGGCACCACCGGGACTCCGGCGATCAGACAGCCGGTGACCGCCAGCACGGTGGGCACGGTCGGCGTGGCCAGCACCGCGACGCGCTCGGCCCCGCCGACCCGTTCAGCCACCGACGTAGCGGCCCCGACCAGATCGCTGCGGCTCAACACGACGTCGTCGATGTGTACCGCGTCGCGCAGATCGGTGGCAGCAGCGGAGTCGAGCGAGGTCAACAGCACGGCAGCGAGGTTACCGGGCGCGGCTGGACCGACTGTGAGAACCGTCTCGGCGGTCGACCCTTCCGCAAAGACATATTTAGAGGAATAATATGCACTAAATTAGTCGAATCGAGGGCACTGGGGTGGACGACAGTACGGGCCGGCGCCGCCGGGGGCCACAAAACCGGCAACGCGAACGGGTGCTGGATCTGGTCCGCGCATCTGACGGCCCGGTTGACGCGGTCGAACTTGCCGAGCAACTGCGGCTGCACGTCACCACGGCGCGTTTTCACCTCGAGCGGCTCTGCGAGCAGGGCCTGGTCTACCGCACCCGGGTTGCCTCCACGGGGGTCGGTCGGCCGCGCACCGGATACGTTGCGGCACAGGAATATTTCGACTATCAGAGCCTTGCCGAGCTGCTTGCGCTGGAACTCGGTGACACTGTCGAAAAGCGACGCCGCCGTGCCGAACGGGTCGGCCGGCGCTGGGCGGAGCGCCTTGCTGTCGGCTCGGACACCGACACCGACGCTGCCGCAGGAACTCTCGATCGCGGGGCGCAGCGCACAGCAGAGCTCTTCCGGCGAATGGGATTCGGACCCGAGCTGACTCCACCGGCCACACCGGGCACCCGCAGGCTGCTGCTACACGCCTGTCCGGTCCGGGAACTGGCCGCTGCCCATCCGGAAGTAGGCTGCGCGCTGCATCGGGGTCTGCTGGAAGGCTTGCTCGACCCGGCGTTGCGAGCCGAGCTGCAGCCGTTCGCCGAACCGGAGCTGTGCATCGCGCAGGTGATCGCCGATGACTGACTTGAACAGCCGCGCCGACATCGAGGCTCTGCTGCGACGGTTCTACGGCCGGGTTCTCGATGACGAGATACTCAGTGAGCCGTTCGCCGAGTTGCGCGCCCGCGGACTCGACTCGCACCTTCCGGTCATGTGTGACTTCTGGGAGACCGTATTGTTCCGGGCCGGCCGCTATCGGGGCAGCGCTCTGCACGCTCACCGTCGCGTACACGAACGGGCTCCGCTGTCCGGCCGTCACTTTGTCCGTTGGCTGACCACCTGGCACGACACCGTCGACGAAATGTATTGCGGACCAGTGGCCGAACACGCCAAAGTCCAGGCCGCCCGGATCGCCTGGGCGATGCACCGCCGGCTGACCGGCACCGACACCCCCGAACTCGACGCGCTGGCACAGCCCTGTGCTCGACGCTAGGCGAAGCCCCTACCCCCGCACGATCAGCACGGAGCAATCAGCGTGGGCAAGAATCGGCACGCTGTGCGGGCCCACCAACTCGGCGACCTTGTCGGCATCCTCAGGGCCGATCACGATGAGTTGAACCGCGCCGCGTTGTCCCTCCAGATAGCGCGTCACGCTGGTGCGGGTGGCGGCGACTTCAACGCGCACATCCGGGTACCGGCGCAACCAGTGGTCCAGGCGTCGGTATAGCCTCTCGTAGCCGATCCCCAGGAGGGCCCACCGCCAGACCCCGAGCGCCAGAACCGAAGCCCTGCGGACCCGCGCCTCCTCCATGGCCCAACGTACGACCTCGTCGTTGCCCGGTTGGTCATCAAGGACGACCGCGATGAAACCACCTGGGGATGCCGTCGCATCTTCGTCACGCCGGATGATCGCGACTGGGCAATGTGCTTGTTCGGCAAGCTTTCTGGCGGTCGAACCCAGCAGCATGCTGGCCACCCGGCCGATTCCCACCGATCCGACGCAGACCAGCGAAGCGCCGCGGGATTCCTCGAGCAGCACAGAACCCGCGTCGCCCCGGATTGCTGAAGTGTCGACCTTCACCGGTAGGCCGGTGGCCTCAACCGCTGCACACGCAGCGCGCAACGCGCTCTCGGCGTATTCCTGCTGGAGCCGATGCGCCGTTTGCATGACGTGGACGAGCCGCAGCGGAACATCTTGGTGGAGAGCTTCTTTGGTTGCCCACTCGGCAGCTTTGATCGCGGCATCCGAGCCGTCGATGCCGACGACCACGGGTCCGGGTGATTTCTCCATCGCAGCTCCTTATCTTGGTCGACATCGACGCTATCGATCGATCAGCGAGTAGGCAGGAGCCGTAGGGCCTTTCCGCGGTAGACGTTGGACCCTGGCTAACAGGTCTCGATTGTCGACCCGGGTGTCAACCGATAGACACGACCGCGGCACTCCACCTGGATCGGCGCCGCCTCTGAAGGTTCAGCGCTGATTGTCGCCGACCGCCCGCTTACCCGCAGGTGCAACCGATGTCCGCGATACTGCAGCGGAAACGTCAGCGCACCCAGCTCTTCCGGCCATTCAGGGGCAAGAACCAGCCGGTCGCCACGCATCTCCAAACCGGTAAAGCAGCGTTGCAGCAGATCCACACTGCCGGCCATGGCCGCGAGGTGGATTCCTTCCGCGGTGGTGCCGCCCTGGATGTCGGCGATGTCAGACTTGAGAACCTGGCGGAAGTATTCCATCGCGCGGGCGCGGTTCCCGCGGGCCAGCACCCACGAGTGCACGACAGCGCTCAAGGTCGATCCGTGCGAGCTGCGCGGCAAGTAGTACTCGACGGTCTTCGAGATTTGGTCGGGTGCGAATCGGTAGCCGAGCCGGCCGAACAGATCCTGCAACTGCTCGGTGGACAAGAGATAGAACAACATGAGCGCGTCGGCTTGTTTGGACGCCTTGTAATGGTTGACGTTGTCGTCTTCGGCTTCCAAGATGCGGTCCAGCCGCTGAATGTTGCCGTAGCGCTGCCGATATGAGTCCCAATCGAGTTCGGCCAGATCGTCGTAACCTTCAAACTGGCTGATCACTCCGTCGCCGTGGAATGGCACGAACATGCGACGACTGATGTCGTCCCACCGGTCTAGATCGGCGCACTCCAGGGCCGTCGCTTCTTGTACGGCAAGCCTGTCGCGCAGCGGCAGGAGCGCCAGGGCCTCCATCGCGTGCACGATGACCCAGACGGCCATCACGTTGGTGTACGCGTTGTTGTCGATCCCGTCGTAAAGCCGGCCCGGATAGCCGGTGTGAAATTCGTCGGGACCAATGACACCGCGGATGACGAAGCGGTCGAGTTGGGTGTCAAATCGAGCCAAACTCACCCAGAACCGCGCGATTTCGACCATCATCTCCGCGCCGAATCTTTGCAGATATTCCAGATCGGCGGTCGCCTGGTAGTACTGCCAAACGTTGTACGCCACAGCGAGACCCACATGGTAGGCCCGGGCACTGGGATCTGGATTCCACCGCCCGGACCGGGGATTCAGATGCAGCCGCTGGCTTTCCTCGCGACCGCTACTGCCTGACTGCCACGGATACATCGCCCCACCCCGGCCGGCGGCCCGTGCGGCCCGACGCGCTTGAGGTAGCCGCCGGTACCGATAATCGAGAACCGATCGGGTGAATTCGGGCCGGCGCAAGTTCAGCACTGGCAGGACGAACAGCTCGTCCCAGAACACATGGCCGCGATAGGCCTCGCCGTGCAACCCGCGGGCAGGAACACCCACGTCGAGATCTGCGCTGTGGGGTGACAATGTCTGCAGCATATGCAAGAGATGTAGCCGTATCACGGGTAGCTCGTCGATGCCGTCGGTGATGTCGAGCGCGAAGCATTCCCACAGATGGGCCCATGCAGAGACATGGCCTGCCAGCAGATCTCGGTAGCGACCCACGAATTGCAAGCGCTGTGCAGCCTCGGTTGCCGGCTCGGAGATCGCGCGGTCGCGCCCGGTGTAGAGGGCGACCACCTTCTCCACCGTTATCGGTTCGCCGGCCTGCGCGGACAGCGTGATGTCATGGCCCACGCGTTGTCCGTCTTGCAGAATGAACTCATAGTTCGCGGGCCAACGTTCGTCGTTACGCCAGACTGCCGTGCGGACAGCCAGTGCCACCGAGATATGGGATTGGTTTGTCTCGACGACGGCAAGCACGGAATCGTCGGACAGCGATTCGGCTCGCAGGGTTGTGAGGTGGGTGCCGGAGAGATCGCGGTAGCGACTCACCAGGTCATTTTTGACTCCGACATCAATCAGAGATCGGAACTGGATTGTCCCCGACCAGTTCTCAGCTACGACCGTTGTCTGTAACACTCCCACGTGCGGCGCGTGCATTGCGATCAGACGGTGCTGCGTTACGGATGCGATATGTCCCGCGGCATCCTGGAAACGCAATGTGCGCGTCAACACGGCGCGGCGGACGTCCAGCTCTTGCCGGTAGGCCAACAGTTTGACCTCGTCAAGTTCAAACCAGGGACCGTCATCGATCCGGAACGTCAGCGGCAACCAATTGGGCAGGTTTACCATGCTCTCGTTTTCCACGGTCTGGCCGAGTATTCGGTCAGCCAGCCGGTTGTAGACACCCGCGACGTAGGTGCCGGGATAGTGCGCTTCGCTCGCCCACGCTTCCGGCGCACATCCGCGCGTTGCCATATAGCCGTTGCCGACGGTGCACAGCGCTTCCCGCAGACGCTCCTGCGTTGGCTCGTAGCCGTCGAAGACGATCGACCATGGAACCGTCGACGCAGAGTGTCGCCGGATATCTGCGGCAAGTCTCTCGACGAACGCTCGCACCGCATTCGGATTCTCGAGCGTGAACTGTGCTGCGGATGCCCGGTCGCCGTCTTCATCGTGCGCCACCAGGATGCCGATACCGTGGTAACGAACCATGTCGAACGCGTCCTCGTCGGTGAGCTCGTCACCGACATAAACCGGAATCAGCGCGGAGCGATCGTCGGAGAGTTCATGCAGGATCCACTCAATCGTCTTGCCTTTTTCCCATGCGACATCGGGGAGTAATTCGATGACTTTGCGTCCTTCGGCGACGCGGAAACCATCGCGCTTGGCGATCTGCCGCACGGCCGCAGTGGCACGGAAAACCTCATCCTCGGCGGTGTTGCGGTAGTGAACAGCAACGCCAAACCGCGTGTTTTCCACATTGATTCCGTCAACCTCAGCAAGTTGTTCTCGGAGTTCGGCTGCTGCCCGTTCGAAAGCGGCAACTGCTGCCAATGCAGTGTCGTTCTCGTGATGTGAGCCGTGCGCGTCCACCACATCGAAGCCGTGGCTTGCCAGGTACCAGATATTGTCCAAGCCCACCCGACTGCGAATGTCGGCTAGGTCACGGCCGCTCAGCACGGCCACCGTACACAACGGCGCCAATGCCCCGAGCAGCTCCGCCATGCCCGGCACAAGCCCGGCCGAGGAAGGATCGTCGGTGATCTCTGCCAGCGTCCCGTCAAAGTCGAAAAGCACCACCGGCCGCCGAAATGCCAGTGCCGCATCCAGCTGGGGGTAGCAGTCCAGCGCGTCGGGAAGTTCGGAGATCCGGCGATCTCCGGCGCGCACCCTGATTTCGGCGAGCTCACCGACCACGACATCGGCGCCCAATCCCAGCAACTCCGGCGGGCCCACCGCCACGACCAGGGCAAAGCCACCGTCTTGTGCCGCAACAACAGCGCGTTCGGAGTTCACGACCAACACGCACCGGCCGGGCCGGACAGCCAGCCAGCGTGCCGCCACCCCCGGGACCGCAACGTCCGGCTGCCCAGACCCGTCGATCCGCACCGAAACATGAGCATCGACGCCACCGGCGCGCAACATCTCGTCGCACGCGCCGCCCAACGAATACACCGCCGATTTGACACCGGCTCGCTGCAAGGCGCGCATCAACGTGATCACGGCGTCGGCGTACGCAGGATCTGCTACGACTTCAGCTTCGAAGATCACTGCATCGTGGTAGCGGGGATCAACGATCACGGCAGCTCCATCTGATGATTTGCGTCAACCATCATCATTGCGCCGGCAGCGACCAGGTAGAGGTCTTGTGGCCATCTGATAAGGGACTTAGGCCCCCTAGTCACTGAAGCACGTCGGCCTGACGATGGGCTCGGTGGCCGCAGTAGCCGTCAGATGCAAGGAGACGAAACATGTCCGGCGCGCAGGACCGTTTGGAAGTGTTGGTTGGTGTCGACGGGTCCCCGGCGTCGAACTGTGCGGTCGACTTTGCGGCGCGTGAGGCCGCAATGCGAAATGCCCGGCTGACTATCGTGCACTCTGTCAATCCCATTGGACTTACCCTCCCGCACGGGTCGATACCGGCGAGTTTCTCGCAGTGGCAAGTGGAACGTGCACAGACGTTTGTCGAGAACGCGGCGGAGATCGCGCGGCAGGCCGGTCCGGCAGACCGTCCGATTCAAATCGATAGCGCGGTGCTGTTCGCCCCGGTGGTCTCCACCCTGGTCGACATGTCCAAATCGGCTCAACTGGTCGTCGTGGGTTCACGGCGACGTGGACGATTGGTCCCGGCTTTGCTGGGCTCGGTCAGCTCCAACCTGATCCGCCATGCACATTGCCCGGTTGCGGTCATTCACGACGAGGACCCGATGATGCCGCATCCCGATCAGGCACCCGTGCTGGTAGGCATCGACGGTTCGCCGACCTCGGAGCTCGCCACTGCCATCGCCTTCGACGAAGCATCGCGGCGAGGGGTGGAACTTGTTGCGCTGCATGTCTGGAGCGACGTCGAGGTGAACGACTTCCCGGCCATCGACTGGCCCGCGGTGAAGCCGGAAGCAGAAAGGATCCTCGCCGAGCGGTTGGCGGGGTGGCAAGAGCGCTACCCGGACGTGGCGGTGCGACGCCTGGTGGAGTGTGACCATCCGACCTATCACCTCGTCAAGCAATCCGAATCGGCGCAGCTGGTGGTGGTGGGTAGCCATGGCCGAGGCGGGTTCGCCGGCATGCTGGTGGGATCGGTCAGCAATGCGGTGGCCCACGCGTCCCGCATGCCAGTCATCGTCGCTCGCCAGCCCTGAGCGGCAGCGGGTCTCGATAGTCGAGCCGCAGGCGGCAGTAGAGCAGAAGGCGGCGAAGGAGGGCGATATGTCGGCAAGGACTGAGGACCTCGGCATCGTCGTGGGTGTCGACGGATCGGCAGCGTCAACTGCCGCCGTCGAGTGGGCGACTCATGACGCAGCGCTGCGCCACCGTCCGCTCACCGTGGTTCATGTGGTGAACCCCGCTACGCCCACGTGGCGGCAGTTCACGCCGCCGACCGAATTTGCAGTCTGGCAGGGTAACGAAGGGCGGAGGATTCTCGATGGTGCGCTGAAAATTGCGCGCGACATCGCCGGGAAAGCCGACTCGATCGCTATAACAAGTCAAATGACGGTCTCGGCCACTGTCCCACCCTCGTCGAGCTGTCCCAGCGGGCCGATCTGATCGTCGTGGGCAACTCTGGGCGCGGAGCATTGGCTCGCGGTGTGCTCGGCTCGGTGAGTTCGAATCTGGTGCGGCACGCACATTGCCCTGTCGCAGTGATTCGCGACGAAGATCCGGTGCCGCATCGCGCGCAAGCTCCGGTGCTCCTGGGTATCGACGGTTCGTCGGCCTCAGATGCTGCGACAGCGATCGCATTCGACGAAGCGTCGCGCCGCAGGGTTGACCTGATCGCGCTACACGCGTGGAGTGATACCGAAATTTTTGAACTCCCGGGCTTGGACTGGCAGGCGGTGAAGGCCGAAGAAGAGCGGAGCCTCGCCGAACGTCTCGCGGGTTGGCAAGAACGCTACCCTGACGTCGCCGTGCACCGGCTGCTCGTCTGCGACCGACCGGCTCGTGTACTGATCGAACTATCGCCCGCCGCACAGCTTCTCGTGCTGGGCAGCCGCGGGCGGGGTGGGTTCACCGGTATGCTCTTGGGTTCAGTCAGCAACGCGGTCGTGCAAGCCGTCCAGATACCGGTGATCGTGGCGCGTTCGTCGTGAGCTGGTCGCTGACTAGCCCCACCCGGTCAGCCATTCCTCGACCCCGGCCCGCCCGACGGCGACCACAAGCACAAACGTCCTGGCACTGCCGCCGGCCGTGGTGGTGAGCACCAGCGGGTAGTAACCGTCGCGCACCGACGGCGCCACCGATATCGCGACGGTGGTGGTCGCGAATCCGTCGGTACCGAAGTGTCCGGACACCCGGTCGGCAGTGATGCCGTTGTCGTAGGACGCGGCGGTGATGATGTAGTCGCCGGGACCCTCAATCATCCGTTGAACGTCGACGGTCACCGTCTCGGTGGCGCCGGGGGCGATCGCGCGGACGACGGGTGAGACGTTGACGGTCACGCCTGAGCTGCCCGCACCGAACGACGGCGGCGCCGAGGACTCAGCGCTGCCCCAGCTCGTGTTGGGTTGCGCGGACAGCGAATACACCAACTCGCCGCCGTTTCGGATGATCGACTCCGGCAGCGACGTCTGATCGAAGGGCCGGCCGTTGACGCGCACACCGTCGATGTACTTGAGGCGTCGTGGGCCCGATGCGCCAGGTGCGACGATCCGAATTGATTTGTCGGGCGGCAATTTGATTTCGGCGCGATCAAACAGCGGTGTGTTGATGGTGAGGATCGGTGCTCCCGGTGTGCTCGGATACAGACCCAGCGCTGCCCAGACATACCAGCTCGACAGCGCCCCCAGGTCGTCGTTGCCCGGGGCGCCGTCGGGTGTGGGACCGAACAGTTGGCTGCGCGCCCGGTCGACCAACGCCTGCGTCTTCCACGGTTGACCGATGTAGTTGTAGAGCCATGGAACCCCGAAGTTCACCTCATTACCCAGCCACAAATAGGGCTCTCGGGGACCCGCGTTGAGCTTCTTGGTGAAGCGGTCGAGCCGGTCTGCGACCGGGTTTCGGCCGCCCAGAGCAGTCACCAGGCCAGCGACGTTGTGCGGCACCCACCACAGATATTGCTCGGCATTGCCCTCGTCGTATCCGATTTGGCTGAAACATCCCAGGGCCGGCTGCACAACCCCTGGGCCATCCGGGAAGAAGCCGAGCGCGTTCCGCGGCGACAGGTAGCGGGTGGTGGGGTTGAACAGATTCTGCCAGAACTGTGACCTGGTCTGAAATTCGGTGGCTGTCGCGGAATCGCCGAGCGCTGCCGCGAACCGGGAGATGGCGAAGTCGTCGAGCGACCATTCCAGCGTGATCGATGCGCTGGGAACCGAACCATGGATGCACGACTGCGTTGTTTGCGGAAGGTAACCGCGTTCCAAGTAGGTTGCGATTCCCGGTCGCTCGACATAGCCGTAACGGCCGACACCACCCGTCGTTGCGGCGTTCACCATGTAACGCAGCGCAGTCGTGAGATCAAAGTCCTTGGCGCCGAAGGCGTAAAGGCTGACGATCAACGGCACCACACTGTCTCCGGTCATTTCCGCGGTCGCGGCATTGGCCAGCGCCCAGCGTGGAAACGCTCCGCTTTGCTCGGCGTCGTTCACCAGGGATTGGGCCATGTCGCCGGCACGTTCAGGAAATAGCAACCCATGCAACGCGGCAGTACCACGATAGGTATCCCAGTCGGAGAAGTTGGCGTATTGAGTGTGTCCCGCAGCGACGGTATGGACAACGTTGTCGAATCCGATGTAACGGCCATCGATGTCGTTGAAAGTGTTGGGGTGCAACAGCGAATGGTATAGGGCAGTGTAGAAGGTCATCAGGTCCGCTTCGTCGGCGCCGGCGACCGTCACGCGTGACAGCAGTGAGTTCCATTCTCTGGACGCGGCCACGCGTATGTCCTCGAAGCTTCCACCGCTTTCGGCGGCCAGGTTCGCTCTCGCTCCGTCAACGCTCACATAAGACAGTGCCGTACGCGCCTCGACCGCCGAGCCGGCCGGAAACTCGACGTATCCTCCGCTGTGTCCGGCGTAACTCGAATATGCGCTGCGCACACCCGGGTAAACCGAAAAGCCGCCCCACGTACCGTACGACGTGAACGGTCGGCTGAATCTCATCGCGAAATACACTGTGTAGACGTTGTTTTTGCCGCAAAATCCCCCGCTGGTCGCCGATCCGGTGATGGTGGTGTTGTCCTCACCGATCTGAATGGTCGCCGCGGAATTACCCGCGAGGGATCCGCTGGAGCGCACCTCGAACAGCGCGGGCCGACCGTCGTTCGGGTAGTGGAACCGGCCGAAACCGGTGCGGACCGTGGCGGTGAGTTCCGCGCTCACTCCGCTGTCGGGAAAGCGCACTCGATAGTAGCCGGGCCCACCCAACTCGCTGTTGTGGGCGATTTTCTCGTTGGCGTCCCAGGGATGCGAGCCGACAGGAGTGGTAGTGGGGAGCATCGAGATGTCGCCGAACGCTGCGCAGCCTACCGATGCATGCGTCATGCTGAATCCGGTTACGTGGTCCTTCCCGTAGTCGTATCCCGCGTAAGTGTCAACGGTGTCCGGCGAGTATTGCACCATGCCGAACGGCGCCGAAGCACCTGGGAAGTTGTTGATCTCCCCCACCGTCTCGCCGCCGGTCCCGGTGCCGATGAGCGTATCGACGTAGTCGACCGGATTGGTTACGAGCACCGGCTGGTACTCGACGTCGAGGTGCGGAGCCGTGATCAGGCCGGCACAGAGCAACATCACCACTGCCACCGCGGCGACGGCACTTTTTGACCGCATAGCCGTCTCTTTCCGTGAGAGCCTCAACTAGTCGTCGGCTGTTGACCCACCATCGCAGGCCGCAACGCGACCAGGACCAAACCCACGGCGAACACTGCGCCTGTGATCCACGGAAACCGGCCATCTGGAGCGAATCCAAGAGCAGCCAGGGACCACAGGCCGTACACCGTCATTGCCGCACCGCACAGCATGAGCGGTTCGGCCCATCGAGTAGCGCGCACAACATCCAGTGTGGGTAGTGGCGCTGCGGAAAAGCGTCGCTGCCAATACAACAGCCTGAGCTCAACCGCCGTCACGATGGCGAGAACGACTACCCATTCCAGCCGAGCCAGCCACCATGCGCCGGTCCCCTCTGTCGGTTGCGGTAACAATCCGGACGGATACCCGACGAGCGCCACGATCACCACCGGCACCATGTGCCACAAATACAGCGCCATCACATTGTTGTTGGCAACACTCAGCACACGCTGCGCATGCCGACGGCTCAACACGCGGTTGAGCAGCGGCGCGGCGGTGATGGCCAGTCCCGCCTGAGTGGATGCGAAGGCCAGCATCGCCACCGATGGCGGTGATGAGTTCTCCATTGTCTGACCGGGAACCCCGATCATGCTGACCGGATAGTGTGCCCGCCAGATCAGCAACGCCAATGCGATCGCCGATACGACTGCGAGCACCACCGGCCTGCGTCCGAATAACAGCCCTTCACGCCAAGCGATTCCGAGTTGGTAGAGCGCCCCCCAGCACAACAGGTAGTTCAACCAATTGACGTAAGGTACGTGAGCGTGTACCGCTGCGGCGTCCGCCACGATGACTCCCGTCGCCAGCGCCGCCGGCACCCACAACCCCCAGCGTCGCTGTGCTGCAACGGCAATGGGAGTCAGCGACACGACCATCAGGTAGACGGCGAGGAACCACAGATGCATCGCCAGCGCCCAGCCGGCGTACTCCAGCGCCGAGCGCGCGACGCCGAAAACGCTGAGTGTCACCACCACAACCGACACCAGCCCGCCGTACACCGCTGTAGGACCCAGCACACGGGCCAACCGATGCCGAAGCCAGGCTTGGCGCGGCATCCCCTCGACTTCGCACCGATGCGTCCACGACACCGCGGCGGCATAACCTGCCACTAGGAAGAACACCGGGACCGCCTGGAAGGGCCAGGTCAACCATTGCGTCCAGGGCAGGTCGACCAGCGGATTCTGCCGACCGAACTCGCCATTGCGATAGGTCACGCATCCGGCCAGCCAGTGCCCCAGCACGATGAGAACCACGCCCGCGACGCGGTAAAGGTCCACCGCCAGCTCGCGGGTCGGTCGCTGCGTATTGAGTCCATCCATCGCATCAACGGTACGTCGGTTCAAGGTCTGCCGGCTCCGCGACGAAATCAAACAACCGCATGACGTCGTCTCGGTTGCAGACCGCCGTCCCGGGTGTCATGAGCATCGCGGCGCCCGCGGCAATGCCGAGACGAACCGACTTGGCGAGCCGCCATCCTCGGCACAATCCCACCGTGATCGCAGCGACCATTGCATCGCCCGCGCCCACGCCGCTCCCGGAATGCATATGGACTGCCCGAAAGCTTTGGCACCCTTGTTCGGTAGCCAATAGAGCACCCTGGGAGCCACGCGACACCACCACGACTTCGGCGCGGCCCCGCTCGATCAGTTCCAAGGCTGCGCCGGCCTGCTCGGCTTCGGTGAGAAGTTCCCGCCCGACGCATTCACGTAGTTCTCGCACGCTCGGTTTGAGCAGGAACACCCCTGACGTGACGCGTTGTAAACCGGCCCCGGAAGTGTCCAGAATCAGGCGTGACCCCACGTCCCGGCAGACACTTGCCACCGATTGATAGAAGTCGGCGGGCACACCGGGCGGCAAGCTGCCACTGGCCACCACGAACTGTGCCGACTGGGCCGCGGCGCGAAGCCGGTCCAGACAGCGGGCTTGTTCGGCGGCGCTCAACTGTGGACCCGGCAGGACGAAGCGATACTGCCGGCCGCTGCTTTCTTCATTGACCGTAAAGCTCTCCCGCGTCTTGTCAGCGATGTTGATACGGTGGAAGGCGATACCGGCGTCGATGAGTAGCGCGGCCAGCATCTCCCCAGTCGGACCGCCGACGGGGAAGACCGCCGACACCGACGCGCCGAGTACGTGTGCGACACGCGCAACGTTGATGCCGCCGCCGCCTGGGTCGTAGCGGACGCCGTAGCAACGGATTTTGTCGGTGGGTCGGACCTGCTGAGCGCTCGTAGTGATGTCCAGGGCCGGGTTCATCGTCAACGTCACGATTGCGGGCCGATGGTCGTTCGAGCTGACAAGGTTTTTCATCGTGTTGCCCAGCTCCTCAGAGGCCAGTCGGGTAGGTCTCGGGGGTCTCGCCGGCTTTCCATTGGCTGGTCACTTCGAGCGGCTCGAGTGCGTGCGTGTGCTCAATGTGGATCATCGCGTCGAACTGATCCGACGGCCGAACATGGTAGTAGTGGCTGTGCCTTTCCGTCGCCGGCTGGTAAATCACGCCGATCGCACGACCCAACCTGACCGTCTGCAACACAGCCGCCGCATCCCCATAGGGCCCCACAAGGAAAGCGGGGCGGCCTGTTTCGTGGAATAGCTCCTCCACGCTGCCCGGTAGCGCCGGTCGGACGATTTTGCGTTCGGCCACGCCGCCCCACTCGCTGGCTGCGGTGACAGTACCGGTGAAGGTGCTGAAGCCGATCAGCCGACAATCGTCGCCGTAATGTTCGCGGGCCAACTGGCCGAGCGTAATCTGACCGTCGGCGAACACCTCGGTCGCCCGCGCGTCGCCGACGTGTGAATTGTGTGCCCACACCACAATTCGCGCCGACGGGCTGTCGTGGTGCCGGTCGAGGTGTGCCAGCAGCGCTTGCAATGTCTGCGCCATGTGCTGGTCACGCAAGTTCCAGGACGTGACGCGGCCGCTGAACATCGCGCGGTAATAACGCTCGGCGTTGCGTACCACCTGGGCGTTCTGCTCCGCGTAGAAAAACTCGTCCTCGGCGAGCAATCCGTCACGGCGCGCATACTCAAGGGCCTTGCGCTGAATGTCGACGAGCTGCTCGATGGCTTGCCGTTCACACGACAGGCCGGCGCCGAACGCGGCCGCGAATCCGTACGCCTGACCGTCGTCGGCTGACGTGTGATCGAAACACGCGTATCGGGCCCGCGCACGAGCTGCGGCCACCGGGTCGATCTTGTCCAGGTAGGAAATCACCTCGTGCATCGACCGATGCAAGCTGTAGAGATCCAAACCGTAGAACCCGGTTTGGCGGCGACCGTCCGCTTTGCATTCCCGATTGGCGGCGCGGAGCCACTCGACGAAGTCGCGGACCACGACGTTGCGCCACATCCACGACGGGAAGCGCTCGAATCCCCGTAAGGCCTCCTCGGCAGTGGTGTCCGTGCCCAGCCCACGTACGTAGCGGTTGACCCGATAGGCGTCGGGCCAGTCCGCCTCAGCGGCTACCGCGCAGAACCCCTTCTCCTCGATCAACCATTTCGTGATCTCGGCCCGCGCCTGGTAGAACTCCTGGGTGCCGTGCGAGCTTTCGCCGATCAACACGACTCGAGCGTCACCGATCAACTCGGACAGCACTTCTCGTGGCGGCACACCCGCAGGGGCGTCGACAGCGACGCGTCGGATGACGTCCGCCGGTGTCTCTGCCGGTGCGGCAGTTGGCTTCGTGGTGGGCGTAGCCAGCAACGCGCGGACCTCGTCATCGGTGACCTGTCGGAAGTCCCAAAACGACGCGCCTACCGCCAGAAACGGGGTTGGCATCGACGCGCAAACCATGTCCTCGACAAGTCCGGCGAACTCGCGGCAGGTGGACTCGGGCGCCGCGGGCACCGCAATCACGATTTCAGCGGGTTCAGCCTCCCGCAATGCCTGCACCGCGGCGAACATGCTGGCACCAGTGGCCAGCCCGTCGTCGACCAGAATCACGGTCTTGCCGGCCACGTCAATCGGTTTGCGGCCATCGCGATAAGCCGCTTCCCGTCTGATCAGTTCGCGTGCCTCGCGTTCGGCGATGTCGCGCAACTGCTGCGGGGTGATCCGCAGCCCCCGCACCACATCGTCATTGATGACTACGCGGCCGCCGCTGGCAAGTGCACCCGCCGCGAACTCTTCGTGCCCGGGAACGCCGAGCTTGCGTACAACGAAAGCGTCCAGCGGCGCGTGCAGCGCCGCGGCGACCTCCCACGCGACCGGCACGCCGCCTCTGGCGAGGCCCAGGACTACGACATCGGGCCGATCGCGATAGGCCTGTAACAGGCCGGCCAGGACTTGTCCGGCTTCACGCCGATCGCGGAACATTCGCTCTGGTGTTGTGTTGCCAACACGGATTGCCTTAGTCATAGCTGGGCTCACAAAATTGTTGTGTTAGTGGATAATCGGACTGACCGCCCAGCCAGCCGGGACACGATGTGGACCCGCGGCCGAGCGATGCCCGGCCGCGAGCCCGCTCACGGTTCATTGTCCGTTCGCGACCGTAATCGGCACATGCTTTTCAGGCGGCTTCGATTCGGAGATCCCTACCGAAACGACAAGGATGCCTTTGTCATACGTCGCCTTGACATCGTCCTCGTCGGCCCCCGCCGGCAGCGACACCGTGCGGACGAAGGAACCGTAGTTGAACTCTGAGCGCCCGTCGAAATCCTTCTTCTCGCTGCGCTCGGCTTTGATGGTCAACTGCCCGTCATGCACGGTGACGTCGATATTCTCGGCGGGGTCGACCCCGGGGATCTCGGCGCGTACCTCGTAGCGGCCATCCTTCATCTCATCCTCGAGCCGCATCAGCCGGGTATCGAAGACAGGACGAAGCCCGGCGAACGACGGGAAAGCCGTAAAGAGCTCCGAAATCTCCGGAAATAGCGGGCGCGGCTGATGCTGAACCTGAACTGCGGTCATGGTCTCCCTCCTGTCGACCGGTGTGACTTGTTGACGCAGCAATTCGAACGCCGTCGACCATCGGCGAAATAGGGGCCTAAGTCCTGGCCAACCGGGTCCTTGGTCGGCAATAGCGGCCAGATGGTGCGAAGAGCCTTAAGTGGCAGCAGGTTCCACCAGTGCCAGCACCTCGTCGAACCCGGCGACCAGTGCCTCGTGGAACACGTCGTAGTCGGGTATCGCGGCGCTGTCGACGTTGATGCCCAGCGCGCAGGTGTCAACGTAGGTGAGCAGCGTGACGTTGACGGCGGCGCCGATCGTCGGACCAAATGCGTATTGAATCCCCACCGGGGCACCGCCCAGGTAGACCCGTACCGGCAAGCCGGGCACGTCACTGGCGACGAAGTCGACGTTGCGCAGGATCGAGCCGATGTACCACCGGGGCATCAGATTCAGGACGCCGGCGATCGCCTGGGTGTACGACAGCGACCGTTCGCGGCGGACGGCGTTGGCGCGTTCGTGGATCTCCTTGATCCGTCGGGCCGGGTCAGCGATGCCGACGGGCACGTCGAACCGCATCAGCGTGATCCGGTTTCCACCGATCGGATCGGTGTCTGTGCGCAGACTGATCGGCATAGTGAGGTGTAGGTCACCGACATCGACACCACGCTTTTCGTGGTATCGGCGCAACCCGCCGGCGACCCCGGCGACGAAGGCGTCGTTCAGCGCTCCCCCACCACGGTGTGCGGCCTCCCGCAGCGCTGGCATCGGCACCTGATGTACACCGAGGCGACGGATCATGCTGCGTTGGGTCATCAGCGTCGACCCGGTCCGGTTGAGCGGCCGAACGGTTCGGTAGATGGACGCTGCGGTGGACGTCGCCCACCCGAGGGTGGCCAGTGGCTGCCGTATGCCGCGGTAGATCAGGGCGGGAGCCGACTTAACCGTACCGGTCACGGCCTTGCTGACCAGGCCGGCGTTGTAACGCCACGCGTCGAGGTATCTGTCCAACGGCGATGACCCAGGTGCGTTGGGCCCAGCCGGCAGAACCTCACGCAGGTGGCCGGTTTCGGAAAGCGTGAACAGGCTCATCCCGATCTGGACTCCGCCGACGCCGTCAGTCAGGGCATGGTGGAACTTCAGTAATACGGCCGCGCGGCCATCGGGGAGGCCTTCGATCAACGTTGTCTCCCATAGCGCCCTGGCCCGGTCGAAGTCTTGCATGTGCGCCACTCGAGCCATCTCCAGCACCGCGTCCAACGTCCCGGGTGGGGGTACCGGCACCCGGCGCATGTGGTAGTCGATGTCGAAGTTCGGGTCCTCTTCCCACCGCGGCGGCGCCGGCGGAAGCGAGGCCACCACACGTTGCCGCAACATCGGAAGTTTCCGGCTCACACGGCCGAACAGTTCGCGCACGGTGTCCCAATCAGGGGACCGTTCCAGCAGCACCACTGTGACCACCGTCGACCGAAGCCGTGGATCGCTTTCCATCGCCCATGTGAACGCGTCGCTGTGGCGCATGAATTCAGGCATCGTTCACCTCACTGATATAACCGTACGGCTGGATACGACTCAGGTCAGCGGCCTGCGACGAAGAGGTGACTGAAGCCCCTAGAGGTCGGGACTTTCTGGTTTCACGCCGCAGCTCAGGACTTCTGGCCCTAGCACGCCTGCGGCACGGGTCGCAGCCTTGTGCCATGAGGCACAACGCAGTTCGGTTGGCCCTTTTGGGTTTAGGCCTGTATGCGGCGCGTCGCTACTACCGTAATTGGGGAACCACCAAGGACGAGTGCACGATGGCACTGCCCGGCGACGAGCTGGTCAAGGCTCCGGCGGTGCAAACAACCGAGGCGGTATCGATTGATGCGTCCGCCGACGAGGTGTGGCCCTGGTTGGTGCAGATCGGCCAGGATCGCGGTGGGCTTTACAGTTTCGAGACGCTGGAGAACCTGTTCGGACTGCGGTTCCGCAACGCCGGCCGTATCCACCCGGAGTGGCAGCACCTTGCCGTCGGCGATGTCGTGCGGCTGGCGCCGAAGGGCTGGATGGGTCTGCGCGACGGCGTGGCGCTGCGGGTGGTGGACGTGGTTCCCAACGAGCGGATCGTCTTGCGGGCGGCGCCGCCTGAGCTTCCCTGGGATGCGGTGTGGTCGTTGCACATCATGCCGCACTGGGAGGACCGTTGCCGGCTGGTCGTTCGCCGTCGACTTGGGATGCGGCACCCGGGCGAGGTGCTGGCAGCCGAACTCGCCGAACCGATCGGCGCCCTACTGACTCGGGGCATGCTGCTCGGAATCAAGCGCCGCGTCGAGGCCAACCGGCGGCACTCAACGGCGAACCTGGACGGTAGTCGGTATGCCAGCAATTCCGACCGGTGAAAGCCAGTGAAGTCCCTGCCTTTCGGACCCGGACAAATGGACTTTGGACCCTACTGCCGTGCATGGTGCAAGCCCAGACTAATTTGTGGATCTGCTCGAAGGGCAGGTAATGAGGGGATGTAAATCCCTGCTTGACCCACCGTCCGAAGACGGGGATCCGCCTTCGAGCAGATCCTCTTATGCCGCTGGCAGGAGTGCAGGAATGGTTGGCCGCGTTGCGCGTCACGGGATCGTGGTGGGCGTCGACGGATCAGCACCATCGCGGATGGCGGTACAGTGGGCGGCTCGTGACGCGGTCATGCGTAAGCTTCCCCTTTTCCTCGTTCATGTGATCTACGCAGCGGTTCCAGTCCCTGCTGAACCCAGTCACGCGCAGAAGGCAGTCGGGCAGAAACTTATCGACGAGGCCAGAAACGTCATTGAAGGCCTGGCCGGCGAGGCTGGCCCTCAGATCGAGAGTGAAGTGTCGTTGGGACAACCCGTTTCGACGCTTGTCGAGCTCTCCAAACAGGCTCAGATGGTGGTAGTGGGGTGTCAGGGACAGAGCTTGCTGGACAGGATCCTGTTGGGCTCGGTGAGCAGCGGGGTGGTCCAGCGGGCGTATTGTCCTGTCGCGGTGGTTCACAACGAGTCTTTATCTGTGCTCGAAGAGGCTCGGCTGCCGGTCCTGCTCGGCATCGACGGATCGCCGGCATCGGAGTTTGCGACCGAAATCGCCTTCGAGGAAGCCTGTTACAGGGGCGTGGAACTAATTGCGTTGCATGCCTGGTGCGACGCGGGCGAATTCGCGATCGGCAGCACGGAGTGGTCGGCTCACCAAGCAGGCGCAGCGGCAACGCTTGCCGAGCGCCTGGCAGGCTGGCAGGAGCGCTATCCGGACGTGATCGTGCGACGCAGGATCGTGTCAAGTCATCCCGCGCGCCATCTTCTGGACGCTGCCGAGTCAGCCCAACTTGTTGTCGTGGGTAATCGGGGGCGGGGCGGGTTCGCGTTGTTGGGATCGGTGAGCACGGCGGTCGTGCAAGCGGCTCGGGTGCCGGTGATCGTGGCACGTCCAAGCTCACAGCCTGGATCGGAGGACCAATGACCCTACGTTCGGGTCAGTCATCTCGTTAAATTCTGACCTGAACGCATCCGCATGCCAGTTCGTCGCTCAGGCGCTTACCCGTCGGGGCTTTGGAGGTAACGACGTGGGCGGCTTCCCGATAGGACGCATTGCCGGATTTCCAGTAAGAATCAACTGGAGTGTGCTGGTTATTCTTTGGTTGTTCACCTGGAGCTTGGCCTCGACCCTGCCGGACAGCGCGCCAGGACACTCCGGAAGTGCCTACTGGATAGCCGGCGCCTGCGGTGCCGTCGTACTGCTCACATCGCTGCTGGCCCATGAGCTCGCACATGCGATAGTTGCCCGTCGTGCCGGCGTCAAAGTGCTCGACGTGACCTTGTGGCTTTTTGGGGGCGTCACCCGTCTGGGCGGGCAAGCTGACACACCGCGGAAAGCATTTTGGATCGCGGTATCCGGTCCGGTGACGAGCCTGGCGCTGTCGGCGGGATTTGCCGTGTTCGCGGCAGGGCTGAATATCGTTGGCGCCGTGCATGTCCTGACCGCCGTCGCCTGGTGGCTCTCCGGCGTCAACCTGGTGCTAGGGCTGTTCAACATGTTGCCGGGGGCGCCACTGGATGGTGGGCAGATCTTGCGCGCATGGCTTTGGCGCCGTCACGGTGACCCCGTTCGCGCCGCCGTCGGAGCAGCTCGGGGCGGGCGCATTGTTGCTTTCGTTCTGATCGGGCTGGGACTCGCGGAGTTCTTCGCCGGCGCTGTCGTCGCCGGTGTGTGGTTGGCCTTCATCGGGTGGTTCATCTTCGCGGCGGTCCGCGCGGACGAAGCCCGGGTTCTGGTGCGGGACGCTCTCAGTGGAGTTCGCGTGGCCGACGCGATGAGCCCACATCCGCACACTGCGCCCGCCGAGATCACGGTGCAAGAATTCATCGAGCGATACCTGCTCGGGGATCGACACTCTGCATATCCCGTTGCCACTCGTGACGGCTCGATCTCAGGACTGATCACGCTGGCGCAACTGCGTGAGGTGCCACCAAGCCGGCGCGCGAGCGCCCTGGTTGGCGAGACCGCCATCCCGCTGGATCGCGTACCAATCGCAGCTCCCGAGGAGCCCGTCACCGCCCTGTTGGAGCGGCTGACCCCCGGTTGGGGCGAACGCGCTCTCGTCATGGACGCCTCAGGGCTCGTGGGCATTGTCACCGCCCGCGACCTGACCCGGTTGATCAATGTGCATCAGCTCGTGACGCCCAGCCCGTACGCCGGAAGCCGTTGAGAGATCACACGTTGGTCAAGGCTTCGCTGATGATTTTGCGCGCTGCAATCATGTGCATGTTGGCCTGCGCCATCGATGAGAAGAACTCGCCGTCGTAGTCGACCGCCGAGCCGGCGACGACAGCGAGGCACATATGTGCTGCGGAGTGATAGTCCTCGATAGCGGCATTCAGCTCGGCGGTCAATTCGGCGTTGGGAGTTGGCAGATGGGCACGCAGCTTCACTTCGGCGGTGTCGTGCACTTGCTGGCAGGCCGCCCCCAGTGCGCCTGGCCGGAAGCGAGTAAACGCTGCATGTACATCCTCTGACGCGTTCTGCACCGCGATGAAGTCGTCTTGGGACTCCGACCACCAGCGTTGCAGAGCAACCGTATTTGACACGGTTGTGTCCGAGGGAGGCGCAGGTCGCGTCAGCTTGGTCGCGGCAACACCGGCTGCACCGCCGACAACCAGCGAACCAACGATCAGTCCCGCGACGGCGAGCCTTTTCGTCCGAGACCGTCTGGGTGGCGGCATCGGAGCCGGCGGAATCGGGTCGCCATCTGTCCCGTACCACTGCCTATCCGGATTTGGGGATGAGGCGGGATACATGCCCATCGCCTTCTTTCAGTCTCCTAGGTCACGATGCTGGTTGCCGACTGCGCAGCACTACGACCGGAACCTGCGCCGCCTGAGCGACCGCCGAGCTGACCGAGCCAAGCAGCATGCCGCCAAAGCCGCCGCGGCCGTGGCTACCAAGAACGACCATCTGGGCCTTCCGTGACTCTTTGATCAGCCAGCGGGCCGGCGTGTCACAGACGAGCCGCCGTTCGACCCGCACGTCCGGATATTGCTCCTGCCATCCGGCGAGCCGCTCACCGAGAACCTCCTCCCCCTCGTCCCGATAAGTGCGCCAATCCATCTCGAGGATCGGGAAGACACCCACATCGCTCCATGCGTGCAACGCGATAAGCGGCACACCCCTCAGTGCCGCTTCCTCGAATGCGAATGCGGTGGCCTCCTCGGAGGCAGGCGACCCGTCGATGCCCAGCAGAATCGGCGCGTCGGAGTCAGGCGACGGTGCGTTGCGGTGAACAATCACCACCGGACAATCCGCATGGTGCAGAACCCCGCTGCTCACCGACCCCAACAGGATCCGGCTGAGCGCTCCCCTGCCCCGGCTCCCCACGACGATCATCCGTGCGTCCTTTGAGGCGTCGACCAGGGCGTGCACAACATTGGAATATCGAATCTCGGTCGCGACGTCGCAGGGCTGCGATCCTTCTCTGGCAGCAGTAAACTCGTTGCGCGCCAGCGCGATAACTTCACGCGCGTTGTCCTCTTGCCATTTCGCAATGGTCGCCTGCTCCACTGCGATCGGCCAACTGACAACCACCGGTTGGACAACATGCATCAGTGTGACCGCTTCGTGGCGCAGGCATGATTCCCGCGCCGCCCACGATATGGCGGCACGTGACTCATCGGACCCATCCACTGCGACCAGCAATCCGTATTTCTTCGGCTCTTCAACCACCGTGCGCTCCTTTGAATGCGGTGAGGGTTTTGGACGAAGTCATCGCGGCGGCGGATCTTTTCGTCACGGCCCTTGATTGACCGTTCCCGATCCGCGCAGCCGGCTGCCAGGGTCCTTGGTCCCATCTGGGCACGCCGAATTGCCCGCTTGCCGGGGCCCTCGGACCGCGTTTGGCGCACCACGCTCGCCCGGCACAATGGGGTCATGGGCCAAACTCCCTCGGAGCCCTACGCCGCGGTGCATGAGACGCACACCGGCCTGGTGGTGCTGGTCGGCGAGCTGGCCTACAAGGGCAAAAAGCCGATACGCACCGACTTTCTGGATTTCAGTACGCCGGAGCGGCGCGAACAAGCATGTCAGCGCGAATTCGAACTGAACCGACGGTTAGCCGCCACGAGCTATCTCGGGGTGGCCCACCTGGAGATGCCGTGGAACCGCAGCAGCGAGCCGGTGCTGGTCATGCGACGCCATCCCGACTCGTGCCGGTTGGCGAGCATGGTGCGCCGCGGCCAACCGGTCACCGACGCGCTGACCGCGATCGCCGAACTACTGGCGCATTTCCACGAAACCGCCCAGCGTGGCCGACGGATCGAGTCCCAAGGCGAGGTCGATGCTGTCAGGGGTCGCTGGAAGGCGAACATCACGGAGTTGCGACCGTTCGCGAGCACAGTTGTCGACGGGCAGCGTCTCGACGCCGTCGACCGGCTCACGCAGCGATTCCTCGCCGGACGCGCACCGCTTTTCGCCGAACGGATTTCGGAGAAGCGGATCGTCGACGGACACGGCGACCTGCTCGCCGACGATATCTTCTGTCTACCTGACGGCCCGGAACTGTTGGACTGCCTCGAGTTCGACGATGACCTTCGGTACGTCGACGTCATCGATGACGCGGGTTTTCTGGCCATGGATTTGGAGTTCCTCGGCCGTGACGACCTGGCCCGGTTCTTCTTGGATGAATACCGTCGAATCGCGGCGGATCCGGCCCCGCGGTCGCTGCAGGATTTCTACATCGCCTATCGAGCGGTAGTCCGGGCCAAGGTCGATTGCGTGCGGTTCACCCAGGGCCACCGGGATGCCGCCGCCGATGCGTCACGCCACCTCGACATTGCGCTCGAGCACCTACAAGCCGGCGCAGTGCGGCTGGTCTTGGTCGGCGGTGGGCCCGGGACGGGCAAGAGCACACTGTCGCGGGGGCTGGCGCGCCGGGTCGGGGCGGAAGTGATTTCCACCGACGCCGTGCGCCGAACCCTGCAAGACTCGGGTGCTCTGCAGGGGGAGGTCGGCGTACTGAACGCGGGCCTGTACACCGAGGGCAATGTGGCCGCCGTCTACGCAGAGGTGCTGCGCCAGGCCGACCGTCTGCTCAGGCGCGGCCATTCGGTGATCCTCGACGGCACCTGGCGCGATCCACGCCGCCGCGATCAGGCGCGGCAGCTCGCAGTCCAAACAGACTCGGCCACACTGGAATTACGATGCGAGACGACGGTAGACACCTCGGTCGAACGAGTGGCCACCAGGCCGGCGGGCCCGTCCGACGCTACTCCCGAGATTGCCTCCGCCCTGGCTGCAGAGGCCTCGCAATGGCCGGAGGCCCACCGCATTGACACCAGCCGGCGTCCCGAGGACGCCGTCCACGCTGCCGAACAGTTGTGGCAGCTTGTCAGCCAGCCCAGCCCCTAGCGACTCCGCGTTGAAATTGCGCGCAGGGTCGTGATTTTGATCAACCAACGACCCTGAGCGCAATCTCAACGTCGACGAGGCAAAACCGGTAGGAGATGAGGGACTTTCGTCACACCCACTGGTGCCAACTGGACGCTGTGTGGGACTTCGCGCGTCATTAACGTCGCCCCTGGCACTGATTAATCAGCTTCGGGAGCAGCCATGGGATCTCACACCTACGTCCGTGACATCGCTTCGCTGCGCATCGGCGATGCCGACGACGCAGGTGGCAAAGGCGCCAACCTGGGCGAGCTGATAGCAGCCGGGCTGCCAGTGCCCGGCGGGTTCGTGTTGATGCGCGCGGCCTATCTCGATTCGATGGTGGCCGGCGGTGTCGACGCAGATCTTGCCTCCCTGCACCGCGAGGCGTTGACGCACGTGGGCGACGCTGCCCGACTCGACGAGCTCTGCCAGCGGATGCGAGCTCTGGTCGCCAAGGCCGGTTTGGACGAAGTCGTCCGGGAACAGACAGTGGATGCGTATCGGCGCCTCGGCACCGACATGGTGGTGGCGGTGCGGTCGTCGGCCACCGGAGAGGATGGGCGCGACGCCTCCTTCGCCGGCATGAACAAGACCATCACGAATGTGGCCGGTGCCGATGCTCTCATCGATGCGGTTCAGCGCTGCTGGGCGTCGTTGTTCACCCCGCGTGTGGTGACCTACCGGGCCAGCCGTGGATTCACCGCCGACCCGGCCATGGCCGTGGTGGTCCAGCAGATGATCGCACCCGAGCAGGCCGGCGTCGCCTTCACCAAGGACCCCAGTACCGGCGAAGACCATGTCGTCATCGAGGCCGCGTTCGGTCAGGGCGAGGTGGTGGTTTCGGGCAAGGTGCAGCCGGACACCTATGTGGTCGACAAGCAGACTCTGGAGGTCATCGATTCCCGGGTGGGCTGCCAAACCTTCAAGATCGTGGCCGACGCGCAGGGTGCCGACACTGTCGTGGACCTCGATCCGGCACAGGCGAATTCCCGCGTGCTCGACGACAAGTCATTGCGCACCATCACCGAATTGGCTATCGCCGCCGAGCGGCACAACGGGTGCCCGCAGGACGTCGAATGGGCGATCTCGCAGGGCACCGTCTGGCTGGTGCAGGCCAGGCCGATCACGGTCCTGGGCGGTGCCCCGTCGGATGATCAGGGTCAGGGCGATGTCCTGGTGACCGGTCTTCCCGCTGCACCCGGATCGGCGTCGGGAAAGGTGCGGGTGCTGACCAGCCCGGAAGAGGGCACCCGGCTGATCGACGGCGAGATCCTGGTGGCGCCGATGACCAACCCCGATTGGTTACCTACCATCCGCCGGGCTGCCGCGCTGGTCACCGAAACCGGCGGAATGACTTGTCATGCCGCGATCGTGGCGCGCGAGTTGGGTGTGCCCTGCGTGGTCGGCGCCCGCCGGGCGACCACCGATCTGCAGGACGGAACGCTGGTCACCGTTGACGGCGCCAAGGGACAGGTCACCGCCGGGCGGGCAGCGACGCCGCAAGTCTCAGTCGTCGAGCGGGCTCCGTCCGGTGCTGCTGCCGCACCGATTACTGCAACAAAGATCTACGTCAACCTGGCGATGCCCGACACCGCCGAGACCGTCGCCGCCCAAGACGTGGACGGAGTAGGGCTGTTACGCGCGGAATTCATGCTCACCCAGGCACTTTCCGGCCGGCACCCGCGCGATCTCATCGCCCGCGGTGAGCAGCCCGAACTGGTGGACGCGCTCGCGCAGTCCGTGGGCCGCATCGCCGCCGCATTCAACCCCCGGCCGGTCGTGTATCGCACAACGGATTTCCGCACCAACGAGTTCCGCGGCCTGACCGGCGGCGAGCAGTATGAGCCGGTCGAGCATAACCCCATGATCGGGTATCGCGGCTGCTTCCGCTACGTCAAAGAACCGGATCTGTTCGCGCTGGAGCTCGATGCGCTCGCCCGAGTCCGTGAGCAAAACCCCAACCTGCACATGATGATTCCGTTCGTGCGGACCCGCTGGGAGCTCGAAGAGTGCCTGCATTTGGTCGATGCCAGCCCGCTGGGCCGACAACGCGGCCTGCACCGCTGGATCATGGCCGAAGTGCCCTCGGTGATGCACTGGCTGCCCACCTATATCGGGATGGGCATCGACGGGGTGTCGATCGGCAGCAACGATCTGACCCAGCTGATGTTGGGTGTCGACCGCGACTCCGACGTGTGCGCCGAGCTGTTCGACGAATCAGATCCTGCGGTGCTGGATGCGATCGGTCAGATCATCGGCACCGCACGGAAATTCGGTATCTCCTCGTCCCTGTGCGGTCAGGCACCATCGACCAACCCGATGTTTGCCGAGCACCTGGTCCGGTTGGGTATCACCTCGGTGTCGGTCAATCCGGATGCCGCAACCGCCGCACGACGCATCGTGGCCGCGGCAGAACAACGCCTGCTGCTGGAGGCCGCACGTACCGGCGACAGCACCTCCCGATAGGCCCGCGGCCCATCACAACAGCGGAGCCGCCCAGTACACGCGGGTGCCGCCGCCGGGCGCAGCACTAACGGAGCATTCGCCGCCGACTTGTGCCGCTCGGCGCTCCATGTTGGCCAAGCCGCTGCGGCGTTGATTGCCCTTCGGGATGCCGCGACCGTCGTCGATGACTTCGATGGCCAACCGGTGATCGACCACGATTCGCACCGTCAACCGAGTCGCCTCGGCATGGCGAACGGCGTTGCTGACGGCTTCGATGACGACAGCCTCAGCATGATCGGCCAAGTCGCCGGTAACGGCCGTCAGCGCTCCGGACATGTCCAAAACCGTTGCGATGCCCCGGTCTTCGGTGAGCTCGGCGACGGCGTCCTGGATTCGCAGCCGCAGATCCGGGCCGGAATCCGCGGGGGTTTGCAGTTTGAAGATTGTCGTCCGGATGTCCTCGATGGTGGCCTGCAGGTCGTTGAGGGTGCCGTTAAGCCGGTCAACGACCTCGGGAGAGCGAGCGCGCGCGATGGTGCCCTGTAAATCCAGGCCGGCAGCAAAAAGTTTCTGGATCACGTGATCGTGCAAGTCTTGGGCGATCCGCTCGCGGTCGGCCAGGATCTCCACTTCCCGAGCGTGTTCGCGGGCTTCGGCCAGCGCCAACGCGATGGCAGCGTGTCTGGCGAAATCGCTGACTAGTTCGAGGTAGTCGTCGTCGAACGGCAGCTGCTTGACATTGCGCGCCACGGCGATCACTCCCAGCGTCGCGTTGTTCGCGTGCAGCGGCATCACAATTGCCGAGCGCTCGCCGACATCGGTGAAACCCTCGATCGGGTATTGGAATGAGTTCGTGATCAGCGGCGAACCGCAGCGGATGGCGCCGCCCATGGTGGAGCCCTGCACTGGCACGTGGCGGCCGATTACCTCGGCGGAGTACTGGCCGGCCGTCGCGGCAACGACCAGCATCTCGATCTCGTCGGCCGGCACATCCGGCTCGGTCGGCACTAGCAGAATTGCCTGCTCGGCATCCGCTAACTCCATCGCCCTGCGGGCGATGAGGTCCAGCGATTGTGTCTGCCGGTCCGGGGACAGCACCGCGGTCATGATCTCGCGGCTGGCCGCTGTCCACCTTGCCGACGCCCGCTCCCGCTGAAATAGCCGCGCGTGGTCGATGGCGACTGCCGCTGCCGACGCCAAAGCCCGCGCGGCAACTTCATCGGCGTCGGAGAACACCCGGTCGGGCCGGTCGTCACCCAAGTAAAGATTGCCGAATACGGCTCCGCGCACGCTGATCGAAAGGCCGAGAAACGCCCGGATCGGCGGAGTGTGTTCGCTGATCCCGTGTTGGTGCAGATACGCCGTCAGGTCGTCGACGCGAAGGGCTTCTTCGACCGGCAGATCGCCAAGCCGCCTGGCGGTCTCGGCATCGATGCCCTCCTGGATGAACGACACCAGGCTGCCGGACGATCCGTAAACCCCCAACGCCCCGTAGCGCGCGCCGGCCAGTTCCATCGCCGCCTTGACGATCCGCTGCAACGTCACGTCGAGGTCCAGATCTGAACCGAGGTCGACGATTATCCGCAGGAGCCGTTCCATGCGGTCGCGGGACGCCGACAGCTCGTCGAGCTGCTCGTGTATTCGACGCACCAAACCGCGCGCTCCCAGCCGGGAAAACGCGGATTCTTCCGCGTTATTCTCCACAAGGCGAAAATAATCCGCTTTGCCGAATGGTGGGGAGCAAAGCCCTGATTTTGGCTACGGCTGCGAGCACCATGGATCACATGGACAGCGCGGTTATCGACAACGCCGGGCTGCGCCAGCTAGTGGCCACACTGATCGACCTCGGCTACCGGGTGGTCGGGCCGACGGTGTCCGAGGACGCGATCGTGCTGGCGGAGCTGACCTCGGCCGAGGACCTGCCGCGCGGGTGGGGGGTGGATGTCGCCCCTGGACGGTATCGGCTCCGCCACCGTGACGACGATGCGCTTTTCGGCCATTCGGCCGGTCCTCAGAGCTGGAAGCAGTTCCTGCATCCGCCCAGGCAGCGGGTGTGGTCGTCGGACGGGACGCCGCCTGAGCAGCCGCCGCCGTACGCGTTCATCGGAGTGCGGGCCTGCGACTTGTCGGCAATCGGGATCCTCAACGGCGTGCTCGGCGCCGGCTCCTATCCGGACCAGGGATTCGTGGGCCGATTGCGACGCACTTTCGTGGTGGCCGTCAACTGCACCGAGCCGGGCGGGTTGTGTTTCTGCGCGTCGATGGGAACCGGGCCCGAAGTCGGCCCGGGTTACGACCTGGCGCTCACCGAGCGTGTGGACGTCGATGGCTGCCACTACCTGGTCGACGTGGGCAGCGACGACGGGTCGCGGGTCCTGGCCGCGATCCCCCATCGTGATGCCGATCAGAACGAAATCGAATCGGCGCGCAAAGAGGTCAGCCGGGCAGCCGATCGCATGGGCCGAGAAATGCCCGAAGGGGACCTGCGGGAGCTGCTGGTCCAGTCCCGCGAGTCACCGCGTTGGGAAGACGTCGCCAGCCGGTGTCTGACCTGCGGAAACTGCACTATGGTGTGCCCCACTTGCTTTTGCACCAGCACCGAGGAGGTCACCGACCTAACCGGCGAGCATGCCGAACGCTGGATGCACTGGGCATCGTGCTTCGAATTCGACTTCACCTACACCCATCCGGAGAGCGTGCGGAAATCGGGCGAGTCACGCTACCGGCACTGGATCACACACAAGCTCGGGACCTGGCACGACCAGTTCGGCAGCACCGGGTGTGTGGGATGCGGACGGTGCATCTCCTGGTGTCCCACCGGGATTGATATCACCGAGGAGATGAACGCATTGGCTTCACTGGCCGACGGTCCCTGGCAGCCGAGACCGGCTACCAAACGCGACGATGACTGACGTCGCGGCATGGCCGTCGCCGGCGTCGGCGATGACGCCGGTGCCGCATCGCGTGCGCAGCAGGGTGGTCGAGAATTTTGAATCGGCAACCATCTGGCTGGAACCGGTGGGCCACCGGTTGGCATCGCCACGGCCCGGCCAATTCACGATGCTGTACGCCTTCGGCGTCGGTGAGATCCCGATGTCGGTCAGCGGTGTCAACGGGGACGGGGCCATCGGTCATACCATCCGATTGGTTGGAGCGGTCAGCCGTGCCCTGCACGATGTCGAGCCCGGCACGGTCGTCGGCGTTCGCGGCCCGTTCGGCACCGACTGGGACCTGGGCTCGTGCACCGGGCGAGATTTGGTCATCGTCGCCGGCGGCTGTGGGCTGGCTCCGCTGCGCCCGGTGATCCTTGCGACGCTGGCCGATCGGACGAGTTTCGGACGGGTCATGCTGGTGGCCGGGGCGCGAACGCCGCGACATTTGCTGTTTTACGACGAGGCCGCCGGTTGGGCGCAAGCTCCGGATCTGGAAGCGGTATTGACCGTCGACAGCGCGGGGCCGGACTGGCGGTGGCGGGTCGGCTTGGTCACCGAGCCGCTGCGTCGACTCACCCTCGAGCCCGCTCGTACCACGGCGCTGATCTGCGGACCGGAGTCGATGATGCGGTTCAGCGCCCAGGCGCTGCTCGCGAAAGGCATGGCCGCCGCCGATATTCGTGTCTCACTGGAACGAAACATGCAGTGCGGTATCGGCTGGTGCGGGCATTGCCAGCTGGGCCCGCTGCTGTTATGCCGCGACGGGCCGGTGGTGGGTTACGACGTCGCCGAACCACTGCTGCGGGTCAAGGAGCTGTAGATGAGTCCACCGACGTTGGCCGTCTGGAAGTTCGCCTCCTGCGACGGCTGCCAGCTGACCTTCCTGGACTGCGAGGACGAACTTCTCACCATCGCCGAACAGGTGCAGATCAGCACCTTCCTGGAAGCCTCTAGTGCCGTGGTCGGCGGACCGTACGACGTGTCGCTGGTCGAGGGATCGATCACTACCCCGGCCGACGAGCAACGCATTCGCCAGATCCGCGAACAGTCCACCGTGTTGGTCACGATCGGGGCGTGCGCCACGGCCGGCGGGGTGCAGGCGCTGCGCAACTTCGCCGATGTCGACGAATTCGTGTCTGTCGTCTATGCCCGCCCCGAGTACATCGCCACGCTGGCCACCTCCACACCGGCGTCGGCGCATGTGACCGTCGACTATCAACTTCAGGGCTGCCCGATCGACCGCGGGCAGCTCCTGGACACCCTCGCGGCGCTGCTGATCGGGCGCAAACCGCGGCTGCCGGCCAAAACGGTGTGCACCGAGTGCAAAATGCGCGGGGTCACCTGTGTTCTGGTCGCCGACGGCACCCCGTGCCTGGGACCGGTCACCCACGCCGGGTGCGGGGCGCTTTGTCCGTCGTATCGCCGCGGCTGCTACGGCTGCTTCGGTCCTGCCGCCACACCCAATTCGAAAGCACTGATCCCGCTGCTGCGCCGGGACGGAATGTCGGGAGATGACGTCGAGCGGGTCTTCTCGACATTCAATGTCGCCAACTTCACCGCAAAGCGAAACGACCGGTGAGCGAACGCAACCTCAGCGTGGGCGCCCTGACGCGCGTCGAGGGGGAGGGCGCGCTGCGGGTACGGCTGACCGACGGCACCGTCGAAAGCGCTGAGCTGAACATCTATGAACCGCCGCGGTTTTTCGAAGCTTTTCTGCGCGGCAGGTCGTACACCGAGCCACCTGACCTCACCGCGCGTGTCTGTGGCATCTGCCCGGTTGCTTACCAAATCAGCGCATGCAACGCGATCGAAGACGCGTGCGGAGTGACAGTGGACCCCGAACTGGTCGCGCTGCGGCGCCTGCTGTACTGCGGTGAGTGGATCCATAGCCATGTCCTGCACATCTACCTGCTGCATGCACCGGACTTTCTCGGCCACCCGGATGTAGTGAGCCTCGCCAAAGAACACCGCGAATTCGTCGAACGGGGACTGGCGCTGAAGAAGGCCGGTAACCGTCTGATGGAGCAGCTGGGCGGGCGGGCCATCCACCCGATCAACGTGCGGTTGGGTGGCTTTTATTCGGTGCCAACACGCGACGAGCTCAAGCCGTTGGCCGAGTTGTTGCGTCATGCCCTAGACGATGCGCTGTACACCGTAACCGAAGTCGCCCGATTCGACTTCCCGGAAACCGAATTCGACCACGAACTACTCGCACTAAGTGAGCCGGACCAGTATGCGATCGAGAACGGAATCATCACACGCGATTCCGGATTGCCCTTCGCCGCGGCTGAGTTCCTCGATCACGTGACCGAGGCACAGGTGCCACACTCCACTGCGCTGCACGCCACGCTGGACGGCAAGCGCTACCTGACCGGTCCGATGGCGCGGTATTCGCTGAATTCAGCTGCGCTGTCGCCGACCGCACAGCAAGCGGCCACCGAGGCCGGACTCGGTGCCACATGCCGGAATCCGTTCCGCAGCATCATCGTTCGTGCGGTCGAGGTGGTCTACGCCATCGAAGAGGCGCTACGGATCATCGCCGAATATCAACGACCGGCGCGGCCGTTCGTCGACGTTCCGGCCCGGGCCGCGATTGGGCACGGTGTCAGCGAGGCACCGCGGGGTTTGCTGTATCACCGGTATGAACTCGACGCAGACGGCTTGATCCGGACAGCCACGATCGTGCCTCCCACCTCGCAGAATCAGGCCGCCATCGAATATGAGATGGCGCAGCTGGTGGCCGCGAACCAGTCGCTGGACGACGCGACACTGACATCGTTGTGCGAGCGGGCAATTCGCAACTACGATCCGTGCATATCGTGCTCAGCGCATTTCCTGAACCTGACGGTGGAACGACGTTGACCGACGGCACCATCGTCATCGGCATCGGCAACCGGTTCCGCCGCGACGACGGCGTCGGCCCGGCGGTCTCCGACGAAATCGCAGCGCGTGCGGTGGCCGGGGTGCGGGTAGTGACCACGGCCGACGACCCGACCGCGCTGCTGGAGTCTTGGGGAAGCGCCGCGCGCGCCCTGGTGATAGACGCAGCGGTATGCGAAGATTCGATGCCCGGACGGATCAGGCGCTGGTCGGTGAGCGACCTTGAAGCGATGCCCGCGGTGAGTACACACGCCCTGGGGTTGGCACAGACCGCCGCATTGGGGCAGGCGTTGGGCCGGATGCCGGCCGAATTGGTGATATTCACGGTGGACACCGCCGACACTCGGGACGGGGTGGGCTTGACGCCGGCGGTCGCAGCCGCGGTTCCCAAGCTGGTAGAGGCCGTTATGGCCGAGTTGACCCAGGCGGCTGACTATCGAATGTGATCTGGACAGTTGGTCATGCCGTGGCCATGTCGCCAAGATGGTTCCCCGTGTCCGCACACCCGATTAACGGCCGCAGCCGGCGCCCGGTCACCCGCTCGGTTAGAACGCGCACGTAGTGGTCGTGCGGACCGGTAACCCAGGGCTGCAAAGTAATTCCCGACAACTTCGCCAAATCGTTCGCATCGGTGATGAGCTGCGCATGCCCCACCACCGTGACGCTCCAGCCGGCGCGCAGGTCTGGGTCGAGCTCATCTGCCTCGAAAGCCACCACAACGTTGTCAGTAGCAGCGGCCAATTTCTCTCCACCGGCAACGCGAATCACGATATCGCCGTGCCACAGCCGGAAGTTCACCGGCTGTACCGCGGGCAGCGCCTGTTCGGTGAAAACCAATCGACCTACGTGAACCGTCTGCAGTAGATCCAAGCATTGATCCCGCTCGAGGACTTCGAGCTCACGCTGCATCACCATCGGTTATCCCCTGAAGCCCTTGAAGTGTTCGACCGCACGTTCTTCGGCACCGCCCACGAAGCGGTGCGCGGTGGCGCCTCGCTCAGCGCGGCAAGGCGCGCTACCGCCTGAGCGATCCCGCTCGCGAGCTCGTCGACGTCGGGCGCTGCGTCGTAGTCGGCGGTAATCCCGAAGACCAGCTCGTCGGCGTAGCTCAGGATCGCAATACCGGTTCGAAGTCCAAGTGCGATAGGCGGAATCGGCAGTAGCTGCCTCACCTCTCGCCCCGCGACATGCAATCGCCGTCGCGGCCCGGGAACATTGGTGGCCACGGTGACAACGCCTCGTTGCGGCAGCCGGGTCAAGACCCGAAGCGTCCATGCGGTGGCGGCAAACGGGACAAGTTTCGTGGCCAGCACAAGCGCGCTCCCTACTTGGCGTTGTCCGCTGGTCTTTGCCTTTGCCAGTCGGGCATGAACAGCCTGCAACTGCCGCAGCAGGTCGGAGTCCTCCACGGGAAGATAGGGCAGCATGAGCGATACGCGATTGTCCAGCGCGCTTTGGGATGCGTTGGAGCGCACTGACACCGGTACCAAGGTGGGCAACGACCGGCTGCGCGGGCGCTCGCCGCGGCGAAGCAACGCCGCCCGATAACTATTGGTAATCGCGGTTAGCGCAACATCATTGATCGTCACATCGAAGTTGCGGCACACATGGGCCACCTCGTCGAGCGGCACCCGTACCGCAGCGTAGCGACGCATATTCGTGACCGGGCCGGCCAGCCCAGATGGGTCTGCGGGCCGAGCCAACTTGGCCGCGATCTCAGCCGCCCCGCCGATCGCCCGCGCCACGGCACCCGACACAGACACAGACGCGTTCCACATCCCGCGGACCAAACTCAGCGGGTTGAGCGTCAACGTCGGTGCGTGGAAGCCATGCGAGGGCTCTTTGGCCGCGCGGATCTCGGACACGAACGTCTCAACGCCGCCCTCGTCGGAGAAGTGGGAGAGCAGGTGCATCGTGGCGATGCCATCGGCGATGCAATGGTGGAGCTTCATCAGGATCGCCCATTGGCCGTCGCTGAGGCCTTCGATCAACCAGCACTCCCATAGCGGGTGGTCCCGATCGATGCGGCGCTCCATCAGATCCGCCGCCAACCGGAACAGTGCGGCGGTGTCGCCGGGATGAGGGACGGCGGCCCGTCGGACATGATGGGTCAGATCGAAGCTCGGGTCGTCCACCCATACCGGTGCGCTGAGGTCAAGCGGCTGGACACGCAGTACCTGCTGGAGGCGCGGAACCTCGGTTAACCGGGGCCGCAAACGATCGACAAACGAGCCATGTTCAGGCATCGGACCTTCAACGACCGCCAGCGCGCCCACAGCGAGACTCACATGCGGATCCGAGTCCTCGGCTTTCAGGAAAGCCGCGTCAAAGCCCGGCAAGTACTCCATGCGTGTCAATGTCCTCCGCGTATAGGCGCTGCGTCAGGGCCAGAAGTCACAACTGGGAAGGTCGAGGGCCACCTGAATGTCGGCAGGTCTTGCAGTGCGAATCCGCTGTGCCGCCGAGCCGTGGCGAGTTAAATACCCAACAATTCCTCCACCGTCGAGAGGACGATCGGTATGACGACTGAACCGGCGCAATCACGGTCTCTCAGAGATGCAAACCCAGAGCCGCTGATCGGCAAGGGCTGGGTTCAGGGTGTGGCTCTGGTGCTGATCTTCGGCTTCCTGGTATTGGGCATCCTCGTCTTCCGCACGTATAGCGCGTCGATGCCACTGCCAAACAAAGTGATCACCGAGTCCGGCCAGGCCTTGTTCACCAAGGAGGATGTCACCCGCGGTCAGGAGCTCTATCAAGGGCGCGGACTAATGGAGTATGGGTCGGTGCTCGGTCATGGCGCTTACCTGGGACCGGACTACACGGCCGAATACCTGCGGATGGCCACTGACAACGTCGCCGAGCAGTTCCGTGCCCAAGGCGTGGCACATCCGCACGAGCGGGTGGCGAATGAGTTTCGCACCAACCGCTATAACGCCGAGACCAAGACCCTGGTGTTGACCGACCGGCAAGCGCGGGCGTTCCGCGACATCGAGCGGTATTACGCGAACTACTTCGGGGAGGACACCACCAAATACGGGCTGCGGCCCAAAATGATCACCGACAAGGCGGAGATCCACGACCTCACCGCGTTCTTCGCCTGGACCGCGTGGGCTTCGGCGGCGCAGCGGCCCGGTCACATCTACAGCTACACCAACAACTGGCCACCCGAGCAACGCGTCGACAACCACCCGACCGCGTCAGTGGTCGTGTGGTCGGCGTTGTCGCTCGTCGCACTTCTGGGCGGCATCGGGGTCATGTTCGCCATTTACGGTCGCTGGAGCCAGAAGGTCGGCTGGCACGGCGAGCAGGCCTCGACACTGTCGTTCCGCGAACCGGGCGAGGTGAGCCTGACACCGGCGCAGCGAGCCACGATCTGGTTCTTCGCGATCGTGTCGGTGCTGTTCTTGGCACAGACGATGGTGGGCGCGGCAGCCGAACACTACCGCGCTGACCTGTCGAGTTTCTTCGGGCTGGACCTGGCGCGGTTGCTGCCGTACAACTTGGCCCGCACCTGGCATGTGCAGTTGGCTTTGTTCTGGACGGCCGCGGCCTTCCTGGCCGGAGGCATTTTCCTGGTGCCATTCATCGCGCGCAAAGAGCCGCGGCGGCAAAGTTGGCTCGCCTACGGCTTGCTGGGCGCGGTCGCGTTGGTGGTGTTCGGCTCGCTGATCACCGAGGCACTATCGATTTACGGAGTTATCCCGCACGGCAGCCTGCTCTCCCAGCAGTGGGAATACCTTGACCTGCCGCGGTTGTGGCAGATTCTGCTGATCATCGGGATGTTCCTGTGGATCGCGATCATCTGGCGTGGCATGCGCGTCCGGTTACGAGGCGAATCGAAACTCAACATGCCATGGCTGTTTTTGTTCGCAGGCTTGGCCATTCCGGTGTTCTATGCCATCGGTCTGCTGGCCAGCAGCGGCACCCACTACACCGTGGCCGACTTCTGGCGGTTCTGGGTGGTGCATCTGTGGGTGGAGGACTTCCTCGAGCTGTTCACCACTGTCATGGTGGCCTACATCTTCGTGCTGCTCGGTGTGGTGCGTGAGCGGATCGCGCTCGGCGTGATCTACCTCGACATCATCTTGTATTCCGCCGGCGGCGTGATCGGCACGATGCACCACCTGTACTTCTCCGGCACCCCGGTCGAGCACATGGCGCTTGGTGCGTTCTTCTCGGCCGCCGAGGTCATTCCACTGACCTTCTTGACCGTCGAGGCATGGGCGTTCTTGCAGCTGGGCTCCCGCCAGCAATCCGGTGACGACAAGCCGTTCCCGCACCGCTGGGCAGTGATGTTCCTGGTCGCGGTTGGATTCTGGAACTTCTTGGGCGCGGGCATCTTTGGGTTCTTGATCAACCTCCCGATCGTGTCGTACTACCAGATCGGGACCGCGTTGACGGCCAACCACGGTCACGCCGCGCTGATGGGTGTCTACGGCATGCTCGCGGTCGGCCTGGCGATGTTCGCCTTCCGCTACGTAATTCCGGCCGACAAGTGGCCGGAGAAGTGGGCCCGGTTGTCCTTCTGGGGAATGAACCTCGGGCTGGCGTGGATGGTGTTCGCCACGCTGCTGCCATTGGGTGTGTTGCAGCTGTTCCACTCGGTCAACGACGGCTACTTCGAAGCACGGTCGCTTGGCTATATCACCAAGCCGGGCAACGCGTTGATCGAGTGGTTGCGAATGCCCGGTGACATCATCCTCATCGTCGGTGGCGTGTTGCCGTTCGTCTACATCGCCTGGACGGCGCTGCGATACTTCCGGTCCGGCTCGTCAGCCGAGGAGTTGCCGGAGCACCCGCTCTACACCGAGACCACCCCGGCTGGCGAGTCGCCGTCGCCGGCCAGGGAGTGAGCATGGCAACACCCGCCACCTCGGTGTGGTTGGTCGCCGGATACGCGGTGGTGTTGGCCGCGGTCGCCTGGGGTTTCGATGCGATGGCCCGGCGGGTCTCGCAGATGGCCGGCCGCTGGCGGACAGGTGGATTCGTCTACCGGTCCGACCACGATGCCTGGATATGCCCACAGGATCAGTGGCTGTGGCCGACCTCGTTCGATCCCGGGCACCGGGTTATGCGCTACCGCGCGCTGCCGGTGGTGTGCAACAGTTGCCCGGTGAAGTCGACGTGTACGACGTCGGATCACGGCCGGGAGGTCGTTCGGGAGATCGACCCCTGGCCCTACTCGGACGCCGGTCGCTTTCATCGTGGCATCGCCTGCTTTGTTGCCGGGCTGGGAATCGTCATGCCACTGGCGATGCTCGTCGAGCAGCACAGCGCCCTTGATGTGCTGATACTGGGCGGCACCGCTGTGCTGGTACTCGCGGCCAGTCTGCCCTTGGCACACCACTTGTGGAATACCCCGTCGAACTTCCCGGAGTATGTGCCGCACCGCACCGGCCTTCAGGAGCAGGCGGCTGCCGCGACAGACAGATATTCCACCCAGTGGGGAGGCGGCTGGACTCGGAAAAGGGACGTGCGATGAGCGCTGCGTTGATTGTGCTCGTAGTGGTTGCAGTCGCAGTAATCGCTGCTCTGGCCTTCGTTTCGCTGGTGGTGCTACGGGAATACGAACGCGGCGTGGTGTTTCGGCTGGGACATGTTCGCCCGCTTTACCGACCGGGACTGCGATTCTTGATTCCGCTGGTGGACAAGATGATTCGAGTGGACCAGCGGCTCGTGACTCTGACGATCCCGCCCCAGGAGGTAATCACCCGCGACAACGTGCCCGCCCGGGTCAACGCCGTCGTCATGTTTCAGGTCATAGACCCGATGAAGGCGATCCTGGAAGTGGAAAACTACGCGGTGGCGACCTCCCAGATCGCCCAGACCACCCTGCGGTCGCTGCTCGGCCGCGCCGACCTGGATACCCTGCTGGCCCACCGCGAAGATCTGAACAACGACCTGCGCGCGATCATCGAAAAGCAAACCCAGCCGTGGGGCGTCGAAGTGCGGGTCGTCGAAATCAAGGACGTCGAGATCCCTGAGTCCATGCAGCGGGCGATGGCCCGAGAGGCCGAGGCCGAGCGTGAGCGACGCGCCAAAGTCATCAACGCACGCGGCGAACTGCAGGCGTCGGAAGAGTTGCGCGCGGCCGCCGAGACGCTGTCCAAAAACCCGGCGTCACTGCAGTTGCGTTACCTTCAAACGCTGCTGGAGCTTGGCGCCGACCAGAATTCGACGGTGGTGTTCCCGCTGCCGGTCGACATCATCACCCCGTTCCTCAAACACCCAGAAGTGTTGGAAGACATCGCGAGCTCGCTGACCGAGCGGCGCTGACCACCCATTTCGGGTCCAATGGCCCGACGTTGAGGACCAATGGCCCTGCCGTCCGGCCGGGGGTCGTAGCAGCCTTGTTGGCAGGTAAAGATCGGAGGACAGGATGCCTGCCACCACGGTGGACACCGAAATCATCAAGGATGCGGTGCGCTCGGCGTGTCGAGCGCCTTCGCTGCACAACAGCCAACCGTGGCAGTGGGTGATCAATCGGGACGAGTTGCGGTTGTTTCTCGACCCGAGTCGGGTGATGCCGTCCGACCGATCAGCTCGTGAAGCGGTGATCAGCTGCGGCGCGGCACTGGATCACCTTCAAGTGGCGATGGCGGCCGCCGGCTGGCGAGCCATCATCGAGCGCTTCCCCAACCCCAACGATGCCAATCATCTGGCGTCAATCACCTTCGCCCCGATGGCCTTCGTGACCGACGGCCACCACCGTCGCGCCAACGCGATCTGGGTACGCCACAGTGACCGGCTACCGTTCGAACCGCCGGCGAACTGGGAATCGTTCGAGCCGGTGTTGCGCAACGCTATTGGCTCAATCGGCCGCTACGACGTGCACTTGGACGTCTTGGGTGATGACGCGCGCCCACGACTGGCGGAGGCCTCGCAGCTCGCCGAGTCGCTGCGGCTCTACAACTCCACCTACCACGCCGACCTAAGCCAGTGGACAGCACCTTTCGAAGCGTCGGAGGGCATTCCCTACAGCTCGTTGGTTTCGGCGGCCGAGGGTGACCGGGTCGGTGTCAATCGCGTGTTCCCCGCACCCGATCACAGCGAACGTCGCACCGAAATTCCAGACGACCACTCGATGATCGTGGTCCTGTCCACCGACACCGACACCCGTGCCGACGCGCTGGCAACAGGCGAAGTGCTTTCCACCGTCTTGCTGGAGGCCACGATGGCCGGCCTGGCCACCTGCCCCTTGACGCACCTCACCGAGCTGCACGTCACTCGCGAGATCGTCCAGACACTCCTGGAACACGACGCCGTGCCCCAAATCCTGATCCGCCTGGGCGAGGCCCCGGCCTCCGACGAGACGCCACCGCCCACGCCGCGGCGCCTTCTCGAAGATGTCCTCTACGTGGAGAGCTGAGGGGGTCTGTCATGCGTGATCCAAGCTCCCCCTGCGTGGTCGTCGGCGTGGACGGTTCACGTTCCGGGACCCAAGCCGCGCTGTGGGCCGTCGACGAGGCGATCGGCAACGACGTGCCACTGCAGCTGCTCTATGCGATCGAATTCACCAGTAACGATCCCGACGACGATGCTGCCGAGGTCGCCGCCGCCGAGAGGCTGGTCCACAGCGTTTTCAGCACGATCGAGGCGACGGGCAAGCCGGTCAAGATGGAATCCGAAATCGTGCATGCACGTGCGACCACCGCGTTGCTGGAAGCGTCACGGTCGGCGGCCATGGTTTGCGTCGGCTCCGTCGGTGCCCGCCATGCCATCCAGGGCAACATGGGATCTACCGCGTCGGCGCTGGCGGCTTCTGCACATTGCCCGGTGGCAATCGTGCCCAGGACCGCCCACGGATCCGGAATGATCCTCGCGGTCGTGGACGGATCACCGGCGAGCAACAGCGTGCTCGAGCGAGGCGTCGCAGAAGCCCTACTGCGTGACGTGCCGTTGCGGGTATTCCCGATGCGCCCGCCTTCCCACACCGGAAAGGGTCGCGTCGGCGGATTGGCCGATCGCCGCCAGCGGGTCAACACCGAACTCGAGCACCGTTTCACCCATTGGCGACGCAATCATCCGGATCTCGACATCGGGATGGTGTCCGACCACAGCAGCCTGCTCAACTTTCTGGAGCATCTGGTCAGGACCGGCACGCCCATCCAGATGGTCGTGGTAGATCCGTTGCGGCCCGGCCCCGCAGACATCCTCTTGAGCCCATCGGGTCGTGCCGCGCTGGAAGCCGCAGGTTGCACCCTGATGATTTGCGACAGACAGTGGTGGTTATGAATCTCGCCGACAGCGACACTACGAAGGTCACCGTCTTCCTCGTCGACGACCACGAAGTGGTGCGGCGCGGGCTGATCGATTTGCTCGGCTCCGACCCCGAACTCGAGGTGGTCGGCGAAGCCGGTTCGGTCCGCGAGGCTCTCGCACGGATCCCGGCGGCGCACCCCGACGTCGCTGTGCTCGATGTGCGGTTGCCCGACGGCAACGGAATCGAATTGTGCCGCGAGCTGCTGTCCACGATGGCCGATCTGCGCTGTCTGATGTTGACCTCGTACAGCTCCGACGAGGCCATGCTGGACGCTATCCTGGCCGGCGCCAGCGGATATGTCGTCAAGGACATCAAGGGCATGGAGTTGGCTCAGGCGATCAAGGACGTCGGGGCCGGACATTCGCTTCTCGACAATCGTGCCGCCGCGGCGCTGATGGCTAAACTTCGCGGCGAAGCCGAGAAGCCCGACCCGCTGTCGGGACTCACCCAACAGGAACGGATTCTGCTCGACCTGCTGGCCGAGGGGTTGACGAACAAACAGATCGCCGACCGGATGTTCCTGGCCGAAAAGACCGTCAAGAACTACGTTTCCAGGTTGCTGGCCAAACTGGGTATGCAACGGCGGACCCAGGCGGCGGTGTTCGCCTCGAAGCTCGACCGCCCCCGCCCGGCCGATGGATGACACCACCGCGCTGCGCCACACCCTGTCCCAACTGCGCCTGCGCGAACTCCTGGCCGAGGTGCAAGACCGGATCGAGCAGATCGTTGAAAGGCGCGATCGCCTCGACGGTCTGGTCGAGGCGATGCTGGTGGTCACCTCCGGGCTTGACCTGGATGCCACCCTGCGATCGATCGTGCATATGGCCGCCGAGCTCGTCGACGCTAAGTACGGTGCACTCGAAGTACATGACGAGAACAAACATGTGCTGAAGTTCGTCTTCGAGGGCATCGACGACGCCACAGTCGAACGCATCGGCCAGTTCCCGCAGGGTCGCGGCGTCGTAGGCCTGCTCATCGACGACCCCCGGCCCCTGCGGCTGGAAAACATCGCCGACCACCCCGCGTCGGTGGGCTTTCCGCCCCATCACCCGCCGATGCGGACCTTCCTGGGTGTGCCGATCCGGATCCGCGACGAGGTCTACGGGAACCTCTACCTGTCGGAGAAGGCCAACGGCCTGCTGTTCAGCGAGGACGACGAGGTGTTGGTGCGGGCGCTCGCGGCCGCGGCCGGCACCGCGATTGCCAACGCGCGGTTGTATCAGCAAGCGAAAGCGCGCCAGTCGTGGATCGAATCCACTCGCGACATCGCCACCGAATTGTTGTCGGGCGCCGAACCGGCAACCGTGTTCCGCCGCGTCGCGCAACGCGCGCTCATGCTGACCGATGCGGCGGCGGCTTTGGTCGCCATCCCCGTTGGCGATGACCTGCCCAACGAGGACGTCACCGAACTGCTGGTGGCCGAAACGGTCGGTGACACGGTCGCATCCGCCGCTGGTCAGACCATTGCAGTGGCCGACACACCGATTGGCAACGCCTTCACCAAGCGACTCCCGCAACGGATCGAACAAGTCGAGCTCGACGGCCTGGTCGAGGCCGGGCCCACGCTGTTGTTGCCGCTGCGCGCCGCCGACATCGTCGCCGGCGTGGTGGTCGTGCTTCGCGACCGCGGTTCGCCCGCGTTCACCGATGAGCAACTCGACACGATGGCCGCGTTCGCCGACCAGGCCGCGTTGGCATGGCAACTGGCCACCACTCAAAGGCGAATGCGCGAACTCGACGTGCTGACCGATCGGGACCGTATCGCGCGAGACCTGCATGACCATGTCATCCAACGGATTTTCGCCGTCGGACTGTCATTGCAGGGCACCATACCGCTCGCGCGCTATCCCGAGGTACGACAACGGGTTTCAGCTGCCGTCGACGACCTTCAGGCGATCATCCAGGAAATTCGCGTCGCCATCTTCGACCTGCACGGCGCGCCCTCAGACGCCATTCACTTGCGGCAGCGTCTCGACACAGCGATCGCTCAATTTGCTGATTCGGGCGTGCGCACCACGGTTCAGTTCATCGGGCCGCTGTCGGTTGTGGACGCCGCATTGGCTGACGATGCCGAAGCTGTTGTACGCGAAGCAGTTAGCAACGCGGTCAGACATGCCAACGCAACTGAAGTATCCGTTGAGGTCAGGGTGGAAGACGACCTGTGTATCGATGTCGTGGACAATGGCCGCGGGATCACCGGTCCGGTCACCGAGAGCGGCTTGGCCAATCTGCGTCATCGAGCCGAGAAGGCCCGCGGCGAATTCAGTGTCACCGCGGCACCCGGTGGCGGCACGGCCGTGCACTGGTCGGCACCACTGTCATGACACTATGTGAAGCGGCTGCCGTCGCACCGCACGACCATGTCCGAGAGTGGACGGCGCGGGGTGGACGGTAACGGCTCGGCGTAAGCCGGCACCCACCCGATTCTGAGCAGCATCTGCGGGTACCCGCTGTTGCCGAATACGTCTGCGCGGACCCGTTCGCGGATCTCTGCGATTTCCAGTGGTTCGGTGATCGGGCAGCTGGCCAGACCTAACACGGTGGCCGTGAGCAACACCAAGCTGGTGGCCTCACCGGCGCGAAGCCGAGCTACGTCGTCGTCGGCGCTGGTGCCCAGCGCCAGCACGATCGCATTGTCGAAGGCCGCTGGGGCTCCGGATGATTCGCCTAGCGCCGGGCCGGCGAACGCTCGTCGCGGAATCGACGCTGCCGAATCGAGCCTTGGCGTGTTGTGCGCCGGCACGCCGGCTTGTGAGCCGTATCGCCCGGTCCAGGTGCTCAATTCGTCGAGATATTCATAACTGGCGGCATGCTCCTTGGCGGCCTGCGACACCAACAGACTCAAATGAGTGAGCTTTTCGACTTTGCGCAGCATCACACCCACGCGTGCGGCGCGCGCACCCATCAGCACGATGTCATTGATCGAAACGGGCCGCGAACCGTAGTGGCGGCGATCGGTGCGCCGCTGCGGAATCGCTGCCGCCAGCTCGATATCGACTTCGGCCGCCGGATAGCGCGTGAACGCGATTGATGCGAGGTGGTTCCGGTCGACCCGGCTGGGAAACCGGTGCACCTTGGCCTGCCAGCCCAATGCGGCGAATGCAACCACAGCGTGATGCAGCGTTACGCCGCAGCTGATCATCAGATCCCGGCTGTCTGGATCGGTATTGCGCAGTTGCAGACTGCGGTCGGCGTGCAGGTGGAGCCTGTCCTCGTCGACACGCCACCACCAAGGCTGGGTGTTGTGTACCGAAGGCGCCCGGGTCGCAAGCGTCAGACCCGCACGGATGGTCTCGTCATCCGGGAAAATCTCAGTCACGTCTGACTCCTGTTCGCGACACGTCGTCTTGCTTCACGATGCCGCCGCGAAAGGGAAGTGGCCTAGAGACCGAAGACCCTATGTTCGAAGGACTTGAGGCTTGGCGCTCGGGTAATAGCCGCAAATAGCTAGGCACCGGCCACAAGCGACAGACCGTGACGGTCCCGGATCCGTGTGCGGCGCCTGCTGACTTTGCGCAGACGGGCCACCGCCGTCTCCACGCCGCGAGCGAGTTCGTCGACGTCGGGCATAGCATCGAAGTCGGCCAGGATTCCGAAGAACAGGTCATCGGCGTAACTCAGAATCGCGACACCCGTGCGGAGCCGCAACGCGATCGGCGGGACCGGCATCACTGCTGTCACCGTGCGTCCCATGATCTTTAGCGGCTCGGAGGGACCCGGAACATTCGTTGCGAGGGCTGCCACGCCGCGCTGAGGCAACCGCGTCAACAGCCGCACCAGCGGTGCCGTCAGAGCGAACGGAATGGCGTTGGCCATTGCGATGAATGCGGTTCCGGCTTGGCGCTGCCCGGCTGCCTTGGTCTTGGTCAGTCGCGAATGCACCGTCCGCAGCCGACGAATCGGGCTCTTCTCTTCGATCGGTAGGTAGGGCAGCATCACCGAGACGCGGTTGTCGGGGTCTCCCGCAGCGTCGGCAGAGCGAATCGACACCGGCACCAAGGTGCGCAGCGAATCGGGTAGTGGCTGCTCGCCTCGGCGGGTCAACAAAGCGCGGTAGCTCTCGGTCAGTGCCGCCAGCGCAACGTCATTGACCGTGACGTCGAACGCCTGGCATACCTCCTTGATGTCGCTGAACGCGACTCGGGCAGCGCTATACCGCCGCAGGCTGCTGATCGGTCCGTTCAGCGACGAGTCCGCCGACCCGCGCATCAGGCCGACGGCGAGTTCCGCGGTACCGCGGGCCCCGCGGATGACGTCGGCCGCCATGGCGGCCGACGTGCTCCACACCGAGCTGATCCAGGTGAGCGGATTGAAGCTGGGCGTGGGCAGCTGCAGCCATGACTTCTTTGGCTCTCGGGCCGCGCGAATGTGCCCGGCGAAGCTGTTGGCGATCCCGGCGTCGGAGAGGCCGGCGAGCATGTGGGCCATCGCGATTCCGTCGGCGATAGCGTGGTGAACTTTCATCAGCATCGCCCACCGGCCGTCGGTCAGGCCGTCGATCACCCAAATCTCCCAGAGCGGGCGGCTGCGGTCCAATCGCCATGACATCACGTCGGCAACCGAGGAAAACAGCTCGCGGTCGGTTCCAGGCTGCGGCAACCCGATGCGTCGCAGATGGTGAGCGAGGTCGAACTCGGGATCGTCGACCCATTCGGGTGGACTCAGGTCGAAGGGGCGCAGCCGGACCCGCTGGGCGAACCTGGGGCAACTCCCGATCCGCCGCGCCAGTGTCGAGGTCAGCGCGTCGTAATCGGGCATCGGCCCTTCGAGGATCGCCAAGCCGCCGACGGCCATGTTCGTCCGTGGGTCAGAGTCCTCGGCGTGCAGAAATCCCGCGTCTAGCGTGGATAGCCGCTCCATGACGACCTCCCGGGGTAAGTGATACGCACAGTTACATCATTCGGCGTGCGGCGGCGTCCCCAGTAGGGCCGGAAGTCCCGAAGTTGCCAAGGGCAAGACCTCAGCGGTCTCAGCGCTGACGAGCCACGATGACGGGGATGCGGGCCGCGTGCACCACCGCGGTGCTGACGGAGCCCAACAACATGCCGGCGAATCCGCCGCGGCCGCGGCTGCCGACGACAACCAGCTGAGAGCGCTCAGACTCATCGAGCAAATGCCGGGCGGGCTTACCCCACACGATCCGCGGATGCACGGCGACATCGGGGTAGCGTTCCCGCCAGCCGGCCAGCCGCTCGGCAAGTGTCTCCTCCGGGATAGCCTGCCGGGCTGTCCATTCCATGCTCGGGACGTCCTCGACGTCTGCATCACTGAATGCGTGCAGGGCAGTCAAGTCCACACCGCGCCGCGATGCTTCGTCGAACGCGATCGCGGTGGCCAGTTCCGATGCCGGTGATCCGTCGATGCCGACGAGGACCGGCAGCTCGGAGGGTTTCAGCGCGGACGGGTCTTCGTCGTGGATCACCGCAACCGGGCAGTGCGCATGGTGAACCAACCCGGTGCTGACCGAGCCGAGCAGGATCCGGCGCGCCGGGTGCCGCCCGCGACACCCCACCACCACCAGGTGCGCATCCTTGGACAGGTTGATGAGCGTGGACACCGGCACCGAGAAGAACAGTTCACTGATGACTTCGGGTGGGCCGCCGTTCTGACTGGTGTCCTCGACGACCTCGATCGCATCGGCGATGATCGCCTGACCGGCTTCTTCCAGCGCCGGGTCCTCGTCGGCGGGAACCGGAAGTGGGGCATTGGGCAACAGCCACGGTGCCGGGCCGAACGCCGGCGTGACGATCACGTGGACCAAGGTGAGCGGGACATTGCGCATCGTCGCTTCCCGCGTAGCCCACCGAACAGCCTTCTGGGAGTACGACGATCCGTCGACACCGACGAGGACACCGAAATCCTTGATCTGAGTCGACATTTCGTCACCCTCCTGTCCACTGTCGTGCACTGCTGTTCGGCCCGATCGTGATCGAGGGCCGATGTTGACGCTAGCGATCGGGCAGCCGTTGGTCTGGAGGAATTAGTCCTCGCGCAGTGGGCCATCTGGCCCTGGGTGACCAGTCGGTGGGTTACAGTTGAATTTATCCAAGTTAGGGTTGTAGAAATATGTAGGTTGCCCGGAGCCGTTCCGGTGACCCAGGCACTGAGACTTCAGGTAAGGAGGCACCGTGCCCGACAACACCCTTTCGGCAGCCCTGGAACGTGAGCACCGCGAAATAGACCGCAGCATCGAGTCTTTCATCGAAGCGCTCAATAGCCGCGACGGTGGTGCGGTGCAGCCGGAATTGTTGACGGCGGCGTTGGACGCACTGCGTCGACACATCTACCTAGAGGAGGCAATCCTGTTTCCTCCCCTTCGCGAAGCCGGCATGGTGATGCCGATATTCGTCATGACACGCGAGCACGGCGAGCTGTGGCGCACGGTCGACACCCTGACCGAAATGCTCGCCGACGGTTCGGCAAACGGACAACTCGCTGACACCTGCCAGAAGTTGCTGGGCCAACTCGAGCAGCACAACTCCAAAGAGGAACCGGTCATCTACCCGCATGCCGATGCCGACCTGCCACCACAGGTGCGCGATGAACTGGCGCGATTCATCGACACCGGCCGCATCCCGGTTGGATGGATCTGCCAACAAGCGGCTACATGACACCGTTACAGGTGGTTGTGACCTACGGTCAGCACCGGACATCCTAGGCGGCTCAGGGCCTCCGAGTCGCAGCGACTGCGCTGCGCGCCGACGACGAACAACTGAACCGAATCGATCTTGTCGGCCAGATATTGGCAGACATCACCGAGCACGGCCACCGGCTCGACCTGCACGCCGGGGAAAAGCCGCGTCCAGCGCTCGATCCGGCGACTAAGGCGTGCCAGCGCCCTGCGGTTCCCGTCCGCGGTGTCATCTGGTGTCTCTGCGTGCCACGCGGAGACCACACGCAGGGGCGCGTGCCGTAGCCTGGCCTCTTCGAAGGCATGTTGCAGCACTGTCCCGTTCTCCGCCTCGACGACGATGCCGCTCACCTCGCGAGCACGGCGCGTGCATTTCGGCCGAGGGATCACCGCCACGGGTGATTGGGCCACCGTGGGCAGAACCGACGCGACTGAGCCACCGCCGCGACAGGCGCGCTTGGCCCCGATCGAGCCAATACAGACCATCACCGCCGACCGTGACTGGGCGGCCAGCTTGGCAACCGGCTTGCCCACCAAGATCTCGGTTTCGATCTTGACGGGCTCCCCGGTGGCCTCTACGGCCTGGCGCGCGGCGTACAACGCCGCACGAGCAGAGGCGAATTGGATGCGATCGGATTCGTCGCTGCAAAGATCCTTCGGATCGATCACGTAGAGCAGGCGAAGTGGAATATCCCGGCTGACGGCTTCGTCGATCGCCCAAATGGCGGCGTCGACCGCCGCCCTTGATCCGTCGATGCCTGCGATAACCGAGGGAGCTGACTGAAGATCGACCATCGTAAGCTCCTTCGCTCAAGCCGGCGAACTTCCTTGCTGAGATCGACATTAGGAGCCCGGACGCTGTGCCGCCCAGGGCCGTTGGTCCTGAATTCAGCGCCGTTGGTCCCGGTCAGGGTAGTTTCGCGACGGTCAACAGCACCGCCGAATCTTCCAGCGCTTCCAGGCTGTGCCGGGCATCGGGAACCTTCAGCAAATCGCCTGCGCGGCCCTCCCAGGACGCGTCTCCCGAGTCCATCCGGACACGACCTCTAAGTACGTACACGGTGGCCTCGCCGGGGTTGTTGTGTTCGCTTAGAACAGACCCCGCCAGCAAACCGACCACGGTTTGTCGCAGTACCCGTTCGTGGCCGCCTACCACGGTGTCGGCGGCGCGACCGCCATGAGAAGCCGCCAGTTCGAGCTGTTGGCGGGCCAATGCCTCCAAAGAAATCCGCTGCACGAGCTCAATTGCAGTCCGAACAGCCATACGAGTCAACCGTGGGCCGGCCGCACCTCATGACGCAAGGCCGGATTCGGCCTCCGGCTCGGGACCGAATCGGAACCGACGCCCGGTCACCGCCCTCGGCAACACCCGCACATAGTGTCGCTTGCGTGTCGCCGTCCACGGAATCAGCTGCGCTCGCTGCGCTTCGGCGAGCTCGTCGTCGGTGCGCAACATCCGCGCCACACCTCGTACGATCACGCTCCAACCCTCGCTGAGGCTGTGGTCGTCGGCCTCGAACAGCACGTTGTTGTTGATCGCGGTACTAACCAGCTTCGTGCCCTCGGCGGTGCGAAAGAGCACCGTCTTGTTCTGCACCACGAAGTTCACCGGGAAGATTTCCGGATGCCCATCGACCACCGTCACCAGTCGCCCCAATGCCACACTTGCCAGCAGGTTCCAGCTTTCGCTTTCCGAAAGAACGGTGATTGGAGCGTCGCCTGCGTCCATTAATGGCCTCCGTCCCAGTGCCGTCTCCCAGCGGGCTTGCCCGGAGCGTCTTTCAACGATGCGCCGTGAGAATTTTCAGTGGCCAGGGCAACAAGTCACAGCAGGTGTGGCCCAAAGTCACCACCGGCGTGCGCGCAGCGGCTCAGTCGTATGCCGGCAGCCACATCGCGTCGAGAATGGCTTGTACGACGTCACCATGCATTCTGCTGGCCACCCCGTCTTCGGCGGCGGCGTGATAGACGGCTTCAGCGACAACGGCCGAGACGGCCCGCAAGTTCTCAACTCCGGGAAGCAACGAAGCACCCGGAATAGCTGGATCGACCTGTCCGGCAACCGCTTTCGCCGCTGCCTGCAACATGTTCTGGGTCAGTCGTCTGGCGCCGGAGATTACCACGCCCAGTCCGATGCCGGGGAACACCAGCATGTTGTTGGCCTGACCGATGGTGTATGTGATTCCCCCGTACTCGATTGGGGGCACCGGACTGCCGCTGGCCACCAGCGCCTTGCCGTTCGACCATGCCACGATGTCCGCCGGCGCGGCTTCCATCCGGGAAGTCGGGTTGGAAAGCGGAAAAATCAGCGGTCTTTCGCAGGTCGCGGTCATCGCCGCGACGACCTCACGGGTGAACGCCCCGAACACCGTAGAACAGCCGATCAGGCTGGTGGGGGCCACCATCTTGATGGCATCGAGCAACCCGACCCGGGTCCCGGTACTCACCTGAAGCCCACCGCGATCCTTCGCGTACGGCACTTGGAAATCACGCAGATCCATGTCGTCGAACAGCACACCCTGCTTGTCGACCGCCCAGATCCGCGCCGTGGCCTCCTCGACGGCGCAACCATCGGCGACCATGGCGTCACGGATCTGATCGGCAACCCCGATACCGGCGGTCCCCGCGCCGAAGATCAGTACTTTCTGCTCGCGCATCGGGATACCGGTCACCTTCAACCCGCCGTAGAGGGCCGCCAGGACCACCGCACCCGTTCCCTGCATGTCATCGTTGAACACGCAGTAATCGGGCCCGTACCTGGTCAGGATCGCGCGTGCGTTCGCCGGCCCGAAGTCTTCGAAATGCAGCATCGCGCCGGGGAACAGCCGATGAACGGTCTCGATATAGCTATTGATGAAATCGTCGTACTCGGGGCCGCGCCGGCGTGCGTGACGATTACCCAGGTAGAACGGATCCTGCAGTAGCTGTTCATTATCGGTGCCCACGTCGAGTGACACCGCGATACAGCGACAGGGATCGATACCTGCCCCTGCCGTATACAGTGCCAGCTTGCCCACCGCGATTTGAATCCCGCCCACACCCCAGTCACCGATGCCCAGGATCGATTCGGCATCGGTGCATACGATCAAATCGACGTCATCGGGGCCGAGCTCGAATGTCGCAAAGGAGTCCGCGATCTCGTCGGGTCGGTCGATACACAGATAGAGTCCACGCTGCCCGCGATATTCATCGGAGAAGCGCTGGATCGCCTCTCCGACCGTCGGGGTGTACACCACAGGTATCAGCTCGGGTAGATGGTCGACCAGCACCTTGAAGTACAGCAGCTCATGGCGGTAGTGAAGCTGCTCGAGAAGCAGGTTGCGGGCCAGATCGGTGGCAAGACCTTGTAATTGGTGCCATACGCGGTCGGCCTGTTGGTCAAGCGTGAGCACCGCCGACGGCAGCCGCCCGGTCAGTCCCAGGCGCCGCCGTTCCTCGTGGGTGAAGCCCACCCCGCGATTCAAGCTTGGCGTTGCCAGAGCCGGCGGAATATGCGGAACCCGGTGATGGGTCATCTGACCCCCTTGGAGCCAAAGGCCGCTTTTCTCAAGGACCAACGACTCTAACGCTGGATGGCTTGAACTTTAAAGTCAATACAACGAGGAAGTCCACGGTTGACAAGCGGGATCTGCATTCGATGAGCACGCACTGGCTGGTGATGGACGCCCCGGCCGATCAGGCGCGGGTGTCCTTTGCTGCACGGGTGGCAGGGGCAGGACGTTATCTGCCTCCGACGCATCTCACCACCGACGAGCTGATGTCCACCACACGCCATCGCACGCGCATCGACTTGCAACGGCTGACTGGCATCCGCGAGCGCCGCGTGTCGACAGGAGACCAGGATTCCTACAGTCTGGCAACCTTGGCCGCGCTGGACTGCCTCGACAAGGCGCGACAGGACGGCTCGTCGATCGATGTGGTAATCAATTGCAGCATCACGAAGTTCCGCGGCGGCCTCACTCAGTGGCTCGAGCCGTCGATGAGCAGCGCTGTCGCCCACGCGATCGGTGCGCACAACGCGATGACCTTCGACCTGTCCAACGCATGCGCGGGGATGCTGACCGGTGTCACCGTGCTGAATAACTGGATTCGACAGGGCATTGTCGACCGCGGGCTGGTGGTCAGCGGGGAGTACATCTCCCCGCTGTCAACGAACGCGGCCCGGCATGTCCGCACCATCATGAGCAAAGAACTCGCGTCATTGACACTGGGTGATGCGGGCGCGGCGCTGCTGCTCGAACGCGCCGGCGCTGCATCGGGCAGGGTCACCCTCGCGGGGTTCACCACCGTTGCCGACTATTCGCGACTCTGCCTCGCCTACCCGAAGGGCCGGGAGCCGGGCGCTCGGATGTTCACCGATTCGCGTGGCATTCACCGCGCGGCGATGTCCAATACTCCCCTGCTGTTTCACGAAGTCCTTGACGCAGCCGATATTTCGATCCACGACATCGACCACGTGATAACGCATCAAACCTCCGCGCGTGCCATCCGCAAGGGCATGGCCGCGATGTCCGAGTCATTCGGTGACAGCCCACGACACGACGCCGTGATCACCGTGGATCGGTACGGAAACACTGCATCGACCACCCATACGGTGGCCCTCATCGAAGAACTGGAGGCCGGCCGCATCAAGCCTGGCGAAACGGTTGCGCTGATCGCTCTGGCATCAGGGCTGGAGATCGGCATCGTGTTGCTCACCTTGGACGAGGATCTGGTGAAGCGCTATGGGCACAGTCATTGAACAGATCGTCGTCACCCGTGGTGGATGGCGTGCCCACCACAGCGCGTTGCGTTTGGCAGTCGGCGCGGCCAAAAGGTGTCTGCGGCAAGCCGATCGACAGGCCAGCGACATCGATCTCCTCGTCAATTCCGGCATCTATCGCGACCGGAATCTAGGCGAACCGGCCCTGGCTGCGCTGATCCAACACGATATCGGCGCCAACGCGGAAGACCCCCACCCCGACGGACACGGCACGTTCTCCTTCGACATCGCCAACGGCACCTGCGGCCTGCTGACCGCCATGCAGATCGTGGACGGATTCCTGCACTCGCACGCCGTCCGGTGCGCGCTCGTTGTGACCAGCGATGCCGATCCAGGCCGTGGGCTGAGCCGACGCTTTCCCTTCTCGCCGGTCGGCGCGGCGCTGCTCTGCCGATGGCGTGACGACGGTGGCCTCGGCTCAGTCCGTTGGGTAAACGCGCCCGACGGCGGTGTGAGCTTCCGCGCCACCGTGGGACCCGGCCGCACCGGCAATGTGCTCCGATTCAGCGAATCCGAGGCGAAAGACCGCGAATTCGCCGCCGCTGGCGCAGAGGCCGCTGGTCGCTGTATCGCCGAGTCGTCTCTCGGATTCCCCGATATCGACGCCGTGGTAGCCGCGCCCGCCAGTCGCGGTTACCGCGCCGCACTCGCTGACGAGCTCGGTATACCCGTCGAACGAATCAAAGTCGCTGCAGACCCGAGAATCCACACCGCCTCGCTCGCCGCGGCACTGCACGACGACGGTACTCTTCTCCGTCCGGGCGCTCGTGTTCTGTTCATCGCTGCCGGGGCGGGAATAACGGCCGGCGCCGCCTTGTACTGCCAGCCTGACACCGGGAATAGCTGATGTTGCGCGGCACACGAAGGCGTGAGCGTCCGAGCCTTGACGAACGGCGGCAAGTAACGCGGTTGCAGGTGTATCTCGTGCTTTCGGCATTGTGGCCGCTGTTGCATCGTCGTCGACCTCATGACCGAGACCAGCGAAAGCGCAAGGGCGCTAACCGATCTGCAGTACATCCTCGAGCGGGCGCCGTGGTGTAGCCGGGGGCAGTTCCGCCATGGGCGGTGCCAGCCCCACACGGATCAGCGCCTGTGGTTCCCCCTCATCGGCTATCAGTTCGCGTACCAGCGAGCGGCTGTCGGGCAACTCGATCAGGTGAGTCAGCGTGCAGGTGGCCAAGCCGGCCTTCGTGCACTCCAGTAGCACGGCGGACAGGGCCTCGCCGCAACGCAGGGCGTCAAGTCGGGTGTCCTTGGCGGTGGACAACACCAGGATTTTCGACCAATCCACCGCGACTTCATGACGTCGGTCGGCGTGACTACGCGCCGGGGAGTCGCGTGCAACATCGACGCGATGTCGTTCCGACGCGGATGCCAGGGCCTCTGGCGTTACACCTTCATACAGTGCGAAAGGCGATGTCCACCACTGCAGTTCGAGTTGGTAGTATCGATCTTCGCCGCGTAGCGCTTCGGTGAGCTGCGACGCCCTGGCCAGTTGGGGGCGTGCGTCGTCAGAAAGTACGTCGAGCATCACATCGCCGTCGTCGACGACGCTGCGCAGCACGGGCTCAAACGACTCCCAAAATGTCGGGTATCCGAACGGCAGCCGGTCAGTTCGTCTTTCCAATATCGCATCCGCATACTCGCGGTCAGCGTCGGTCACGCGATTACGCGGGCTGAGCTCGATCGAAGCCAGATGCTCCGGGTTCTGCGAATCCGGGAATCGCTTGATGCTCGACTGCCAACCGGCCGACGCCATCGCGACACGGAAATGATCGAGTACGGCTCCACAACTGATGATGGCCTCGCGGCCAGACGGATCAGCGCGGCGTACCCTGCGACCCGTATCCAAGAACAGTTGCATCGTTCGACTCTCGGGTATCCATCGCCACTGCCATGGTTGACTGTTGTGAATCGAGGGAGCGCGGCATGCGAGCAGCACGGCGTTTTCGACAACCCGATTGTCGGGAACCGCTCGAGGCATATCAGCTCCTGGTGACGCGACCCATCCGAAGTCCACTATTCGCAGATTGATTGCGTCGCGGCAGAGCAGAAAGTCCCGACTAAGCGTGCAACGGCCGCTCGCCGATGACGCGGTCGCGACGCAGCGCGTCGAGCTCTTCGTCGGTGACGCCGAGACCGTGCAGAACCTCGGTGTTGTGCTGGCCCAGGGTGGGCGGCGTGATGCGGTGGTGCCGGGCCGGTCCGGGCGTGATCCGGAAAGGCCAGCCCGGATAGCGGTGCCGGCCGGTGACCGGATGCTCGAAGTCCTCGTAATAGCCGCGGGCATCGAGCTGCGCGACGTCGTACATCCGGTCCGCGGTGAGAACCTCCTCGGCCGGGACGTTGCGCGCCTGAAGGGCTGAAACGATCTCGCTCGGCGCCAGCGTCCGTGTCCAGGCCGCAACGAGGTCGTCGAATGCATCGGGCGACAAGGCGAACGGGTCCGCCGTCTTTTCGGCTTCCTGGCGACCCATCGCGGCGACCAACTGCGACCAATCGGCATGGTCGCGTACCGACAGCGCCACCCAGGCCCCTTCGACCGCCGTCGGATAGACACCCTGACAATAGCCGCGCTGCCGGTTTCCCGTCCGCGGCGAGACGGTGCCGGTCATCGAGTACTCGATCACGGGCTCGGCGGTGATGGCCGCGCATACTTGGATTTGGGCAATCTCGATCAGCTGACCTTCGCCGGTGCGACGCCGATGTTCCAGCGCGGCCAGCAACGCGATCCCGGCGTGCACACCGACGATCGGATCGGCGGGACCCTGCAGGTTGCACGGCGGACCGTCGGGGTAGCCGGTGACGGCCGCCATTCCCGATGTCTGTTCGAAGTTCAGTGCCCAGCCGACGTAGTCGCGCCACGGCCCGTCCAGCCCGAAGCCGGGCATGCGAACGAAGATCACGTCGGGGCGCAGCGATACCAGCGACTGGTAATCCAGCCCGAACTGCCCCATCACCCGCGGTGAGAAGTTCTCGATGACGACGTCGGCTTCGCGGGCTAGCTTGCCGACCAGTTCACGGCCGCGCTGTGAGGTCAGATCCAGGGTGATATCGCGCTTGTTGAGGTTGGTGGCCTGCCATATAGTGCTGCGCTCGTACCAGTCGGGGCCCTCGTGCGGGTACACGCCGGAATATCGATGGCCGTCCGGACGCTGGATCGACTCGACCTTGACGACGTCGGCGCCGAACGCGCCCAGATAACAGGTCAGATATGCCCCGGACCAAAACGTAGTCAGGTCAAGGACTTTCGTCCCAGAGAATGGTGATGCCGGATCGGCCGTCCGGGCAACCGGGCGCCTCGGCGTCGGTGAGACTTTTGCGGACCGAAATGCCGGGCCGGGACAACGAAATGACCAATCCGCTCCGCCGCCGTCGACAAAGAATTCCCGCTTGACGTACTGCGGACACTGCAGCACAGCGGCGGCATCTGCGACTGGGGACGCCGGGATACGCAGCGCCTGACTGAGTTCCACGATCTCGGCAACGGTCCGTTCGGCGAGCCAGGGCCGAGCTGCGGCGAGAAATTCGGCGCGCTGGGAGCTGTCCAGCATGACCGCGATCTGCTGGTCGCCGAACTCCGGCAAGCCGAGCATCGCGCATACGTCCAGCCAGTGCTGCCCGGTCAGGCAGTTGACTCCGACCCAGCCGTCGGCCGCCGGCACAATGCCCAGCAGCGGCGAGGACCGGGTCTTACCGGACCAGCCGAGGGCACGCATCCGTTCGGCCATCAGCATCGGGTACGGCAGGGTGGACAGCAGCGACTCGAGCACCGAGACGTCGACCTCGATCACGTTGTCGGACACACTGATTCGCAGGGCAGTGAGCGCACCGAGTGCCGCATAACCTCCGGCAACGTATTCGGAGATCCGGGCGCCGGCCTGTACCGGAGGGCGATCCGGGTCTCGGCCACTGACCCACCCCGACGCCGCCTGCATGGTCAGTGTCGTAGCTGCGCGATCGCGCGACGGCCCGTGCTGGCCGAAATTCGAAATGCGCACGACCACCAGTTTCGGGTTGAGTCGGCTCAGCACGTCGGCACCCAGTCCCCAGGAGTCCAGCGTTCCCGGCGACAGTGCTTCGACCAGAACGTCGGCCTGGGTGATCAATTGATGCGCGAGCGTCGCGTCGCGCGCCAAATCCATGGTGACGATGTGCTTTCCAGTGTTGAGATACTCGAACAGCCCACAGCGGTCCGGGTCGGGCACGCCGTCGGGAAACGGCCCCCATCGGCGCAACGGGTCCCCGGCAGGGGGTTCGATCTTGGTGACGTCGGCGCCGACATCGACCAGAAGCTTGCCGCAGTACGGCCCGGAGACCTCGTTGGCGATCTCGACCACCCGAAGCCCCGCGAGGGCCTCCATCAGGTGGGCAGCCCCATGGCCTTCGGTTCCATGTACTGGCGCAGCCCGGAAATGCCGCCGCCTTCGCGGCCAATGCCGCTTTGCTTGAAGCCACCAAAGGGCGCGTCACCAGTGCCGTAGCCGTTGATGGCGATCTGACCGGTGCGAATTCGGCGCGCCACAGCGACCGCGCGGTCGGTGTCGGTGCCCCACACCGCGCCGGAGAGCCCGTATTGGGAGTTGTTGGCGATGTTCACCGCGTCGTCGTCATCGCGGTAGCGCAGCACCGACAGCACCGGTCCGAACACCTCTTCCTGCGCGACGCGGGCATCGGGCGTGACGTCGGTGAGGATGGTTGGTTCGAAGTAGAAGCCGGTGTCCAGTCCGTGCGGGCGTCCGCCGCCGGTGGCTAGTTTCGCTCCATCGTCGAGTGCCGCGGTGACGTGCGCCGAAACCCGTTGCCGTTGCGCATCACTGATCAGCGGGCCCATCTCCACATCCGGATCGGTCGGATCGCCGACGTTGATCGCGCGCGCGAGCCCCACCAGCCGGTCGACGACCTCATCGTGGATCCGCGGCGGAACCAGCAGCCTACTGTGCAGAATGCACGCCTGCCCGGCATGAAACGAGCACGAGTCGAACATGATTCGATCCAGCATGTCGTCGGTGAGTTCGACGTCGTCGAGAAGGATGCTGGCCGACTTCCCGCCGCACTCCAGCAGGATGCGCTTCATGTCCCGGCCGGCCGCGGCCATCACCTCGCGACCGACCGCTGAGCTGCCGGTGAAACTCACCATGTCGATGCGCGGATCGGTGGTCAACAAACGGCTGGCATCGATGCTGCTGGGTGTGACGACATTGACCACGCCGGGCGGGATGTCGGTGTGCTCGTCGATGATGCGGGCCAACGCCAAGCCGGCCAACGGTGTCAGCGGCGACGGCTTGAGCACGACGGTGTTGCCGGCGGCCAGTGCGGAACTGACCTTCCGGGCGTTGAGAGTGTGCGGAAAGTTCCACGGCGTCAGAATCGAGACGACACCGAGCGGCTCGTAGCGCAGCACAGTCGTCCCGGCCGTGCCGAATGCGTCGATCTGCTCCTCGACCGGCTGGCCGGCCAGATCGGCGGCGTGCTTGACCATGAAGCCCGAGCCGTCGATATGGATCAAGCGTTCGTTTGCGGTGCAACCCCATTCGACTTGGGCCAGCGCGAAGAGCTCATCGCCGTACTCCAGCAGGGCGTCGCCGAATTGGTTCAGGCAGCGGACACGCTCCTCCGGCGAAGCCGTGGGCCACGGCCCGGAATCGAATGCGGCCCGCGCGGCCGCGATCGCACTGTCGACCTGGGCGGTGCTCGAATCGGGCGCGGAGGCGATCACCGTCTCGGTGGACGGACAAATGTCGTCGTAGCGCCCGCCGTCGGGATCGACCCACTGGCCGTCGATGTAAGCGCCATAGGTGTCGGTGATGAACTTCGAGGCGGCCATGGGGTTCCTAACAGACGGTCCGGCAGCTCAACGTTCGGTGTACACCTGTCGGACCACTGTCGTCAATCCCCTTTCCAGCCCCTTCTTAGTTCGACAAGCTGCCAAGGGCATTGACATCATGTCGGCATCCGGAGTAGACAAGTGCATCGGACAGATCGGGTTTAGGTGTACGATCGTCCTCGCCGCGAGGGAGGTTTCGTGCAGACCGAAGTCCCGCTGCACTCGCCGGACTTCTACGCCGGCGACCCCTATCCGTCCTACCGGCAACTGCGCGCGACGAATCCGGTCTGCTGGAACGACGTCACAAAATTCTGGGCGCTGCTCAAATATGAGGACATCCGTTTCGTCTCGAGCAGCCCGGCGATGTTCACCTCGACCAAGGGCATCACCATCCCGGATCCGGCGATGCCCAACCCGGTGCAGGAAGGCAGCCTGATCTTCACCGATCCGCCGCGGCACCGACAGCTGCGCAAGCTGATCAACTCCGGGTTCACCCGTCGCCGTGTCGGGCTGCTCGAGCCGAAGATTCGCGACATCGTGCGGGGAATCCTCGACGGCATCGAAGCCGGATCCGTGCATGAGTTCGCCGAGGAAATCGCCGCCCCGCTGCCCACCCGGATGATCGCCGAGCTGATCGGAGCGCCGCCGGACGACTGGGAGCAGTTCCGCGCGTGGTCGGATGCGGCTACCGGCACCGCCGACCCGGAGATCGATCTTGATCCGCTGGTGGCGGCGAGTCAGCTCTACGAGTACTTCGAGAAGCTGATCGTCGCGCGGCGCGCCGAGCCGCGCGACGACCTGCTGTCGGTGCTGGCGGGCGCCGAGATCGATGGACAGCGTCTGAGCGACGAAGACCTGCTCAACTTCACCTTCTTGCTGTTGGTCGCGGGCAACGAGACCACCCGCAATCTGATCGCGCTGGGCACCTTGGCGCTCATCGAACACCCCGACCAGTGCCGCCTGCTCGTCCAGCAGCCCGCGCTGATCCCGGGCGCGGTCGAAGAGATGTTGCGCTGGAACAGCCCGGTGGTACACATGGCGCGCACCGCGACGACCGACGTCGAGATTCGCGGCCGGCTGATCGCCGAAGGTGACGTCGTCGTGATGCTCTACGGGTCGGCCAACCGCGACGAGGACATCTTCGGTAGCGACGCCGAGGAGTTCCACATCACCCGACACCCGAACCCGCATATCGCATTCGGCTGCGGTGAACATTCTTGCATCGGCGCGCAACTCGCACGCCTCGAGGCCAGCGTGTTGTTCGATGAGTTGTTGCGCCGCTTTCCCCGCCTCGAGCTGGTTGGTCCCGTCGACCGGATGCGTGCGACCATGGTGCCCGGGGTCAAGCGGATGCCGGTACGGCTGGGAGGCTGAGCGATGCATCTGGAGTACACACCCGAGCAGGAGCGCCTGCGCGCCGAGATCCGCGCCGCGCTGGAACAGGTGATGACGCCCGAACGCAGCGCAGCGGTCAGCCAGACGCTGGAAGGCGCGCCCGAAGCCCGCGAAACAATACGCGCCCTGGCTGCCGCCAACCTGCTCGGCGTTGGGTGGCCCAAAGAATATGGCGGACGAGGATTCTCGGCGATCGAGCAATTCATCTTCTCCGAGGAGGCCAGACGGGTCAACGCACCGATCCCACTGGTGACCCTCAACACCGTCGGCCCGACACTGATGCAGTGCGGCACCGAGGAGCAAAAGCGGAAATTCTTGCCGGCAATCTTGGACGGCAGCGTCGAGTTCGCGATCGGCTACTCCGAACCGGATGCGGGCAGCGACCTGGCGTCGCTACGCACCACCGCGGTCCGCGACGGCGACCACTATGTGATCAACGGTCAGAAAATGTTCACCAGCGGCGCCGCCTACGCCGACTACATCTGGCTGGCCGCGCGCACCGATCCGAACGCCAAGAAGCACAAAGGCATCTCGATCTTCATCGTGCCGACGTCGTCGCCGGGCTTTTCCTGGAAACCGCTGCACACTATGCCGGGTATCTCCACGTTCTACACGTTCTACGACGACGTGCGGGTACCGGCGTCGGCGATGGTCGGTGCCGAGAACGACGGCTGGAGCCTCATCACCACCCAGTTGAACTTCGAGCGTGCCGCAATGGGGAATCTGGGCGCACTGGAGCCGCTGTTCGAAAAGACACTGGAGTGGGCCAAAGCCACCGAGGTCGACGGCCAGCGTGTCATCGACCAGCCGTGGGTGCAGCTCGTTCTCGCCCGCGTCGAGGCGCAAGTTGCCGCATACAAACTCATCAACCTGCGGGTGAATGCCGCAATGACCAAAGGCGTGCTCGCGATGGCAGAAGCCTCGGCGGCCAAGGTTTTCGGAACCGAACTGACCCAGCAGGTGGCCCGTCAGTTGCTGGAGGTGCTCGACGGCAGCGGCGTGCGCTGTGGAACCGACGCTCCCCTGCGCGGCGCGTTGGAGTCCGCGTACCGGTTCGCCGTCATCAACACCTTCGGCGGCGGCGCCAACGAAATCCAGCGGGACATCATCGCCATGGCCGGATTGGGCATGCCCCGGGCCCCCCGTGACCTTCGCACAAGCGGAAATTAGGAGGACAGCCTGAAGTGACCGACTCAGAAACCATCGCCGCCAAGGTGCGGGCCCTCGTCGGTCAGCCGACCGGTAGCGGGAAGCCTTCGGTGGCACCAGATCCGGTCAACCAGCCGATGATCCGGCATTGGGCGTACGCGTTGGCGGACATGAACCCCGTCTACATCGACCCGGAGTTCGCCGCCAAGTCGCGGTTCGGCGGGATCGTCTCACCTCCGGTCATGCTGCAGACCTGGACGATGCCGTCGCCGATATTGGAGGGCATCGGCGAACGTGGCGGCGCACCCGTCGAAATCACGAACAACCCAACCGAATTCTTAGATGATGCGGGCTACACCGGCACGGTGGCGACCAACTCGGAGTTCGAGATCGAGCGCTACCCGCGACTGGGCGACGTCATCAGCGCGACGACGGTGTACGAATCGGTGTCCGACGAAAAGAAGACGGCTCTGGGTACCGGCTTCTTTTTGACCTGGCTGACGACCTACACCGATCAGAACGGCGAGGTTCTGGGACGCCAGCGATTCCGGGTTCTGCGATTCAGGCCGGAGCGCTGATGGCGACACGACTTGCACCGGCGATCACCGCCGACACCGAGTTCTTCTGGAACGGGCTGCGGGAGAACAAACTTCTGATCCAACGCTGCAGCGGATGTGGGCAGTTGCGCCACCCGCCGCGCCCCATGTGCCCCAACTGCCGCTCGCTGGACTGGAACACCGTCGAGTCATCGGGCCGCGGCAGGGTGTACAGCTACGTGATGCCACATGAACCCAAGTTTCCGTTCTTCGACTACCCCTACGTCGTCGTGCTGGTGGAACTCGAAGAAGGTGTACGGCTGGTGTCCAATCTGACCGACGTCGAGCCGGCCGACATCACGGTGGGGATGCCGGTGGAGGTGTACTACCAAACTTTCGACAACGACCTTGTCCTACACCAATTCCGGCCGAAGGGCTAGGCACTGCGGATGGATTTCACGTTCACCGAAGAGCAAGAGACAATCGCTAAGCTCGCGCGCGATCTCTTCGAGCACCGGGCCACACCCGAACGGTTGACGGAGCTCGAGTCCAAAGAGGTTCGCTACGACGCCGAACTGTGGCAGGAACTCGCCGAATCCGACCTGTTAGGTGTTGCACTGCCGGAGTCAGCGGGCGGCAACGGCGGTGGCTTTCTGGAGCTCGGTGTGCTGCTGGCCGAGGTCGGCTGGGCCGTCGCGCCGGTACCGGCCTATGCCACGCTGGTGCTGGGCGCGGATCCCATTGCACGGCATGGCAATCCCGACCAACAGCAACGCTTCCTGCCGGGCGTCGTCACCGGAAGCCGCATCCTGACCGCGGGGCTGGCCGAACCGGGCCGCTCCGACCCGGCCACTCCGATGACCACCGCACGACGCGACGGCGGCAATTGGCGCCTCGACGGAGTCAAAGAGCTGGTGCCGGCCGCCCAGCTCGCCGACACCGTCCTGATCCCCGCTTCGACAGCGGACGGTGAGGTCGGTCTGTTCCTGCTGGCCACCGACGCCGCGGGTGTCGAGATCCGGCCCGCGAGCACCACCAGCCGTGAACCGCATGCCGACGTCTTCTTAACCGGCGCAACAGTTTCCGATGCTGACAGACTCGCCGGCGCCGGGCCGATCGAGTCGCTGTGCACCCGGGCACTGGTCGCGTTGTGCGCACTCCAACTCGGCGTCGCGGACCGGGCGTTGCGCATCGCCGCCGCCTACACCACCGGCCGTGAGCAGTTCGGTCGCCCGATCGGCAGCTTCCAGGCGGTGCAGCAACGGATGGCCGACGCGTTCATCGATGTCGAGGCGATGCGGTGGACGACCTGGCATGCGGCCTGGCTGATCAGCGAGGGCCGGCCCGCCGAGCGGGCAGCACGCATCGCCAAGTTCTGGGCCGCCGAAGGCGGTGCTCGGGTGGTGGCGACCGCCCAGCAGGTGCACGGCGGCATTGGGATCGACACCACGTACCCTCTGCACCGCTACTTCTTGTGGGCCAAGCACAACGAACTCGCCCTCGGTCCCGCCTCTTTCCAGCTCGCCCGGCTGGGCAGCACATACCCGGAAGGACAGCCATGACGACCGCCAAAGCACGCACCACAACTCTGCAGTGGCGCGACATCGAGATGGGCGACGAGGTGACTCCCCTCGAAATCCCGGTCACCACAACAATGATCGTCGCAGGCGCGATCGCCTCGCGTGACTTCATGCCGGTGCACCACGACCGTGACTACGCGAACAAGCAGGGCTCACCCAACCTGTTCATGAACATCCTGACCACCAACGGCTACTGCGTGCGCTTCCTCACCGACTGGGCGGGACCCGAAGCGATGGTCAAGAAATTGTCGATCCGTCTCGGTGTGCCGTGCTTTCCCGACGATCCGCTGCGCTTCACCGGCAGCGTGACCGGCAAAACGGAGGGCCGTGACGGTGAAGGATTCGTCGAAGTAACCTTCAAAGGCGCCAACAGCCTTGGCGATCATGTGTCGGGCACGGCGGTGCTGAGCCTGCTGGACGGAGTCGGCGAATGAGCCGCTCGCTGCCAGGAACCACGGCCATCGTCGGGATCGGCCAGACCGAGTTTTCCAAGGAATCCGGGCGCAGCGAGCTGCAATTGGCGTGCGAGGCGGTCAGCGCCGCGCTCGACGACGCCGGCCTGGCGCCCAGCGACGTCGACGGCATGGTCACGTTCACCATGGACGCCAGCGACGAGATCGACATCGCCCGCAATGTGGGCATCGGCGACCTGAGCTTTTTCAGCCGCGTCCATCATGGCGGCGGTGCGGCAGCGGGCACCGTGCTGCATGCGGCGATGGCGGTCGCGACCGGTGTCGCCGAAGTGGTGGTGTGCTGGCGTGCCTTCAACGAACGGTCCGGGTTCCGATTCGGCGGCAGCGGACGCACCAGCGCCGAAACCCCGTTGTTCATGGCCCACTACGCGCCATTCGGATTGCTCACTCCTGCAGCGTGGGTCGCGATGCATGCGCAGCGCTACATGTCCACCTATGGAGTCACCAACGAGGACTTCGGCCGGATCGCCGTCGTGGACCGCGCGCATGCGGCCAACAATCCCGACGCCTGGTTCTACCAGCGGCCGATAACGCTGGCGGATCACCAGAATTCCCGCTGGATCATCGAACCCGTACTACGACTACTGGATTGCTGTCAGGAAAGCGACGGCGGTGTCGCGCTGGTGGTGACCAGCGCCGAACGCGCCCGCGACCTGCGCCAGCCACCGGCAATCATCACCGCCGCCGCGCAAGGCGCGGCCGCGAACGGTGAAATGATGACCAGCTACTACCGCGAGGACATCACCGGGCTCCCCGAGATGGGCGTGGTCGCCGAGCGGCTGTGGCGCGATTCAGGACTAAAGCCGCAAGACATCCAAACCGCCTTCATCTACGACCATTTCACGCCGTTCGTGTTCACCCAGCTCGAGGAACTGGGATTCTGCGGGCGCGGTGAGGCCAAGGACTTCGCCACGGTCGAGCGGCTGTCGCTGGGCGGGGAGCTGCCGATCAACACCAACGGCGGACTGCTGGGCGAGGCCTACATCCACGGCATGAACGGCATTACCGAGGGTGTGCGTCAGGTACGTGGTACCTCGTACAACCAAGTCGACAACGTTGAGCACGTACTGGTCACGTCGGGCACCGGCGTGCCGACCAGTGGATTGATTCTCGCACCGGCCAGTTAGACAGGGGACGATCATGCCCAAGCTCGCGCTGTTGACCGCGGTGGGCGGACCGATCGAACTGGCCGAGTTTCCGCTGACAACGCCGGCGCCGGGCACCGCAGCACTGAAATTGCGGATGGCCGGAATCTGTGGATCCGACCTACACATACTCCGCGGTGAGCTCCCGTTGTTCTACCCGTTCGCGATGGGCCACGAGATGGTCGGCGAGATAGCAGAACTCGGCGAGGGGTTGACCACCGATGCGACCGGCGAGCCGCTCGCGGTGGGTGATCGTGTTGTCACGCCGTATTTCTGGACGTGCGGCCAATGCCGCGCATGCGCACGTGGCAGACCGCATGCCTGCCAGAACCTGATGGCAGGCGAGTTCCGCACTCACGACCAGGCTCCGCATTTCGTCGGCGCGCATGGCGAGTACTACTACACCACGCGCCGCCAACCGTTGTACAAGGTGCCGGAGGATCTTCCCGACGAAGCCGTGGCGCCGCTCAATTGTGCGCTGGCCCAAGTGCTGTTCGCGCTGCGTGACGTGCGGCTGGGTGACACCGTGGTCATCCAGGGTGCGGGCGGACTCGGCATCAACGCCGCCGCCGTCGCGCGCACCGCGGGCGCGGCGGAGGTCATCGTGATCGACAAGATTTCCGAGCGACTTGACGTTGCGTCGGACTTCGGCGCCACGCACTGCATCAATGCCGCCGACATGTCGACCGCACAAATCACCGAGCAGATCCACAAGCGTACGGGTGGAATCGGCGCCGACTGGGTGCTGGAAGTTGTCGGTGTACCAGGCGTCATTCCCGACGGCCTCGGATTCCTCAACCACGGTGGCACGCTGCTCGAAGTCGGCAACATCGGAACCGGCCGCACGTTCGAACTCGACCCCAGCGTGCTGGTCTACGGCAACAAATCGGTGCGCGGCGTGATGCTCTACGACCCGGTGACCCTGGCCGTCGGTCTCGATTTTCTGCAGTGCACCAGCTTTCCGTTCGGCCGCTTGATGCCCAAACCGTTCCACCTGGCCGATGTCGGCGCCGCTTTCGAATCCGCCAATGCCGGCGTAGTGCCGCGAGGTGCGTTGATCCCGTGACGACCCAGGCTCGTGCGTTGACCCACGCGACCGATACCCGCGAACTCATCGTCGAATCGGCCTACGCGTGTTTCCGCCGGCAAGGACTGCAGAAGACGACGATCGTCGACATCGCCAGGCACGCGGGCGTATCCCGCAGCACGGTCTACGAATACTTCAGCGACAAGGCCGCGATCGTCGAAGCGTGCGCTGAGCATGCCTCTGCGAGCTTCTACCGGCAGATGTCGCAGGCAATGGACCGAGGCACATCTTTAGAAGAAAGATTGAGTCGCGCAGCGGTATTCGTGACGCAAGCCCGACGTGCCATCGCCTCCGAGGAGTACTTCGACGAAGTCGCGATCAGCGTGCTGCTCACCAAGGACGCTGCGGTGTTGCTGCGCGAATGCGTCGACTTCTTCGCGCCCTACCTCAACGCGGTCAAGCTGACCGGTGAGGTTCGCAAAGACCTCGACGTCGAGGCTGCGGGTGAATGGTTTGCTCGAATCTTGTTCTCGCTGTTCAGCACACCGTCATCGACGCTGAATATGGACGACCCCGACGTGGTCGCCGAGTTTGTGCGCGCGCACGCGGTCCGTGGATTCGCCACCGAACGCCCGCGGCCGCGGCGAGCGGTCGGATCCTAGCGACTCGGCTCAGCGTGAATGCGCCGCGATTTTCCCGCCCTGGGTTCACTCTGGGCGCCAAGGATTCACACTCGGAACAGGTCAGCCCGCTGTCGAGCTAGGTAACTCGGATCCAGGTTCGCGTTGGTCGGGTGGCAGATCGGGTCGCGGAAACAGCGGGCGCAGCGCGGCCGGCGGCTTAAACGGTGCCCACTCGCCGCTGGGCTGCGCCAGCCGGTCAGCGACCGCCCACACCACCGCCGGGTTGTGGCCGTAGCCGAAGTGGCTGCCCATCACCGCGATGTTCTCGGCTTGGGGGGAACGAAGATCCAGGCACGCCTGCCAGGCGACCACTCCGTCGTAGCGGGAGTAGATCGAGGTCGCCGGGACCGGCAACGGCTCGGTTTCCAGATCCAGCGGCGCGGCACCCCGGTCGACGTGCAGGTGTGAGAAGCGGTTGAAGGCCGCACTGGCACGGGTTTGGTTTCGATCCGCTAAGCGAAATGGGCTGCCCAGGGTGATCACCTGGCGCACAGACGACGGCCGGCGCCGGGCCATCCCCCGCGCGTAGATGCCGCCGAGACTCCAGCCGATCACGCTGACGGGGCTGCCGTAGCGGGTGTGCAAGTCACGTAACCGGTCACCCATCCCGGCGACCGCTTGAGGCGTCGGACCGATGTTTCGGCCGAGCCGCCAGCCGTGCACCCGGTACCCCAGACCGCGCAGAATCCGGCGCAATGCCAATGTCGAGATGTCGTCGGCCAGCAGACCCGGCAGCACCAGCACCGGGTGTCCGTCCCCGGCCGGCAAGGCGCGTCGCAGCGGCAGCGACGAGAGCAGCAGGCCGAACTCGACCGCCGCACGCGCGGGGTCGGTCAGCGCCAGGGGCAAGGACGGCGCACCGGATCGGCGCGGGCGCTCGACGGGTTGAAAGACAGCCATGAGTATCAGCCTGCCATCAAGCCGCAAACCTGTTTGGCATACCGTCGAGCCGGTGTGGGTATGTGCGGGGCACACTCACGAAAGGTTGCGATGAGCTCGGGCGTAGAAACAGCGACTATCACCACGCAGGTCCCGGCCCGCCTGGACCGGCTGCCGTGGTCGCGGTTCCACTGGCGGGTGGTCGTCGGCTTGGGCGGCGTCTGGATTCTGGACGGCCTGGAAGTCACCATGGTCGGCAATGTCGCAGCCCGGTTGGTCCAGCACGACAGCGGCATCGACATCAGTGCGGCACAGATTGGCGTCGCGGCGGCCTGCTATATCGCCGGCGCCTGCTCGGGCGCGCTGTTCTTCGGTCAGCTCACCGACCGATTCGGCCGCAAGAAGCTGTTCATCCTCACATTGGCGATTTACCTGGCGGCCACCGCGGCTACTGCCCTCGCGTTTGCGCCCTGGTACTTCTTCGTGGCGAGATTCTTCGCGGGCACTGGTATCGGCGGCGAGTACGCGGCGATCAACTCGGCCGTCGACGAGCTGATCCCTGCACGGGCCCGGGGACGCGTCGACTTGGCCATCAACGGCTCCTACTGGCTCGGGTCGGCCGCCGGTGCCGCCGCAGCCCTGGTCTTGCTGAACACGTCCATCTTCCCGGCCGACATCGGCTGGCGGATCTCGTTCGGCGTCGGGGCGGTATTCGGGTTGGCAGTGCTGCTCGTGCGCCGCAACGTTCCGGAAAGTCCGCGCTGGCTCTTCATCCACGGCCAGCAAGAGGAGGCCGAGCGCATCGTCGACGGTATCGAGGACGACATTGAGCAACAAACAGGGCAGTCCTTGCCGGAGCCGGAAGGATCGCTGACGATCCGCCAACGCAAGTCGATCCCGTTCCGCGAGATCGCCAAGGTGGCGTTCACGCTTTATCCGCGCCGGGCGATCCTGTGCCTTGCGCTGTTCATCGGGCAAGCGTTCATGTACAACGGCGTCACCTTCAACCTCGGCACGATGTTGAGCACGTTTTACTCGGTCGCCTCCGGCATGGTCCCGGTGTTCTTCATCTTGTGGGCACTGTCCAACTTCGCGGGCCCGGTGCTGCTCGGCCCACTGTTCGACACGGTCGGACGAAAACCGATGATCTCGCTGACCTACCTTGGTTCCGCCGTGGTGGCGGTCGTGCTGGCCGGCATCTTGGTGAGCCAATTCGGCGGTGTCTGGACGTTTTTGGGTGTGTTCATGGCGTGTTTCTTCCTGGCGGGTTCGGGTGCCAGTGCGGCCTACCTGACCGTCAGCGAAATCTTTCCGATGGAAACCCGCGCCCTGGCCATCGCCTTCTTCTACGCCGTTGGCACTGCCATCGGCGGCATCAGCGGACCGTTGCTGTTCGGTCAACTGATCGAATCCGGAAGCCGGCAGCTGGCCGCGCTGTCGTTTCTGATCGGCGCCGCAGTCATGGCGATCGGGGGAGTGACCGAACTGATCCTGGGCGTCAAGGCCGAAGGTCAGCGACTGGAAGATCTCGCGGTGCCGCTGACTACCGCGGACAGCTCATGACGGCCGGCCGTTGGGCATGCCGGCTGATGGGGCACCGGCTACGTTTTCACGCCGACGGCCAAACCATGCATTGGGAGTGCGCGCGTGGCTGCGGTCAAGCCGGTGGCCACAAGACCTATGACACCGCCGAACAAGCGATCCGCTACGCCGCGGCGTTCGACCGCACCGGCGACTTGGACAAGCGGGCACCAATGCTCGGACTGCTGCCACTTCGGTTGTGGCACAAGCTACGTCAGTAGTTGCGGTCCCAGCTGGCGGGCAACATCGGCACCGCCGTGCCGGTGTCGAAACAATCATCGGCCTGCGTGACCAGCCCTGCTGGGGCGTGCATTCCAGCGAGTCCCAATGAACCCGCGCCGCAATCGGAGTGCGTCGCGCCAGCTGGTTCGTCTTCGGTTGCGCCCCAGTCTGGTTCGGCGTCGACATGCATCGGCATGAACTGCTCACCGTAGCCGGGCAGGCGCTTGCGCTGACGCCGGCGGGCGCGCGCCTGCCTTCGTGTCGACGCCCGCGACGCAGCCGCGGCGCTATCCGGCTCGGGCGTCTTTCGTTTGGCGCTGGAACTGGCGGAGGAACCCAGGCCCGAGCCGAAGCCGATGCCGGGTGGCGCCACCACGTAAGGCGGGACGAAGCCGGCCCCGCTCGCCGGCATCGCCGACGGCGGTGGCGCCGGAGCGGCAACGCTGCTCACCGTCGACGCGGGTGCCGCAGCGGGCGCCGAGCCGGCCGCGGCGGACGCCGCCCCGAAAGTCGGACCTGTCCCCGCTGGAGGCCAGCCGTCGAGCGCAACGGGCTCCGGCGCCGGCGCCGGCATGCCACCCGGTTGTGGCAAGCCGGCCAGCCCGGCCAGCCCGGCGAGACCCGGTGCGGATCCGGCCGAGGCGGGCAGGGCACCGGCCATCGCCGCGGCAGCCAGCAGCTGCGGCGACTGGCTCACTGTGGTTGTCAGCTGGGCGATGTGGGTAGGCCAGTCGAACAACGCCAGCGCGGCTACATATTGCAATGCCTGTGTCGGATTCTGCGACAACTGCAGAGAGTTCTCGAACAGTTCGAGGGTTCGCGCCAGATACCAGATCGGCTGGCTGGCATCCGCATAGTAGTCGTAGACATGGCCGTTGAGCGTGCCCCCGGCCGGGTTCCAATCGATTCCGAAGTTGTGCAGGATCTGAGCGACAAAAGTAGTCAGGGCGTTGGAGACCGTCGGGTCGTGCGCGAGCGGGCCATCGGTGATACCGAGACTTTTCAGGATGGGCTCGAGCGCATCCAGCAGCCCCCGCAGCGGATTAGTGGTCACCGGGCTTTGGGCGGCGGATTTCAGGATTTGCGGCGCCGGAACCGGCTGCGGCGTCGACGCCACCGCCGCAGTGGAGACGGCCTGATAGGTAGTCATCGTGGTAGCGGCCTGAATCCACATCCGCACATAGTCGGCCTCGTTGAGCGCGATGGGGATGGTGTTTATCCCGAAGAAATTTGTCGCCACCAGCACCGCGTGGGTGGCGTGGTTGGCGGCCAGTTCGGCCAGGGTCGGCATCGTCGCCAGCGCTGCGGTGTGGGCTGCGGCCGCGATCTCGTGCTGGGCGGCCGTCGCTGCGCTGTCGGCGCCGGCCTGCAGAAGCCAGGCCACGTAGGGCTCGTGAGCGGCCAGGTAGGCGTCGGCGCCCGAGCCTTCCCAGGTGCCGGCCCGCACTGCGGCCACCAGTTCATTCAGCTCGTCGGCCGCGGCGACGTATTCGGTACTGAGCGAGGCCCACGCTGCTGCGGCCGCCAGTAGAGGTCCCGACCCCGGGCCGCTGCTCAGCAGCGCGGAATGCACCTCCGGCGGAGAGGCCATCCACACCGGCGCAGTCATGACCCACCCCTTTGGGCTGTGATTTCGGGTGGCCCAACTTTAATATTCGCCTGGCCTGATGAAAAGCGTTATCGGCTGATTCCGCGCGCCGTAGCTCGTGTGTGAGGGATTGTCCGAATCACCACGTCTACTCCGGCTCCCGGGTACGTTTCGCCTGCATGAGCGGGACGTTGTCATGTCGGGTCGAGCAACTGTCGAGCGCGAAGCCTGCGACGATATTTGACCTACTAATGGATGTCGAGCGTTGGCCAGATTTCATGCCGACTGTGTCCGCCGCGTCATGGGAGCGGCACGGAGAGCCTGACACCGGAAAGGGTGGGGTCAGGCGGATGCGCATCGGGCACAGCGTGATACGCGACACGATCGTCGGGGGAACGCGTCCACATCATCATGCCTATGTCGCATCGCTCCCGTGGTACATGTTGCTCAGGGATTACCGGGGTGACATCCGCGTCGAAGATCGCCCGGACGGGTGTCGCATCATCTGGACCGTGACGTGCGCACCGCGCATTCCCGGCTTCGCAAAATTCATGGAGTCCAGGCTCAGTGCATCCTATGCGCGTCTGGCACAGGCGCTGGCCCAACAAGCAGAGGGCGCCACACCGCTCGAGTAACACAACCTCTTACCGGTGACCTTGCCCTCAGCGCTTGGCCAGCGCGCGCACGAAGAACTTCAAGTTGGCCGGCCGTTCGGCCAGCCGGCGCATGAAATATCCGTACCAGTGTGTGCCGAACGGCACGTACACCCGCACCTGATTGCCGGCGCGCACCAGCCGCTGCTGCTCGTCGTCGCGAATGCCGTACAGCATCTGGTATTCGAAATCTCCTGGTGCCCTTCCAGATTCGTTCGCCAGGGTGGGCACCGCACTGATGATGGCCGGGTCGTGTGTGGCCACCATCGGGTAGCCCGACCCGACCATCAGTATCCGCAGGCACTGTAGATACGAGTCGGTGACCGCAGCACCGTCACGCAGGGCGACCGACGCGGGTTCGTCGTAGGCGCCCTTGCACAGCCGGACTCGGGCCCCGCTGGCCGCGAATTGTTCGCAATCGCCGCGGGTGCGTCGCAGGTAGGCCTGCAACACAACTCCCAGCCAGGGAAAGTCGGCTCGCAGCTCGGACACGATGGACAGTGTCGAATCGGTGGTGGTGTGGTCTTCGGCATCGACGGTTACCCAGGCCCCGACTTGCTCGGCAGACTCGCAAATGGCGTGCGCGTTTTCCAGCGCGACCTTTTCGCCGTCGCGGTCCAATGCCTGACCCAGCGCCGAAAGCTTGAGGGATACCTCGAGCGGACGCACACCCTCGTGAGTGGCGTCCGGCCGCTGGCCCAATGCCTTGAGAAGTTGACGGTATGTGCCTGCCCTGGCTTTGGTGTCGTCAACGTCGGTAACATCCTCACCGAGATAATCGATGCTGACGAAGCGGTGCGAATCTCGCAACATTGCAACGCTATTCAGTACCGAGTCGATGGTCTCCCCCGGTACGAACCGGCGTACCACCTTACGGGTGACCGATAGCCGCTCGGTGGTGCGCCGCAACCTGTCGGAGCGGCTCGCCGCCAGAATCGCCGGGCGTACCGTGCTGGCGAACAGCCGCGATCGCCCCGGTTCAATGGGGGCGACCCGCTTCGCCCGGCTTCGCCGCGCTCGCGATCGCGCCGGTTCAATGGGGGCGACCCGCTTCGCCCGGCTTCGCCGCGCTCGCGATCGCGCCCGCCCCGATGACATCAGTCCGCCGACATGTGTGGATATTCGTGATGGACAGCCGGCAAGAAGGTTTCTTTGATCGTGCGCGCCGAGGTCCAGCGCAGCAGGTTCAGCGCGGAGCCGGCCTTGTCATTGGTGCCCGAGCCGCGGGACCCGCCGAATGGTTGGCGGCCCACCACTGCCCCGGTCGGCTTGTCGTTGACGTAGAAGTTCCCCGCCGCGAACCGTAGCCCGCGCTGGGCGGTCAGCACCGCGTCGCGGTCCTCGGCGATCACTGCGCCGGTGAGCGCATACCGCGACCCGGTATCGATCACGTCGAGGATCCGTTCGTATTGGTTGTCCGGGTAGACGTGCACGGCCAACAGCGGACCGAAGTACTCGGTTGCAAACGCCTCGTCACCTGGATCGTCGGACAGCAGCACCGTCGGACGCACGAAATAGCCTTCGCTGTCGTCGTATTCACCGCCGACGGCGATCGTGAGGCCGGCTGCGCTCTTGGCTCTCTCGATGGCTTTGACGTTCTTGACAAACGCCCGCTGGTCGATCAGCGCACCGCCGAAGTTGGTGAAGTCGGTGATATCACCAAACCGCAGCTCGGCGGTGGCGGCCAGGAAATCATCACCCATCTTCTGCCACACCGAATGCGCAATGAACGCGCGCGACGCCGCCGAGCACTTCTGACCCTGGTAGTCGAAGGCGCCGCGGATCAAGGCGGTGCGCAACACGTCCGGCCGGGCCGAGGCGTGGGCGAGCACAAAGTCCTTGCCGCCGGTCTCCCCCACCAGGCGCGGGTAGCTGCGGTAGCGCTCGATGTTGGTGCCGACCTCCCGCCACAGGTGCTGAAACGTTGCGGTCGATCCGGTGAAGTGGATACCGGCCAGCCGCGAATCAGCAAGTGCCACATCAGAAACCGCATAACCATCCCCGGTGACCAGGTTGATCACCCCGGGCGGCAGTCCAGCCTCCTCCAGTAGCCGCATGGTCAGATAGGCGGCCAAGGTCTGGGTGATCGACGGCTTCCAGACCACCGTATTGCCCATCAGTGCCGGAGCAGTCGGAAGGTTGCCGGCGATCGAGGAGAAGTTGAACGGCGTTATGGCATAAACGAATCCGTCCAACGGCCGGTAGTCGGTTCGGTTCCATTCGCCGTTGCCACTGATTGGCTGTTGCGCCAGGATGTGCCGGGCGAACGCCACGTTGAACCGCCAGAAGTCGATCAGCTCGCAGGGCGCGTCGATCTCGGCCTGGTACGCGCTCTTGGACTGGCCGAGCATGGTCGCGGCGGCGATTTTCTCCCGCCACGGCCCAGCCAACAGGTCAGCCGCCCGCAGAAAGATCGCAGCACGTTCGTCGAACGGCATGGCCGCCCAATGTGCCCGAGCCGCCATGGCCGCCTCGACGGCCGCGGCGGCCTCGGCGTGCCCTGCGTTGGTGAGTGTGCCCAGGCGGGCGGAGTGCCGGTGTGGCTGCACGACGTCAATCCGCTCACCGCTGCCCATGCGGTGCTCGCCGCCGATCACGTGCGGCAGGTCTGTCGGATCGCCGGCCAGTGCGGCCAGTTCGGCGCTCAGCCGAGCACGCTCGGGTGAATTCGGCGCGTAGTCGTGGACCGGTTCGTTGCTGGGCAATGGAACGTCGGTGATCGCGTCCATGTTGTCAGGATGCCCCCCGACGGACCGGAATGCGAGGAAGCGCCGCGGCCTTGAAACGCCGGGTTAGGTGGAAGTTCAGTTGCTCAGGCTTTGGACGGAGCCGTCGGGTACACCTTGATAGCGGTGTCACGGCCGGAACCGGCCGAAATGCTCGCAGCCTCACCGCGGGCCAACGCCACGGTTGCGACGATCACCAGCACCACCGCGGCTGCCAGCAGAATCGACTCCGGGCCACTGGCATCGAGCGTCTCGTTGAGTACGAAGACCCCCAGCGCCACAGCGACCACGGGTTTCGCCACGGTAATCGTCGGCAGTGACGCGGTGAGCGCACCGGCCCGGAACGCGGACTGCTGAAAGATCATCCCGGCGACCCCCGCCAGTATCCACGCATACAGCTCGGGGGTAGCCAGCAAGTGGATGGCGCCCTGGTGCAGCACCTCGACGATGCCCTTGGTCAGCACCGCGAACAGCGCCAGCGACGAACCCGACACCGCCGCCAGCAGCACCGCCGAGGTCGGACGGTCCTGCCAGATCCGGGCCCCCAGCACGCAGAGCGCCAATGCCGGGCCCATCACCAGAGCCACGACGATCCACGCCGTCAGCGAGCCGCGGGAATGCCCGGCCGACGGATCGCCGACCTTGATGACCAGTGCCAGCGCCGCGGCCAACACGATCGCCCAGACCCACTCTCGACGGCTGATCGGATGGCGGGCCACTCGCGCATAGATGGGCAACGCGAACAGCAGCACCGTCACCTGCAACGCGGTAACCAACATGACCGAGCCTCTGTCCAGGGCCGCGGCCAGCAGGCAGTAACTGGCGACGTCTCCCAGGCCACCCGCCCACCACCGACCGTCGCGCACCAACATGCCGAACAGCGTCAGGTGGCCGACGCGGTCCTCGGTGATCTGCTGTGCAATCCGTTGACGAACCACGCTGCCAATCGCGGCAGCCAGCGCGGCGCACAGCGCGAACAGCCCTGCGATCTGCACATTCGCCATTAAGCGACCTCCTCGCTGACGCCAGCCGGGCAACCTTTATCACCAAAAGTTTCTTTCGCGGTAACTCTAGTGTCCACAGTGTGCGCAGCAGCGCGCACGACGAAACTGGTTGATCGCGAGGCAAATCTCACAGCGGAAACTTGACACCGGTGAGCCGCTCCGACAGATCCCACAGAGCGGTGGCGGTGCTCGCCCGTTTGGCCGGCCAGTTGCGCCACGTCGGCCCGCTGCGGCCATAAAACGCGAATTGTGGGCCGACGAAGGTGTTGCCCGGCAGATCCTGCGACGCCGCGTACAACGTCTGCCGCGCGCCGAAGTCAGCATCGGTGGATACCACACGGTCGACGCCCATCACCACGGCGTCGCTCAACTTGTGGCCGGACTGGCCCTGAAGATTGGTGTGCGACCAGCCGGGGTGGGCGGCCAGCGCGCGCAGCGAACTGCCGACGGCCCTCAAGCGGCGCTGCAGCTCGCTGGTGAACAGCAGGTTGGCCAGTTTCGACTGGCTGTACGCCAGCCACCTCGAGTATGGCCGGGACTGCCAGTGCAGGTCTTTGATGCTGATGTAGCCGAACATGTGCATGAGCGACGACACCGTCACGACCCGGTCGGTGAGCTTGGGCAGCAGCAGGTTCGTCAAAGCGAAGTGACCGAGGTGATTGGTGCCGATGTGGCGCTCGAACCCGTCGACGGTCAGCCCGAAGTCGGCGGCCATGATGCCGGCGTTGTTGATCAGGACGTCGACGTGATCGATCCCGTCGGCGAAGTCCCGGACTGAGGACAAATCTTCCAAGTCGAGTTCCCGGACCTCGACGCGGCCGGTTTCGGACCCGGGCATGCGGCGGGCCGCGGCCTCCCCTTTGTCGGTGTTGCGCACGGCCAGGATGACGTGCGCACCGACCCGAGCCAATTCGCGGGCGGTCACCTCGCCCAGTCCGCTGTTGGCGCCGGTGACAATGGCGGTGCGCCCAGCGAACGAGGGCAGATCCGCCGCGGTCCAACCAGCCATGGCAGCCACCCTAATGAACTCGTGCCGCCGCGGCCGGGTACAGGTCCGCGTCCGCGCCGGCGGGCTCGTCGCAGGTATCGTCCAGGGAATGCGCGCGGAATCTCCCCCGGTCCCCTGGGCGTCGGACCTGTCCGCCCCGCATACGCTGGGGTCCTGCGGATGTATCTAGGCGTCATCGTCAATCCCAAAGCGCGCAAGAACCTTGCTGCGCGCGGTGATCGCGCGGCAGACCTTCGGCGCGTCGTCGGCCGATGGGGCGAGGTGCACGAAACCGCGTCCATCGACGAACTCCGCAAGACCATCGAGCAACTCGCTCCACAGGTCAGCCACCTGGTGGGCGATGGCGGCGACGGTGCGCTGCACTGGTTGATCAACGAAACGGAGCAGCGCGTCGCCGATCCCGAACACTGGCCGACGTTCGTGCCCACCAACGGTGGCAGCGTCAACGCCGTCGCGCGCAAGGCGGGAATACGCGGAAGCGCCGACGCGATCGTGCGCGCGCTGACGGCTGCCGCCGAGAAAAACCGGCCTCCGCCCGAGGTGTTCCTTGACACCTTGCAACTGGACGGTGAAACGGCCGACGGCGCGGCATTTCACCGCCTCTGCTTCGGCCTGGCCGCCGGAGGTGTCGGTAACCGGTTCTACGACAAGTACTACGCCAACCCTGACCATGGCCGGGCGGCAGTCGCACGGGTGATCGGCCGCACGTTCGGCGACTACATCGGCAACAAGGTGGCCCCCAGCCGCATGCACCGGCCCAACTGGGCGACACACCTATTCGCTCCGACGCATGCCCGCGTCGTGATCGACGGCGAGGAGGTGCCCACCCGAACGCACCGGCTGCTGCACGCCGGCGCAATCGACCTACGGATCGGTGGTCCGTTTCGGCTGTTCCCGAAGGCCGCCCAAGCCGGTCTGTTGCATTTTCAAGCCGGCGAGACCCGGCCATCGAAGATCGTCGTCCAGCTTCCGGCGGCCCTCACCAGCGGCAGCGTCCGGGGTCGGGGGGTCCGCGACGTCAACGGCCGGGAGATGATCATCGAGGCCGACGACGAGCCGCTGTCGCCGATCATTGACGGCGAGCGCTTCGACGGCATCGTGAAGCTGGTGGCGCACGCCGGGCCGCGCATCCGCGTCGCGCACGTCTCTGCACCCTGGCGTATCGCAATCCCGACCTGATCGAGCGCAGGCAAGCCCACCGCACCAGAGCTTCTGTGTCCATAGCCGCGGGTCTGTCAGCAGTTCAGTATGTCCGTTTCAGTAGCTCCGTACGGCAAAGGCTGTACGGTGTCGCCATACACCATCAGGAGCGCATTCCCGCAGGCGGAGACAGAAGTTTGCTGAAAATCTCTAGCTCGGAGCCTACCAACCGGTAACCAGGCTGGATATTGATTTGCAGACCTGGCTCACCCTGTCTGGGTCACCGGGCGGGCGCCGCGGCCTATAGCCGCCTGGCGAACATTGATCATTAGTTACGGAAACCGGAACCGCGTACCTCAGTAGTCCCGTATTTCAGGCCGTTTACCTGTATAAATGCTGGTCAGAACGGTGCTGAAATACTGAACTACTGTCGTACGGAAATCATCGGAGCAGCGGGCGTCACCGATCGCGCCGGTGCGCCGCCCTCCCATCGGATGCATAGATTTACTCAGTAGCTAAGTGCCAACTGTGAAATTGATGTAAACCCTTGAAAAAGCTGGACGATGCTTTGCCAGCGGCCGGTCCTCGGGGCTACGATCGGTCTAACGCGCGTGCCTTTAGCAGTTTCCGCGTGTGCCTCTAGCAGTTTCATTGATCGCAGTTCGGACGAGCCTGGAAGGGAGAGTGACTCCGTGATGGAGACGCTTATTGACTACCTGGAGAAGTGGGAAGCGGAAAAGCCGGACCAGATCCTCTACCGGTTCGTCGACGTCGATGGCCACGAGATCGAGCACTACACGTACCAAAGCTTCGCCGAGCGGACACGTGAGCTGGCTGCCTATCTGTATGCGGACGCCGGGCTGCGCAAGGGCGACCGGGCGCTGCTGGTCTACCCACCCGGGCTGGAGATGGTGGCCGCTTTGTTCGCGTGCGCGCGCATCGGCGTGATCGCCGTCCCAGTCAGCCCTCCGCTGCCGATGACGTTCGAAGCAGGGCTGTCCAAGCTCAGCTACGTCGCGCGCGATTGCCAGGCCAAGGCGGTGCTGTCCACCAAGCAGTTCGAGTACGACTTCCGCCTGCTGCTCGGCGATGGCGAAGGCGCGCAGGCCTGGCCCGGCGCCGTTCGTCCCCCCGAACTGCCCTGGCATGCAACCGATGCCGCGCAGGACTTCGGCGGCGGACCCGTGCCGGACTCCCCTAATTCGGTGCTGTTCTTGCAGTACACCTCCGGCTCCACAAACGACCCCAAGGGCGTGGTCGTCAGCCACGCCAACGTCATCGCGAACAGCGCGGGCTTCCATGACGACAACGAGGTGGCGGTGAGCTGGCTGCCGCAGCACCATGACATGGGGCTGATTTCCGCCTACTTCTTCATCCTGGTGCTCGGCGGCACCACCCACGCGATGTCGCCGGCCGACTTCCTCGTCCGGCCGGCTGCGTGGCTGCGGCTGATCAGCGACGTGCGCGCCACCCACTCGCCGGCTCCGAACTTCGCCTTGGAGTACTGCCTGCGCGAGGACAAGCTGCCCAGCTCCGAGCTCGAGGGAATCGATCTGAGCAGCCTCGAGAGCATCGTCGTGGGCGCGGAGCCGCTGCGGGCGAAGAGCTTCACCCGATTTCGTGAGCGGTTCGCGCCCTACGGCCTGGACCCGAGCGCACTGACCGGTGCGCACGGGTTGGCGGAAAACACCCTCGTCGTCTCCATGAAGGGTCGCCAGACGCTGGCCCTGAACAAGCGGGCGCTGGACAAGAACCTGGTGCGGGTGGAAAAGGCGTTACCCGAGAACAACAACCAGGCCCCGGTGGTCAGCTGCGGCAAGCCGCTGGATGGCAACATCGTGCGCATCGTCGACCCCGAATCGCGCCAGGACCTCGGCGAGGGCCGGATCGGCGAGATCTGGGTGGACGGCCCGTCCAAGGCGGGCGGCTACTGGCGTCGGCCCGAGAAATCCGCGGAGACCTTCGAAGCGCGCATCGTGGGCGATGCCGAGCACACCTATCTGCGGACCGGCGACCTCGGCTTCCTGTACGAGGGTGAGCTGTTCTGCTGCGGCCGAACCAAAGATCTGATCATCGTTCGCGGCGTCAACTCTTACCCCGGCGACATCGAAAGCGTCGTGGAACAGGCCGCCGAGATCCGCAAGGGCTGCACCGCCGCGTTCTCTGTCGAGCGCGACGACGAAGAGGTGCTGGTTGTCGTTGCCGAGGTGCGCGACGAGAACAAGCTGCCGGACGGCAAAGCGCTGGCGCGAACGATCCGCCGGCAATGCCACATCGATCCGCACACCATCGTGTTCGCGCGGCAGCGCAGCGTGCCCAAGACGACTTCCGGCAAGATCCGGCGCGCGGAGACCCGCAAGCGCTGGCTTAACGGCGAGTTGCCGGTGCTGGGCAGCTACAGCAACCCGGTCCAGGACGACCTGGATGTCGACGCTGGTCCGCTGGAGCGGTTCCGCTACCTCGTCGAGAGCTACGACCTCAGCGGGGACGAGGACTGCTCGTTCGCCGACCTCGGCATCGACTCGCTGACGCTGGCCGAGCTCCGCACCGACCTGCAGCGCCTGCTCGAAGAGAACGGGGCGGGAGAGCTGGCCGACGAGGTCAACACCCGGTTGTTGCAGCGACTCACCGTCGCCGAGCTGTTCCAACTGGTGCGACAGTTCGATGACGACTCCGGCCAGCCGCTGCAAGCCGTGCGGGAGCAATTGGATCGGATTTCCGCCGAATACGAGGCATACGAGGCCAAGCAGATGCGCGCCGACGCGCAGCTGGCGCTGCCGGAACTTCCGCCGGCGCGACCGGGCACGCCCACCGACATCCTGTTCACCGGTGCCACCGGGTTCTTGGGACCGTTCCTGCTGAGCAACCTGCTTGCGCAGACGGGCTACACCGTCCACGCGCTGGTCCGCGCCACCGATGCGGGGCACGGTCTGGATCGAATCATCGCGTCGCTACGCCGGGCTCAGCTGTGGTCGCCGGAACTCGACGCCGAGGTGCGGTCGCGGGTGAAGGTGATCTGCGGGAACCTGGCCGAACCCAACCTCGGGATCGGTGAGGCGGCGTTCGGCGAACTGGCCGAGCGCATCGACATGATCGTCCACAACGGTGCGCTGGTGGACTACGTCCGCACCTACGACGGTCTGCGGCCGGCCAACGTTCTCGGCACCAGGGACCTGTTGCGGCTGGCGATGACCACGCACCGCAAGGCCTTCCACTTGGTCTCCAGCACGTTCATCTACGGCTGGAGCACCCTGCCGGTGGTCGGCGAGTGGGACGCGAACACCGAGATGAAAGGCCTGGACTTCGGCTACTCGCAGACCAAGTGGGTCGCCGAGCAGCTGACGCTGGCCGCGCAGCAGAAGGGTCTCGACGTGCGCATCTACCGGCCGTCGCTGATCTCTCCGACCAGCGCTGGCTTCGGTAGCCAGGAGGACATCCTGGTTCGCCTGACCGCGTTCATGATCCAGCACGGCATCGCCGTCAACGCGCTCAACCAGGTCAGCCTGCTGCCGGCGGACCTGATCGGCGAACACATCGTCGCCCTGATGGGCCTACCGGCCGAGGCGGGCACGGTCTTCAACATGACCGCGGATGACTACTACAACCTGACGGACGTCACCCGGATCTTGTCGGAGCGCTACGGGTACCGATTCGACTACCACGACATCCCGTCGTTTGCCCAGGAGGCGAACCGCCGGTGCGGGCCGCGTGATCCGCTGTTCCCGCTGGTCGATTTCCTGATCCGCTCCGCGGACAAGATCTCGGCGATGCGGGACAAGCGTTACGACAACGCCCAATACCGGTACGCACGAGCGCTGGCCAAGGTTCGGTTGCGCGAACCGGCACTGACCGACACCGTCGACCACCTCGTGCGGTTCCTGCGGCAAGAGCGTCTGATCACCGAATCGGAGGCGGAGGCGCAGTGCAGCGCGTGACCGCCACGCGGGTTGGCTTTCCGCTCGTCTTCCCGTCCTCACCGGCGGGAAGGCGGCGGGAGGCCGCTCGGCAGTAGATTTGAAGGGTATGCGCATGTCTAACCAGACGACAAGCAGCAATGCCAGGGAGTTACCAATGTTCAGCGTCGATGACCAGGTAGCGGGTCCGCACGACGCGTCACTCGACCACGAGCGCCTCGTGCTGCAGCCGCGTGACGTTGAGTTCGACTGGGCGAAGCTGCCGTTCTACTACGTGCCCAATGAGCCGTTCGCCACTCACTTCTGCAATGTCTTGCACCTGCTGCTGCCAGCGGGCGAGGAGTGGATCGTCGATGTGTTCAAGAAGGCGTTGCCGCTGATCAAGGACGACCAACTGCGACTGGATGTGCAGGGATTCATCAGCCAGGAGGCGATGCATTCCCAGGCGCACGCCGGGGTGGCCGAGCACTTCGCGGCGAAGGGTATCGACCTGACACCGTTTACCGATCAAATCCGTTGGATGTTCGGCAAACTCGTCGGCGACCGGCCCCGGTGGAGCCGTCGACGCCAGCAGAGCTGGTTGGTCGAGCGGGTGTCGATCGTGGCGGCCCTCGAGCACTACACCGCGATCCTCGGTGAATGGATTCTCGACACTCCGCAGCTTGACGCCCTCGGCGCCGATCCGGTGATGCTCGACCTGCTCCGCTGGCATGGCGCCGAAGAAGTCGAGCACAAAGCGGTCGCATTCGACACCATGAAGCACCTGCGCGGTGGCTACTGGCGACAGGTGCGCACCCAGCTGCTGGTGACCCCGGCGATGCTGTGGCTGTTCATTCGCGGCGTGCGGTTCATGTATTCGGTCGACCCGTACATGCCGCCCGGCAGCAAGCCACGCTGGCGGGACTACTTCGCTGCGGCACGAAAGGGTTTGGTGCCGGGGCCGTTCGAGTTCCTGCGCGTCGTCGCCGCGTACTACACGCCGAGTTTCCATCCGTCTCAGCTGGGCGGGGTCGGGCGTGCGATCGACTACTTGGCCCGATCACCGGCTGCCCGCGCGTCGCACTGATGAGGCACACCGTAACGGCGTCGGACGGCGTCATGCTTGCGGTCCACGCTTACACCGAGTTCGATCCGCGCCGGCCGACCATCCTGGCAATTCACGGCTACCCGGACAACCACCATGTGTGGGACGGGGTTGCCGGGCAACTCACCGGCCGATACAACGTCGTGGCGTACGACGTACGCGGTATCGGTGAATCCTCAGCGCCAGCCGACCGCTCGCGATATCGCCTCCCGCAGCTGGTTTCGGATATCGGCGCGGTGATCGACAGCCTCGACGCGACCGAGGTTCACCTGTTGGCGCACGACTGGGGGTCGATCCAGGCCTGGGCGGCCGTTACTGACGACTCCGTGATGGGCAAGATCGCCTCGCTCACCTCGATCTCGGGACCGCATCTGAACTATGCGGGCAGGTTTCTGCGCTCAGCGCGCACACCGCGGGCCGCGGCGGATGTCGCCAGGCAATTCCTGGCTTCCTCGTACATCTGGTTCTTCTTGTGCCCAGGTGTTCCTGAGCTGGCGGTCCGGTCCGGGGCGACGCCGAAAGTGTTCGACGCGGTGGCACGTATCGGCCGGTCGAGCACCCGCAGCCAACGTGGTGCGGTGCCCCGATCGACTCACGACTATCTCAATGGCCTGAACCTCTACCGCGCCAACATGCCCGGAGCGCTGTTTTCGCCCGGACAGCAGTTACCGCAAACACGTGTCCCGGTGCAAGTGCTGGTGCCGCGCCAGGATTATTTCGTGTCGCCGCCCCTGCAACGGTTCACCGGCGCGATTCCACAGCGCAGCCGGGTCGTGCCGATCGAGGGCGGTCACTGGGTGGTGGCCTCGCGGCCCGACGTCATCGCCCGGCTGACCAGCGAGTGGGTCGATCTGGTCAGCGAGGGCGCGAGCGCGGTCGGCGAGTCCGGCGTCGCCCGTCGCGGCGAGGTGAAAGGCGCGCTCGCGCTGGTAACCGGGGCCGGCGCCGGGATCGGCCGTGCCACCGCCGTGGAGTTGGCCCGTCAAGGTGCAGCGACCGTGGTGGTGGTCGACCGTGACCAGCCCGCCGCCGACGACACGGCGGAGGCGGTCCGGGCGTGTGGAGCCGAGGCCGCTGTTTATCAGGTCGACGTCAGCGACGAAGCGGCGATGAATAGCCTTGCCGCACAAGTGCGCGACAAGCATGGTGTGGTCGACATCCTGGTCAACAATGCCGGCCTCGGGATGGCCGGCCGCTTCTTGGAGACGACCGCGGAGCATTGGGACACCATCATCGGGGTCAATATGCGCGGCGTCATCAACGGCAGCCGGGCGTTCGGCGCCCAGATGGTCGAACGCGGTCAGGGCGGCACGATCGTCAACATCGCGTCGGCCGCCGCTTTCCTGCCGTCGAAATCCATGGTGGCCTATGGCACCACCAAGGCGGCGGTGCTGGCATTGAGTGAAGCGATGCGTGCCGACCTCGCCGACGAGGGCATCGCGGTCACGGCGGTGTGCCCGGGTTTCGTCAACACCAATATTGCCAAAAGCACTGTGTACGCGGGCTTGTCGGATGAAGCGCAGGAGCGGGCCCGGCAGAAGGCCGACGCCGCGTATCGGCGGCGCAACTACAGGCCGGAAGCCGTCGCGGAGGCGATCGTCAAGGCCATCCGCACCGGTCCCCCGGTGCTGCCGATCGCACCCGAATCCCGGATCGGGTACGCGATGCGGCGCCTCAGTCCCGCGCTGGTCCGGCTGTTCGCGCGATTCGACATTCGACAGACATGAGGATGACTGTGAAGCACAGCATTTGGGACAGCAGGCCAGCCGATCTGTACGGTCGCCGGAAACGCGACCGAATGTTGACCGCGCTGTGGGGCGTAGGCACGCTGTTCGGCGGCTTCGCGTCGGTGTCGCGGTGGGCACCATCGCGGATACAGCCGGTGCGGCGGGCCATTACCGCGGTGGTCACCAAACGCGAGATGCTCGCACCCGACGTCGTCAGTTTGACGTTTGCCGATCCCAACGGCGGGCTGCTGCCGGCGTGGACTCCCGGCGCACATATCGACGTCCGGCTGACCTCCGATCGCCGCCGGCAGTATTCGCTGTGCGGGCCGCCCGGGCGGCGCGTCGATTACCGGATCGCCGTGCGCCGCATCGCCGATGGTGGCGGCGGTTCGATAGCAATGCACGACACCTTCGACGTGGGCGACACCCTGGTGTTCGAAGGGCCCCGCAACGCGTTTTATCTCGTCACCGACGAGCGCGAGGTGCTGTTCGTGATCGGGGGCATCGGCGTAACGCCCATCCTGCCGATGATCCAGCTGGCCCAGCAGCACGGAATCAACTGGCGCGCCGTCTATGCCGGTAGGAGCCGGATGTACATGCCGCTGCTCGATGAGGTGCTGGCGGTGGCGCCGGATCGGGTCAGGGTGTGGGCCGACGATGAGCGCGGCCGGTTCGCCACCGCCGAAGAGCTGCTCGCCGACGCCGGACCCACGACGGCTGTCTACGTGTGCGGTCCGACCGGCATGCTGGATTCGGTGCGCGCCGCGCGCGCGAAGTACCCCAATGCGCCACTGCACTATGAACGGTTCAGCCCGCCGCCGGTCGTCGACGGTGTTCCTTTCGAGTTGGAACTCGCGCGCTCCCGGCGGGTGCTGAGCATCCCGAGCAACCGGTCGGCACTCGACGTCATGCTCGACCACGACCGGTCGGCCGCGTACTCATGCCGGCAAGGTTTTTGTGGGACCTGCAAAGTGAAGGTGCTGGCCGGAGAGGTCGATCGGCGCGGGCGCACCGCCGAGGGCGACGACGAGATGCTGGTCTGCGTCTCGCGCGCCAAGGGCGATCGAGTGGTGATCGACGCCTAAACCTGCGGCGATCGCAAGCGCGGCGAAGCCGGGCGCAGCGGGTCGCCGCGCTACAACCTAGTTTTCGTGTAGATCTCGGCCAGAAACTGCTCGACGGCCACCGCCGCGTGCCCGGCACGTGGAGGTCCGAAGATGTCGAAAGCATGCTGTGCAAACGGCAATTCGGCGTACACCACCGGCTGGTTACTGACCTCGCGCAGCCGCGCGGTGAAGACGCGGGCCTGCTCGACGGGGATCAGCGAGTCATTGCGCCCGTGCAGCACGAAAAACGGTGGCGCGTCCGGGGAAACGTAGGTGATCGGCGAGGCGGCACGGAAGGCGTCGGCGGTCTCATGGCGCGACAGTTTGAACACGTACTTCGCCAGTGACGGCACCATCAGCGGATGCAACGAGGAGTCGGTTGCGCAGAAGTCGTACACGCCGTAGAACGGAACCGCTGCGCGCACGCTGGTGTCGGCATCCTCGAAACCCGGCTGAAACTGCGGGTTATTCGCCGTCAGCGCCGCCAGCGCGGACAGATGCCCGCCCGCGGAGCCGCCCGTGATGGCGATCCAGTTCGGATCTCCGCCGTATTCGGCGATGTGCTCTCTAGTCCAGGCCAGCGCACGTTTGACGTCGATGAGGTGGTCCGGCCAGGTCGAGCGTGGGCTGAGGCGATAGTTGATCGCCACACATACCCAGCTCAATTCGGCCAGATGACTCATTAGCGGGTAAGCCTGTTGGCGTTTGCTGCCCACCATCCACGCGCCGCCGGGAACCTGCAGCAGCACCGGCGCGCGCCCATCGCGGTCCAAGTCGGGACGACGCCAGATGTCGAGGTGGTTGCGGGAACCGTAGGGGCCGTAGCTGATGTCGGTGTGGTGCGCGTAGTCGCCGTAGATCCGCATCATCCGCAGCACGCTGGGCGATTTGGCGGTGCCGGCGCCCGCCGGCCGCTTCCACAGATCACCCGAACCCGTACGACGGCCGGCGCCCAGCCCGGCATCCAGCGCGGCGGTGAGCGTACCGTCTGCCTGGCGGCCGACGCGGTGAAGGCCGAACAGCCCGAGCCACGACACCGCTGACACCAGCCAGCTGACCCAGCGTAGCCGCGAGGAAAGCGAGCGGCTCAGGGCCGCCCCTGTCGCCGCGTGAGCGCTGAGAACGTATAGCGAGAGTTCCGAGGCGAACACGCCGTAGGCGAAGGCGTACAGCGATGGATAGCCGCGTTTACTCAGCGGCCGATATCCGTTTGCGGTGAACACCAGCCCCGCCAGCGAGGCCAACATGACTAGCAATCGCTTCACGGTGGTCACTTAACCATCCGGGCAGATCCGCTGATGCCGGTGGTCCGAACCGGCCTCTTGATCGCTTGTGCCAACTGGCCATGCCGCAACAGATTGCGCGCTAGGGTCCGGCTCACCAGACTTCGCTGAGTTTCAGGAGCCCGATCACGGCAGTGGTTGAGGGATCTGTTCGCGCGGCTACCGGTCGCAAGGTGGCATACGCGCAGATGGGGCCGCGGGACGGAACGCCGCTGTTCTGTTTCCACGGTGACCCTGGGTCGCGGTTGGACTGGGACCACCCACTTAACCGACCGGTGGTCGACGGTTCGGGTATGCGGCTGATCGGAATCGACCGTCCCGGATTCGGCATGCCCATAAGAATGGTGACTGCGATTCGCCTGGCCCGCATGGCCCCGTCGCTGTCTCGTTGGTATGTCGCGCGCACCTCGCCAGAGCAGTTCTCACGGGTCTTCGAACGAAACCTTCCCTCGGTAGATCGAGCACTTATGCGCGAAGCGGGCTTGGATCAGCTGCTCGGAGACGCTTTTTCCGAAGCCACCAGAAATGGCCCGCACGGGATGGTCGAAGACTGGCGACTCATGGGTGCGCCGTCGGGACTGGATTACACCCGCGGTTCAGTGTCCGATCCGGCTTTGGCACGGCGAATCTGGCGGCTTCGTCCCGGTTCACCACGCGAAGTATGTGGCGTCGCTTCTTCCCAAGGCCCATTTGGATGTGCTACCCAACGTTGGGCATCTGCACACACAGGCCCTGTGGCGCGACGTCCTGAATGCAGCCCGGGAAGTTAGCAGCACGGCGTAGCAAAACAGTCCGCTGAACTCACGACCCCGGGCCTGAACGCGATGATCTGAATCACCATAATCACTTGCGCCACTTTGGTTTCGTTGGGTCCCACGGTGGTGCGGTGTTGTCGGACCAGTTATTTATTATTCGAACATGCGTGCGGCTCCTCAGGTTGTTGTGGGTAGCTTGACCTGCAGTCCGCCGAGGCAGAGGTAGATCATCGAGGTCAGTGTT
>LQPU01000009.1 GCA_002101905.1 Mycobacterium shimoidei | reverse complement strand
GGTCGGGCCGCCGCCGATGCCCCCGCCACCGATGCCGCCGCCCCCTCCTCCGAAACTGCCGGGACCCCAACAACCGCTGCCGGTCTCGCCGCAGATCCCGCAGCTCAAGCGGCGAGATCTTGTCGCGCGAATAACCGACGCCATCCAGCGGCTGATCCCGCATCGGGCCAAGCCTCGCCCGCCCGGAAAGATGCCGACCGGCAAAGCACCGGGCGCCGAAGTAGCTTCCGGACCGCATTCTGAAACCGACCTCAGCGCGTTATACGTACGCGACGTGAGGCTGACTGCCCAAGGGCAGCAAGTACTGGCTGATGTGTCGTTCACCGCGCAACGGGGCACGCTGACCGCGATCGTCGCACCGTCAGCCCCGGCCCGGTCCGGCTTGATCACGTTGCTCGGTGGCGCCGCCCGGCCGAGTTCCGGCGACGTCACCCTCGGCGGCCACCATCTACACACCGAACCGCTGGGCCCGCACGTGTCGATGGTGCCGCGCAACGACCCCCTGCACCCTCAGCTCACCATCGAGCAAGCCCTGGGTTACATCGCTGAGTTGCGGCTCCCACCAAGCATTTCCAAGGATGAACGCCGTCGGATCGTGGACCAGGCCATCGGTGAAGTGGCGCTCGATCGGTCACGCACCACCCAGATCGGTGCGCTGTCTCACGAACAGCGCAAGCTAGCCGCGCTGGCCGCCGAGCTGATCACCGCGCCGTCGCTACTTGTCCTCGAGGACCCGACCGCCGGCCTCGACCCGCAACAGCAACGGCAGCTGATGACGCTGCTGTGGCGACTGGCGAAAGACGGCCGCATCGTGGTGCTCTCGACGACGGCCGTTGATCACGTCGAGGTCTGCGATCAGGTGGTATTGCTCACCTCCGCCGGGTCTCCCGCCTACATCGGGCCGCCCGACGAAATCCAAACGGTGCTGGGCGGCTCCAGTTGGCCCGACATCATGACGCAGGTGGCCACCGATCCTGAGGGCGCCCACCGCGCGTTCCTCGCCCGGGAATCCCAGCCCAAGGCGCCACCACCGGGCACCGTTGCGCCGCTTGATATCCCGCGCCGTCCCGGCTTGTGGCGGCAGATCGGCGTCGCGGCCCGCCGACAAGCCTGGCTGATCGCTGGCGACCAGCGCTATTTCATCTTCCTGACGATCCTGCCGTTGCTGTTCGGAGGATGGGCATTGGTGGTGCCCGGCCATGCTGGGCTCGGTGCGGCTGACCCGTACGGGAACAGTCCCGACGAGGCTCTCGAGATCCTGGTCGTGCTGAATCTCGCTGCCGTCGCTATGGGGACGGCACTGGGCATCCGTGATGTCTTCCGGGAGCGCCACATCTTCCGTCGTGAACAAGCCGAAGGGTTATCGACGCCGGCTTATCTGACGGCAAAAGTCCTCGTCTACGCCGGGGTGCTGCTGGTGCAGACCGGCGTCATCACCTTGGCCACGGCGGCCGGCAAAGGCGCGCCGGCGCGCGGCGCTGTCCTGCTGGGTAGCCCGGTGTTGGAGCTCTATCTCAGTTTGGCGTTGACCGCGATCGTCTCGGCGATCGTCGCGCTGGCCCTCTCCTCGCTGGCTCGGTACCGCGAACAGGTTCTGCTGATGGCGGTCGTGGTGATCCTGGTGTCGCTACTGTTCTGCGGTGGGGTTTTCCCGCTCGCCGGCCGATTCGCCCTGGAACAGGTCTCCTGGTTGCTCCCGGCCCAATGGGGTTTCGCGGCGTCAGCCTCCACGATCGATGTGCATGCGGTCAACGTGCTCGCCGACAACGCGGCCACCTGGAACCATTCGGCCGGCCAGTGGCTCTTCGACCTGGCGATGCTGATCGCCCTCGGCGCGGCGGCCAGCGCTTTTCTGTGGCGACGGTTGCGGCGCACTCCCGAAAGTCATTCGGTCAGCGACACCGGACCCAAAGACGCGGAGATCACGTTAGCGTCAACGCCATGACCACCACTGCCGAACACCTGCGGAACGCGCTGGACGGTCGCTGGCGCGACGTCAAAAACCAGATGCGCGAGCGGTTGACACACGAAGTCTTCCGCCCGCACCACACTCCCAACACGGTGATCGCCCGCACCAAGGTGGCCGAGCAGATGAAGATCATGGCGGACGCGGGCGCCGCCGACGACGGCTTCCGCAAGGAACACGGCGGCAACGGGAACGTCGGGGCGGCGATCACCATGATCGAGATGCTCGCGATGTCGGATCTGTCGCTGATGGTCAAAGCCGGTGTGCAATGGGGCCTGTTCGGCGGCGCGGTGGAGAACCTGGGCACCGAACGCCATCACAAGCAGTACGTGCCGAAGATCATCAACCTCGAGTTGCGCGGCTGTTTCGCGATGACCGAGTGGGGCCACGGCAGTGATGTGCAGTCACTCGAAACCACGGCTAACTACGACCCGGCCACCCAAGAGTTCGTCATCGATTCCCCGACCCCGTCCGCACGGAAGGAGTACATCGGCGGTGCAGCCGAAACCGCAACGATCGCAGCTGTTTTCGCGCAACTGATCACCGCTGGCGAGAACCACGGCGTGCACTGCTTTCTGGTCCCGATCCGCGACGCCGACGGCAACGACCTGCCGGGCGTGACAACGTCGGACAACCACTACAAAGGCGGACTGCCCGGCGTAGACAACGGCCGCATCGTGTTCGATCAGGTGCGCATCCCGCGGGAAAACCTGTTGAACAAATACGGTGACGTCGCACCCGATGGCACCTACACGTCGCCGATCGACAATCCCAATCGCCGGTTCTTCACGATGATCGGCACCCTGATCCGTGGACGGGTCTGTGTCGGGGGCAGCGCCGGCAACGCCGCTCGCCTGGCATTGGACATCGCCACCCGGTATGCGTTGCAGCGCAGGCAATTCAAAGCGCCCGATGACGAAAACGAAGTGCTGATCATGGATTACCTGGTGCACCAGCGCCGGCTGTTCCCGCTGATCGCCAAGTCCTACGCGCTGCAGTTCGCGCAAAACGAGCTGGTGTCTAAATGCCATGATCTGCAGACCGCCGATGCGCCCGACGCCGAAGAACAGCGGGAGCTGGAGTCACGGGCCGCCGGCCTGAAGGCCGCCAACACCTGGCACGCCTCCAAGGCGATCCAGGAGGCCCGCGAGGCGTGCGGCGGCGCGGGTTACATGGCCGAGAACAGGCTCATCGCCCTGCGTGCCGACACCGATGTGTTCACCACGTTCGAGGGTGACAACCACGTACTGACCCAATTGGTGGCCAAGGAGCTGCTGACCGCTTACGCCGACGACATCAGCAGCATGAGCCCGGTGGAATGGGTTCGCTTCGCCGCCAACGCCGTCGGTGATCGGGTGATGAAACGTACTGCGGCCGAAGCGATCATGCAGCGGATCATCGATGCGCGCCAGGACAGCGAAGAAGAGGGCAGCCTGTTCAACCGCGGGACCCAGGTAAAGATGTTCGAAGACCGCGAGGAATACATGCTGTCCTCGGTAGCGCGCCGGTTGCAGTCCAAATCCGACGAGATGTCGGCGTTCGACGCGTTCAACGCTGTGCAGGACCACGTGCTGCATGCGGCAACCGCCCACATCGACCGGGTGGTGCTGGAGGCGTTCGTTGCCGGCATCGACTCGTGCGACGAGCAGGCCCGCGAGATCCTCGAGTGGGTATGCGACCTGTACGCGTTATCGGTGATCGAAGAGGACAAGGCCTGGTACATCGAGCACCGGTATCTGTCCACCGAGCGCGCCAAGGCGGTCACCCGCGGCATCAACGACCGCTGCCGGCGCCTGCGGCCGTACGCCGAGACGCTGGTCGACGCTTTCGGCATTCCTGAGCAACTGCGCTACGCCGAGATGCTGCACCCAGAAAATCTTCCGGACTGACATCTCGTCAACCGTGACCGCGCTCACGCTGTGATCAACGCCACGGTCGGTCACCTCGCGAGGGAACTGCGACCGCTGCGAGAAACTAGTAAAGACACCGAGATCTCCTGTAACAGTGCCGAAACAGCCTTCCTGCACCATTGCAAACGACTCTGCGCATCGAGGAGGAGTACGCGTGGTTGCAGAGCCCAACGGCGTCGGGACCGTATGCGCCTACTGTGGCGTCGGGTGCGGCATGGTCCTGCAGCTCGAAACGGACGCGGAGACCGGCCGTCGTCGAGTAGCGAAATCGACTGGCGGCAAGGCACATCCGACCAACTTCGGTCGGCTGTGCACCAAGGGTGCTACCACCGCTGAGCTACTCGCTGCGCCGGGCCGGATGGAATCGGCCTTCCTGCGGACCGATCGCGGTGAACCCGTCGAAGCAACCGATATGGACGCCGCGATCATCCATTGCGCACAGCGACTTCGGGCGATCATCGACGAACACTGCCCCGATGCCGTCGCGCTCTATGTGTCGGGGCAGATGTCGCTGGAAGCACAATATCTGGCGAACAAATTGACCAAGGGATTCATCGGCACCAACCAGATCGAGTCGAACTCGCGGCTGTGCATGGCAAGCGCGGGCACCGGCTACAAGCTGTCTTTGGGCGCCGACGGGCCACCTGGTTCCTATCACGACTTCGATTCGGCCGACGTCTTCTTTGTCATCGGCGCCAATATGGCTGACTGCCATCCGATCCTGTTCATGCGGATGATGGACCGGGTAAAGGCCGGCGCCAAACTGATCGTCGTCGACCCGCGCCGCACCGCAACCGCGGAGAAGGCTGACCTGTTTTTGCAGATCGCGCCCGGCACCGACCTGGCGCTCCTCAACGGGCTACTGCACCTGATTGTCGAAAACGACCAGATTGACCCGGATTTTATCGCCGAGTTCACCGAGGGCTGGGAGGTGATGCCGAGCTTCTTGAAGCGATTTCAGCCGGACATCGTGAGCGAGATCACCGGCATCGCGGAAGCTGATATCCGCACCGCCGCACAATGGATCGGCGAAGCGGAAAATTGGGTGAGCTGCTGGACTATGGGCCTCAACCAGAGCACCCACGGCACGTGGAACACCAATGCGATCTGCAACTTGCATCTGGCCACCGGTGCCATCTGTAAGCCGGGGAGCGGCCCGTTCTCGTTGACGGGTCAGCCCAATGCGATGGGTGGCCGCGAAATGGGTTACCTGGGACCGGGTTTGCCTGGCCAGCGCACGGTGTTCGACGACGATGATCGCGCATTCGTCGAGGAGCTGTGGGGCATTCCACGCGGGTCATTGCGCACCGAGGTTGGTGGCGGCGCCATCGACATGTTTTCCCGAATGGCCGATGGTGACATCAAGGCCTGCTGGATCATCTGCACGAATCCGGTTGCGAGCGTGGCGAATCGCAAAACGGTGCTGGCCGGTCTGGAGGCAGCCCAACTGGTGATCGCCCAGGACGCATTTTTCGAAACCGAAACCAACGCCTATGCAGACGTGTTGCTGCCCGCGGCGCTGTGGACGGAATGTGACGGGGTGATGATCAACTCGGAGCGCAACCTCACCCTGTTCCAGAAGGCGGTCGACCCGCCCGGGCAGGCGCTGCCGGATTGGCGGATCATCGCCCGCGTCGCCGCTGAGATGGGTTACGCCGACGCGTTCGACTACCGCTGCGCCGAGGATGTATTCGAGGAGATCAAACGGTTCGCCAATCCCAGGACCGGTTACGACCTACGCGGGATCAGCTACGAGTGGCTGCGCAAGACACCGGTGCAGTGGCCGTGCCCGCCCGGTAGCACCAACGACCGCAACCCGATTCGCTACCTCAACGATGGCACCTGCCAGACCCGGCTGGTCCGCGAGGACGGCGGCGTCCCGCGGCTGGTATTCCCGACATCGAGCGGACGGGCGGTGTTCTTCGCCCGCCCGCACCTGCTGCCCGACGAGATGCCCGACGACGACTACCCGTTCCTGCTCAATACCGGGCGTCTGGCGCATCAGTGGCACACGATGACCAAGACCGGAAAGATCGCCAAGCTGAACAAGCTGAACCCCGGCCCGTTCGTCGAAATCCATCCCGACGACGCCGCCCGGCTGGAGATCGCCGACGGCGACTCCGTCGAGATCGCATCGCGGCGGGGACGCGCGGTGATGCCCGCCGTCGTCACCGACCGGGTCCGGCCCGGCAACTGCTTCGCCCCGTTTCACTGGAACGACGTCTTCGGTGAATACCTGTCGATCAACGCGGTCACCAGCGACGCCGTCGACCCGACATCGCAACAACCGGAGTACAAGACCTGTGCGGTCACCCTGAAAAAGGTCGCAGCACGGCCCGCACAGTCAGCCCCCGAACCAGCCACCGACGCCCCGGCGATTGGCGCGGTCGAAGTCGGCGCACTGGCCGAATTGCTCGGCGTCGCAGACCAGCCCGTGCCGGATTTCGACCCCGTCGGCCGCAGCTATCTTGCCGGGATGCTGACCGCGCTACGAACCGAGGCCGGTCGCAGCTCGCCCGGTGTGCCGACCCTGCCGTTGAGCGCGCCCTTCGAACCGGGCGCCCGGATGTGGGTGAACGGGTTGATGGCCGGGCTGTTCTCCCGCAGCACCATCCCAGAGGCGCGCCCACTGGGACCCCCGCCGGCGAGCGCGCCTAACGATCGACCGGAGCCGTCCCCGATCGTCGTGCTGTGGGCGTCGCAGACCGGCAACGCCGAGGAATTTGCCGCCGAGTGCGCCACCGGACTCGGTATGGCCGGTCTGAAGGTCGCACTGCGGGCAATGGACGACTTCGCGCTCGCAGACCTGCCGACCGTCCGGCAGCTGCTCGTCATCACCAGTACCACCGGGGACGGCGAGCCACCGGACAACGGTGCCGCGCTGTGGGACGAGTTGTCGTCCGATGAGGCGCCACGGCTGACCGACACGCGCTATGCGGTGCTGGCGTTCGGCGACTCCAGCTACGCCGATTTCTGCGGTCATGGCCGCAACCTGGACGCCCGGCTGTCGGAGCTCGGTGCGGTGCGCATGCTCGACCGTGTCGACTGCGAACCGGACTACGACCATGCCGCCGGTGCATGGCTGTCAGCGGTCCGCCAAATGCTCACCAAAACTTTGGCGGTCGTCGGCGACGACGCTGCCGCCCCACCCGCAGTGGTCGTCGCGCCGGCGAGATCACAACCGGAGGCATATAGCCGCAAGAGGCCACTTATCACCTCACTGGTGCGCAACACCCTGCTGAGCGGCCCCGGTTCGACCAAAGAGGTGCGACAGATCGTGTTCAGCGTGCCCGAAGGTACGTTGAGCTACGACGCCGGTGACGCCCTGGGCATTTGGCCGCGCAACAACCCCGCTCTGGTCGACGAGTGGCTGGAAGTCACCGGACTGGACGGAACCGCCGCCGTGCAGGTTCCCGACCACGGGTCGATGCGGTTGCGCACCGCACTCACCGAACGGTTCGAGATCGCCCGCATCACAGGCGATCTGCTGCGGTTCGTCGCCGCGCGCAGCGGTGACCCGGAGTTGGTCAAGCTGGTCGAACCGGTGAACAAGGCGGCGCTTGCCGAGTGGATGTGGGGTCGTCAGACGGTCGACGTGCTGGCGCATTCACCCGTGAGGGCATCGGTCGATGACTGGCTTAGAGTACTCAAACCCCTTGCACCGCGCCTTTATTCAATTTCGTCGGCGTCGATCGACAACCCCGAGGAAGTGCACCTCACGGTCAGTGCGGTGCGATTCGACTGCCAAGGCGTCGCGCGGGGCGGCGTGTGCTCGACCTATCTGGCCGACCACGCGGACGGTGACGACGTCGGGGTGTTCGTGCAAAAGGCCAACCACTTCCGCCCGCCGGTCGACCCCGATGCGCCGATGATCATGATCGGTCCTGGCACCGGAGTGGCCCCGTTCCGCAGCTTCTTGCATCGACGCCGCGTGCTCGGTCACACCGGTCCTAACTGGCTGTTTTTCGGAGAACGCAACGCAGCCACCGACTTCTATTACCGCGACGAGATCGAGGCTATGCACGACCGCGGCTTCCTCACCCACCTTGACCTCGCCTTTTCGCGGGACCAGCCCGAGAAGATCTACGTGCAGGACCTGATGCGACGCCGCGGCGCGGAAATCTGGCAGTGGCTGTGCGACCGCGCGCACGTTTACGTCTGCGGCGATGCGCACCTGATGGCGAAGGAAGTCGACCGCGCCATTCATGACATCATCGAAGATCACGGTGGACTTGATCACGACGCGGCGAAGACCTACGTGCGGAATCTATCCTCCGAGCGGCGTTACCAACGCGACGTCTACTGACCAGCTTGCCCGGTTTCGCCCAGCGCGCTGCGGTCATCTCCTAGGCTGTCGTGGTTGACAAACGAGCGAAGGAGTAGCAGATGGCGTGGTTCCTCGCGCTGCAAGGACCGCCCCACCGGATCGGCCAGTCGCTGACCTACGAACTGCATGAGTCAGCCAACATCGAGCAGATCGCGCAAGAGATGGCGGCCTCGGCGACCATCGATCGCGCCGTCCCCATCCCGACGGTGTTCCGCAACCGCCCCGAGCCGGTGATGCTGTACGTGCGGCCGTCGGCCTGGGGCTTATGGGGCTTTTACGAGATGACCGAGGAAGAGCGCCGGGAAATGGCTGCCGCCAGCCCGCAACTGGTCAATGCGCTCGCACAGGTCGCCAAGCAGCAGCAACAACAGCAGGCTAAAAAGCCCAAGGGCCCGCAAGGTCCGTCCGAGTTGCCCCGACTGCACGGGGGCCAACCACCGTTTTTGGTGAACCAGCAGGACTGACCACCGTCTGGCTCCCCCGCCTGGACTCGAACCAGGAACCCTTCGGTTAACAGCCGAATGCTCTGCCAATTGAGCTACGGAGGACTGCCCGCTGCCACGCGGCCCCAACCACGCGACGAGGGATGACTCTAGCTTACGGGCCCGTCGCTGCGCCAAGAGTCACAGCCTGCCCACACCTGGTCGCCCAATTGAGGCAGGATGGAGCCACGTACCGACATCAGGAGGGGGCCGCTTTGATCCGGTATTTGGTAGTGCTGGGACTGGGTTACGTGCTGGGCGCGAAGGCCGGCCGCCGCCGCTACGAACAAATCGTCGGCACCTATCGTGCTCTGACCAGCAGCCCCACCGCCAGATCGGTGATCGAGGCGGGACGGCGCAAGATCGCCAACCGGGTCTCCCCCGACTCGCGGATGGTCACGTTGACCGAGATCGACGACCAAACTTCCGTCGTCGAACCGCGCAAGCGTGACGTCGCGCGCTAACCCGCTCAGGCGGTGAGGTCGTCGCCGCTGGCCTGCTCGAGCAGGCTGCGTCGATAGGCCTCCATCGCGACCAGATCGCCGAACAAAGCGTGGTACTCGTCGCCCTGCTCGACCGGCGACATCCGCTGCAGCTTGGATTTGACCTCAGCGATCTGTCGGCCCACCCAGACTTCCTGCAGGCGGGCCAGCACGCCGGCAATGTAACGCGAGAGCTTGTCGTCGTCATCGACTCGGATGGCTTCCACGCTCAGCTCGCTGATCAGCCCGGCGGCCGCCGGCGACGGCGCGTGTTGGCGCACCGCGTCGAGCCACTGCGCCCCGGTGATCCCGGCGCCGGTACCGCCGGCCCCTTCGATCGCGGTGCGAACGGCGGCGTAGCCGGGATGAGTGAAACTGTCCACGGTGAGCGCGTCGAACACCGGCCCGGCCAGCGCCGGATACTGCAACGCGGACTTGAGCGCCTCGCGCTGCGGCCACAGCGTCGGGTCCCGCGGGTCGGGCCGTATCGCCGCGGGTTCGGCGGCAGTCGTCGCGGTGTTACGCGGGCGGCCGCGGCGCTGCTGTTTGGGGGCCTTGGCCTGCTCGCGCACCCGGCCCACCACCTGGCTGACATCCGACCAGCCCACCCAGCCGGCGAGTTGGCGCGCGTACTCGTCGCGCAGTGTGGGGTCCTTGATCTGGGCGACCATCGGCACGCAGCGCCGCAGCGCAGACACCCGACCCTCGGCGCTGTCCAGGTCGACTTCGGCCAGGGTGCTGCGGATCGCGAACTCGAACAACGGGGTTCGGCGCGCCACCAGATCGCGCAACGCGGTGTCCCCGGCCTTTAGCCGCAGATCGCAGGGATCCAGGCCGTCGGCGACCACCGCCACGAACGACTGGCCCGCCAGCTGCTGTTCACCGCCGAACGCCTTGAGCGCGGCGGCCCGCCCCGCCTCGTCGCCGTCGAACACGTAGATCAGTTCGCCGCGAAAGAAGTTGTCGTCCATCATCAATCGGCGCAGCATCGCCAGATGCTCGTCACCGAACGCGGTACCGCAGGACGCGACCGCCGTTGTCACACCGGCCAGATGCATCGCCATCACGTCGGTGTAGCCCTCGACGACCACGGCCTGATGGCCCTTGGCGATGTCGCGTTTGGCCAGGTCGATCCCGAACAGCGCGGAGGACTTCTTGTACAGCAACGTCTCGGGGGTGTTGACGTACTTGGCTTCCATCGGATCGTCGTCGAAAATCCGCCGGGCGCCGAACCCGATCACCTCGCCGGCCGAGGTGCGGATCGGCCACAGCAGCCGCCGGTGAAACCGGTCGATCGGACCGCGCCGGCCCTCCCGTGACAGCCCCGCCGCCTCCAGTTCCTTGAATTCGAAGCCCTTGCGCAGCAAGTGCTTCGTGAGTGAATCCCACCCCGACGGCGCGAACCCGCAACCGAAATGACGGGCGGCGTCGGCGTCGAAATTGCGCTCCTTGAGATATTGGCGGGCCGCGGCGGCCTCAGCGGATTCCAACGCCTCGGCGTAGAACTGCTGGGCGGCCGCGTTGGCGGCCAGCAGCCGGCTGCGGCTGCCGCGGTCACGCTGCACGCTGGTGGCCGCACCGCTGTAGGTGATCGTGTAGCCGATCCGGTCGGCCAGCAGTTCGACGGCCTCGACGAAGTTGACGTGCTCGATCTTCTGGACGAACGCGTACACGTCGCCGCCCTCGCCGCACCCGAAGCAGTGGAAGTGGCCATGATTGGGCCGAACGTGAAACGACGGCGACTTCTCGTCGTGGAACGGGCACAGGCCTTTGAGCGAGTCGGCGCCCGCGCGCCTCAGCTGCACGTAGTCGCCGACGACGTCGTCGATGCGGACTCGTTCACGGATGGCGGCGATATCGCGATCAGGGATACGGCCAGCCATCGGGTTAGTGTAAGCGCCGGCGCCCACCTCCTCCCGGCGAGAGTGCACAGTTGTACGTGTTTTTCGGCGGGCCGGCGTACAACTACGCACCCTCGCGCAGTCGTGGGCTCAGAAGGTGATGCGTTCCAGCCGTCCCTCGGTGTATGACGCGATCTGGTCGACGATGACCCGCAGCCGCGCGCCATCGTCGTCGGCGGCGTTGAACGCCGGAACGAAGATCGGGTCGAGGGTCCGCGGGGCGCCGGCCAGCAGCCACTGCGCCACTCGGTGGATGCGTTCGCGCTGGGCGGCCTGCATTTGCCGGTGCCGCGGGTCAGACATGATGTACTGCAGCGCCAGGATTTTCAGCACGGCGACCTCCGCGCGCACCAGCGCGGGGACCTGCAGGTCGGCGGCATACCGGGCCAACGGTGCGGGCCCGGCCGCCGCCCGGGTGGCCGCGATCGCCGCGGAGGCGAACCGCCCCACCAGCTCGCTGGTCAGCCGCTTGAGCGCAACCGATGCCGCCAGCGTCGCGTCATATTTGCCGACCGCCGCGACCACCGGCAGCCCGGAGAGCCGCTTGGCGGCGGCGACCAGATCATCGGCAGCCACACCGGAGAAATGACGTTCGCCCAACTCAGCGAGCGCGGCGGCGTCGTCGTCATCGGCGAGGACCCGCAGGTCGATGCGGCCGGAAATGACACCGTCTTCGACGTCGTGCACCGAATACGCGACGTCGTCGGCCCAGTCCATCACCTGCGCCTCCAGGCAGGACCGTCCCGGTGGTGCGCCCGCGCGGGCCCAGGCGGCGGCGTCGGCCTCGGTGTCGTAGAAGCCGAACTTGCCTCGGGCGCTGGTCCGTGTCCACGGATACTTGGTGACCGCGTCCAGCGCAGCGCGCGTCAGGTTCAGACCAGCGCTATGACCTTGTGGGTCAAGGACTTTGGGCTCCAATTTGGTCAGGATCCGAAAATTCTGAGCGTTGCCCTCAAAGCCGCCGCAGGCGGCGGCCACCTCGTCGAGCGCTTGCTCGCCGTTGTGCCCGTAAGGCGGATGGCCGATATCGTGCGCCAGGCCGGCCATGTCGACCAGGTCCGGATCGCAGCCCAACCCGATCGCCATTCCCCGTCCGATCTGCGCGACCTCCAGTGAGTGGGTCAGCCGAGTGCGGGGTGTCTCGCTTTCTCTGGGCCCGACGACCTGCGTCTTGTCGGCCAGCCGGCGCAGCGCGGCGCTGTGCAGGACGCGGGCGCGGTCGCGGGCGAAGTCGGTGCGATGCTGGCCCTCGCTGCCCGGCAAGCCCGCGGTCTTCGGCGGCTCGGGTACCAAGCGCTCGCGGTCGGCGTCGCGGTAGGGATCCTGCGGGGTCATCGACGCTCAGTCTGCCAGGGCCTTCGCCAGGCGCATTACATTGGCGAGCATGCGCGTTGTCCGCCTACTCGGCGTTCTCCTGGCTTTGGTGGGGGCCGCCCTGCTGGCGGCCCCTGGTGCCGGCGCGGAGCCGCCGTTGCGGCTCAGCGGCTACGTCACCGACAACGCCGGCGCGTTGAGCGCCTCGGATCGGGGCGCGGTCGAGTCGGCCGTCGACAAGCTCTACGCCGACCGTCACATCCGGTTATGGGTGGTGTACGTCGACAACTTCGCCGGGCAAGCCGCCGTCAACTGGGCACAGGCCACCTGGCGCACCAGTGACCTGGGCTCGGCCGACGCGCTGCTTGCCGTCGCCACCGGTGACCGGGCGTACGCCTTCCTGGTGCCGTCGACGGTCAAGGGCATCACCTCGCGTCAGGTAGATGACCTGCGACACAACCAAATCGAGCCGGCGCTGCACCGCTCGGACTTCGGCGGCGCGGCTGTGGCGGCGGCCAACGGCTTGGCACGGCCACAGGCTTCGCCCGGGTGGGCGCCGCTGCTGGTTGCCTTGGGGGTCATCGCGGCGGCGCTGCTGGGCTTGTGGCTGGTGATGCGCTACCGGCGCCGGCGACGCCGGGCCGCCGAGCTGGCCGCAGCCCGACGCGTCGACCCCACCGACCCGGACGCGCTGGCCGCGCTGTCGCTCGAGGCCCTGGACAGCTTGTCGCGCTCGAAGGTGGTCGACGTCGACAACGCCGTGCGCACCAGCACCAACGAGCTGACGCTGGCGGTCGAGGAGTTCGGCGAGCAGCGGACCGAGCCCTTCACGCGAGCGGTACAGAATGCGAAAGCTGCTCTTGCGCAAGCCTTTAACGTACGTCAGCGACTTGACGACGCCGTCCCGGAGACTCCGCAGCAACAGCGCGAGCTGCTCATCAGTGTGATCGTGTCGGCGGCGCGGGCCGATCGTGAACTCGAGGCCCAGCGTGCGGCGTTCGACCAGCTGCGGGACTTGGTGATCAATGCACCGTCGCGGGTGGACAAATTGACTCAGCAGTTCGTCGAACTCACCGCGCGGATTTCGCCGTCCGAGGAGCGGTTGGCCGCGCTGCGCAACGAATTCGACGACGCGGCGCTGACGTCGGTGTCCGGCAACGTGACAACGGCCAAGGAGCGGCTGGCTTTTGCCGATCGCAATATCGGCCGTGCCCGCGACCTGGCCGCCCGCCCGGTCAGCGGGGAACTCAGCCGTCTGGTGGACGCGGTACGCGCCGCCGAGTCGGCGCTGGGGCAGGCCCGTGCGCTGCTGGACGCCGTGGACAGTGCGTCCAGCGACATCCATCACGCTGTCGCCACCCTGCCGGCACTGATCGCCGACGTCCGCGCGGGCATCGAGCAGGCCAACACGCTGCTGGGCAAGGGGCGCAGCGATCACAGCCGGGAACTGGCCGCCGCGCGCGATGCGGCGGCCAAGGCCGTCGACGCCGCCCAGGGCCGCGGTTCTGCCGACCCGCTCGGCGCGTTCACCCGTCTGACCGAGGCGGACGCCGACCTCGACCGCCTGCTGGCCGTGCTGGCCGAGGAGCAGGCCACCGCCGAGCGCCTCAACCGCACGCTGGAGCAGGCGTTGTTCACCGCCCAGTCGCGGATCCGCGCGGTGTCCGACTACATCGACACCCGCCGCGGCAGCATCGGCCCGGAAGCCCGCACGCGCCTGGCCGAGGCCAACCGGCAATTGCAAACCGCCCTCGACACGCGGTCAACCGACGTCGGCGAAGCGATCGGCCATGCCAACAGCGCGGCGATGCTTGCCGCCCAGGCGCAGTCGCTGGCCCAGGCGGATGTCGAGTCCATGCAGCGCGCCTTCAGCGGGCGCTACGGCGGCGGCAACGACATGGGGGCGATGCTGGGCGGCATCATCATCGGCAACGTGCTCAGCGGCGGGATGCGCGGCGGTTTCGGTGGCGGCTGGGGCGGTGGTTGGGGCCCCACGTCGTACGGCGGCTCGCCAGGTGCCGGCGACGGCGGCTTCATGGGCGGCGGCGGCCGCTTCTGACCCGCCGCTACTTGCAGTGCTTGAGGCGCTTGGCCAAATAGTCGGCGACCCCGTCGATGGGAATGCGCTCCTGCGTCATGGCGTCTCGTTCGCGGACTGTGACGGCATTGTCGTCAAGGGTCTCGAAATCGATCGTCACGCAATACGGAGTGCCGATCTCGTCCTGGCGGCGGTAGCGCCGGCCGATGGCGCCGGCGTCGTCGAACTCAACGTTCCAGCATTGGCGTAACTCAGCGGCCAGGTCGCGTGCTTTAGGGCTCAGGTCGGCATGCCGGGACAGCGGCAGCACGGCGACCTTCACCGGCGCCAGCCGCGGATCCAGGCGTAACACCGTACGTTTGTCCATCCCGCCCTTGGCGTTTGGCGCTTCGTCCTCGGCGTAGGCGTCGATCAAAAACGCCATGAATGAGCGGGTCAGCCCGGCTGCCGGCTCGATGACATACGGCACGTAACGGGTGTCCGTGGTCTGGTCATAGAAGGACAGGTCGACTCCGGAATGCTTTGAGTGCGTTGACAGATCGAAATCGGTGCGGTTGGCCACACCTTCCAGTTCGCCCCACGGGTTGCCTTGGAATCCGAACTTGTACTCGATGTCGACTGTGCGGTCCGAATAGTGCGACAGCTTCTCTTTGGGGTGCTCGAACAGTCGCAGGTTTTCGCGCTCGATGCCGAGGTCGACGTACCACTGCAGCCGGGTATCGATCCAATACTGGTGCCATTCGGGCGCTGTCGACGGCTCGACGAAGTACTCCATTTCCATCTGCTCGAATTCGCGAGTGCGGAAGATGAAGTTGCCTGGCGTGATTTCATTGCGAAAGCTCTTGCCGGTCTGGGCGATACCGAACGGCGGTTTGCGGCGAGCGGTCGTGACGACGTTGGCGAAGTTCACGAAGATGCCCTGCGCGGTCTCCGGCCGCAGGTAATGCAGGCCTTCCTCGGACTCGATCGGCCCGAGGTAAGTCTTGAGCATCATGTTGAATTCACGCGGCTCGGTCCATTGACCCGGCTCGCCGGTGTCGGGGTCACGGATATCGGCCAACCCGTTGGGCGGTGGATGCCCGTGCTTTTCCTCGTAGGCCTCGATGAGGTGATCGGCGCGGTAACGCTTGTGTGTGATCAGCGACTCGACGAGCGGGTCGTGGAATACCTCGACATGGCCCGAGGCGACCCACACTTCCCGCGGCAGGATGATCGACGAATCCAGGCCGACGACGTCGTCGCGGGAGGTGACCACCGAGCGCCACCACTGCCGCTTGATGTTCTCCTTGAGTTCGACCCCCAGCGGCCCGTAGTCCCACGCCGACTTGGTGCCGCCGTAGATCTCTCCGGACGGATAGACCAACCCGCGCCGCTTGGCCAGGTTGACGACGGTGTCGATGACGGACGCCACGAGGTGTTGCTCTCCTGTCTCGGCTGGGGAGTCGGATGGGGATCACGAGCAACCGTCATCGTAGCGACCGGGAGTGCGGTCTTTGACATGCGTCATTACGCATGTGACAGTGGAATCGAAATGTCCCATCCGACCTCCACGGCAGCCGACGGCGACGAGCTCGTTGAAAGCCATCAGCACGGCGATTCCGGGGAACTCCCGCCACCACCGCCGCGGGAGATTCTCGACGCCGCGGGCGAGCTGCTCCGCGCGCTGGCCGCGCCGGTGCGGATCGCGATCGTGCTGCAGCTGCGCGAGTCGCAGCGTTGCGTGCACGAGCTGGTAGACGCCTTAGGGGTGCCGCAGCCACTGGTCAGCCAGCATTTGAAGATCCTCAAGGCGGCGGGGGTCGTCTCGGGCGAACGGTCCGGCCGCGAGGTGCTCTACCGGCTGGCCGATCATCACCTGGCCCACATCGTGATCGACGCGGTGGCCCACGCCGGTGAGGGCCACCGATGACGGGCGCCAGTGTGCGCGCCACCCGGCAGCGCGCAGCGATCTCGACGCTGCTGGACAGCCTCGACGACTTCCGGTCGGCGCAGGAGTTGCACGAGGAGTTACGCCGGCGCGGCGAGAACATCGGCCTGACCACCGTGTACCGGACGCTGCAGTCGATGGCGACAGCCGGTCTGCTCGACACACTGCGCACCGACACCGGCGAATCGGTCTACCGGCGCTGTTCGGAGCACCATCACCACCATTTGGTGTGCCGCAGCTGCGGGTCGACCATCGAGGTCGGCGACCACGAGGTCGAGGCGTGGGCCGCGGAGGTGGCCACCGAGCACGGATTTTCCGACGTCAGCCACACCATCGAAATCTTCGGGACCTGTTCGGAGTGCCGGGCTTGACGCGCCGAGATCGACGCTGGCGTGATTCGTTCTCGCACTTTCGCGCGCTAGCGTCGATCTCGACGAAACCTCGACGAAACCTCGACAACTAAGCCGTTAGGGCACGCCGGATTTCGGCGCCCTTGGCAAGCACCATCAGCACCAGGGTGCGCAGCGCGTCGTCGGTCAGGCCGCTACCGGGGAAGTTGTAGCGCAACATCACATCGACCGTTTTGCCGGAGTTGCGCTTGGCCGCCGGCTCGCTGCTCTTCTCCACGAGTACCACCCAACCCAACAACGTGTTCTGCGATTGATCGGCTACCTGGTCGCGCAGCTTCTTGCTCAACGGCAAATCCCACGCCAGGACCTGGGTCAGTGAGATGAGGTCGAGGTCCTCAACGATGGTCACCACCCGCAGGGACGCGAACGTGCCGTCGTGGCGCACCGTCAAAGCGCCGTCGGGTTCTTCCTCGATGGGCAGGATCTCACCGAGCACCGAGGCCAACCGTTGCTGCAACGACGGCATCACGCAGTCCCGAATCGTCGATGGCGAGAAGCATATTCCTCGCACGCCGCCCACAGGTCGCGGCGGTCATAGTCCGGCCATAGCTTGTCGGTGAAGACGTACTCGGCGTAGGCCGCCTGCCACAGCATGAAATTGCTGGAGCGCTTCTCACCGGAAGTGCGCAACAGCAGGTCCACATCCGGAATGTCCGGGCGCTGCAGGCGACTGGCAACCGTGGCCTCGGTGACCCGCTCCGGATTCAGCCTGCCTGCCGCTGCTTCACGCGCGATTCGCCGTGCCGCTTCGGCGATTTCGGTTCGCCCGCCATAGTTGACGCAGTAGTTCACGGTGATGACGTTGTTGTGACGGGTCATCTCCTCGGCGACTTCCAACTCTTTGATGACGCTGCGCCACAACCGCGGCCGCGATCCGACCCAGCGGATCCGCACGCCGATGTCTCTGAGGTTTTCCCTGCGGCGTCGCACCACGTCACGGTTGAATCCCATCAAGAACCGGACCTCTTCGGCGGAGCGTTTCCAGTTCTCGGTGGAGAACGCGTAAAGACTGAGCCATTTGATGCCGAGTTCGATTGCGCCACAGGCGATATCGATTACCACCGACTCGCCCATCTTGTGCCCCTCGGTTCGGGGAAGTCCACGCGCGGTGGCCCAACGGCCGTTGCCGTCCATCACGATCGCCACGTGAACAGGCAACTGGTCGGCGGGAATTCGCGGCGCCGCCGCTTTCGAGATGTGCTGCGGCGGTCGCCGCGGGCCCCCGTCGGGCGAGGGCGGCAGTTCTGGGAAGACGACGGGCCAGGTGGAGGTGTCCGGGAAGGTCGGGTAGTCATCGGGGGCCGGAGGCAGTTGCGGGAAGTCAGCCGGCTTCTGGTTCCGCACCATGGGCCGTATTCTTCCTGAGCTCCGGCCCGACCAGAGAGATCCTGCGGTCGGCGAGGCTTTGATCAACCCGATAGACCCGCTCGACCAGCGGCAACGTGCGTAGCTGCCGCTCTAAATGCCACTGCAGGTGTGCGGCGACCAAACCGCTGACATGGCTGCGATACGACGCTGGTGCGGCCTGGGCGGCCTCCCAGTCGCCGTCGTGCAGCGCGGACATCAACTCCAGCACACCGGGCGGCGGTGTGGTGGAACCGGCCGGGCGGCAGTATGCGCAGACGCTGCCGCCGGCGGCGATGTGAAACGCGCGATGCGGACCGGGGGTGGCGCAGCGGGCACATTCGGTCAACGCCGGCGCCCACCCGGCGATACTCATGGCGCGCAGCAGGTAGGCGTCCAGCAGCAGCTCACGGGGCCGTTGGCCATCGGCCACGGCTCGCAGCGCGCCGACGGTCAACCGGTGCAGGGCCGGGGCCGGGGCCCGCTCCTCACCGGCGAGGCGTTCGGCGGTTTCCAGCATCGCGCATGCGCAGGTGTATCGGCCGTAGTCGCTGACGATGTCGGTGGCGAACGCATCCAGGGCAACGACCTGGGTGACGACGTCCAGGTTGCGCCCGGGATGCAGCTGCACGTCGATATGCGCAAACGGCTCCAGCCGCGCACCGAACCTGCTGCGGGTGCGGCGCACCCCCTTGGCCACCGCGCGCACCAGTCCGTGGTCGCGGGTGAGCAGGGTGACAATCCGGTCGGCTTCGCCGAGCTTGTGCTGGCGCAGCACCACCGCTCGGTCCCGGTACAGCCGCATAGATATCAGTTTGTCACCGGGCTGCGACGGCGCCCTCGCGCACGCGCCGATAATGTTCGTACTGATGAGTAACTCTTCCGCCACCCGCTTCCCGACCCTGACCGAGCAGCTCTACCAGCTGGCCAACGGTGAGGTGACCTCCGACGAGCTGGTCCGCCGCTCATTGCACGCCATCGATGCCAGCCAGTCGACGTTGAACGCGTTCCGGGTGGTGCTCACCGAGTCGGCGCTGGCCGACGCCGCCGAGGCCGACCGGCGCCGTGCCGCCGGCGACGACGCCCCGCTGCTGGGCGTCCCGATCGCGGTCAAGGACGACGTCGACATCGCCGGTGTCCCGACGGCGTTCGGCACGTCGGGCCACGTCCGGCCGGCCAGCGCCGATTCCGAGGTCGTGCGCCGGCTCAAAGCCGCGGGCGCGGTGATCGTCGGCAAGACCAACACCTGTGAGCTGGGCCAATGGCCGTTCACAAGCGGGCCCGGGTTCGGCCACACCCGCAACCCGTGGTCGCGCAAGCACACCCCGGGCGGATCCTCGGGCGGTAGCGCAGCCGCCGTGGCCGCCGGCCTGGTCGCCGGGGCAATCGGCTCCGACGGCGCCGGCAGTGTCCGCATTCCGGCGGCATGGACTCATCTGGTGGGCATCAAACCGCAGCGCGGTCGGATTTCGACCTGGCCGCTGCCGGAAGCGTTCAACGGGATCACCGTCAACGGGGTCCTGGCCCGCACTGTCGAAGACGCGGCGCTGCTGTTGGATGCCGTGTCCGGCAGCGCCGACGGCGATCTGCACAAACCGCCGCCGGTGACCGTGTCCGACTGCGTCGGAACCGCGCCGGGTCCGCTGCGGATCGCGATGTCAACCCGGTTCCCCTTCACCGGCTTCCCGGCCCGGCTGCACCCGGAGATCCGGGCAGCGGTGGAATCGGTGGCCGACCAGCTGCGGCTGCTCGGCCACAACGTGGTGGCCGGTAACCCCGACTACGGGCTGCGGTTGTCGTGGAACTTCCTGTCGCGATCCACCTCGGGTCTACTCGACTGGGCCGAGCGGCTGGGCGACGGCGTCGATTTCGACCCGCGCACGCTGTCCAACCTGCGAATCGGACGGGCGCTTTCACAGTCGGTGCTGCGCGCCGCCCGCGCGCACGAAGCCGCCGACCAGCGCCGGGTGGGCTCGATCTTCCGCATCGTCGACGTTGTGCTGGCACCGACCACCGCTCAGCCGCCCCCGCCGGTCCATGCGTTCGACCGCCTGAGTGGTTTGGGTACCGACCGGCTCATGATCGCGGCGTGCCCGGTCACCTGGCCGTGGAATCTGTTGGGCTGGCCGTCGATCAACATCCCCGCGGGATTCACCTCGGACGGTCTGCCCATCGGTGTGCAGCTGATGGGTCCGGCCAACAGTGAGCCGCTCCTGGTTTCGCTGGCCGCCGAATTGGAGGCGGTCGGCGGCTGGGCCGCCAAGCAACCGGAGGTGTGGTGGAACGCCGGCACCGATACGCCCCCGGTATCGAGCGGGCGAACCTAAACCCTCACTATCACGCTCAAAAGCCCAGTCGGCCGAGCTGTTTGGGGTCGCGCTGCCAGTTCTTGGCGACTTTGACCCGCAAGTCCAGGTAGACCTTTGTGCCGAGCAGCTTTTCGATCTGGGCGCGCGCGGCGGTGCCCACTTCGCGTAATCGGGCACCGCCCTTTCCGATCACGATGCCTTTCTGGCTGTCGCGCTCCACGTAGAGCACCGCGTGCACGTCTATCAGGTCGTCGCGGCCTTCGCGCGGCACTACCTCTTCGATCACCACCGCCAGCGAATGCGGCAACTCGTCGCGCACCCCTTCCAGCGCTGCCTCGCGGATGAACTCCGCCATCAGAACCTCTTCGGGTTCGTCGGTCAGCTCACCGTCGGGGTAATACGCCGGGCCGGGCGGCAACGCGGCGGCCAGCACGTCGATCAGCACGTCGATCTGCTCACCGGTCACCGCTGAGACCGGCACGATCTCGGCTTGCCGGCCTTCGGGGATTCCGACCAGCTCCCCGACCGCGGCCAATTGCGCGGCCAGCTTCTCCTTGGACACCTTGTCGATTTTGGTGACGACGACGACCAGCGTGGTCTTGGGCGCGATGGACCGGATCTGCTGCACAATCCACCGGTCCCCGGGGCCGATCGACTCGTCGGCGGGAATGCACAACCCGATGGCGTCGACCTGCGAGTAAGTATCGCGGACAAGATCGTTGAGCCGCTTGCCGAGCAGTGTGCGAGGGCGGTGCAACCCTGGTGTGTCGACGAGGATGATCTGGAAATCCTCTCGATGCACGATGCCACGAATGGTGTGTCGCGTGGTCTGCGGCCGATTCGAGGTGATCGCCACTTTCGACCCGACCAGCGCATTGGTCAGCGTCGACTTGCCGGTGTTCGGACGCCCGACGAAACAGACGAAACCCGAGCGGAATTCGCTCACGTCGGGGTGCCGTTGTGGTCGGTGACGATGACCACCGCGGTCGGGGACAGCTCGCGCACGGCGGGGATGCCTGCATCGTCCGCAGAGCCACCCACCAGAACGGCAGCCTCCAAACCGGCAGCGCCACTGGCCACCGCGGTGGCCACCGCGGTCTGCAGCGCCGTGAGCTGCAAGGTCGAAAGTTTCACCGCAGCACCCGCATAGGTGCGCCCGTCGTCATCGCGTACCGCCGCGCCGCTGTCGGCCTCGGCCCTCGCCATCGCCGCGCGCGCCAGCACCACCAGCTTGCTGTCTTCGGCGTCCAGATGCTCAGTTGTCATGGTTGGCCTCCTTCGCCGACGGCGGTGCTCATGTGCGCTGCTCCTCCGCATCGCTTCGCTCTGCATCGTCGTCAGCGGTGCTCATGCGCGCTGCTCCTCCGCATCGCTTCGCTCTGCATCGTCGTCAGCGCTTACACGGCTCAGCAAGACAGTGCCGATCCGGACGCGCCCGCGTCCGTCGCGCCCGCCTTCGGCTTGCAACCGCAGTCCATGTGTTACCACCTCGGCGCCGGGCAGCGGGACCCGGCCCAGCTCCAGGGCCAGCAGACCACCGACCGTGTCGACATCGAGATCGTCGTCGAATTCGATCCCGTACAGCTCGCCAACGTCCTGGATGGGCAGGCGGGCGGACACCCGGAACCGGTTGTCGCCCAGGTCTTCCACCGGAGCGATCTCGGCTTCATCGTACTCGTCGGCGATTTCTCCGACGATCTCCTCCAGCACGTCCTCGATGGTCACCAAACCCGCGATCGCCCCGTATTCGTCGACCAACAACGCCATGTGGTTGCGATCTCGCTGCATTTCCCGCAACAACGCGTCCAGCGGTTTGGAATCCGGCACGAACACCGCGGGGCGCATCAGCTGCGCCACCGTGGTTTCCCGGCCACCGTTTACCGAGTAATACGTTTGCTGTACAAGGTCTTTCAGGTATACGACGCCGACGACGTCGTCTACGTTCTCTCCGATCACCGGGATACGGGAATGCCCGCTGCGCACCGCCAGCGCTGTCGCCTGGCCGGCCGTTTTGTCGCTCTCGATCCACACCATCTCGGTACGCGGCACCATCACTTCCCGGGCCGGCGTGTCGCCGAGCTCGAACACAGACTGAATCATTCGGCGCTCGTCGGCGGCGACCACACCGCGCTGCTGGGCCAGGTCGACAACCTCGCGCAGCTCGATCTCGGATGCGAACGGCCCATTGCGGAAGCCCCGGCCGGGAGTCAGGGCGTTCCCCAGGATCACCAGCAGCGAGCTGATCGGTATCAGCAAGAACGAAATCGCCTGCAGCGGCAGGGCCGCCGCCAACGCGATGGAGTATGCGTTCTGCCGACCGAGCGTGCGTGGCCCGACACCGATCACCACGAAGCTGGTCACCACCATGATGGCGACGGTCAGGTACCGGCCCCAGGCCAGATGGAGGCCGGCGCGCAGGAACGCCACCAGCAACACGGTCGCCGTGATTTCACAGGTGATCCGCAGCAGCACAACCAGGTTGATGTAGCGCGCTCGATCGGACATCAATTTGGCCAGCCGTCGCGCACCGGGCCGTTCGTCACGCACCATTTCCTGGACCCGCGCTACGGAAACGGTGCTGATCGCGGCGTCGATCGCGGCGAACAACCCGCCCAGGCCTATCAGCGCAACCGTGCCGACCAGCAGACGCAATTCGTTCACGGCTCGTCGAAATACCTTGATTTGTCCAGCAGTCGGCGGTCTTTTTCGATCTGGCGCTCCAGCTGGTAGGCCTCGACCTGGTCGGCGACCCACTCCTCGAGCAACCGCTGCTGAAGCGCGAGCATTTCCTTTTCCTCGTCCGGCTCGCTGTGGTCATAACCCAGAAGATGAAGCACGCCGTGGACGGTCAACAGCGCCAACTCGTGTCCCAGCGAATGACCGGCGGCGGCAGCCTGTTCGGCAGCGAACTCCGGGCACAGCACGATGTCGCCGAGCATGGCCGGTCCTGGCTCGGGAGCATCGGGACGTCCGCCCGGCTCGAGCTCATCCATCGGGAAGCTCATCACATCGGTCGGTCCGGGCAGATCCATCCAGCGCATGTGCAGATCGGCCATCGCCGCGGTATCGAGCAGCAGCATCGACAGTTCAGCTGCCGGGTTGACGTCCATCTTGGCGAGCACAAACCGTGCGACACTGACCAGTTCGGCTTCGGACACGTCGATGCCGGACTCGTTGGCTACCTCGATGGTCATTCGCGCCGCTCCTCTTCGTCGCGGGTCACGGTGTCACCGGCGACTACGGCTTGCCCCGCGGGCGTTGGCGGCCCGCCGCGCCGCCCGGTTCATGCCCAACCCCGGCTCTTCGTATTTCGCGTAGGCGTCTACGATTTCGGACACAAGCCGATGCCGGACCACGTCGGCGCTGGTCAGTTCGGCGAAGTGGATATCGTCGATCCCCTCGAGGATGTCGACTGCGGCACGCAGCCCGGACTGGGCGCCGCCGGCCAGGTCGATCTGCGTAACATCGCCGGTAACAACAACTTTCGAGCCGAAACCCAGGCGGGTGAGGAACATCTTCATCTGCTCGGCGGTGGTGTTCTGGGCCTCGTCGAGAATGATGAAGGCATCGTTGAGAGTGCGGCCACGCATAAACGCCAGGGGCACAACCTCGATCACCCCGGAAGCTATCAGCTTGGGGATCAGCTCGGAATCCATCATGTCGTAGAGCGCGTCGTAGAGCGGACGAAGATACGGGTCGATCTTCTCGCTCAGCGTTCCCGGCAAAAACCCAAGGCGTTCACCGGCTTCCACCGCCGGACGGGTCAGGATGATCCGGTTGACCTGCTTGGTCTGCAGCGCGTTGACGGCCTTGGCCATCGCCAGGTAGGTCTTGCCGGTGCCGGCCGGGCCGATCCCGAAGACCACCGTGTTGGCGTCGATGGCGTCGACGTAGCGCTTCTGGTTGAGGGTCTTGGGCCGAATGGTCTTGCCGCGGCGCGACAAGATATCGAGGGTGAGGACCTCGGCCGGGGACTCGTTACCGGTACCGACCAGCATGGCGACACTGTGCCGCACCGCTTCCGGCGTCAATGTGTGGCCGCCGGCGACGATCGCGATCAGTTCCGAGATCACCCGCTCGGCGAGCGCGACGTCGGCGGGCTCGCCGGCCAGGGTGACCGCGTTACCCCGCACATGCAAATCGGCGGCCAGGATCCGTTCGAGGGCACGCAGATTGTCGTCGGCCGAACCAAGCAGGCCCACAACGAGGTCGGGCGGAACGTCGATGCTGCTGCGAACCTGAGAGGGCGCGGGATCAGCAGCGTTGGTCTCGCGGGGCGTCACGTGGTTTCTGATGCCTGCTTTCTGTGCTTTGTCCAGCGGATTGGTTTCTCAGTCTACCGCCGGGGATCCGGATTGGTCATTGCGTAGCAGAGTGTTCGCTGGTAGATCCTGGTCGAGCACCTTGTGGGCCTGGACCGCTCCGGTGATCGGCAGCCCTGTCTCGTCGAGCAGTCCGATTTGGGCCAGCAGCGACGCCTGGTCCCAGTAGATGCGCTCGTAGGCGACTTTGCCCTTCTCGATGCCCATCACTACCACGACCGGAAGCATGACCGGCCGCCCGGTGGGCGCCACGTTGGGCAGAAACGCCGGTATCGGGATGTCGTGGGTGAAGGACATGATCATCTCGTCGACGACACGGTCCACCCCGACCGTGCGACAGACCGGGATGATCGTGGTGTCGTCGGGCCAGTGCCCGATGAAATGGTGGGTGTAGAAGTGTTTGAGGGCTTTACCGCCGACGCCGCCCATCATTGTCGGGACGTGGTTGACATTCGGTTCGGCGACCATCGTTGCCATCGTCGCGGCCACGTCTTTGGCCACGAATTCGTCGGCGACGTGCTCGTCGAAGATCGCGCTGAGATCGTAGGTAGCTTTGTTCATGCCGCCCACTCAACCCCGAGTTCGACGTCAACGTGCAAAAGTGCGAGAAGATGTCGCGCTGATGCAGATCTCGGCGCCCACGAGCTACTCCCAGCGCGGGGTCAGCACGCCCAGTGCACCAAGTGCGACCGCGGCCGCCGTCGACGTGCGCAACACCGTGGGGCCCAGGCGGACCGCCACCGCACCTGCATCGGTCAGCGCATTGAGCTCGTCGGGAGCGATACCGCCCTCCGGGCCGACTATCAGCATCAACGATTTAGCTTGCGCCACAGCGACACTCGACAATTGATCAGAAGCCGACTCGTGCAACACCAGCACCACGGCGCCGGTTTCCACGGCGTCACGGACCCGCTGGGTCAACGCCGCGGTGGACAGCACGCCTTCGACCGGCGGGATGTGCGCGCGGCGGGATTGCCGGGCCGCGGAGCGGACCACCGCCCGCCACCGGCGGAGGCCCTTGTCGACGCGGTTGCCGCCCCAGCGCGCCACGCAGCGCTCAGCCTGCCACGCCACGAAGGCATCGGCGCCGGCTTCGGTCGCCAACTCGATCGCCAACTCGGAGCGTTCGGCCTTGGGCAGCGCCTGCACGACTGTCACCGGCGGTTGGCCGGCCGCGACGTCCCAGCGCCGCACCACTCGCGCGGACAGCTCGTTGCGCCGGGCTTCTTCGACGACACACTGCGCCAGGCCGCCGGCGCCGTCACCGAGCATCAACTGCTCCCCCGGCCGGATCCGGCGCACGGTGGCCGCGTGGAAACCTTCGTCACCGGCGACGTTGGCCAGCGCACCGGTTTGCGGCAGCGTCTCGACGTAGAACAGGCCGAGCACGGGCGATCAGCGGCCGGTGAAGGTCTCGCGCAGCCGGCTGAACAGCCCGCTGGCGGTGGCGCCGTCAGTGGATCGGACTTCGGCGACGTCGCGGCTGCGACGGCTCTTGAATTCGCGCAGTAATTCGATGTCCCGGTGGTCCAGCCGGCTGGGCACCACGACTTCGACGTGTACGTGCAGGTCGCCGCGCGCACCGGACCGCAGGTGCGGCATGCCGTGGCCGCGCAGCGTCAGCACGGAACCGGGCTGGGTACCGGGCGGGATGGTGATCTCGGTCAGGCCGTCGAGGATCGCGTCGATGGTGATGGTGGTGCCCAAGGCGGCGTCGACCATCGGCACCGAGATCGTGCAGTGCAGGTCGTCGCCGTCGCGGACGAAAACGTCGTGCGGCTGTTCGTGGACCTCGACGTACAGGTCTCCGGCCGGCCCGCCACCGGGCCCGACCTCGCCCTGCGAGGCCAGCCGCACCCGCATGCCGTCGCCTACACCGGCGGGGATCTTGACGCTGATGTCGCGGCGTGCGCGCACCCGGCCGTCGCCGCCGCACTTGTAGCACGGGTCGGGGATGACCTCACCGACACCGCGACAGGTGGGGCATGGCCGCGAAGTCATCACCTGGCCGAGCAGCGAGCGCTGCACGGTCTGCACCTCGCCGCGACCACCGCAGGTGTCGCAGGTCGCCGGCGTGGAGCTGCCGTTGGTACCGCGGCCCTGGCAGCGGTCGCAGAGCACGGCAGTGTCGACGGTGACCTGCTTGGTGACGCCCGTCGCGCATTCTTCGAGATCCAGCCGCATCCGCAGCAGCGAATCCGACCCGGCCCGGACCCGGCCGACCGGCCCACGCGATGCCGAGCCCCCACCGAAGGGGCCCCCACCGAAGAAGGCCTCGAACACGTCGCCGAGGCCACCGAAGCCGGGGAAGCCGTTGGCCGTCGCACCGTTTTCCAGCGGGTCGCCGCCCATGTCGACGATGCGCCGCTTGTCCGGGTCGGACAGCACCTCGTAGGCGACGCTGATCTCCTTGAACTTGGCTTGGGCGGCTTCGTCGGGGTTGACATCGGGGTGCAGCTCACGCGCCAGCTTGCGATAGGCGCGTTTGATCTCCGCATCGCTGGCGTTCGGACTGACGCCGAGCAGACCGTAGTAATCGCGTGCCACGCCTGACCTTTCCCCTGACCTTTCTAGGCCGTCAACAACTTGTTAGCGGATGCACAGTCATCGGGCACCCAGCACTTCGCCGATGTACATAGCAACCGCAGCGACACTAGCGATAGTTCCCGGATAGTCCATTCGGGTGGGTCCCAGAACACCCATACCCCCATAGACGGTGTCCACGGTGCCGTAGGCCGTCGACACCACCGAAGTGCCCGCCATCTGCTCGGCTTCGGTTTCGTGGCCGATTCGCACGGTCACCTTGCCGGCCTCCTGCTGGGCCGCCAGCAACCGCAACACCACGACCTGCTCCTCGAGCGCCTCGAGGATCGAGCGCAGCGAGCCGCCGAAATCGGCGGTGTTGCGGGTCAGGTTGGCGGTGCCGCCGAGCAGCAGCCGCTCCTCGCTGTGCTCGACCAGCGACTCCAGCAACACCGTCGCCGAGCGACCAACCGCGTCAGACAGGGTCTTGGATGGCCCGCCGCCGTCGAATTGTCCGACCAGGTCGGAGACCGCGACGGAAGCAGCTGAGACCTTCTTGCCGATCAGCGCCTTGCCCAGCATCTCCCGCAGCTGGGACAACTCGTGGTCGTCGATGACATCGCCGAGCTCGACGATGCGCTGGTCGACCCGGCCGGTGTCGGTGATGACGACCATGAGCAACCGTGCCGGGGTCAGTGCGATCACCTCGAGGTGCCGCACCGTCGACGTCGACAAGGTCGGGTATTGCACGATGGCAACCTGGCGGGTCAACTGCGCCAGCAGCCGCACCGCGCGGCGCAGCACGTCGTCGAGGTCGACGCCGGACTCCAGGAACTTCTGGATGGCGCGCCGCTCGGCCGACGACAGCGGCTTGACGTCATCGAGCCGGTCGACGAACTCCCGGTAGCCCTTCTCGGTGGGCACCCGCCCGGAACTGGTGTGCGGCTGAGTGATGTAGCCCTCGGCCTCCAGCACCGCCATGTCGTTGCGGACCGTGGCCGACGAAACGCCCAGGTTGTGGCGCTCCACCAGTGATTTGGAGCCGATCGGCTCTTTGGTGGACACGAAGTCGGCGACGATGGCGCGTAGCACCTCGAAACGACGTTCCTCGGCGCTTCCCATCCCAATTCACCTCCTTGACCGCGTCCATTTTACGGTGAGCGGCACGTGTTTACGTTCAGCAGCAAACAAGCGGGACTTTTCGCTCGTATTGCCGGAGGGCTAGCCTTATCCGGGTGATTTTCAAGGGTGTGCGAGAAGGTAAGCCGTACCCCGAGCATGGCCTGTCGTATCGGGACTGGTCGCAGATACCGCCCTGCCAGATTCGGCTCGATGAACTGGTCACCACCACCACGGTGCTGGCGCTGGACCGGCTGCTGTCTGAGGACTCCACTTTCTACGGTGATCTGTTTCCGCACGCGGTGAAGTGGCGGGGCATCGTCTACCTCGAAGACGGCCTGCACCGTGCGGTGCGGGCGGCGCTGCGTAATCGCACGGTGCTGCATGCGCGGCTGCTGGACATGGACGCCGTGGCCCAGCAGGCCTAACCGCGGGCGGTCACGTTTCGGCGGGCGGGGGTGTCGAAGTAGCTAAGACCCCCAATCGAGTAGTGAGGACCGCCATGCCACGACTTGCCGGAGTTTCCGACCGCGACGCGCCGCTGGGCGCCCGGATCGCCTTCTTTTTCACCAAGCGACGGTTCAAGCAGATGACCGGCCTGCAAACCGCGACGATGCTGGAACCGCTGCGCATGTATGCCCACATTCCCCCGCTGCTCAACGCCATCGGGCGACTGGAGATGACCGAGTCGAAACTGGACATCCTCAGTGCCCGCCACCGCGCGCTGGCCGAACTCAAGGCGGCCACCACGGTGCGCTGCGAATTTTGCATCGACCTGGGTTCCCAGATCGCGCGCGGCTGGGGGATCACCGATGAGGAATTGCTGGCACTGCCCGACTACCGGAATGCGCCCTGCTTCTCCGACGTGGACAAGCTGATCCTCGAGTACGCCACCGCGGTCAGCCGCACACCGGTCGAGGTGAGCGACGAGTTGTTCGATGCGCTGCGTGCGCATTTCGACACCGCCCAACTCGTCGCCCTCACCCACATCATCGGGTTGGGCAATCTTCGCGCCCGCTTCAACGTCCCGCTGGGCATCGGATCGTCCGGCTTTTCCGAGGGCCGGGTGTGCGCCTTGCCCGACACCGCACCGTGACCGGCCCGACGGCGCTGGCGGAGCGGTTCGAGGCCGCCCGCCGCGGCTGGGCGCGCTGGCCTACCGCATGCTCGGCTCGGTCGACGACGCCGAGGACGCGGTGCAGGAAGCGTGGCTGCGGCTCAGCCGCGAAAAAGCTGACGAGGTCGCGAATTTGGACGCCTGGCTGACCACCGTGGTCGCGCGGATCTGCCTGAACACCTTGCGCGGCCGCCGTGTCCGCCGCGCCGAGGCCCTCGTCGCGCACGTGCCCGATCCGGTGGTGGACGCGGTGGGGGAATTCGAACCCGAACACCAGGCACTGCTGGCCGATGCGGTGGGACTGGCCATGTTCGTGGTCCTCGACACGCTGTCGCCGCCGGAGCGCTTGGCGTTCGTGTTGCACGACGTGTTCGCGGTCCCGTTCGACGAGATCGCGCCCATTGTGGACCGCTCGCCGGAGGCCACCCGCAAGTTGGCCAGCCGGGCGCGGCAACGCGTCCAGCAGGCTGCACCTGACCCGGATAGCGACCTGACAGCCCAGCGCGCCGTGGTCGACGCGTTCTTCGCGGCCGGACGCGCCGGCGACCTCGACCGGCTCGTCGCGGTGCTGGACCCGGACGTGACGCTGCGCGGCGACTTCGGCCCCGACCAATCCCGTTCGGTGCGCGGCGCAACCGCGGTGGCCGGCTTGGCCCGCAGCTACGCGGACCCGAACCGGGAAGCGCGCCCCGCCACCGTCAACGGCGCCGCCGGCGCGGTGATCTTCGTCGCCGACCGGCCGACCGCGGTCATGGGCTTCGTGGTGCGCGCCGGGCTCATCACCGCGATCGACGTGCTAGCCGACCCGGCCCGGTTGAAGCGGATCGACCTCAGCGCGGTGGGCGGCTAATTGCGGGCCGTGGCGGCTTGCAGCAACGCGATCGCGGCGTCGTGCTGCAAGATCCAGTTGCCGCCCTCGTTGACGAACGCGAGGTTCTTGGTGACCGGCCCGGCGAACTTCGGACCTGTGATGGCGACGTCGGCGCTGGCCGCGTTCGGACCGGCGGGCTGGATGTTCGTCACGGTGAACTGTTCGGGGAAGTTCCCGTTCCGGTAGGCCTTGCGCAGGTCGTGGTCGGCGACAGTGCCTTCCTCCGGGCTGAAGCCGCCTTGGACCAGGTTGTTCTTTTCCGCGTACCCGACACCGGGATCGGTGACTTGGTTGCACAGGGTGGACAACTGCTCGGCGGTGGGCAGTTGCTGACCCGGCGCCGGGGGCGGGTCTTGGGGTAACGGCGCGCCCAGCGCGACGGGCTGCACCGGGAACGTGGACGTCGGGCCGGAGACCACCGACGTCGCTCCGGCGGCTGCCGCTGCGACGGCGGCGACGGTCGCCGCACCGGCGGCGAGGGCTTTCACTGTCATGGCTGTCCTTCCGTTCGGGCGATGATCAAGATCTTTGTGCACCAGCACGGCAAAAGCTAGTGGCCCGATTTCCCCGAATTCATGGCGTCCCGCAGGCTTTTAGGTCGCATGTCGGTCCAATGCTCTTCGACGTACTCCAGGCATTCCGCGCGGCTGGCTTCGCCGAAGACCTGACGCCAGCCGGCCGGGATGTCGGCGAAGGTGGGCCACAGGCTGTGCTGTTCTTCGTCGTTGACCAGTACGACGAAAGTGCCGGTCTCGTCATCGAAGGGGTTGGTGCTCATCATTTCTCCTAGTAGACGGGTCGACCGGGGACAGCTCGGCGCCAAGCACCCGGTCGGACAGCAGGCCCAGGCAGCTGAGGTTGGGAAAGCCGGGACCCTGGTTCAGCCCGGCGAGGTTGGGCAGGAACAACTTCGGCGTGACGTCGGTGACGGCGAGGTCATGGCCGATGGCCTCTTCGAGTCGATCACCGCTCAACGGACCTCCCAGCCCCAGCTCGATCAGGTCCAACGCCTCTTGGCTGAACAGCTCGGTGAACCACAGCGGATCGGCACCTGATCCGTCGATGACCAAGTCAAAACCATGCACTGTTTCGACGTTTTCGCTGCCCCGGTTGGTGGCGAGCGTCAGCCGGATCTGATCGTCGCGACCCACCGCGTGGGCCACTCGACCGCGCAGATGCCGAATGCGGTCGTCGGCCAGCAACGCATCCTGCACGGCCACCGAGAACACTCCGCGGTCGGTGCGGGCAATCGCGTCGCGGCGTTCATCGAGGGTCAGCGCGGCCCAGTTGGTGGGGTCGGAGAACAACGTGTTCTCGAAGAAGCCTTCCCCGCGGGTGAACAACGTCACCTGCGGAGAGATCACCGTAATAGTCGAAACCCGGTGGCGGAACAGCTCGGCAAGCATTGCCGCAGCGGTTTCCCCGCCGCCGATGACGGCCACCCGTTCGGCGCTGATGCGATCGTGTTGGACGCGGTGCCAGAACTGGGCGATGGAAAGCACTCGTGGATTGCCGGGCAGCAAAGACTTTTCGGCCTGCCCGGGTCCGGTGATCATCAATCCATCTGCGTACACGGTCTTTTCGTGGGTGTGCAGCGCCCAGCGTCTACCGTCGACAGCGAGGCGATCGACCTCGCCGTGGACCACCGTCATGTCTATTTGCTCGGCCACCCACCGCAGGTACCGGCCCCACGTCCGGTGGGCGGGTGCCGGGCGGCCGCGGTCGATCCATTGCGCGAACTGGCCGGTGCCTATCAGATACGACTGCCAGCTGTACCGGGTCATCCGCTCGTCCAGCTCGGCGTTGCGCCGCGGCACCAGCGCTGAGCGGTACGGGAACCCGACGTCCTTTTCCGGGCTGGTGCCCAGCCGCTGCGCCCCGTCAGTCCATCCTCCGCTGGCCTGCCAGTTGGCACCTACCGCGATGCGTTCCACGGCGACCACTTGCGGCGCATCGATACCCATTTCGTGCAGGACTGCCGCCTTGGCCGCGACGGCCACGGCTTTGACGCCGGCGCCCAGCACGGCAAGCGTCGTCATTGCACCATCTCCTCGAGCGCCTTGTTCCAAAGTTCTTGCAGCGCAGTAATATCCGTGTCGCTAAAGACGTCCCGCAGCGCCCGCCATTGCGTCACCAGAACTTGGTGATCAGCGGTGCCGACCACGGTGGCCAATATGCTCAGCTCGTAGCGCACCGCCTGCTCGGGCTCGGGAAGCGGCGACACCCCGGACAGCACCCCACGATCCAGTTCGAGTCCCCCGGCGCCGACGACGTCGGCGCGGCCGAGGTAATTGAGCAGCAGCTGCGGTTCGGGTAAGCCGGCGAGCTGATCCGCTGAATCGGCACGCAGGTATCGCAACAGGCCGTAGTCGATTCCGTCGCCCGGAATCGCCGACAGCCGCTGCCCCACCGCGCGCGGATCCTCGGTGTCGACCCGTAGCGGGTAGATGGCGCTCAGCAGACCAACGGTTTCGGTGGTGTCGATAACGTCGGTGGTGTCGTCGAACAGCACATCGGAACGGCCATGGGTCTCCAGCGCCAGCAACGGCGGCGGCGTCGGCTGGCCGCGGCTCCGCCGCCACCGCGTCACCACCCGCGATGCCGCGGCGATCAGCAGATCGAACATCGGCAGACCGGAATTCAGCAGGCGGGCGGTGATATCCAAGTCACACATCACGGTTGTCACCAGCAGGTCGCGCGCGCGATCGCGGCCCGGCTGCACCCGTCGCGTCCCCAGATCAGGGTCTTCACCGGCGAGTTGCGACATCCAAAACGGCGTGCTGTCGAGGGTTTCGGCGCGTTGTATCAATGCCTCGGCCCACCGCCGATAGCTGGTGTGCTCACGAATCGGTGTCGGCTTGTGGCCGGTCATGACCGAACGCAAGGCCGCGTCGAGCTCGCCGAGAACGACATGCCAGGACACCGGGTCCATGGCCAAGACATGGCCGACCAGCACCAGCACACTGCGTCCGGCTGGCGGTCGCAACCACACTGCGCTGAGCAGCCTTCCGCTTTCGGGGTCGAGGCTTTCCAACGCTTGTCGGGTGTGGGCGTGAACGGCTGCTTGCAGGTCGCCCGGCACCGGCACCTCGATGAGGACATCGGACGCCTTGATCGGCAGCAGGCACATGGCGGCCCGGTCCAATCGGGCGCGCAGCACCTCGTGACCGTCGACGACCGTCGCCAGCGCGGTACGCAGCTGATCACCCGTGACACCCTCGGGCAACCGTACGGCTTCGGCCTGCGCCAACCTCCGCGGCTCGCCGTATTCGTAAAGCCAATGAGCGTTCGCCAACAGCGGTATCGGTCCGCCCTCGACGTTGACGTCGGATGCCGTTGCGGCTGTTGCGGCTTCAACGTCTATGGCAGTGGCCAGTTCCCGGATGCTGCCGCACTCCAGCACCAGGCGCGGCCGCAGTCTGATGCCGCGGCGGCGCGCGGCCTGCACCACTGACAGCGCCACGATGCTGTCCAGCCCCAGCTCCAGGAAATCAGCGGTCACGTCGACGCTCGGCAGGTGAAGGAGCTCCGAAAGCACCTCGGCAAGCGCGGTTTCCGTCGCAGTCTCGGGCTCCGCTCCTGTCGACGCATGCTGGTCCGCCGCGGCCAGTGCAACCTCGTCCAGTTTGTCGTTGACGGTCAGCGGGATCTCGTCGACGACGACGATGCGCTGTGGAACCATGTAGCGCGGCAATCGCTCGGCGAGCATGACGCGTAGCTCAGCCGTTGCGGAGCCGCCATGGTCGACCGTGGTCACGTAGGCGGTCAGCTGGGAACTGCCGTGACGCTCGCGCACCAGTACACGCGCCTGCCGTACCGCGGGGTGAGACTCCAGCACCGCGGCGATCTCGCTCGGCTCGACACGGTAGCCGCGTATCTTGACCTGGCTGTCGGCTCGGCCGAGATACTGCAGTGACCCGTCGGGGTGGCGCCGCACCACATCGCCGGTGCGATACATCCGCTCACCGGTGACGAATGGGTCTGCGACGAACCGGGTCGACGTTTCGCCGGCACGGCCCAGATAGCCGCGGGCGAGTTGGGGACCGGCCAAATACAGCTCCCCCACGGCGCCGCAGGGCACCGGGTTGAGCGCGGAGTCCAAGACATAACCGCGGGTTTGCCCGGTGGGGAAGCCGATGGACGGCTGGTCGTGGTCGGCGATCGCCGCCACGACCGCCTCCACCGTGGCTTCGGTGGGGCCGTAGCAGTTGTAGGCGGCCAGCCCGCTGCGCTCGCACTCCTTGCCGATGGCGTTCCACATCGCGGTCCCGATCGCTTCGCCGCCCAGCGCCAGCACCGCCAACGGAGCCGTCGTCAGCAAACCAAACGCTTTCAGCTGAGCGAACATTGACGGTGTGGTGTCGATCATGTCGATGTCATGCTCGATGATCGTGTGCACCAGCGCCTCGGCATCGGTGCGGGTGCCCTGCTCGACGATGTGTACGGCGTGACCGTCGAGCAGCGCGACCAGCGGCTGCCACGCGGCATCGAAGGCGAACGACCAGGCATGCGCGATCCGCAGCCGGCGGCCCAGCCGGTTCGCCGCCGGGCGCAGGACGCCGTCGATGTGGTCGTCGGCGTAGGCGCTCAGCGCCGCGTGAGTTCCGACGACTCCTTTGGGTTCTCCGGTCGTCCCGGAGGTGAACACCACGTAGGCGGCGTGGGACGGGTCCACACCGGTGGCGGGCCGAAAGCCGCTGCGGTGCTGGGCGGCGGCCTCGAGGAATTCCTCGTCGACGACGATCGTCGCTCCGGTTTGCCGCAGAATTGATTCGACCCGGCCAGACGGCATCTCGGGTTCCAGTGGCACAACCATCGCACCGGCTTTGAGGACCGCGAATATTGCGATGACGTACTGAGGACCGCGGGGAAGCCGAAGTGCGACTGGCGTTTCCGGTCCGGCACCCGCAGCGTGCAAACGTGCCGCCACCCGGTCTGTCTCGGTCTCCAGCTGCGCATACGTCAGCTGTCCGTCGGCCCAACTCAACGCGGGCGCGTCGGGTGTCGCCGTCGCGACGGCGCGCAGTCGCTCGTGAATCGACTGCGGTACCGCCGGTGTCGCGCCGCCCGGTGAGCGGATTGGCGATTCTTCGGTGTCGAGGAGCACGCTGACCTCACGAAGCGGGCGGTCCCAGGCCGCGAGTAATCGCTCGGCGGTAGCCAACACCCGCCGGCCCAACCCGTCCGGTGTCATCGCGCCCAGTGCGCCGTCGCGTACTTCCATCAGCAGCACCAGTTCGCCGTCGGCCAGATGGGCGGCCAGCGTGACGGGAAAGTGCGAGAGGCTTTCCAAAGCGGCGGGACGAAACGTCACACCGTTCGTCGTCAGTTCGCGCGCACCGACCAAACCGCCGGCCGGAAAGTTCTCATACACCAACAGGGTGTCGAACATTTCGCCGACGCCGCCCAGCGCCCGTAGTTGCGCGTGGCTCAAATAGCTGTGATCGCGCAGTGTCGCGCCAACACGTTGCAGTGCAAGGCATTGCTCTCCGGTGCCGGCGCCTGGATCCAGCGGCACCCGCAACGGCACGGTGTTGATGAACAGGCCGACCATCGTTTCCACACCGCTCAATTCGGCGGGCCGACCCGACACGGTGACACCGAACACCACATCCGAGCGGTCGGTCATCCGCGACAGGATCAACGCCCAGGACATCTGCATCAGCGTGTTGACGGTGATGCCGCGGGTGCGGGCGCCGTCCACGAGGCGTGCGGTGTCTTCTTGATCCAGCCGCAGCTCCGTGCGCCGCGGCAAGCCCGCGGCGGGTGCGGTAGCCGTCAGCGCCGCCGACAGCAACGTGGGACCCGCCAGTCCAGCGAGATGCTCGCGCCAGATCCGTTGGCTGGCAGCGGTGTCACGAGCCGCCAGCCAGCCGATGTAGTCACGGTACGGCCGGGGCGCCGGCGGCAGCGCGTCCAAATCGCCGTTGGCTCCGTATAAGGTCACCAGCTCGGTGACAAACAGCGGCAGCGACCAGCCGTCGATGACAATGTGATGAGCTGTGATCACCAACCGCCAATGCGCAGAGGGTAATTCGATGAGCAAAAAGCGGATGGCGGGTGTGCGTCCGAATTCGAAGGGCCGACGCCGTTCTTCGGCCTCGAGGTGGTGCAGGTCCTCGGGCGACGCAGTGACTTGTCGCCAGGGCAGCTCGACCTGCGTGGGCACGATCTGCACCGGGCGCGATATGCCGCGACTGACAAAGCTTGCCCGCAAATTCGGGTGACGCTCCAGCATTTTCGCGAGGCAATCGGTCAACAGCGCGACATCGAGCGAACCGGAAATGTCGGCGGCCATCGCGATCACGTACGGGTCGTCTGCCTGATCGGACAGCATCGTGCGCGAATACAGCCCCTCTTGCAGCGGGCTGAGAGCCATCACGTCGTCGATGCCCGGCGGCGCGCTGGGCTGGGCCCGGGTTGCGGTCACGGCGCGCCATCTTCCGTATCGGACAACCACGACGATGTCAGTGCGGCCAGCTCGTCGGCCGACAATCCTGAGGTGCTCATCGGTTCGTAGCAGGTATCGACCTGCTCGTCGCCCTCGCCGGCCTCAATCGCCGCAGCCAACTGCGCAACGGTGGGGTTTTCGAACACCATGCGCGGGCTCACCGGCAGGCCGGCCGCGCGGGCCCGTGCCGACAATTGCACCGACAGGATGCTGTCGCCGCCGAGGGCAAAGAAGTCATCGAAGCGCCCCACCTGCTCCGCGGACAGTAACTCGCCGAACACCGCCGCCAGCGCGCGTTCGGTGTCGGTGCGCGGCGGTTCGACGACTCCCGTGGTGCTCACCGCCGGGCGTGGCAATGCGGGCCGGTTCAGCTTGCCCGACTCGGTTCTGGGCATGGCGTCGAGCACGGTGATCGACGACGGCATCATGTAGCCGGGCAACGTCGCGGCCAGGGCGGCGCGCACCTTAAAGGCGAACGCCGATTTCGCGCTGTCGTCGAGTGGCTGATGCGCCACCACATACCCGGCCAGCGTGGTGCTGCCCTGGATTTCCCAGGTCCGGGCTGCCGCCGCGGCGACCCCGTCGACACCTATCAGCGGGGCCTCTACCTCGCCCAGCTCGACCCGGAACCCGCGCACCTTCACCTGGTGATCGGTGCGGCCGACGAACTCCAGCCTGCCGTCTTCGGTCCACCGAGCCCGGTCGCCGCTGCGGTAGAACCGCGCACCGGGCACCTCTGCGTACGGGTTGGCCACAAACCGGGACGCCGTCAGACCCGGCCGCTTCCAATAGCCACGGACCAATTGGTCACCGGCGTAATACAATTCGCCGATCACCCCGACGGGGACCGGACGCAAATTGTCGTCGAGCAAATAGACCTGTGAATCGGGCGTCGGCTTGCCCAGGATCGGTACCGGCGGGGACAGCGGCCCGCGGACCAGCCCGCCGGACGTTTCGGTGGCGCCGAAGTTGTTCAGCAGCTCCGGACCGCTCTCGCCACCGCAAGCAGCCTCCAACCGCTCCAGCAGCGAGACGCTCACCGGCTCCCCGCTGCACACCAGGCGGGTCAGCGAACGCACCACGTCGGGCCAGCCGTCGACCAGCGTGGACACCAGGCTGGCCACCGCGGTCACCTGCGCCACCGAATTGCTTTGCACCAGTGACGCCAACGCTTCGGCGTCACGGTATTCGGCATCGTCGGCCAGGATCAACGTGGCGCCGGCGGCCAGGCCAGCCAAGGTCTCCATGCTTCCTTCGAGGAAGGTCATCGACGCCTGGGCCAGCCGGACGTCGTTGCCCGGCACCGGGTAGTGCCGCAGTTGCCAGTCCAACCGGGTCGACATCGCCCGATGGGTGCCCAGCACGCCCTTGGGTTGACCGGTCGAGCCCGAAGTGAAGACCAGATACATCGGGTCGTCGGGATGCGGCAACGGCAGCGGCTCCACGGGCCCTTCGGCGTCCAGTGCGTCGCGAACGGCGGGGTCGTCGAGTGAAACGAACGTGGTGCCAGGTGCTTCCGGCATGCTGTCCAGCGCCTCGTCGGTGACTACCACGACGTTCGGTTCGACATCGCCGAGCATGAACTGCTTGCGCGCCGGCGGGTAGCCCGGATCGATCGGAAAATAGCCGGCGCCGGCCTTCATGATGCCCACCAGCGCGACGACCAATTCGATGTCCCGGCGCGTCGACAGCCCGACCAGGGAACCGGGTCCTACGCCGTGGTCAGCTAGCAGCCGCGCGAAGTTGTCCGAAAGACGATGCAGCGCAGGGTAATCGATCTCCCGCCCGGCGCAGCGCACGGCGACCCGGCCAGTACCGTATTGGCGGCTGGGTTCCAGCAATTCGGGGATGGTGCGCGGCCGTCCCGGTTCCGACGCCGGGCCGCGGCTCCAGTCCGCCAGGATCCGCTGCTGTTCTACTGCATCGATCAACCGCACATCCTGTAGCCGCTGATCGACGTCGGTGACGAACGCCTCGATGACCTGACCCAGCCAGGCGACCACGCGTTCGATGGTGGCTCGCCGGTATAGCTCGGTGCGGTAGACGATGCTGCCGGTATATCCGGCGTCGGTGGCGAAGAAGTTGATGCTCAAGTCCGCGTGGGCCATGTCGAAAACCGGCTCAACGGCGGTGAACCGGGTTTCGCCGGCGGGCCCGGAGTCGATCACCCGACCGGCGGGCAGGTACTCGTGGACATGCACGACGACTTGGAATAGCGGGTTACGCGACAGTGATCGGGTCGGGTTGACCGCGTCCACCACCCGGTCGAACGGCAGGTCCTGATGAGCATATGCGGCTAACGCGGTGTCGCGGGCCCGCGCCAGCACCTCACGCAATGTCGGATTGCCGGTCAGATCGTTGCGCAGCACCAGCAGGTTGACGAAAAACCCGATCAGTTGGTCGAGTTCGGCCTCGGTTCGTCCGGCGACCGGGGCACCCAGCGGAATGTCCGTGCCGCCGCCGGCCTTGTGCAGCACCACGGCGACCGCGGCCTGCAACAGCATGAACTCGGTGGCGCCAAGCTGACGGCACACCTCGATGAGTTTGCCGCGGGTGTGCGTGTCGATGTTGAATTCGACCGCGTCGCCCTCGCCGCTGGGCGCCGGCTGCCGAGCGAAATCCGGCCGCAGCCCGGTGTCTTCGGGCAACCCGGCAAGCTGGTGCTTCCAGTAGTCGCGTTCTACCGCCGCGATGCTGCTCTCGTCCCCTACCGGCTCGGAAAGCAATTCCGCCTGCCAGGCCGCGTAGTCGGCGTACTGCAGCCGCAGTGGTGCCCATGTCGGCGCTTCCCCGGCGCAGCGTGCCCGGTAGGCGGCCAGCAGGTCGGCGAACAGCACCCCGCCCGACCAGTGGTCGGCGGCGATATGGTGCACCACTAGCGAGACAATGTGCTCGTCGCCGCAATGCAGCAGCGCGACGCGGATCGGCCATTCGCGATCCAACTCGAAGCAGTGCCGGCGTTCAGCGTCCAATTGTGCTCGCACCCAGGCTTCCCCGTCACCGGACGCCTGCCGCACCGCGACGTCTGAGGCGGGGTTGACCACTTGGTATGGGACGCCTTCGATCTCGGTGTAGGTGGTGCGCAGGATTTCGTGGCGGCGCACCACGTCGTTGATCGCTTCGATCAGCGCGCTGACATCGCACGGCCCGGTGAGCCGGGCGGCGAAAGGAATGTTGTTGACCCGGCTGGGCCCCTCGATGCGGTACGCGAACCAGGTGCGCAGTTGCGACGCCGACAGCGGTGCGGGCCCGTCGTGCGCGGTCGCGGTCAACTTCGGGCGGCGCTGCGCGACACCGCCGGACCGCGCCTGCTCGACCCGCTGCGCCAGTGCGCCGACCGTCGCCAACTCGAAAACTTCCCGGACGCCGATCTCCACACCACAGTCCGCCCGGATCGCAGCGACGAGCCTGGTGGCCAGCAGCGAGTGCCCGCCGAGGTCGAAGAACGAGTCGTCCACACCCACCTGCTCGCGGGCGAGTAATTGTGCGAACAGGGCGGCGATCTGCCGCTCGGTCGCCGTCGCGGGCTCGCGGTATTCGGTTGCCGCGCTGATTTGCGGTTGCGGCAATGCGTCACGGTCGATCTTGCCGTGCGCGGTGATTGGGATCTCGTCGAGAACAACGTAGGCGGCCGGCGTCATGTAGTCGGGCAGTGCAGCGGCTACCCGGCTGCGGATCCGTTCCACCTCAACAGAATCCGGCCCGGCTCCGGTGACCGGCGTGATGTAGCCGACCAGACATTTGCCGAGCTGAGGTAGGTCCGCGGCCACAACGACGGCCTGCCCCACGCTCGGGTCGACTGAAATAGCAGCGGCCACTTCCCCTAACTCGATCCGGAAGCCGCGGATCTTCACCTGCTCGTCGGCCCGGCCGACGAACTCGATGTCCCCGTCGGCGTTACGGCGCGCCAGATCACCGGACCGGTACAACCGCGCGCCCGGCGTGAACGGATCGGCGACGAAGCGCTCCGCGGTCAACGCGGGTCTGCGATGATAGCCGTGCGCGAGGTGGCTCCCGCCGATGTAGATCTCGCCGATCACACCTACCGGCACCGGCTGTAATGCATCGTCGAGCAGGTGCACCTGGGTATTGATCTTGGGACGGCCGATCGGCACGATCCGGGTGCCTTGAATTCCTTCCACCGGGTAGCTCGTGGCGTTGATGACGGTTTCGGTCGGCCCGTAGAAGTTGTACAGCGACGCGTCGAACGTGGCGTGGAATTTGTCGGCGATCTCCCCGGGCAGCGCCTCGCCGCCGATCGGCACTCGACGCAGGGTGCGCCACTGGTTGACCCCCGGCAGCGACAGGAAGAGGCCCAGCAGCGACGGTACGAAATGCATCGATGTGATGCCTTCGCGCTGCAGTAGCTCGGTCAGGTAACCGATATCGCGCAAGCCATCCGGCCGCGGAATAACCAGCCGCGCACCGCAAATCAACGTTCCGAAGATTTCGCCGATCGATACGTCGAAGCTCGGGGAGGCTACTTGCAGCAGCCGGTCGGTCTCGTCAACCTGGTATTCGTCGCCGAACCATTCGAAGTACTCGGCGACCGGCGCGTGTGGTACCGGGACACCCTTGGGCAGTCCGGTCGATCCCGAGGTGTAGATCAAATACGCGGTGTTCTGCGGCCGCAGCGGCCGCACCAGCTCGTCGATGCGCGGATCGGAGGCGGGGTAGCGGGCCAACTCCGAATCCGGCACCGGCTCGCGCAGCACCAGCGACGCCACTGCGTCGTCGAGGATGAATGAGATCCGGTCCGCCGGGTAGCTGGGGTCGACGGGCAGGTACACCGCGCCGGCTTTGAGGACGCCCAGCGCAGTGATGACCAGTTCCGGCGACTTGTCGAGCAGCACAGCCACCCGATCCTCGGTGCCGATCCCGCGCTCGATCAGCCAGTGCGCGACCCGATTAGCCTGCTCGTTGATCTCCCGGTAACTGTATTGGCGGCCTTCGAAGACCACTGCGACGGCGTCGGGCGCGGCCGTGGCACGTTTGGTGACCAAGTCGACCAGGGTGCGGGCCGGCGTGGAAAACTTCGTTCCGGTCGAAACACGACGCAGCCATTCGGCGTCGGCATCGCTCATCACGGCCAGTCGGGCGAGTTCGGTGTCCGGATCGGCCAGTGCGCTGTCCAGCAACACGGCGTAATGCTCGAGGAGCTGTTGCACCAGCGCCGCGTCCAGCACCTCGACCAAATACTCCGCCTCGATCACCACGCCGTCGTCGATTTCGAGCATGAAACCCAGCGGCAGCTGGCTCAATTGCGACCGCAATTCCGCGCGGTCGCATCGCACTCCGGGAGGGCAGAACCCGCCGCCGTCGGGTTCGCGCAGACCGAAGCTGACCCTGGTCATGCGCTCGGCGCCGAACTGACGGTCGGGGTTGGTTTCGCGGACCAACCAGTCGAGGTTGATTCGCTGGTGGGCGAACGCCCCGGCCGCGGTGTCCCGCGACTGCATCAGCAGTTCGCGGAACGTCAGCCGGGGAGCGGGCCGCGCACGCAACACGACAGTATTGCCGAAATAGCCGATGGCTTCCTCTGTTCCGGCGCTGCGGTTCATCACCGGTACAGCGATCAGGAAGTCGGTGCTATGGGTGTAGCGATGCATCAGCGCCGAAAACGCCGCCAGCAACACCATGTATGGGGTGGCGCCGTTGTCGCGCGCCAACGCCGTGATCCGGTCGAGCGTGGCCGCGGGCAGCCGCAGCGACGCGCGTTGCGAGCGCCAGCTGGTCGGCACCACCGAACCATTGGGACCCGGAAGTTCCAGCGGCTCGGGAAGATCCGTCATCTGAGACCGCCAATAGGCGAGATCTTCCTCGAGCGCCCCGGTTGTCGGGGCGGCTGCCGTCGCGGGCGGCAGGGGTTGCAACGTGTCCGGATCGCGATAGGCCCGGGTCAGATCGGCGAAGAACGGTGCCCACGATCCGTCGTCCCATGCGATGTGATGGGCGGTGAACAGCAGCATGAGATCGTCGGCGCCCAGCCGCACCGCGGCGATCCGCAGCGGCGAATCGGTTGACAAGTCGAAGGCGCGGCGAAACTCCCGCTGCGCGAGCACTTCCAGGCGCAGCTGGCGCGCCTGCTCGGTCAGCCCGGACAGATCGTGTTCGCTCCAGCCCGGTCGCAGGTCGTCATGAGTGACCGGGTATGGGTCACCGTTGTCGGCTGCGTGATAGGTCGTGCGCAGCACCGGGTGGCGGACCGCTACGGCATCGACGGCTTGGTGTAGGCGCGTGATGTCGACGGCCCCGGTCAGGCGGTAGGACACGCAGACGTTGAGTAACGCGCCGGTGGGATCGAACGACTGCACGAACCACATCCGGCGCTGCCCGTCGGACAACGTCTGAGCCGGCGCGTGCGTCTCGTCCGCCGGGCCCGCTGATCGTGACAGGCCTCGCTCGGCCAGTCTGCGACGGAACAGCTCTAGGCGCTGCGTGTCGAGCCGGGTGTCGGTGGCGTCAGTCACGGCGAAGATTCCAATCTTTCCAGCGTGCGTGGCGGATCCGGTTCGGGGGGCGACTGCAGTTCTTCGATCAGCTCGACGCCGGTGATCCCGCCGAGCAGTCTCGCCAGCGGGACCGAGCGGCCCGTCACGCGGCGCAACCGGTTGCGTAAATCGAGCGCCAGCAGTGAATCCACACCGAGATCGACCAGCGCCGTGCTCATATCGACCGTCGCCGGGCCGTCGATATCCAGCACCGCTGCCAGCTCGGCACGTACTACCGCGGCGACCGGCTTTTGCTCACCTGCGTGTCCGTCGGTGTCCACGTCCAGGCTTGCAGCGGCCGCAGGGAATTCGAATGGCATTGGAATTCCCTGGCTTTCGAAGAACAGCCGAAGCCGGTCGAAGTCCGCTGCGAGAATCAGCGGATTGTCGTCATGGTGGCCCAGGCCGGCGCGAATCGCCGCGTCAGGATCCATCGCGATCAATCCGGCGCGTTCGACGCGGGCGATCTCGGCACCGGCGAGGACACCGGGGTCCGGCCATAGTCCCCAGCGCACCGCCGTACATTCCAGCCCGCCGGCGCGCAGCTGGTCGGCGAGCACGTCGAGCATCCGGTTGGCGGCCGCGTAGGCGGCGTGCCCATAACCGCCCCACACGCCGGACACCGACGAGCACAGCAGGATCCGGCTTTCCGGCTGCCGCGGCCAGACGTCGGTGATGTGCACCAATCCGGCTACTTTTGCGCCGAACACCTCAGCCAGATCGGGCTCGCCGAGCCGATTGTGGGGTGCGAGCGAAGCGATTCCGGCGGCATGGATCAGCAGCGACGCGCCGTTGCCGGCATAGTCGGCGGCAACCTGTGACAGCTCCCTGAAGTCGGTGACGTCGCAGGGCGGCGCATAAATCTCGACGCTGTGGCCTTCGATAAGTCGATCGAGATCGGCCGCGTCAACGCCGTTGCGGCTCAGCAAGACCAGCCGGCGTGCGCCGTGTTCGACGCAGTACCGCGCGAACCGCAACCCGATGCCGCCGCTGCCACCGGTGATCACGACGTTGTCGAGTACGGCGGCGACGGGCCCGCGTTCCGGTGCTGTGCGTTCGCGAAGCCTGCGAACGTAGCGACGCAATTCGCCCGTGCCACCTGGATCATCACGCAGTGCGACCTCGGTGTCGTCGCCGAGCAGCATATCGACGATGCTCACGTCGGCCCCGATGTCCGGCCGCGGCAAGTCCAGGTGTGCGAACGTGCAGTCGGGGAATTCCAAGCCGATGCTGCGATGCATCGCCGCCAGCGCCGCCTGCGCGAAGGCTGCGACCGGCTCGCCGGGTTGCACTCGCTCTCCGCGCGTGGTGACCAACCAGACGCGGCGGCAGCGCGGGCCGACAAAAGGGTGGTAGTCGAGTTTGACAGCGCGGGTGCAGATCTCGTTGATCGCTGCTACCGCACCATCCTGCGTGCAGGGCGGTGCGACGAGGACAGCCACATCCGCGTCGGTGGGACCGGTCAGTTGCGCCGCCGGATGCGCGCCGACGGCTTCGGCCAATTGTTGGGCGAGCGCATCGTCGGCGTCCTCTGACGAGATGATCGCGACACTGAACGGTGCTCGCGCGGGGGGTGGCGGATGATCGGCTGGTTGCCACGTCTCGGCGATGATCTTGAGACCCTCATCGGGAGCCGGCGGTAGTGGTTCCGGCTTCGCCCACAGGTGTAGGGCGCGCATCGGCGCGTTCGGAAAACCCCACAGCGGCGGCCCCGGGTAGCCGGTGGTGGCGTCGGCCCATCGGTAACCGGGATTGGCGACGGCGGCGGCGGCGATGTTGCTGGACAGTTCGTCCACGGCCGGCTCGTCGCGGTGTCCGGATCCCACGATCAGTGCCCCGTCGGCCAATTCAGCCAGCGAATACAGCAGCGACGGGTGTGCCGACATTTCGGCAAACGCCCCCGCATCACGTTGCAGGGCCGCGTTCACCGCCCAGTCGAATCGAACGGTGTTGCGCAGGTTTTCGTACCAGTATGCCGCGAAGTCGGTGTCGGGTCGGACCACACGGCCATGAGCCGAGGAGATGAACTCCACCGGTGCGTCGAGAAACACCGATGCGGGCAACAAGTCGGCCAATGTGGTTCGCAATGATTCCAGCGCGCTGGTGTGTGCGGGGAACTCGACAGACAGCTCGCGAACGAAGATGCTGCGCTCTTTCGCGAGTGCGACGATCGTTGCGACGGCGTCGCGGTCGCCGGACACCACGCTCGACGAAGGGCCGTTGACCACCGAGAGTTCCAGCCAGCCGGGTGTTTCGGCGATGAGTTGCTGCGCGTCTTCGGGGGCCACGCCGAGCATCGCCATGCCGTAGCGGCCGGGTAGCCGGTCGACGACGGTGGCGCGTGCCGCCACCACAGCGACCGCGTCGTGCAGCGTGATGGTGCCGGCAGCGTGGGCGGCCGCGACCTCACCAAGGCTGTGACCCACCGTGAGATCGGGCAGCACACCGCATGATCGCCAGACCTCGGCCAGACTGACGGCGTGGGTGAACTGCGCACCTTGGATTTGGATCTGCGACCATTCCCGGTCGGCGTCGCCGAGCAGATATTCCAGCGGCGAGGGCAGCCCGGCGGCGGTGAATGTCGCTGCGCAGCGATCCGCTTCCGTGCGGTAGGCGGGGAGCCGATGATAAACCTCGGCGCTCATTGACGGCCATTGGTTGCCCTGTCCGGGGAAAACGAAAGCTGTTCGGGGCGCCGAGGTTTCCGATGAGCTCGCTACCAGCGGGTGCTGATCGCCGACCGCGAGCGCCTCCAGTCCCGCTATCAGCTCGCCACGATTCGCGGCGCGCACTACCGCCCGGTACCGACGCACCCGCCGGGTGCGCAGCAGCGTCGATGACACCGCGGCGGGCAGATCCGGCGTATCGGCAATACCGTCCAGATAGGCAGCGATCGCGGCGGCATCTTGCCGGATCAGGTCCTCGTCGTGTGCGCTGAGCAGCACTGGGACGCGGCCGTCGGGCAGTGGATGCGCCGTCACGTGGCAGCACTCCCCTGCGCGGGCGCGACCTTTGGAACCGACACGATCAGATGCGCATTGGTTCCGCTCATGCCGAAAGCCGATACCGCGGCGATCCGTCGTCCGTCCACCGCAGGCCACGGCGTCAGCTCCCGCGCCAATCGTAAACCTTGTTCTTCCCAATCGATTTCACGGCTGGGTTCGGTGGCGTGCAGCGTGGGCGGAACAGCGCCGCGTTCGGCCGACACCAACACTTTGGCCAGGCCGAGCGCGCCGGCAGCCGCCTGGGCGTGACCGACGTTCGACTTCACCGATCCCAGCAGCCCACCGCAGCCGGGGGCGGTCTCGCCGTAGGTCGCAGACAGCGACTGCAATTCGGTGCGGTCTCCGAGTCGGGTGCCGGTGCCGTGGCCCTCGACCATGCCGACCTGTTCGGGACGAATTCCGGCTTGGTCGATCGCGCGGCGAAACAGTCGGACTTGCGCCGCAGCGCTGGGCGCGGTCAATCCCGCGCTGCGACCATCCTGATTGACGGCGGTGGCGTCGACTTCGGCCATGATCCGGCGGCCGTTGCGCAGCGCCGCCGACTTGCGTTGCAGCACGAACATCGCCGCACCTTCCGCCCACACCGTTCCGCTGGCGTCCGCGCTGTAGGGGCGGCAATGGCCGTCGTCGGAAAGGGCGTGCTGCTTGGAGAACTCGATGAAAAAACCGGGAGACCCCATGACGCACACCCCGCCGGTCAACGCCATGTCGCAGTCGCCTGCACGTACCGATTGCACGGCGACGTGGAAGGCCGCCAATGCCGATGCGCAGGACGCGTCGACCGTCAGCGCCGGTCCGGACAAGCCGAGGGTGTAGGCGATCCGACCCGAGATCACGCCGAGGGCCGTCCCGGTGATCAGATGGCCGCTGTGCCGCGAGAACTCGTCCATCTGCGGGCCGTACCCGGTGACCGACGCACCGATGTAGCACCCCACGTCGTGTCCGGCGACATCATCGGGATTGATGCCGCTGTTTTCCAGCGCCCGCCAGGCGACGCGCAGCGCGACGCGCTGCTGCGGGTCCATCGCGACGGCCTCACGGGCGGATATCCCGAAAAACCCAGGATCGAATGTTGCCGCGTCACTGAGGAAACCGCCGCTGTCGTGAATCTTCTTGAAGCCCTCCCGGCGTGAACCCGCGAGCAATTCGCCGATGGGCCAGCCTCGGTCAGTGGGGAATGGGCACAGTCCCTCCTGCCGCTGCGACAACAGCCGCCAGTAGCTGTCGGCGGAGTCGACGCCGCCGGGGGCCTCGACAGCCATGCCGACGATCACAACCGGGTCACGGTCGCCGCCCTCACTGGCGTGGTTAGCAGCCATCGGCATTCACCTGAGCGGCAACGGCTTGTATGTGTTCGGTGATGTAAAAGTGGCCGCCGTCATAGAGCGACAGGCTGAACGCGGCCTTTGTGTGGACCTCCCACTGCTGCAGCGACGCGAGGTCGACACGGTGGTCCTGCCGGCCGCCGAGCGCTTGGATATCGGCGCGGATGCGGATGTCGGGACCGCAGGCATAGCGGTTGAGAGCCTGATAGTCACCACGCGCCGGCGGCATGAGCAACCCGACGAACTCCTCGTCTTCGAGCAGCCGCGGGTCGGTTGCACCGAGGTCCGCCAGGTCGGCCAGCAGTTCGGAGTCGGTGGTGGGCAGTTGGGGCAGGGTCGCGACGATGCTCGGCGCCGGAGCCGCCGAAACCCACAGCGTGGGTAGCTCAACACCGTGCTGTTCGGCGATCCGCGCGAATTCGAAGGCGACGATCGCGCCCATGCTGTGTCCGAACAGCCGCAGCGGCGCGACGTCGTGCCACGGCCCGGCGTTGAACAGCCCCCGGGCAAGGTCGTGGACGGTTTGGGCGGCGGGTTCGTCCAGCCGCTCGGCTCGCTGCGGGTATTGCACCACGAACGTGTCCGCCGCGAGCGACAGCGCCGACGCCAGCGCACGGTATCCGACTGCGGCGCCACCGGCGTGTGGGAAGACCACCGTCGCACCGGCGCGTGCACTGCCCCGGGCCGCGAAGTGTTTGATCCACGGCGGGAATTGTGTTGCCACAGAAGTCAACTCATCGAGTGTCATTGGGTCCTAACCGGTGCGGTTGTCTCGGCGAGCACTTTCTCCGGCGCCATGCCGGCCACGTCCAGGTAGAGCTCAGCGACCTGCTGGAGACGCCCCCGATCGGGGTCGCGGCGCTCGAGCAGGTCCGCGAGAGCCGACACGGTGCGCGCGGCGAACATGTCGGCGACCATCACATCGGGCGTGTCCAGCCACACCCGGATCGCGGCGACGGCCTGAGTGGCCAGCACCGAGTCACCGCCCAACGCAAAGAAGTCGTCGTCGACACCGACGGCGTCGACACCGAGCACGTCACCGATGATCGTCACCAGCGCCGCTTGCACCGGTGTCGACGCCGGCCGGTGACCAGGTTTGCCGGCACCGGCCACATCGGCGCTCAACTGGTCCGCGACGGCACGCCGGTCGATTTTGCCGCCGACGGTGAACGGGATGCGCTCCACCAACGACACGTGCCGCGGAACCATATGCGCGGGTGCAAGTTCGCTCATGGCTTCGCGCACCCGCTCGCAGCTCAGCGCCGGGTCATCGACACAGACCACCGCGGCCAACACCTCGGCACCGCCGGACGTCGGCACCATGCCCGCGACAGCTGCCGTCACACCGGCGATTCGACGCAGGACGGCTTCCACCTCGCCGAGTTCGACGCGGTAGCCGCTGATTTTGACACGGTGGTCGGCGCGCCCGACGAACTCCAGGGTGCCGTCCGGCCAGTACCTGGCCAGATCGCCGGTGCGATACCACGTCCGGCCGTCATGGGCGACGAAACGCTGGCCCGTCAGATCGGGACGGCCGCGGTAACCGCGCGCGATGCCGCGTCCTGATACCCACAGCTCGCCGACCACCCAGTCCGGGCAGTCGCCTCCCATCTCGTTGACCACCCGGCAGGCGATATTGGGAAGCGGCTTGCCATACGGCACGGCGGTCCACTGTTCTGGTAGCTCGCCGATCTGGTCAACCTCGAAAATTGTGGCGTGCACCGCTGTTTCGGTGGCGCCGCCCAACCCGGCGAACCGCATCGTGGGCGACTCGGCGCGCAGCCGGCGCGCCAGCTGCGGGCGCACCCAGTCGCCGCCGCTCGGCACCACTCGCACCGAGGACAACCGTCCCGCCCCGACCTCGACGAGCATCTCCAGCCAGCCCGGCAGGAAGTTCAGCACCGTCACCTGGTGGGTGTCGATCAGCCGGGCCCAGGCGTCGGGGTCGCGGCGCTGCTCCTCGTCGACAACGACGATCGCGCCGCCGGCACGCAGGGTGGCGAAGATGTCGAGCACTGACATGTCGCATTCCAGGGTGGACAGTGCCAGACAGCGGTCGTCGGGGCCGATCTCGAAGTGGCGGGTGATGAATTCAACCGTGTTCATCGCGGCGTCGTGGGTCACCTCGACGCCTTTGGGTTCACCGGTGGAGCCGGAGGTGAACAGCACGTAGGCCACATCGCCGGGGTCCGTTGCGGCACAGATGTTTTCCAGCGAGTCAGCACGGTACTTCTGCAGCGCTTCGGCGATGGTGAGGACCGGTACCGGTGCCTGCACCGGATGCGAGCCACATACCAGCACTGCGCCGACGCCGGCGGTGGACAGGATGCGGGCGGCACGTTCGGTTGGTTGGTCGACACCGATCGGTAAGTAGACCCCGCCGGCGGCCAGGATGCCGAGCAGCGCGGGCACCTGTTCTGCGTTCTTGGGGCCCATGACCGCGACCGCATCGCCGAGGTGAATGCCGATGTCGCGCAAGGCCGCCGCCACCGCCAGCACCTGGCGTCGCAGCTCGGCATAACTGAGCGCTCCGGAGCTGGCGTAGATCGCCGGCGCGTCGGGCTGCGCCTCGGCGTTACGGAAAAAGCCGTCGTGCAATGCTTCCCCGCTGGGCGCGACGGTGTTGGTATTGACGGCCGCACGCACCGCCTGCTGCGACGGCGGAAGAGCGGCGGAGCTCGCCGTGTCCCACGCGCCGGGATCCTCGGCGAGCCGCCTCAGTTCGTCGATGTGGTGGGCGAACATGGCGTCGATAACACCCGTCTCGAACACATCGTCGCGGACATCCCAGTTCACCAGCACGCCGCCGTCGAACTCGGTGACCTGTGCGTCGAGTGCGACCTGCGGACCTTGGGAGATGATCCAGTCCGGTGTACCGAATTGTTCGGTCACCTCGGCCGAGAACAGCTCACCGAGCCCGAGGGCGCTGGTGAACACCACCGGCGCCAGCACCTGCGTGCCGCGGTGCCGGCTCAGGTCGCGCAGCACCGACAGGCCCGGGTAGCCGGAATGCGCAGCGGCGGTGCGCATTTCGTCTTGAACGACATGTGCTCGGGCAGCTGCGGTCGCGGTACATGTCAAGTCGAGGTCAAGCAGCAGCGACGACGTGAAGTCGCCGACCAGGTGGTCGACGTCGGGGTGCAGGCTTTCGCGGGCGAACAGCGGGACATTGAGCAAAAACCGCGGGCTTTTCGACCAGTACGCCAGCGTGTGGGCGAACACCGAGGCAAACGCCATCGCCGGCGTGACACTGTGCGCCCGGGCGTTGGCGAACAACGCGTCGCGGGTTTGCGGATCCAGCCAGTGCCAGCGTCGGCTGCTGGTGCGTGAAATGCGGTCGCCGCCAGTGCGGTACGGCAGCCTCGGCGGGTCGGGCAATTCGGGGAGGCGCCGGGCCCACCAGTCACGGTCGGCGTCGTGCTTGGGGTCGGGCACGGCCTCGCGACGCAGCATCTCCTGGCGGTATTCGCGGTAGGTGTATTTCAATTCGGGCAGTTCTCGGCGCTGATAAAGCGCCGCCAGGTCGGCCATCAGGGTGCGGTAGCTCATCGCGTCGGCGGCCTGCATGTCCAGGTCGACGTGCAGCCGGCTGCGCAGCCCGGGCAACAAGGTCAGGGTCAGCTCGAGCACCTGCCCGTCGAGCTGCTGATAAGACTTGGCGGTTCGCAACTCGGCGAGCCGCTGCTCGACGGCGTCGGCGGCAAGGTCGCGAAGGTCGTGCACCGTAACCGGGAAGTCCGCGCGGCGTGGATCGACCCGCTGGGTTCCGTCGGGCAGAAACCGGACCCGCAGCATCGGATGGCGCAGCGCCAGGTCGGCGGCAGCCGCGCGGAGTCGATCCGGGTCGATGTGGTCGCCGTCGAACTCGACATAGAGGTGACCCGCCACCCCGCCGAGCGGCTGGTTGTCCTGACGGCCCACCCACATGGCGTGCTGCATCGGTGCCAGCGGAAACGGCTCGCCCGTGGCGTCCGGCTCGGCGGCTGCCGGGGTGTCCGGCTCGGCCTGAGCAGCGGTCGAGAGCAGCGCGGACCAGGCCGTTACGGTCGGCGCGGCGGCCAGCGCGGCGAAGTCCACCGCATGGCCCGAGCGGCGCCAGCGACCGGCCAGTGCCATCATCCGGATCGAGTCGAGACCCTGGCTGACGAGGTCGCTGAGAGGATCGATGGCTGCCACGTCAACGCCCAACAGTTCGGCGACCTCGGCGCGGATGGCGTGTACACCCGCGGCTGGAGAACTCACGAACTCCTCCCGATAATTAGCAAAGGCTGCCCTAATTTGTGGTTACCTTACCCGGGGCAGGCTGGCGAGGAGATACCTATGTCCGAGATGGCCGCGAGCGGCGTCGATGGTTTCGTCCCCTTCCCCGCCGAGCGCGCGGCGCGCTACCGCTCGGCCGGCTACTGGACAGGCCGAACGGTCGATTCGCTGCTGTCCGAGGCCGCACAGAAGTGGCCGCACCGCCTGGCCATGGTCGACTCCGATCCGGCCGGAGCGCGCCTGACCTATGCAGAACTGGACCGGCGGGCCGAGCGCGCGGCCGCCGGCCTGACCGCGCTGGACATCGCGCCCGGCGACCGGGTGTTGTTGCAACTGCCCAACCGTTGCGAGTTCGGGGTCGCGCTGTTCGCGTTATTGCGGGCGGGTGCGATACCGGTGATGTGCCTGCCCGGCCACCGCGCCGCCGAACTGGGGCACTTCGCCGCGGTCAGCGAAGCGCGCATGCTGCTCATCTGCGACGTCGACAAAGGCTTCGATTATCGGGCAATGGCGCACGAGCTGATCCGCGAGCACGGCACGCTGCGCCATGTCGTGGTCGACGGCGATCCCGGCCCGTTCATCTCATGGGCGGCGGTGTCCGCGGGCGACACCCATCGGCGGGCGCAGGCTACTGCGGCTCCGGAATCGCCTGCCTTGCTCCTGGTTTCGGGCGGCACCACCGGCATACCCAAACTCATCCCCCGCACTCACGAGGATTACGTATACAACGCCACGGCAAGTGCCGAAGTCTGCGGGTTGACCATCGACGACGTCTACCTGGCGACATTACCTGTCGCGCACAACTTTCCGTTGGCCTGCCCGGGCCTGCTCGGCGCGATCAGCGTCGGCGCCACCACGGTATTCAGCTCCGACCCCAGTCCGGAGGCGGCTTTTGCCACGATCGCACGCCACGGCGTCACCGCCACCGCGCTGGTTCCGGCGTTGGCCAATCTGTGGGCACAGGCCACCGACTGGGAGCCGGTGACACCAACAACCTTGCGGCTGTTGCAAGTCGGCGGAGCCAAGCTCGACGCCCAGGACGCCGCCCGCATCCGCGAGAAGCTGACCCCGGGGCTGCAGCAGGTATTCGGCATGGCCGAAGGCCTGGTGTGCTACACCCGGCCCGGCGATCCGCCGGAGCTTGTCGATCACACACAAGGACTGCCGCTGTGCCCGGACGACGAGCTGCGCATCGTCGACGATGCCGGTGTACCGGTGGCCGCCGGCGCCGAAGGCGAATTGCTGGTGCGCGGACCCTACACCCTCAACGGCTACTTTCGGGCCGAGCGTGACAATGCGCGCAGCTTCGATCCCGACGGCTTCTACCGCACCGGTGATTTGGTGCGCCGGTTCGACAATGGCTATCTGGAAGTAACCGGCCGGGTCAAAGACGTCATCCACCGCGGCGGCGAAACCGTTGCCGCAGCAGACATCGAAGAGCATCTCATCGCGCATCCGGCGATCTCGTCGGCGGTGGCGGTCGCACTGCCCGATGAGTATCTGGGCGAAAAGATCTGCGCGGCAGTCATTTTCGAAGGCGCTGCGTTGACACTGGCCGAACTGAACGAATACCTCGATCAACGCGGGGTAGCCCGACACGCCCGACCGGATATGTTGGCCGCGATGACCTCGCTGCCTGTCACCGCGATCGGCAAGGTTGACAAAAAGGCCATCGCGCGGGGACTACAGTCCACGACATAGCGCTCTGCCGCCGACGTTGCCATTGACTAATGTCACCATTTGCGGTTGACTCAGTCGCATGACGGCGCTGGTTGGCGCGGCGACGAGGTTCATGCGCACCTCCGAAAAGACCAGCCACAACGCGTCGGCGGTGGTCACCGGCGCCGGCAGCGGAATCGGGGCGGCGTTGGCGCTGGAGCTCGCCCGTCGGGGCGGCTCGGTGGTGTGCAGCGACATCGACGAAGCCGCTGCCGCCGACACCGCCAAGACAATCACCGACCACGGCGGCAACGCCATCGCGATCCGCTGCGACGTGTCGCAATACGACGAGGTGTGCGAGCTGGCGACCCAGTCGCAATCCTGGTTCGGCAAAGCCCCCACCCTGGTGATCAACAACGCCGGAGTCGGCGCCGGCGGGGCAGCCATCGGCGAAGCTTCCATTGAGGATTGGCGCTGGCTGCTGGGCATCAACTTGTGGGGGCCGATTCACGGTTGTCACGTGTTCGCGCCGATCCTGCGGGCAGCCGGGCCTTCCAAACCGCCTCGCGGCATCATCAACGTGGCCTCAGCCGCCGCGTTCGGCGCGGCCCCGGGGATGGCCGCCTACAACGTCAGCAAGGCCGGAGTGCTGTCGCTGTCGGAGACTCTGGCCGCCGAATTGTCCGGCTCGGGGGTCAGGGTCACCGCGCTGTGTCCGACTTTCGTCAAGACCAACATCATCGAATCCGGCCGGATCACGACGGAGAGCAGCGAGCTGGCGACGAAACTGACGCGCTGGATCGGGTTTTCGCCGGCCAAGGTCGCGCGCACCTGCCTGGACGCCCACGATCGCGGCGACCTGTATTGCATGCCGCAGCTGGACGCCAAAGTCGGCTGGAATATCAAACGCTTGGCCCCGAGCGCATACACCCGCGCGATGGGCCTGCTGTCCCGGACTGCCCTGTCTCACTCTGACGCCGTGCACGAGGGAGAAACTCGATGAGTATCGACATGGAAGCAATGCTGGCCAAGATCAAGGACCGGCAATGGGCGCTCGCCGACATCGATTGGGACGCACCCGGTGCCGAGACGATCAGCGACGAATTCCGGCCCCAGCTGAAGGCCTTCATGGCCGACTTGTGCTGGATCGAGAACATCGGCGCCCGGGGATTCGCGGCGCTGGCGAAAAAAGCGCCCACCCCCACCATCGCCGAGATCTACCGCTACTTCCACGCCGAAGAGCAACGCCACGCCAACGCCGAGCTGGCGCTGATGAAGCGCTGGGGCATGCTCGAGGACAATGAAGTTCCCGAGCCGAACGTGAACATACGGCTGGCCATCGACTGGCTGGACCGCTGGGCCGACGACATGCCGCTGTCTCTGCTCGGCACCGTCATTCCGATGCTCGAAGTCGCCCTGGACGGCGCCCTCTTGAAGTTCCTCCTCGAGGAGGTGCATGACCCGGTTTGCCACCAAGTGTTCGAGAAGATCAACAACGACGAATCACGCCATCTAGTGGTCGATTTCGAAGTTCTCGACATGATCGGGCACGCGAAGATTCGACGGTTGTTGATCGATTTCGTCGGTCACCATGCCACTCCGGGTCTCATCATCGGCGCGGTCACGGGTGTGCCGTTGATCAACAGAATCCGCAATGAGATCGTCGCCATGGGTTTGGAGCCCGAGCGACTCTACAAGGCTGTGAAACGATTCAAAGAGCTTGGTGACCGCGGTGCACACACCGAGCGGGTACCGACTTACCGATTCCTGAGGCGCTACGCCGGAGTAGTCACAAAACCGCAGCATCCCTATCATCTGCTGGCCAACTCGATGGTGTGGCTTTCCGACCGCTATCCGCGGCCTCTGCTGCCGAAGGTGCCTAGCTGGGTTCGCGAAGTGACCCACGAGCCAGCGGCATAACCCATGGCGCGCAACCAAGTTCATCCGACGCTGATTGTCGGCGCCGGCTTCACCGGCCTGGGCGCCGCGATCAAGCTCGCCGAAGTCGGCGTCGAGGACTTCGTCATCCTGGAGCGCAGTAACCGGGTGGGCGGAACCTGGCGCGACACCACCTACCCCGGCGCGAGCTGTGACATCCCGTCGCTGCTGTATTCATTCTCGTTCGCCCAGAACCCGAGCTGGTCGCGCACCTACTCGCCCGCCGGCGAGATTCACCGCCACCTCGAGGACCTGGCCACCCGATACGACATCCGTCGCCGAATCCGGTTCGGCCAGGAGGTCAATGGGTTGTCGTTCGACGAGAAGGCCGGTGTGTGGACCGCAACGACGGCCGGACGCAAGCGTTTTCACGCCCGCACCGTCATCCTGGCTTCGGGACCGTTATCGGATGTCAGCTTTCCCGACATCCGCGGCATCGACTCCTACCGCGGGCACAAGATCCACAGCGGACGCTGGGACCACGACTACGATTTCGCCGGCAAGCGTGTCGCGGTCATCGGGACCGGGGCCAGCGCCGTCCAGATCGTCCCAGAACTGGTCAAGCAAGCCGATTTCGTCAAGGTGTTCCAGCGCACGCCCGGCTGGGTGCTGCCCCGCCTCGACATCACCACACCGCCCGCTGTGCAGGCCGTGTTCACCAAATTCCCTGCCGCGCAGGAACTTGCCCGGCAGGCACTGTTCTGGGGACATGAAGCCAGCGCCGCCGCTCTGGTATGGAACACTCCGCTGACCTCATTGGTCGCGCGGCTGGGCAAGGCGCATCTGCGGCTGGCGGTCAAAGACCCGTGGCTGCGCCGTCAGCTGACGCCCGACTTCACCCCGGGCTGCAAGCGGATGCTGGTCTCCAGCGGTTACTACCCCGCGCTGCAGCGCCACAACTGCAAGCTCATCGACTGGCCGATCGCGACACTGAGCCCCGCCGGTATCCGCACCAGCGACGGCATCGAGCACCACGTGGACTGCATTGTGTTCGCCACGGGTTACGACGTGCATCTGACCGGTCCCCCGTTCCCGGTGCACGGTCTGGGTGCTCGCTCGCTCAACGCCGAATGGGCCGATGGCGCCCAGGCCTACAAGAGCACAAGCGCGCACGGCTACCCCAACCTGTTTTTCATGACCGGTCCCAATTCCGGGTCCGGGCACAATTCGCTGCTGGTGTACATCGAAGGCCAACTCGAGTACGCGGTGCGCGCCATCACCACCATCCTGGACAAGGATCTGCGTTACCTCGACGTGCGCGCCGACGTTCAGCGCCGCTACAACGAACGCATCCAGAAGCGCCTGGCGAACACCACATGGATGTCTGGTTGCCGCAGCTGGTATCTGACCAGGGACGGCTGCAACGCCGCGATGTATCCGGGCACCGCGACCCAGTACCTTCGACAGATGCGAGATTTCCGGATCGCGGACTACCACGCGGTCGCGCGTAACGCCGATGTCCGCGTCAGCTCCTCGGCCTGAGTGATGGCGCCGCAGCGACCGCCACGGCCGGAAGCCGGCACCATCGCCGGCGTGCTGGCCAACTTGCGCCGCGCGCCCCGCCGCGTGCGCCGGCAGTCGCGGGAGTTCATCGAAACCGCGGTGTCCCAACTGTTCGATGCCGCGGTACGCCATCCGCACGGCGTGGCCTCATCGGGGGAATACCGCATCGACGACCTGGCCCGACTCGCCGGAACCACAACCCGCAATATTCGGGTGTACCGCGACCGGGGATTGTTGCCGCCGCCGTTGCGGGTGGGACGGATCGCGCTGTTCAACGACACTCATCTGACCCGGCTGCGGCTGATCACCTCGATGCTCGACCGTGGATACAACATTGCCCATGTCCGGGAGATGCTCAGCGCCTGGGAGGAGGGCAAGAATCTCGGCGACGTGCTGGGGCTGGAAACCGCGATCGTGGGCACCTGGACCACCGAGAAGCCGGAAACGGTGTCGTTGTCCGAGGCGCGACGGCGTATCGGCGATGCTCGTGCCTTCGACCGGCTGGTGGCCTTGCAGGTGATCCGGGTCGACGGCGCGCAGGCGACGATCACCCGGCCGAAACTCATCGAGGCGTTCAACGAGATCCACGGCTACGGTGTGAGTTTCGACAAGCTGATCGACCTGCACGAGCAGATCGTCCCGCTGGTCGACCAGATCAGCGAATTGCTGGTGCAAGCCGGCGCCGAACACGTCGCCGATCGGGTCAAGCCGGGTCAGGCCCTGCCCGCCGAGACCGAGATCGCCGAGCTGATCACGATGTTGGTGCGGTTCCGCACGCAAGCCGTCGCATCGGTCACCGCCACGCTCGCGTCCTCGATCGAATCGACGATCGAGTCGCTGGCCAGCCGGATCCTCGCCGACTATTTGGAGCGCGCGCCGGAGGTCGAAGCCAACGCCGAAGCCAATTAGGAAAACGCGACCAGGTGCGGAGCCAGCGTGGTCAGCTTCTCGCAGGTCTCCTCGAACTCACGCTCGGGCTGCGATGCGCCGATGACCCCGGCCCCCGCCCGCAGCCAGGTTCGCCCGTTGTGCTCGTAGGCTGCGCGCAACGTCAACGCCGCATCCATGCCGCCGTCGGCCGTAAACATCGCCACCGCACCGGAATACAGTGCACGCGGGCCTTCGTCGAGGCGCAGGATGGCGTCGAAGCTCGGGCCCTTGGGAATGCCGGACGCGGTAACCGCGGGAAACAGGGTCTCGAATGCGTCCATGCGGGTCTTGGTGGTATGCAGCCGCCCACTGACCGTCGAGCCGAGGTGCTGCACGCTGCCGCGCTCTCGCACCGTCATGAAATCGGTGACGGCGGCGCTGCCTGATTCCGCGATCTCGGTGATCTCCGCAAGCGAACTACGCACCGACATGGCATGCTCGACGATCTCCTTGGAGTTCGATTCCAGCTCGTCACGAGCCTGCTGATCGCATGCCGCCCCGCGGCCCAGCGCCCGGGTACCTGCCAGCGGTTCGGTGATGACGGTGCGGTCGTTGGTTACCGCGGCCACTAGTTCCGGGCTGTAACCAACTGCGCGAAACCCGCTGAGCCGCAACAGGAAAGACCGTGCCGGCGTATTGTGTCGCCGACCGAGCCGATAGGTCGACGGGAAATCCAACCGAAACGGTACGTCGACGCTGCGGGACAAGATCACCTTGTGGTATTGACCGGCGCCGATCTCGTCGATCGCCGTCGCGACCCGAGTCCGGTACCCGGTGGCGTCGGCGCTCACGTCGACTATCGAGGCGGTGGGTGCGGGCGGTAGGCCGTCGCGAAGCAACCGGTCCACCGTGTCGCGGTCGCGTTCGTCGGCCTCGACGAGCCGGACCGCCTTGTCGCAGACCACGATGCGGGTGCGGGGGCGGAACAGCCGCGCCAACGGGGTGCGCGCCGCCAGCTGGTCCTGCAGCCCGAAGCGGTAGGCACCGAATTCGAAGGCGATCCACCCGAAGACTTGGTCGCTTTCCAGCAGCAGCCGGTCGACCGCCTCGCCGAGGACCTGGCCCGGCCGGCCCGACCACGCCTGTCGCTGAGTAACACCGTCACGCGAGATGCGCAGCTCGTCACTGTCCAGCTCGACCATCTCCGACACACCGGCGGCCAGCACCCATTGACCGTCGTGCTCATAGAGCAGGTAATCGTCGCCGTCACGCTCGGGTAGCGCCGCGGCCAGCTCGGCGGCCAGATCGGCCGGGGCGATATCGGCGGGCAACCGGAACGACAGTGACTCCGCGTCTGCGGGACTGGTCTCGACACTGGCTTCGGCCACGGCTAGTAAATGTAGCCTAACCTATGAAACCGCGGGGGTGCCCCTCCCGATTGGCGGCCGTCCCGGTGGGTCCGCGACCTGTGATTGGTCGGTCACCGAACGTTTCCAAAACGTTCAGTCGCTGTATCGCGACGTATCTTCTTCACGTTCAGTCACATCCATATCGTGGTTGCTACCAACGGAACTGACCAGATCCCAGCCGACGCCAACGTTTCAGAGGGAGGGCACACAGCATGTTCACCATCCGGCTTCTCGACGGCGAAGAGGTGCATGCCAACGAAGGCGACAAGCTGTCGATCAACCATGACACCGGCGTCGTCACCATTTCTCGCCTCGACGGGTTCGAGGAAGTCACGACGCACTTCTCGCCCTCGGCCTGGGGCTCGGTGACGCACCGTGTCAAGGACGTCGGCATGAAGAGGATGCCGGCCTAGAGTGCCTAGACCCTGCGATTCGGTCGGGGCCGGGTGACGACTGCCAGCGATATCGTCACGGTCCGGGTCAAGCCCGGCAGCCGCAAGGGTCCGCTTGTCGAGGTCGGCCCCGACGGCAGCCTGACAATCTACGTGGCCGAGCGCGCGGTGGACGGCAAGGCCAACGCGGCGGTAACCAGGCTGCTCGCCGAGCATCTCGGTGTACCCAAGAGCCGGGTGGAGCTGGTGGCCGGCGCCAAAGCGAGGCTCAAGCGGTTTCGTGTGCTGCGCTGAGTGCGCGCGTCAGCACGGCGTGAATTCGACCGGAAGGGCAGCCGGTGAGCGAAACGCCATACCCACCACCTGCGGCGGCGGTGCGCCGGGGTCCAACCGGAGATCGGGCAGCCGGTCCAAAAGCGCGTTGATCGCGACGGTGCTCTCCATCCGAGCCAGATGCATACCCAGGCAAAGGTGCGGGCCACCACCAAACGTCAAGTGCGCGATGTTCTTCCGAGTTGGATCGAACCGGTCGGGATCCGGGTAACGGGCCGGGTCCCGGTTGGCGGCGGCCACGCTGACGCTGACATTGGTGCCTGCCGGGATTGCCACGCCGGCCAGCTCGCAATCGCGGGCGGCCACCCGCATCACCGTGGTGATCGGCGGCTCCCATCGCAGGGCCTCTTCGATGGCCCCGCGCACCAAGCCACGATCCGCGCGCACCGCGTCGCACAGGGCGGGTTCGGTGAGCAACGCCACCAACAGATTGCCCGACGCGCGATAGGTGGTTTCCACGCCGGCTGGCAAGATCAGCAGCAGAAAAGCGAAGATCTCGTTGTCGGTCAGCCGGGCCGAGTCGATCTCGGATTCGGCCAACGTGCTGATCAGGTCGTCCTGCGGGTGACGCCGCCGCTCGGCGAGGATCTCGGTGAAGTAGGCCTTGAGTTCGGCCGACGCGGCGATCCCGCAATCCCAGTCGTAGACCACGTTGAGCAGTTCGATCGACAGCCGCTGGAAGCGCGGGTAGTCCTGGCGCGGCAAGCCCATCATCCGGGCGATGACCTGGACCGGGAACGCGAACGTGAACTCGCGGGCCAGCTCGGCGCGGCCACGCGGCGCGAACCGGTCGATCAGCTCGTGGACGACCACTTCCACCAACTCGCTGCGCCAGCGCTCCAGCAGCGCCGACCGGAACGACGGGGACACCAGCGCACGGCTGGCCCGATGCTCTGCCCCCTCCAGTTCCAGCAGGGTGCGGCCCATCACCGGGCCCATGATCTGTTCGTAGATCGACGACGAGAACGTCTCCGGATGAGTGAGCACCGTTTGGCACTCGTCGTAGCCCAGCACCGTCACGCCATCGGCCAATGTCTGTGTTGAGGTTTCGGTGAACGGGTTGCCGACCATCACCGGGTGCTTGGCGCGGGCCTCGCCCAGCCGCTCATGCACGTTCTGCACCTGCATGAGCAGTCCGCCCTGCAGCTCGGCGGGGTCGAACTCGCTGACGGTCATGCTGCCGGGACCGTCTCGGTGTCCCGGCCCGACCGCAGCACCGTCCCGGGCAGCGCGCCGGTGGCCTCACCGTCGCGGCACGCCTCGACCCCGCCGACCAGCACGGTGCTGATGCCGTGGGCGTCTGCGACCAGCCGCGGTGCCCCGGCGGGCAGGTCGTAGCGGGTGCGCTCGGGCCCATGGTCGACGGTCGCCGGGTCGAACAGCACCAGGTCGGCATGCCAGCCGGGCGCGATCCGGCCGCGGTCGGTCAGCCCATACAGGCGCGCGGGCACGTCGGTGATCAGCCGCACCGCCTCCTCGAGCGTCACCACCTGATGCTCGCGAACGCCGTGCCCGAGCAGCGAGGTGGTATAGATGGCCCCGCACATCATGTCCAGGTGCGCACCGGCGTCCGACCCACCGATGACTGCGTCGCGGTGGCGCCACACCTGCGCCCGCGCCCGCCAGTCGGCGGCTTCGTCGCCGGTCGACGGCGGCGTGAGTCCGGTGCGCAGCTCGTCGGCGACGACGATGTCGCACAGCGTGTCGAACGGTTCGCTGTTGCGGGACGCGGCGACTTCGCCCACCGAACGCCCAGTGGCGTCAGCGTTTTCGGGCGCGAACGTTTCGACGATGATCAGCCGCTCCCAATGCGACAGACCGCGCAGGACGCCCGCCTCCTCCGACTGGGCGCCGTCGTTGAGGCGGCGACGCACCTGCGGGTCGGACAACGCTTTGCACCGCTCGCGCACCGGTAGGTGCATGGTGTCGCGCCATCCGGGCAGCCCGTCGAGCACAAACCCGGTCAGAAACGACAACCGGATCTTCATGGCGTGCGGCAAGGTGAGCGCGACGATCCGCCCGCCGTTATCGGCCGCGACGTCAGAGGCCCGTAGCTGGCCCTGATGACCGGCCGGGTTGGCCGCCGACACGCCCAGCACGTTCCAGTTCAGCGGCCGATCCGCGGACCGCGACATCTCGGTGAGCAGCGCAATGTCGTCGTCGGTGAACCCGGACAGGCAACCCGGGATGATCGCCTCCAAGGTGGTGCCGGGATGCGACCGCAGCGCGGCGGCCAGCGTTAGAAGTTCCTGGCGCGACGCGCTGCGCGACGGCACCGGCTGCCCGGCCCCATCGTTGTGGGTGTGCGACTGCGACGTCGAAAGCCCCATCGCGCCGGCGGCCAGCGCCTCCTCCAACAGCGCGACCATCCGCTCGATCTGTTGCGGGGTGGCGTCCCCGCCGACCGCCTCGTCACCCATCGCCGCCAACCGCAGCGCCGAATGTCCCACCAGGAAGCCGGCATTCACGGCGATCTGGCCGTCCAGCCGGTTCAGCCAGTCACCGAAAGACGCCCACTGCCAATCCAGTCCGGCCCGCAGCGCCTCCAACGGCATGCCTTCGACCCGGGCCAGCATGCGGGTGAGGTAGTCGTGCTGGTCGGCGGCGGCCGGTGCCAGGGTGAACCCGCAGTTGCCGCCGAACACGGTCGTTACGCCGTGCTGCAGCGACGGACTGGCGGTCGGGTCCCAGAACAGTTGGGCGTCGTAGTGGGTGTGCAGGTCGACAAACCCCGGTGCCAGTACCTGCCCTTGTGCGTCAATGGTTTTCGCTGCGATGTCGTCGACGTGACCTTTCGGGCCGACCGCTGCGATACGTCCGTCTTTGACTCCGACGTCGCCGCGGCGGGGCGGTGCGCCTGTGCCGTCGACGATCTCGGCGTCCCGAATCAGTAGATCTAGCACGTGAGCCATCCATTGTCGGGTAGTGGGTGACGAAACAGTTCTGCGGCGTTGCCGTGGGTGATCCGCGCGGCATCGTCGGCCGAGAGGCCCGCGACGTTGCGCGCGATCACCTCCTGGGTGTCCGGCCACGTCGAATCGGCGTGTGGATAGTCACTTTCGACGAGGATGCGCCCGGCGCCGATCGCGTCCAGCGCGCCGAACGCGTGTGGGTCATCGATTGAGCAGAACCAGAAGTTGCGGCGCAGCACCTCGCTGGGGAGCAGGTCGCTTTGCCATGCTCCGCCCTCACGACCCGATGCAGAATGGGCCAGCACGTAATCCGCGCGGTCGCCGAGCATCGCGGCCCAGCCGAGCCCGCCTTCGGCCAGCGTGATGTTGAGCTTGGGGAATCGCACCGGTATGCCCGACCACAGCATGTCCGCACAGGCCACCAGGCCGTTGACTGGGAACAACGTGGTGATGGTCTCAAATGGCGTGTCGGGTGCGGGAATTGGCGCCCACTGCGCCGATCCGGTGTGCAAACACACCACGGTGTCGGTCTCTTCGCAGGCGGCGAAGAACGGGTCCCACACCCCGGAGTGCAAACTGGGCAACCCGCACTGGGCGGGTAGTTCGGGGAAGCTGACTGCCTTGAAGCCGCGGGCGGCGTTGCGGCGTAACTCCTCGGCCGCCAACGCCGGGTCGGCCAGCCACGGCAGCTGCAGCGGGATGATCCGATCCGGGTAGCTGCCGGCCCACACGTCCAAATGCCAGTCGTTCCAGGCCCGCAACACAGCCAGTCCGAGTTCGGGGTCCTTGCTCTTCCAGAACACCGTGCCCGAGAAACCCGCAATCAGCGACGGAAAATTCAACGACGCCCAGATGCCGGCCAGGTCCATATCGGCGATTCGCGCGTCGATATCCCAACAGCCGCGCCGCATTTCGTCGAACCGAGCCGGCTCCATGCTCCATTCCTCCGGCGGTCGCCCGACCACCGCGTTGAGCCCGATGTTGGGGTATTCGCAGTCCTCATAGCGCCACACCTGGCGTCCGTCGTCGGTTTCGACGATGCGCGGTGCCCGGTCCGCCAAAGCGGCGGGCAGCCGCCCGTCGAACATGTCGGGTGGCTCGATGACGTGGTCGTCAACCGAGATCACCACGTGCCGTCGGTCACGGGGAGCAGGATCCGGCAGCAGCGCCATAGCTGAAGCTAACGACGGGTTTCGACGCCTGTCAATGCTATCTATGCAATAACAGCGAAGTTAGCCGGTCACTGCGGCGTCGGCTGGCGGACGAAGGCCCGTGGCTGGGTGAAGGCTCGGATTCCCTCTACCCCGAGTTCGCGCCCCAGCCCCGACCGGCCGACGCCACCGAACGGCAGCCGCGGGTCCTGGGCGGCCATGCCATGGCAGTTGACACTCACCGTCCCGGCTACCAGCCGGGCGGCGACGCTGGCGGCCAGCTCGTCGTCACCGGTCCAGATCGATGCGGTAAGCCCGAAGTCGGTGGCATTGGCGGCAGACACCGCGTCGTCGATAGCGCGGTATCCGAAGATCGGCAGCACCGGGCCGAACTGCTCTTCGGTCGCCAACGCCGAATCGCCGGCGGCGCCGGTGACCACGGTCGGCAGCGCGAAGTAGCCGCCGGCGTCCGCGTCTTCCGCCCGGATCCGCCCGCCGGTGCGCACCGTCGCGCCCTGCGCCTCGGCGTCGGCGACCAGCTTGCGAACCCGGTCGCGGCCGGCGGCCGTGTGCAGGGGGCCGAGGGTGGTTTCGTCGGCCAATCCGTCGCCGATCACCTCGCGTTCGCAGCGAGCCAGCACCGCGTCGGCCAGCTCCTCGACGCGCTCGGCCGGGGCATACAACCGCTTGATCGCCATGCACACCTGACCAGCGGTGGTGTAGGTCGCAGTAACCAGACGCTCGACCAACTCGTCGCTGATCGCCAGGTCCGGTGCGATGATCGCCGCGTCGTTGCCGCCGAGCTCCAGCAGGACCGGCGTCAGCCGCGCGGCCGCGGCGGCCATCACCGCGCGCCCGGTGGCCACCCCGCCGGTCAGCGAAATCACGTCGATGCCCGGGTGCGTGACCAATGCCTGCGCCAATTCGCTGCCCGGTCCGGCAAGCACGTTGACCACACCGGGCGGCAGCGCGGCGGCGAACGCCGCACCGAGCTGCAGCGCGGCCAGCGGACAGGTCGGCGGCACCTTGACCACCGCGGTGTTGCCGGCGGCCAGCGCCGAGGACAGCTTGGTGATCGTCAGCGACAGCGGCCAGTTGAACGGAAGAACAAGCGCCGCAACACCATAAGGCTCGCGGTGCAGACGCGGATAGTCCTGGCCCGGGTCGATGTGTTCGGGCGTCAGCGCCGCCTCGGCCATCGAGCCGAGCAGCGCCGCGATTGCCGGCGCGGTGTCGAGTTCGAACTGCGCCTCGGTGAGCACCTTGCCGTGCTCGCGGGTATACAGCCGCGCGCCATCTTGGCCGGCGAGTTGCTCGGCGGCCGTTGCCGCCGCGGTGGCGATGGCAGCGGTTCGATCGGCGACGTCGAGTGCGCGCCACTCGGGTGCGGCTCGCCGTGCGGCGTGCACCGCGGCATCGAGCTGAGTGCGGTCGGCGGCCGGCGCATGCCCGACAATCTCTGCCGGTCGCGCCGGGTTGTGCACCGGATAGCTCTCCGTCGCCTGCTGCGGCTGGCCACCGATGGTGAGCACTGGTTGCGCTGTCGACGCGGATGCCGTCATTGGTGCCTCCCTTGACCCGACGCGGTCGCCTGGTCATCGTAAGTCGATATGAAGGCGGTTGTACTGCACGAGGCCGGACAGCCCAGCGCGGTCGAGGACGTCGCGTTGCGGCCGGTGCGCGGCCACGAAGTGCGGGTGCAGCTGGCCGCGAGCGGCGTGTGCCACAGCGACCTGTCGCTGCGCGACGGGTCCATACCGACGCTGCTGCCCTGCACACTCGGGCATGAGGGCGCCGGAATCGTCACCGAGGTGGGCGACGCCGTCACGACGGTGAGCCCGGGTACACACGTCGTGCTGACCTGGAACGTGGCGTGCCGGTCGTGTCCGCATTGCCTGCGCGGCGACGCCCAGCTGTGCGACCACGCTTACGACCATGCCTACGGAGACCCTTACGCCGAGGGCGCCGCCGGGCCGGTGTGGCCGGGTATGGGAGTGGGGTCGCTGGCCGAACAGACGCTCTTGCCCGCCGCGGCGGTGGTACCGGTCGACGAGGCGCTGCGGCTCGATCACGCCGCGCTCCTGGGCTGTGGGGTCACCACCGGCGTCGGGGCGGTGTTGCGCACCGCGGCGGTCCGGCCGGGTGAGAGCGTGCTGGTCATCGGGTGCGGCGGTGTTGGTCTGGCTGCGATCCAGGGCGCCAGGCTGGCCGGCGCCGCACCGATCATCGCCGCCGACCGAGTCGCGGCACAGCTTCCGGCCGCGGTAGCCAATGGCGCCACCGACACAATCGATGCGAGTGAGGTCGACGTTGCCGAAGCGGTGCGCGACATCACCGGCGGGCAGGGCGTGGACCACGGGATCGAGGTCGTCGGCAAGCCCGCCACCATCCGTGCGGCCTACGACGCCACCCGCCGCGGCGGCCAGGTCACCCTCGTCGGCGCCGCCGGGATCGAGGAGTCAGTGACGTTGCCCGCGCTGTCGCTGATGGCCGACAGCAAGACGATCCGGGGCAGCGTGTACGGCGCCAGCGACCCCGCCCGCGACATCCCGGCGCTCGCCGAACTCGCCCGCCGCGGCAAGCTCGACTTGGAGGCCCTAGTGACGCGCCGCATCGGTATCGACGACGTCGAGACGGCGTTTACCGACATGCTCGCCGGCGCCGGGGCACGCAGCGTGGTCTGCTTCGACGGCTGATTTTGCGCGAAGTCGCTTTACGAATACTGCTCGAAGTGTCACGCTATCACCCATGACAGAAGCCCAAGACTACGTCGACCAGGCCATGGCGGGTATGGCCGAACCGCAGCCCATGTACAAGGCGTTACGCGAGTCCGCGCCGGTGTTCCGGTCACCGCAGGCCGTGGTGCTGAGCCGCCTCGCCGACATCGAGATGGCACTCAAGCGCACCGACCTGTTCTCTTCGAACATGGACGCGGTCGATCTGGGTAACATCCGCCCACTCATCCCGCTGCAAATCGACCCGCCCGAACATGCGAAGTACCGCCGCATTCTCGATCCGCTGTTCACTCCGCGGGAAATGGCTCGACGAGAACCGGCCGTCACGGCGTTGGTCAACGAGATGATCGATCGCTTCGCCGACAAGGGCGAATGCGACTTCCACACCGAGTTCGCGGTTCCCCTGCCCTGCACGGTCTTCCTGCAACTGCTGGGCCTGCCCCTCGAAGACCTGGACAAGTTCCTGATGTGGAAGGACGGCGTCATCCGCCCGGAGGGAGTGCACGGTTATGAGGAGCACGGGGAAGCCGCGGCGCCGATGGCCCACCAGATCTACGACTACTTCGAGCACGCCATCGACGAGCACATCGCCAGCCCGCGTGATGACGTCTTGTCGGCGTTGTTGACGGCCAAGATTGACGACAAGCCGCTGTCGCGTGAGGAAGTGCTCGACATCTGCTTCCTGTTCCTCATCGCCGGGTTGGACACCGTCACCGACTCGCTTGATTGCTTCTTCGTCTACCTGGCCCGCCATCCTGAGCAACGCCGGCGGCTGGTTGAGGAGCCGGACATCCTGCCCAGCGCCATCGAAGAGCTGTTGCGCTGGGAGACACCAGTTCCCGGAATCGCCCGCGTCGCAGTCCAAGATGTCGAAGTCTCCGGTTGCCCGATCAGCAAGGGAGAACGAGTCAGCCCGCTGCTCGGCGCGGCCAACACCGATCCGGCCGAGTTTCCCGATCCCGAGCTCGTCGACTTCACCCGCAACCCCAACCGGCACCGCGCGTTCGGCGGCGGCCCGCACCGCTGCCTCGGCTCGCACTTGGCCCGGCTGGAATTGCGGGTCGCACTGCGCGAATTCCATTCACGCATACCGGATTACGAAATCCCGGAGGGCACCGAACTCGCCTACACGCGCGGATTGCGCTCGGTGGAGTCGCTGCCGCTGACCTTTCCGGTGGTAGCCGCATCGTGACCACGAGAGTTGTGGTCGACGCGGACCGGTGCGTCGGACACGGGCGCTGCTACACGTTGGCGCCCGACGTCTTCGACGCTGACGAGGTGGGGCACTGCGTTGTGCTCGTCGAAGAACCGGCCGGCGCGCTGCTCGAGCAGGCCTCCGAGGCCGAGCAAAACTGCCCCGAGCAGGCGATCAGCCTGGTCGATCGCTAGCTCAACCGCGTGACCCGGCCGGCATACCCGAGGGCGTGCTGATACGTCTCGAGGTTGTCCCGGGATATCGCGGCGTGCACGGGACGCTCCAAAAAGAAGCGCAGCACCGGGTTGTAGGCGTGATAGTCCTCGTGGAAGGTGAGCACCGTGGTGCCGTCAGGCTGTTCCTCGAGTTCGTGATAGCCCTCCGCGCGCGACCACAGCGGCTTTCCGACCGCCACGTAGCGCGACAGTTTGTTGAGCTTTGCCTCGGTCACCGTCTCGAACGATCGTCCCTTGCCCCCGGACAGCAAGTACTTCGGCACAGCGAAAACGCATGTGCGGACCAAGCCTTCACCGGCCTCGTCGCCTTCGTTCAAAATCTCCATGCTGCCGGTCGGCCACTTGAGGACTCTCGGTTTGGGAGAGTTCGGCGGCACCGGCGGATGCAACACCCGCCACACGCGGTGCGGCGGCGCATCGACGTGGAATCGCACAGTGTAGGACTGCATCAGTGTTCTCCCCAGCTATTCCAGAAGGTGATCGTCTCCGCGGGAGGACGCGAAGCGGGCCGGAAATCGGTACCGATCGTGTATGCAACGGGGAACAACGCGGCCTGAGTCACGTCAGGCGGGATGCCAAGCAGCTCGGCCACCTGCTGTTCCTTCGCCAAATGCATTGTGGTCCACACCGATCCCAGACCGCGGGATCGCAGGGCAAGCAAGAAGCTCCAGCCGGCGGGAATGATCGAAGCCCAGGCCGACGCGGCGTCCAGCAAGTCGTTGCCGTTGATGCGGCGCTGCAGACACGGAATCACGTGGACAGGAACCTCGCCCAGTGTCTCGGTGAGGGCGAGCGCGCTGCGGTACACGCGCCGCGTCTGCGCGTCGGATGCGTTGGCAGCGGCGGCGGCGGCGAGGTATTCGGCGCCGATGCTGCGGTAGATTTCGGCGATCCCGGCACGCTTGTCGGCATCGGTGATCACCAGCCAGCGCCAGTCCTGGGCGTTACTGGCCGTTGGCGCCTGCATTGCGAGCCGCACGCACTCCAGGATCACTTCACGCTCCACTGGTCGGGTCAGATCAAGGCGCTTTCGCACCGCCCTTGTGGTGGTGAGCAATTCGTCGACCGACCCGATGTCCATTCGTCGCCTACACGTCGATCGCGCAGGACTGGTCGACACCGAGCACGGTAAGCGAACGCCCCAGGCCGAGGAAAACCGCGACGCACAAGGTGAGATCCAGAATTTCGGCATCGGTGAACGCCTCGCGCAACCGCCCGAAGAATGCGTCGTCGAGCGACGCGTGGTCGGTGGCGAACCGTTCGGCGTATTCGATCGAAAGCCGCTGCCGTGCGGTGTAATTGGGGTAAGTGGCGTAGTCCGCGACGTTTTCGTAGAGCTCCGGCGCGATACCGGCCTCTAACACAGACGGCGCGCGGAAATCCGAGCACGCCACGCAGTCGTTGAGCTGTGCGATGCGCATCCTGGCCAGCTCGCGCTCCTCGGCGGGAAGGATGCTCTGCCGATATGCACCGCGGATCATCCGCTCAACCATGTCGCCGAGCTCAGGCCGCAGCGTCCAAATCATGGCCGCCTCACCGCCCGGGCCGTCGGGGACATCAAGTCTCGCCATGCGCGTCAGCAAATCAGATTGTCGCCGCCGCTGTCCAGGTACCAACGGGTCCCAGTTACGGATCGTTGTCGTCTTCGTTGTGGTCTTCGTGTTTGCGGAGCAGTTTTTCGGGGTGGTGGTAGGTGTTGATGCGGGGTTGGCCGTGGTCGAGATGTGGGGGTGGGATCCATTCGGTGTCGCCGTGGGTGTTTTTGCGGGTGGTCCAGCCT
>LQPU01000008.1 GCA_002101905.1 Mycobacterium shimoidei | reverse complement strand
CCTATTACGCTCAAACCTAGGCGTCCCAGCCGGCGACGTCTCAAACATGAAGCCGGCATCAAACTCGGAACGGTTCAGGCGGCGGATTGATCATGAGTAGGTCCGGGTGAGCGCCACGATGCGTTGCCCGGTCATGGTGGGGTGATCGATCGCGCGATGAAATGGGGTCGTGGCTTTGTCGTGTTTCCTGGCGACCTTGGCACCGGTGCGGACCTTGGAGATCAGTTTCTGTTGCGGGTAGAAGTAGTTGGTCAGTTTGGAATGCAGCTGCCAGATCTCGTTGAGTAGCAACAGTTCTGCAGCGGTGTAGTAGCGGTGGTAGCCGACAACGGTGCGCACCGCCGCCCAGTTCTTCTGCTCGACGTGACAACCTCGGACCGCGCAGGCGGCCGAGCGCCGTTCGGGCGTGGCAGTTGCGTAATACACCGGACGTTGTTGAGCAACTGAGCTTGCCGGTTGTCGATCGGCAGGCGCGGAATCATCGCCGTGAACGTAATTTCGAGTGAGTCGCTGGTCCACAGGAGCGGAATTGGCGTGCTGGCATCGATTCCCCGAGGCTTAGGCTTACTTCGTGGAGAAAACCCTCAGCGTTGATTTAGTCGCGTTGCGCGTGGGCAGCGCTCACATCGACACCGCCGCGTATGCCGCGACCTTGGAGTTCGCCGAACACGAGAGCGGTCTGGCTGAGGCCAGCACCGGATGGATCGGCGCATCTAGAGAAGCATTGGATGAATTTGCTGCTGTCTTGGCTCGCCGGCACGCGGCGGACAAAGCCGCCGCCAACCAAATGACCCAGAAAATGCTCGATGCGGCAACCCGCTATGAAAGCACCGACACGGCCAGCTCAGAGGCAGTAGCGCGAGTCGCCGACGCGATGGGCTTGTAATCGGGGTGTCTTCTGAGCTGATGCCGAGCGAAATACGCCGCTGGGACACGTCTGCCATTCAGCAGGTGTTCCAGGTCGTTAAGAACCGAGACGGTACCTACAAGGAATTCGGCGATACCCTGGCGTCGGTTCAGCAGAAACTGTCCGATTGGGGTGGTGAAGCCGGCGATGCCTTTCACCAAGAGTTGCACCGCCAACGGCAGAACATCGATCAGCAAGGAAGCCTTGCGCCAAAATTGGCAGCGGCGATCGAGAAGGCCGTGAACGACGCGAATGCCTGCCGCGCGGAATTGCAGGCTATAGACGATGAAGCGGCCCAACATCACTGGCTGATTTCGGATGGCTGGATCGTCGACTATTCGCCCAACCCTAATGACGAAGATGGCGCGCTGGGCAAGTTGGAACAGCGACTCGCCGCGCTCAAGGTCAAGGCTGAGGCAGCCGACCACGAACTTGCTGCTGCGATGCGAGCTGCCGTCGGTGACGTCCCTCTAGATGGCGGGCAACCACAGATACCGGCTAACGACGGGTACAGACCGGTGACGGCTGAGCAGTTAACGCAAATCGTTCCGGGGTTGGACCCCGCTCGCGCTGCGCAGATTGTTGGTCCGCTGAACGATGTGATGCGGCAAGGCGGGATGAACACGCCCCAGCGGCAGGCTGCGTTCATTTCTCAGGTAGCTGAGGAGTCCGACCGGTTCCGCACATTCGAGGAATACGCCGACGGAAGCCAGTACAACGGTAGGACCGATCTTGGTAACACTCAGCCGGGTGATGGGCCAAGGTTCAAGGGGCGCGGCGCAATTCAAGTCACGGGTCGCGCTAACTACACCAAAATGAGCCAGGATCTTGGCGTCGATTTCGTGAATCACCCGGAGCTGGCGGCGACCCCGCAATATGCGTTTAGGACCGCCCTTTGGTACTGGGATACGCACAACGGGAACGCTGTAGCGGACACGGGCGACATCGTTAAGATCACTAGAATGGTGAATGGTGGAACTAACGGGTTGGATGTGCGAACTCAGTTCTATAACAAAGCATTACGAGTGCTCGGCCGATGAAACCCGCAACGGCCAGATTCATCCTCGGGTGGGCTACGTCCGTCGTGGCGTTGCTGCTCGCCGGATGTAACCCAGGCAGTCATCCACCTGCCCCCGCCAACTCATCGGCAATCGGGCTCACGCCTTCGTCGCAACCCGCCCAGCCTGCCGAAAAGACGTCGGCCGCCGCACCAGCGTCTGGCGACAGCGCGTGCGAACATGCGACAGTTAGTCCTCAACAGCTCGCCGGGGATTGGACCGAATCGGGTGATGCGACAATCACCACTCTCAGCGCCGGCGGCAAACTCAAGTCCAGTGGCGGTAACGATAACCAGTCTGGCACGTGGAGTTACCTGCCGTGGGCGCAAACACCGGGCAAGGACGCGATGCCGCCCGGTCAAGAAAACACCTGCGTCCTGTGGCTGCACTGGGAGCTACCCGGACCGCCGATGGATCTGGTCTACGTCCCACTTAAAGCCACCAGCACATCGCTGGAACTCAGCTACGTTGGCCGCGGCAATACCCTAATATGGACACGTCCGAAGTCCGCTTCTTGATCTTCTGACACAAGAAGCCCGTCATCGAGCACGTCCGCGGCGGGGTGGCTCCCACAAACGAACGTCGCTTCTGTGAGCTTGATCAGATCGCGGCAAATTGCCACTTCGACAAGGTTGAGACAGTCATTGCTGTCGTTCGGACCACCGACGAATCGATTCGAACAGCGAATGCCCTGATCTCGATGTACATAGGCGCCCCGCGAAAATTACGTTGTATCTACACGTGCTGGCCGCTTCGTGCGAATCGGAACCGCGAGGGTTACGGGTGGATGCCTCCGCCGCCAAACGCGGGTCCTACGCTCAGACACCGTTGGCAAACGGCCCGTTTCTGGGCCGGTTTCAGTCGGCGTCTCGCGGGGAAGCCGCAGTGCAGCGACGGCTTCGGCCGTAGTCTGAACGGACCGGCACCACAACCGACGCCACCTACGACGATGAACCGATCGAGCGGCTTTGTGCGACGGGCATCCCGCCGCAGTTTTGGTGACCGCGCCGAGGCGGGTCGGGTGCTGGCCGAGGAGCTGGCCTCTTACCGCGGAAGAGACGGACTGCTGGTGCTCGGGCTGGCCCGCGGCGGTGTCCCGGTCGCCCGGGAGATCGCAACGGCGCTGCATGCCCCCTTGGATGTGTTTTTGGTCCGCAAGCTTGGGGTGCCGCACTGGCCGGAGCTGGCAATGGGCGCGGTGGCCGGCAACGGCAGTGTCGTCAGGAACGAGAACGTGTTGTCCAGCCTGCGCATCAGCGAGGCGCAGGTGCGCGCGGTGATCGAACGTGAGACGACCGAGCTGAACCGCCGCGAGCAGGCCTATCGGGGTGGTCGACCGGTCGCCGACCCGCGCGGGAAAACGGTGATTTTGGTCGACGACGGCATCGCCACCGGGGCCAGCATGATGGCGGCGGTGGGGGCGCTACAGGCGGCCGGTCCTGCCGCGATTGTGGTCGCTGTTCCGGTGGGGCCGCCCTCAGCGTGTGAGCAGTTGGCGCAGGAGGTCGACGACGTCGTCTGCGCGACAATGCCGCCCGATTTCGAGGCGGTGGGTCAGGTGTTCGTGGACTTCCATCAGGTCAGCGACGACGAGGTCCGTGAGCTGCTCGCGGCTCCGACCTCAGAGGGCTGAACGGCAGTCTTTAGCTATTCCGCTCTATTCCGACGACGATTCGTCGTCGGAGCGGGCCTTCACGGGCTGGGCGGGCTGCCGACCGGGCTGATCGGCGGTCTCGGCGTCCTCTTCCGGGTAGTCGGCGTACTCATAATCGGATGCCGAGGTTTCCGGCTTGGGCTCCTCTGTTGACGCCGACTGGTCGGCCGAGGCGCCGGCCTGGCGGCGCTGCCGTTCCTGCAGCGCATCGATGATCAGCAAGATCACGCCCACCACGCTGGCGGCAATACACACCCAGGCCACCAACTGATTGCTGGTGACGACTGCGAACACCAACGCGGCCAGCCCTATCACCGCTAGTACCAGCGCGCTAATCAGCATCGGTCAACCTCCGCCGGACGAGTCAGAAGCCATGACTGCCAAGGCTGCACGGTACCCGCCCGGCTCGCCCAGCACCCTTGGCTAGGTTAGTTATTACCCCGATTGAACTGATTGAACCCCCCGGCGTCGTTGGTGGCGCTGGAGTCCACCGGTGCCGCCGATCCGCGTTGACCGAGCTCTTCGAGCTGTGATTCCAGATAGGTCTTGAGCCGGGTGCGGTACTCGCGCTCGAAGGTGCGCAGCTGTTCGAGGCGACCCTCGAGGACGGTGCGCTGTTGGTTGATCGTGCCCATGATCTCGGAGTGCTTGCGTTCAGCATCGGCTTGCAGCGCATCGGCCTTCTCCTGGGCCTGGCGCAGCTGGGTCTCCGATCGAGCTTGCGCGTCGGCCAGCATTGCGTCGGCGCGCTGCCGGGCTTCGGCGATTGTGGTGTCGGCTTCCCGGCGGGCCTCACTGATGATCTGGTCGGCGTTGGCGCGGGCGTCGGCCAACAATTTCTCCGATTCGGCCTGCGCGGTGCTGGTCAAGCGGTCGGCGGTGTCCTGGGCCAGGCTCAGCACCCTGGCCGCCTTGATGGCGTGCTCTTCGCTGATCGCCGCGGAAGAGGCGGCCTGTGGAGCGGGCTGAACGGCTTCGGCCTCCGGTTCAGCTTCGTAGTGCGGGATGGCCGCAGTGGGCTGGGCACCGCCATTGGAACGCGCGGCCGCCAGCTCCTGGTCGAGCTCGCTGATCCGCTGGCGCAGATCGGAGTTCTCCTCGATGAGCCGGGTCAGCTCATTCTCTACCAGGTCGAGGAAGGCGTCGACCTCGTCCTCGTTGTAGCCGCGTTTGCCGATCGGCGGCTTGCTGAAGGCCACGTTGTGGACGTCGGCTGGTGTAAGCGGCATTATTTGCCCCCTCGAGTTGTGGACAGTCAAACCGACCTGCAAAGTGTAGATCGGTGTGGACGGTATCGTAGCCATACTGCAACTGCGGCCCATCCTGTCACACCAGACCCGCCGGTTGCTGATCCGGTCAATAAATAAGACCGAATTTCAATCTTTAAGAAACATGAAAACGGCACCTTAAGACAACGAAATGCCGCTATGGCAAACGGTCTTGGCGCCGGTTAGGTGGCGGCGCTGAAAGCCAGTTGCATGCCGATGAACGCCACCAGCAACAGCACCATGATGGACAAGTCGAAGCGGATCGCACCGATGGTGAGCTGCGGGATAAGCCTGCGCAGCAGTTTCACCGGTGGATCGGTGATCGACATGATGGCTTCCAGCACGACAACCGTGGCGCCGCGCGGGTGCCAGTCGCGGCTGAACGAGCGGATGAACTCGACCACGACCCGGGCGATCAGCAGCAGCCAAAAGATGAACAGCGCGAAGCCCAGGATTTGGAAGAACAGCGCCAACGAGAGCCCAACCTTACTGATGAGGATGTGACATTCACGACAAGCGCCGATGCCCGGCGCGGTGACCGTCAGCCTACCTACTTCTAGGGCCGGCCCGTACGTCCGGCTCCTCTGATAAGCCTATTGATAAGCGTAGAAGCCGGTTTCGGCGATCCGGCGGCGCTCCTCCGGCGTCACATCGACGTCGGCCGGTGACAGCAGAAACACCTTGGTGGCGACCTTGTCGAACGAGCCCCGCAGCGCGAACGCCAAACCGGCTGCGAAGTCGACAAGTCGCTTGGCGTCGGCGTTGTCCATAGACACCAGATCCATGATCACCGGCGTACCGTCGCGGAACCGCTCACCGATGGTGCGCGCCTCGCTGTAGTCCTTGGGCCGCAGCGTGGTGATCTTCGACAGCGGGCTGCCCTCCTCGAACAGCATCGCCATCCGGCGTGGGTCCATCGCCAGCGCGCCGCGCGTCGAGCCACGCAGTGAGCCGAACCGCGGCCTGGGAAGTTCGCTGCGCTCGAAGTCACGCGGGTGGAACCGGTGGTCGTCGGCGTAGCCGCCGCGGTAGCTTCCCGGCGGCTCGTCGTACTCGCGCTCGTCGAAACGCCCCTCGTAGCGGCCGTACCCGTCGCCGGCGAAGCGCTGGCGCGAGTAGCCCGCGGAGCCACGGTCGTCGTCGTAGTACTCGTCGTCATAGTCCTCCATCGGAGCCATACCGAAGTAGGCCTTGACCTTGTGCAGTGTGCTCATCTGGGTGACCCCTTCTTTGCCGAGGCTCTGGTGTCCGTGATGAAGATGTGACTAGAGTGACTGCTCACGGTGACGGTAGCGGTCGCCGACCCAATAACGCGGTACCGACACGCACACAGGTCGAACCATGTTTCACCGCGCTCTCCAGGTCGTTTGACATGCCGGCCGACAATCCGGTCGCGTTCGGGTGGGCCCGGAGCACCCTGGCGTGTTCGGTTTGCAGGCGCGCGAACGCCGCCTCCGGGTCCGCGTCAAGCGGCGGAATACCCATCAGCCCAATCAGTTCCAGGGACTCTGCGGCCTCGACCTCGGCGCAGATCTTGTCGACTTCGGCGGGCTGCGAGATGTCGACACCACCCCGGGACACGTCGCCGTCCAGGCTGATCTGCACGTATACCTGCAGCGGACGCTGGCGACGGCCCTCGCGCAGTGCGGCAGCCACGGCCCGGTCGAGCGCGCTGACCACGCGGCTGCTGCTCACCGAGTGGACGGTGTGCGCCCAGCGGGCCAGCGACCGGACCTTGTTGCGCTGGATCTGGCCCACCATGTGCCAGCGCACCGCGGCTGACGCAGGACCCAGCAACCTAGCAAGTTCATCTACCTTCGCCGACGCCTCCTGTTCTCGAGACTCCCCGAACGCCTGGCATCCCAATTGCGACAAAATCGCAACATCGGTTGCTGGAAAGAATTTGGTAATTGGCAGAAGTTCAATTTCGGCGACGTTGCGGCCGGCCGCCTCGGCGGCGGCGGCAAGCCGCGTCCGTAGCGCGGTCAAGGCGTTGACCAATTCGGATTCCCGGTTCGCCAGCATGGCGGTCATTCCATCCACACCACCGACGCCAGCCGCCCGGTCGGGGCGCTACGGCGATGGCTGAACAGGTTGGTGTCCGCCACGGTGCAACGCGGGTCGATGTCGATGGCCGTCACCCCTAAGCGTTTGAGCTGACCCGCGATTCCGGCTCGCAGATCCAGCGCGGGGGTGCCGGCCGAGGTGGTGGTGCGACTGCCCGGCAGCGCCGCTTCCACCTCGTCGGCCATCTCGGCGGGCACTTCGTAGTTGCGGCCGCTGACCGCCGGTCCGAGCAGGGCAGAGATGTCTTCGGCGTGCGCCCCGATCGCCAGCATGGCTTCCAGCGCCCGGGCCACTACGCCGTCGCGCGCGCCCACGCGACCGGCGTGCACGGCGCCAACGACCCCGGCCCGCGCGTCGGCCATCAACACCGGCACGCAATCAGCGGTCACCACGGCCAGCGCCAGCCGGGGGGTGGCGGTCACCAGGGCATCGGTGTCGGCAACCGCGTCCTTCCGCGGGCCTTCGACCACCGCGACGTGGTCGCCGTGCACCTGATGCATCCAGACCAGCGGGTGGCCGATCGTGGCGGCGAGCCGGGCGCGGTTGGCCGCCACCGCGGCCGGGTCGTCACCGACATGGTCGCCGAGATTGAAGGTGTCGAACGGTGGCGCGGACACACCGCCCGCCCGGGTGGTGATCACCCGCCGGATACGAACGCCCACGTGCCCAGTATCGGGGGCGGCTAGCGTCGCATGAAGGGCGGCACGTCGACGTCTTCGTCGTCATCGCCGCCGATATTGAGGGTCGAACCGTTGGTCTGCACCGGCACGCTGACGGCATCGGCCGGCTCGAACAACGTCGAGGTGACTTTGCCGGCCGTCCCCGGCGCTATCGTCTGGCTCTGATCGCTGCCGACGATCGGCTTTCTGCTCGGCCCGGTGGCGTCGAAGCCGGCCGCGATCACCGTGACCCGCACCTCGTCGCCGAGCGAGTCGTCGATGACCGTCCCGAAGATGATGTTGGCGTCCTGGTGGGCGGCGTCCTGCACCAGCGAGGCAGCCTCGTTGATTTCGAACAGGCCCAGGTCGCTGCCGCCGGCGATCGACATCAGCACCCCGCGGGCGCCTTCCATCGACTGTTCCAGCAGTGGCGAGTTGATCGCGATCTCAGCGGCTTTGAGCGCCCGGCCGTCGCCGCGGGCTGAGCCGATACCCATCAGCGCGGTACCGGCGCCGGACATGATGCCCTTGACGTCCGCGAAGTCCACGTTGATCAGGCCCGGGGTGGTGATCAGGTCGGTGATCCCCTGCACGCCGTTGAGCAGCACCTCGTCGGCGCTGCGGAATGCGTCCATCAGCGACACCGCGGCATCGCCCATCTGTAGCAGCCGATCGTTGGGGATCACGATGAGCGTGTCGCAGCTTTCCCGCAGCGTGGTGATGCCCTGCTCGGCCTGGGTGCCGCGCCGTTTGCCCTCGAAGGAGAACGGCCGGGTGACGACGCCGACGGTCAGCGCGCCCAGTTTGCGGGCGATGCTGGCGACCACCGGCGCCCCGCCGGTGCCGGTGCCGCCGCCTTCACCGGCGGTCACGAACACCATGTCGGCGCCTCGGAGCAGTTCTTCGATGTCGTCCTTGGCGTCCTCGGCGGCGCGCCGGCCGACCTCGGGGTCGGCACCGGCGCCCAGGCCTCGGGTGGAGTCGCGTCCCACGTCGAGCTTGACGTCGGCGTCGCTCATCAACAGCGCCTGGGCGTCGGTGTTGATGGCGATGAACTCAACTCCCTTGAGGCCCTGCTCGATCATCCGATTGACGGCGTTGACGCCGCCGCCGCCGATTCCCACGACTTTGATGACGGCCAAGTAGTTATGCGGGGGGGTCATCATTGAAGTCTTCCTCCCTAATGGGACCTGGCTGGCAAACCTCAACCTCAACTAGAGGCTTAGAGTTATGTCAAGTTGTTCCGGGCAAACAGAACGGTATGGGGCAGATGCGCGCTATCGCCGCAGGCGCGCCGACGTGATGCGGGCGAATTTTGTGCAATTTCTCGCCGCGGTCTCGCCACAGCACCACCGAGAGTGAAGCTGGCCGCACGCTCGACGCCGAGAGTGAAGCTGGCCGCACGCTCGACCGGTGGGCCTCTACTGCACTACTTGACGGTCGGCAGGTCCGGGCTGGACACGTCGTAGGTGTGCCCGGGCTGGGTCAACAGCGCCGCCAGCTTCTCGGCCTTCTCGTCGGTGCGGTCGGTGGTGCCCCAGATCACCGTGCGCCCGTCGGTCAGGGTCAGCGTGATCGAGGCAACCGATGGAGCAGCGATCCTGCCGACCTGACCGGCGACCTCGGGTCGCAGCGCCGTCAGCACTTCGAGCGCGGCCTTGGTCGCCGGATCGCTCGGCCCGGGATTGTCGACGTCGATATAGGGCAACGCCGCGGGCGGCGGCGCTGTCGCGAAGTCGACGCCGTCGCGGTCGTAGAGGTGTGGTCCGTCTGGAAAGTCTTTGACCACGACGGGAATTCGCTCGACAACGGTAATGCGTAACGCCGAGGGATACTGGCGCTGCACCCGCGCGCTGGCCACTCGGCGGATCGCTGCCACCCGATCGGCGATCGCGCCGGTGTCGACCTGCAGCAGTGGGGTCCCGAGCTGGACTTTCGCCGTGTCGAGCACCTCCTCGCGGCTCACCGCGCCAACGCCGATGACGATCACGTCGCGCACCGACATCACCGGCGTGAAATACAGGATCAGCCCCAGCCCGATGGCGGCCACCGACACCAACATCGTCGCCAGCGCCATCTTCAGGCCCCGAACCGCGCCTCGCGGAACGGGTTTGGGTTGGGCCCCGGCGCGGCCGCGGGCGCGGCGCTTGGCCTCCCGGCGGGCCTGCTCGATCGCGGTGGCCCGCGCCTGCGCGGCTCGACGCTCGGCACGTTCCCGACGTGCCCGCCGCCGTGGACCCTCGAATACCTCGGGGCCGGCCTGCTGTTCGGCCGACTCGGTCGCAACGGGTTCGGTCGGCGCTTCGGTCGGGGTGTCGTTTGCCTCGGTCACCAGCGCCGCTCCTGCTCATCGCTTCGCTCTGCATCGTCGCCGGCGCGGGTCACCACGACACCCCCGGGTGCGCTGCGGTTGGCCCGCACCCGCAGCGCCGTGACGATCTCCGGCGCCAGCATGGTCACGTCTCCGGCGCCCATGGTCACCACGACGTCGCCCGGCTCGGCGGCAGCAGCCACCAGCTCGGCGACTTCGGAGAAGTTTGGAACATACTGCACCGGCACGCTCACGTGCTCGGCGACACTGGCTCCACTGACGCCGGCCAGCGGTTGTTCGCGGGCAGCGTAGACATCCAGCACGAAAACCTGGTCGGCCTCGTCGAGCGCGCGGCCGAACTCAGCGGCGAAATCCCTTGTCCGCGAATATAAGTGCGGCTGGAACACCACTAGCGACCGACCGCCGCCGCTTTGCTCGAGCAAGGTGCGGACCGCTCCCAGCGTCGCGCTGATCTCGGTCGGATGGTGGGCGTAGTCGTCGAACACCCGCACCGAGCCCGCGGTGCCGATCAGCTCGAATCGGCGGCGGACACCTTCGAAACCGGCCAGCCCGTCGAGCACGCACTCGGCCGGAGCGCCGACCTCGATCGCGGCCAGCAGGGCGCCCAGCGCGTTGAGCGCCATGTGCCGGCCGGGCACCGACAGCCGAAGCACCCACGGGTGGATCTCGCCGGCGAGCTTGATCTGCGCGACGCCGCCGGTGCCTTGCTGCTCCCAGGACAACAGTTCGCCGGCTAGCTGGTCACCCGACGAGCCATACCGCAGGACCCGAATCCCCAGTGCGGCAGTGCGTTCGGCAAGTGCTGCCGCGCCCGGGTCGTCGGTGCAGACGACGAGCGCCCCTCCGGGGGCAAGCCGCTCGACGAAGGAATCGAACACCGCGGTATAAGCGTCTGCGGTGCCGAAGAAGTCCAGATGGTCGGACTCGATATTGGTCACCACGGCGACATTCGGGGTGTATTCGAGTAGCGAGCCGTCGCTTTCGTCGGCCTCGGCGACAAAGCAGTCGCCGCTGCCGTGGTGGGCGTTGGTGCCGGCCTCCCCCATTTCGCCACCGACGGCGAACGACGGATCTTTCCCGCAGTGCTGTAGGGCGACGACGAGCATCGATGTGGTGGTCGTCTTGCCGTGCGTGCCGGTGACCATGAGCGTGGTGCGCCCGGCCATCAGCTTGGTCAGCACCGCGGGCCGCAGCACTACCGGGATGCCGCGCCGTCGGGCCTCGACGAGCTCGGGGTTGGTCTTGGGGATGGCGGCGTGGGTGGTGATCACCGCGGTGGCGCCGCCGGGCAGCAGATCCAGTGAGTCGGCGTGGTGGCCGATCCGGATCAACGCGCCACGGGCGCGCAGTGCCCGCACGCCGCGGGACTCTTTGGCGTCCGATCCCGACACCATCCCACCGCGGTCCAGCAGGATGCGGGCGATCCCCGACATGCCCGCTCCCCCGATGCCGACCATGTGTACCCGCTGCAGCTCGGGCGGCAACGGCTCGGTGATCATCGCGAACTCCGGTCGCGGGCTTGCCGGGCCACCTCCAAGGCGATTCGCGCCACCTGCTGTGCCGCGTCGCGGTGACCGACCCGGGCCGCGGCCGCCGTCATCGCGGCCAGCCGAGCTGTGTCGTTGAGCAACCCGGCCACCTCGCCGGCCACGAAGCCCGGGGTGAGGTCCGCGTCCGCGACAAGGAGCCCACCGCCGGCCTTGACCACCGGCAGCGCGTTGAGTCGCTGTTCGCCGTTGCCGATCGGCAGCGGCACATAGACCGCGGGCAGCCCGACCGCGGACACCTCTGCGACCGTCATCGCACCGGACCGGCAGATGGCCAGATCGGCGGCGGCATACGCCAGATCCATCCGGCTCAGATACGGCACCGCCACGTAGGGCGGGGCGTCGGGCGCTCGAGCAGGCAGATCGAGGGTGTTCTTGGCGCCGTGGGCATGCAGCACAGCCACCCCGGCGGCGGCCAGGTCGCCGGCGGCCGCCGCGACGGCGCGGTTGATCGAGGCCGCGCCCTGCGATCCGCCGAACACCAGCAGCACCCGGGCGTCCTCGGCGAAGCCGAAGTGCGCACGTGCCGCCGACCGTAACGCCGAGCGGTCCAGCGCGGTGATCGCCGACCGGATCGGGACGCCGACCACCTCCGAATGCGGCAGGCCCGAATCGGGCACCGCGGACAGCACGCGTTGCGCCGAGCGGGCCCCCACCCGGTTGGCCAGTCCGGCGCTGGCGTTGGCCTCGTGGATCACCACCGGCACCCGACGCCGACGTGCGGCCAGGTAGGCGGGCAGCGCCACGTATCCCCCGAACCCCACCACCACGTCGGCGTCGACATTTCGCAGCACAGCGCCGGTCTGCCGGACCGCGCGCAGCACCCGCGACGGCAGCCGGACCAGGTCGCCGGTGGGTTTGCGCGGCAACGGGACCGGGGTGATCAGCTCCAGGTGGTAGCCCCGCTCCGGCACCAGCCGGGTCTCCAAACCGCGCTGGGTGCCCAGCGCGGTGATGCGGACCGCGGGATCCAGGGCTACCAGCGCGTCGGCGACGGCCATCGCGGGTTCGACGTGACCGGCGGTGCCGCCGCCGGCGAGCACCACCGACAACGACCTGCCGCCGTGCTGGGTCCCCGAGTCGCCGTTTATCCCGCTGGCCGGCTCCAAGACCGAGTCGTTCACCGCCTAAGCTGACCTTCCAGTGCGCGACCCCGCCGCCCCCGAACCCGACGGTGATCGACATATCGCCGTTCACGTCCATGATGCCTTGACCGAGGCGGCCGCCCGCCCCCGCTGGGGGGCTTGGCAGCGGCTTTGGGCGACGGCGGGCGGGTGCGCAGGCGGTCACGCAGCGCCTCGACCCGGGTCGGCGCGTAGGGCTCGGGCAGTGGCAGCCGCAGCAGCCGGTTCATCCGGTCGTCGCGTCCGGCGCGTAGCGCGGCAACGGCCTCGGGTTCGTGACGTGCCGCGTTGGCCATCACGCCGACCATGAGAAGTGTTGTCGCCGTTGATGTTCCACCTGCCGAGATGAGGGGCAGCTGCAGGCCGGTGACCGGCAGCAGACCGATCACATAGCCGACGTTGATGAACACCTGGCCGAGCACCCACAGCGTGGTGGTCGCCGTCAGCAGTCGCAGGAAGGGGTCAACCGAGCGGCGTGCGATGCGCATTCCCGTGTAGGCGAACAACCCGAACAGCGCCAGCAACCCGAACGCGCCGACGAAGCCGAGCTCTTCGCCGATGATCGCGAAGATGAAGTCGTTGTGGGCGTTGGGCAGGTAGTTCCACTTCGCGGTGCCCTGGCCCAAACCGTGGCCGAAAATGCCGCCGTTGGCCAACGCGAACTTCGCCTGACGAGCCTGGTAGCCCGATCCCTGCACGTCGGCGGCGGGATCGAGCCAGGACCGCACCCGTTCGGATCGATAGCCCTCGGACACCGCCAGGACCGCCGCCGACACGATGACGGCGAGCAGCGAGCTGCAGAACACCCGCAGCGGCAGCCCGGCGTACCACAACAGGGCCAGCAAAATGATGCCCAGCGAGACGGTTTGTCCCAGGTCGGGTTGAGCGACGATGAGCGCCAGCGCGATGACGGCTGCCGGCACCAACGGGATCAGCATTTCGCGCAGCGAGGCTCGCTCCATGCGCCGCGCGGCCAGCAGGTGCGCCCCCCAGATGGCGAAGGCGATCTTGGTCAGCTCCGAGGGCTGCATGGAAAAGCCGGCGATCACGAACCAGCCGCGAGAGCCGTTGGCGTAGTGGCCGATTCCGGGCACCAGCACCAGCACCAGCAACACGATCGACAGCGCGAAACCCGAGAACGCCATGCGGCGCATGAACCGCACCGGCACCCGCAGCGCCGCGTAGCACGCGATGAGCCCGACAATCGTCCACATCACCTGCCGGCCGAAGATCACCCAGGCCGAGCCGTCGTCGTCGTAGGAGCGCACCCCCGATGCGGAAAGCACCATGATCAGACCCAACGTGGTCAACAACGCCGCCACGGCGACGATCAGGTGAAACGACGTCATGGGCCGGCCCAGCCAGGTCCCGAACCGGGTCCGCGGGCCCGAGCCGGACACCCTGTGCGAAGCCGGCGTTTCGCCGGCGTTCTCGTCATCCTTGGGACCCCGGTGCAGCAACCGGGCCAGCGCCTGTGTCACCGGTGCTTACCCGGTCGTGGCGTGCACCGCCGCCGCGAATTGGTCCCCGCGGTCGGCATAGCCGCTGAACTGGTCGAATGATGCACCCGCTGGCGCCAGCAGCACGGTGTCGCCCGGGTTGGCGAGGTCTCGGGCCGCAGCTACCGCGGCGGCCATCACGCGGCTGCCCAGCGGTTCGCCGGACACAGTCACCACCCTCGTCACATGAGTCACACCAGACTCAGCAGTCGCATACATACCAGCATCCTCGCCTGTCACAAGCTCGATGACGGGGAGATCGGGCGCGTGTCGTGCTAACGCCTCGGCAAAGTTGGCCCGGTCACGACCGATCAGGACTGCCCCGACCAGCCGCGATGCCATCCCGGCGACGGCCGCGTCGACGGACGCGCCCTTGAGCAGGCCGCCGGCGATCCACACCACCCGGGGGTAAGCACGCACCGATGCCTCGGCGGCGTGCGGGTTGGTGGCCTTCGAATCGTCGATGTAGCTGATGCCGTCGACGACGGCTACCACCTCGCCGCGGTGCCGACCGACCCGAAAGCCGGCCAGCGCGTCCGCGATCGCCTGGGCGGGGATGTCGACGCTGCGCGCCAACGCCGCCGCGGCCAGCGCGTCGAGCACACCCACCGGGCCGGGCACCGGTAGCGACGAGACCGGTGCCAGCGCCAGCTCGTCGGCGCCGGCGCAGCCAAAGGCTCTGTCGATCAGCTGGCCGTTGCGCACGCCGAGTTCCCCGGCGGCGGGTTCGCCCAGCCGGAACCCGACCCGCACCGGCGCCGCGGCACCGCTCAGCAGCGCGGCCGCCCGCGGATCATCCAGCCCGACGACCGCGACCCGGCCGCCCAGCACGCGCGCCTTGGCGGCGATGTAGTCGGCCATGCTCGGGTGCCAATCCAGGTGATCCTCGGCGATATTGAGCACCACACCGGCCTCCGGTCGCAGCGACGGCGCCCAATGCAACTGAAAGCTGGACAGTTCGACGGCCAGCAGGTCGGCGGGCTGTTGCAGCGCATCCAAAACCGGAGTGCCGATGTTGCCGCACAGCGTGGCATCGAGCCCCGCGGCGGTCAGCATGGCGTGCAACATCGACGTGGTGGTGGTCTTGCCGTTGGTGCCGGTCACCGCCAGCCAGCGACGCGGCGGCCCGTAGCGGCCCGCCATGTCAAGCCGCCAGGCCAGCTCCACATCGCCCCAGATCGGCACGCCGGCCGCCGCGGCCGCAACCAGCACCGGCGCCGCCGGCGGAAAACCAGGGCTGGTGACCACCAGCGCGTAGTCGCTGATGCGCGCGGCGGCGTCCGACGAGCTCATCGTCGCCACCCCGGCATCGGTGAGCCGGCGGCGAGTATCGGCGTCGTCGTCGCACAGCGTTGCGGCCACATCCAGTGGCCGCAACGCCGCCAGCACGGACTGCCCGGTGACGCCGGCCCCGGTGATCAGCACCGGCGCGCCGGGCGCCAACGGGTGCAGTGTCACCTCAGCCACCGGTCGCGGCGAGCCACTCGCTGTAGAACAGCGCAACACCCAGCCCGCAGCTGATCGCGGTCAGCAGCCAAAACCGAATGATGACAGTGGTTTCGGCCCAGCCGACCAGCTCGAAATGGTGATGGAACGGCGCCATCCGGAACACGCGACGGCCGGTGGTGCGAAACGCCAGGATCTGGATTACGACCGAGGTGATCTCCGCGACGAACAGTGAACCAAGCACCACCGCCAAAATTTCGGTCCGGCTGGTCACCGACAGTCCCGCGATGATGCCGCCCAGTGCCAGAGATCCGGTGTCTCCCATGAAGATCTTGGCGGGCGCCGCGTTCCACCACAGAAAGCCGATACAGGCGCCGGCCGTCGCCGCCGCGACCAGCGCCAGGTCCAGCGGATCGCGCACGTTGTAGCAGCCCAGGTCCGGTGCGGTGGCGCACGCATTGCGGTACTGCCAGAACGTGATCAAGACATAGGCCGCGGCGACCATTGCCATCGCGCCGCCCGCCAGCCCGTCCAGGCCGTCGGTGAAGTTCACCGCATTCGACCAGGACGCGACGATCACCACGCAGAACAACACGAATACTGCGGGAGCCAGTGTGACGGTGGCGATTTCCCGCACATACGACAGGTCGGCGCTGGCCGGTGTGAGGCCGTCGCCATTGCGGAACTGCAGCGCCAGCACACCGAACAGCACAGCCGCGGTGATCTGCCCGACCGTCTTGGCCGTCTTGTCCAGCCCGAGATTGCGAGAACGGCGAATCTTGATCAGGTCGTCGACGAATCCGACCGCCCCCAATGCGGTGGCCAGCAACAACACCAGCACGCCGGAGGCTGACGGCCCTTCACCGCCGAACGCCAGGCCGGCGATGTGGGTGCCCAGGTAGCCAGCCCACATACCGGTCAGGATCGCGACGCCGCCCATCGAGGGTGTGCCGCGTTTGGTCTTGTGGCTCGGTGGGCCGTCCTCGCGGATCTGGTGGCCGAAGCCCTGGCGGGTGAACAGCCGAATCAGCATCGGCGTCAGCACGATAGACACCATTAGCGCGATGGCGACGGCGATCAGGATTTCGATCATTGGGCGGCGCCTTGGCCGCCACCTGCGGCATCGGCGACCAGCGCGTCGGCCAGCGTCCCGAGCCCAGCGACGTTCGATGCCTTGACCAGCACCACGTCCCCCGGCTGGAGTTCGGCGCGCAACAGCGCCAGAGCCGCATCGGCGTCGGCCACCATGGTGGCCCCTCTTTCACCGTCCGAGCCCCATGCGCCCTCCATGACCGCCCCGTGGTGCATGGCGCTCATAGACCTCCCTGTTCCGACGACAACGAGTCGAGACACATCTAAGCGCACCGCCAGCCGGCCCACGCGATCATGCTCGGATATCGCGTCCTCGCCGAGTTCGGCCATCTCGCCCAGCACCGCCCAGCTTCTTCGCTCCCTTTTTCGCTCTCCAGACCCACCGTGGGCCATCCAGGCCAGTGCCTGCAGCCCGGCCCGCATCGAGTCGGGGTTGGCGTTGTAGGCGTCGTCGATGACGGTCACGCCGTCGGCGCGCGTGGTCACCCGCATGCGATGACCCGACACCGGATGCGCACCGGCCAGCGCGGTTGCCACCTGCTCGGTGCTGGCGCCGCACTCCAGCGCGACGGCGGCCGCGCATAACGCGTTGCCCACCTGATGGTCGCCGTGCACGGCCAGGCTGATTTCCTGGGTTCGCTCGCCGGCGTGCAGCGTGAATCGCGGCCTGGCCAGTTCGTCGAGCGTGACCGGACCGGCCCGGACATCGGCGGTGGATTGCTCACGACTGACGCGCACCACCCGTGCGGCGGTGGCGTCGGCCATTGCCGCCACCGCCGGGTCGTCGACATTGAGAACCACCACCCCCGACTCTGGGATTGCTTGCGGCAGTTCCGCTTTGGTATTTGCGATCACTTCTCGCGAGCCAAATTCACCCAGGTGCGCGGTGCCGACGTTGAGTACCACTCCGATCGTCGGCGGCGCGATGGCCGCCAAGGCGGCGATGTTGCCGGGATGACGCGCCGAGAGCTCCAGCACCAAGTAGTCCGTTTTTTCGGTGGCGCGCAACACCGTCCACGGATGGCCGAGTTCGTTGTTGAACGACCCGGGCGGCGCCACCACCTCACCGAGCGGCGCGAGCACCGCGGCCAGCAGATCCTTGGTCGACGTCTTGCCCGACGATCCGGTGACACCAATGATGGTCAGCCCGTTGGCGACCAGCTTGGCGGCCACCGCCGCGGCCAGCCGGGCCAGTGCGGCCAGCACCGCGACGCCCGATCCGTCGGTGTCGTACTCGAGCACACCGGCGGTGCTCGCCGCCTGCGTGTCCGGGGCGACCACGATCGCCGGCACGCCGACCGGCCGGGCGGCCAGCACGGCGACCGCGCCCGCGGCGACCGCGGATTGCGCGTAGTCGTGCCCGTCGGCGCGTGAACCCGGCAGGGCCAAGAACAGTCCGCCGGGCGTGACCGCGCGGGAGTCGAATTCGACGGTTCCGCTGACATGTAATTCCGCTGCCGCCTGCGGTGAGATGTCGGCCAACTCCCCGCCGACGATCTCGGCGATCTGAGCAACGGTCAGATCGATCATTGACGCCGCTCCTGCAGCGCGGCTGCAAGCTCGACCCGGTCGTCGAACGGTCGGATCTGCCCACCGCTGGTTTGCCCGGTCTCGTCGCCCTTGCCGGCGACCAGCACGATGTCGTTGCTGCGGGCCCAGTTGACGGCGTGCCGGATCGCTGCGCGTCGGTCGCCGATTTCGACGATCTCGGCAGATCCTTCCGTTGTGCCGGAAAGGATTTCGCGGCGGATCGCGGCAGGATCCTCACCGCGGGGGTTGTCGTCGGTGACGACGACGAGATCAGCCAGCTCAGCGGCGACCCGACCCATCGGTGCCCGTTTACCCGGGTCTCGTTCGCCGCCGGCCCCGAACACCACCGCCAGCCGACTGCCGGGACGACGCAGGGACTGCAGCACCGCCCGCAGCGCGCCCGGCTTGTGGGCATAGTCGACCAGCGCGAGAAAGTCTTGGCCGCGGTCGATTTGTTCCAGGCGCCCAGGGACCCGAATATCGCGAAGTCCGGCCGAGGCCTGCTCGGGTGACACCCCCAACACATCCAGGATCGCCAGTGCGACAAGGGTATTGGCGATGTTATAGTCGCCGGACAGGCCGATGCCCACGCGGTGGTGCACACCGGCGGGGTCGACCGCGGTGAATGTTTGTCCACGCGCCGAGGCGGTGACGTCTTCGGCTCGCCAGCTTGCGGGTTCGCCGGTGGCGCTGACGGTCACCGCGTCCTCGGCGAGTTCGGCCATTGCGCGTCCGGCGTCGTCGTCGATGCACACCACCACCGAACGCGCCCGCAGCGGCGAGGCCGGATCGAATAACCGGGCCTTGGCCTCGAAGTAGTCGGCCATGCTGGGGTGAAAGTCCAGATGGTCGCGGGACAGGTTGGTGAAAGCGCCCACCGCGAACCGGATGGCATCGACGCGGCCCAGGCGCAAAGCGTGGCTGGACACTTCCATCACCACGGTGTCGACCCCGCGTTCGGCCATCGCCGCGAGCAGGCCTTGTAGCTCCGGAGCCTCCGGAGTGGTCAGCGCGCTCGGCACGTCGGCGCCGTCGATGCGAACCCCGATGGTGCCGATGAGTCCCACCGTCCGGGCGGCCGCACGCAGGCCCGCTTCGACAAGATGTGTGGTCGTCGTCTTGCCCGATGTTCCGGTGATCCCCACGACGGTGAGCCGATCGGACGGATGCCCGTAGACGGTGGCGGCAAGCTCGCCGAGCACGGTGCGCGGCGTCGGGTGAATCAGCACCGGAACTGCGGCGTCAGCCAACTGCACGGCCCCGTCGGCGTCGGTGAGCACCGCCAGCGCGCCTCGCCGGATCGCTTCACCGGCATAGCGGGCACCGTGGGTCGATGCGCCCGGAAGCGCGGCAAACAGGTCGCCCGGCTGTGCGTCTTGGGCCCGCAGCGTGACCCCGGTGACCCGCAGGTCGGGGACCACGCTCCCCTCCGCGGACACGGCGCAGATCTGGGCCGCCAGCGCCGGCAGCGGCACGCCTGACCCAGCGCTGGGCCGCGGCGCAGTGGGCACCGTCATCACCTCTTTCCGCTGCTGCCTCCAGGCCGTGATCACCACATCGACGGCCCTGCCACCTTATCCATCCGACCTGCTGGTATCAGTTACCGCTCAGGTACCGGCGGGTTCGAGCGAAGCCGAGCTGGTAACGGGGCTTCAAGTCTAAGCGGGCGTAGGGTGACCGTCTGGCGGGAGCTTTGCCGATCAACGGCCGGTTGGGCCGGTCACAATGCTTGGAGGGTCAATGGCGGCCCGGGATCCGGTGAGAGCGGCACGTTTTCGCGCTGCATTAGCCAGCCGGCGATGTTGTGGAACAGCGGCGCCGCAGAGGTTCCCGGTGAACCGTCGGCCGCGTGGTGCGGGTTGTCCAGCATGATGCCGACCACGTAGCGCGGATCGTCTGTCGTGGCAATTCCGGCGAAGGTGATCCAGTAGACGTCGTCGTAGTAGCAGCCACAGGCGGGGTTGATCTGTTGTGCTGTACCGGTTTTGCCGGAGATCTGATAGCCCTCGACCGCGGCTGCCGGCCCGGTGCCCTGCTGAACGCCGGTGGGATCGCGTTGCACGACCGCCCGCAGCATGTTGCGGACGGTTTGCGCGGTCCGTGCGGAGACCACCTGAACGCCTTCCGGGCGTGGCTCTTCGGTGCGGGTGCCGTCCGGAGCGATGGTCGCCTTGACAATACGCGGCGGCATCCGTAGCCCGTCATTGGCAATGGTTTGGTACATGCTGGTCATCTGCAGCAGCGTCATCGAAAGCCCTTGCCCGATAGGCAGGTTCGCGAAGGTGCTGCCCGACCATTGGTCGATCGGCGGCACTACCCCGGCGCTCTCGCCGGGCAAACCGACACCGGTGCGCTGGCCGAGGCCGAATTTCCTGAGCATCTCGAACCAGCGATCCGGGCCGACACGCTGGGCGAGCATCAGGGTTCCGACGTTCGAGGACTTTCCGAAGATCCCGGTGGTGGTGTAGGGCGCGACGCCGTGCTCCCAGGCGTCGTGCACCTCGACGCCGCCCATGTGGATGGAACCCGGAACCTGTAGCACCTCATCGGGATTGCTCAGGCCGTATTCGATGACCGACGAGGCGGTGATGACCTTGTTCACCGAGCCGGGTTCGAACGGTGATGACACGGCCGGGTTACCCATCTGCCGGTTACCTTGGCGTCCGATGTCTTGAGAGGGGTCGAACGTGTTGTCGTTGGCCATGGCCAGTACTTCGCCGGTTTTGGCGTCGAGCACGACCGCGGACGCGTTGCGGGCGCCCGACAGGTTCTTGGCCTGCTGCACCTGCTGCTGGACGTAGAATTGGATGTCGTTGTCGATGGTGAGCTGCACGGTCGACCCGTTGACCGCCCGGTGCTGATTGCGATAACTGCCGGGAATCACCACTCCGTCGGAGCCGCGGTCATAGGTGATCGAGCCATCGGTGCCGGCCAGCACTGCGTCCAGCGAGTCCTCGAGGCCGAGCAGGCCGTGTCCGTCCCACGCCACGCCGCCGACGATGTTGGCCGCCAGGGATCCGCCCGGGTACTGCCGCAGGTCCTGACGCTCGCTGCCGACCTCTGGATATTTCAGGCTGATAGCGCTGGCGATAGCGGGATCGACAGCGCGGGCCAGGTAGACGAACGTCTCGTCGCTACGCAGCTTTTTCAGCACCGTGGCTTCGTCGGGTTTGTTATTCAGCCGTGTCGCAACCTCTTTGGCGATGTCGCGTAGTCGCTGCTGCGGGTCCGGTGCATTGTCATCTTTTTGCTTGGCCTCGGCGAGTTGCTTGCGGATCTTGCGCGGCTGAAATGTCAGCGCACGGGCTTCGATCGTGAACGCAAGCTGGTCGTTGTGGCGGTCGACGATGCTGCCGCGGACCGCCTTTTGGGCGTCGGTGACCTTAAGCTGCCCGGCGGCCTCGGCGCGTAGACCCGACGCCTTCGGCACCTGCAGATAGAACAGTTGCGCGGTTGCCACCAGCAGCGCCAAGAAGATCACGACATTGCCGGCCCGGTGCCGATACAGAAATGACGCGCCGCTCATACCCACGTCGACGGCTTGGCGGGTTCGTCGTTCCCGCGCAGAATGGCCCGCCGCAGCGGGAGTTCCAGCCGGCTTCTTGGGCTTGCCGAGCCGCTTTCGGGCGTCGCGCCCGCGCGGCACCGGTTGCGACGGGCGCCCACCGGAACGCTTGGCGGTCCTCATCGTGCGGCGCCTGGAGTCATGGCGGACAGTGGGCCGAATTGTTCGCCGACGGCCGGCGGCAACGGCGCGGCAGGCGCGGGCAACGGCGCGACCGGCGCGACCGTAGCCGGTCCAAGCGCTGGTGCTTGGGGCAGGCCGGGCAGCACCGGCACGGTCTGGTCCGGCAGAGGTTGAGCGCCCAGCGTCGTTGCGCCAGTGGGGTCTCGGAGCAGAACTTCCGGCCCGGTTGTTGCGGGCGGCACCGGGGCACCGCCACCGGGCAACACCCGCACCGGCACCTCAACCGAATTCATCGCGGGCGGCGGTGACGGCGGTTTTTCTTCCGGCAGCTTGGTGTTCAACGGCGGCGGTGGGACGCCCTCGGCCGGCTTGGGCGTCCCAACGACGACCCAGTTTCCCGCTGGATCCTGCACCAAGTGGGCGGTGTCCCGCGTCGGAATCATGCCGAGGTTGCGGGCAGCCTCAGCCAGCGCCGGCGCAGCCTCCGCCTGCAGCACGTCGCGCTCGAGTGCCTCCTTCTGTTGCTGCAGGAGCCGGTTCTTCTCCCGGGCGTTGGCTAACTCATAGGAACGCTCGGCGGAATCGGTGGACAGCCAGAGCGTGATACCCAGCCCGGTGCCGAGCGAACCGATGATCAGCACCACGAACGGCACCTTGGCAGCCAAGGTACGCGGGCGCAGATCGATCGATGCCAGCCGCGTCAGAAGTCGCTCTCGAAGAGGTGGCCGAATAACTTTAGGTGCTTTAGCTTTTCGGGCTTTGGCGCGGGCCTTGGCCTGGCTGGTGTTCTTCGGCCGAGCCGGTCGTTCGACAGGTCGAGAGATCGGTGTGGTTTGCGGCGACGACCGCGACACCCGGGGCTCGCGGGCAGGAGCCGACGCCTTTCCGGCGTGCGCCCGGCGCCCGGCGGCCGGCTCAACCGGGCGGCGCTTGCCCTTACCGGGGGCGTTGTCGTGTCCGCGGCGACGACCGCTGTCACGGCGCTGCGGCGCTTGGCGTTTGACTTTCATCGATCGCCCTTCCTTGCTGCCTGCGCGTCGTGCTCGGTGTGAGGCCGGATCTTTTCCAGGGCGCGCAACCGCACCGCCGCGCTTCGCGGATTGCGCTGGATCTCGGTGTCGTCGGCGCGTTCGGCGCCTCGAGTTAGCGACTTGAATTGCGGTGCATGCCCAGGAAGTTCGACCGGCAGACCGGTCGGGGTCCGAGAGGCGCTCGCGTCGGCGAACGCACGTTTGACGATGCGGTCTTCGAGTGACTGATACGCCAACACCACGACCCGCCCACCGTCAGCCAGGGCGTTCAGGGCGACCGGAAGGGCGCTTTCCAAGGAATCGAGCTCAGCGTTGACAGCGATGCGTAGCGCCTGAAACGTCCGCTTGGCGGGATGCCCGCCGGTGCGACGGGCCGGCGCCGGAATCGCGTGGTAGATGACCTCGACCAGCTGCCCCGTCGAGGTGAACGGCGTGCCGCGGCGGCGGCGCACAATCTCCGCTGCGATCCGGCGCGCGAATCGCTCCTCGCCGTAGCGCCGCAGGATGTCGGCGAGCGCGGCCTCGTCATAGGTGTTGACGATGTCGGCAGCGGTCTGCGGCGCCGTCGGGTCCATTCGCATGTCCAACGGTGCGTCGTGGGCATAGGAGAAACCTCGTTCGCGGCGATCCAGCTGCATCGATGACACGCCGAGATCAAACAGCACGCCATCCACTGAACCTGTTGCGGGATAACCAGATTCGGCGAGTGCCTCCGCAAGCCCGTCGTAACGTGTGTGGATCAGCGTGACCCGGTCGCCGAACGGCGCCAGCCGGCTGGCAGCGATGTCCAACGCCGAGGGGTCGCGGTCGAGTCCGATCAACCGCAAGCCGGGAAGCGCGGTGAGAAAGCGTTCCGCGTGCCCACCCGCGCCGAGGGTGGCATCGACCAGCAGTGCTCCCGACCCGTCAGGATGGCGTCGAGTCAACGCCGGGGTGAGCAGCGTGACACAGCGGTCGGCCAGCACCGGTACGTGGCCGAAATCACTTGTGTCCTCAGCCACGGCAACACCTCCCGCCGCGCCCGGCTCCGCCGCGCTTGCGATCGCCCGCGCATCGAGGTCCCTGTCCGAGAGCGCGAACCTGGCGTTGGGGAAGTACGTCAGGGTCGGTTCGGGCAGAGGCCACCATGCACGGGCACAGGCCTCAGATGATGTCGCCGAGTGCTTCATCGCTGGCTGCGGAGAAGTTCTCTTCGTGGGTCTGCTGGTACTCCCGCCAGGCCTGCGCGTCCCAGATCTCGAGGTAGTCGACCGAGCCGATCACCACGCAGTCCTTCGTGAGGTTGGCGTAGCGGCGATGATCCGCTGACAACGTAATCCGGCCCTGCGCGTCGGGGTGTTGTTCGTCGGTGGCGGCGGCCAGATTACGCAGGAAAGCCCTTGCCTCCGGGTTACTGCGAGATACCTTGCTGGCCCGGCGAGCCAGTGCTTCGAATTCCGCCCGGGGGTAAACGGCCAGGCTGTGGTCTTGGCTCTTGGTGACCATCAAGCCTCCTGCCAACGCGTCGCGGAACTTCGCAGGCAGCGTCAGCCGCCCCTTGTCGTCGAGCTTGGGCGTGTAGGTGCCGAGGAACACCTGGCCACCTCCCGCGCCACGAAGCGGAACCGTTTTGCCTCCGCCTCACCCACGACTTCCGCCACCATACCCCACAATCCCCCACTTTGCTCCATTTAGTGGGTAACAGATTCGTGTTTTGCCGATCTACGCTCCACACAGGCCGCCTCCGGCCCAGGGGATTCCGGCACGTCAGGAAAACAATTCCCAGGTCAGAGCTGATGGATTAGCAGGTGGGGTGTTGTGGGGCGTTCTGCTTGTTGTGGGATCACGCACTCACACAAAAAAAGGCAGCCGATTCGGCTGCCCCTCATCAAGTCACCTAATCGTCGAAACGACGCCGGAACCGGTCCTCCATGCGGCTGGTGAAGGAACCGCCGCTGCCCTTCGGACGGCGCTGACGCGTTCCCAAGGCCGAACCGGGCTGATCCCGCTTACCCGCCAACCGCGGGCCGGTGATGGCGAATACCACCCCACCGAACATGACGAGGAAGCCGAGAACGGAAAGGACAGGGAAGTTTCCGATCATGGTGGCCTTGAATGCCACGCCGGAAACCAGCATTCCCAAACCGATCACGAACAGTGCGGCGCCCTGCAGCCGCCGCCGTGCGGTCGGCGCGCGGAACCCTCCGCCGCGGACGCTCGATGCGAACTTGGGGTCTTCGGCGTAGAGAGCGCTCTCGATCTGGTCGAGCATCCGCTGCTCATGATCGGAGAGTGGCATCCGTCCCTCCTTGCCGACAAGCCGTCACGTGACGATGCCCGTTTGCGTGGGCAACTAACTCAAATGATACGAGGTCAACCTGTGCCATACCACCGGTTCGAGAGCCGATTGTAGCCGCGCCGGATCGGCGGTCAGCATCAGCTCACCCGTCCGATAATGGCGATGTAGGCAGCGCATCAGACGACGATCGTCAGGAGGACACCGCGAGTTGACGACTTTTGTCATCGACCTGGCGGCGCACGACATGCAACGCCGTCTCGGTGACGCGTTGGGCGTGTATGTCAACGCGATGCACTACCCGCCTGGCACCGAACATCAACGCGCCGCCATGTGGCTGGAACACACTCGGCGGCGGGGCTGGCAAGCGGTGGCCGCGGTGGAGGTTGACGCCGAACCCCAACAGACGCCGTCGGCAGGCCAACTGAGCAACGCTCCGCTACTCGGCGTGGCCTACGGATATTGCGGCGCGCCCGACCAGTGGTGGCAGCAGCAAGTGGTCTCGGGGTTGCAACGCGGCGGCTTCCCGGGCCAAGAGATCGCCGACCTGATGAACAGCTACTTCGAATTGACTGAACTGCATATCCATCCGCGCGCGCAAGGCCGCGGGCTCGGAGAGGCGCTGGTGCGTCGTCTGCTGGCCGACCGCGGCGAGGCGAACGTGCTGTTGTCGACACCGGAAACCAACGGTGAGTCCAACCGCGCGTGGCGGCTGTACCGACGACTGGGCTTCACCGACATCATCCGCGGCTACTACTTCGCCGGTGACCCACGGCCGTTCGCGATATTGGGCCGCAAGCTGCCGCTCTGACGCCCACGTCTGGCACGATGACCTGGTGCATGCCCCCGCGGTCGAATTCCGGTCCCGACGACGTATCGCCGCCCGCATCCTCGCCTTGGTCATGCTGTTGTTGGTGACGCCGATGGTCGCCGGATGTCTGCGGGCCAGGGCGTCGATCACCGTCTCGCCGGACGACACGGTGTCCGGGCAGATCATCGCCGCGGCCAAGCCCCGCAACGACAAGGACGCCGGTCCACAGCTCGACCCCAACGTGCCGTTCAGCCAGAAGGTGGCAATCTCCAGATACGAGCAAGACGGGTATGTCGGGTCGGAGGCAGTGTTTTCGGACTTGACTTTCGCCGAGCTGCCGCAGCTGGCGAACATGAACCCCGATGCCCAGGTGGTGAACCTGACCCTGCGCAGAGCCGGCAACGTGGTGATCCTGGAAGGCCGCGCCGATCTCACGTCGCTGACCGATCCCGACGCCGACGTCGAACTCACCGTTGCCTTTCCCGGATCGGTCACCTCCACCAACGGTGAACGCGTCGATGCCGAGATGGTGGCGTGGAAGCTCAAACCCGGCGTCGTGAACACGATGACCGCCCAGGCTCGCTACACCGATCCGAACATCCGCTCGTTCCGCGGGGCGGCGCTGTGGCTGGGGTTGTCGTCGGTGGCCGTGGCCGGGGTGGTGGCGGTACTGGCCTGGTTCGGCCGCGACCGCTCTCCGCGGTTCGCTGACACCAGTGACGAGTCGTCCGACTGAATCCGCTCGCCCGGCTAAGCCGGCGACCAGTACTCCAGCATCGCAGCGAACGTCTCGAAAGCCGCGGCATTCACGCCGTAGGTCGCCTCGAAATGCACGCTCAGCGGGTAACCGAGGTCGACGACGCCGTCGATGACCCGCTTGTACAGGTCGACCATCAGCTTGCACCGCTGATCGCGTTCGGCGTTGGCCAGGCTCTTTACAAAGGCCTGCTCTTCGGCGACGACGGCGTTACCCGGGTCCTGGATGAGCCAGTTGATCAAACCGACCCGGGTCTCCACTTTCGGCACGAAGCCGAACGACAACAAGATCTCCGGCCGATGCTCGCTGGTCTTGGCGAATTCCGTCAAAAACCCCACAATCGCGTCGGAATACAGCAGCTGGGTCAAGGCGAAGGTCGCGCCACGATTGCACTTGAACTCGAATCGGCCCTGTTCGCCCTCCCGGGTCGGAATCATGATGACGCCGCGGTTGGCCACCTGCTCGCGATAAATCGACAGCGCGTCGGTCGGCGCGACGCCGGTGCCCTCCCCGTCTTGCATGGTTCGTGGCACACCGACGAAGACGATGCCCTCGATACCGGAGTCGACCAGTTCGGTGAGGCGCTGGCGCAGCGGCTGCTCGTCCATGAAAGCGGTGACCTGGGTGCACAATCCGCGCACACCCGGCAACTCCGGTTTGATCGCCGACCAGAACTCAAGCACGTCCAGCTTGGGCTTCATCTCAATCGGCCGGTCTTCTTCCTCGGCGATCATGCCCGGGATCATCACGTGCCCAATCCGGCCCTCCAAACCGGCGCCCGACGCGCATTGCAGCACTTTGTGTGCCTCGGCGACGGCTTGATCGATGCCTCGATCCGCGTTGGGCGGCACCAGCTCGAGCGCGATGGTATTGAGAGTCAAAAAACTGCTCCTCGTCGAATGGCTAGGTTCCCGCCGCGGCAGGCCGACCGCCAGCATAGTGAGCCGGTCGAAGCAACTGCAGCGGCCGCGGGCGACATAGACTGTCGGACCAGAGCGGCCAACGCGGAAAGGGGCGTCGCGCTGAGCGTCGAAGCAACCGGAATCGTCGAAATCGCCGACGCCATCACCAACCAGTTGCGGGCGTATCTGCACGACCGCCGGCATGATGCCGCCCACATCGCGCCCGAGTACGACGCGCTGATCGCCGGCCTGGAAGAGTTCGTCCTGGGCGGCGGCAAGCGTATTCGGCCGGCCTTCGCCTACTGGGGATGGCGTGCGGTGTCAAACAAAGCCGCCGATGCTCAAGTGCTGCTGCTGTTTTCCGCGCTCGAGTTGCTGCACGCCTCCGCGCTGGTCCATGACGACGTGATAGACCGGTCGGCAACCCGGCGCGGCAGGCCCACTACGCATATGAAATTCGCTGCGCTGCATCGCAACCGGCAATGGCAGGGGCCATCGGACCGGTTCGGCACCTCGGCAGCCATCTTGCTCGGCGACCTGGCGCTGGCCTGGGCCGACGATATCGTCGCCGGTGTCGATTTGTCGCGCCAGGCACGTCGGCGCGTCCTGCGGGTGTGGGCCGACATCCGCACCGAGGTTCTCGGTGGCCAATACCTCGACATCCTCGCCGAAGCCAGCGCCGCCGAGTCGGTCGCCTCGGCGATGACCGTCAACACCTTCAAAACCGCGTCGTACACGGTGTCGCGCCCGCTGCAGTTGGGTGTGGCCGCGGCCGCGGACCGGCCCGATGTTCATAACCTCTTCCACGAGGTTGGCACCGATTTGGGGGTGGCGTTCCAGCTGCGCGACGATGTGCTGGGTGTGTTCGGGGATCCGGCGGTGACCGGCAAGCCGTCCGGCGACGACCTGCGCTCGGGCAAGCGTACCGTGCTGCTGGGCGAGGCGATTGAGCTGGCAGACAAGTCAGATCCGTTGGCGGCCAACCTCTTACGCACCTCAATTGGCTCCGACTTGACCGACGCTCAGGTAGCTGAACTGTGCGCGGTCATCGAGGGAGTGGGTGCGCTGGCGGTGGTAGAGGAGCGAATCGAGACGCTGACCCAGCGGGCACTAGCCGCGCTGGCCGCAGCTCCCATCAACGCGTCGGCCAAAGCCGGGCTGTCCGAGATGGCCCGGACAGCCGCGAATCGATCGGCCTGAGCCACATGGCAAGTTCGACCACCACTTCGCTTGCCGCACAACATTTTCTGCGGCTACGCGAGTTCATACGATCCGCCGACGGCCGGCCGGCGCTGTTGGGCTGCGCCGGCGCGGCGCTCATCACCGCCGGCGGTCTCGGCGCCGGCAGCACCAAGCCGCACGATCCGCTCCTGGAGTCCATGCACCTGTCCTGGCTGCGTTTCGGCCATGGACTGGTGTTGTCCTCGGTACTGCTGTGGCTCGGTGTCGCGCTGATGCTGGCGGCCTGGCTGGCGCTGGGCCGGCGCGTGATGGCCGGCGGTGTCTCGGAATACACCATGGTTGCCAGCACGGGCTTCTGGCTCGCCCCGCTGCTGCTGTCGGTGCCCGTTTTCAGCCGGGACACCTATTCGTATCTGGCCCAGGGCGCCTTGCTGCGCGACGGATTCGACCCGTACGCGGTGGGTCCCGTCGACAATCCGAATGCGTTGTTGGACAACGTCAGTCCCATTTGGACCATCACCACCGCACCGTACGGTCCGGCGTTCATCCTGATCGCAAAGCTTGTCACCATGCTGGTCGGCAATCACGTGATCGTCGGAACGATGGTGCTGCGGCTGTGCATGCTGCCCGGCCTGGCGCTGTTGATCTGGGCCACGCCTCGGCTGGCCCGGCATTTGGGCGCTGACGCGTCGATAGCGCTGTGGATCTGCGCGCTCAACCCGCTGGTCATCATCCACTTGATGGGCGGTGTGCACAACGAGATGCTGATGGTCGGTCTGATGATCGCCGGCATTGCGCTGACCTTCGAGCGCCACCCCGTGACCGGTGTCACGCTGGTTGCCGTTGCGGTTGCGGTCAAGGCCACCGCCGGGATCGCGCTGCCGTTTTTGGTGTGGGTGTGGATGCGTCAGCTGGCCGACCGACGCGGCTACCGCCCGCTGTGCGCGTTCACGGCGGCGACTGCGACCTCGCTGCTGATCTTCGTCGCCGTGTTCGCGCTGCTGTCGGCGGTGGCGAGGGTGAGTCTCGGCTGGCTGACCGCACTGGCCGGTTCGGTCAAGATCATCAACTGGCTGACCGTGCCCACGGCGGCCGCCAACTTGATTCATGCCCTCGGCGGGTGGTTTTTCCCGGTCAATTTCTACGCGGTATTGCAGGTCACCCGGATTGTCGGGATCGCGATCATCGCGATTTCACTGCCGCTGCTGTGGTGGCGATTCCGCCGCGACGACCGTGCCGCGCTGACCGGCATCGCGTGGGCGATGCTCGTCGTGGTGTTGTTCGTGCCCGCGGCGTTGCCGTGGTATTACACCTGGCCACTGGCGGTGCTGGCACCGTTGGCCCAGTCCCGGAGGGCAGTCGCGGCGATCGCGGGATTCTCGACCTGGATCATGGTCATCTTCAAACCCGATGGCGCGCACGGCATGTACTCCTGGATTCACGTCATCATCGCGACGAGCTGCGCACTGCTCGCGTGGTACACGTTGCACCGGACGGCGGAGCCGGTGGCCCAGAGCGCCGAAAGTGTCAGTACGCCATAGCTTGTGCACGGCGCAGCACTTCGCGCGCCTGATGGGCGTGCAATGCGTCGACCGGGCGGGCGTTGTGGATCTCATCACGCGAGCCGTCGCGGGTGAGGGTCAGCGACGGGTCCGGGGTGAATAGCCACCGCATGATCTCGGTGTCTCGGTAGCCGCCGTCGTGCAGGACCATCAGCAGCCCCGGCAGGCTTTTGACCACCTGACCGGATTCGGTGAAGAAGACTCGCGGTACCACTACGTCGCCGGCGCGCCGCACGGCGACCAGGTGGCCTTCCCGCAGCTGCTGGTGCACCTTGGTCACCGGGACACCCAGCAACTTGGCGACACCGGGAAGGTCGTAGGTGGGCTCGTCGGGGTCGAGAACGTCGTCGCCTGCCGGAACACTGCTCATCGCCCCCAGTTTAGGGCTGATCGCGGCGCGCTGAGTGCACCTTCGCGGTGAAATTCCCGCTCCCGCCTACCATGGCCCCGTGACCGGCGCGGTGACGGGGGATGCCTTGGAGGGCAGGCTGCTCGACGGGCGCTATCGGGTGGTGGCCAAGATCGCCACCGGTGGTACCTCGACGGTGTACCGCGGCCTCGATGTCCGCCTGGACCGGCCGGTGGCGGTGAAGGTGATGGATTCCCGCTATGCCGGTGACGAGCAGTTTTTGACCCGGTTTCGGTTGGAAGCCCGCAGCGTCGCCCGGCTCAAGGATGCGGGCCTGGTCGCGGTCTACGACCAGGGTCTGGACGCCCGCCACCCCTTTTTGGTGATGGAGCTCATCGAAGGCGGGACGCTGCGCGAGCTGCTGGCTGAACGCGGACCAATGCCGCCACATGCCGTGGCCGCGGTGCTGCGCCCGGTGTTGGGCGGGCTGGCCGCCGCGCATCGCGCCGGCCTGGTGCACCGAGACGTCAAACCCGAGAACGTGTTGATCTCCGACGATGGCGACGTCAAGATCGCCGATTTCGGGTTGGTCCGCGCTGTCGCGGCGGCCGGAATCACCTCGGCCAGCGTGATTCTCGGCACCGCCGCCTACCTGTCCCCCGAGCAGGTGCGCGACGGCAGCGCCACTTTCCGCAGCGATGTCTACGCGGTCGGGATTATGGCCTACGAGCTGCTCACCGGCAGGCCTCCGTTCTCCGGGGACTCCGCGCTATCGGTCGCCTATCAGCGACTGGAGACCGACGTCGGCGCTCCTGGCGACGTGATCGACGGTGTGCCACCCCAATTCGACGAGTTCGTGGCGCGCGCCACGGCGCGCGACCCCGCGGATCGCTTCGCCGACGCTGAACAGATGCAGGACGCGCTCAATGACCTCGCCGATAAGCTGGCCCTGCCGGATTTCCGGGTGCCGGCACCACGCAACTCGGCAGGACACCGCTCGGCCGCCCGCTATCACAACCGGATGGAACAGACCCGGACCACCGGCCAGGATCGGCCAACGCCCCGGGTGTTGCAGCCCACCCGTGCGCTGCCTCGCGACAATCGGCCGAATGAACCCGAGAAACGCGACGCGGCGCGGCAATTCGCGGGTATCGAAATCAGCGAATTCGTCTGGGCGCGCCAGCACGCCCAGCGGATGCTGCTGATCTGGCTCGTCGTGGTGCTAACGCTGACCGGCCTGGTGGCGGGAGCGGCGTGGACCATTGGCAGCAATCTGAGCGGACTCCTCTGACCGCTGCCCGACGAAATGCTGAACGAAGTCAGTCGCGCAGCATCTCGGCGACCAGGAACGCCAGCTCCAGCGACTGTTGGGTGTTCAACCGCGGGTCGCATGCCGTTTCGTAGCGCCCGGCGAGGTCGGTATCGGAGATGTCCTGCGCACCACCGAGACACTCGGTGACGTTCTCGCCGGTGATCTCCACGTGGATGCCACCCGGATAGGTACCCAGCGCGCGGTGCACCTCGAAGAAGCCCTGAACCTCGTCGACGATGCGGTCGAAGTGCCGGGTCTTGTACCCGTTCGACGACTCGTGGGTGTTGCCGTGCATCGGGTCGCACTGCCAGATCACCTGATGACCAGTGGCCTGCACTTTCTCGATGATCGGCGGCAGCAGGTCGCGCACCTTGTTGTTACCCAGGCGGCTCACCAGGGTCAACCGGCCCGGTTTGTTGTGCGGATCGAGCCGCTCGACGTATTCGACGGCCAGTTCCGGGGTTGTCGTCGGGCCGATCTTGACGCCGATCGGGTTGGCGATCACCTCGGCCAACCCGATGTGAGCACCGTCGAGTTGGCGAGTGCGGTCGCCGATCCACAGGAAATGCGCTGACAAGTCGTACAGTTGCGGCTCACCGCTCTCGACGTCGGACAGCCGCAGCATGGCCCGCTCATAGTCGAGCACCAAAGCCTCATGACTGGCGTAGATTTCGGCGGTCTGCAGATTGCGATCGGCCACCCCGCACGCGCTCATGAATCGCAATCCACGGTCGATCTCATTGGCCAGCGCCTCGTAGCGCGCACCGGCCGGAGAGGTCCGCACGAACTCCCGGTTCCAGTCGTGCACCAGGTGCAGCGACGCCAGCCCCGACGAGGTCAACGCCCGCACCAAATTCATCGCCGCGCCGGCGTTGGCATAGGCGCGCACCAGCCGCGACGGGTCGTGCTCGCGAACCGCGGGGTCTGGCGCGAAGCCGTTGACCATGTCACCGCGATACGACTTGAGCCCGAGCGCGTCAACATCGGACGACCGCGGCTTGGCGTACTGGCCGGCGATGCGGGCCACCTTGACCACCGGAACGCTGGCGCCGTAGGTCAACACCACCGCCATCTGCAGCAGCGCCCGAATATTTCCCCGGATATGCGGCTCGGTGTTGTCGACGAACGTCTCGGCGCAGTCGCCACCCTGCAACAGGAATGCCTCACCGCGGGCGACCTTGGCCAGCATTTCCTGGAGCCGGACAACCTCGGACGGCACGGTGACCGGCGGCACGCTTTCCAGAACCGTCCGCATCGCCTTGGCCTGATCAGCCGGCCAGCTGGGCTGCTGCGCCGCCGGCTTGGCCAAGGCCTCGTCCAAACGAGCCCGCAGATCCGCCGGCAACGGAGGCAGCGGCGGCAGCTGGTCAATCGGGATGTCAACGGTCCAATTCACCCGTACATGGTAACCGGGCGCAGCACCCCGTTAATCAGGGCGAACGCTATTGTCCAGCTGTTAGGAGGCTGTGATGAGCCGGAAACGCCGCAGCTGGTCCCGCGCGTCGACAAGCGCGTCGTGCGCGTCGGCTGATCGGCGAGGCATCCGTGGGCTTCCGCGCTCTTCCCAGAGTTGGCGCAACTCGCGGGTGAACCGCGGCATGGCCGCCGGCAGCTCCGTCATCGGGCCCCACAACTGACATAACGCCACATGGTCGTAGGCGCCCACCCAGGCCCATAACTCGATCGGTTCGGTGCCGTCGATGCCGAAGAAGCTCTCCAGATCCGAACGGATCTGGGCGCGGGAGCGCCACAGCGGCGAAGCCGGCGGCGGCAGCTTGGGCAGCACATGGCTGCGTACCCAGCTTCCGGCCCGCTCGGCGTCGAATTCGGTGGACACGGCGTAGTATTCGCGGCCGTCTTCGGCGGCCACCCCGATCGAGATCAGATCGATCGTGCGGCCGTCCTCAATGAATTCCGTGTCGTAGAAATACCGCACGCCTAGCCTGCCACCAACGGAGGCTGCCAACGGTCAGCCGCCTGGGCGAGATCGTCCGGCGGCGGCGGGGCGGCACGCACCTCAGCGTCCAGCTGGGCGTCGACCGTGTGCTCGTCGGGAAGCCGTGGCGCACCGGCAATCATGTTTTGCACCCACAACTTGGCGCGCACGAAGGGCCGGCGCAGCCGGCGTTCGCGCTGTACCGCCCGGCGCATCTTGTCCAGCTGGCTGTTGTAGCGCCACCGCGCCCACGGCGCGTGCGGACGCGACAGCCGAACCGCCCCGATGACCAGCAGCACTACGAAGAACATGCCGATCAGGCCGGTCCACACCTTGCCCTTGAGCAAGACCACGATCGCCAGCGGCGGCATCAGCACCAGCCCAAGGATCACCATGGCATGCATCAACGGCGAGTGGGTGTCTCGCCACAGCGAGAGGAAAAACATCAACGGGTGCAGGCCCAGGACCAGCAGTCCACCCACCGCGACGGCGGCGAAGACCGCGTCCACCGATGCCCGACCGTCTTCCTCCCAGTAGACGTCGGACAGGTGCAGGATAAGCGCATACTCATCGAGCACCAGCGCCGCCCCGATACCGAAAAGTATTGCGACAGCGATGAATTCGGATTGATGTCCGTCCTCGGCCAACGTCACCAGTGTCACGCCGGAAACCATCACCAAGACCACCCCGACCACCACATGGTGGATGTGCCTGGACCCGACGTGAATGTTGCGCGGCTCCCACCACCTCGGCGGTATTCCGAGGTCGGCGCGATAGCGGATATAGCGCACACAGATCCGGGTTACGAAGAAGGTCAGGATGAATGCGATAAGGCAGCACAGCAACGGCAGTCGGCCGCGGTCGACGATGTCATGCTGTAACCAGTCGAGCATCTCTAAAAATTACGCCCACTTCCCCCGCGCTGCGCGGCGCAATGCCGGATGGCGCCGCAACTACCCGATAGGCTGTTTGCGAGATGAGTACGTGGCGGCCCGACGTGGGCAGTTGGCACGGGCGGGCAGCCGGGGGGCGGGCCGCCGTGTGGGGGTTGCTGCCGGTGGTCGCTGCCGCGTCACTCGGCTATGCGCTGTGGCAGCTGATCTGGCACGCGCAATACCGCATCGACATCGATGTCTACCGGATGGGCGGTCAGGCCTGGCTGGATGGCCGTCCGCTCTACAGCGGCGGGACGATGTTTCACACTCCGATCGGGCTGGACCTGCCGTTCACCTATCCCCCGCTGGCGGCCATCACGTTTTGCCCGTTCGCCTGGCTGGGGTTGCCAGCGGCCAGCGTGGCGATCACGGTGACGACGCTGGTGCTGTTGATCGCCTCGACGATGATCGTTTTGACCCGGCTCGAGGTGTGGGACACCTCCAGCACCGTGGCCGGGCCCGCCTGGCTACGGCGCTGCTGGCTGGCGGTGATCGTCGTGGCCGCCGCGGCGATCTGGCTGGAGCCGATCAAATCGAACTTCGCATTCGGGCAGATCAACGCGGTGCTGATGACGCTGGTGATCGTCGATTGCCTGCCCCGCCACACTCCGTGGCCACGCGGGCTGATGCTGGGGCTGGGAATCGCGCTGAAACTAACCCCCGCGGTCTTTCTCCTTTATTTCCTGCTGCGCCGCGACGGCCGCACGGCATTGACCGCGGTGGCGTCATTCCTGGCGGCGACGCTGCTCGGTTTCGCGCTGGCCTGGCGCGATTCCTGGGAGTACTGGACCGACACTGTGCGCAAGACCGACCGGATCGGGGCGGCGTCGTTGAACACCAACCAGAACCTCGCAGGCGCGTTGGCCCGACTCGGTCTCGGCGAACACGACCGCGCCCTGCCGTGGGTGGCCGGCTGCCTGCTGGTGCTGGCTTTGACGGTGTGGGCGACGCGCCGGGTACTCGGCGCCGGCGAGCCGACGCTGGCGGTCATCTGCATCGCCCTGTTCGGGTTGGTGGTTTCCCCGGTGTCGTGGTCACACCACTGGGTGTGGGCGCTGCCCGCGGTCCTGACGACGGCTGTGATCGGCTGGCGGCGTCGCAATGCCGCGCTGGTCGCGATCGCGGTGGCCGGGGTGGCATTGATGGTGTGGACGCCGATCGACCTGCTTCCCAAGCACCACGAAACGGCCGCGGCGGGCTGGCGTCAACTGGCCGGAATGTCCTATGTGTGGTGGGCGCTGGCAACCATTCTGGTTGCCGGAATCGCCGTCGCCGACCGGGCAACACGAACCGAATCGACCACCCAGCGATCCGTGCCCGTCCCGGCCGGGACCTGATCGAAGGACTAGCCCGCCGCGGTCTGGGGAATCCGGGCCGGGGGTTTGCCCGGCGACGCCGACTCGTGGCCGTCGTTTTTGGCTGTGGCGGCGTAGATGTCGACGTATTCCTGACCGGATAGCCGCATCAGCTCGTAGATCACCTCGTCGGTGACGGCCCGTTCGATGAATCGATTGCCGGCCAGTCCTTCGAACCGCGAGAAGTCCATCGGCTTACCGAACCGCACCGTGACCCGGCCGAACCGCCACATCTTGCTGCCCGGTGGGTTGACGACGTTGGTGCCGATCATCGCCACCGGGATCACTGGAACACCGGTCTGCAGCGCGAGCCGAGCCAGGCCGGTCTTGCCCTTGTAGAGCCGGCCGTCGGGCGAGCGGGTGCCCTCGGGGTACATGCCGAGCAGTTTGCCCTCGCTCAGCAGCCGCTGGGCGGTTTGCAGCGCGGCGTCGGCGGTGTCGGCGTCGGTGCGGTCGATCGGAACCTGCCCGGTGGTGCTGTAGAACCAGCGCAGGAACCAGCCCTTCAATCCGGTGCCGGTGAAGTATTCCGACTTGGCCAGGAAGGTGATGCGACGTCGCACCACCAGCGGCAGGTAGAAGCTGTCGGCGACGGCAAGATGATTACTGGCCAAGATCGCCGGCCCGCTTTGCGGGATGTTCTCCAGTCCTTCGACTTTCGGCCGGCCGAGCAGCGCAAGCAGCGGGCCCATGAAGATGTACTTGAAAAGCCAGTACCACATGGCCCCTCCCTCTCGCCCGCGCCGATGGTGTTCTGCGCCAACTGTACCGATCGAGGGTGGATGGGACCACAGTGCGACGTCAGACTGGCTTGTCGGCGACGACCCGCCGCGCCCGGCTCCGCCGCGCTTGCGATCGCCGCTACTACTCGTCGACAGTCACCGAGATGGGCTGATACCGACTTTTGGTGCCGGCATCGTCTGGCGCCTCCGCGGCCGCGCCGCCATCGGGCGGTCCCTCGGGTGGCCCCGGGGTGGTAGACCCGTTCGCGTCAGCGATGATGGCGCGGATCACCGCCAGCAGCGCGACGCTGTGTTCGGCGATCACGCTCAGCAATGGATGCTGCTCGCCGGTCACCACCGCGGCCAGGGCGCACACCGGGCACCAGACCTGTTGGCATCTCCCGGGACCCGCACCGCTGCCCGCTGCCCGGGACGCGGCCGCGCGTACCGCAGGGTCGATGCCGTCCAGGATGGTCTGCGCGAGTTTGCGCAACTCCGGACCGAGGTCGGGGTGAACGGTGTCCATTTAGCGCCGCTCCTCCTCATCGCTCACCCCGGCCACAGCTCCGGATCCGGTCGAAAACGGACCGTCAACTCACTACCTCGAAGATGCGCATCAAGCACGATGCAGCGTCTCAGTACGGACGCCAACCGCACTCTGCGGCGGATTCCTCCGGCACTGATGATCAGGTCGTCGTCGACTCGGCCCAGGGCCAGCTGGCCGGGATCGACTTGGGGCAACTCTAACCGCAGCCGGTACACCGAGCCCAGGCCACTTCCCGATTCCAAGTCCACGACCGGACGCAGCGGTCCCGGCGGCGGCGAGCCGTCGCGTCGGCGCACCTGCTCCATCAACTCGCCCAGCGCCTTGGGGCCGATCGGCTCACCGGCCAGGTGCGGGGCTAGCACGAGCGCCACGTCGCCGATGGTGGCATCCAGTTCGTCGAGCACCGCGCGCTGCTCACCGATGCGTTCGGCGTACCAGTCGAAGGCCGGATGTTCGGGCAGATTCCGGTACTCGTACGAATCATCTTGCACCAGAATCTGATTGACAATCATCTCCTCGACGCGTACCCCCATCAGCGCCAGCGAGCCCAAGGTGCGGACCGTTTCGGCCGCCACCACCCGTTCGGCGGTCAACACCAGGTGCGCACCGACCAGTTCGGGATCGGTGAGCAGCGTGCTGAGCCGCTCGACGCTGGCGTTGATGCGCTCGAGCAGCGCGACCAGCGCGTTCGAACGGGCATCGTCTGCAGCGCTGGACAGTCTGCGGTGCCGCGGCCAGGCGCGCTCGACATAGAGCGAGAAGGTGGCGGGCAGGGTAAGCATGCGCAGCGCATCGGCGGTGGAGGCGCAGTCGACCACCACGCGATCCCACGATCCGGCCGCGGCCAGTTGGCCGACCTCGTGCAGGCCGAGTACTTCCTGGACGCCCGGCAGCGCCGAAAGCTCTTCGGGCGCAATACTATCCAGCTCAGATTCTGGAAACCGCCGGCCCAGCGTGTCGACGACGTCGCGCCAGCGGGCTTCCAGTAGCGCCAGGGTGTCCATGGCCAGGGCATCGAGAGAACCGCCGCCGGTTTCGAGTTCGGTCAGCACCCGGACCGCGTCGCGCTTTCCAGTCGGTGGCACCGGGACGCCCAGCACGTCGCCCAGCGAATGCGCCTGATCAGTGGACACCACGAGCACCCGGTGGCCGGCGCGCGCATCTGCGACCGCCGTGGCGGCTGCCAGGGTGGACTTTCCTACCCCGCCCTTGCCGACGAACAGCCTGATCCGGGCCAGGGCGGGCGCTGCAGACTCACTCAGCCTCGACTCGTTTCTTCAGATCCTTCAACGCGGTGTCGGTCAACCGGCGCTCGGCCTTTCGCTTGAGCAGCCCGATCATCGGGATGGCCAGGTCGACCGTGAGCTCGTAGGTGACGTCAGTGCCAGAATCCTTGGGCGACAACCGGTATGCGCCTTCCAGCGAGCGCAATATCGAGCTGGACACCAGTGACCAGCGTACCGAGCCGCGGTCTTTGGGCCAGTCGTAGGAGAACACCATGGTGTCCTTGAGGACGGTGGTGTCAAGCACCAGCCGAGCGACCTTCGGGTAGCCCTCCTCGTCAGCCTCGAGCACTTCGGCCTCGGTGTACTCCGAAACCCACTCGGGGTACGAACCGATATCGGCAATGACGCTCATCACCGTGCCGGGGTCGGCATCGATGTGGATCGTTTGCGCCGTCTTCTCCGCCACCTGGCTGCTTCCCTCTCCCCCGCAAGCGGATGGTAGCCCCCAATCTTTCGGCAGAAACGCTACTCCGCGTTCTCGCTCAGACGGGCTCAGGCCACCGGGGCGACCCCCACAGGACGGGACCGCTCGAGCGCTGCTTTCACCTCGAAAGCCATTTTCTTGCCCGCGACTCGGCGTCGGTGGGTCATTCGGGCCAGATTCATTCGGGCCAACTGCCAGGCCGCCGCACCGGACGGCTCGGCGTGCAGAAAGTAATGCAGCAGTACGCCGTCGAGGGTGGGTTCCAACCAGATCTCCATCGTGCCGGTGAGCGGGCCGGTCACCGTCCACCTGATTCCCTTGTCGGCGCGATCTTCGACGACCTCCAGGCGCAGATCGGGCCACCAGCGTCGCCAGCTGGCCCGGTCGGCCACCGCCGCCCCCACCCGGGCGGCGCTGGCGGCGACGAATGTCGCGTCGGCGACTTGAATGCTGTGCACGACGTTAGCTTCACACATCGCCACCCGACCCGCATCGTTGCCTACTAGGCTGGATTGCACTCAGCCAGCTATCAAGCGAGGTTCAAAAGAGTGCGTGAGATCAGCGTGCCCGCCCCATTCGAGGTCGACGAACGCGACAACGTCGTCGCCGCGGCATTCGCCCATGAGCGCGACGACCCGGACTACGTGATCTTTCAGCGCCTGATCGACGGTGTCTGGACCGACGTCACCTGCGCCCAGGCGGCATCTCAGATTCGTTCGGCGGCACGGGGTCTGATCGCGCTAGGAGTGCAGGCCGGCGATCGGGTGGCTATTTTTTCGGCTACCCGCTACGAGTGGGCGATCCTCGACTTCGCGATCCTGGCGGTGGGCGGGGTCACCGTCCCGATCTACGAAACCTCGTCGGCCGAACAGGTGCGCTGGGTGCTGCAGGACTCGGGGGCCGTGCTGGCGTTCGCCGAGACCGATGCCCACGCCGCGATCGTCACCGAACTCATCGACGAGCTGCCCGAACTACGCCGGGTACTGCACATTGACGGTGCGGGTCCCAAGGCGCTGGACCAGCTGGCCGAGGAGGGCGCATCGGTCGATGACGCCCAGCTGACCGAACGGCTCGACGCGCTGCGCGCCGCCGACCCGGCCACGTTGATCTACACGTCGGGCACCACCGGGCGGCCCAAAGGCTGCCAGCTCACCCATTCCAACCTGGTTTACGAGATTCGCGGGGCGAAGGAGGCCCTGCCGACGCTGTTGACTGAAGGGCAGCGCCTGCTGATCTTCTTGCCGCTGGCCCATGTGCTGGCCCGGGCGCTGACCCTGGCTGCCTTCACCTACAAGGTGACGGTCGGATTCACCAGTGACATCAAGAATCTGGTGCCGATGTTCGCGGTCTTCAAGCCGACGGTCGTGGTCTCGGTGCCCCGGGTATTCGAGAAGGTGTACAACACCGCCGCACAAAACGCCGCCAATGACGGCAAAGGGCGAATCTTCCAGATGGCCGCCCAAACCGCGGTCGACTGGAGCGAGGCCTGTGACCGCGGCGGACCGGGTTTGATGCTGCGGGCCAAGCATGCGCTTTTCGACCGGCTGGTCTATCACAAGCTGCGCGCGGCGCTGGGGGGCAATTGCCGGGCCTCGGTGTCCGGCGGCGGACCGCTGGGTGCACGGCTTGGCCACTTCTACCGCGGCGTGGGCCTGACCATTTACGAGGGGTACGGCCTGACCGAGACCAGCGCGGCGATCACCGTCAACCGGGTCGGGGATCTGAAGATCGGCACGGTCGGCAAGCTGTTGCCGGGAAACAGCATGCGCATCGCCGACGACGGCGAGGTACTGGTGCGCGGCGGGGTGGTCTTCAAAGAGTACTGGCGCAACGAGCAGGCCACCGCGGAGGCGATGACCGACGGGTGGTTCAAGACCGGCGACCTCGGCGCGATCGACGACGACGGGTTTTTGACGATCACCGGACGCAAGAAGGAGATCATCGTCACCGCGGCCGGCAAGAATGTGGCTCCTGCCGTGCTGGAGGACCAGTTGCGGGCCCATCCGCTCATCAGCCAGGCCATGGTGGTCGGCGACGCCAAGCCGTTCATCGGCGCGCTGATCACGATCGACCCCGAAGCCTTGGACGGCTGGAAGCAGCGCAACAGCAAGCCCGCCGACAGCTCGATGGGCGATCTGGCCACCGACCCCGACCTGATGGCCGAAGTGGACGCCGCGGTCAAGCTGGCCAATCAGGCGGTCTCGAATGCGGAGTCGATCCGTAAGTTCCGCATCCTGCCCGTCGACTTCACCGAGGTCACCGGCGAGCTGACCCCGACGATGAAGGTCAAGCGCAAGGTGGTGGCCGAGAAGTTCGCATCCGATATCGAGGCGATCTACACCAAGAACTAGCCAAGAACTAACCGCGCAGCAGGTCGGCCAACCGCGCGGCCAGCATGTCCCAGCGCCATTGCGCCGTCGCCCACTTTCGGCCGGCGGCGCCCATCGCCGCGGCACGGTCCGGATCTGCCAGCAGTTCGATGACGGCTTCGGCGACCCGGTCGGGCGAACGGCCGTCGATCACCAGGCCGGTCTCGCCCGGCCGCACGGTTTCGGGTGCACCGCCTGACGTTCCGGCGATCACCGGCACACCGCTCGCCGACGCCTCGAGGTACACGATGCCTAACCCCTCCACATCAAGACCGGCGCCGCGGGTGCGGCACGGCATTGCGAACACGTCGGCCATCGCGTGGTGCGCGGGCAGCTCATCGGTGGGCACTGCGCCGGTGAAGGTGACGTGATCGCTGACCCCGTGGCGACGGGCCAATTGGCGCAGCGAATCCAAATACGGTCCGCCGCCGGCGATTACGAGCGCGGCGCCGTCGACCCGGCGCCGAATCGCCGGCAGTGCCCGGATCAGCATGTCCTGACCCTTGCGGGGTACCAGTCGCGACAGACACAGCACCGTGGGCCGCTGCCCAAGCCGGTACCGGGCGCGCAGTTCGGTGCGCGCCGCCGGGTCGGGGCGGAACCGGTCGGTGTCCACGCCCGGCGGCAAGTACTCCAAACCCGCGGCGGGCCCGAATGCGGAGGCGAACCGGCGGCGGGTATAGCGGCTGACAAACGTGACGACGTCACAGCTCTCACCGATGCGGCGCAGCACCGATCTGGCCACCGGAAGCATCGACCAGCCCACTTCATGGCCGTGCGTGCTGGCCAGCACCCGGCTCGCCCCGGCCCGCCGCGCGCAGGGCGCCAACAGGGCCAGTGGCGCGGCCGCGCCGAACCAGACGGTGTCAATACTGTTTGCTGCGATCAGCCCGCGCATGCGCGCAGCGACTGCGGGTCCCGGCAGCATCAGCGTCCCCGGGTGGCGTACCACCTGGTAGCCGGTCACACGGGCGTCAAATGTGTTGGCGCCCTTCCATTCTGGCGCGTATACCGTCAATGTGTGCTCTCCGCTGGCGGCCAGCCGGTTGACGAGCTCGCCCAGGTAGGACTGGATGCCGCCGCGCCGCGGCGGAAAGTCGTTGGTTACCAGCAGGACCCGGGACACCCCGATAGGCTAGCTGGTTAGCCATTGCCGCCAGCGGGCAAGCAGATCAGCCACATCGATCCCCAGCACGTCGCGTACCGCGCTGGTCATGTCCACATGCCCGGCCCCGCAGGCGGCTCGGTAAAAGGAGGCCAGGGTGGCCGTGTCATAGCTGTCGGCGATGAACCGCGCGAACCACCAAGCACGGTCATAGGCCGAAGACCGCTGCGACCCAGGGTTGTCGAGATCGGCGTCGGAAGGCAGGGCCGTGGGCGACGGCGTGCCCGCCGGGATAGCGGTGGGCGGGCGGGCCACGAAGTCCGCCACCCCTTCGGTCAGCCAACGCGGCGCATCGAGTGCGGTGTCGGCCCGAGCCGCATAGTGAAAGAGCTCATGGTTCAACACAATTCGAAATGCGGAATCAGTCATGTTGACCGCACCGGGTGCGAACACAATCCGCTGGCCGGCCGCGACGCGGCGGCTCGGGTCGACCCGGTCGGCAACAGCGACTGCGGCGATGTCAGCCCACTGCGCCGCGTTCCCGCCGCCTGCCTCGGCCTCGAACTGGCGTTGCGAGCCGGTGGCAACGATGGTGATCTCACGCGGCCAGTCCGCGCCCCAAAACGTCTGCACCGTCTCAACCGCCGCACCGATGTTCGCCGCGACGCGGCGCAACAGCGGCTCGGCGACCGGCCCGCCGGCGTTGACCAGCCGAACGGTTCGCCCGGCGGCCGCGACGGTGGGCGGAATGTCCGACTGGGCTTGCGGCCGGGTCAACACCGTCGCCGCCAGCACCAGCTCGGCGGTCAACATGCAGGCCAACAACGCCGGTAACCACCGGCGTCGGCGATCAGTAACGGCGAGCGTTGTAGATCGGGCCGGACGAGGTCATCGGCACCACTCGTACCGGCTGACCGTAGGTGGAGGAATGGACCATCAGGCCGTCGCCGACATAAATGCCGGCATGAGACGCATCGGAGTAGAACGTCAGCACGTCACCGGGCTGCAGGTCGGAAAGAGCGACGGGCTGCCCGCCGTGCGCGAGAGCCTGGCTGGAGTGCGGCAACGCGATGCCCGCCTGCTGGAAGGCCCACATCACCAGCCCGGAGCAGTCGAAGCCGCCGGGCGCGGCACCTCCCCATGCGTAGGGCGCGCCGACCTGGGTCAGGGCCGCCTGCACTGCGGTTGCCCGTGGGCCGGTTCCGGATATGCCGTCGGGGGCAGCGTCGGGCGCGGGCTCACCGGGTCCACCGCCCGGGGGCAGCGCTTCCGGGGCGGGAGCGGCCGCCGGCACCGCGGCGGGCGGCGGCGGCACCGGGCCGGGCTCGGCCAGCGCGGCCCGCTGCCCCGGCGACAGCGCGCCGTACTGCGACTTGACCACCGCGATCTGCAGTTGCAGCTGACTTTGCTTGGCCTGCAGGCTGGCTCGCACCGCGGCGGCCTGCTCGGCCGCGGTCTTGGCGTCAGCCGCCGACTTCGCCGACGCCTGCTCGGCCTTGGCGGCCTGCTCGCTGGCGGCCCGGTAGTTGGCCATCTGCGTCGACATCTCGGTCGCGATCACCCGCTGGGTGGCGAGCTTGCCGATCAGCTGCTGCGGCGACTCCGCGGTCAGGATCGCACCCATACCGTCGGTACGCCCACCCATGTACATCGCCGCGGCAAATTTGTTGACGCCGGCCTGAAACGCCGCCAGCCGGGACTTGGTGGCCTCCACCGCGGCCTGGTCTTCGGCGTGCTTCTTGTCGGCGGCCCGCTGCGCGGCCAGCTTCTCGTTGAGGTCGAGCTGCGCGCTGTGCATCGCCTCGGTGGTCTGCTCGGCCTGCCGGGACAGCTCGTTGAGCTTGGCGACGGCGTCATTGGCCGGGTCGGCCAGCACATTGGCCGGATGGGCCAGCACACTGGCCACCGCGATCCCGGATGAGAAAGTGATCAAACCTGCGGTCGCAGCGATGGCAAATCGCTTGGCCCGTCCAGCCCAGCCTCTACCGTCTAGCCCCGACCCTAAAATCGTGATTCCTTAAAACCCGTCGGCGAGATCGCCGGATTTGCTTTAGGTCTCAGACAGGTTACGAAACGGTATAGGTATTGTCCAACCTAGGAACATTAAGAAATCAGTCAGATTTTGACGGCCGTCAGCCCACTCCGCGGCGGTGAATCGGCACCAGCCGAAGCCTCGGTGCCAGGCCCGCATCGGCGAGTACCTCCAGGGCCGCGCGTTCATCCTCCAGCAAAGTTTCCGGTACCCCAAGTAACACGCTGACGACGCAGTCGCGGCATCCCGGACCGCGCACCGCGCAGTCGTCGCAATCGATTCTCACCGGTCCCGTCGGTCCGCGCGGGTCATCTGGCCTGGTGCTTCGTGACATCGGGCTGGTCCTTTCGCTGCGCTTGTCGCTGTGCCCGCAGGCTAACCGCGGCCACCGACAAGGTTGGTCGGTGTTGTCGGTGCGGTTGCTTAACGTCTCGCTCCATGGGCGACCCCGGGCAGCTGAGCCTCGCCGGGTTCGACGCGCTCGCGGAGGTGTCCCTGCGCGAGACGACGTTCGTCATCGTCGACCTGGAGACCACCGGCGGCAGCGCGGCGTCCGATGCCATCACCGAGATCGGCGCGGTCAAGGTGCAGGGCGGCGCGGTGCTCGGCGAGTTCGCGACGCTCGTGGACCCGCAGCGCAGCATCCCGCCGCAGATCGTGCGGCTCACCGGCATCACCACCGCGATGGTGTGCGATGCGCCGACCATCGGCGCGGTGTTGCCGGCCTTTTTCGAGTTCGCCCGCGGCGCGGTGCTGGTGGCGCACAACGCCCGCTTCGATATCGGATTTTTGCGAGCCGCCGCCGAACAGTGCGCAATCCCCTGGCCCCGTCCGGCAGTGCTGTGCACGGTTCGGTTGGCCCGTCGGGTGCTCAGCCGCGAGGAAGCGCCCAGCGTGCGGCTGGCCGCGTTGGCGCGGTTGTTCGCCGTCGCCAACGAGCCCACCCACCGGGCGCTCGAGGACGCGCGCGCCACCGTCGAGGTGTTGCACGCGCTGATCGAGCGGGTGGGCAACCAGGGCGTGCACACCTACGCCGATCTGCGTTCCTACCTGCCCGGTGTGACACCGGCGCAACGGCGCAAACGCGTGCTGGCCCAGCATCTCCCGCACCGGCCGGGCGTCTATTTGTTCCGCGGACCGTCCCGCGAAGTGCTATACGTCGGCACCGCAATTGATTTGCGGCGCAGGGTGTTGCAGTACTTCAACGGCGCCGACCAGCGGGCCCGCATCAAGGAGATGGTGGCGCTGGCCGAAGCCGTTGAGCATGTCGATTGCGCGCATGCGCTGGAGGCCGGTGTCCGCGAGTTGCGACTGCTGGCCGCGCACGCCCCGCCGTACAACCGCCGGTCGAGATTCCCGCACCGGTGGTGGTGGGTGGTGCTGACCGACGAGGCTTTCCCGCGATTCTCGCTGGTGCGCACACCGCGGCATCAGCGGGCGATCGGCCCGTTTCACTCCCGCGCCGACGCCGCCGACACCGCAGCGCTGCTGGCCAGGTTCACCGGGGTGCGCACCTGCACCACCCGGCTGGCGCGCACCGCCCGGCACGGGCCGGCGTGTCCGCCTCGCGAGGTGTCGCCGTGTCCGGCTGGGCGCGACCTGACCGCCGCCCAATACGCCGCGGCGGTCCGGCGTGCCGAGGCGTTGATCGACGGCACCGACGACAGCGCGCTGGCCGCGGCGGTCGACCACATCACCGCACTGGCCGACCGGCATCGCTACGAGACCGCGGCCCGGCTGCGCGACCACACCATGGCCGCGGTCGAGGCGCTGTGGCGCGGGCAGCGCCTGCGGGCGCTGGCCGCCCTCGGCGAGCTGGTGGCGGCCGCGCCGGACGGGCGCGGCGGCTGGCAACTCGCCGTCATCCGCTACGGGCGGCTCGCCGCGGCCGGCACCGCCGCCCGCGGCGTGCCGCCGATGCCCGTGGTCGATGCACTCCGGGCGGGAGCGCAGGTGGTCCTGCCGCACGCCGCCCCGCTAGGCGGCGCGTTGATCGAGGAGACCGCGCTGATCGAGCGCTGGCTTGCCGCGCCCGGTGTGCGCATCGTGCAGGCCGACCAAGGGTGGGCGTCGCCGCTGCGGTCGGCCGGCCGGTGGGCGGCGTGGGCGGCGGCGGCCCGCTCGGCGCGGGTGGCCGCTGCGCAGGTCGATTCAGACCTGCTGACTGAACCGCACCCATCGCGCGAGCAGCTGTTCGGCCGCTCCGGAGTCGATCGCGTCGGCGGCGCGGCGCAGGCCGTCCTCCCACGCCGGCAGCCACTCGGCGCGGCTGGATAACCCGGTGTGCGCCACGATCGCGCCGGCGGCGTTGAGTACGACGGCGTCGCGCACCGGGCCCTTTGCACCGGCCAGCACCGCCCGGGCCTCGGCGGCATTGGCCGTCGCGTCACCACCTAACAACTCGTCGAGCTCAGCGCGGGCGAACCCGAATCCCGCGGGATCGAAGATCAGTTTGTCCACCGTGCCGGCCTGCACCCGCCAGATGGTGCTCGTGGTGGTGGTGGTCAGCTCGTCCAGGCCGTCGTCGCCGTGCACCACCAACACACTGGACTGCCGCGCCGCGAACACTCCGGCCATCACCTCGGCGAGGTCGGCGAACGCGCAGCCGATCAGCCCGGCCCTCGGCCGACCCGGATTGGTAAGCGGGCCAAGCAGATTGAACACCGTGGGCACCCCGATCTCGCGCCGCACCACCGACGCGTGCCGGTAGGAGGGGTGAAACTGCGGCGCGAAGCAGAACCCGATCCCGACCTCCGCGACGCTGCGGGCGACCTCTTCGGGACCCAAATCGATGCGGACACCCAACGCCTCGAGGGTGTCGGCGCCGCCTGCCAGCGACGAAGCCGCCCGGTTGCCGTGCTTGACCACCGGCACGCCCGCGGCAGCCACCACGATCGCGGCCATCGTGGACAGGTTGACGGTCGACACCCCGTCGCCGCCGGTACCGACCACGTCGACGGTGTCGGTGCCGATGCCGTCGGTGGGCACCCGCAGCGCGTGGGCCAGCATCACCTCGGCCAACTCGTTGACCTCGGCAGAAGTGGGAAGCTTCGTGGTCAGCGCCACGGCGAACGCGGCAATCTGGGCCGGTGTCGCGGTGCCGGTCATGATCTGTTCCATCGCCCAGCCGGCCTGCCCGCGGGCCAGGTTCCGCCCGGCCGTCAGATCCGCCAGGATCCGCGGCCAGGACAACCCGGAAGGTGACATCGCCACGCGCCGATGGTCCCACCCCCAACGTGGGACGCGCCAATTGCCGCCCCGGGTGGAGTTCAACAACTACAAAGCGTCATACTTGCGGATGTGACGAGTGCTGTAGGGACCTCGGGTACTGCCATCACCTCGCGCGTGCATTCGCTCAATCGGCCCAACATGGTCAGTGTCGGCACCATAGTGTGGCTTTCCAGCGAACTCATGTTCTTTGCTGGGTTGTTCGCGATGTACTTCACCGCGCGCGCTCAGGCCGGCGGTGTCTGGCCGCCGCCGCCCACGGAACTGAACCTCTACCAAGCCGTTCCAGTGACGCTGGTGCTGATCGCGTCGTCGTTCACCTGCCAGATGGGGGTGTTCGCCGCCGAGCGTGGTGACGTGTTCGGGCTGCGCCGCTGGTACGTGGTCACCTTCTTGATGGGCCTGTTCTTCATCCTCGGCCAGGCCTACGAGTACTTCCACCTGACCACGCACGGCACCACGATCCCCGGCAGCGCCTACGGCACCGTGTTCTACCTGGCCACCGGATTCCACGGACTGCACGTCACGGGTGGGCTGATCGCCTTCATCTTCCTGTTGGTCCGCACCACGATGAGCAAGTTCACCCCAGCACAAGCGACCGCGTCGATCGTCGTCTCCTATTACTGGCACTTCGTCGACATCGTCTGGATCGCACTGTTCGCCACGATCTATTTCATCCGATGACCAGGCGCACACAAACCAACAGGAGTGCACGGTTGAAGACACTGAGCAGTAACCGCTTCCGGCGACGGCTGCACCGGCGGCTGTCCGCCGCCCTGCTGCTGTTGGTGGCGCTCGGCGTCGCCGGCGGGCTGGCCGCCGTCCTGACTCCCAGCCCTCAGGTGGCCGTCGCCGACGAATCGTCGTCGGCGCTGCTGCGCACTGGCAAGCAGCTGTTCGAAACCTCTTGCGTCACTTGCCACGGCGCCAATCTGCAGGGCGTGCCGGACCGTGGCCCGAGCCTGATCGGCGTCGGTGAAGCCGCCGTCTACTTCCAGGTATCCACCGGGCGTATGCCGGCCTCGCGCGGTGAGGCGCAGGCGCCGCGCAAGGACCCGATTTTCGACGAGCGGCAGATCGACGCGCTGGGGGCCTACGTGCAGGCCAACGGCGGCGGCCCGACAGTGGTGCGCAACCCGGACGGCAGCATCGCCCAAAAGTCGTTGCGCGGCGACGATCTGGGCCGCGGTGGCGACCTGTTCCGGCTCAACTGCGCCTCCTGCCACAACTTCACCGGTAAGGGCGGAGCGCTGTCGTCGGGCAAGTACGCGCCCGACTTGGGGCCCGCCAACGAGCAGCAGATCCTCGCCGCGATGCTGACCGGCCCGCAGAACATGCCAAGGTTCTCCGACCGTCAGCTGTCTTTCGATGCCAAGAAGGACATCATCGCCTACGTGAAAACCGTTAGCGAAGAACGTCAACCGGGCGGCTACGGCCTGGGCGGGTTCGGACCTGCTCCGGAGGGCATGGCGATGTGGATCATCGGGATGGTCGCCATCATCGGTGTGGCGCTGTGGATTGGGGCGCGGTCATGACTGAGACCAAGGGCACTGACGCACCGGGCCAACAGGGCGTACCCGACCAGCCCAGTGACGCCGACCTCAACGCGATGTCGCGCGACGAGCTCGTCCGGCTGGGTGGCCGGCTCGACGGCGTCGAAACCGTCTACAAGGAATCCCGTTGGCCGGTAGCCGGCACCCGGGCCGAGAAGCGCACCGACCGCCGGGTTGCGCGGTGGTTCTTGGCCGGTGGCGGGTTCGGCCTGGCGCTGCTGCTGGTCTTCCTGTTCTGGCCGTGGGAGTACAAGCCGGAGGGCTCCGAAGGCAGCTTCCTGTACTCGCTGACCACTCCGCTTTACGGGCTCACCTTCGGGCTGTCGATCCTGTCGATCGCCGTCGGCGCGGTGCTCTTCCAGAAAAAGTTCATCCCCGAAGAGATTTCGATCCAGGAACGCCACGACGGGGACTCCCCCGAAATCCACCGCAAGACGGTGGTCGCCAATCTGACCGACGCGTTCGAAGGCTCAACGCTGCGGCGCCGCAAGCTGATCGGCGCGTCGCTGGGCATCGGCCTGGGCGCGTTCGGCCTGGGCACCCTGGTGGCGTTCGCCGGAGGTCTGATCAAAAACCCGTGGAAGCCGGTGGTGCAGACCGCGGAGGGCAAGAAAGCGGTGCTGTGGACCTCCGGATGGACGCCGCGCTACCCCGGCGAGACCATCTACCTGGCGCGGGCCACCGGCGAGCATGCCGGAGCGCCCTTCGTCAAGGTGCGTCCCGAAGACATCGACGCCGGCGGAATGGAGACGGTCTTCCCGTGGCGCGAGTCCGACGGCGATGGCACCACACCCGAATCGCGGGAACGGCTGCAGACCATCATGATGGGTGTCCGGAACCCGGTGATGCTCATCCGCATTCGGCCCAACGACATGTCCCGGATGGTCAAACGCAAAGGGCAAGAAAGCTTCAACTTCGGGGAGCTGTTCGCCTACACCAAGGTGTGCTCGCATCTGGGCTGCCCGGCGTCGCTGTACGAGAAACAGACCTACCGAATCTTGTGCCCGTGTCACCAGTCGCAGTTCGACGCGCTGCACTTCGCCAAGCCGATCTTCGGCCCGGCGGCGCGCGCGTTGGCACAGCTGCCGATCACCATTGACAGCAACGGGTATCTGGTCGCCAACGGCGACTTCATCGAGCCCGTCGGACCGGCATTTTGGGAGCGCACCTCATGAGTCCGAAACTCGATATAGGCAACCTGCTGGCTCGTCAGGCTCAGGACATCGATACCCGATATCACCCGTCGGCTGCGGTGCGGCGCCAGCTCAACAAGGTCTTCCCGACACACTGGTCGTTCTTGCTCGGCGAGATCGCCCTGTACAGCTTCATCGTCTTGCTGATCACCGGTGTGTATCTCACGCTGTTCTTCGATCCGTCGATGACCGAGGTCACCTACAACGGGGTGTACCAACCTCTGCGCGGTGTGGAGATGTCGCGGGCCTACGAAACCGCGCTCAACATCTCCTTCGAAGTGCGTGGCGGCTTGTTCGTGCGGCAGATCCATCACTGGGCCGCACTGATGTTCGCCGCGGCGATCATGGTCCACCTGGCTCGTGTCTTCTTCACCGGGGCGTTCCGGCGGCCGCGTGAAGCCAACTGGGTCATCGGTGCGCTGCTGTTGATCCTGGCCATGTTCGAGGGCTACTTCGGCTACTCGCTGCCCGACGACCTGTTGTCGGGTATTGGTCTGCGGGCCGCGCTGTCGTCGATCACGTTGGGAATGCCTGTGATTGGCACCTGGCTGCACTGGGCATTGATGGGCGGGGACTTCCCCGGCGACATCCTCATCCCTCGGCTGTACGCCATCCACATTCTGCTGTTCCCCGGTATCATCCTGGCGCTGATCGGGGTGCATCTGGCGCTGGTCTGGTTCCAAAAGCACACGCAGTTCCCCGGGCCGGGCCGCACCGAGCACAACGTCGTCGGAGTACGGGTGCTGCCGGTGTTCGCGGTGAAGTCCGGCGCGTTCTTCGCGCTGGTCGTGGCCATCCTGGGTCTGATGGGTGGCTTACTGCAGATCAACCCGATCTGGAACCTGGGTCCCTACAAGCCATCTCAAGTGTCGGCGGGTTCGCAGCCGGACTTCTACATGATGTGGACCGAGGGCCTGGCCCGGCTTTGGCCGGCATGGGAATTCTACTTCTGGCATCACACGATCCCCGGCGCCGTCGGCGTCGCGCTGATCATGGGGCTGGTTTTCGTGCTGCTGACGATCTACCCGTTCCTGGAGAAGCGATTCACCGGCGACTACGCCCACCACAACCTGTTGCAGCGGCCGCGGGATGTTCCGGTGCGCACCGCCATCGGCTGCATGGCAATCGCGTTCTACATGGTCCTGACGCTGGCGGCAATGAACGACATCATCGCCTGGAAGTTCCACATCTCACTGAACGCGACGACGTGGATCGGGCGCATCGGGATGGTGGTGCTCCCGCCGATCGTCTACTTCATCGCCTACCGATGGTGTGTTGGGTTGCAGCGCAGCGACCGTGCTGTGCTCGAACACGGCGTCGAAACCGGCATTATCAAACGCTTGCCACACGGTGCCTACATCGAGCTGCATCAGCCGCTGGGCCCGGTCGACGAGCACGGCCACCCGGTGCCACTGGAATACCAGGGGGCGCCGGTGCCCAACAAGATGAACAAGCTGGGCTTGGCCGGCTCACCCGGCTCCGGCAGCTTGCTGTTCGCCGACCCGGTTTCGGAAGACGCCGCGCTTCGTGAGGCGCGGCACGCCGGTGAGCAGCGTGCGCTCACCGCGCTGCGCGAACATCAAGACGGCAGCAACGATTCCACCAACGGCCACCACTAGCGCTGGTGCTCAGCGAGTGTGCGGCGTAGCTGCCGCACATGGAGCCACGGGATCAGCGGCATCGTGACGGTGACGATGCCGGCGAGCACGTACATGGTCCACGCGCCAGCCTGGTGGCCGACGGCCATCAGATAGGTCGCCGCCGCGACCCCGATCAACGCCACACCCATAGTCGTCAGCAGACCTACGCTGCCGCGCAACCAGATGCGCTCCAGCTCCGCGTCCGACAACCCGGCCCGGCGCAATGTGGTCAACCGCTCGGTCGGATCCTGCTGACCGGCGATGGTGCGCGGCGGCGGGTACCCCGGCCTGATCGGCTGGCCGCGGTAATCGCGCGCGGGCATGATCACCGAGCGGCCGGTGGGCTCGGTCCGCGTGGTGCGTCGGGCACGTAGCAGCAGCGGAATCGCCGCCAGGATCACCAGCGCGGAAATGACGATGACGACGTACAACACCGCCGAACTGCGTGAATCGCCCTTCGATTCGTGAAATCCTCTGCCCAGGTCGATCAGCGCGACCAGGGCGGCCACGCTCATGCCGATCAGTGCCAGCCAGACCGCGGCGCACGCCCCGATCAGGATGCGATCGGCGGTCGTCGGCCTCATCGTCGCCCACCCGCGGCGGCCGACGGAATACCTGTTGACCATCAGCAGCTCGTTTGCGGGGCGTTGTTTTCGTTGGCCGACAACACCGTGCCGTCACTGCTGGTGATCTTGCAGTTCAACTTGCTCAGGCGCAGCAGGCTGGACGCCTCCACCGAACCGATCTCAGACGCCGAAATCGGTGTCAGTGTCAGGGTCCACGGAATGTAGACATTTTGCTGGACCCGCCGCAATCCAGAGGCGTCGGTGTAGGTGATCGTGATCTGGTCGAACGGAGCCTTGGTCCCGGTCACCGAATAGGTGACCTGCTTGGGAGCCGCGGGGGTCGGCGGAGGGGGTGCGGGCGGCGGCGTGGTGACGATGATCTCGTCTTGCATCGGTGGCGTGGACGACGGCGCGGTGCCGGGCGTGGCCAGATCGCTGGTCTTGGTGCGGGTGACCAGCAGCGACACGGAGACCACCAGCGCGATCGCGGCCAGAATCGCGGCGACACCCACCACCCACGGCCAGCGCGGCGGCCTCGCTTCGTCCTCGGCCGGTGCGTCGTAGTGGTCGTAGTCGTAGAGGTCGAGGTCGACCGGCACGTACGGACCGCTGGTGAAGTGCTCGGACTCCGGAGCTGAATACGCCCGAGAATAGATCTCGGTCTCGCTTGTCTGATCGCCCTCGTCGGCGTGATTCCTGTGGTAATCGGCGTCCAGCGCGTGGTCGTTGAGGCGCGGATCGCCGCCGGAATCCAGCTGGTCGGATTCCGGTCCAGGAGAATTCGGCCCGCTCATTTCTGTCTGTCCTGTTCCACCACATCAGCAGCGCGCCCGGGCCGCAGGGTTGGTGGCCTCAGGCACGCGTCGATGTTCCACATTGTGCTTGCAAAACCCTACCCAACCTGACAGATCACTACATTCACAGCGACCGACCACCGATCAACTGACGCCCTGATTGTGACCTTGTAAAGCGCCGATCAGTGCTTCTCGGGACCCAGGTAGTACTCGAAGACCAACCCCGCCGCCGAGGCCAAAATGAACACCACACCGGCGACAATCAGCCAGGGCAACCACAACGCGATTCCCACCGCCGCGACCGAGCCCGCCAGCGCGACCAGCACTGGCCACCAGCTGTGTGGGCTGAAGAAACCCAGTTCTCCGGCGCCGTCACTGATCTCGGCGCCCTCATAGTCCTCGGGCCGGGTGTCGAGCCGGCGTGCAACAAACCGGAAGAAAGTGGCGACGATCAACGCCATGCCGGCCGTCAGCGCCAGTGCCGTGGTGCCGGCCCATTCCCCCCCGCCGGTGGCGAACATCTTCGTCAGCACGCCGTAGACCACCGTACTAACGATGAAGAACCCGGCTATGAATTCAAACAGCCTGGCTTCGATATGCATCGTTGTTGTCCTGGTTCTCTGGCTTGTTGTCGGGCTTGTTGTTGGGATTCGTACTTGCCTACTTGCTCGCTGCGGGCGACTGCTCTCCACGACGAGTGTCGAACGGATGGGTCGTAACCGCAAACGGAGGCTGATTGATCGCTTGCAACGCCTGCGAGTTCGACTTTCCGGCGATCCGCTGCTGCAGATAGGCCTTGAAGTCGTTGGGTGACACCACCCGAACCTCGAAATTCATCATCGAGTGATAGGTGCCGCACAGCTCGGCGCACCGCCCGACGAAAGCGCCGGTCTTGGTGATTTCGGCGACCTGGAATCTGTTGACCGAATGGTTGGCGTCAGGGTGAGGCATCACGTCGCGCTTGAACAGGAACTCCGGCACCCAAAACGCGTGTATCACGTCCGCGGAGGCCAATTGGAACTCGATTCGCTTGCCCGCCGGGAGCACGAGCACCGGAATCTCGGTACTGGTGCCCAGCGTTTCGACCTTGTCGAAATTGAGGTAGCTGCGGTCCTCGGTGTTGATTCCGCGGACCGGTCCGACGAGCTCTTCGCCGTGCTTGTCCTTGCCCTCGGGTTTGGAGACCATCGCCGCTTTGCGGGCCGGGTCGGCTCCGTTGTACTTGAGCGTGCCGTCCTTGAAGTCGACTTTCTGGTAGCCGAACTTCCAGTTCCATTGGAACGACGTGACGTCGACGACAACCTCCGGGTCGGACGCCAAATGCAGCATCTTCTCCTGCACCACGACGGTGAAGTAGAACAACACCGAGATGATCAGGAACGGTATGACGGTGAGCGCCAACTCCAGCGGCAGGTTGTAACCGAACTGGCGGGGCAGCTCGGTGTCGGTGGCCTTCTTGCGGTGAAACGCCGACGCCCAGAAGATCAGGCCCCACACGATGGCACCAACCACCAGCGAGGCGATCACCGCGCCAACCCATAGGTCGCGGTTGAGCTGGGCCTCCGGGGTGATCCCATACGGCCAGCCCAGCCCCAGGACTTGCTGCCAGCTGCAGCCGCTCAGGGTGACCGCCAGCACGCCCAGCGTGCCGGCCAGCAACGGCAGCCGAAGCCGACGAAAGCCTGCGGAACGGCTTGGCCCGCGGAGTGTCACGTTTGGCGCCTCCTGTTTCACCAGCGGGGCCGACGGCAGTCGGCCGACTCGCCGCAGCAGTCGAATACTACGCAGCGTAGACCACGGGACCCGGCTACCCGCGCAGAGTCCCCCTCGCCACGTCAGCACAGCTAGCAGGGTGCGGCATACTTGGCCCGGTGTGCGGACTGCTGGCATTCGTCGGAGCCACACCCGACACCGCTTCAGGCGCGGTCGACGCAGTCGGCAAAGCATCTCATCTGATGCGCCACCGGGGCCCTGATGAGCCGGGCACGTGGGCGGACGGGCCGGTGGTGCTGGGTTTCAACCGGCTGTCCATCATCGACATCGCGCACTCGCACCAGCCGCTGCGCTGGGGACCGCCGGCAACCCCGGACCGCTACATGCTGGTGTTCAACGGCGAGATCTACAACTACCTCGAGCTGCGCGCCGAGCTCGCCGATACTCATGGCGCCTCCTTCAACACCGACGGTGACGGCGAGGCGATCATCGCCGCCTACCACCATTGGGGCGCCGGGGCGCTCGCCCGGCTGCGTGGCATGTTCGCGTTCGCGCTGTGGGACAGCGTTGCCGGCGAATTGTTCTGCGCGCGTGACCCGTTCGGTATCAAGCCGCTGTTCATGGCGACCGGACCCGGCGGCACCGCGGTAGCCAGCGAGAAGAAATGCCTACTGGACCTGGCTGACCTGGTGGGCTTTGACACCGGCATCGATCACCGGGCCGTGCAGCACTACACCGTGCTGCAGTACGTGCCCGAGCCCGAGACCCTGCACCGTGGGGTGCGCCGGCTCGAATCAGGCTGTTATGCCCGGATTCGTCCCGGAGATCCGACAACCGAGATCACCCGCTACTTCGTCCCCCGGTTCGCCGCAACGCCGATAACCCGCGACACCGCACAGGCTCGCTACGACGAGATCACCGCGGTGCTGGAGGACTCGGTTGCCAAGCACATGCGCGCCGACGTCACCGTGGGCGCCTTCTTGTCCGGCGGCATCGACTCGACGGCGATCGCGGCGCTGGCGATCCGCCACAACCCCAAGCTGATCACGTTCACCACCGGCTTCGAGCGGGAGGGCTTTTCCGAGATCGACATCGCGGTGGCCTCCGCCGAGGCGATCGGGGCACGACACATCGCCAAGGTGGTCAGCGCGGACGAGTTCGTCGCCGCGTTGCCGGAGATCGTCTGGTACCTCGACGAACCGGTGGCCGACCCCGCGCTGGTGCCGCTGTTTTTCGTCGCGCGCGAAGCCCGCAAGCACGTCAAAGTGGTGCTGTCCGGTGAGGGCGCCGACGAGTTGTTCGGCGGTTACACAATTTATCGGGAACCGTTGTCGCTCAAGCCTTTCAGCTACCTGCCCGCTCCACTACGCCGCGGAGTCGGCAAAATGTCCAGGCCGTTGCCGACAGGTATGCGCGGCAAGAGTCTGCTGCATCGCGGATCACTCACGCTCGAGGAGCGCTACTACGGCAATGCCCGCAGCTTTTCCGACGACCAGCTGCGCGATGTGCTACCCGGTTTCCGCCCGGAGTGGACCCACACCGACGTCACAGCGCCGATATACGCCGAGTCAGTGGGCTGGGATCCGGTGGCCCGCATGCAGCACATCGACCTGTTCACCTGGCTGCGGGGAGACATCCTGGTCAAGGCCGACAAGATGACGATGGCCAACTCGCTGGAATTGCGGGTGCCATTTTTGGACTCGGAGGTGTTCGCGGTTGCGTCCCGGTTACCGTTGCGGGCCAAGATAACTCGCACGACGACCAAGTATGCGCTGCGTCGGGCGCTGGAGCCCATCGTCCCGGCGCACGTGCTCAACCGACCCAAGCTGGGCTTCCCGGTGCCGATCCGACACTGGCTGCGCGCAGGCGAATTGCTGGAGTGGGCATATGCGATGACCGATTCCTCGCAGGCCGACCATCTGATCAATATCGCCGCGGTGCGCCGAATGATCGACGAACACCGTTGTGGCACAACCGATCACAGTCGCCGACTGTGGACAGTGCTGATCTTCATGCTGTGGCATGCGATTTTCGTCGAACACAGCGTGGTACCGCAGATCAGCGAGCCGCACTATCCGGTGCAGCTCTGATCTTCTGGCACACGCAGAGTCAACGCGGCAACGCGGCCGCGATCTCTTCAGCGGCCTCGTCGCCATAGGCGCCGGCCAGCCGCGACACCGCGACCTCACGGTCCCACTCCCACTCCTGAGTGCCGGTGGACTCCAGCACCAAAACCGCGACCAGCGACCCGAGTTGGGCTGACCGCTCCAGGCTCAGACCCGCGCTGTGACCGGTCAAAAATCCGGCCCGGAACGCATCCCCCACACCGGTCGGGTCCACCTGGCGGGTTTCGGGCACGACGCCGACGTGGATGGTGGTGCCGTCAGGCTCGACGATGTCCACCCCCTTGGGACCCAAGGTGGTGACCCGCAGCCCGACCTGCCCCATCACGTCGGCTTCGGTCCAGCCGGTCTTGGACAACAGCAGGTCCCATTCGTAGTCGTTGGTGAACAGGTAGCGGGCGCCGTTGACCAGCTTGCGAATCTCGTCGCCGTTAAGGCGGGCCAGCTGCTGCGATGGGTCAGCGGCGAACGGCAGACCGAGTTTGCGGCACTCTTCGGTGTGCAAGAGCATGGCCTCCGGGTCGTTGGCCCCGATGATGACCAGCTCCGGTGCCCCGATCGCCGACACCACATTGGCGAGAGAAATGTTGCGGGCCTGCGACATCGCGCCGGGATAGAACGACGCGATCTGGGCCATGTCAATGTCGGTGGTGCAGACGAATCGCGCGGTATGGGTCGTCTCGGAAATCAGGACGTTGTCACAGTTGACGCCGTGCGCCTGCAGCCACTTGCGGTAGTCGTCGAAGTCGTCGCCGGCGGCGCCGATCAGTGTCACGTCACCGCCCAGCACACCGATGGCGAACGCGATGTTCCCGGCGACTCCACCGCGGTGGATCACCAGGTCGTCGACAAGGAAACTGAGTGAAACTTTCTGCAGGTGGTCGGCGAGCAGTTGTTCGGAAAACCGGCCTGGGAACCGCATTAGATGGTCGGTTGCAATGGAACCGGTCACCGCGATCGTCACGAAAATCCACCCTTCGTTTCTAAGTTCAGCTAGCTAAGCCTACAGTCGCCGATGACGCCGGGTGCGCTAGCCTGCGTTAGGAGAACCGCGACGGTGCAGTCCACCAGCGTAGGAGAACTGATGCCCGGTCCGCAGTCGCCGAACCACGATGTCGGCGCGGACGGACCGCCGCTCACCGATCCGCATCCCAGTCAACCCATTCCCGGTCCGCTGATTTATGAAAGCACGCCGTCGGGGGCGCTACCGCCGCCGATACCGTACCCGCGACGCCGTCGTCGCAGGCTGCTTGTCGGCGTTGCGCTGGCCGTCGTGCTCGTCGGGGCGATGACCGCCGCGATCGTCTACGGCAAGCGTCAAAGCGGGTCCACGTCCGCGGGGACACTCACCGAAGCGACGGCCACGACGGCGATTCAGGGTTATCTGGATGCTCTGCAGCACCGTGATACCGAAGCCATCGCCCGCAATACGCTCTGCGGCATCTACGACGCCGTCCGGGATCGCCGTGCCGATCAAGCGTTGGCGAAACTGTCCAGCGACGCGTTCCGCAAGCAGTTCTCCCAAGCCAGGGTGACCTCGATCGACAAGGTCGTGCACTGGTCGAACTATCAGGCTCAGGTGCTGTTCAGCATGCGTGTGACCCCGGCGACCGGCGGTCCCGAACGCGACGGCGTTCAGGGCATCGCGCAATTGCTAGTTCAGCACAATCAGGTGCTGGTGTGCTCTTACGTGCTCCGGACGGGCGGCACGTATTAGTTGAACGAGTCGCCGCAGGCGCACGACCCGGTGGCGTTCGGGTTGTCGATAGTGAAGCCCTGCTTCTCGATGGTGTCGACGAAGTCGATGCTGGCGCCTTGCACATACGGTGCGCTCATCCGGTCAACGGTCAACGTGACACCGCCGAACTCCGCGGTCAGGTCACCGTCGAGCGAGCGGTCATCGAAGAACAGGTTGTAGCGCAGTCCGGCGCAGCCACCCGGCTGCACCGCGATACGCAGCGTCAGGTCGTCGCGGCCCTCCTGGTCCAGCAGTGACTTCGCCTTGGCCGCGGCGGCCTCGGTCAGGATCACGCCGTGGGTCTTGGCGGCTGACTCTTCCTGAACAGTCATTGCTTCTCCCTGTATGTGCTCATTGCGATCGCTGGGCGAGAACCCACGGTGTCAACGGTACCTTGTCGGCGCGCTATTCCCGAGTCGCGCCGCCGTCGCCGCCGCCAGCCCCATGAGCTGGTTGGCGGCGTCGGCCAGGGCCAACCGCACCGAACCCGCGTAGTCGGCGATCGCGAAGGCAGCCAGGATGCCCGCTGACCGCTGCGCTGCTTCGTCGAGATCCACCTGGCCGGCCAGCACCAGCACCGGCTTCTCGCACAACCGGGCGGCCGCCGCCAGCGACCCGACCACCTTGCCGTGCAGCGACTGCTCGTCGAACCGCCCCTCACCAGTGACGATGATGTCGGCGGCGGCGATGTCGTCTGCCAGGCGGGTGTGCTCGGCGATGATCGCGGCGCCCGATGCACACCGGCCGCCCAGCGCCAGCAACGCCGCGCCGAGGCCACCGGCCGCGCCCGCACCCTGCTCAGCGCTGACCTCCCGGCCGGCCGCTGCGTCCAGCTGAGCACCCCAGGCCCTGAGCCGGTTTTCCAGCTCGATGACCGTCTCGGCGTCGGCACCTTTCTGCGGGCCGAAGATCCGGGCGGCGCCCCACGGCCCCAGCAGCGGGTATTCCACGTCACAGGCGGCGACGAGCTCGATCCCGGCCAGCCGCTGCCGCGCGACGTCCAGCCCGCCGAGTTCGTCGATCAGGCCCCGACCGCCGTCCGTGCAGGCGCTACCGCCCAGCCCGACCACGACCTGCGCCGCCCCGGCCGCCAGGGCCGCGGCGATGAGCTGGCCGACGCCCCGGCTGTGTGCGGCCAGCGCGGTCTGGGGTGTCGGCGGTCCGTCGAGCAGGGCCAGCCCGCAGGCCTGTGCACAACCCAGGTACGCCGTCGAGGAAGTGGGATCGAACACCCACTCGGCCTCCACCTCGCCATCCAGCGGGCCGGACACCAGTAGCCGGCGCCGCTCGCCAACCCGGTCGGCCAGCACGCCGACGAAGCCTGGCCCGCCATCGGATTGCGGCACGATGGTGAACTGATCACTGGGACGTGCCCTGCTCCACCCCGCGGCGATCGCGCCGGCCGCCTCCACCGCGGTCAGCGTGTCCCCGTAGCTATCCGGAGCGATCAGTACTCGCATCGGGGGGTGGGCGCAGACCGCGGCTCCCGACCCAGTCATCAGGCAAGCGTAAAGCCGGCCAAGTTGTCGGCACCGACAGAGGTTGATCGAGCCGACGGCCTGCGAAGTAACCTGGCAATTGTGAAGCTCCTGGGCCGTAACAAAGACGACAGCGCCGCCCCCGGCGAGGACGCCGCCGAGGTGCAGGACGACGACGCCGGGGCGTCTGCGCCGGTCTCTCGCGGATCGCGCACGACCGCCCCGAAGGGCCGGCCTACACCCAAGCGCGCCGATCGGCGCCGCGGCCCCGTCCCGCCGGCGCCGATGACCGCCGTCGAAGCCCGTGCCCGCCGCAAGTCAATCGCCGGGCCGAAGCTCAGCCGCGAAGAACGCAAAGCCCAGAGCGCTATGCGTCGAGCGGCGATGGCAGAACGCCGGGAGCGCATGCTGGCTGGCGACGAGGACTACTTGCTGCCGCGCGACAAAGGCCCGGTCCGCCGGTTCGTCCGCGACGTGGTGGACAGCCGGCGCAACCTGCTGGGCCTGTTCACGCCGTCGGCAATCGCGTTGCTGCTCATCATGTTCGCTGTTCCGCAACTGCAATTGCTGCTGTCTCCGGCGATGATGGTGTTGATGCTCCTGATGGTGATCGACGGGGTCATCCTGGGCCGTAAGGTCAGCAGAATGGTTGACGAGAAGTTCCCCGATAACACCGAAAGTCGTTGGAGAATAGGACTTTACGCTGCCGGCAGGGCATCGCAGCTGCGCCGCATGCGGGCACCACGGCCGCAGGTCAAACGCGGCAGCAAGCCTGCCTAATCCACCGTGCGGACTCTGGTGCTCGGCGGAATAAAGTCGGGCAAATCACTGTGGGCGCAAGCAGCGATCGCCGAGGCGCTCGAACCGCTTGAGCCGGTGCGCTTTTTGGCCACCGGCCCGGTGCTCGACACCGACCCGGCCTGGCTGCGACGAGTTGCCGAGCACCGCGACCGCAGGCCTGAACATTGGCTGACGGTGGAAAGTGACGACGTCGCAACACAATTGCGTCAGGAACCGACAACCCCCACCCTGGTCGACGACCTCGGGTGCTGGCTCAGCGCGGCGTTGGACCGACGGGGTTGGGAGGACGGTTCGGTCGCGGCGGACGTCGACGACCTGCTCGCAGCGGTGGCCTCGTTTGCTTCGCCGCTGGTCCTGGTCAGTCACGAAGTCGGTCTGACCATAGTGGCTGCCACTGCGTCCGGGCGCCGGTTCACCGACGAGTTGGGTGCGCTCAATCAGCGGCTGGCCGCGTTATGCGACCGGGTGGTCCTCATGGTGGCCGGCCAGCCGCTGCACATCAAGCCGGCGGAGATGCGATGACGTTTCCCCCGATACCATCCCCCGACGCTGACGCCGCAAACGCTGCCCGCGTCCGCCAGGACACGTTGACCAAGCCGGCGGGCGCACTGGGGCGTCTCGAAGACCTGTCAATTTGGGTCGCGTCATGCCAGGGAACCTGTCCGCCAAGGCAATTCGAGCAGGTCCGGGTGGTCGTGTTCGCCGGCGACCACGGCGTCACCCGATCGGGGGTATCGGCTTACCCGCCGGAGGTCACCGCCCAGATGGTGGCCAATATCGACAGCGGCGGCGCGGCGATCAACACGCTTGCCCAGATCGCCGGCGCGGCAGTCCGGGTCGCCGACCTGGCCGTCGACGCCGACGCGCTCTCGGAACGGATCGGCGCACACAAGGTGCGCCGCGGCAGCGGCAACATCGCCGTCGAGGATGCGTTGACCCCGCAGGAGACCTCCGCCGCAATCGACGCCGGCCGGCGGATCGCCGATGAAGAGGTCGACGCTGGAGCCGATCTGCTGATCGCCGGAGATATGGGTATCGGAAATACCACTGCGGCAACGACTTTGGTCGCAGCGCTGACGGACACCGAACCGACTGTGATCGTGGGGCACGGGACGGGCATCGACGATGCGGGCTGGATGCGCAAGACCGCGGCGGTGCGTGACGCGCTGTACCGTGCCCGGTCGGTGACCTCGGATCCGATCGGCTTGCTGCGTTGCTGCGGCGGCGCGGATCTGGCGGCGATGGCCGGGTTCTGCGCGCAGGCCGCTGTTCGGCGGACCCCGATGCTGCTCGATGGTGTGGCGGTGACGGCCGCGGCGCTGCTGGCCGAGCGGTTGGCGCCCGGGGCCCGGCAATGGTGGCAGGCCGGTCATCGCTCCCCCGAACCTGCGCACCAGCTGGCCTTGGCCGCATTGGAGCTCGACCCGATTCTGGACCTGCGGATGCGGCTCGGTGAGGGCACCGGGGCGACCTTGGCGGTGCCGGTACTGCGGGCCGCGGTGGCCGCGCTGTCGTCGATGTCGACCTTCTCCGCGGCGGGCGTGTCCAATCGGGATGATCAGTGATCCGTTCGCTGGCAACAGCTTTCGGGTTCGGTACGGTACTGCCCTTGCACGGCGCGGCGAACCGCCCGCTCAGCGGCGGTGTAGTGACCGCGCTGCCGGTGGTCGGTGCGGCGCTGGGCGCCCTGGCCGCCGCGGTGGTGTGGGCCGCTGCGCTGGCATTCGGCGCAGGCAATCCGCTGACCGGACTGCTGGCCGTGGCCGCGCTGTTGCTGGCGACGCGTGGGCTGCACATCGACGGTGTGGCCGACACCGCCGACGGGCTGGGCTGCTACGGCCCGCCTGAACGCGCGCGGCAGGTGATGCGCGACGGTGCGACCGGACCGTTCGGCGTGGCCGCAATCGTGTTGGTGATCATGCTGCAGGGGTTGGCATTCGCGGCGCTGGGTGCGGTGGCGATCGTCGTCGCCGTCTGTGCGGGCCGGGTTGCGGCGGTCGTGGCGTGTCGCCGGTCGGTGCCCGCGGCCGAAGGCAGTGTCCTGGGCGCCCGGGTGGCCGGCACGCAGCCGGTGTCGGTGGTTGCGGCCTGGGTCATTGCGCTGGCCGCGGTGTCGCTGACGGCCACTTCGCGGCTATGGCAGGGTCCGGTCGCCGTCCTGGTGGGGCTCAGCTGCGGCGCGGTGCTGGTCGGCCACTGCGTGCGCCGGTTCGGCGGCGTCAGCGGTGACGTGCTCGGCGCAGCAATCGAACTGACGACGACGGTGGTGGCGGTCGGGCTGGCAATCGGCTAGCCGATCCGGGCCGCATCTTTTCGACGATTTCCTGCACCGCGCGCCACTGCTCATCGAGTTGGGCGCGTCCGGCCGCGGCCCGCTCCTGCAGCCGCCGCTTGGCCGCGTCTGGGCTGTCGACGGCCGATGGCATGCCTTCCACTGCTCGCAACCTCTCCTCGAGCCGAGCACGCCCGGCCTCAGCCTGCTCCTGCAGCCATCGCCTGCCTTCCTCCAGCCGGCCGGACAGGTCCTTAACCTCCGCCGCGTCCGTGGCGTCCAGGTCGGAAACCAACCGCTCGGCGCGATCTCGGAGTTCCTCGGGCAGAACTTCCGCGAGGCGGGCCGTGGGGCCCGGATGGATTGCGACCGCTTTCTTGCCGAACAGCTCGGGGTGCAGGTAGCGGCCTCGCTCGCCGTCGGGCTTCTCTTGCTCCACCGCAATCCGGTTGGCTTCGGCCCAGGCGTCCTTGCGGACACCGGTGACTTGCCAGCACACCTTCACCTTGCCGGCGTCTGTTCGGATGGTGAATCCGTTGTTCTTGATTTCCTCGGAGACGACGGCGCGAGCGAAGTCTCCGATAACGGTGAGCTGATAGCGGAAGTCACGGTTGAGCGCTTCGAAATACGACGGCAACTCGACACGCGCCGTCCCGTCCTTATCGGTCGTGACGGTGCCGCTATAGACGTTGAGCATCTCCGGCGATTCGACGAACGAATGCGAAAGGTATTTGTTGTCCGGATCGGTCGGGTGATCGACGGTGAACCCGCCGCCACTCTTGCTCAGGTGACCGGCCACGCGCACTTGGCCCACAAACAATCCGGCGTACCCGTTGGCGCTTTGTCCGCGCACCGCCGCGACATCGCTGTTCTGCCGGATGCTGGCATAGGTAAACCCCTCGACACCGTTGCCGATGACACTCAGCCCCGAGACCCCGCCACCGGGTTGGGCCGAAAAATGTACGGCTGAAACGCCGTGACCGGAACCGAATGTGAGGGCTTCGCTGCCGTTTGTGGGCCCGCTGACCGCACGAACGCCGACGGCGACGTCGCTATGGCCATGCACACCGGGTCCAGCCCCGCCGCCACCACCGCCACCCAGGCTTTCGCCGATGACGCCGGTGCCCGTCGTGCTGATCCCCGTGACACCGCCTCCCGGATCGTCGGAGAAATGCGCGCCATAGACCCCGAAGCCCTCACCAATGGTGACGCCTCTGCTGCCATCGGTGGAGTTGCTGAACCCCAGCACACCGACCGATACCGGGCTGTTGCCCCACACGCCGGGGCCCGCCAGCCCGTCGTCACCGAAGCTTTCACCGATCACGCCGGTGCCGGTGCCGGTTATGCCGTGTACGCCGGTGCCGCGGATACTGTTGCCGATCACGCCGGTCGTGCCGCCCACGAAGCCAGTAACCCCGTTTCCACCGGTGGTGCTCGAGCCGAAGACGCCGTGCGCATCGTCGGTCGGGCTGAATGTCACCCCCAGCAGGCCGGAGGCGGAGCTGCGGGCCAGCACGCCCGGCGCGTCTTGGCTTTCCCCCACCACCCCGCTTGCTGTGATGCTGCGACCGACCACGCCCGGCCGGTCCGCGCTGTGCCCTTCGACCCCGGCCGGCGGATCGATGGGAATGGATACGCCGCTCGGCAACGGTCCGCTGGTACCGAAGACTCCGCCGCCGGTGCTGGAATCCCCCCATACCCCGACGGGCACAGGGTTTTCGTTGACATCGACCGGCTGCTGTCCGCTGTTGGCCGGGTCGAATCCCGATACGAGTGCCACGTTGAAGCTCCTCTCGATCGCTTACACAGGGCACCCAATTCTGGCTCGCCAGACGACGGGGGCGCGGGAAAACCGCGAAACCACAAGGATTTACAAAACACCAGCGCCCGCTGGCTCAGTCCAGCCGCGACATCCAGCCGTGGGTGTCGGCGAAGGTGCCGCGCTGGATTCCGGTCAACGTGTCGCGCAGCGCCATCGTCACTTCACCGGGTTCGCCGTCGGCAACGGTGAATTCCGCATCGCCGTACTTCACGTGCGCGATCGGTGTGATGACGGCGGCGGTACCGCAGGCGAACACCTCGGTGATCTCGCCGGCAGCGGACTTCTTCTGCCACTCGTCGATATCGATCTTGCGCTCCTCGACGGCGAATCCAGCGTCGGTCGCCAACTGCAGCAACGAGTCTCGGGTGATGCCGGGCAGCAGTGAGCCGGACAGCTCGGGGGTGACCAGCCGCGCCGACCCGCCGCTGCCGAAGACGAAGAAGATGTTCATTCCGCCCATCTCTTCGATGTAGCGCCGCTCGCTGGCATCCAGCCAGACCACCTGTTCGCAACCGTTTTGGGCGGCTTGAGCCTGGGCCACCAGCGACGCGGCGTAATTACCACCGAACTTGGCGGCACCGGTGCCGCCCGGACTGGCCCGCACGTACTCCGTCGACACCCACACCGTCACCGGCTTGATGCCGCGTGGGAAGTACGCGCCCGCCGGCGACGCCAGCACCAGATACCGATATTGGTTGGCCGGGCGCACCCCGAGCCCCGGCTCGGTGGCGAACACGAACGGCCGCAGATACAACGACTCCTCGCCTCCCGCCGGCGGCACCCATGCCTTGTCGACGGCGATCAGCTGTCGCAACGACTCGATGAACAGCTCCTCGGGCAGCTCGGGGATCGCGATTCGCCGTGCCGAGGACCGCATCCTGGCGGCGTTTGCCTCGGCCCGGAACGCCACGATCGACCCATCCGCCCAGCGGTACGCCTTGAGCCCTTCGAACACTCCCTGCGCGTAGTGCAGCACGATCGCCGAGGGGTCCAGTTCGATGGGGCCGTAGCCGATCACCCTGGCGTTATGCCACCCCTGGTCGGCGGTGTAGTCGATCGACACCATGTGGTCGGTGAAGTATCTGCCGAAGCCGGGGTCGGCCAGGATCGCTTCGCGCTCCTCGTCGCTCGCCGGCTTTGCGGCGCGCGAAACCCGGAACTCGAGGAGGCCGCTGGGCATGGGGCGATTGTATAACCGCACGCTAGCGAGTTTTCGGTTCGACGAATGGCGGTCGCACCACTTCACATTCCAGCGCCCGGCCCCGGACGTCCACGGTGACGTGCTGACCGTCCTCGACGTGGGCGTCGGTGTCGACCAGCGCCAACGCGATGCCGACCTGCAGTGTCGGCGAGAACGTTCCCGACGTGGTGACCCCGACCTTGGTGTCCCCGTCGAGCACAGTCAGCCCGGCCCGCAGAACACCACGGGCCAGCGCTCGCAATCCGCGCAGCGTTCGCCGCGGCCCCGCGGCCTTCTCGGCCAGCAGCGCGTCGCGGCCGAAAAACGCCTCTTTCTTCCAGCCGATCGCCCAGCCACAGCGGGCCTGCAGCGGAGAGATTTCAGCCGAGAGTTCATGGCCATGCAGGGGATAGCCCATTTCGGTGCGCAACGTGTCGCGGGCGCCAAGACCGGCCAGCTGCCCGCCGACCTGCTTCACCGCGGCCACCAGCGCGTCGAACACCACAGCCGACGAATCCCAGGGCGGCAACAGCTCGTACCCGTGCTCACCGGTGTATCCGCTGCGGCACACCCGCACCGGCACCCCGGAGAACGAGGCGTCGGCGTATTCCATATAGTCCATGCCGGTCGGCAGGCCCAGCTCCGCGAGCACCTCGACTGATCGAGGGCCCTGCACCGCGAGCACCGCGAACGACCGGTGTTGGTTGGTGATCGTGATGCCCGGCGGCGCCGCGGCCTGCAGCGCGGCAACCACGGCGGCGGTGTTGGCGGCGTTGGGCACCAGGAAGATCTCGTCGTCGGCGACGTAATAGGCGATCAGGTCGTCGATGACGCCGCCGGATTCGGTGCAGCACAACGTGTATTGCGCTTTGCCGGGGCCGATGCGGTTCAGGTCATTGGTCAGCGTGGAGTTGACGAACTCCGCGGCGCCCGGCCCGCGCACGATCGCCTTGCCCAGATGGCTGACATCGAACAGGCCGACGGTGTTGCGGGTCGCGGTGTGCTCGCTGACGGTTCCCGCATACGACACCGGCATCAGCCAGCCGCTGAATTCGGCGAAGGTGGCGCCCAGCTCGCGGTGGCGATCTTCGAGCGGTCCGTGTTGGGGCTGAGGCATCAAGCGCCGCTCCTCCTCATCGCTTCGCTCTGCATCGTCGACGGCTCGGTCACGATGCTCCACACTAATCAGGTGGTCGATTTCGAGGCCCTGCAAGGTGCGGGGATCGCCAACGCGCGCGAGCGGGCACCGCTGATCGAGTATCTGGACAGTCTCGGGTTCACCGCGGAGCAGATGGTCGACGCCGAGCGCCGCGGCCGCCTGTTCGGACTCGCCGGCGATGCCCTGCAGTGGTCGGGGCCGCCGATTCACACCTTGTCCAGCGCCGCCGAGGCACTGGGCGTGCCGGTCGAGGACGTCGCGCACTTCTGGGCCTTGCTCGGTCTGGCCGCGCCGGACGCCGATACCCCCACGTTGAGCCAGGCCGACGTCGACGCCTTGGCGACCTGCATGGCGCTGAATGAGCAGTTCAGCGAGGAGGCCGTGTCCGGCACGCTGCGGGTCCTGGGCGCCGCCATGGCCCGGCTTGCCGACGCCGAGTCGGCCATGATCCGATTCGGTCAACCGGAGGTGTGGATCGGACACACCAACGATGAACTCGCCACGGCTCAGGCCTTCCGCAAGGTCGCGGCGTTTGTTCCGAGGATCGGGGCGCTGATGGACGCCGTCCACCGCCACCACCTCACCAGCACCCGAACCTTCATCGAGGGCATCACGAGGGGCCCGTCGGCGGGCCTGATGTGCGGCGTAGGTTTCGTGGACCTGTCCGGCTTCACCGCGCTGACTCAGTTGCTCACGCCCGCGGAATTGTCGAACTTGCTCAAGGGTTTTTCCGCCACCGTCTCCGACGTGGTGCAAGCCGACCGTGGAAGGGTGGTCAAATTCATCGGCGACGCGGTGATGTGGGTGAGTCCGAGCGCCGAACAGCTGGCCAAGGCGGCGGTCGATCTCGTCGACCATCCACGTGCGCGGGAAGCCGGATTGCAGGTGCGCGCCGGTTTGGGTTACGGCGAGATGCTGGCCATCAACGGCGACTACTTCGGCAATCCGGTGAATCTGGCGGCCCGGCTCGTCGCCGCCGCGTCGCCGGGGCAGATCCTCGTTGCCGAGCAGGTGCACAATGAGTTGCCCGACTGGCCCGCAACTGTGCAGGATCCGTTGACACTCAAGGGTTTCGACGAACCAGTGACAGCGTACGCATTGAGCCTGACCGCTCATCGTTAGGGTGGTGCCCTGTGAGCACCGAACCCGGCTACCAGCCCCCCGCCGTCACCGTCGCCTCTGCGCTACCCCGTCGGGGCACCGCCAAGGCAGTCCTGATCGTGCCCGTCGTCTCAACCGATGACGAGAACGAGCCCGGCGCGGTCGCCGTCGCCGACCCATTTTTGGCCGCGGATGCGGTCGCCGAGATCGAGGCCGGGCTGCGGGCACTGAACGCGACCGGCGCCAAAGAACAGGTCCATCGGCTGGTGGTGTCCTCGCTGCCGGTAGCCAGCGTGCTGACCGTCGGTCTGGGCACACCGCGCGATCCCTGGCCCACCGATGTGATCCGTCGGGCCGCCGGCGCGGCGGCCCGCGCGGCGAACGGCGCCGAAGCCGTCATCACCACACTGAGCCACCTGGACACCGCCGCCACGGTCGAGGGGCTGGTGCTGGGCAGCTATCGGTTTACCGAGTTCCGCACCGACAAGACCGCACCCAAAGATCCCGGTCTGGCCAAGATCACAGCGCTTTCTACGGCCAGAGATGCCAAAGGCGACGCCGAACACGCCGCCGCGGTTGCAGCCGCGGTAGCCTGCGCGCGCGACCTGGTCAACACCCCGCCGAGTCACCTGTTTCCGGCGGAATTCGCCCAGCGGGCAAAGGCTTTGGGTGAAGCGGCCGGCCTCGAAGTGGAAGTGCTCGACGATAAGGCGCTGCAAAAGGCCGGCTTCGGCGGTGTGATCGGGGTGGGCAAGGGCTCGTCGCGGCCGCCGCGGCTGGTCCGGCTGACCCATCGCGGATCACGGCTGGCCAAAAAACCCGGGCAGGCCAAGAAGGTGGCCTTGGTCGGTAAGGGCATCACCTTCGACACCGGCGGTATTTCGATCAAACCGGCGGCGTCCATGCACCACATGACCTCGGATATGGGCGGGGCCGCGGCGGTCATCGCGACCGTGACACTGGCCGCGCGACAAAAGCTGCCAATCGACGTCGTCGCGACCGTGCCGATGGCCGAGAACATGCCCTCGGCGACCGCGCAACGCCCCGGTGACGTACTCACCCAGTACGGCGGCACGACGGTCGAGGTGCTCAACACCGACGCCGAGGGCCGACTCATCCTGGCCGACGCCATCGTGCGGGCCTGCGAAGACAACCCCGACTACCTGATCGAGACGTCGACGTTGACCGGCGCGCAGACAGTTGCGCTCGGTGCGCGCACGCCGGGAGTGATGGGCAGCGACGAGTTCCGGGATCGGGTGGCTGCCATCTCGCAGCGGGTGGGCGAAAACGCGTGGCCGATGCCGCTGCCCGACGAACTCAAGGACGATCTGAAGTCGACGGTGGCCGACCTGGCCAATGTCAGCGGACAGCGGTTCGCCGGGATGCTGGTCGCCGGGGTTTTCCTGCGCGAATTCGTCGGCGACGGAGTGGCCTGGGCGCACATCGACGTTGCCGGGCCGGCGTACAACACCGGGAGCCCCTGGGGCTACACCCCCAAGGGCGGCACCGGCGTGCCGACTCGCACCATGTTCGCCGTCTTGGAGGACATCGCCGAAAACGGCTAGACCCGCGCCGAGTCCGATCAGCGCAGCTCTTTACGCAGGGCGCTGCGGGCGGCCAGGTAGCCGGGCATGCCGTGAACCCCTGGGCCGGGCGGGGTGAACGACGAGCAGAGGTAGGCACCGCGCGCCGGCAGCTTGTACGGCCACAGTCCCGCGGCCAGATTCGCAACGTATCGAAGCGGGTCGTGGAATCCACCGTCGATCACTCCGCCGCACATATTCGGGTTGTGGGCTTCTGCTTCTTTTGCGGTCACCGTCGCTTTCTTGACGACGCGGTCGGTGAAGCCGGGCGCAAACCGCTCGATCTGCTTTTCGATCGCGTCCGACATGTCCACGCCGGAGCCGTTGGGAACATGGCAATACGTCCACACCGTTTCCCCGCCGTTCGGGCTGCGGGTTGGATCGAACCGGCTCTGCTGAGCGAGCAGCACAAACGGCTTCTCCGGATGATCGCCGTGGGTCACCGCCGCCTCGCCCCCGGCGACCTCGCCGAGGGTGCCGCCGAGGTGGACGGTGCCGGCGCGCCGGCACTCTTCGGCGCGCCACGGAATGGGGCCGTCAAGCAGGTAGTCGACTTTGCAAAGCCCCGGGCCGTATTTGTAGTTCGTGAATCGTCGGCGATGCCGCTTCGACAAGCAGTCACCGAGAATTCCTGGCACCTGGGTGGGCGACACATCCAGCAGCAACGCGCGGCATGCCGGCACATCCGACGGCCTCCGCACCCAGTGGCCGAGCCGGATTTCGCCCCCAAGGTGCCCGAAGTAGGCCAGCAGCGCATCGGCGATCTGTTGCGAGCCGCCCTGCGCCATCGGCCAACCGGTGCGGTGCGCACTGACCGCAAACATCAGTGCGACCGCGCTGGTGCCCATACGTGTGAGCGGCATGAATGAGTGCGCGGCCATCCCGGCCAGCAAAGCGGGTGCCATGTCGCCTGTGAAGTGTCGCTTGGAAAAGCCTGCGATAGAAGGAATCCCGAGACGGACGAAGTTCGCGAGTGTCAGCGGATGCCTGGGTGGAAACGGATCGAGGATGCTGTCGAACAGGTTGATACCGCGTGATACCAACGGGTTCAGCAGATCCGCGTATGCCGCGCGGTCGCGCTCGAGTCCGGCGGCGGTTTCGTCGACGTCACGATGGAGTGCGGCGGCACGGTCACCGTCGAGCGCGTGGGCAACCTCTATCGGCGCATAGATCCATTCCAGCCCATAGTCGGCCAGCGGCCAACGCCGGAAGGCCGGCGAAGCCATCGCGAGTGGATGGATTGCCGAGCAGATGTCGTGAATCGAGTCGTCGCCGGTGACGTTTCCGGACCGCGCTCCCCCACCCGGGGTGTCTGCGCCTTCCAGGATGAGAACGCTTCGGCCCGCTTCGAGCCAAGGTGACCGCGGCGGCGAGTCCGTTCGGACCGGAGCCCACCACCACAGCATCGAATTGGCTCACGCCCAGCGCACCTATCGGTCACTTCACCTGACTTGGCTCGAGCCGTTCGGCGAGAGCGGCCAGCCGCAGAATGCACTCGCGGTTGCGCGGATGAATCGCAAGCAGTGTCAACCGGTCCGGGATAAGTCTGACCGGTCCCTCGGCAGGCACCTCGATCATCTCCACTCGGCAGCCCTCCGGGATCTCGGTCAGGCGCATGGTGATTCGTGCTGCGCCGAGTGGCCCTAGGCCCGCTCGCAGCACCAGCTCGTGCAAAGGCACACAGCTTTCGACGGAGGTCTGGTCGTTGATAACCAGCGGCCACACGCCGATCGAGTGCCGGATGGCGGCACCGGGCTCGGGCCAGTCCGGGTCGACCGCCCGGGTGCGGCTATTGCCGACCACCCACTGACTGTAGGTCCACCCGTTGGCGAGTACCTCCCATACCCGCTGACAGGAGGCGTGGAGGTCGCGCGTCGCCGACAGTGTTCGTGTCGCAGTTCGTGTCGCAGCCATGCCTGCGAGTACCCGCGGCGGGTGCGAATTAAGCGTGGCCGCCTACACCAACCGCTGGCGGGCGATACTGCGCAGCGCCTGCGGCAGCACCCGGGCCAGCCCGTAGCCCAGGTAGGCTTCCGGTGCCACCGGCCGAATCGCCTTGTTCTTCTTCACCGAGGACACAATGGCCGCGGCGACCTTGTCCGGCCCGTAATGCCGTGCAGCGAACAGCTTTTCCAGCTGACCACGTCGCTTGTCGGCTCGCTCTTCGGCTCCCGGTGGCGCGTCGAACTCGGTGGTGTGCACGATGTTGGTGTCGATGATGCCGGGGCAGATCGTGGTCAACCCGACCCCGGCGGCGTCGAGTTCGGCCCGCAGGCAGTCGGAGAACATGTACACCGCAGCTTTGGACGTGCAGTACGCGTTCAGTGCCTGCGACGGCAGGTAGGCCGCCATCGAGGCGACATTGACGATATGGCCGCCGGTGCCGCGCTCGACGAGCCGGCGTCCGAATGCCCGGCAGCCGTTGACCACACCGCCGAAGTTGACGTCGATCACGTGGTCGAACCGCTCGGGCGGGGTGTCCAAGAACCGGCCCGCCTGCCCGATACCGGCGTTGTTGACGACCACGTCGGGGACGCCATGCGCAGCGCAGACCTGCGCAGCGAACGCCTCCACCGCCTCGGCGTCGGCGACGTCGAGAACATACGGGTGTGCGACGCCGCCGGCCGCCACGATCTGAGCGGCGGTTTCCTTGACGGTGGCTTCGTCGATGTCGCTGACCACCAGCTCGGCGCCTTCACGCGCGAATGCCAACGCGGTTGCGCGGCCAATCCCGCTGCCGGCGCCGCTCACCGACACCAAAGTGTCGGTGAAGTACGCGCGCCGACCACCCACCTGCGCACGCCGCATCGCCCGGCTGGGCTCCTTCCCTTCGGTAAGGTCGACGAACTCGTGCACGGCGTCCGCCAACGCCTGCGGGTGCGACATCGGCGACCAGTGACCGGCTTTGATGTCGCGGCGCCACAGCCGCGGCGCCCAGCGAACGGTGCCGTCGTAGCTTGATGGCCGCACGTATGGGTCCTCGGTATTGACGACAAGTTGCACCGGCACGTCCACGTAATGGTCACGCCGGGGACGCACCAGCGAACGAAAGTAGTTGGCGGAATACACCTTTATTGAGTTAGCCGCGTCGCTGGCGATGTGATCGGAGTGGTGAATGCGCTCGACGGGGACGCCGTCGACCATGCGGCGCCGACTTTTCGCGCTGGACAGTGCTGCCCGGATGACCAGCGGGGCCAGCACAGGTATCGAGAAGAACGCCATATAGCTGAGCCGGACCGCTTGGCTGAGCGCCCGGACGAATGTCGGCAGCCGGTAGGGACGCCGCAGTGCCGCCCGGATGTAGTTCGCCAGATGATGCTGGCTCGGCCCCGACACCGAGGTGAACGACGCGACCCGGTCACCGGCGCCGGCCCGGCCGAGGTACTCCCACACCGCTACCGAGCCCCAGTCGTGACCCAGCACATGCACCGGCCGGCCCGGACTGCACTCTTCGATGACCGCCGCGAAGTCATCGGCGAAACGCTCCATGGTGTACGCCGAAACCGGCTTGGGCACCGAGGAGCCGCCGACCCCGCGGTTGTCGTAGCGGATGATCCGGAACCGGTCGGCCAGCAGCGGAACAATGCCGTCCCACAACACGTGGGAATCCGGCCAACCGTGTACCAGCACCACGGTGGGACCGTCCGCGTTGCCCTCTTCGTACACCGCGAGGCGGACGTCGTCGGCGCTGTAGACGAACCGCGGAGCAACCGTCGCCATGAAACCCTCCCGACCCGCTGAGACTTACTGTGACGGCCAGTAGCCCATACCCTTGGTAGCAAGCGAAATTCGACACTGCCCCGGCCTTGCGTGGGTGTCAAGGGTCCGCTCTGCCCTGGGTGTATGCCGTTCGCGCAGCAATGGAAGGATGCTGTGGTAAGCCAGAGGTCGAACCCTCCTGACCGACCGACGATCGAGGAGTCAACAGAGATGGCCTTCTCCGTCCAGATGCCGGCACTCGGCGAAAGCGTCACCGAGGGGACGGTCACCCGCTGGCTCAAGCAAGAAGGCGACACAGTCGAGGTTGACGAGCCGCTGCTGGAGGTCTCCACCGACAAGGTCGACACCGAAATCCCCTCGCCGGCCGCCGGCGTGCTGACCAAGATCATCGCCAAAGAAGACGACACCGTCGAGGTCGGCGGTGAACTCGCCATCATCGGTGAAGCCGGCGAGCAACCCGCGGCCACGCCCACACCCGAACCCGAGCAGCAACCAGAGCCGCAAGCGCAACCGGAGCCGCAAGCCCAGGCCGAGCCGCAAGCCCCGCCCGAGCCGGCGCCGGCGGCGGTGCCGTCGGATGGCGAGAGTGGCGCGACCACCCCGGTGTTGATGCCCGAGCTCGGCGAGTCGGTGACCGAAGGCACCGTAACCCGCTGGCTGAAGAATGTGGGCGACGCCGTCGAAGTCGACGAGCCGCTGGTGGAGGTCTCCACCGACAAGGTCGACACCGAGATCCCCTCACCGGTGGCCGGAACGCTGGTCAGCATCACTGCCGGGGAGGACGCGACCGTCTCGGTGGGCGGCGAGCTCGCCAAGATCAGTACCGGTGCCCCGCAAACCAAGCCGGCGCCCAGCGCATCCCCGCCCCCGGCTGCGCCCGCACCAGCACCCCAGCCGACCCCCACGCCTCAAC
>LQPU01000007.1 GCA_002101905.1 Mycobacterium shimoidei | reverse complement strand
ACCCCAGCCTCCACCCCAACCCCAACCTCAGCCCACCGGGTCCGGTCCGGAGTCGGACAGCTGGACCCGGCCGGCGTGGGCGTCGTACACCGATACCGGTGGCAGTAGCTGGCCCAGCCAACCAGGAATCCCGACCTCTGCCGCCCCGGTCGCCGCGCCCGACTTCAGCAAAGCACCTGAAGAACCGGAGCACCACGGCCGACGGTGGGCGATCATCGGGGCGATCGCGCTCGTAGTTGTCGGGGTCGTCGTTGCCGCCGCCATCCTGTTGTTCCATCCGCAATCCTCCTCGAAGTCGGCGAACGGTCAAACGGTGCTGCCGTTCAACGGCCTGAATTTCCGTTTGTCCCCGGGCGGAGTGGCGCTGGACAGCGCCGGCAACGTCTACGTCACAAACCAGGGCATGTACGGCCGGGTGGTGAAGCTGGCGCCCGGGTCGACCACCCCGTCGGTGCTACCGTTCACCGGCCTCTATGAGCCGCAGGGGTTGGCGGTGGATGCCGCCGGCGCGGTGTACGTCACCGACTTCAACAACAGGGTGGTGAAGCTGGCCGCCGGGTCGAACAACCAGACTGAGCTACCGATCACCGGCCTCAACTACCCCGAGGGACTGGCGGTGGACAGCGCCGGCAATGTCTATGTCGCCGACCGGGGCAACAACCGGGTGGTGAAGTTGGACGAGTCGAACAACCAGACCGACCTGCCGTTCACCGACCTCAAGCACCCGGACGCGGTCGCGCTCGACAACGCCGGCAATATCTACGTCACCGACTCCGACAACAACCGGGTGCTGAAGCTGGAGGCGGGATCGAACACTCCGGTCGAGCTGCCGTTCGGCCCCTTATCGGTGCCGTGGGGCATCGCGGTGGACGACGCCGGCACCGTTTACGTCACCGAACACGACACCAGCAAGGTGGTGAAGCTGGAGGCCGGGTCGAGCACCCCCGTCGTGCTGCCGTTCGAAGGTCTCAACACCCCACTGGATGTGGACATCGACAAGGACCACAACATCTACGTCGCCGACCGGGGCAACAACAGAGTGGTGAAGCTGCCGCCGACAAAGTCCAATTAGCGTCCAATTAGCGTCCAATTAGCGGAAGTTATAGACGTCGGGCTGCCAGCAGGCGGGTCACGACAGCGGGAACCAAGTTGACGACCGCCACCACGATGATCAGCGTCAGCGCCGCACCCCAAATCCGCAAATAGCCGGCGTGTTCGGGGTTAGAGAGTTCGGTGTAGATCAGCAGCGGCAGCGAGGCCATATTGCCGTCGAACATGTCGTAGTTGATCGAACGGCTGTAGCCGACCAGCACCAGCACCGGCGCCGTTTCGCCGACGATGCGCGCGATCGACAACAACACACCGGAGATGATGCCGGGCAAGGCGACGGGGAAGACGATGCGCACGATGGTCTTCCATTTCGGAATCCCCAACGCGTAGCCGGCTTCTCGCAACTCGTCGGGGACCAGCTTGAGCATCTCTTCGGCTGCCCGCACCACGATCGGCAGCATCAGCAGAACCAGCGCCAGTGACACCGCGAAGCCGCTCTGCTCGAAGCCCAGGGTGGCGATCCACAGGGCGAAGATGAACAGCGCCGCCACAATCGAGGGCACCCCGGCGAGCACGTCGACCATGAACGTGGTCAGCCGTGTCAGCCGATCCGGGCCATACTCCGCCAAATACACCGCGACCATCAATCCCAGCGGAACCGCAATCAGCGCTGCGACCCCCGCCTGAGCGATCGTTCCATACAACGCGTGATACACCCCGCCGGCGAACTCCTCGGGCATCACCCCGCGCAGTGAGTGTGTCCACCAGCCCGACCTGGTGACCCCGTACCACCCGCGCGCGACGACCACCCAGAGCAGCCATACCAGCGGCACCAGCGCCACGATGAACGAGGCGAGGAAAAGCACTGTCGCGACCTGGTTTTTGATCCGACGCTCGATACTGATGTGGCCAAATGTCCCGGTCTTGACCGGCCGGCTGAGGGTCTCGGTGCTCATCTGCGGCTCACTGATTCACCCTTCCGCCGGCGACCGCCCGGGCGGCGGCATTGACCAAGAACGTCAGCACGAACAGCACGAAGCCGGCTGAAATATACGCGCCGGTGGGTAACGGTTCGCTGAATTCGGTTGCCGCCGAGGCGATCTTGGAGGCAAAGGTATAGCCACCGTCGAACAACGACCAGTGGCCGGGCTGGGCAGCGGCCCGCAAGATGATCAGCACCGCCACGGTTTCACCCAGAGCACGGCCCAGGCCCAACATTGACGCCGCGATGACACCGCTACGGCCGAACGGAAAGACGGTCATCCGGATGACTTCCCACTTCGTCGCACCGAGTGCCTGCGCTGCTTCGATTTGGGTACTTGGAGTCTGCCGGAACACTTCTCGCGACACCGACGAGATGATCGGCAGGATCATCACCGCAAGCACAATGCCGGCGGTGAAGATGGTCCCGCCACCTACCAACGACACGTTGCCCTTCTTGAACAGAAACAACCATCCCAGATGCCGGTTGAGCATCAGTTCTAACGGCTCGAGTTGCGGCGCCAGCACGAAGATTCCCCACAACCCGAAGATGATCGAAGGTACCGCGGCCAGCAGGTCTACGATCCCGGCGAACGGCCGCGACAACCTGGCCGGGGCGTATTGGGTGAGGAACACCGCGATCCCCACTGCCACCGGCACCGCCAACGCCAGAGCGAACAATGAGCTCAATACGGTGACCATGAACAAGTCGCGGATGCCGAACGCCAGATTGTCGGCCTCGCGGGTGTCGAATTGCGAGCTGGTGAAGAAGTTGGCGTGGTTCGCACGCAACGACGGCACCGCTTTGACCAGCAGGAAGATCGCGATGAGCGCGATCGCCATCACGACCGTCATCCCGGCGGCGACGGCGACCGACTTGAACAGTCGGTCGCCGCGCCGTGCCGCCGCCACACTGGTCACCTTGAACCCGGGACTTGCCCCGGAGCGATCAGGCGTGGTTGGTGATTGTTGAGCCAATGCCTATAGCGATCAGGAGATAGCGTTGACCGCGGTCGACAACCTCGACTTGAACGAGTCCGGAATCGGGATGTATCCGTTGTCCGCCAAGCCTTCTTGACCCGGGCCGATCGCAGCCTGCAGGAAAGCCTTTACGGCCGTGCCGACTTGGGGGTCGGGATACTTCGAGCAGACAATCTCATACGTCGCCAGCACGATCGGGTAGGACCCGGCCTGTGTCGGCTTGTAGAACGAGTTCGTGTCGAGTACCAGGTCGTTACCCTCACCCTTGATCGTTGCCCCGGCGATGGTCTTGCCAACCGAGTCGGCGCTGATCGACACCGGCTCGGTACCCGCCGAAGTCACGATCTGGGCCATGCTCAGCTTCTGCGCCTGGGCGAACGACCACTCGTTGTAGGTGATCGACCCTTCGGTGCCCTTGACCGCCGCCGACGTGCCGTCGTTGCCCTTGGCGCCTTCACCGACACCGCCGTTGAACGTCTTTCCGGCACCCTTGCCCCAAGCGCCGTCGGAGGCAGCCTCGAGGTATTCCTGGAAATTCGCGGTCGTCCCGGACTCGTCGCTGCGGAACACCACATGGATCGGCTCATCCGGCAACGTGGTGCCCTGGTTCAGCCCCGCGATGGCGGGATCATTCCACGTGGTGATAGCGCCGTTGAAGATTTTGGCGGCGGTCGGTCCATCCAGAACCAGTTTGTCCACGCCCTTGACGTTGTAGGTAACCGCGATGGGCCCGAAAACCGTCGGCAGATGCCAGGCGGGTGAGCCGCAGCGCTCCTGCGCTTTCGTGGCTTCCTCGGGCTTCAGCGCTACGTCCGAGCCGGCGAAATCGGTTTGGTTGCCCGTAAATTCATTGATGCCGGCGCCGGAGCCGTTGGCAGTGTAGTTGAGAGTCTGCCCTGAACAGGCCTCCTCGAACGCGTTGACGAAGCGGGCCATCGCATTGGCTTGGGCTGTCGACCCGCTGGCCTTCAGCGTCTTGGTGCCGCCGCAATTCACATTCGCTGACGCCGTAGCACCCGGTGAACCGGACGTCGTTGGCGCGCCTTGGTTCGCGCCTTGGTTCGCGCTGTTGTCATTGCCACACCCCGACAACACAAGTGCGCCGCTGGCCATGACACCGAGCGCAGTGCCAAATCGGTTGAGTTTCAACTCAGCTCCTTCGAACAGTAGAGATGGTAGTCGCGACGGCCACTTTCGCTGCGCCGACGGTCAGGTCGCGCCGGGCAGCCAGTGGGTCCGCGGCTCCTTCGGGCCGGAACCGTAGAGACGCACGAACAACAAAGGTCCCCACCGACGTGAACGTATCAGCACCACAACCCATCAGTCGAGCAATCCGCGTCGCTTTTTGTGCTGACGAGCAAACAGGGCAGGCCTGCCGTAAAAAATAAATCACTTGACTTAACACCGACGGCGTCGATTAACTCGTCGGTGTGGGCAACGAGCTAGCCGGCAAAGTCGCGATCGTCACCGGAGGCGCATCGGGGATCGGCGCGGGGATCGTCGAAAGGTTTGTGGCGGAGGGCGCGCAGGTGGTCATCGGCGATATCGATGGCGACCGGGCCAGTGCGCTCGCGGCAAAGCATCGCGGCCAGGCGATCTCTCGGCGGTCCGACACCGGCGACCCGGACCAGGTCAACGGCCTGGTGGGCTTTGCTGTCGAGCAGTTCGGTCGCCTCGACATCATGGTCAACAACGCCGGCGTGTCCAGCAAGATGCACCGCAGCTTCCTCGAGGACGACCTCGCGGATTTCCACCGGGTGATGGCGGTCAACGTCCTCGGCGTGATGGCCGGTACCCGCGATGCCGCCCGCCACATGGCAACCAACGGTGGCGGCTCGATCATCAACGTGTCGTCGATCGGCGGCATCCAGGCCGGTGGTGGCGTGATGACATATCGCGCCTCCAAGGCCGCGGTGATCCAGTTCAGCAAGTCCGCGGCGATCGAGTTGGCCTACCACGACGTCCGGGTCAATTGCATCGCGCCGGGCAGCATCCCCACTCCGCTACTGGCGTCCTCGGCGACCGGCATGACTCCCGAGCAACTCGAGCGTTTCGAGCAGACGACCCGCGCGCGGATGCGGGCCGACCGGCCGCTACAGCGGGAAGGCACACCCGACGACGTCGCCGAGGCGGCGCTGTACTTCGCCGGCGACCGCTCCCGGTACGTCACCGGAGTGGTTTTGCCGGTCGACGGGGGCACCTCCGCGGGCAAACCGATCACGAGGCGCAAAGATTAAATCAAGCGCTTGACTTAATAGGTCCAACGGCGTTGACTTGGCCGGGTGACCACAGCGAGGACTGCGCGCACCGAGCGGGCCAGCACCACTCAGGAGGCGATCCTGGCCGTGGCCGAGCGGCTTTTCGCCGAACACGGCGTCTTCGCGGTGTCCAACCGCCAGGTCAGCGAAGCCGCCGGCCAGGGCAACAACGCCGCGGTCGGCTATCACTTCGGCACCAAAACCGATCTGGTGCGCGCCATCGAGCGCAAGCACCGGGTGCCGATCGAACGGTTGCGCGAGCAGATGGTGACCGAGTTGTCGCAGCGCGCTCAGCCGGCCGACATGCGCGACTGGGTGGCCTGCCTGGTCTGTCCGCTCACCGAGCATCTGGCCGCGCTCGGCGACCCCACCTGGTATGCGCGCTTCGCCGCGCAGGTGATGACCGATCCGGCGTACTACAACATCGTGGTCAAAGACGCGCTGACCTCGCCGTCGCTGGTCCAGGTGATCGACGGGATCAACCGCTGCCTGCCGGAGTTGCCCGTCGACGTCCACGGCGAGCGCAACCTGATGGCGCGCAACCTGCTGGTGCACACCTGCGCCGACCTCGAACGCGCGATAGCGAGCGGTGATCGCAAGCTGTCGTGGCAGGCCGCCGCATCGGGGCTCATCGACGCGATCGTGGGCCTGTGGCTTGCCCCGGTGACCGAAAGTAGCGACAGATGAAAGTGACTGTCGACCAAGACAAATGCGCGTCCTCGGGAAACTGTGTGATGCGCGCTCCGGAAATCTTCGACCAACGCGACGAAGACGGCGTCGTCGTGCTGCTCAACGACAGTCCACCGGCTGAGCAGGCCGATAACGCCCGCAGTGCCGCCGCAGGTTGCCCAGCGCTGGCCATCCACATCGAGGAGTGAGAAGTGTCCGACACCCTCACCAGCATCACGGCCCAGGACGTTCCGGATTATCCGATGGCCCGCGAGGCCGGATGCCCGTTCGCGCCGCCGCCCGACGTGATGGCGCTGGCGAAGTCGAAACCGCTGTCGCGGGTGCGGATCTGGGATGGCAGCACGCCATGGCTGGTCACCGGGTACGACGAGGTGCTTGCGCTGTTCTCCGATTCCAGGGTCAGCGTCGACGACCGGCGCGCCGGCTTCCCGCATTGGAACGAGGGCATGTTGTCGACCGTGCACAAGCGGCCGCGCTCGGTCTTCACCTCCGACGCCGAAGAACACACCCGGTTCCGGCGGATGCTGTCGAAACCGTTCACTTTCAAGCGGGTTGAAGGGCTGCGCCCGGTGATCCAACAGATCACAGACGACCATATCGACGCCATGCTGGCCGGGCCCCGGCCGGCAGACATCGTCACCGCGTTGGCGCTGCCGGTGCCGTCGCTGGTGATCAGCCAGCTGCTGGGTGTGCCGTACCAGGACGCGGAGTTCTTCCAGCGCCACGCCAACATCGGGCTGGCCCGCTACGCCACCGCCGAAGACACCGCCAAAGGCGCGGCCGGGCTGGCGAAGTACCTGGCGAACTTGGTCGAAACCAAGGTGCAGTGTCCGTCCGAAGATCCGGCGGACGCGATCTCCGATCTGGCCGAACGCGTCAGGGCCGGCGAGCTCAGTGTGAAAGAAGCCGCCCAGCTGGGCACCGGTCTGCTCATCGCCGGACATGAGACGACCGCCAACATGATCGGGCTGGGCGTGCTCGCCTTGCTAGAGCACCCCGAGCAGCTGGCGGTGCTGCAAGACACCGACGACGCGAACGTCATCGCCAATGCGGTCGAGGAACTGCTGCGCTACCTGTCCATCATCCAGAACGGCCAGCGCCGGGTCGCCATCGAAGACATCGACATCGCCGGTGAGACCATTCGCGCCGGCGAGGGCATCATCATCGATCTGGCTCCGGCGAACTGGGACGCCAACATCTTTGACGAACCGGACCGGTTGTACCTGCACCGCTCGAAGGCGGGCCAGCACGTCGCATTCGGTTACGGCCGGCATCAATGCGTTGGCCAGCAGCTGGCCCGCGCCGAACTGCAAATCGTCTTTCACACGTTGGCGCGCCGTATCCCGACGATGCGGCTGGCCGTGCCGATCGAGAACATTGCGTTCAAACACGATCGGCTGGCGTACGGCGTCTACGAGCTGCCGGTGACCTGGTGAAGGCCTATCCGGGACAAACCGACATGGCTAGTCTCGAAACCAACCCGCTGGAATTGGAGGGTCCGCAATGACCACCACCGTTTCTCTGTATCCACCGGAAGGGTACGGCGCGCCGAAGAATCGACGCGGCCACGCCGACATCAGCACCGTGGGCCTGCCCGAGGGCACCGTGGTTTTCTCCGCGGACAACCACATCTCGCTGGCCGAGGACATCTTCTACGAGCGATTTCCCGAGGACCTCAAGGACAAGGCGCCGCGGATCTGGTACGAGGAGGGCGCGTATCAACTCGGCCGCAAGGGCCAGTCGTTCTTGCCGGGCGACTTCAGCGCGGTGCTCATGCAATATGACGACCTGCCCGGGGCGGCCACCACGAACATCGAAGCCCGGATCCAGGAGCTGCGCGAGGACGGCGTCGAGAAAGAGTTGGCTTTCCCCAACGCGCTTTTGGCGCTGTTCCACTTCCCCGACAAGCAACTCCGTGAGCTTGCGTTCCGCATCTACAACGAGTACATTGCCGACCTGCAAGAACGCTCGGGCGGCCATTTCTATGGCGCCGGACTTATCAACTGGTGGGACCCGAAGGGGACCCGGCGGACTTTGTCGGAACTGAAATCGTTGGGTCTCAAGACATTTCTACTGCCATTGAACCCCGGCAAGGATGACGACGGCAACATCATCGACTATGCCAGCGATGCCATGAGCCCAGTGTGGGACGAAATCGAGGAGGCAGGCCTGCCCGTCACCCATCACATCGGCGAAACCCCGCCGAAAACTCCCTGCCAATTCAACAGCGTGGTCGTCGGAATGATGATCAACGTCGACGGGTTCCGCGAGGCGTTCGCCAAGTACATCTTCGCCGGCATCCTCGACCGCCATCCGAAACTGCGGATCGGCTGGTTCGAAGGCGGAATCGCTTGGGTTCCATGGGCGTTGCAGGACGCCGAGCATCTGGTGGCGTCGTATCGGCACATGTTCAACCGGCCGGTCGAACACGATGTGCGCTACTACTGGGACAAGCACATGAGCGCGTCGTTCATGGTCGACCCGCTCGGGCTGCAGTTGATCGACAAAATCGGGGTCGACAAGGTGATGTGGTCGAGCGACTACCCGCACAACGAAAGCACCTACGGTTATTCGGAGAAGTCGCTGGCCGCTGTCGTCGACGCTGTCGGACCGACGGCCGCAGCGCGGATCGTCAGCGGCAACATCACCGACTTCCTCGGTCTCTGAGGCGGTTTGGTGACGACGTTCATGCAGGCGCCGCCGTCAGCGCTCGTCATCCCGGATACCCCCGACCTCGACCGCATGCGCGCACAAACCGGAGCGCGGCTGCGGTCAGCGATGGCCGAACGCGGCGTCGACACGTTGATCCTGCTGAACAACAGCAATGTGGTCTATGCGACGGGGGTGAGCTGGCCGCTGGGAGACGCGGGCTTGTCCTACGTCGAGCGGCCTGTGGCGGTGGTGCGCGCAGATGATCAGTGGCCGCATCTTTTCCTGCCGTTTCGCGAAGGCGCATCCTCGGAATCCGGGCTGCCCGCCGACCACCTGCACGGCCCGGTCTATTTGGAGTTCGACGAGGGCGTGGAGAACTTCGCCCGGCTGGTCGCAGAATTCGTGCCCCCGGACGCGGTCGTCGCCGTCGACGAGTTCACCGGGGCGATGCGGCGCGCCCGGCACCGGTTGTTCCCGGCCGACGGGGCCGTCGACGCCGCCGCAATCGTCGGAGCCGCCAAGCTGATCAAGACTCCCGACGAGCTGAGCTGTATCCGCGCCGCATGCCGGATCACCGACACAGCCATGGTCGACGTGCAGGCCGCGCTGGCCCCCGGTATCCGCCAAATCGACCTGTCCGCCGGCTTCATGCGCCGCGCTTTCGAACTGGGTGCGATGGCCAGCATGCTGGAACCGATTTGGCAGGTGATGCCGAACAGCAAGGCGGAGGGTGTGTGGACCACCCACGGCGATCTGGCGCTGCCGTTGTTGACGACCGAGCGCGAACTCGCCGCCGGCGACGTGCTGTGGACCGATGTCAGCATCACCTACGCCGGCTACTGCTCGGACTTCGGGCGGACCTGGTTGGTGGGGCAGGACCCGACACCGCGCCAGCAGGCGCAATTTCGCCGATGGTGCGACATCATGAGCGCGGTGCTCGAGGTGACCCGTCCCGGCGCAACGGCCGCCGAGCTGGGCCGGGCCGCGACCAAGGCCAACGGCGGTTTCCGGCCCTGGCTGCCGCACTTCTACCTTGGGCACGGCATCGGCGTGAACGCCGCCGAAACACCAATGATCGGAACGGATCTCGGTGACGAGTTCGACGAGAACTTCGTATTCGAGCCGGGGATGGTGCTGGTTCTCGAACCGGTGGTATGGGAGGACGGCACCGGCGGCTACCGCAGTGAAGAGATCATCGTCATCACCGAGGAAGGTTGGATTTCGTTGACCGACTACCCCTATGACCCCTATGGCGCGCACTGAAGTCCTGCCCGACGACCGCGCGCTGCGGTTGGGACGCCGGGAGCGCGCTCTGGCCCAGATGGCCGCGCACGACCTGGATGTCCTGGTGCTCGGCCGGCAAGCCAACGTCCGCTACGTCGCCGGCGCTCCGCAACTGTGGGTGGCCGGCACCCGCCCGTTCGGCCCGACGTGTGTGGTGGTGCGTAAGACCGGGGCGATCCATCTGCTGAGCACCTGGGACGAAGGTGTACCCGACGACATCCCGCACGAGAATCTTTACGGCATCGCCTGGAACCCAATGAACACCATCGCGGTGCTGCAGAAAATCGAGGGCGCCGACGATGTGAAACGTGTTGGTACCGACGCCCTCTCGCCGACCTTCAGACAGTTGTTGCCGATGGCGTTCCCCAATGCCGAGCTGGTGGACGGCGAACCGGCGATGCGGGCCGCTCGACGTGTCAAGACCGACGAGGAGGTGGCCGCGCTGCGCGAGGCCATCCAGGTGGCCGAGAACGCGCTCGCCACGGCCCTACCCGAACTGACCGAAGGCGTCAGCGAGAAGGAGTTGGCCGCAGTGTTGCTGGAGGCGATGACGGCCGGCGGTGTGAGCACACCCTCGACCCAGGACGTCGCCTGGGTGACGTCGCGGGAGCATCCGTGGCGGCGCGCCAGCAGCGATGGGCGAGTGCGATCCGGCGACCTGGTGGCGTTCTCCGTGGGTGTGCTCGGCGGCGGCTATACCGGTGAAGTCGGCCGCACCTGGCCGGTCGGCGACGCCACCCAACATCAAGCCGCCGACTTGTACCGCCGCTGGGAGTTGCTGTGGCAGCGGCTCTTCGACGCCTGCCAGGCCGGTGCTCCGGCCACCGACCTGATTTCGGCGTATCACAGTGCGAAAGAACCGCTTCCGCCGATGCCGGTGGCGCGCGGACTGGGCATGGGCTTCGACCCGCCGGTCGTGTCGGCGCACCTGCCGGCCACTGCCGCCGAGGAGCAGCTGGAGGCCGGGATGGTGCTTGCGGTCACCGGGTACGTGTGGCAGCAGGGCCTCGGCGCAGTATTCGGCCGCGAAGCAGTGTTGATCAGCGCAGACGGGCCGCAGGTGCTGACGACCAGCCCGTCCTGGCAAGGCGTCGTCCATGCCTGACAGTGCCCACTGGGCCCACTCGCCGGAGGAGATCATCCGCTACGCGAAGGACCCGGAAACCAAGATCGCGACGATCACGGTCGACCGCAAGTTTCCGCCCGAGTTCCGGTTGAGCAAGTCCAGCCGCGAAGAGGACGAGTAGCCGGTGGAGCCGCTGCAGGGTTACACGGTCGTCGACCTTTCCAGTGGTATCGCCGGCGCCTATTGCACCAAACTGCTCGCTGACGGCGGGGCGCGTGTGATCAAAGTCGAGCCACCACGAGGCGATCCGCTGCGGCGGTGGTCCGCTTCGGGCGCCCACCTCGAAGGCGACGGTGCCCTGTTCAGTTTCCTGGCCTGCTCCAAGCACAGCGTGGTCGCCGACCCGCACTCCGACGTCGACTTCGTGGACGCACTGCTGGCGTCCGCGGATGCCGCGGTGTGGTCGCGCGGCTCACCGCTCGCGGATGTGTTCGCCCCAGCTGAAATCCATCGCGCGCATCCGCACCTGGTCGTCACCTCGATCACGCCGTTCGGGCTCGACGGCCCGTGGCGGGACCGTCCGGCGACCGAGTTCACCCTGCAGGCTTGGTCGGGCGGAATCGTCGGCCTGGGCCGGGGATCACCGGATCGGGCGCCGGTATTCGTGGGCGGGCAGGTCGGCGAGTTCTTTGCCGGCGCGTATGCCAGCGCAGCGACGCTGACCGCAAGGCTGCGCCAGATAACGTGTGGCGCCGGCGATCTGGTTGACCTGTCGATGCTGGAAACCCAGATACTGGGTCTTACCTATTTCCCGGTGACCTACTTCGAAATGCTCGGCCGGCCATGGCGGGACGCGCGCAAGGTAACCGTCCCGGGTATCGCCCGCGCCAAAGACGGCTTGGTCGACGTCGGCTGCGGAACCGCCCAGCAGTTCTTCGACCTGTGCGCGATGGTCGGCCACCAGGAGTGGATCGCCGAAGACTCGCCGCTGACGATCACCGAACAGGCCAACGAACACGCCGACGAGATCTATGCCTGGGTCGAGAGCCGGACGGTCGAGGAGATTTGTGAACTCGCCACGGCATTTCGCATCCCCAACGCGCCAGTTGCCAACGGCGCCAACATCACCGGGCTGGATCATTTTCAACAGCGTCGGACGTTCACCATGAATCCGCGCGACGGGTTTTCTCAGCCGGGCCACCCCTACCGCATGCGACCAGCCCAGCTTCGCCCGCCGCAACCGGCTCCCCGGCTCGGCGAGCACACCGCGCAGTATCGCCAGTCCGGCATGACTCGAACGCGGCGGGCCGAAAACGGGGGCACGGCGGATCGCCTGCCGTTCGCCGGTCTACGGGTGCTGGACCTGACGACGTTCTGGGCCGGTCCGTCGTGCACGCATTTCCTGGCGCTGCTCGGCGCCGAGGTCATCCACGTCGAGTCCACCGGCAAACCCGACGGCACCCGGCTGATCGCCGGCGTGCCGATGAGCGAAGAGCTGTGGTGGGAGCGTTCGCCGATCTTTTCGAGTCTGAACACCAACAAAAAGGGTCTGACTCTGGATCTGCAAACCGACGAAGGCCGAAACTTGTTGCGCCGGTTCATTACAACCTGCGACGTGATCGTCGAGAACTTCACCCCGCGCGTGCTCGACCAGATCGGTCTGGACTTCGCGGCGGTGCAGGCCCAGCGGCCCGACGCGATTCTGCTGCGGATGCCGGGATTCGGGCTGGACGGGCCGTGGCGTGACAACCCGGCCTTCGCCTACGCGATCGAGGCCGCCTCCGGGGTGAGCTGGCTGACCGGATATCCCGACCGCACTCCGGACGAGCCCTACTCGATCGGTGACCCCAACGCGGGGGTGCACGCGCTCAACGCGCTGCTGCTGGCGCTGGAACATCGGCGCCGCACCGGTGAGGGGGTGATGGTGGAAGCCGCGATGATCGACGCGGCGGTCAACATCACCGCCGAACAGGTGATCGAGTATTCGGCCTACGGTGCATTGCTGGAACGGGCCGGAAACCGCGGACCGACAGCCGCGCCGCAGAACCTGTACCGCACCGCCGACGTCGACGAATTCGGCCGGCTCGATAGCTGGGTCGCGATCGCGGTGGCCACCGACGAGCAGTGGGCGCACCTGCGCCGCGCGCTGGGCCGGCCGCAGTGGGCGATGGATCCGGCGCTGGCAACTGCCCGCGGACGAAGCGAACAACACGACTTGATCGACCAGCAGCTCAGCGCCTGGTGTGCACAGCGCAGCGGCGACGAGATCGTCGAATGCCTCTGGGACGCCGGTGTGCCGGTGGCCAAGGTCATGCAGCCGCACCGCCAAACCGAGTTGGGTCAACTTGGCTTCCGGGCCTTCTTCGAAAACGTCGACCACCCGGTCAACGACCCCGCCCCGCACAGCACCGTGGCGGTACGGTTCTTTCGCGGGCCGGAGCGGTTCCACCTGCACCCGGCGCCGCTGCTCGGCCAGCACAACCACGAGCTGCTCACCGAACTCGGGTTGAGCGCGGCCGAAATCGCCGAGCTGGAAGCCGATGGCATCATCGGACGGACACCGGCCGTCACGAGAAGGGTGAAAGCACAGTGAAATTCGGTATCCCGCTGGCCCGCGCACATCCCGGCCTGTGGCCGCAATTGACCAAGCGGGCGGAGGAATTGGGCTTCGAGTCGGTGTGGCTTCCCGAGCATCTGGTGTTGCCCACCGCGATGAGCGGCAGTCCCCACCACGGCGACACGCACCCACCGATTCCGCCGCAGACACCGGTATTCGACGCGCTGAACTACCTGTCGTTTCTGGCCGCGCAAACCAGCACCATCCGGCTGGGCACCTACGTCTACAACATCGGGCTACGCCACCCGTTCGTCAGCGCCCGCGCCGCCGCCACCCTCGACATCGTCTCGGGTGGGCGTTTCGACTTCGGGGTCGGGGCGAGCTGGCTGCGCGAGGAATGGGATGCCGCCGGACTCGACTTCGCCACCCGCGGCGCGCGCGTCGACGAGGCACTCGAGGTGTGCCGGGCGTTGTGGAGCCAACCCAGCGTCGAACACCACGGCCGGTTCTTCGATTTCGACGAAGTCATGTTCGAGCCCAAACCGGTGCAACCAGCGGGTCCTCCGCTGCACATCGGCGGCGACGGCAAGGCTGCGCTGCGACGGGTGGCGCGCTACGGCGACGGCTGGTTGCCGATGAACCACACGCTGGACCGCATACCGGAGTCGGTGCGCACACTGACCCAACTGTGGAGCGCGCACGGGCGCAGCGGCAAACCGCAAATCACCACATCGGTGCCGTTGTCGTCACCCGATGACGTGCAGCGCGCCGCCGACGCGGGCATCGACCGGCTCATCACCTCACCCTGGCAACGTACCCGCGAGGCCCTCGACGGCATCGCCGCCTTCGCCGACCAATACATCGAAAAGTCTGCTGCGGCAGGATAACGACCATGGCGATCGGCCCGTCCGACATCCAGCTGACCGACCGCGTCGCGGTGGTGACCGGCGGGGGAGCCGGGATCGGTCGCGGCATCGCCGCCGCCATGGTCGCCTTCGGCGCATCGGTGGCGATCTGGGAGCGAGACGCCGACAGTTGCGCCGCCGCAGCCGACACCATCGGTGCGCTCGGGATCGTGACCGACGTACGTGACACCGAGCAGGTCGAGTCCGCACTGCAGCGTACGACCGACGAGCTGGGACCGGTGAGCATCCTGGTGAACAACGCCGGTGGCACGTTCTTCTCCAGGCTGCTGGAGACCAGCGAAAACGGCTGGGATGCTTTGTACAAGGCGAACCTGCGCCACGTGCTGCTGTGCACCCAGCAGGTCGCACGACAACTCGTCAGCGCGGCGCGGCCGGGCAGCATCATCAACCTGACGTCGATCGAAGGCGTGCGCGCCGCGCCCGGCTACGCCGCCTACGCAGCGGCCAAGGCGGGCGTGATCAACTACACCAAGACCGCCGCATTCGAACTGGCACCGCACGGCATTCGCGTCAACGCACTGGCACCCGACATCACCTTGACCGAAGGCCTGGCCAACCTCGGGGCACTCAGCGCGCAGGTCTCCCATGTCGTCCCGATGGGCCGTCCCGGCACTGTCGACGAGATCGCCTCAGCCGCTGTGTTTCTCGCTTCCGATATGGCGAGCTACATCACGGGCCAAACCATCCACGTAGACGGTGGAACGCACGCGGCCGGCGGCTGGTACCACCATCCGACAACTTCGAACCCGCAGCTGGGCCCTAGTCAGTAGGGCCAGCCCTGGCCGGCCTGCTCGTCGAAGGTGCGGTCGATGCGCTCGAACCTGCGGCGGATCGAGTCGCGCGCAGCCTGATGCGGCAGCACGTAGAGCCGCTCGGCCAGGATCGCGTCGACGGTCAGCCGAGCGACGTCGTCGGCGTCGAGCACGTCCTCTTGGCCCACGGTGACCGGGGCCGAAACCGGTTGTGTCGCCGACCCTGAATACTCGGCGCCGCGGTTGCGTTCGCAGTTGCCGATGTTGGTGGCGACCAGCATCGGGCACAGCACCGACACCCCGATTCCGTTCGGCTTGACCTCGCGGGCCAGCGCCTCTGCCAGGGCAACGACACCGTACTTGGCAACCGAATACGGTCCGAGGCCGACATTGGACACCAGGCCGGCGAACGACGAGGTGAACAGCAGATGCCCGCCCTGGCCTTGCTCGACAAGCCGCGGCAGAAACGCCTCGACTCCGTGAATCGGGCCCCACAGGTCCACGTCGATCACCCAGCGCCAGTCGTCGTGCGTCATCTGCGCGATCGGCCCCGCCACCGCGACACCCGCGTTGTTGAAGACCACGTGAACGCCGCCGAGCAGACGGAACGCCTCATCGGCGAGGTCGGCCACCTGCCCCAGATGCCGGACGTCGCAAACCACACCGTGCGCGTCGAATCCGTCACCGCGCAGGCGCGTCACAGCCTCGTCGAGTGCGCCCTGTTCGATGTCTGCAAGCACCACGGCGGCGCCGCGGCGGGCGAGCTCGCGCGCGGTGGCGAAGCCGATGCCGCTCGCGCCGCCGGTGATGACCGCGCCCCGATTGTCCAACCCGTCCATGGGACGGGACCCTAACCTACTTCAGACAGCTTCCGGCATCGACCGGCAGTGTCACGCCGGTGATGTATCGGGCTTCATCGGATGCCAGGAAGAGCACCGCGTTGCTGATGTCCTCGGGCTCCACCCAGCCGATCGGCAAGGTGTGCATCATCTGGGCGACGACCTTCATGTCGTCGGGGCCGGGGTTCTCCAGATCCGGCCGGAACAACTTCATCGTCCCTTCGTTGAGGAACAACGGCGTGTTCACGTTGGTCGGATGCACGGAGTTGACCCGAATCATGTGCTGGCCCAATTCGACCGCGAAGGTCCGCATCAGCCCCACCACGCCGTGCTTGGCGGCCACGTAGTGACCGGTATGCGGGTAAGCTTTGAGCCCGCCGACGGAGCTCGTCAAGATGATCGAACCGCCGCGACCGCCCGCCAACATATGCGGCACACCGGCTTTCACCGTCTTCCACACGCCGCCGAGGTTGACGTCGATCATATCGGTCCAGTCGCGTTCGCTGGTCCTGTCCAGCGTTGCACCACCATTGCCGATCCCGGCATTGGCGACGATGATGTCGAGCCGGCCGAGCTGCTCGACGCCGGCGTCGACGGCTGCCTTCAGCGCGCCGTAGTCCCGCACGTCGACCTCGGCGGTGTAGATGCGGCGGTCATGGCCCTTCACGAGATCCGCGGTCTCGGCCAGATCCTCAGGCGTGGAAAGCGGGATCTGGACACTGTCGATCTGCTTGCAGATGTCAACGGCAATGATGTCGGCGCCCTCTTGGGCCAATCGCACCGCGTGGCTGCGACCCTGGCCGCGCGCCGCACCGGTGATAAAGGCGACCTTGCCTTCAACTCGTCCCGCCATCATTACCTCGATTCGATCGACATTGATTCAAATGTTTCGAATGCTTCAAATGGGCTGACAAATCAGCGAATAACAGCCGGCATGGATTCCCATCCCCGCACGGTGGACGTCGGAGACAAGCTGGCGTTGGTCAGGTCGACGTCCCAGTCCGGAAAGCGCTTCAAGATCTCTTCCAGCGCGATCCGTCCCTCCAGCCGGGCCAGTGCCGAACCCAGGCAGTAGTGTGTGCCGACGCTGAATGACAGGTGCTGGCGGACCTCCCGGTGGATGTCGAAAACGTCACCGTCAGGAGGGAATTGGCGGTGGTCCCGGTTTGCCGCACCGATCAGCATCATCATCACGCTGCCGGCCGGCACCCGCTGTCCATAAAGTTCCACGTCGCGGGTCACGTATCGGCACACATGCGGAGCCGGCGGTTCGTAGCGCAGCAATTCTTCGATCGCCCGCGGTATCAGGGACCTGTCCTCGACCAGCTGCCGACGCTGATCCGGATGCTCGGCAAGCACTTTCCCGGTCCAACCGATCAGCCGGGTCGTTGTCTCGTTGCCGGCCCCGGCCACCACGTTGACGTAGATGAGCAATTCGTCGCGGGTCAGTCGGCGGGTGGTGCCGGTCTCGTCCTCGAACTCGATGTTGAGGAGCTCGGTCATGATGTCGTCGGACGGGTGGTCCACCCGCCAATCGATGTACTGGGCGAAGACCTCGCCGGAGTCGAATCCCTTGGTGTGATCCATCGGTTTGCCGACCTCGGTGCGCATGGTGGCGTTCGAGCGGTCCCGGATAGCCTCCTGGTCGGCTTCGGGAATACCCAGCAGCATGCCGATCACCCGCATCGGCATCTGCGCACCCAGGTCGGCGACGAAGTCGAATCGGTCCGCGCCGACCAGCGGATCCAGACAGCGCACACAGTATTCGCGGATTTTGCTTTCCAGCTCGTTGATCTTGCGGGGGGTGAACATCCGAGCCAGCAGCTTGCGATGAATGTCGTGGAGCGGCGGATCTTCGAAAATCAGTACGCCCGAAGGAACTTCGATGTTGGCTTTGATCAGTTCGAGAATCCCCCCGCGGGCCGAGCTGAACGTCTCGTAATCGACCAGCGCGTCGTCGACGTCGGCGAAGCGGCTCAGCGCGTAGAAGTCGTGCTCGGGGTTGTAGTACAGCGGCGCTTCCTCGCGCAGCCGGCGAAACGTGGGGTAGGGATCGGCATTGATTTCCGGGTTGTACGGGTCGTAGTAGACCTCGCTGGTCGCGCTAACGGTCACAGAATCTGCCTCTCACAGAAACCACGTTCTCACTTCTGCTGCCAGGGAGAACTCTGTCATCAGCGCCCAACGGTGTCAATGCGGAATTCATTTTCGCCATCTCGAATTCTCGTGGACAGAGAATTATGTTCTCATACCCTTACGACGCCTTCGCGTAAGCGAGGTTCTCGGGCGGCGGTAACCTAGTTCTCGCGGCCCTCGCGGACGAATCCGCGTGAGCAGAAGTCCCATACCTCGTCGGCGGTGATGGGGTGAACCGTCGCTTCATCCGAACCGCCACTGGACTGTGCGATGAACATGACGGTCTGCATCGTCATCGCGGCCATCCGCTTGGGGGCGATGCCGGGCCGCAGTTGCCCGGCCGCGTCGGCCTCTTCCATCAGCTCGGTCAGCAACGCCAGTAGTGGCGCGTGAGCTATCTTGACCTCGGCTGGATGCGAGACCAACAGTCTTGGAGCAAAGTCAGTGAACAGCGGTCGTTTGGCGGTCGGGTCGGGGCGCGACGCTTCGAACAGCAGCTCGACGGCCACTTTGAGCCGCTCAAGCGGGTCGGAATGGCTGTCGGTGGCCGCGCGGATCTGATCGGCCGAACGGCTCAAAGCATCTTCGAACAGCGCCAACAACAGCTCATGTTTGCCGTCAAACTGCAGGTAGAAGCTCCGCAAGGACTGCTTGGAGCGGTCGACAACCTCTTGGACGGTGAAGTCCGTGCTGCCCTTCTCGATGATGATGGCCTGCGCGGCGTCGAGGAAACGCTGGACGCGCTGGGCCGCCCGCAGCTTCGCCGTTTTGATCGACCGCTCGACCGCGCGCTGTTTCCAGGCCGGCTCTTCGCTGGGGCTTGTCACCGGCGACTCGGAAGATTGCCGTGAGGGGAGAACATGATTGGACTGTACCGGAGAACGCCGTGACATTGGTGTCCCAGACCTCCTCACGGATGCCGTGTTCGAGATTGAAACTTTCTCATCATGAGAATAGTATTCTCTTTTCGGTGTCCTGGGAAGCAGAACACACATCTGCGGGCGCCATCGCCGAGGAGCACCCGTGCAGCTAACGTTTGACGCCGACGTCGAGGCATTCCGATCCGACTTCATCGCGTTCCTGGACGAGCACTTACCCGACGAGGCACTGGCCACCGAACGGCCGCGCTCGACGTCACACATTCCCCACTGGGCTCGCCGATGGCAGCGGCTGTTGTTCGACCACGGCTGGCTGCTGCCCGGCTATCCGCCGGAATTCGGCGGCCGCAACGCGACCGTCTTGCAGCAATACGTACACCTGGAGGAGCTGTCGCGGCGGCGGATCTATCACAGCTTCAACCCGCAGGGCGTGGGGATCATCGCGGCGTCAATCCTGTCATTCGGCATCGACGAGCAGAAGCACCGGTGGGCGGTGCCCATTCTGCGGGCCGAGATGACCGCCTCGCTGGGAATGAGCGAGCCGGGCGCGGGCTCGGATCTCGCGTCGTTGCGGACCCGCGCGGTGCGCGACGGCGACCATTTCGTCGTCAACGGGCAAAAGGTCTGGACATCGGGGGCTCACGACGCCGATGTGTTGCTGACTTTTGTACGGACCGATCCCGACGCCCCAAAACACAAGGGCATCAGTGCGTTACTCATCCCCACCGACACACCTGGTCTGACGCGCCGACCGTTCGCCTCGGCCTCGGATCGCGACGACCTGGATTTCAACGAGGTGTTCTTCACCGATGCGCGGGTCCCGGTCGAGAATCTGGTCGGCCCGCTGAACGAGGGATGGCGGGTGGCGAACGGCTCACTGGGACATGAACGCACGATGCTGTGGGTCGGGTACGCCAGTCAGCTGCGCGACCTGCTCATCGACTTTCGGCCGTCCGGGGCATTGGAGCGCGATCAATTCGCCAGACTCGTCATGGATGCCGAAGCGTTGAACCTGCTGGGTTCCGCCGCGTTGGCGCGCGCCGACCGCGGTGAAGAGGACGTGGCAACCGTGTCGGTGCTGAAACTGTTGGGCTCGGAAGCCCTCCAGACTGCGTACGAGCACGCGTTGAGCGCGGCCGGTACCGACGGGCTGATCCATCCCGGCATCACCGGGCCGTTCGCACCGCTGAATTTGGATGCCCATTACGGCAGCTGGTTCGATCGTTACTTTCGGACCTTCGCCGGGACGATTGCCGGTGGCACATCAGAAATTCAGCGCAACATCATCGCCCAGCGGCTTTTGGGGCTGCCCCGATAACGTCCCGCGAAGACCTAAAGGTGGGCCAGCCGCGGCGCCGATCCCTTGCTGCGCAGCAGTGCTCCGGCTTCGCGGGTCAATTCCCTGGCGCTGCCGAGCATTCCGTCCAGCACCAGCGCCCGCTTCACGTAACGGTGCAACTGATGCTCGGCGGTGAAGCCGATGCCGCCCAGTACCTGCTGGCAGTGGCGCGCGGCGGTCAGCGCGGCCTGACCGGCAGCGGCTTTGGCCAGCAGAAAGCTCAGGTCGTCGGGTTCGGCCGCGGCGGCGAGCAAGGTGGCTTCAGCGCCCTCGAGCGCGACGAGCGTCTCGGCCAGTCGATGCCTGATCGCTTGGAACGACGCGATGGGACGGCCGAATTGGGTGCGTTCCAGCGCATGCCGGCGGGCCAGCGAGAGCATGGCCCGGCCGGACCCGAGCAGCCACCAGGCCAGCGCGTGCCGCCCGGCGGCCAGTGGCACCGAATTTCCTTCGGGCACGCGGTGAATCGGCAGGTCGTCACCCAGTGCTGTGCCTGGCTTGTCGGTGCGTTCCCACACGACCCATGACCCGCCAACGTAGGGCAGTGGGATCGTGCCGCCTGCGTCATGTCCTGCCGCACGCAACACCACATCATTGAGCACCGGGGCATGGGTGCCGGTCTCGCCGAGTAGCCGAAACACCAACGCAATAGCGTCCTCTGGCATCTCGTCGAGCATGTCGCGCCAGCCCAGGTCCGCCAGCGCCGCATCCAGCGCTGCACCGGACGTCGCTGCCATGGACTTGCGCAGCGCGTCGGCCAACATCCGCAAGGACTCGGCGTCCACACTCACTCCTTGCCCAGATCCAGCAGCCTGCGCGCGATGATGTTGCGCTGGATTTCGGCGGTACCGCCGTAGATTGTCGCCGCTCGCGAATACAAAAACTCGGTGCGCCAATCGGACTCGTCGAGCTCGACCACACCGGGCAGCAAGTCGCGGGCGGTGTCATACATCCGTTGCTCTGCGCCGGCCAGCAGGACCTTGTCGATCGATGTTTCCGGCCCGAGCCGTTGGCCGTCGGCCAGCCGGTGCTGGGTGGCGCGCGATCGGCAGCGCAGGGTATGCAGTGCCAGGTATGCCGCGCCCAGACTGGAATCGTCTGTCTCGGTGGCCTCGACGATGAGTCGATCGAATCGTGAATACAGGTACGAGATTCGTTGCCAAAAGCAGGTGGAGCGCTCGTAGGGCAGCAGATCCATCGCGAGGCGCCAACCGTCTCCTGGCTTGCCGAGCATCCGAGCGCCGGGAATCACCACATCGTCGAAATACACTTCGCAGAACTCGTCGACGCCGTGCATGGTGCGTAGCGGCCGGATGGTGATGCCGGGAGTGTCCAGGTCGACGAAGAACGCCGTGATGCCGTCATGGCCAGGCGCGGTGCGAGTCAGCAGCACACATCGTGTCGAGTACTGCGCGAAGCTCGTCCACACCTTCTGGCCGTTGACCACCCAGTCATCCCCGCGGGGCGTGGCGCGGGTGGTCAACGATGCGAGGTCGCTGCCCGATCCGGGTTCGGAGAAGCCCTGACACCACTGTTCGCGCCCGGACAGGAGTCGCGGCACCATTTCCGCGGCGAGTTCCGTTGGCGCGTAATCGATCATCGTCGGCGCCAGCACCTCGACCATCGAGTATGGGCCGGGCTCGGCGAGTCCGCGCCCGACGATCTCCTCGCCGACGACGGCGCGCAGTATCGCCGGACCGCCCAGCCCGCCGACTTCGACCGGCCAGCCATATCGCATCCAATCCGCGTCATAAAGCGCGGAATGAACTCGGGCAAGCTGCTTGATTTGGCCTTCCAGCGAGTGATCCGGCCCCGGGGTCAGGTCGTTCTCGTCGAGCCAGGCACATAAGTCCGCCCGGAACTGCTCGACCTTCATGCTTCGCCCGATGGCCGCCCCACCGCATGCGGGCGACCCGAGTCGTGTGCACCGCTGCGCCGAATGAACGTCATCGCACGGGTTTTGAGTCGCCACCCATCGGGGGTGCGGACGTAGGTGTCGTTGTAGTAGCCGATGCGCATGTCGTGGGTGGCATGGTCGATGAAGCACAGCGGCTGGGTGCCGGTCGCGGTGTCGCCGGCGAACTCGATCACCGGGGTTGCGGTCAAGAACAAACCTTTCGGCGCGGCGTCCACCAGCGCCGGAAACCGCTCCAGCGAATAGGTTTCTCCGAAGGCGCTGTAGGTGCCATCGGGCGTGAAGACCTTGAGCAGCCCGTCGATGTCTTCCTGAGTGATGGTGACCGCGTAGCGGGCCAGCAGCTGTTGGATCTCGACGAGGTCTTCAGTTCTTGTTGGCATACACCTTGCCGCCCTTCATGACAAAGCTCACGTTCTGGGTCACGGTCATGTCCTGCAATGGATCTCCCGGCACTGCGATGATGTCGGCCAGCAGGCCCTCCGCCAACCTGCCGCGGTCGGTGGCGTCGATGAGCTCCGCGGCGGTGGTGGTCGCCGCTCGCAGTACCTCCAGCGGCGGTAGACCCAATTCCACCAGGGTGACGAGTTCGTCGGCGTTTCGGCCGTGCGGGATCGCCGGCGCGTCGGTGCCGACCGCGATCTTCACGCCGGCCTCGTAGGCGGCGAGGATGGACTTACGCGCCCGGGGGAACATCTCTGCGGCCTTGGCCTGCAGTTCGGGTGGGGCATGGGAGACGTCCATCGCGTCGGTCAGGCGCCGGGTGCTCACCAGGAAGGTGCCGTGGGTGACCATGGTCGCGATTGCCTCGTCGTCGACCAGAAAGCCGTGCTCGATGCAGTCGATGCCGGCGGCGACGGCATGCTTGACCGCCTCGGCGCCGTGCGTGTGCGCGGCCACCCGCAGCCCGCGCCGATGCGCCTCGTCGACGATGACCCGCAGCTCTTCGTCCGAATAGTGCTGTGCTCCAGGCGGCCCGGTGAGCGACATCACCCCACCAGAACAGCACACCTTGATCAGCTGTGCGCCGTATTTGATCTGGTAGCGCACCGCCTTGCGGACTTCGTCGACACCGTTGGCGATGCCCTCCTCGACGGTCAAGTGCAGCAGATCCGGCGCGAACGCCGAGAACATCGTCGGATCGAGGTGGCCGCCGGTCGGGGTGATCGCGTGCCCCGCAGGCACCACTCGGGGTCCGTCGATCCAGCCCTTGTCGATCGCCTTGGCCAGCGCGACGTCGAGCAGATAACCCCCGGTCTTGACGAACAGGCCAAGGTTGCGCACCGTGGTGAATCCCGCGCGCAGGGTGCGGCGGGCATTGCCCACCGCACGCAGCACCCGGGTGGGCGGATCGTCCTGCACCGAGGAGGCCAGACCGGTCTCCCCGCGCCCGCCCATCAGCAGGTTGACTTCCATGTCCATCAACCCCGGCAACAGAATCTGGTCACCGAGATCGATGACATCACCCTGCGGTGCGCCGCCCACACCGGCGATACGCTCGTCGTCAATCCGCACAACGCCCGGCCGGACGATCTCCCCGACGTCGACGTCGAGTAGCCCAGCTGCCTTGAGCGTCAGCACCTCTCAGATCACCGGTTCCCGGATCAGCTCCAGCCAGGCCGCGCCGCTATCTGGGACTCGCGGCTGTTTCCACGCTTCGATCGGGAACGACACCATGATCAGCGACTGCATCATGTGCATCAGCGTTCGCGCGTCGTCCGGCAGTTCGTCGAGCGGGAACTGGTCGCAGTAAGCGATCACATCCGGTAGGCGGGGAAACGCGGCGTCATAGAACGCCTGCATCTGTGCCATGGACGACGCCAGCCGTTTGGCGTAGCGCTCCGGCTCGGTCGCCAGGTCCCACTCCAAAAAGGGCTCGAGGTCGGCGAATTCGGCGGGCAGCTTAGTTGCGGTGGCCATTGCCGTGGTACTCCTTCACATAGTCGCCGGTCACCTTGTGTAGATGCCGCAGCAGGATCTCCTGGTCGCACAGTAAGAAGTCTTTGACAACTTTGGTGCCGATCATGGTCTGGGTCGCTTCGAGGGTGTTGGCATCCTGCAGGGCGTATTCCTTGAACGTCACCGCGGCCAACTCCTGGGCCAATCGTTCCCGCGCGTTTTTCGGCGGGACGAAATACAGCGTCGTTTCGAAGATGTGCTTGTCCACGGCGGTGGGCCAGTAGTGATAGGTCAAGAACCAGCCTGGCTCCCAGATCAGCAACATGAAGTTCGGGAAGAAGTGCCACGAGTCAATGCCCCACTGCGGCGCCCTCTTCGGGTTGACGCCCGGGGGAAGCTGGTCAAGTTTTTCGATCACCTCCGGCTTGTCCCACGGGCCGAACAGCCCACTGCGCAGCACCCGGTCGATGGGCTTCACCATGTTCAGGTCCCGGGGCGGTGCCTGACCTCCCCAGGTGGAGATCATTCCGTGCGGACTGGCCAGCTCGTAGTACAACGCCTCAAAGCCGTACTTCTGAATTTTGGCGGCTTCCTCCTTGGTGTACTGGCCCTGATGCAGCACCGGCGCGTGGTAGAACTCGGCGAACGCGTCGATGAACAGCTTCCAGTTGCTGCCGACCTCGGCCCGGTAGGAGTAGGTCTCGGTCATCTCGTGGAACGGGTAGCCCTCGATGCCCTTGGCAAGTGGACCGAGGTATTCCGTCAACGGCTGCGCATCGGCATCGAGATTGACGAAGATGAACCCCTCCCACACCTCGCAGCGCACCGGCACCAGCCCGTACTGGCTCTTGTCGACGTCGAAGAACTCGTCCTCCTGCTGGATGAACGTCAGCTCACCGTCGAGGTTGTAGCGCCATGCGTGGTATTTGCAGGTGAACTGCCGGCAGATGCCCGAGGTTTCTTCGTGGGGATAGTCGTTCCACACCAACTTGTTTCCGCGGTGCCGGCATACGTTGTGGAACGCCTTGATCGACCCGTCCTTGGTCTTGACGACGATCACCGAGATGCCCGGCCCGGCTGACGGCAGCTCTTTGGTGAAGTAGCTGCCGGTGCGCGGAAGCCGCTCGACGCGGCCCACATTCAACCAGGTCCGCCGGAAGATCGCCGCGCGCTCGGCTTCGAAGAAAGCCGGGTCGATGGAGTCGGTGTAATCGACTGGGCCGGTGCCGAGTTCGGGATAGTTCTGCGTCCAGCTGCCGGCAGCGGGCTTGGTGAAATGTGGCATGGTTGTGCTCTTCTCTTTCTAGCCTTGTTCCACTTCGACGCCAAAGGTGTTCAGCGCCATCGCGAGCGCCGTGTACCCCCCGGCCGTGAAAATCAGATCCATTCGCTGTCGCTCGTCGAGCCGCTCTGCCAGCGCGTCCCACGTCGCGTCCGACAGATTCGTCTTCTCGTCGAGCTCGTCGACGGCGTTGCACACCGCGCGGTCGAATGGGTCGGCGGGGTCGCCGGATTGGATGGCGGCGATGTCTGAGTCCGAAAGCCCGGCCTTCTTGCCGATCTTGACGTGGTGGGTCCATTCGTAGGCACAACCGCGACGGTGCGCGACCCGCAGGATGACCTGCTCGCGCACTCGCGCCGGCAGCGTCGAACCGGACAGCAGATAAAGGCTGAACCGCAAAAACGCGCGGGTCAGCTCGGGATGGTGCACCAGCGTGCCCAGCAGGTTGCCGGCTCCCTGCGGATTACGCCGGTCCTCGGGCAGCATTGCCGCCACCGCATGCCGAACAGCGTCGTCCCACGCGTCGGCCGGCAACGGAGACAGCCGCATAGTGCCCTCCTCAGATTTGAGAATCATATTCTCATATTTGGCCAATAGATTTCCACGATCGGCTCGATTGGTCAATACCAGCGGTGACACCTGCGAAAACGCCGATATCGACGGGCCGGACATCGGCGCGCGAGCAGCGCTGCGGCGGCTGCGGCGGTACTGTCAAGATGTTGATTCTCAGGTTCTGAGAAGCTAATTTCCATACTAAGGGTTCACGGCCGCCGAGAGAGAGGACCGACCAGTGAACAAGGACGACATGATCTTGATCAGCGTCGACGACCACATCGTCGAGCCGCCGGACATGTTCAAGAACCACCTGGCCAAAAAGTACATCGACGATGCCCCCCGGCTGGTGCACAACCCGGACGGCTCGGACACCTGGCAGTTCCGCGACACCGTGATTCCCAACGTCGCGCTCAACGCGGTGGCCGGCCGCCCCAAGGAGGAGTACGGCCTGGAACCGCAGGGCCTCGACGAGATCCGGCCGGGCTGCTACAACGTCGACGAGCGGGTCAAGGACATGAACGCCGGCGGCATCTTGGGCTCGATCTGCTTTCCGTCGTTCCCGGGTTTCGCGGGGCGGCTGTTTGCCACCGAGGATCCTGAATTCTCGCTGGCGTTGGTGCAGGCCTACAACGACTGGCACATCGACGAATGGTGCGGGGCCTACCCCGCGCGGTTCATTCCGATGGCGCTGCCGGTCATCTGGGACGCCGAGAAGTGCGCCGATGAGGTCCGCCGGGTGTCCAAGAAGGGCGTGCACGCCTTGACGTTCACCGAGAACCCGGCGGCCATGGGATACCCCAGCTTCCACGACGAGTATTGGGATCCGCTGTGGAAAGCGTTGTGCGACACCAATACTGTGATGAACATCCACATCGGATCGTCGGGCCGGCTGGCGATCACCGCGCCCGATGCCCCGATGGACGTGATGATCACCCTGCAGCCGATGAACATCGTGCAGGCCGCCGCGGACCTGTTGTGGTCGGCGCCCATCAAGAAGTACCCGGACCTCAAGATCGCACTCTCGGAGGGCGGCACCGGGTGGATCCCGTACTTCCTCGAGCGAGCCGACCGCACCTACGAGATGCACTCCACCTGGACCCACCAGAACTTCGGCGGCAAGCTGCCGTCCGAGGTCTTCCGCGAGCACTTCCTGACCTGCTTCATCAGCGACAAGGTGGGCGTGGCGCTGCGCAACATGATCGGCATCGACAACATCTGTTGGGAGGCCGACTACCCGCACAGCGACTCGATGTGGCCGGGTGCGCCCGAGGAGCTGTGGGATGTGCTGTCGGCCAACAACGTGCCGGACGACGAAATCAACAAGCTGGGCTACGAGAACGCCATGCGGTGGTACTCGTTCGACCCGTTCAGCCACATCAGCCGTGAGCAAGCGACGGTCGGTGCGTTGCGCAAAGCCGCTGAAGGGCATGATGTTTCGATTCGTGCCCTGTCTCATCACAAAGAGCGCTCAGGCTCGTCGTTAGCGGAGTTTGCCGCCAGCGCGAAATCGCTGACCGGTAATACCGACTGAGGTGTCAAGCTCCGGAATGAATTTCGAGCTGACCGAGGATCAGGAGCTGATCCGCAGGTCGGTCGCTGAGTTGGCGCAGAAGTTCGACGACCACTATTGGATGGAGCGCGACCAGGCGCACGAGTTCCCGTCCGAGTTCTATCGGGCCATCGCTGATGGCGGGTGGCTCGGGATGACGATCCCCGTCGAGTACGGCGGCCATGGCCTCGGCATCACCGAGGCCACACTTTTGGCCGAGGAGGTCGCCAAATCCGGCGGTGGCATGAACGCCGCCAGCTCGATTCACCTGTCGATCTTCGGTATGCAGCCGGTGGTCAAGTACGGCTCCGCGGAGCTCAAGGCCCGCACCTTGCCGCGGGTGGCCACCGGGGATCTGCACGTCTGTTTCGGTGTCACCGAACCCGGTGCGGGCCTGGACACTTCCCGCATCAGTACGTTCGCCAAACGGCAAGGTGATCGCTACGTCGTCAACGGCCGCAAGGTGTGGATCTCCAAGGCGCAGGAGTCCGAGAAGATACTGTTGCTCACCCGCACCCAGCATTACGACGAGGTCACCAAGAAGACCGACGGGATGACGCTGTTTCTCACCGATCTCGACCGCGACCACGTCGACATCCGGCCGATCCGCAAGATGGGCCGCAACGCGGTCAGTTCCAACGAGGTGTTCATCGACAACCTCGAGGTGCCGGTCGAGGATCGAGTCGGCGAGGAGGGCAAAGGATTTCACTACATCCTCGACGGGCTGAACCCGGAGCGGATGCTGATCGCGGCCGAAGCGCTCGGGATCGGCAGGGTGGCGCTGGACAAAGCGGTCAAATACGCCACCGACCGCGAGGTCTTCGGCCGGCCGATCGGCATGAACCAGGGCATCCAGTTCCCGCTGGCTGACTCGCTGACCCGGCTCGACGCGGCCGAGCTGATGTTGCGCAAGGCCACCTGGCTCTATGACAACGGCAAACCCTGTGGGCGCGAGGCCAATACGGCCAAATACTTGTGCGCCGACGCCGGCTTCACCGCTGCCGACCGGGCGTTGCAAACGCACGGCGGCATGGGCTACGCCGAGGAGTACAACGTCGCCCGCTATTTCCGCGAGGCCCGGCTGATGAAGATCGCGCCGATCAGCCAGGAAATGATCCTCAATTTCCTCGGATCGCACACCCTCAAACTTCCGAGGAGCTATTGAGGGCTATTGAGGGTTATTGATGAGCCTATGCCTGACGAACCCGTGCTGCTGTGCAGCGACCGCAACGGCGTACGCACGCTGACGCTGAACCGCCCGAAGCGCAAGAACGCGATCAACCCACAGTTGTGGATTGCGCTGGCCGAGGCGCTGACCGCGGCCGGCACCGACCCCGGCGTGCGCGCGGTAGTGATCACCGGGGCCGGCGGGGCGTTCTGTTCCGGTGCAGACATCTCCACGTCCGACGACGCGCACCCGGTGAACAAGCTGCGCCGGCTCACCGACGTGGCGCTGGCATTGCACGAATTGCCGCGACCGACCATCGCCAAGGTGACCGGGGTGGCCGTCGGCGCCGGCTGGAACCTCGCCCTGGGCTGCGATTTGGTGGTCGCCACCCCGGAATCGAGGTTCTGCCAGATTTTCGCCAAGCGCGGACTCTCGCTGGATCTGGGCGGCTCCTGGCTGTTGCCGAAAATCGTTGGGCTGCAGCAGGCCAAACGGCTGGCACTGCTGGCCGAGACCATCGACGCCGAGGAAGCGCAGGCTTTGAGCCTGGTGACGTGGGTCGTGTCGGCCGAGGAGATCGACAGCTTCGTCGATGACCTCGCCGACCGTCTGGCCGCCGGGCCGCAGATCGCGCTGGCACAATCCAAGGCGCTGTTGAACGAGAACGCCGACCGGACCCTGCGCGATGCGCTGGCCAACGAGGCGCGTGCGCAGGTCGTCAACTTCGCTACCGCGGATGCCGCCGAGGCCTATGCCGCGTTCGCCGACCGACGGGAGCCGTCGTTTACTGGTCGGTGGGCGGTTTCGAGATCGGAGCGGACAGATGCGTGAAACGGTCATCGTCGAGGCGGTGCGCACCCCGGTAGGCAAGCGCAATGGCGGGCTGTCGGCCATGCACGCTGCCGACCTGTCGGCAGTTGTGCTCAACGAATTGGTGCAGCGCACCGGAATCGACCCCGGGATCATCGACGACGTGGTGTGGGGTTGCGTCTCCCAGGTCGGCGATCAGTCGAGCAACATCGGTCGCTACGCGGTGCTGGCGGCGGGCTGGCCGGAGAGCATTCCGGGCACCACCATCAACCGGGCGTGCGGTTCCAGCCAGCAGGCGCTCGACTTCGCGGTGCACGCGGTGATGTCGGGCCAGCAGGATGTGGTCGTGGCCGGCGGAGTAGAGGTCATGAGCCGGGTGCCGTTGGGCGCGGCGCGGGCCACCGGGATGCCGTACGGGCCGAAAGTGCTTGCCCGATACGGTGATTTCTCGTTCAACCAGGGAATCTCCGCGGAGATGATCGCCAAGAAGTGGGGCTTTTCCCGAACGCAGCTCGACGAGTACTCGGTGCGCTCGCACGAGCGGGCCGCCGCGGCTCAGGACAGCGGAGCTTTCACCGCACAGATCGTCCCGGTGTTCGTCGACGACGCGATCGTCAGCGAGGACGAGGGTGTGCGTCGGGGGACCACGGTGGAGAAGCTGGCCGGGCTGAAGCCGGCGTTCACCGAGGACGGGGTGATCCATGCCGGCAACTCGTCGCAGATATCCGACGGCGCGGCGGCGCTGCTGGTCACCACATCGGCGCACGCGCTCGAACTCGGGTTGACACCACTGGTGCGCTACCGGGCGGGCGCGGTGACCGGTGCCGACCCGGTGCTGATGCTCACCGGCCCGATCCCGGCCACCGACAAGGTGCTGTCCAAGGTGGGCTTGTCGGTGGACGACGTCGGCGTGTTCGAGGTGAACGAGGCCTTCGCCCCGGTCCCGCTGGCGTGGCTGGCCGAAACCGGCGCCGACCCCGAGCGGCTCAATCCGCTGGGCGGCGCCATAGCGCTAGGCCATCCCTTGGGGGCGTCCGGCGCGGTGCTGATGACCCGGATGGTGCATCACATGCGCGACAACGGAATTCGCTTCGGATTGCAGACCATGTGTGAAGGCGGCGGCACCGCCAACGCCACCCTGGTGGAATTGGTGGCCTGAGCCGGAAGGCTGTGATCGCCGTCGCAAACTGACCGGCATGAGACCCTTGTCACACGCACCAAACCAACCTACTGTGTGTTCATTAGGTTGATCGGGGACGAGGGAGTCCGGTGACGCGTCCGTACGACACCCTGCTGGCGAAGGGTGAGGACCGTAAGCAGCGCATCCTCGAGGTCGCGCAGCGGCTGCTGACCCGCAACGGGTGGCGCAACACCACGCTGGCGCAGATTGCCCGGGAGGCGGGCGTCAGCCCGGCCGGGCTGCTGCATCATTTCGAGTCCAAGGAACAGTTGCTGCACGCGGTGCTCGATGTGCGCGACGCCGACGACGACGCCCACGCGGACCGCGCCGGCGACCTCATCACCGAGATCGCGGCGGTCGCCGATCGGTTCGACCGATCACCGGAACTGATCGGCACGTTCGCCGTGCTGCTGGCCGAGAACATAGATCCCGAGGCTCCCCTGCACGATCGCCTGCTCGCCCGATACCGGGGTGCGGTCGACATCATCACCGGGCTCATTCGCCGTGGACAAGAGGCCGGGCGCTACCGGCTGGATCTGGACCCGACCGTCAAAGCTGTGCAAATTCTCGCCTTCATCACCGGAATGGAGACCGCATGGTTACTCGACCCTTCGATACCCCTGACCGAAGCGTTCAAGGACTACGCGGAGTCGCTCGCCCGCGACCTGACACCGCCGAGCCCGGCGTGAGATACCAGCTTGATGTGGTCGCGGCGAACGTCGTGGATGTGGTGATGTTCGCCGGCGGGTGGCTGTTCGACCGTGCCATGGCCGGATGGGACGTCACGGTCCTGGCCGCTGACCATCCCGACGAACGGCCATTGCAGATCATCGGCGCCGAAGTGGTCGACCTCGAATACGCGCTGGCCACGGTCGGGCAACGTCCGCGACCGCAGACCTTGGCCGCCGCCGCCGACCTCATCGAGTGTGATTCGCGGGTCCGCCAGGGCGTGCTTCAGGCCCTCGACCACGGTGTCACCGAAGTGACACTGTGGGGCAAGACCTGGCCGCCCGACCTGAACAAGCCGGTCGACCTGGTTGCCCATCAGCTCAGCGCCGCGGCCCGGGCGTTCAAGGCTCAGGCCCTTGCCGCCGCGGGGCTGCCCGGAGTCGAGATCGAACAGACCGAAACGTTCCGCAGCGGGGTGATGACCTGCCCGTCCGTCGCGGCCGACCTGATCCCCGCCAGTTAACACGCCGGAGCCTCCGGCCGGCCATGCTGCCTCGTTGACGGCGTGGCATTTCCTATGGAAATGTAATACTCATTGATGAGAGCGACGTTCTCACTGTCGAGACGTGAATGGAGCAGCAGATGGCCGACGACGTCACCGCGATGGATTTCTTCCGGGACGACCGGCTCCTCGACAACCCGTACCCGTACTTCGAAGCCCTGCGGCGGCAGTGCCCGGTGCTGCGCGAACCTCACCACGAGGTGATGATGGTGACCGGCTGGGAGGAGGCCGTGGAGGTCGCCAGCAATGCCGAGACGTTCTCGTCGTGCATCTCGGTGACCGGTCCGTTCCCCGGTTTTCCGGTGCCGCTCACTGGCGACGACGTGACCGAGCTGATCGAGCGACACCGCGACGAGCTGCCGTTCAGCGACCAATTGCCGACCCTCGACCCGCCGACGCACACCAACCACCGTGCGTTGCTGATGCGACTGATCACTCCGAAGCGCCTCAAGGAGAACGAGGACGCTATGTGGGTGCTCGCCGATCGGGTGCTCGACACATTTCTGGCGCCGAGCGAGGGCGAATTCATCAAAGGTTTCGCCGGCCCGTTCACGCTGCTGGTCATCGCCGACCTGCTCGGCGTACCGGAAGACGACCGTGAGGAGTTCGTCAAGGGCATCCACCGCAATGCCGGTGGCGGTGTCGGCAGCACCGGTGAAAAGTCGTTGTCGCACAGTCCACTCGAGTTTCTGTACGGCACGTTCAGCGAATACATCGAGGATCGGCGCCGGCAGCCTCGCGACGACGTGTTGACCGGATTGGCGCACGCCACGTTCCCGGACGGCTCGACGCCCGACGTGACCGACGTGGCTCGCGTTGCGACCAACGTGTTTTCGGCGGGCCAGGAGACGACCGTGCGGCTGCTCGGTGCCGCGCTACAGGTGATCGGGGAGCGCCCCGACATTCAGCAGCAGCTGCGCGATGACCGCAGCCTGATCCCGAACTTCATCGAAGAGGCGCTGCGTATCGAGAGCCCGGTCAAAGGTGACTTCCGGCTCTCCCGGGTGCCCACGGCGGTCGGTGGAGTCGAAATCCCGGCCGGCACTACGGTGATGGTGGTCAACGGCGCCGCAAATCGGGATCCGCGCCGATTCGAAGACCCGGACACATTCGACCCCGGCCGCAAGAACGCGCGCCAACACATCGCGTTCGGCCGGGGGATCCACAGTTGCCCCGGCGCGCCACTGGCCCGGGCCGAGACCCGGGTCGCGCTCGAACGCCTACTCGACCGGACCGAGGACATCCGGATCTCCGAACGCAAACACGGACCGGCGAACGAGCGGCGCTATCAATATGTTCCGACTTACATCCTGCGCGGACTCACTGAACTGCACCTCGAATTCGGTCGGAGCAGCGGTCCGTGAAAGCCAGAGTTGACGAGGAGCGGTGCCGTGGCCACGGCATCTGCACCACGATCTGCCCATCGGTGTTCGAGCTGAATGACGACGGCTACTCGACGGTGACGGTGCCCGAAGTCCCGTCCGAGTTCGAAGACGCGGTCCGTGACGCCGTCATGCAGTGTCCAGAGCAGGCCATTGAAACAAGTTAGGAGCTTGAATGCCCAAAGGTTACGTCATCCTCACTGAGGCCATCAAGGATCCGGAGGGCATGAAGGCCTATGCCCAGGCGGCCGGAGGAGCCATGGCCGGGGTGAACATACTGGCAGCGGATCCCTCGCCCACGGTTGTGGAGGGCAATTGGCACGGCGACCAAACGGTCGTGCTGGAGTTCGAATCGGTGGACGCCGCCCGCGCCTGGTACGAGTCCGAGGGGTACCAGAAAGCAGCGAAGCTGCGACAGGCCGCCGCGGACTGCAACGCGGTGATCCTCTCCGGTTTTGGTAATTAACAGGCGATTTGAGCTGCCATGGACAAGGTGTCGGTCATCACGGGGGGAGCCGGCGGCATTGGTTTGGCCACCGCGAAGATCGTCGGACGTGACCACGCGGTCGTCATCAGCGACCTCAACCGGGAAGGGCTGGATGCCGCGGTAGCCGAATTGAACAGCCTGGGGATCATCAGCAAGGCCGTCGTCTGCGACATCACCGAGCGGGAGTCCGTCGCGGAGTTGATCGAAACATCAAGCGCGATGGGCACAGTCGGTTCGGTGATACACACGGCCGGTATCAGTCCCAGCATGGGCAGCGCCGAGTTGATCATGCGGGTCAACGCGATCGGCACGGTCAACGTCAACGAAAGCTTTTTCAAGATCCTCGGGGAGGGATCCGCGGTCGTCAACGTCGCTTCCATGGCCGCGCACATGCTCCCGGAATCCTTCGTTCCGACAAAGCGATTTACCTCCGCTCTGCGCAATGAAGACGCGTTCATGAAGAAGATGATGTCGGTGTGCGGCCTGGTTCCGGAGCGGGCGCGGCCAGGAATGGCGTACAGCATCAGCAAGACCTTCGTGCGATGGTATTGCACCTCGCAGGCCGGTCGATTCGGTGAGCGCGGCGCGCGCATCCTCTCGGTGTCGCCGGGTTCCATCGACACCGCGATGGGCAGATTGGAAGAACAAAGCGGCGCAGGAGCGATGGTCCGCTACGCCGCGCTGAAACGCTTTGGAAAGCCGGAGGAGATCGCCGAACTGCTGGCGTTCTGCGCGAGCGAGAAAGCCGGCTACCTCACCGGCACGGACATCCTTTGCGACGGCGGCACCGTGGCGGGGATGAGCCTGCGGGACAAGTTGTCGGTGGGACGTAAATCGTGATCGATACGGCTTAGACTTCCGCCGTGTTCTCCGAGACGCGCTATGCGCTGAATGGTGACTTGCGCGTCGCCTACCGGGCCTCGGGTGAAGGCGCTCGCGACATCGTCTTCGTCCCGAACTGGTTTAACTGTTGCGACCTACTGCCCGAGCTACCGGCGATTCAAGGGTGGATCGAGGCGATGGCATCGCTCGGTCGGTTAATCTCTTTCGACCAGCCGGGCACAGGCGCGTCTGATCCGGTCTCGATAAATTCGTTGCCGACGTTAGAGCAGTGGGCCGACAGCATCACCGCAGTTTTGGACGATCTCGGGAGTCGCGAAGCGGTTCTCGTCGCACCGAACGCTGCATTCGCGCCTGCGGCGCTGTTCGCGGCCAGCCATCCGGCTCGCACCACGGCGCTGGTCGGGCTTGAGGTCTACGCCGATCCGATGGCTGCTGGGGTCACTCCGGAGGAGTTCTTCGATGCCATGCTCGCCGTGTGGGGAACGGGAGAGTTCGAACATGTGATCAATCCCGACATGCCTTGGAATGAAGAAATCCGGGCAACGTTTGCCCGGTTCGAACGCTTGGCGTCGAACCCACGGACCGTTGCTCTCATGATGCCGATAGTGTCCGAATTGGATGTGCGGGCGCTGCTTCCGACCGTCCGCGTGCCAACTCTCGTCGTCCAGCACGCCGAGAACCCCTTGATCCCACCCGAGCGGGGCAGGGATGTCGCCGATCACATCCCAGGCGCGAAATACGTTGAGCTACACGGGCGCAACATGTTCCACTACGTCGAACCATGGCGTGAATCTTTCCAGGAGATCGCGGAGTTCCTCACTGGCGAGCAGGCGGACGTGGCTGATGATCGGGCACTGGCCACGGTGTTGTTCACCGACATCGTCGACTCGACGCGCCGGGCGGCGGAGATGGGCGATCGTGATTGGCATGCCTTGCTTGATGCACACGATGCTGTGGTGCGCTCGCAGCTGGCTCGTTTTCGTGGCCGGGAGGTGAATACCTCCGGTGATGGGTTTTTGGCCGTGTTCGACGGGCCGCAGCGGGCGATCCGCTGCGCCATGGCCATTCGCGACGCGGTGCAGGCGCTCGGCATCCAGGTGCGCGCGGGGTTGCACACCGGCGAATGCGAGGTGCGCGGTGAGGACATCGGCGGGATCGCGGTGCATATCGGCGCGCGGGTGAGCGCACTGGCCGGGCCCAATGAGGTGCTGGTGTCGAGCACGCTGCGTGACCTGGTGATCGGCTCGGGCCTGGAATTCGTTGAGCGCGGTGTCTATGAACTCAAGGGCGTGCCCGGCCAGTGGCGGCTGTCCACTGTCGCCTCTGCGTAAAGCCGTTGTCCGGCAACTAGAATGGTGGTGGTTCGTCGTCGGGTCCGGGTGGGGGTAGGTCGAAGTAGCTTCGGTGTTGGGCTTGTCGGGCTATTCGGGTGGTGCGGTTGGCGCGCCGTTCGGTGGCGATGCGCTGGGCGCGGTGTTGGGCGCGGGTGCGGCGGCGTTTGGGCATCATCGCGGTGCGCTGGTCACAGTAGTCGTGCGGGGGGTCGGCCTCGATGGCCGAGATTGCGCCGGTGGAGTGGCACAGGCTGGGAAACAGCAGCGCGCTGCCGGGGGTGGTGACATAGGTGTGGCCCGACGGTGAGGTGAGGATCACGGTGCCGTCGGGGAGTTGTTGATCGCGCCAACCCCAGAAGGTTTTCACCAGATGATGGGTGCGGCAATAACATTTGAGGTTGGAGGCGTGGGTGGGCCCGCCCGCCACGAACGGGACCGTGTGGTCGATGTCGCACTGCCACGCCGGTACATCGCAGCCCACCCAGCGACAGGTCAGATCCCGGCAGCGCACGAACTCGGCCAGCGCTTTGGACGGGGTGTAGCCGGGTTCGGGTGGGGCATCACCGGGATGCATCAACGGGGTCAGCTTCGCCGAGCGGGCCAGCTCGGCCACCAGCTCCGGGGGGATCAGCCCATCGGCACCGACCTCCGACGCCGATGCGCCGGTGCGGCCGTCGAGGGCGGCGGGCTCGGCAATCACATAGATCACCGCGGGGCCGGCCGCCGGCCGCCTGCCCGCGGCGCAATCCGGGCGTCCGCAGCGACACCCCAACCGATCCGCGCGTGCCGCCAGCGCGCCCAGAGCGTCGGCGCGGCGCTGATCGCGAGTACGCGGATCATGCTCACACACCGTGGCCGCCAACGCATCCACGGCCTGGTCCAGCGCGTGGGCATCCACAGTGAACAGACTGCCGCCAAACTCCGAGGTCCCGCCTTCCTCTGAAGGCCCGAACCAGATCTGCCGGCCAACCTGGTGCTCGTTGCGTCGCCGCACCGCATCGGCATCGGCGCGGGCCACGATCTTTTCGATCTGCCCGCCCAGCCGGCCCTGGGTCATCGACGGCCAGCGCACAACATTGACCGCCAACGCCGCATCCACGGCCGCCAGCACCTGGGCATCGGTGATCAGATCGGTGCGATACACCATCGTCTGAAACGTCCGGTAGTCGATATCGCCGGCGGCAAAGACCTCGCCGATTTTGGGCAGCCGCTCGCGCATGGCCCGTGCGTAGCGCAGCCGGCTACTGGCCAGGGCATGGCTGATCCGCAACGCCGCGGCCACTTCCGCGGCCACCGCCGCCTCGGTGTCGATCGCCCAGTCCTCGGTCTCTGCACAGCGCGACAGTCGATAGCTGAACAACTCCCCAATCGCGGCGAGCTGCGCGGCCGCGGCCCGATTCTCAAACCGAGTCGCCGAACAAATCCGGTCCACCAACACCGCCGACTCCGCCGTCACCGACGGATGGCGCCGCTCAAACATCTCCTCTAAGCGGGCAATCGCTTCCGGCGACGACGCCGTACCGGTCGGTTGTTCGAACATACGTTCGATACTACCATCATCCACCGACCAACGCGATGCGGCAGGACGCCGCTGTTTTCCAGGCGCTATTCGACGATCGAGATGGCCTGCCTCGGGCACTGGCGTACCGCGTCGCGGATGCGTTCCTCGTTTTCCGGGGTGACTTCCGGTTGCAGAACGGTCAGCATGTCGTCATCGCCGAGGTGAAACACCTCCGGGATGATGCCCATGCACACGCCGTTGCTTTCACACAATCCGAAATCGACTTCTACTCTTGTCATCGCAGTACTCTCACCGGCACATTCTGGTAGCCCGCGACGTTCTGCATGTGAACCCGTTGCAGGCCATCCCAATTCACTTCGTAGCGGGGCATGAAATCCAGCAGGTGCTCAATCGCGATTCTGCTTTCCATCCGGGCCAACGCCGCGCCCAGGCAACTATGAATTCCATACCCCAGACCCAGGTGCTGAGCCTCGGTCTGGTCGCGTTCGATGTCGAACACATCGGCGTTGGTGAAGGCATCCGGATCGCGGTTGGCCGCCGCGCCGCACAAGAACACTGGCTTGCCGGCGGGGATCACGCCGCCGCTGACGTGTGCCTCCTTGAGCGTGTAGCGCACGTTGTACTGGACCGGACCCTCGTAGCGCAACAACTCTTCGACGGCCCCCGGGACCTTGCTGCGGTCGTCGAGCAGCTTCTGCCACTGGTCGGGGTTGCGCGCGAAGATCACCGCAGCGGTGCCGACCAGCTTGGTGACGGTCTCGGCGCCCGCGCCGCCCAATAGCACTGCAAAACCAGTGATCTCGACGTCGTCGAGCTTGCGCATCTGGCCGTTTTCACCCGGGATCTCCGCGGCGATCAGCCTGCTGATGAAGTCGTCTTGCGGCTTCTCGCGCCGCTCCTGCACCAAGCCGAAGTAGTACATCGCGCTGTCGATGTTGGCCTGCATGCCTTCTTCGCTAGCCTCGATCTGTCCGGGTTCGCGGTGCAGGCTGGTGTCGATCCAGTGCCGCACTTGTTGGCGAAAGTCCTCCGGTACCCCCATCATCGTGGTGATGACCTCCACCGGGAACGGTCCGGAGAAGTCCTGCACGACGTCGAAGTTGTCGGGATCGGCCGCGTTCAAGTACTTCTCGACCACCTCGACGACCATGTCCCGCTGCGATTGGATGGCCCGTGGCGTGAATGCCTTGTTGAGCAGGCTGCGCATGTGCCGGTGCTCGGGTGGGTCCATGAAAATGATCGACTTCTGCTCGATGGGCACGCCCTTGCGCACCATCGCGAGATCACAGCCCCGCGCCGACGAGTAGGTCTCGAAATCCTTGAATGCGGCGGCGACATCCTCGTGGCGCGTCAGCGCGTAGAAGTCTTCTCGCTCGTCGTAATACAGCGGTGCCTCTTCGCGCATCCGCCGAAATACCTCGGCGGGATTATTGAAGAATTCTTCGGAGAACGGATCGAAGACCACCTTCGGTTTGGTCATGGCATCTCCTCAGCGGCGGGCTGGTCACCTTTACGACGGAATGCTTGACTGTAAACCTAACGGTAGTTCATTCCTCACGGGCTGCAAACACCCCAACTCATAGTCCTGTCGCGTCGATGACGTCCTCGAGCACGCCCAGACCGGTGTCGAGCTCGGCCACGACGTCGCGCACCACGGCGAGGTCTTTGCCGACAAATTCGCCCGCCAGCTCGACGAACGACGCGACGGAGCCGCCTCGGGCCACTAGGTCCAACACCGTGCTGGCTGCGCTGCCGTGGTGCAGCGCCGCCAGCAGCGTCGACTCCGAAACCCCGAGCCGCATCGCCATGTCGACGGCGCCCGACAGCAGCCCGATCTGCGCCGCGAACAGCGCGTTGTTGACCAGCTTGACCTTCTGCCCGACCCCGAGCGGCCCGACGTGCAGTACCGGATCGCCGTAGCAACTCAATACCGGCCGCACTTGCTTCACCGCTTCGTCGGTTCCGCCCACGAACAGGGTCAGCTCGCCCGTCGCCGCCTGGTGCGGGCCTCCGCTGACTGGTGCGTCGACGACCTCGATTTCCCCCGAGGCAGCGATCGTCTCCACCGTGCCTGGGCTCCCCGTGGTATGCACCACCAGCGCCGAGCAGGGCGCCATCGTGGTGAGTAGGTCGGTGTTCAGGCAGATTTCACGCACCTGCTCGTCGTTGAACACGCAGAGCACGACAATCTCGGCGGTCGGGCCGACCTCGCGAATGTCGGTCACCGCCACCGCGCCCAATTCGGCGATCGCGCCGCGCTTCTCGTCCGATCGTCCGAGTACCCGGACATCGTGACCGGCCTCGACGAGACGACCTACCATCGGCCGGCCCATGCGCCCCGCACCGATGAACCCGATTCTCACCGCAGGTGCTCCATCAGACCCAGGGTGGCGTCGGCGGCATCGAGCACCGCGCCGCCGGGAACACCGGCGGACTTTGCCAGATCGGCGATCAAGCGCACATCCTTCTGCAGTAGAGCGCCGGCCAGCCCGGCGAGACGATCCAGTCCGCCGGTGTCGCCGCCAAGAGTGTTGAGCGCAAAGCTGTTTGCGCTACCTCGCGCGATGACCTCGGACAGTCGGTCGGGTACGACGCCGAGAGCCTCGCCAAGAGTCAATGTCGAGGCCGCGGTTCCGAGATTTGCCGTGAACAGAAGGTTGTTCAACAGCTTGGTGGTCTGCCCCGATCCCAGGTCGCCCAGATGCACAATCGGGTCGGCGTAGGTAGCGAACACCGGGCGGCAGCGCTCGACGATGTCGGCATCACCGCCGACCATCACCAACAGCCGACCCTCCGCCGCGGCAAAACCCCCACCGCTGACCGGAGCGTCGATGACCGAGACGCCCTGTGCGGCAGCCTTCTTAGCCAGTGCATGGCAGGTTCTTGGATGAACGGTGCTGTGTACCGCGATCACGCTGCCCGGCCGGAGCCCGGCCAGCAATCCGGTGTCGCCGCCGGCAACTTCTTCCACGTCCTCGTCACCGACGACGCAGAGACAGACCAGATCACTGGCGGCGGCGAGGTCGGCCGGAGAGCTGGCAACCGTGGCTGCGGTATCCGCGAACGGCTCGAGCGATGCGGGTCTGCGCGCCCACAACGTGGTCGGATAACCCGCGTCGACAATCCGCCTGGCCATCGGGCCGCCCTGGCTACCCAGCCCGATGAATCCGACCCGCATCAACCGGCCTCCAAATCGCCTTCACTGGGCACACATTCGTCGATGAACGCAAAGACGCGTTGGTGATAATCGGCGGCAGTGCGGCCAAGGCTGAGGTTGTGGGCCGCGTCGTGCTGGTGATTGAGGGTGAATCGGGGTGCGGCGGAAAACAAGTCGGCAATCTCGGCCAGCGCAGCGGTATCGGACTCCCAGACCTTTTCGTGTTCGGCAACGCTGAACTGCACCGGAACTCGTACCTGCGCGGCCAGCGCCGGGAAGTCGCGGCGAGGCCAGTCGGTGACCATTGCCGCTTCATACAGCCCGCCCGACGCCGCGCTCGTGATGCCGCCGATCACGTCGGCCGGATACAGCTCGGTGGGCTGCCACAGCAATTCGCGCAGCCCGGGCGGCCGGTGGGTCGCACTGGCCGCTTTCAGAACCTCGCGGGCCGCGGGCTGATACCTCAGGCCGGTGCCGGCTATTTCGATGCCGAGCAGATCCGACCCGCGAGGGTCGACGGCCATCCGCAGTGCCAGTTCGCAGCCGCTGGAGTGCGCGAACACGAACAGTCCCACACCGCGGGGCCGCTCACCGAGAATGCGGTCGACTGCACCGTAGGCCAGGGCGACCCGCTGCTCGGGCTGCGCCATCGCCTCCGGATACGGCGCGGAGCTGCCATAGCCGGGGCGGTCCAGGGCGATCACGGTAAAGCCATGGGCGGCACCGGTTCTCAGCAACGAAAGTTCCGGATGACCCGGACAGTCGAAATACAGCCCGGTGGTGCCGCCGCCGTGCAGCGCAACGATGACGGCCCGCGGCTGGGCCGCCTCGGCGATCAACGCAGACATCGGCACGCCGTTGACGACGACGACCCGCGGGCGAGGGGCGTTCATGTATCTGCTCGCAACAGCAGCACACCGCTGGGTGTCAGCCCGCCGCTGCTGACCACACCGACACGGGTATCAGCGACCTGGCGTTCGCCGGCCTCACCGCGCAGCTGAGTGACGGCTTCGTGCAGCAGCCCCATGCCGTGGGTCCGGCCATGCGAGAGCTGGCCGCCGTGCGTGTTGAGCGGCAGCCTGCCGTCGCGGGCGATGTTCCTGCCGCCTTCCAAGAACTCGCGGGCTTCGCCGATTTTGCAGAACCCCAGCGCCTCAATCCAGGACAGGCAGTTCATGGTGAACCCGTCGTAGAGCTCGGCGACGTCGACGTCGTCCGGTTTCAGCGACGTGCGCGACCACAGATGTGCGGACTGGCCCAGCACCTGTGGTTCATGGGTCAAAGTGCTTTGATCCCAATCGATCCGCTCGATAATCTGCGTTCCCACCGCCTCGACCAGCACCGGCGGCTTGGCCAGGTCGCGGGCGGCGTCGACCGCCGACACGATGACCGCAATTGCGCCGTCGCAGGGCACATCGCAGTCGTAAAGCCCGAACGGTGTGGTGATGGGCCGCGCGCTCAGGTAGTCCTCCATGGTCATCGGAGACCGATAGATTGCCGACGGGTTGAGCTCGGCGTTGGCGCGCTGGTTCAACGCAATCCAGCCCAACGTCTCCTTGGTTGTCCCGTACCGATGAAAATGCCTCTGCGCATTCTGTGCGAGCGTGTGGGCCGCCGAGGTTGCGCCGAACGGCATCAGCCAGCTGGCGGTGCGCCCGCCGGGCGGGACGATCTTGCCTTGTTTCACAAGTTCGTTGTAGGTGGCTTCCCATAATGTCCGGAAGCACAGCACATGCCGGGCAAGGCCGCCGGCAACTGCGAGCATGGCGGCTATCACCGATCCGCCCGGACCGAACGTTTCCATTCCGCCGTTGTGCCACACCGGCCGGATGCCCAACGCCGCCTCCAGCGCGGTGACCCCGCCTTCGCCGAATCCGCCGAAGTTGCCACCCCCGGGATAGGTGGACAATCCGTCGATGTCACCGAGCGTCAACCCGGCGTCGGCGACCGCAGCCTCGCAGGCCTGCACCGTCAGCGTGAGCGGTGGCGTCATCAACCGACGCCCGATATCGGACATGCCGATTCCGGTGAGCGCCACCTTGTCCTCGAACTTCTCGCGAGTGAGCATGGGACGGACGTATTCGCCGAAGCTCTCCGGCGCGATCTCGTCGACCGGCAGTGCTGCCGGCTCGCTATCAGCGACGGGGCGAAACAGCGGCAGCCACACGTCCTCGATGTGCTCGAAAACAACCTCGACCGGCTGACCCAGTTGCAGCCGATCCGGTTCGCACTCCACGATATTCGTGGTCAGCCGGACTCGGGGATCCTCCGCGATCGCCACCTGTGCCACCACATACGGGGCGGGCAGGCCAGGCAGACTGAACCGGTGATTGATGGTGAAGCCGGCCAGCGTCCCGCGGCCCGACAGTGCCCGTATCCCGACGTTGTGTGAGCGGCAATAGCGGCATACCGGGGCCGGGGGATGGATGAGCGCCGCGCAGTCTCGGCACTCCCGAAGCCGAAATGTGCCGTCTTCGCCCGATTTCCAGAAGAACTCGTTGTCCGGTGTGATCAGCGGCAGTGGGCGCCCGGTCAACGGGTGAACCCCCACTCCGCTTCGTTGGCCTCGGTTTTCAGATCCGCGGCGGGATCTTCGGGAGGGGTCGAGGATGGGCGGGTATCGACGGCGCGGCGCCGCTCACCGATCTCCATGATGGCGTGAACGGGGCAGTCCAACAACGCACGCATGACCGCATCGTGGTCTTCCTCGGCCACAACGCCATCGCCGATCAACGACGCGTAGCCCCAGTCGTCGAGCGAGAAATACTTCGGCGCATGTTTGGCGCAGAAGCCGAAGCCGTCGCAGACGGTGCGATCCAGGCGGATCCTCATGGGTTCGGTCATAGCGACTCCACCTCGTAGGGCCGGTGGGCCCGGAACATTCCGGCATGGCATGCCTCGCAGGCATTGTCGAGGTGGCGATCCACAGCATGCGGGAATTGGTCGAGCAGGCTCCCCGCCACGTTGCACGCGGCGTCCAGGGTCGCGCACGCGCCCCGGCCGCGCAGCACAACCGACCAGCGTCGCAGCGCGGTGACATCCTCGCGGCTGGCGACACCGTCACGCAGCGCACCGGCGGCGGCGGCCATCGCGGCCGTGCCGTTGAAACACGAGCCGCACTGCCCGGCGTTCTCGCGGTCAAAGTACGCCAGCACGGACGCGGCGACGGCCACCGCGCAGTCGTCGGTGAGCACGGTGATGGCACCGGCGCCCAGGCCGCTGCCCAGAGTTCGTAGTGTTTCGTGGTCCAAAGTGGCATCGAGGACGGCGCGGTTCAGCAGCCCGGCGAAGTAGCCTCCCATCAGCACACCCTTCACCTGGTCTGCCGAAACACCGTGCATGCCAAGAAGGTCGGTGAACGGCAAGCCGTGCGGGATCTCGTAGAGACCGGGTGGACGGCCGGCACCGGTGATGGTGATCAAGAAGGTGCCCGGTGAGTGCGACGTCCCTTGCGCGCGAAATGCTGCGGACCCGTGTCGGAGCAGATACGGCAGATTTGCCAGCGTTTCGACATTGCTGACCAAGGTGGGTAGCCCGCCGACGCCCTCCTGGAACGGGCGGGGCGGCTTATCGGTCGGCTTGACCGGGCCGCCGTCCAGCGCGCGCACCACCGCGGTCTCTTCGCCGGCGATGTAGCCGGGATCGACCAGCCGCACCTCGACCGCCACGCCGCCGAGCATGGCGGGATCGAGTTCGGTCAGCGCGGTCTCGACACTGTGGGCCGATTGGAGGTCGGAAACGTACACATAGCTGCGGTCGGCGGCCACCACCGCCGCGGCCAGGCGCAGCCCATCGAGAACCAGATGCGGGCGGTTGCGCAGCAGCCATCGATCTTTGACCGAAGCGGGTTCGCCCTCTTCGCCGTTCGCGACAACGACGGTGCCGGTGCTCAGGCGGCCGTTGTCGCGCACCGTGCGGAGTTTGACCGCGAGCGGAAAGGCGGCACCGCCGCGGCCGAGCAGCCCGCTACGATCGACCTCCTCGAGCAAGTCGTCGGCAGAGGTAAGCGGTTGGTAGCCGCCGAGTTCGCGATACGCCGCATAGTCCTCACGGCCGGGTTCGCCGCACAGTAGCCGCGGTTCGACGTCGGGCCAGCTGGCGACGGTTAGGCTTGGACTCATGCGAACTGCGGTGGTACGGGTCGGTGTCGACCCGTCGGGTGTGCTCACACCCGCGCGGTTAGACGAGGGCATGGCCACCCTCCTGGAACTGGCCGCGGCGGCTGGTGTCGATGTGGTGCCAACCAGCATCGCGGGGATGCCGGCTGCCCGCCGCGAAGTACGGCTGCTGATCAACGGCGACGACGCCGACGTCGTCCGGCAGAGCGCGGTTGACTTGTGCGCTAAGGCTTTTGGCACTGATCCTGTGGCCGGGGTGGTGACTTACGTCAGCCGGGGAACCGACGACGACGCGCATGGCGTGTTGGCCGGATTCGGGCTGACCGGCGAGATCAGGCGAGTGCCCGGAGACAATGGGTTCGACGTCGTGTACGTGACGCTGCGCCAGGCCGATCTGGAGCGCATCCCGGAAAGCCGGATCCACACCGCACTGGAAGCCTCGCTGAACTGCGAAGTGCACATTCTCACCGGGTAAAACCATCAGCTGTCCAAAAATTCCACTATCGCCGGGGCGGCCTGCACCCAGGTGTCGAACAGATTGAACCGGTCGACCTTGCCCGTCGCCCGGGCTTCCGATGCACGCTCCCAGGCGTCCTCGGGCCACGGCGGATCGATCAGTTTGGATCCTTTGATCAGGCAGCTGACCTCCAGTGAGATTCGCTTGGGATGGTCCCAGTCGTTTTCTCCGCCGCGAATGATCAACGTGGGGACGGTGATCCGGTCGAACATCTCGTCGTCGACGCCCGGGATAGTCTGCCCGGGCTTGGACACGAAGGCGTTCAGCCAGCGCAGCATCACCTTGAGGAACTCGTCACGGCCCAGATCGAGGAACCGCTGCTTGTTGTTCGGGTTTTCCTCGATGCGTTCGCGCCACTCCGGCAGCTTCATCACTCCTTCGATGCCGGTTCCGCGCGCCGCCAGAATGCTCGGAATGACGTAGTAGGAGCCCAGCACGAAGGTTCCGTAGATACCGCCGACGATGTTCCACACCACCAACTTGGTGACCAGCTCGGGATAGAGCATCGTGGTCAGCATCGAATCCCGCGCCCCGCCAGAGCCGCCGGCCAGGATGCACGGCGCCGCATCGAGTTTGGTCAGCAGCCCGTGCAGGGTTTCGGCCCGCATGTGCGACTCGCTTTGTCCGTAGAACTGCACATCGGAGGCTCCGCAGTTGGGCCGGTCCCACAGCAGCACCCGGTACCCGCCGGCGACCAGCGCCTCGGCCAGTGGACGTAGGCCGGGGATCTCCTTGCTGAACCGGCCGCCGGGTGTCAGGACGATGAGATCCCCTGATTGACCGAGGATTTCGTAGACGACATTGCCGCCGTTCACCTCGATAGAAGACACGGATTCTCCTCAGGCCATCACCAGTACGTCGTTGCCGACGACCCGGACCGGATAGGTGCGGATGCTCCACTCCGGTTTGACCGCGGTCGTCCCGGTTGCGAGCTCGAAACCCCATTGATGCCAGGGGCAGTAGATGTACTCCAGGTCGCGGACCATGACCGCGTCACCGGGGGCGGTCTCGTCGACGATGGTGCGACCGCGGACCCGCCCCGAACACAGCGGTCCACCCTGGTGCGGGCAGTAGTTCGCGATCGCGTAGAACGTGCCGTTGACGTTGTAGACCCCGACGCCGTGCCGCCCGATCGGCACCAATTTATGGGTGCCCGGCGGGATTTCGTCCACCGTCGCGACGACGTGCTCGCGACCCTGAGCCAACCGGGGCCGCGTGATTTCTTCGCGCACTCAGAACACCCGTACTTGACCCTCGAGCACCGGAACCGTCTCCGGCAGGTGATAGGTCGCGATGCCGTTTTTGAACATGACCGCTTCGCGGGCCGCCTTGGGCAGGTGCTTGACCAGCCAGCGCGGGTCGTCGAAGGTCCAGTGCGGGTAATCCGACGAGTACAGCAGGATCTTGTCGCACTCCATCCACTCCAGCGCCCGGGTCAGCTCGGTTTTGTCCTCCGGATAATCGAGCGGCTGAGTGGTGAACTTGATGTGATCCTTGAGGATTTCGCTCGGCTTGCGTTTGATGTCCATCTTCGACTTGCGGGCCTCGTAGATCGCGTCCATCCGCCACATCAGCGGCAGCACCCAGGTGAATGCGTGCTCGACGAGCACGATCCGCAGCGTGGGGAAGCGGTCGAAGACCCCGTCGAAAATCAGGCTCATCACCTGGTTAGCGGCCAGCAACGAGTAGGTCACCATGAAATCGTGGTTGTAGCTGGGGAATCCAACTGGCGGCATCGGCAGCATCTCGTAGTTGCTGCGTGACAGGTGGCAGCTCACCACGATGTCGTGCTTGGTGGCGGCCGCCCAGACCGGGTCGTACATCGGGTGGCCCCACGACGGCCGCGGTTCGGCCTTGAGCAGGATCTGCGCCATGTACGGGTGGCCGGCCCACCGCTCGATCTCACGCGCCGCGCCCTGTGGATCCTCGATCGCCACGCAGATCGATCCGCGCCAGCGCTCATGCCAGTTGTTGTGGCTGTCCAGCCAGTGATTGGCCTGCCAGTCATTTAGCGCGCACGACATCGCCTGGTGGGCTTCGGGCAGGCGAGGTGTGCGAGCGCCGGGTTCCAGGATCGCGATGTCGGAGCCTGCCTCCATGATCAGCTGGCGAAACGCCATGTCCGGGTCACTGCCCGGAAACTCACCATCGGGCGGGAAGGTGTCGACGCGCATCGCATAGGCGTGCGCATAGTCGGGGGCGTCGTAGTAGATCAGCTCGCCCACCTTGTGCTCTGCGAAGAACTTGCTGCGCCACGGCTCCGGGATGTATTGGACGAGTTCGCCGCGCTTGGGCACCGGGTGCACATCGGAGTCGACGCATCGCACCGCGATGCGCTCTGCCGCGGGCACCCGTTCGTGAGTCTGTGTCACAGTCATCGTGACCTCCCTGTATCTACTGTGCGGCCAACTCGGCCGGGATGTCTATGCCGTAAAGCTCCGCGGCGTTACGCCAGCACAGCTTTTCGCGTTGCTCGGCGGTCAGCGCGCTGGGCAGCGTGGACAGATCCCATGAGTACCAGTGCGGGTAGCTGGAGCCGAACATCACCATGTTCTCTTTGCCGGTGAAGCTGAACCACTGATCGGCGAACTCGACATCACCGGGACCGTCGAGACCACCCGCGACGAAGTAGACATGCCCGGGCAGATAGTCACTTGGTATCCGCGGCGCCCATGGCGTCTGCTCCAGATGCGGCCGACCGAAAGTATCCATCCGCCAGATGAACGGAGTGACGAAATCCGCTGCGCCGTCGGCCCATACGAACTTGACCTTTGGAAACCGCTCGAACACACCCTCGGCGATCATGTTCATCAGGTGGTAGAGGTAGTTCAGCGACATGAAGCCCAGGTACTGCTCGTAGGTGCGGGTGTGTCCCGACGGCGTCGGCGGAAACGCGACGCCCTCACCGGTTTCGATGTGCACCGCCACCGGAAGATTCGCTTCGGCGGCCGCTTCCCACAACGGCCAGAACTGCGGTTTGCCGTAGAGCTCCCGCGATTGCAGGGGGACGCCGATTTGCACCACCTGCGGGTGGTCCTTGTACTTGTCGAGCTCGCGCAGCGCGCCGGCAATGTCGTCGGGATTGACCCGGATGGTGCCGCGGAACCGGTCACCGAATTCGCTGGACTCCAGCCAGCGCGACACCATCATCTCGTTGTGCGCCGCGCACAGTGCGGAGCCGAGGTGGCGGTCCGGCATGATGCCACGGCCCATCGGGTGCAGCACCGCGACGTCGACGCCCCGCTCGCTGAACAATTGCTGCGCCACGAAGTCAGGGTCCGAGCCCGGGTAGCCGCGGTTGGGTCCGCGGGTGCCGGGCGCGTATTCGCCGCCGGGTGTGCCGTACCAGTCCATCTCGTAGTCCGGGAAGCCGCGGCTTTTGAACGGCTCGCGCAAGAACTCGCGCAAGTCGCGCGTGGACGGGAAGAAGATGTGCACGCTCGCGTCGATGACGGGTGTCCGGGTGCCGTCAGCGTGTTCGATCACTAAGCCCACCTTCCGGCTTCGGCAGTCAACAAGCGGCCCGGCCGGCTATACGATAGATAACCTAACATTCTGGTGTACCGCCTATCAACGGATTTCCGGTAAGCATTTCGATTAAGCACAGGACCAGTGGTCGTGGTCCGCTGCAAGTAAAATTCTTTACTTATGAGAATATCATTCTAATGACCACTCCGGCACCTCGGCCACGTCGCAACCATTGCGACACATGAGGTATGAGATGCGGTTGCTTCCTCGTCAGCAAGCAGCCTTGCGAGGTCTGAGATGCATACTTTCGTTAACGAGAATGCTATTCTCGGACGATGCTTCTAGAGTTCGACGCGGATCAGCGGCTGTGGCAGGAAACCGTACGTGATGTCGTCGCCAAGCAGTGTCCGCCGTCGTTGGTGCGCAGCGTGGCCGAAGAAGGCGCCGACACCAGCGCGCTGTGGAAGGTCTACGCCGATCTGGGCTGGACCGAGCTGAACGATCCGGCCAGCGCGGTGGAACTGGCCATCGTCACCGAAGAGCTGGGCCGCGCCACCGATCCCACGGCGTTCTTGGCCACGATGACGCAATTCGCGCCGCTGGTCGGCGAGCGATTCGACCCGCAGGCCCCCGGGGCCGCCGTGTACAGCGGCGTCGCGGTGCGCCGCGACGCGCAAGGCTGGATGCTCGACGGCACGGCGCGGCATGTGCTCGACGGGGACCGCGCCGAGCGGCTGGCGGTGGTGACCGACGCGGCGGTGTTCGTGGTCAGCGCCGGCGATGTGTTCGTACGGCGCTCGTCGATCTTCGACCCGGTGCTGCACGTGGCCGACGTGACCTTCGACGGGGTCCACCTGCCCGATGCCGCCCGGGTCAGCGTCGACACCGAGCGGGCACGCCATGTCGCCCTGACCGGGATGGCGATGACGATGGTCGGCGCCTGCCAGCGCATCCTCGATCTGGTCCTCGACCATGTGCGCGGCCGCCAGCAATTCGGGGTGCCGATCGGGTCGTTTCAGGCCGTACAGCACAAGGCCGCCGACATGCACGTCGCGATCGAACGAGCCCGCGCGCTGGGCTATTTCGCGGCGTTGACCATCGCCGAAGACGACCCGCGCCGGCGGCTTGCGGCCGCGATGGCCAAAGCCGCAGCGGGGGAGTGTCAAGCCCTGGTGTTTCGTCATGGTCTACAGCTGTTCGGCGCAATGGGTTTCACGTGGGAGAACGATCTGCAGTTCGCGCTCAAGCGCGCCAAAGCCGGCGAGTTGATGCTCGGCGGTGCCGCCGAACATCGGGCGATGATCGCCGAGGAGTACCGTGCAGCTCGCATTTGATTCCGACGTCGAGGAGTTCCGCGCGGAGTTCGCCGCCTTCCTCGACGAGCATCTGCCCGACGAAGCCGAGACGACGGAGCGGCCCCGCTCGGTGTCGCACATGCCGGCCTGGGCACGCCGCTGGCAGCGACTCCTGTTCGACAACGGCTGGCTGCTGCCCACCCAGCCTCCGGAGTTCGGCGGACGCAACGCCACCGTATTGCAGCAGTACGTGTACCTAGAAGAGTTGTGCCGCAGACGGATCTACCACAGTTTCAATCCGCAGGGCGTGAATATCATTGCGGCATCGCTGTTGTCGTTCGGCACCGATGAGCAAAAGCACCGCTGGGCGGTGCCGATTCTGCGGGCCGAGATCACCGCGTCGCTGGGCATGAGCGAGCCCAGCGCCGGCTCCGACCTGGCGTCGCTGCGCACCCGCGCGGTGCGAGACGGCGACGACTTCGTGGTCAATGGACAGAAGGTGTGGACATCGGGCGCCCACGATGCCGACGTGTTGCTGACGTTTGTGCGCACCGATCCCGATGCCCCAAAACACAAGGGCATCAGCGCGTTACTGATCCCCACCGACACCCCCGGTGTGGTGCGACGGCCGTTTCCGTCGATCTGCTCGATCGATGACTTGGACTTCAACGAGGTGTTCTTCACCGACGTGCGGGTACCGGCCGAAAACCTGGTCGGGCCGCTGAACCAGGGTTGGCGAGTCGCCAACGGGTCGCTTGGGCACGAACGCACGATGATGTGGCTGGGCTTCGCCGACCGGCTGGATAACCTCATCAGTGATTTCCATCCGGCTACCGCGGTGGAGCGCGACCAGTACGCGACTTTGGTGATGGACCATCAAGCGCTGCGGCTGCTCGGCTCGGTGGCGCTGGCGCGCGCCGCCCGCGGCGAGGAAGACGTGCCGGCGTTGTCGGTGCTGAAGTTGCTCGGTTCTGAAGCCGAGCGCGCAGCGTGCGAACACGCGCTGTCGGCCGCGGGCCCCGACGGGCTTGCACATCCCGCCCTGACCGGCCCATACGCGCCGATGAACCTCGACCACTACTTCGCCAGCTGGTTCGAGCGCTATGCCCGCAGCTTCTCGGGCACGATCGCCGGCGGCACCTCGGAGATCCAGCGCAACATCATCGCCCAGCGGGTGCTCGGCCTGCCGCATTGAGGCGCCGTCCCAGACGCGCTCAGTACCGCACGAGGGTGAACGGGTAGGTGTCCGTTCCGCCCGGGGGTCCGGCGCAGCCCTGGTCGTAGGTGGACACCACCGAACCGGTCAGCGTCACCGGATCCCATGTGTAGACGTCGTGCGAAGGACGGAAATACACCACGCAGCGCACCCCGTCGGGCACATCGACGACCAGCGTGTAGCGGCCATCGACCAGTTGCGCATCTCCCCAGTACGGCGCCGCTTGCCCGTTAGGCCGGGGCACGGCCGACACATGGACACAGTCTTCGGATGCAGCCGGAGTGCACGGCCGGATCTGCCATATCCAGGAGTGACCCGGATCCCGCGGGGTCTGCACCTCATAGTTACCGATCTGCATGCGTGCTTGGGCACTCGGCGCCAACGCCACCGCTGCTGTCGTCAACGCCACGCCCAGTGTCAACTTCTTCATCGGCTGCCCTCCGTTCCGTCTGGCCAGTATGTCAGTCGATGACGGCGACGTCCTTGCGTTCGGTGATGGGCCGAGCGAGCTCCTGCTCGTCGCAGATCCGTTGCAGCTTGTCCAGCGTTTCATCCAGACCCGCGCCGAGCCGGCGTCCGGGGGTGAAGGTGGCCGGGAGCTTGCGCATGCCCTGGATGACGCCGATGGTCTCGTAGTGCACGGTCCCCTCGGGGTCGCATTGGTAGTCAGGCATCCGGTCGAGCACCGCGGTGAGCATGGATTTGAACACCGTGCGCGCCACGTTGGAGCCGATGCAGCGATGCACACCGAGACCGAAGCTGAAGTGCCGGTTGCCTTTCCGTTCCATGACGATCTTGTTCGGGTCAGGGAACAGCGCCGGGTCGCGGTTGGCCATCGCCCAGGAGATCCAGAGCCGCTCACCCTCTTTGAACTGGGTTCCCACGATTTCGACGTCGTCGGAGAAGGTGCGTCCGTCGCCCGGCGCGGGGGTGAAGTAGCGCAGGAATTCCTCGGTCGCCGAATCGAGCAGGGTGTCCCGCTCGCGGCTGAGCCGTTCACGTTGATCGGGATTTTGCGACAGCCACTCCAGTGAGTGCGCGGTCAACGCGGTGGTGGTGTCGAAACCGCCACCGATGACCAGACCGAGATTGCCCATGATCTCCAGATCGGGAGCGGGATTTCCGTCGATCCGCATACTGATGAGCGCATTGACAATGCCCGGACGCGGTTTCTCGCGGATCTCGATCATGTTGTTGAGCAGATCCAGACCCATCTGGCGGTGCATCGCGACCACCCGCTCGATGTCCGGGGAATGTTCAGGGGTGTACACCGCGGCGTGGGTCGGCTCGCTGTAAAGCGCCCAATTCTTCAGCGGGATACCGAGCATCGCCAGGGTGAGGACGGCCGGCACCACGTTGGCCAGATCGTCGACGAAGTCGATACGCCCTTCCTCGATCTTCTCGTCCAGGCATGCCCGCGTCACTTCGTCGATGAACGGAACCCACCGCTTGACCGCGGCCGGCGACAGATACGGGTTGAGCACGTTGCGGTAGATGCGGTGCTCGGGTTCGTCCATCTCCAGGATGCCGCCGCGCACACCGCTTGCGCGCTTGGCCTTCGGAATCGAAATGCCTTGGTATCCGCGCCGTTCACCGTTGACGTCGTGGTCGTTGGAAACGTGCGGGCAGCGGGCCAGCTCGAACACCGCCTCGCTTCCTGCGGCGACCCAGTGACCGCCGTAAGTGTCGGTCCACGCCACCGGACAGTTGGCAAGCATTTCTTCGGTGATCTTCTCGAACTGCAACCGGTACTCCGGCGTGTGCCGGTCGAAGTGATACCGGTTCTTCTTGCGATCGCTCAAGGCGTTTCCTCTATGTCGATGGCTTGCTCCGGGCAGGACTGGGTGGCTTCGCGAACTTGTGATTCGTATTCGGGCGGAACATCTTCGGTCACCGCCGAGGAATGTCCCTCGATGTCGTCGAGCACGAAGGAATTCGGGGCGATCATGGCGCACAGCGTGTGGCCTTGGCAGCGTTGCGAGTCGACCCTGACTTTCATGTCTTCCCCTTCTGAAGTCGTACCGCTTCAGGTAGCCGCGGCTTAGGTGTTTCGGCCGCCGTTGACGCCCAATATCTGTCCGGTGATGTAGCCGGCCTCTTCGGAAGCCAGAAAGGCGCATGCGGCCGCAATGTCTTCCGGTTTGCCGATGCGGCGCACCGGTGTTGCGGCGATGTTTTTGTCGATGTCGCCGATGAAGCCGTGCTCTTGCGCGCTACGCAGCATCGGGGTGTCGATGAAACCGGGCGGTATGGCATTGACGGTGATGCCGTTGGGCCCGTACTCGAGGGCCAGCGACTTGGTGAGCCCGTTGACCGCGGATTTAGCCGCCACATAGTGGGCCATGTACGGCGTGCCGGAATGCGTGCTCGACGACGAAATGTTGACGATCCGGCCATAGCCGGCATCGATCATGTCGGGCAGCACCGCCTGGATCATGTGGAAGACACCGTTGAGGTTGACGTCGATGACCCGCTGCCAATCCTCGAAGTCGATGTGGGTGAACCGCTTGAAACCGTCGAGGCCGGCGGCATTGACCAGAACGGTGACCGGGCCCAGTTGCTCGCGAATGCCCGCGAGCGCAGCGTCCACCTGCGAGCGGTCGGTGACGTCGGCGGTGAAGGCGTACTCGGTCTGGCCGGGCTTGAGATCGATGCTCGCGACTCGGTAGCCGTCGCGTCGCAGCCGCTCCACGACGGCCGCGCCGATGCCCGAGCCGCCGCCGGTGACGACGGCCGTTGTCACGTCAGGACCTCGTCTCGGCCCGTCTCATTCACCAAGAATCTCCCTTCCGAATATGAGAACCCTACTCTCACGCTGTTGCGTGCCGCAAGACAAGCTCGAAAGCCCACTCTGCCAGCGCAGACGGCACCGACGCGGGATCTCGGTTGGCGGTATGAGTATGGCAGTCTCGTTTCTTCTGTTTGGTTGAATTCTCAAACCCGGGATGTATGATTCGCCGGGGATGAGAATGAAATTATCCACGTGTTGAGGAGGCCGAATGCCACCGCAGGACGCGACGACGACGATCGCGGAGGGTGGCGGTTCGGCTGACGCCGGCAAGACCTTTGCGGAGGTTGCCGGATGAAACCCCTAGAAGGCATCCGCGTTCTCGAGGTCGCGATGTACGGCTTCGTGCCATCGGCCGGCGCGGTACTGGCCGAGTGGGGCGCCGACGTAATCAAGGTCGAGCACGCGGTGACCGGCGACCCTCAGCGCGGTCTGCGCCAGACCGGTTTGCTGCGCGTGGAGGGCGACCCCAATCCCAACATCGAGCACGCCAACCGCAACAAACGCAGTCTGGGCCTGGACATGTCGGTGCCCGAAGGCAAGGACGTGCTCTATGAGTTGGTTCGCCGCTCGGATGTCTTTTTGACCAGCTTCCTGCCGGGGCACCGTAAGAAGTTCGGCATCGACGTCGAGGACATCCGCGCGGTCAACCCCAAGATCATCTACGCGCGCGGCAGCGCGCTTGGCCCCCGCGGTGCCGAGGCGGAAAAGGGCGGCTACGACATGACCGCGTTTTGGTGCCGGGCCGGAACCGCGGCGACGATCACCCCACCCTCGATGGAGGGAATGATCGGGCCGCCGGGCCCGGCCTACGGCGACACCATTTCGGGCACCAATCTGGCCGGCGGTATCGCGGCGGCGCTGCTCAAGCGGGAGCGTACCGGCGAACCGTCAGTCGTCGACGTCTCGTTGCTGGGCAGCGGCCTGTGGTCGCTGGGACACACGGTGGCCTTGACGGTGCATCTCGGTCAGCGGATGGAGGCGTTCCCGCCCGGCGTGCACGGTTCACCGATCAACCCACTGGTAGGGCTCTACACGACATCGGACGGGCGCTATGTCTCCTTCGTGATGATGCAGGCGTCCAAATTCTGGGCCGACGTCTGCCGCCACATCGATCGGCCCGAGCTTGCCGACGACCCGCGGTTCGCCACCGACGAGCTGATCGCCGCCAACACCGCCGAGGCGGTGAAGATCCTGTCGGAGGTGATCGCCACCCGCAGCCTCGCCGAATGGAGCGAACGGTTCGCGACGCTGGCCGGGCCGTGGGCGCCGGTGCAGGACACCTTGCAGGCTGCCAAGGACCCGCAGATCCGGGCCAACGAGTACGTGGTACAGGCGGGCGAGCTCGAATTGGTCGCCAACCCAGTGCAGTTCGACGTCACCGCCCCCGAGACCGGTCCGGCGCCCGGGTTCGCCGAGCAGACCGACGACATATTGATGGAACTGGGATACGACTGGGACCGCATTATCGAGCTGAAGACGGCCGGCGCCGTCACGTAGGTCGGGGGACCCAATGCCGCACGTCGCCGCGATTGGCACCTATCTGCCGTGTTGGGGCACGCCTGTCCGGCGGGTTGGCTTGGGCCGCAATGTTGGTGGGGTTGTTGTCGATGGCGGGTAGGTTTGCGGAGCGGTGGTCGTCGGGTGTGTC
>LQPU01000006.1 GCA_002101905.1 Mycobacterium shimoidei | reverse complement strand
CCAAGCACGGTCTACCGCAACGAAATACGCCCCTGAACAGCGGAAAAGCGCCCACGAAAACCCGTGGAGCGCCACATGAGTGCTAGCCACCCACCGGTGAGCCGCAGGAATGCGAGAACAACAACGCCGGCCACGCGATGACCGATGCCACCCACGCCACCAACGCGTCACCTCCCCGCTCGACTTGCATCTGCTGCAATCCCTGCCCGTGCGAGACGGAGACGATCGCCCCGATGATCAGATACGGGATGGCGGACACCAACGTGATCTCGAGCAGCGTTCCGATACTGATCGTGTAATTCACCAGCCGGCGCACGCCGGTGAGCATCTAGGCACACCCCGATAGTGCGACCACCGGCCACAACAGAACCGACCCGAGCAGTGACGCCGTCAGGCGCACCCCTTGCAACTGTTCGAAAGGGGCGCTGTGGCTGCTAGCCCAGACGATGCCGATCGCGGCGTACGGAATGCCCAGAAACGCAGCGATGCAGGCGAGCTCGACGACGCTCAGCCGGTAGTCCAGCAGCCGTTCCAGCATGGACCAGATGCTAACCGCCTAGATGCAGCCGTTCGATGCTCTCGGCACGCATGTCGACTTTGCGGACCTTGCCCGTAACGGTCATCGGGAACTCGTCGACGACCAGCACGTAGCGCGGGACCTTGTAATGGGCCAGCTTGCCGGTGGCGAACGCGCGCACCGCCTTGGCGTCGAGCCGGCGACGGCCCGGCTTCATCCGAATCCACGCGCAGATCTCCTCGCCGTAGGTGGCGTCCGGCACGCCGACGACCTGGACATCGTCGATGTCGGGATGGGTGAGCAGGAATTCCTCGATCTCGCGTGGATAGACGTTCTCACCGCCGCGGATCACCATGTCTTTCAGCCGCCCAATGATGTTGCAGTATCCGTCGTCGGCCATCACCGCGAGGTCGCCGCTGTGCATCCAGCCCTCGGCGTCGATGACCTCGCGGGTCTGCGCCTCGTCGTTCCAGTAGCCCGCCATCACCGAATAGCCGCGGGTGCAGAACTCGCCGGGCTGCCCACGCTCGACGACGTCGCCGGTATCGGGGTCGACAATGCTGATCTCCACGTGCGGGTGCGCCCGGCCGATGGTCGAGGTACGCCGCTCGAGATCGTCGTCGATCCGCGTTTGGCACGAAACCGGCGAGGTCTCGGTCATGCCGTAGGCGATGGCCACCTCGGTCATGTTCATCTCGGCCACACAACGTTTCATCACCTCGACGGGGCACACCGATCCGGCCATGATCCCGGTGCGCAACGAGGACAGCTCAAACTCGGCGAAGTCGGGATGGCCCAGCATCGCGATGAACATGGTCGGCACGCCGTACACGGCGGTGCACCGCTCGGCCTCGATCGCGGCGAGGGTAGCGCCGGCGTCGAACCCGGGGCCGGGAATAACCATGGTCGCACCGTGCGTGGTGCATCCCAGATTGGCCATAACCATGCCGAAGCAGTGGTAGAAGGGCACCGGTATGCAGAGCCGGTCCCGCGGACCCAACCCGATCAGCTCGGTGGTGAAGAAGCCGTTGTTGAGGATGTTTCGGTGCGACAGCGTCGCGCCCTTCGGGTACCCCGTCGTTCCGGACGTGTATTGAATATTGATCGGATCTCGGTTGTCCAAAGTCGCGCTGCGGCTGCGTAACTCGTCGATCGTCAGCTGCGAAGCACGGTCGCGCAACTCGTCCCAGCCGGTGTCCAGAAAGACGACGTCCTTCAGCGCGCGGCACGCAAAGCGCACTTCATCGATCATCGATGCATAGTCGGACGTCTTGTACGCGGTGGCCGAGATCAGCGTCCGAACACCAGATTGATTGAGCGCGTATGTCAATTCGTGGGTGCGGTAAGCAGGATTGATGTTGACGAGGATGGCACCGATTTTTGCGCTCGCGTACTGCACGATGGTCCACTCCGCGCAGTTCGGCGCCCAGATCCCGACCCGATCGCCCTTGTCGATACCGAGTCCCATCAGTCCTCTTGCGATCAGGTTGATTTCGTCGTCGAACTCGCGATAGGTCCAGCGGCGCGAGCCCGGCACGTCGACGAGCGCTTCAGCGTCCGGATTGACCGCGACCATGCGCTCGAGGTTGTGCCCGATCGTCTCTTCCAGGATCGGGACGTCGGTCGGGCCGGCGTCGTAGGACTTCATCGGCGCCTCAGATCGGTGCGGCTCCGCGCAGATGCTCGAAGATCAACGATGTTTGGGTGCCCGCCACGTCGGCGTCGGCGTTGAGGTTCTCCACGACGAACGCGCGCAGATCCTCGGTGTCGCGTGCTGCCACGTGCAGCAGGAAATCGTCGGGACCGGCGAGGAAATAAACATCCACGACCTGCGGCTTGCAGCGGATCTTCTGGATGAAGCCGCGGATCTTGCCGCGGGCGCTGGCCTGCAGGCTCACCGAAATCATTGCCTGCAAGGGCAATCCGACCGCGGCGGGGTCGACGTCGGTGTAAAAGCCCCGGATGACACCGAGGTCCACCAGCCGCCGCAGCCGGCCGTGGCAGGTAGACGCCGCGGTGCCGATCTTCTCAGCCAACGCGCTGTTGGTGATCCGGGCGTCGGCGTGCAACAGGCTCAGTATTTTGCGATCCAGCTCGTCGAGGCCGGGTTGTCGGACGTTCTTCGGCGGACCGCCCTCGCCGGCCGGGCCATCCGTGGTCTGTACGGGCATAACTCGACGATACAGAATTATCCTCGCAGTGTTCCCGCTGTATCCGAACTTTCTTCACCATTCAAGCACACACCCGGGGGTGGGCTGATTTAGCCGGGAGCTAGCGACGCGATGATATCCGCGGCCGGGCCGGCCTTGGTCGCGGCGAATGCGGTTCCGGCCCAGAGGTTCAATGCCTGCGGATCGTCGGCTGCCGCGGCTGCTTTCCGGATCGGCGAGGTCATGTGGTTGACCTCCGGGTATCCCAGCGGTGCCACCCCGTCGAGCAGGCGGGTGAATTGGTTCGCCAAGCCGCGCGCGTAGCGCCCGGAGAACGCGCGAGTGACCAACGTCGTCGCGAACTCGGGATTGTGCAGCGCGGTGCGGTGCGCGGGCAGGGTGCCGGCTTCGTCGGCCAAAAGCAATGCGGTGCCGACCTGAGCCGCAACCGCTCCCCTGCGCAGGACGACGTCGACGTCCTCGGCGGTGCCCAGTCCGCCGGCGGCGATCAGCGGAACCTCGTGGGTGGCGCCGATCTGGTCCAACAGTTCGGGCAGCGACTGCGTGTTCGGCTCCATGTCCGGCGCAAAGGTGCCGCGGTGCCCACCGGCGCCTGGACCCTGCACCACCAGCCCGTCGGCGCCGGCGGCGACGGCCACACCGGCCTCATACGGCGACGTCACGGTGACCAACAGCACCATTCCCAGCGCCCCGAACCACCGCAGGACATCTGGAGACGGGGCACCGAACGTGAACGACACCACCTCGGGGCGTACGTCGGCGATCACCTCGAGCTTGCGCTGCCAATTGTCGTCGTCACCGAATCGGGGCTCACCCACTTCGACGTCGTAGGCCTCGGCAAGCTCATCGAGTTGCTCCGCGTAGCGGTTCAGCTGCACGTAATCGGCAACGCTGGGCTGCGGTACGAACAGGTTGGCCCCGATCGGGCCCGTGGTCTTTGCACGTGCGGCCGCGATGTCGTCGGCGAACTGCTCAGGGCTGACGTAGCCGCCCGCGATGAAACCCATGCCGCCGGCGTTGCTGACCGCGGCCGCCAGCTCCGGCGTTCCGGGGCCGCCGGCCATCGGTGCGCCCACTACCGGAACCCCGAGATCCCAGAAGCCCAACACCATGGCGTTAGCCTACTATCGCGCGAAGTCGTTGCGGCAGTGATCGTTTGGAGTGGTTCGGGCCGAGGACCGCCACTGCATAGGGCTTACGGAGCACTCGACGGGCCACCGCGTTGACCTCATCGAGGCCGACCTGGTCAAGCTGTCGCAGGGTGTGCTCGATGCTGCGGTGTTCGCCGTAATTCAGTTCGCTGCGCCCGATCCGGTTCATCCGGGCGCCGGGGTCCTCCAGCCCGAGCACCAGCCCGCCGCGCAATGACCCCTTGGCGATGCGGCACTCTGCTTCGGTGATGCCGTCGCGAGCCACCGATTCGAGCACGTCGGTGGTCACTTGCACCACATCGGCGAAACGTTCGGGCAGGCAAGCGGCATACACCGACAACGCGCCGCTGTCGGCGAACATGTCCAGCGACGAGTAGACCGAATACGCCAACCCACGCGACTCGCGAACCTGTTGGAACAGACGGGAACTCAGGCCGCCGCCGAGCGCGGTCTGCAGCACCGAGAGCGCCCAGCGATGCTCCCAGTGCCGTCCCGGCGTCCGCACCCCCAAGGACATATGGGTTTGTTCGGCGTCGCGGCCTATCACCTTCAGCTGCGGTCGGGCGGTCGCGCGCCCGGCGCCCTTGCGCGGCGGCACCGGCCGCCGCCCGCGGACCAACCGCGGTCCGAAGTACTGTCGCACCAGCGCTACCACCTCGTCGTGGTCGACGTTGCCCGCGGCTGCGACGACCATCCGCTCGGGCGTGTAGCGGCGCACATGGAAGGAACGCAGCTGCGCACGGGTCATTGCCGAGACCGAGGCGGCGCTTCCGATCACCGGGCGTCCGAGTGGATGGTCGCCGAACAGGGCTGCCATAAACAGGTCCCCCAGCGCATCCTCGGGATCGCCGTCGCGCATCGCAATCTCCTCGAGGACGACGTCGCGTTCCAGCTCGACGTCCTCGGCGGCGCACCGCCCGTTGAGCACCACGTCGGCAACCAGGTCGACGGCAAGATCCAGATCGCTGTCGAGCACGTGCGCGTAGTAGCAGGTGTGTTCCTTGGCGGTGAAGGCGTTCAGCTCCCCGCCGACCGCGTCCACCGCCTGCGCGATCTGCACCGCCGTGCGGCTCGACGTGGACTTGAACAGCAGGTGCTCCAAAAAGTGCGCGGCACCGGCGACGGTGGCACCCTCATCGCGCGAGCCGACGGCTACCCAGACACCGACCGACGCGGAGCGGACCCCCGGCAGGTGTTCGGTGACGACGCGCAGGCCACCGGGCAAGGTGGTGCGACGGAACGCGGTCTTTTGCTGCGCGTCAGTGTCGGTGTTGCGCGGGCCACCCCGCAGGCCGCCCGCCTTAGCTACTGGCCGTCGCGGCATCGGATGGCGCGGCCCCCGAGTCGGCAGTTACCACGTCGGCGGTGTCGGAAAGTTCGTCGTCGAGCGGCACCAAGGAGATCTTGCCGCGCTTGTCGATGTCGGTGATCTCGACCCGCAGCTTGGCCCCAACCGTAACGACATCCTCGACCTTGGCGATGCGTTTGCCCTTGCCGAGCTTGGAGATGTGCACCAACCCGTCGCGCCCGGGCAGCAGCGACACAAACGCGCCGAATTCGGTGGTCTTGACGACGGTGCCAAGGAACCGCTCGCCGACCTTGGGCAGTTGCGGGTTGGCGATCGCATTGATCCGGTCGATCGCGGCCTGCGCCGACGGGCCGTCGGTGGCCCCGACGAACACGGTGCCGTCGTCCTCGATGGAGATCTGCGCGCCGGTCTCCTCGGTGATCGCGTTGATGATCTTGCCCTTGGGACCGATCACCTCACCGATCTTGTCCACCGGCACCTTGATCGTGGTGACCCGCGGCGCGTACGGGCTCATCTCGTCGGGTCGGTCGATGGCCTCGGCCATCACCTCCAAGATGGTCAGCCGCGCGTCGCGAGCCTGCGACAGCGCGCCGGCCAGCACCTGAGACGGGATCCCGTCGAGCTTGGTGTCCAGCTGCAGTGCGGTCACGAAGTCTTTGGTTCCGGCGACCTTGAAGTCCATGTCACCGAACGCGTCTTCGGCACCGAGGATGTCGGTCAGTGTGACAAACCGCCGCTCGGTGCCACCACCCTCGACCTCGACGTCGTCGGATACCAGGCCCATCGCGATACCGGCGACCGGCGCCTTCAGTGGCACCCCGGCATTGAGCAGCGCCAGCGTCGACGCGCACACCGAACCCATCGAAGTGGAACCGTTGGAGCCCAACGCTTCTGAGACCTGACGGATCGCGTAGGGGAACTCCTCGACGCTGGGCAGCACCGGCACAAGCGCCCGCTCGGCCAGAGCGCCGTGGCCGATCTCGCGTCGCTTGGGCGAGCCAACCCGGCCGGTCTCTCCGGTGGAGAACGGCGGGAAGTTGTAGTGATGCATGTAGCGCTTGGTGGTCTCCGGCCCCAGCGAGTCGATCTGTTGAGCCATCTTGATCATGTCGAGCGTGGTCACACCGAGGATTTGCGTTTCACCGCGCTCGAACAACGCGCTGCCGTGTGCTCGCGGCACCACGGACACCTCGGCGCTCAGTGCACGGATGTCGGTGATGCCGCGCCCGTCGATGCGGAAGTGGTCAATCAAAATGCGTTGGCGCACCAGTTTTTTGGTCAGCGCACGAAACGCGGCCGAGATTTCCTTCTCACGGCCGACATAGGTGTCGGCGAGCCGTTCGAGCACCTCTGCCTTGATTTCGTCGGTGCGGTCGTTGCGCTCGGTCTTGCTGGCGATGGTCAGCGCCTTGGACAGCTCGTCGGTGGCCACCGAGGCCACCGAGTAGTACACGTCCTCGCCGTAGTCGGGGAACAGCGGGTATTCATCGGTGGGTTTGGCGGCCGCGTCGGCGAGCTCCTGCTGAGCGGTACACAGTGCGGCGATAAACGGTTTGGCGGCTTCCAGGCCTTGTGCCACAACAGTTTCCGTCGGAGCCTGAGCACCGCCCTCGATGAGTTCGACGACGTTCTCGGTGGCTTCGGCCTCGACCATCATGATCGCGACATCGCCGTCGACCACCCGACCGGCGACCACCATGTCGAACACGGCACGCTCGGTCTGCTCGACCGTCGGGAACGCCACCCAAGTGTCGTCGATGAGCGCGACGCGAACCCCTCCGACCGGGCCGGAGAACGGCAGCCCGCCCAGCTGGGTAGACGCCGAAGCGGCGTTGATCGCCAGCACGTCGTAGAGCTCGTTGGGGTCCAGGCTCAGGATCGTCACCACGATCTGAATCTCGTTGCGCAGGCCCTCGACGAACGACGGGCGCAGCGGGCGGTCGATGAGCCGGCAGGTCAAGATGGCGTCGGTGGACGGCCGGCCTTCGCGCCGGAAGAACGACCCCGGGATGCGTCCGGCGGCGTACATGCGCTCCTCGACGTCGACCGTCAGCGGGAAGAAGTCGAAGTGCTCTTTGGGGGCTTTGCTGGCGGTGGTGGCCGACAGCAGCATGTTCTCTTCGTCGAGATACGCGACGACGGAGCCGGCGGCCTGCAAAGCCAATCGGCCGGTTTCGAAGCGGACGGTGCGGGTGCCGAAGCTCCCGTTGTCAATGATGGCGGTCGACTCGAACACGCCTGGTTCAATTTCAGCTACAGACATTGGTGCCCGTATGGCCTCTCTGGGTTTATGGCCCGGCTCCTCCTCATCGCGCTGCGCGTTCTGCATCGTCGCCGGGCGGTTTATTCAGCTGTTTCGCGTGGTCACGCATAACCCGGAGGGACTTGATCTGAATACGGCTACGGCCGTCGATCGAAGCGGCCGACCCGCCCCGAGGTGGGGAGCCCGGCAGCCACTACCGAAGACCGCCCGATGCAGATTGGCGCTCCTGTCATGACACGCTGGAACGGTGCGCGCGGTTTGCGCGGACCGCACCTGCTTGGGCCGATCTGGCCCAGAACGCTCCCACTCTACACGCCTACCTGGCGCTTTAGACCATGTCCTCCACGCAGACAGCGAATCGGCGCTCGGAATAGGCATACCCCACCCCGCTGGCACATTGATCGACGCCGACCGGATCTGTGAGATTGTGCAGGATCTGCGTGGCGCGCTGACGATGCGGCACCGATTTGTCATTGCAGTCGACGCGTACCGGGTCGCTGTTGTTCGCCGGATCCACACTCATGCACCCGCCGACCACCCAGTCGATGTCCAGGCAGGCGGTGTTGCTCGAATCGCTGAACGCGTTGCGCATCGAGTAGGACGAGTCCACATCACGCGGGCATTGGCTCCGCTCGGCGACCCTGGCCGCGACTTTGAAGTTCGACAGTCGGCTCCCGCACGCGACCTTGGTCGCCTCCGGCCGGTCGGCAGTGCCGCCGAGCTTGAGGCAATCGCCCACCTTCAGGTCGGCGGCGTTGGCCGCCGACGGCGAGCAGCCCGCTACTCCGGCCGACACGATGATGACGAGTGCCGTGGTCGCGGTCGCCAGCAACGCGCGCATCAGCGCCTGGTCAGCGGCGCAGACCCAGCCGCTCGATGAGCGAGCGGTAGCGCTCCACATCGATCTGGGCCACATATTTGAGCAACCGGCGACGACGTCCCACCAGCAGCAACAGCCCGCGCCGCGAGTGGTGGTCGTGCTTGTGCACCTTGAGGTGCTCGGTCAGGTCAGCGATCCGCCGGGTCAGTAAGGCGACCTGGGCCTCCGGCGAGCCGGTGTCGGTTTCATGCAGGCCGTAAGAGTTCAGGATTTCTTTTTTCTGCTCGGCAGTAAGCGCCACGAGACATCTCCATCAATTGGTCCGCGATCTTGGCTATATCGGGGACGGCCACCGCGAACTGCAGCGCGCGCCCGGTCGTCGGGAATTCTAGCAGCGCCCGGCGACGATACCGCCCGCGCAGCAGCTCAGGACAGCAGAGCGCGTGCCCGATCGGTGTCGCAGCCCATCTCCGCGATCAGAGCGTCCACCGAGTCGAATTTCTGCTGCCCGCGAATGCGGGCGACGAAGTCGACGGCCACGTGCTGTCCGTACAGGTCGGCGGTGGTGTCGAGCACGAAGGCCTCGACGGTGCGGGTGCGCCCGGAAAACGTCGGGTTGGTGCCCACCGACACTGCGGCCTGGTAACGCTGACCGGGGACGATATTTCCCGTCGCCGGTCCATGGCCCAGCACGGTGAACCAGGCGGCGTACACGCCGTCGGCCGGGATGGCCGAATACATCGGCGGGGCCACGTTGGCGGTGGGAAAGCCCAGCGCCTTGCCGCGCCCGTCGCCGCGGACGACCACGCCCTCGACACGGTGTGGACGGCCCAGCGCCTCGGCGGCGGCCGTCACGTCACCGGCATCCACACAGGACCGGATGTATGTCGAAGAGAACGTCACGATCTCGCTGTCGTGGTGTTCGGACACCAGCGACATCGATTCGACCGCGAACCCGAACCGCTCACCGGCCCGGCGCAAGGTGTCGACCGTGCCGACCGCCTTCTTGCCGAAGGTGAAGTTTTCCCCGACGACGACCTCCACCACGTGCAGGGTTTCCACCAGCAGTTCGTGGATGTAGCGGTCCGGGGTGAGTTTCATGAAATCGGTGGTGAACGGTATCACCAGGAAGACGTCGATACCGAGTTCCTCGACCAGCTCGGCGCGACGGGTCAGGGTCGTCAGCTGAGCCGGGTGGCTGCCGGGACGGACCACCTCCATCGGATGCGGGTCGAAGGTCATCAGCACTGCCGGCACCCCGCGTGACCGGGCCGATTTCACCGCGTGCGAGATCAGCTCCGCATGGCCACGATGCACACCGTCGAACACCCCGATTGTGAGCACGCATCGACCCCAGTCCGTGGGTATGTCGGCCTGCCCCCGCCACCGCTGCACAAGCGCAAGCTTACGGCGGGGAGGCTTAAACTTCGCGTGTGCGCTCTGACGACGAGCCCGGTGTGCTCACCCCGGTGGCCCAGGACTATTTGAAGGTCATCTGGAATGCCCAGGAGTGGTCGCTGGACAAAGTCAGCACCAAGATGTTGGCCGAGAAGCTCGGGGTGTCGGCCAGCACCGCCTCGGAGTCCATTCGCAAACTCGCCGACCAGGGTCTGGTCGACCACGAGAAGTACGGCGCGGTCACGCTGACCGAGTCGGGGCGCCGCGCGGCGCTGGCAATGGTGCGCCGGCACCGGCTTCTGGAAACCTTTCTGGTCAGCGAGCTCGGTTACAGCTGGGATGAGGTGCACGACGAGGCCGAGGTCCTCGAGCACGCGGTGTCTGATCGGCTGATCGCCCGTATCGAGGCCAAGCTGGGATTTCCGCAGCGCGACCCGCACGGCGACCCGATTCCGGCGTCCGACGGTCAGGTGCCCACCCCACCAGCGCATCAGCTGTGGGCCTGCCGCGACGGCGACGCGGGCACCGTGGCGCGGATCTCGGATGCCGATCCGGAGATGCTGCGCTACTTCGACAGCATCGGTATCAGTCTCGATTCCCGGCTGCGGGTGCTGACCCGCCGGGAATTCGCCGGGATGATCTCGGTATCGGTCGAGTCCGGCGACGGCGAGCCGACCACCGTGGATTTGGGCAGTCCTGCCGCCCGCGCGATCTGGGTAGTGGACCGCTAGTTTCCGGCGGCCAGCCGATCGCGCATCATCCGGCAAGCAGGCCCTTGGCGATATGGGTCACCTGCACTTCGTTGCTGCCGGCGTAGATCATCAGCGATTTCGCGTCGCGGGCCAGCTGCTCGACGCGGTATTCGGCCATGTAGCCGTTACCGCCGAAGAGCTGCACAGCCTCCATCGCGACGTCGGTGGCCGCCTCCGACGAGTACAGTTTGATCGCCGAGGCCTCAGCGAGCGTCGGGAGCTTGCCGGCCTGCAACTTTTCCAGCATCGAAAAGACCATGTTCTGCACGTTGATTCGGGCTATCTCCATCTTGGTCAGCTTGAGCTGGATGAGCTGGAACTGCCCGATGTTCTGCCCCCACAGCGTGCGGGTTTTGGCGTAATCGACGCACAGCCGGTGGCATTCGTTGATGATGCCGAGTGCCATCAGCGCGACACCCAACCGTTCGGCCGTGAAATTGGCGCGGGCACTTTCCCGCCCGTCGCCCGAGCTGTGCTGTTCGGTCTCACCGAGCAGCCGATCGGGAGTCAACCGCACGTTGTCGAAAAACAATTCGCCGGTCGGTGAGGACATCATGCCCATCTTCTTGAACGGCTTACCCTGCGTCAGCCCCGGCATTCCGGAATCAAGCACAAAAGGCAGCACCGGTCGGTTGCGTCGGTCGACAGAGCCGTCGTCGAGTTTGGCGTAGACGATCAGGAGGTCGGCGTAGGGACCATTGGTGATGAATGTCTTCTGGCCGTTGAGGATGTAGTTGTCACCGTCGCGTTTGACACTGGTCTTCATCCCGCCGAACGCATCCGACCCGGAGTCGGGTTCGGTGATGGCCCATGCCGCAATCTTTTCCAGCGTCACCAGATCGGGCAGCCAACGTTCCTTTTGAGCGAGTGTGCCGCGGCTCATGATCGTCGCCGCACCCAAACCGAGACTGACCCCGATGGTGCTGAGCAATCCGATGCTGACACCGGCAAGCTCGGACACCAGTACCGCCGCCATCGACGCCTGCGCGGGGATGGATCCCAGGCCGGCCGAGCCTCGGTCGCCACCTTCGTTGGCGCGCTCTAACATCGACTTGACGGCTTCGGCCGCCAGCACGTCGAGACCGAATTCGCTGAACAGCTTGCGCGCGATCGGGTACGGCGAAATCTCACCGCTTTCCAGCGCGTCCAGATGCGGCCGGATTTCTTTGGCGATGAAGTCGCGCACGGTATCCCGCATGATCAGGTCGGTGTCGGACCACTCGATCATTACTCGGTCTCCTCGTCACTGCGTCCCCACAGGGCCGCGCGGCGGTGGCTAGGACAACCTCGCCGCGATGTCATCGATCTCCCACCGGCCATCGGTCTCAATGGTTTTCACGTCGTGCCAGCCGGCGAGTTCGGAGATCGCCCCGCCCTGAACGGCAAATACCTTGCCGGTGATGGGGCACTTGTCGGTCGCCAGATAAGCGACCAGCGGCGAGATGTTGGCCGGGCTGAACAGGTCCAGCTCCCCCTCCTCGGGTTCGCTCATCAGCGACCCCATACCCGGAGTGGCCAGCGTGAGCCTGGTGCGCGCGATCGGTGCGATCGCGTTCACCCGCACGCCGTACCGCTGAAGTTCCTCGGCGGCGATCAGGGTCAGTGCGGCGATACCCGCCTTGGCGGATCCGTAATTGGCTTGCCCGGGATTCGGCAGCGTCACCCCGGACCCCGATGCGGTGTTGATCACCGCGGCGTTGGGCTGATCCCCCGCCTTCGACTGTGCCTTCCAATAGGCGGCGGCGTGGCGCAGCATCGCGAAGTGGCCCTTGAGGTGCACGGCGAGCACCGCGTCCCACTGCGATTCGTCCATCCCGGCGATGAACGAATCCCTCAGGATACCGGCGTTGTTGACCAGCACATCGAGCCTGCCGAACTCGTCGATCGCCTGCTGCACAACGCTTTCCGCAGCGCTCCAGCTGGCGATATTCTCGGTGTTGGCGACGGCGGTGCCACCGGCAGCGGTGATTTCGTCAACCACTTCATGAGCCGGGGCACTGTCGGCTCCCTCGCCGGTGTTGTCGCCGCCGAGATCATTGACGACGACCTTGGCTCCCTCCTTGGCGAACAGCACTGCGTGCTCGCGCCCGATTCCGCGGCCGGCGCCGGTGATTACGGCGACCCGCCCCTCCAAAACACCCATCCGTCTTTCCTATTCGTCAGCGATCTCGGCGAGACCATCGGTGATCACGAAGTCGTCACCGCGGGTCGTCTCGAATGCGTAGCTGGTGATTCCGTTCCGGCCGTCCTTCTCCCAGACCCGGGTCTCCAAATCGTCGCCCGGCAGTACCGGCTTGGAGAAGCGCACCGCAAATCGCTTGAGCCGGTTTACATCCGAGTCGGCCAGCTCGGTGAGCACCGCCCACGAGGTGAACGCCATAGTGCACAAGCCGTGGGCGATGATCCCGGGCAGTCCGGCGTCCTTGGCGACGTCCTCGTCCAGGTGGATCGGCATCGGGTCACCGGCCGCCGGGGCATATCGGAATGTCTGGTCGGTGTCGATGTGCTGCACCACCTTGGCAGCTAATGCCTTATCGTGTAGCCGCTCGTCGAATTTGTGGTCGGGACTCAGTTCGCCGACCGTCTTGCCGACGTTCAGGCCGCGGACGAACGCGGTGACGTACTGTTCGTTGACCAGTTCGCCGTCCTCGGTGCGGCATTCCAACAGAATCGCTGCACGGGTGCCTTTTTCCAGACCTTGGTATCCGATCATCTTGGCGCGCGAGACCAGTTTGTCTCCGGGGTAGATCGGCCGGCGGAAGTGGAAATCCTGCTCACCGTGCACGATTCGTGGGATTGCCTCGACCGGCATCACGTCGACGGCCGGAGTGAGCAGCGCCTCGAAGACCGGCACGATCGCGAACACCGGCGGCGCGATGCTCCCGTCGCGATGCGCCTCGATCGGATCGTTGGTGGCCGCCGCATACTCGGCCAGCCGCTCGCGGGTTACCTCGAAACGCTCGTCGTCAGTCCAGCGGTTCAGACCGGTGTCGTCGAACTCGAGTGTTTCGGTCATGAGGTGGTAGCCAGCGTGTCGAGCTGGTCCAGCGTCTTGTCGAGCTGTTTGGCGCCGTCCTTTTCCACCGCCTTGCCCAGCGCACCTTTGATCAACGCACCTTCGAAATCACCGGACACGGTGAACTTGGAACCCTCGCCGGCGGGCTCGATGCTGAATGTGAACTGGGCCTTGACGCCGGCCATTCCGGTGCCGCTGAGTACCAGATGGGTTGGCGCATCGACTGATTCGACCGTCCACTCGATCTTGTTGGCCATCCCCAGCATTACGATCTTGGCGGTCAGCTTGGAGCCCGCAGTGAGCGTGGTGGGTGGTTCCTCCAGCCACTTCTCGTGGACGGTAAACCACGTGTCCCAGTTGGCCAGGTCGCTGACGGTCTTCCACAGCGCCTCGGGGCTGGCGTTCAGTTCCCGAGTGGCTTCGATGTGTCCCATGTTCAGCGCTCAGCTCGCTGGTAAGCCGTCACCACGGCGGCGCCGCCCAGACCGATGTTGTGCTGCAATGCGGCACTGACGCCGTCGACTTGGCGCTTGTCCGCGAGACCCCGCAACTGCCAATTGAGTTCGGCGCACTGCGCCAGGCCGGTCGCACCCAACGGATGCCCCTTGGAGATCAGACCACCGGACGGGTTCACCACCCAGCGCCCACCGTAGGTGGTGTCGCCGTTGTCGATAAGCTTGGCGGCCTCACCCTCGCCGCACAGACCCAGCGCCTCGTAGAGCAGCAGTTCGTTGGCCGAGAAGCAGTCGTGCAGCTCGATCACCTGGAAGTCCGACGGGCCGAGACCGGATTGCTGGTAGACACGTTGTGCCGCTTGCACGTTCATGTCGTATCCGATCAGCGATTTGCAGGTTCCGTCGAACGTCGACGCGAAGTCGGTCGTCATCGCCTGCCCGACGATCTCGACCGCCTGGCCGCCCAGTCCGTGTTTGTCGACGAACTTCTCACTGGCCAAGATCGCCGCCCCTGACCCGTCGGAGGTCGGCGAGCACTGCAACTTCGTCAGTGGCTCGTAGATCATCTTCGCCTCGAGGATGTCCTCGAGGGTGTAGGACTCCTGGAACTGCGCATACGGGTTGTTGACCGAATGCTTGTGGTTCTTGTAGCCGATCTTGGCGAAGTGCTCAGCGGTGGTGCCGTGCTGCTTCATGTGTTCGCGACCGGCCGCGCCGAACATCCACGGCGCCGCCGGGAACCGCACCTCGGAGATCTCGGCCATCGCCATGACGTGTTTGTCCATCGGCTGGGTGCGGTCGTCATACATGGTCCCCAGCGAGCCGGGCTTCATCTTCTCGAACCCCAGCGCGATGGTGCAGTCAGCCATTCCGCCGCGAATCGCTTGGGCGGCGAGGAAAAGCGCGGTCGACCCGGTAGCGCAGTTGTTGTTGACGTTGACAATCGGAATGCCGGTCAGACCCAGTTCGTACAGAGCGCGCTGCCCCGACGTCGACTCGCCGTAGACGTAGCCGACATAGCCTTGTTCGACCTCGGTGTAGTCGATGCCGGCGTCCTCGAGGGCTTTGGTGCCGGACTCTCGCGCCATGTCGGGGTAATCCCAACCTTCCCGGCGGCCGGGTTTCTCGAATTTCGTCATTCCGACACCGACGACGTAAACCTTGTTCGACATCGCACTCCTTCCCACTGGGCAAAAACATACACACCAGACTGTATCTTTGCAATGGCGCTGAAGCGGCCGTCGGCGGGTCGCCGTTGTGGGCGGAATCAGTCGTGCGACAGGGCCGGCACCACACCGGTCATGATGTCGCGCAGATGCTCGCAGGCACGGTCCCATCGGCGCCGGGCCCGCGCCGAATCCTGGTCGACGAAGCTCGCGACCAGGATCCCCCGCAGGGCGTCCATCGCGGTGTAGATGCTGTTGCGGATCTCCTTTTGCGCCGCCTGCTCCGGGATCAACTGCGCGATCGCGGCCACCAGTGTCGAGTTGACCACCGGTTCCACCCGTTCGATTTCGCGCGCGAGGACCGGGTCGGTGCGAGCCGCGACCCACAGTTCCACGGACGCCACAAACAGTGGCCCTTGGTGGGCCTCCCACAGAAATTCCAGCACGGTGGCCACCGGATCCGGGCTGGCTTGGACGCGGCCGAGCTCACGGACGGCGGCCTGGGCGCGTTGTTGGGCCAGGTGCTCGATGGCGGCGACGACCAGGTCTTCTTTGGACCGGAAATGGTGGATTTGGGCGCCGCGGGTGACGCCGGCCCGCTCCGCAACCCGCGGTGTCGTGGTTCCGGCGTAACCGTAGGTGACCAGGCAGTCGATCGTGGCGTCGAGCAACCGCGCTCGCATCGCGGCGCTGCGCTCGGCCTGGGTGCGTCGAGCCTTTTGTGGGTCGACGCCGGTGGTCATCGTGGTCCCCTTTCGCCCGTGCCGAGAATCGAGCCAACGATACCCGGAAAGCGCGACTTAAATACAGCCGTGATTGTATCTAAATTTCTCTCCGATACGCACTCAAGACGTCCGGATCGGGGTCGATCCCCAAGCCCGGCCCCCGAGGGACCGAAATCCAGCCACTGTTCGAGGTGAGGGCAGCGCCGTAAATGGACGCTTCCAGATCGAACCAGCGCCGCTCGATCATGGCGTCAGGGCCACCCAGCGCCGCGGTGGTATGAACCGCCGCCAGCAAGCCCGGGCCGTCGTAGAAGGAGTGCGTCATGACCGGAATGTTGTGTGTGGCTGCCAGCGGAAAAACCTTGCTCAATTCGGTAACGCCACCCATCTTGGCCGGGCTCGGCTGTACGTAGTCCACGGCTTGGACGGTGAGCATGCGCTCGAATTCGATTAAGGTAGAAACGTTTTCGCCGGAGGCGATCGGAATACCGGTCATTCTTCGTAGCTCGGCCAACCCATTGAAATTCTCGGGCGGCCAGAGTGGTTCTTCGAGGAATTTCAGCCCGACGGCCTTGAGCTCGTCGGCGGCGGCAAGCGCTTGCGCCAACGTCCAGGGACAGCCGACGTCGGCGATCAGCTCGACGTCGGGACCGGCTTCCGCGCGCGCTGCCCGGATCGCCGCCAAGTCCGCCTCGTGCAACTTGATCGCTTGAAAGCCGGCATCCAGGGTTTGTCGGACCACAGCGCGGACCAGGGTTGGCTCGGAGTAGCAGGCCAAGCTCGCGTAGCAAGGCAACTCGGGCGCTCCGCCGCCAAGAAGCTGACACAGCGGCGCGTTGGCAAGCTTTCCGGCGATATCCCACAGCGCGATGTCCACCGCCGACAGCCCGTAGGTCACCGGCCCTCCACGGCCTAAGACATGCAGCTTCTTCTGCACCTTGAGCATCAGCGGGCCGATGCAGGTGGCGTCCTGGCCGACGCACACCGGCGCGATCAGTTCGTCGACGGCGAGCCTGGCCGAATCGACTGCGCCGTAACCGAAGGCTTCACCCCAGCCTTCGACTCCGTCGCTGGTAGTCACCTTGACGAGCAGTGAGTCCGCGGCAGATAGCTTGTCGCCCCAAAGAGCCGCGCCCGGCGTGCTGCCTGCACGGAAGGGGATGCGCAGCGGTACGGTCTCGATCTTCGCGATGACGGTGGTTGTCATCACGTAATCATGCGGCAGCCGGTGCTACAACGTGGCCGGCCGGATCACAACCACTGATTTCGTCCGCGCGCCGTCGTCGCGCAGCAGCGCGATCACCCGGTCGTCAGATGTGGCGGCGGCGTGGACGCCGTCGATACCGGCCGGGGCCAGCGGCCGACCGTTGGCGGCCGCGTCGGCCTCCTCGGGCGTTAAGTCCCGGCGCGGGAAGAGCAACAGGCACGCTTGGTCGAGATCCAGGCTCAGCTTCGGATTCTCGGCGATTTCCTCGAGCGGGCGCGCCTGCTCGAGCCCGAACGGCCCTACCCTCGTGCGCCGCAGCGCGATGAGGTGCCCGCCGACGCCGAGCGAATTGCCGAGATCACGGGCCAACGCGCGGATATAGGTGCCTGACGAACAGTCGATTTCCGCATCGACGTCGACCAGGTCCCTGTGACGGCGGACGGCCAGCATCTCGAATCGGTCGATGCGCACCGGCCGGGCGGCCAGCTCGACGCTGTGGCCCTCGCGGGCGAGCCGGTACGCCCGGCGGCCGCCGACCTTGACGGAGCTGACCGGCGGCGGCACCTGCATGATGTCGCCGCGGAACGCGGCGATGGCGGTGGCGATCGCGTCATCGGTCAGATGGGCTGCGGGAACATGTTGCAGCACTTCGCCTTCGGCGTCATCGGTGGAGGTGGATTGTCCCAGCCGGATTGTTGCGGCGTATGACTTCGCGGCACCCGTCAGCAGACCGAGGATCTTGGTGGCGCGGTCGATCCCAACCACCAGCACCCCGGTCGCCATCGGGTCCAATGTCCCGGCGTGCCCGACCCTGCGGGCGGCGAAGATCCGTCGGCAACGGGCGACCACGTCGTGGCTGGTCATCCCGGCCGGCTTGTCGGCGACGACAAGGCCTGCGGTCATAGGACGATCGCCGTGAGCACCAGGTCGTTTCGCACCGACCACCGTCCCCGCAGCGCAGTCAGCGGTGGTCCGGACAGCGTTGCGCCGTCGACCAGGATCTTGGAGACAAACTCGCCCTCGTTGCCCGAGCCACCGACGTCGAACACGATGTGGGCGTCCTCGAAGCCCAGCCAGCGACGGGTCAGCGGAAACCACGCCTTGTACGTCGCTTCCTTGGCGCAGAACAAGATTCGATCCCAGTGGATACCCTCCGGGAGCAACTCGAGTTCTCGGCGTTCCTCCGGCAGGCTGACCGCATCGAGCACACCGTGCGGCAGCACGTCGTGCGGTTCGGCATCGACGCCGACGGATCGCAACGCGGTACCGCGGCCCACCACGGCGCCGCGATAGCCCGCGCAGTGCGTGAGGCTACCCACCACACCGTCGGGCCAACACGGCTCGCCCTTTTCGCCCTTGAGGATCGGTACCGCCGGAAATCCGAGTTCGCCGAGTGCCAGGCGAGCACAGTGCCGAACGGTGATGAATTCCTGGCGCCGCTTGGCCACCGAGCGGGCGATCAACGGCTCTTCTTCGGGCAGCGCCCTCAGACCGGGTGGGTCGGAGTACACCTCGGCGAATGCCAGATTGTCCGGCTTGTCGGGCAGCACCGACGAGATGAGCAACCCGCCCGTCATCGGCGCTGCCGCAACCGTTCCCGGAATTGCTCTGCCTGCTGGCGCATCTCGGGCGTGATCACGAAATGACCACCGAAATCATTGAGGTAGCCGGGCGCATACTCCGGATCGGGCAGTACCTGACGCAGCCAGCTGTAGGGCTTGCGGCGCCGCCATTCCCGCGGGTAGCCCACCGACACCTCTTCGAAGCGCACGCCGTCATACCACGTCGTGCGAGGAATGTGCAGATGGCCGTACACCGAGCAGACAGCGTTGTAGCGGGTGTGCCAGTCGGCGGTCTCGGTGGTTCCGCACCACAGTGAGAATTCCGGGTAGAACAGCGATTCGCACGGATCGCGGACCAGCGGGAAGTGGTTGACCAGCACGGTGGGCGTCATCCAGTCCAGGTCTTCCAGCCGTTTGCGGGTGGCGGCAAGCCGGTCGCGGCACCATGCGTCCCGAGTGCCGTACGGCTCGGCCGACAGCAGGAACTCGTCGGTGGCCACCACGTTGCGTTCCCGCGCGATGGCCAGCCCCTCGGCCTTGGTGGTCGCCCCCTCCGGCAGGAATGTGTAGTCGTAGAGCACAAACATCGGCACGATCGTGGCCGGGCCGCCCCGTTCGGTCCACACCGGGAACGGATGCTCAGGGGTGACGATGCCCATCTCGTCGCACATGTTGACCAGGTAGTCGTAGCGGGCACGGCCGAAGATTTGCATCGGGTCCTTGTTGGTCGTCCACAGCTCGTGATTGCCCGGCACCCAGATCACCTTGGCGAACCGTCGTCGCAGCAGATCCAGCGCCCAGCGGATCTCATCTGTGCGTTCGGCGATGTCGCCGGCGACGATCAGCCAGTCGTCCGGTGAGGACGGATGCAGTGATTCGGTGACCGGCTTGTTGCCGAGATGGCCGGTGTGCAGGTCAGAAACCGCCCACAGCGTCGGCTGTCCTGCACCTTCCCGAGTTGCCACGACTCACCAGCGTAGTGGCGATCGCCAGCGCGGCGGAGCCGGGCGCCGCGGGTCGCCACGCATGGGCCACGAGCCAACCCGGTGTGAATTGGAACAGGTTCTCGTTAGACTCCCCGCCATGGCCGGAAAGTGGGTCGCGAAGATGCGACTGACCGCCGCGCTGGGCGCGCTGGCGACGGCGGTGGTGGTGGTGCTGCTGACCGCGCCGCCGACCGGCACCGGCGGCACAGCCGTGCAGTTGCGGTCCACCGGCGTGCCGCTGGAGACGCCCAGCACCATGAAGAGCCCGATCATCGCGACCACCGACCCGAGCCCGTTCGACCCGTGCAACGACATCCCGTTCGACGTCGTGCAGCGGTTGGGCCTGGCGTTCAGCCCACCCCAGCCCCAGGAGGGGCTGCGCTGCCAATACGACGCGGGCAACTACCAGCTGGCGATCGAACCCATCGTCTGGCGTACCTACGAAAAGACGTTGCCCGCCGACGCGCTCGAGACGACGATCAACGGACACCGCGCCGCGCAGTACTGGGTGTTGAAGCCGACCTACCACAACAGCCACTGGTGGGTTTCCTGCATGGTGGCCTTCAAGACAAGCTACGGGCTGATCCAACAGGCGCTGTTCTACTCGACGGTCTATTCCAATCCCGATGTCGACTGCCCAGCCACCAACCTGCAACGCGCGAACGAACTTTCGCCGTACTACGTCTTTTAGTCCTCTACAGTGACAACCACATCTGCCCGGCCTGTGCGGTCGTCGTTGCGCAGTCTCACCCGGCATTTGAGCAGCCGTGTCCTCGACCGAGTGCTGCGTCTGCCGGCGCCCACGGCCACTTACACCGTGAGCCGGGTCCACATCCCGATGCGCGACGGCGTCGAGCTGCTGGCCGACCACTACGCCCCGGACACCGAACCTGTCGGGACATTGCTGGTTCGCGGCCCCTACGGCCGCGGCTTTCCGTTCTCGCTGATATTCGGCGCGCTCTACGCCGCGCGCGGCTACCACGTCGTCGTCCAAAGTGTCCGCGGGACGTTCGGGTCTGCCGGCACGTTCGTGCCGATGGTTCATGAGGTCGACGACGGCGCGGACACCGTCGCGTGGCTGCGTCGGCAGCCCTGGTTCACCGGCCGGTTCGCCATGATCGGGCTGTCCTACCTCGGGTTCACCCAGTGGGCGATCCTGCAGGACCCACCGCCGGAGTTGGCCGCGGCCGTGATCACCGTCGGGCCGCACGATCTGAGCGCGTCGTCGTGGGGCACCGGCTCGTTCACCCTCAACGACTTTTTGGGCTGGAGTTATCTGGTCGCCCGCCAGGAGGAACCCGGGCGGATCCGGGCCGGACTGCGTCAATTGCGCGCCCAACGAAACGTGATCCGGGCGGCCGGCGAGTTGCCCCTGGGCGCCGCGGGCCGCGCGCTGCTGGGCGACGGCGCGCCGTGGTATGAGTCCTGGCTCGAGCACCCGGACCGCGCCGACCCGTTCTGGGAGCGGCTGCGATGCCGCGACGCGCTGGACCGGGTGCAGGTCCCGGTGCTGCTCATCGGGGGCTGGCAGGACCTGTTCCTGCGGCAGACGCTCGAGCAATACCGCCATCTTCGTGACCGGGCCGTCGACGTAGCGCTGACCATCGGCCCGTGGACGCACACCCAAATGCTCACCAAGGGGTTGAGCACCGTCACCCAGGAATCGCTGGCCTGGCTTGATGCCCACCTGGGCGGCGCGTCGGGAATCCGACGCGACCCCGGCGCACGGATCTTCATCAACGGCGACGGTTGGCGCGAGCTGCCCGACTGGCCACCGCCCACACACGCCCACGTGCTGTACCTGCAGCCCGGCGGCGGGCTGGCCCACACCCCGCCATCGGCCGCCGCGCCGGCGAGCTTCCGGTTCGATCCCACAAACCCGACACCGACGATCGGCGGGCCGCTGTTGTCGCCGGACAGCGGTTACCGCAACGACAGCCGGCTGGCCCGGCGCGACGACGTGCTGACCTTCACCGGCGACGTGCTCACCGAGGATCTGTGCGTGCACGGCAACCCGGTGATCGAGTTGGCGCACACGTCGGACAATCCGTACGTCGACGTGTTCGTCCGGGTGAGCCAGGTTGATGCGCGGGGACGCTCGGTCAACGTCAGCGAAGGCTACCGGCGGCTGCGGCATGCGCCGCAGAACATCAGCATCGAACTCGACGCCATCGCGCACCGGTTCCGCGCCGGGTCGCGCATCCGAGTTTTCATCGCCGGCGGCTGGCATCCGCGCTACGCGCGCAACCTGGGCACCGACGAGCCGCCGGTGAGCGGCACGCAGCTGAAGCCGGCCACCCACACCGTGCACTTCGGAACCTCGCGGCTGCTGCTTCCGGTCCAGGCGGACTAGCCCGTGGACATCTTCGACGAGTGGCGGGCCGGCGGGACCGAAATACGTTGGCGCTCAACGACTGAAGCCAACAATGGGGCCGAAGTCGCGGTTTTCACCCGGCGATGCGGCACACCCGGGGCGCCCGCGCTGGTCTGCGTGCACGGCTTCCCGACATCCAGCATCGACTATTTCGCGCTGACCCGCGAACTCGCCGACGAGTTCGACATCTTCATGTTGGACTTTCCCGGGTATGGGCTCTCCGACAAGCCACCGGCGCCGTACAGGTATTCGCTGTACGACGACGCGCGGCTGCTGATCCACGCGATCACGAACGTGTGGAGTCTCGAGCGGTACACCATGCTCACCCATGACCGGGGCAGCAGCATCGGCATGATCGCACTGGACCTGCTCGCGCAAGCGGCCGCGCCGGCTCAGCTGGTCTTGACCAACGGCAATGTCTATCTCCCGCTGTCCAACCTCACCGCCTTTCAGAAGGCACTGCTGGATCCCGCCACCGCACGCGACACGGCGAGGGCAACCACACCGGACATGTTGGCTGCCGGGATGGGCGCGACGACCTTCATGCCGCGGCGCACACTCGCCGATCCCGAGATCGCTGCGCTGGCAAAATGTTTCGCGCACAACGACGGAACCTCGGTGCTGCCGGACACGATTCAGTACCTCCACGAGCGTGCTGCCGACGAGATGAATTGGCTGGCAGCGCTTTCCCGCAACGCCGTCGATACGAGTCTGGTGTGGGGCCTGCACGACAACGTGGCCCCTGTCCGGGTCGCCAACTACGTGTGGCAGTCCGTGCTCAAGGACAAGCCCGGAGCCAACCGGTACTGGATTGTGCCGAGCGCCGACCACTATGTGCAATGTGATGCCGCGCCGCAACTGGCGCAGATCATTCGACTCACCGTCAGCGGTGAGGCGATTGGGCTTCAGACACTGGGTGACCAGCCCGACGGCGCGGTGCTGGCCGATCAGACGTCAGCCGACGGCGCTGCGCACCCGGGTGGCGACTCGACGTAACGCCGCCTCGTCGTACACGGGCACGCCCAGCGTCGGTGCCACCGGCAGCTGCACCCAGCTGGCGCAGCCCGCATAGTCGGGCGTGCGGGCAATCTGGACTGGCTCGACCAGCGGCGCGGCCTGCACGACGAGTACCGCCAGCCGATGCTTCGGCCGAAAGTCCAGCCGGTCTTTGCGGACCGAATCGGTGGTCCAGATGTGCAGGTCTTCAATCTGCTCGAGGTTGTCCGGACGGTTGACTTCCAGCGCCGCAACGACTTTCGCGGCTGCCCGGAGGGTCACCTGATCCTCGGTACTGTCCGCGGCCGCGGCCGCCACTAGATCTCGGTGGCTGGGCCGCACCCGCTCGGCGTGGCTGTGGGCGACCGTCGGGAACAACACAAACTCGCGGGCTGCGACATGGAACCGCTTCTTGTGAATCCCGCCTTTGCGCAACAACACGGTCTGGCGGCCATCCAACAACGCGTGTACGACCGCGCTCCACTCCTTGAGCGCGGTGGCGCTCATCGCGCCGCGATCCGGGCCGCGACCTCGGGCCGGCGCAATGGCGGAAGGTGCTTGGGCGGTTGCCGCCGCGCGGGCAGCTCCTCGAGCAGCCGCGCCGTCGCTTCGGTTACTTGCGCGACGGCAGCCTCGAAGGCATCGACATTGTTTGCCGAGGGATGGGTGATCCCGCTGACCTTGCGCACGTACTGGCGGGCGGCTGCCTCGATTTCGGCAGCGGTAGCGGGCGGCTCGAGTCCGCGCAGCTCGGTGATGTTCCGGCACATGACTCCACGATAAGGGCGCCTCGCTACGGTGCTAGTCATGACCGATAACGTCCTGCTGATCGACACCCATGAGCGCGTGCGCACCCTGACCCTGAACCGCCCCGAGTCGCGGAATGCGCTGTCTGCGGAACTGCGCGACCGGTTCTTCGCCGCTTTGACGCAAGCGGAGACTGACGACGCCGTAGACGTGGTGATCCTCACCGGCGCCGACCCGGTGTTCTGCGCGGGACTGGACCTCAAAGAGCTGAGTCGGCAGACCGAGCTGCCGGACATCTCGCCGCGCTGGCCGGCGATGAGCAAGCCGGTGATCGGCGCGATCAATGGCGCGGCCGTAACCGGTGGGCTGGAGTTGGCGCTGTATTGCGACATCCTGATCGCCTCCGAGCACGCCCGGTTCGCCGATACCCATGCGCGAGTCGGGTTGTTGCCGACGTGGGGGCTCAGTGTGCGGCTGCCGCAGAAGGTCGGCGTGGGCCTGGCCCGGCGCATGAGCCTCACCGGCGACTACCTGTCCGCGCAGGAGGCGCTCAGGGCGGGATTGGTCACCGAGGTGGTGCCCCACGAGCGGCTGTTGCCCGCTGCTCGCGAGCTCGCCGGCTCGATCGTCAGCAACAACCAGAACGCGGTGCGGGCGCTGCTGGCGTCCTACCACCGCATCGACGACTCGCAGACCAGCACGGGGCTATGGCTGGAAGCGACGGCCGCAAGGCAATACCGGACCAGCACCGAAGATATTGCCGCCAACCGCGAGGCCGTGCTGCAACGCGGCCGCGCCCAGGTGCGCTGAGCACCTGCGAAATAGTCGCAGGGTTCTTGCAAAGCTCATGCATGACGGCCCGGCCGGGGCTACCATCGTGTTAGCCGCGCGTCCCGACGCTTGAGCCACCGCCCCGAGACGGGGGCGGGTGTCGGCGGCGAGGGCCGAACTCAGTGAGCCGCCTGCCGGGCAGGGGTGGTCATGACGGCGCCGATCTGGATGGCAGCACCACCGGAGGTGCATTCGACGCTGCTGAGCAGTGGGCCGGGACCTGCGGCGCTGGTCGCTGCCGCATCGGCGTGGAGTTCGCTGAGCACCGAATACGCCGCTGCCGCCGACGAACTCAGCGGCTTGTTGGGTGCGGTGCAAGCCGAAGTATGGGAAGGCCCCACTGCCGAGCAGTATGCGGCTGCGCATATCCCCCATCTGACGTGGTTGCTGCAAGCCAGCGACGACAGCGCAACGGCGGCAACGCAACTGGAGATTGCAGCGGCGGCCTACACCGCAGCGTTGGCCGCGATGCCGACGTTGGCCGAACTCGCGGCCAACCACGCCATCCACGCCGTGTTGGTGGCGACAAACTTCTTCGGCATCAACACCATCCCGATCGCGCTGAATGAGGCCGACTACGCGCGGATGTGGGTTCAGGCGGCCACCACGATGAGCGTGTATCAGGCCGTGTCCGCGACGGCGGTATCCACGACGCCGCCGGCCATACCGGCACCACGCATTGTGAAATCCGCGGCAGCGGATCCGACATCTGACCCCAGCGATCCATTCGGGCTGTCTGCCCTGTTACACCAACTGCAACAGTTCGAGGGAGGCAACAGTCTGCTGGAACTCATCTGGCCCGGGAACCCCTTCACGGCTTACCCGCCCGGGACAGACTTCGGTGGTGCGCTGGCGAATGTCTGGCAAAGCTTCTACGACGGGTTGTTCGTCTATAGCCCACAGACGCTGACGTTTGCCCACAATCCGGTTCAGTTGATGGCGGTCATCGCGCTCGCCGGTGTCCAACTCGTCACCCACCGCATCTTCGACCTGGTCCAACTCATTTACAACTTTCCCCAGCTACTCACTGCCGTGGCGCCGATCGTGACGGCGAATACTGCTGCGGTGGCTGGCTTTTCCGGGTTAGCGGGCCTGGCAGGTCTGGTTCAGCCGGCCCCGTCAACCGCCGCACCGGCCCCCGTCGAAACCGGGTTCCAACCGTCGCCGGCCGTCGGAGTCACCCCTGTGCTGGCCTCAGCGCCGACGACTGCCCCGGCACCTACTACACCCGCCCCGGGGCCGGCCCCAACTCCCCCGGCTTCCCCGCCACCTCCGCCACCCGCGGGTGTGGGGGCCATCGGGTTTCCCTATCTGGTCAGCGGTGGCCCCGACGTCGGGTTCGGCTCGCCGATGAGCACCAGTGCCAGCGCCCGGGCCAAGAGCCCGACTTCGGAGACCGCGCCGGCTGTCGCGGCCGCGACACGCGACCAGGCCCGGGCCCGCCGGTGTCGTCGCGCGAAGGTGCGGGATCTGGGACGCGGCTACGAATACATGGACGCCGGTTTGGACGCCGCTGACGAGCCCGGGTACGACAGCGCGGCCCCGGCGATGTCCGTTCACGGTGCAGGACCGTTGGGGTTCGCCGGGGCCAAAGACGCTGCCGCCGCGGGATTGACAACGCTGTCTGGTGACGAATTCGGCGACGACCCCAAGCTGCCGATGGTTCCAGGAACTTGGGAACGGCAAGAGGGAGAAACAAAGTCGACCTAGCCGATCCTTACTGGCCGCGTACCGCGGACGCCGCCTTGACCAGCAGATCTGACATCACCTGCTGCGGGTTGAGCTGCTCGGCGGTACTTCCCATGACCACGATGGACGTTTGATCGTCGAGAGCCACCGTGAACTCATAATCGGGGTCCTCGTCTGTGTCAGCGGGACTGAGCTTGACCCCGGTTGTCGTGGCCCCCTCGATGTTGGGAGCCGGGATCGCTTCGGCGGTTCCAGTTGCCTGGGAAGCACCAGACATCGACACCTGTTCACAGCCCGCGGGGGGCGGGCCGGCCGGCGTCGGCTTCGTCAACCGCATTGCGACGATATAGATTTCGCCTTGATCTGCCTGTCCACGGACGCCGGCTGCTTGCGTGCCGACAGTGGCGTCGACATAGGGTGGAATGACCAGCGCCCGGCATTGCGGTGGATCGAACTGCGCCTGGGTGAACGGCATGATGCCGGAGTTGTCGATATCTTGCTGCTCAAGGGTTTTCGCCGGGTGCGGGTCTGTTTTGAAGCCGGGCGGAAAGCTGTCTTTGAGGTTGTCAACGCGTGAGATGTCGTACTTCGGCGGCGGCGGCGCTGGCTGCGCACTGCTCGGGGCAGGAGGCTGCGCCGAGTGAGCCGCCGTGTGTTCGGGCGCTTCGACGCATGCGGCCAGAGCGACACTACCCAGGCCGGCCACTGCCAGCATCGAGACGACTCGCCGGGTTGTGCGTTGTGGCCGTCGTGGACAGGCTGCAGCCAGGGCAGCTGAGAACTGTTGTCGCTGTGGCGTATTCATCGCAGTACCTTTCACAATGCTGATTGCGATCAAAGTTGGGTTGGCCGGTCTTGATCCACCGCGAACGCCCGGCCTGACGTGCGGCTGGGCGCCCTGGCGGATACTTCACCCGCGATCTCAACGCGGACCCGCTGGCTGATCCGCCCACCAAGGATCAGCGCGAGCGGCCACTAACTCACCAGAACCACCACGGGTGGAACAGATGCGGGTGCCACCAGTGGAACCGCGGGTGCCAGAAGTGGTGGTGGTGATGCCGGAAGAAGTGGTGATGGTGATGCAGGAAGTGGTGATGGTGGTGGTGGAAAAACCACTCCGGCATGGGCGCACTCCCGACGCCCGTCGTGACACCCGGGATCACGGCCGGCTCATTGTTCACAAAGGCCGGGCCCCCCGTTGACATAGGCCCAGACACCGCTACTGGTGCGGGCGCCGCTTGCGCCGTCCCGGCGGCGCCGAACAGCAGGCTACCGGTGACGAGACCGGCACCGATGACACCAGCCCCGACCCGGCGAGCTGAACTCACCGAAGTCCACATGATTGCTCCTTCACCGAAATTGTTTGTTTTCGAACAAAGCTGACACTAATCCGATTGCTAGCCGTCAGCAATATTTTTCTGGTATCTTGCAGCATTCTCACAGTTTGGCTCTAAACGGGCCGTAATTCCATCACATAAATCACAAAATACGGATCTCATCTGCTAATGACCTACGGAGATTGCCGGTGTTAGATGACTAGTAAATTCCCTGTTCAAGACCGTAATACTGATCTCCTGATCTCCGTAGTAGCGCTATAACATATCTCCTGAGCAGGTTGCGACCCACGTGGCATCGAGTTGCAATCGTATTGCCAGTCAACGAGGCGCATAAATTGCCTGCATCAATGGGTCAGCTAATTGCAGAAAACAATTTCGGAGCGGCAATTCGAGGCGGACGCTTGCGAGGCCGCTACAGTACGGACATACTGATGTCCTGACTTGCTGACCAACTGCTGGTGAGAGGAATCTACGTGGTGAGTCCCCCTATCGACCGACCCAACATCGGCGGCCGGCCGAACGCGCCCCATCGCAACGTCGACGCGGCGGCGCCGACCGAACGGCTTTCCGCCGTCGGACAGTCGAGTGGCCGGAAGACTCGGCGAACGGTCGACCTCACCCCCGCCCAGCACCGCGGTCTGGACATCTGGCAGCGCGATGCGGCTGATCGGCTCGGGGTGGCCCGTGTGACCGGACAAGAGGTGCTGTCCGCGCTCGTCGACCAACTGCTGAACGATCGCGAACTCTCCGCGCGGATCACCCGCGCCATCCAGTCCCGGCGCTAGCGAGGTCACCGTATTGCCCTGATCACTCTGCAGGGGTTACCGGCTGCAACCACGTGAGCCGGCACATCTTTGGTGACGACTGCACCGGCGCCGACCACGGTGTCGTCGCCAATGCTCACTCCGGGGCACACGATGACTCCGGCGCCCATCCATACGTTGTTGCCAATCGTTATGGGAGAAGCCAGTTCCCAGCCCTGACGCCGGGCATCGTGGTCGTCAATCGGATGGTGAGCCGTCAGCAGTTGCACGCGAGGGCCGATCGAGACGTCATCGCCGATCGTGATCGGTGCGCAGTCCAGAAATATCGCGTCGTAGTTGACGAAGCTACGCGCGCCGATGCTGATGTAGGTTCCGTAGTCGCACAGGAAGCGCGGCAGCACCACCGTACCTTCGCCCAACGATCCGAGCAGCGCGTGCAGCACCCGCTCGCGGGCGTCGTCATCATCTGCGCCCGCCGCGTTGAACTCGGCGAGTAGTCGTTGACAGGCCCGCCGGCTCGCGACGAGGTCAAAGTCGTCGGCCCGATACGGCTCCCCGCTGAGCATGCGGTCGTGCTGACTAGTCATGATGTGTCCTCAGGTTCCGGTCACCGCCCAGCGGCCTGAGATCGTTCGTATCCCGACGAAGGCCAGCCGCAGCAAGATGAAAGTGGTGAGCCCCGACCAGATTCCGGCTAACCCCCAACCGAAAACCAGTGACAGCCAAGTCAGTGGCAAAAAGCCGGCCAGCGCGCTGACGATGGTCGCGGTGCGCATGAAAGCGGCGTCGCCCGCGCCCAGCAAGACGCCGTCGAGAGCGAAAACAATTCCGGCGAGCGGTAATTGGGCAACCAGAAACCACCACGGCACAGCGATCACCGCCAGCACCGAACGGTCGTCGGTGAACAGCTTGGGCAACACGGCGGCACCGCTCGCGAACAGCGCAGCCAGCGCTCCGGCGGCGATCGTCGAGAACACCGTCACCTGCCGCGCCACCGACTTGGCGTGCTCGACGCGGCCGGCGCCGAGCGCGGCGCCGACCAGTGCCTGCGCGGCAATGGCCAGCGAATCGAGAACCAGCGCAAGGAAAGTCCACAACTGCAGCACCACCTGGTGGGCGCCCAGCGCCGCGGCGCCGAACCGCGCCGCCACCGCTGCCGCCGAAACGAAGCAGGCCTGGAACGCCAGTGTCCGCAGCATCAGGTCGCGGCCCATCACCAGCTGAGCACGCAGCGCTGCGCGGTTGAGCCGCAGCGACACTCGTTCGGCCAGCAACGCGCGTCCGAACAGCAGCGCGGCCAGCCACTGGCCGACCAGATTGGCCACCGCCGAGCCGGCGAGCTCTAGTCGCGGCAGTCCGAGCCAGCCGTAGACCAGCAGCGGACACAGCAGCGCCGATAGCCCGAAACCGGCGACTACATAGCGCAGCGGCCGCACGGTGTCCTGCACCCCGCGCAGCCAGCCGTTGCCCGCCATCGACACCAGAATCGCGGGGGCGCCCAAGATGGCGATGCGTAACCACGGCAATGCCGCCGCGGCGATAGCTTCACCGGAGGCGATCACCGACACCACCGGAAGCGCGGCGACCTGCACCACCAGCACGATCAGCGCGCCGAGGCCCAACGCCAGCCAGGTCGCCTGCACGCCTTCGGCCACCGCCGAAGCCCGGTCGCCGGCGCCGAAGTGGCGCGCCGCGCGCGCCGTCGTGCCATAGGAGAGGAATGTCAGGTCGGAAGCGACCAGCCCGAGGATCAGCGCGCCGATGGCCAGCCCGGCCAGGCTCAGCGCACCCAGGCGGCCCACGACGGCGGTGTCGAACAACAAATACAGCGGCTCGGCCGCAAGCACGCCCAGCGCGGGCAACGCCAACCCGACGATCTGCCGTGAACTTGCGGCGGGCATGTCGGCCATGTCAGGGATCAGCCGAGCGCGGCGACCAGCCTGGTGACCACATCGTCGATCGAGCCGGTGGCCGAATACCCGGCGGCCAGCTTGTGCCCGCCGCCGCCGAAAGTCGACGCGACCGCCGCCAGATCCACATTCGCCTTCGCCCGCATCGACACCGACCACGCCTGCGGCTCAACCTCTTTGAACACCGCTGCGACCGCCGCCTGGTCGGTGGTGCGCACGATGTCGACGATGCTCTCGACGTCCTCCGGGCGGGCGCTGAGCCAATCGGTATGGTCGACGACCGCGTAGACCAAACCCCGGCCACCCACGGCGTCCGACAACAGCTGCGCCGAACCGAGCACCCGCGACAGCATGGTCAGCCATGCGAACGGATGGGTGTCCAGCAACCTGCGGCTGATCGCGGCGTTGTCCACACCGAGCTCGACGAGCCGAGCCGCCAACCGGTGGGCGCGGGCGCTGGCCCAGCGGAACGACCCGGTATCGGTCGTCAGCCCCGCGTAAATGCAGTGCGCAACCTCGCTGTCGATCGGCTTACCCCACGCGTCGAGCACCTCGGCGACCAGCATCGTGGTGGAGTCCGCCGACGGGTCGACGAGATTGGCGCTGCCGAACAACTGATTGGACGCGTGATGATCGATCACCAGCAGCTCCTGGCCCGGACGCGCCATGTCGCCCAGATCGCCGAGTCGGTTGACGCTCGGAATGTCCACCGTCACGGCCAAATCGACATCCCGGCGCATCGCCTCGGGATTGACCAGCAACCGGCCGCCGGGCAGGGACTGCAACGACTCCGGAAGCGTGGCCGGCGCCGCGAAGCTGACCTGAACGGATTTACCGCTCTGGTCGAGCACCAGAGCCAGCGCTAACCCGGCACCGATGGTGTCGGCGTCGGGAAAGACGTGACAAACCACCCCGATCGTGGCGGCGTCGGCGAGCAACTCGGCGGCGCCGACGGCATCGACACGACGGCCGCTGGTGGCGGGCTCAGTCGCCGGATTGGTCGTCGTCACCATCGTCTCCCGCCGCGCTAGTGGTCCGGTACGGATCGGCCTCTCCTGCCGGCTTGGCTCCCGAACGGACTCGGGCCAGATCGGCATCGGCGGCGCGGGCGCGGGCCAGCAACTCCTCCATCCGGTGGGCGGCGTCTGGCACCGTGTCTCTGCAGAACGTCAGTGTGGGTGTGAACCGCACCCCGGTGCCGGCCCCGACTTTGCTGCGCAACACACCTTTGGCACTTTTTAGCGCCGCAGCCGCGCCGGCGTAATCGGGTTCGTCATCGAGCGTGCGCCCCAGCACCGTGTAGTACAGGGTCGCGTCGTGCAGGTCCGCGGTCACCTTGGCGTCGGTGATGGTGACACCGGCCAGCCGCGGGTCTTTGATCTCGTATTCGATCGCCGACGCGACGATCGCCGAGATCCGCTTGGCCAACCGGCGTGCACGGGCCGGATCGGCCATCAGGCGCGCGCCTTCTCAACCAGCTCGTAGGTCTCGATGACGTCACCCTCCTTGATGTCGTTGTAGCTCAGGGTCAGACCACATTCGTAGCCGTCTCGGACCTCGTTGACGTCGTCCTTCTCGCGCCGCAGCGATTGCACGGTCAGGTTTTCGGCGACCACGATGTTGTCGCGGAGCAGCCGTGCTTTGGCGTTGCGGCGCACCACACCTGAGGTGACCAAACATCCGGCGATGTTGCCGACCTTGGACGAGCGGAAGATCGCCCGGATTTCGGCCCGGCCCAGCGACACCTCCTCGTAGACGGGCTTGAGCATGCCGCGCAACGCCTTCTCGATGTCGTCGATAGCCTGGTAGATCACCGTGTAGTAGCGGATTTCGACGCCTTCGCGGTTGGCCAGCTCGGTGGCCTTGCCCTCGGCGCGCACGTTGAACCCGATGATCACCGCGTCCGATGCCGACGCAAGGTTGACGTTGGTCTCGGTGATACCGCCGACACCGCGGTCGATCACGCGCAGCGCCACTTCGTCGTCGACCTTGATTCCCATCAGCGCCTCTTCCAGCGCCTCGACGGTGCCGGCATTGTCGCCCTTGAGGATCAGATTCAGCTGGCTGGTTTCCTTCAGCGCCGAGTCGAGGTCCTCCAGGCTGATCCGCTTGCGCGAGCGGGCGGCCATCGCGTTGCGTTTGCGCGCGCTGCGCCGGTCGGCGATCTGGCGGGCGATCCGGTCCTCGTCGACGACCAGGAAGTTGTCGCCGGCCCCGGGCACCGATGTGAAGCCGATGACCTGCACCGGACGCGACGGCAACGCCTCTTCGACGTCCTCCCCGTTTTCGTCGACCATGCGGCGGACCCGGCCGTAGGCGTCGCCGGCGACCACCGAGTCGCCCACCCGCAGCGTGCCGCGCTGCACCAACACGGTGGCTACCGGGCCGCGACCGCGGTCCAAGTGCGCCTCGATCGCCACGCCCTGAGCGTCCATGTCGGGGTTGGCCCGTAGATCCAGGGCGGCGTCGGCGGTCAGCAACACCGCCTCGAGGAGGGCGTCGATGTTGGTGCCCTGCTTGGCGGAGATGTCGACGAACATCGTGTCACCGCCGAATTCCTCTGGCACCAAACCGTATTCGGTGAGCTGGCCGCGAATCTTCTGCGGGTCGGCACCTTCTTTGTCGATCTTGTTGACGGCCACTACGATCGGCACGTCGGCGGCTTGGGCGTGGTTGATGGCCTCCACCGTCTGCGGCATGACGCCGTCGTCGGCGGCGACCACCAGAATGGCGATGTCGGTGGCCTTCGCGCCGCGGGCACGCATGGCGGTGAACGCCTCGTGACCTGGGGTGTCGATGAAGGTGATCAGCCGCTCCGTGCCGTCGAGGTCAACCGCGACCTGGTAGGCACCGATGTGCTGGGTGATGCCGCCGGCTTCGGCCTCGCGGACGTTGGCCTTACGGATGGTGTCGAGCAGTCGGGTCTTCCCGTGGTCGACGTGACCCATCACGGTCACCACCGGCGGACGGGTCTGCAAATCGGCATCGTCCCCGGTGTCTTCTCCATAGGACAGGTCGAACGACTCCAGCAGCTCGCGGTCCTCGTCCTCGGGGCTGACGACCTGCACGTTGTAGTTCATCTCGCTGCCCAGCAGCTCGAGCGTCTCGTCGCCCACCGACTGGGTCGCGGTCACCATCTCACCGAGGTTGAACAACGCCTGCACCAGCGCGGCCGGGTTGGCGTCGATCTTTTCGGCGAAGTCGGACAGCGACGCGCCGCGGGCTAACCGGATGGTTTCGCCGTTGCCGTGCGGTAGCCGCACACCGCCAATGACCGGGGCCTGCATGTTTTCGTATTCGGCGCGCTTGGCCCGCTTTGACTTGCGGCCACGTCGGGGCGCACCGCCGGGCCGGCCGAACGCACCGGCCGCGCCACCGCGCTGCCCGGGACGCCCGCCGCCGGGACGGCCGCGGTAGCCACCGCCGGGCGGGGCTCCGACCCCACCGCCGCCGCGGTAGGGGCCCCCGCCCCCGCCACCGGAGCGACCACCGGTAGGGGCGCCCGGCCGCCCGCCCGGGCCGGGGCGCGGCGCGCCGGGACGCGGCGGACGACCCTGGCCGGCGGCGCCGCCGGGACGGGGCGGCATGCTGCCCGGCGACATGCCCGGACGCGGCGCGCCTGGACGCGCGGCCCCGGGTCGGGGTGCCGGCGGACGGGGAATGGGTCTATCGACGGGCTGCGCCGACGAGAACGGGTTGTTGCCGACACGGGGGGTACGTGCGGCCGGCTTGGGGGCTGGGCTGGGCCGCGGTCCGGGGGTGGGTCCCGGACGCTTTGCCGGCGGGGCCGTCGGTGGCTGCGCGGCCTGCGGTCCCCCTGCGGGTGCCTCGGGGGCCTGTGCCGGCGCTCGGCCGTCAACCTTGTCGGCGGCGGCGTCGGTCTTTGCCGCGGCCTTCGTCGCGGCACCGTTGCCGGCCGCCTTCGCCGCGGCTTTCGTTGCCTTTTCGGCCTTCGCGGCCTTGTCGGTGGTCTTTTCCGGGGCGGGTTTGCCGCCGCCGAACGATTCCCGCAGTCGCCGTGCGACGGGGGCCTCGACCGTCGAGGATGCTGATTTGACGAATTCGCCCTGTTCGCTCAGCCGGGCGAGAACTTCCTTGCTGGTAACACCGAGTTCCTTGGCCAACTCGTGTACGCGGGCCTTGCCTGCCACTACATCTCCTGTCCATGAGGCGACGGCGGTGGTGGGGCCGCGCCTCGGGTTAGCTATGACGCATGGTCATCGGGACTTCACGGTGTGCTCATATTCTTTGCTACCTGTTCTGTTGCCGGGATGATCGTGCGCCCTTGACGACTCCAAGTGCTCGACCACCGCGGATGTGTCCGGTGGACCGGCGATGCGCAGCGCTCGGGTGAAAGCTCGCCGCCGGATCGCCTGTTTCGCACACTGCGGGTGGGGATGCAGCCAGGCACCCCGCCCCGGCAGATTACCGGCTGTATCAACGATCACGGCGTATTTGCCATTCCCGGTCGATACAGCCACCACTCGAAGCAGTTCGACGGCCAACTCTCGCTTTCGGCAACCGACACACGTTCGCACCGGTCCATCAGGGCGTCGATGCGCTCGCGTGTCAGCAGCCGAAGTCTCGCGCTGGATCACGGCTTAGTCTACCCACACCCGCGGGCGGGTCAGTGCTCGTGTGCCATCCCGTGGGTGGCGCCATGATCTGCCTGGCCAGCCGGGTGTTCGGGCGAATCACCGCGGATGTCGATACGCCAACCGGTCAGCCGCGCCGCCAGCCGCGCATTCTGGCCTTCCTTGCCGATCGCCAGCGACAGTTGGAAGTCGGGAACGATGACCCGTGCGGCGCGCGCCGACTGGTCGATCACGGTCACCGAAACCACCTTTGCCGGCGAGAGCGCGTTGGCCACGAAGCGGGCCGGATCCTCGTCGTAGTCGATGATGTCGATCTTCTCGCCGGACAGCTCGCTCATGACGTTGCGCACCCGCTGGCCCATCGGGCCGATGCAGGCGCCCTTGGCGTTCAGACCGGGGACATTCGACTTCACCGCGATCTTGGAACGGTGGCCGGCCTCCCGGGCGACGGCGACGATCTCCACCGATCCGTCGGCGATCTCGGGGACTTCCAGGGAGAACAGTTTGCGCACCAGGTTGGGATGGGTGCGCGACAACGTGATCAGTGGCTCGCGGGCACCGCGGGTCACCCCCACCACATAACAGCGCAGCCGGTTGCCGTGCTCGTAGGTCTCACCGGGGACCTGCTCGGCGACCGGGATCACCCCTTCGGATCCCTTGGTTTCACTGCCCATCCGCACAACCACCAGGCCGCGAGCATTGGCGCGGCTGTCGCGCTGGATGACGCCGGCGACGATCTCGCCCTCTCTGGTGGAGAACTCACCGTAGTTGCGCTCGTTCTCGGCGTCACGAAGCCGCTGCAGGATCACCTGGCGCGCGGTGGTGGCCGCGATCCGGCCGAAACCCTCAGGAGTGTCGTCCCATTCGGAGAGCACATTGCCGTCCTCGTCGACCTCGCGCGCGATCACCCGGACCGCGCCGGTTTTGCGGTCGATGTCGATATAGGCGTCTTCTTGATGCCCCTCGGTGTGCCGATATGCGGTGAGCAGTGCCGACTTGATGGTTTCGACCACGACGTCCACCGAAATGCCTTTGTCTGCTTCGATCGCGTGCAGTGCGGCCATGTCGATATTCATGTTTCGGCCTCCGTTCGCGCGGCCCCGACCGCCTGCGTCGCCAACTCGAGCTCCCGCTTGGCGGGCGACGAAAACTCAACCTGCACAACGGCTTCTGCGATCTCGTCGAGCGGGATCGAGCGTAGAGTCCAATCGCGATCTCGATCGTGGCGCACCACCAGGTTCAGCGTGTTGTGCGACGTCTCACCGACGCGGCCGGTCAGCCGCGACCCGTCGGTCAGCGTGAGTTCGATTTTGCGGCCACGCGCGCGACGGAAGTGCTTCTCGCTGGTCAGCGGGCGATCGACGCCGCGCGACGTCACTTCCAGCACGTATTGACCGCGGATGCTGCGCACACGGTCCAGCAGGGTCGATGCGCGGCGCGACAACGTGGCGATGGTGTCCAGATCGGGTGCGGTGTCGCCGTCGGCAACCACCGTGATCCGCGGGGGCCGTGCGCGGGTGTCGATGATGACATCCTCGACCTCGTAGCCTGCACGCGCGAACTCTCCATCGAGTAGCTCGATCACCTGCGTCTGCGAAGGTAGCCCGGTGGCCACGGCGAGCTCCTCATCTTGAGTTGTCCGGTCATTGAAGTTCCGGCGAATCAGCAATCAACGATACGCCAGAATCCGGTGTCAGCCGTGATGCGCGCGATGGCAGGATGTTGCTGTGCCAGGGACAGGACCGGTTGTCAGCCGACGCCGCGTGCTGGCCGGCGGTGCAGCGTTGGCCGGGCTGGGGATCACCGCCGCCGCGTGCGGTACCCGGCCCGGACAGCAGCCCCAACCCGATCCGCTGCTCGAAGAGCTGACGCTGGCACAGCACGACAGCGAACTGGCCGCCGCCGCGGCCAGCGCCGAGCCGCCGGCGGTCGCCGCTGCCTTGAAGCAGGTCGCCGCCGAACGCGCGGAACACGCGAAGGCACTGGCCATCGAGATCGACCGGGTCGCCGGGACGGCCACCAGCACGTCGAGCTCCGCGACCGCAACACCCGGCGGCACTGCGCAAGCGACCCGCGCTCCCGGTCCCCCGCCCGCCCTGCCCGATGTCGTGAAGTCCTTGCGCGCCTCTGCTACCAGCGCACGCCGGCAGGCGTCGACGCTGTCGGGATACCGGGCCGGGCTGTTGGGCTCGATCGCCGCCAGCTGTACCGCGGCCTACACCGTCGGGCTGATGTTAGGAGACAACGCACCGTGACCTCCGCCGAGCCTTCGGGTCCTTCTGAGGGTCACCAGGATCCCTACGACGACGCGTTGTGTGCGGCGCTCGCCACCGAGCACGCCGTCATCTACGGCTACGGCATCGTGTCGGCCCGATGCTCGCCGGAGGTGAACCCGTTGGTGAGCTCGGCGCTCAACGAGCACCGCCGCCGGCGCGATCAGACCATCGACATGCTGGCCGCACGCAAGGTCAGCGCGCCGGTGGCGGCCGCGGGTTACCAGCTGCCCATGGCGGTGAACAACGAAACCGACGCCGGCCGGCTGGCCGTCCGGATGGAAAAGGACACCCAAGTGGCCTGGCGCGCGGTGATCGAGCAGGGCCCGGATCCACAGGACCGGGAATTCGGCGTGACGGCGCTGACCGAGAGCTCGGTGCTGGCGGCGCGATGGAGCCGGGTGATCGGGACGTGGCCGATCACCACGGCGTTCCCCGGCAGCGACTAGCGTATGGCCGTGGTGATCTCAGTGGCCAGCCCGGCGCCGACGGCCAGCTCGCGCGTCTGACCGCTGAACCGGTTGCGCAGCTCCACCACGCCGTCGGCCCAGCCGCGTCCCACCACGACAATCCACGGCACCCCGAGCAGTTCGGCGTCCTTGAACTTCACCCCCGGCGATGCCTGGCGGTCATCGAGTAGCACCTCGATGCCCAACCGGTCCAGGTCGCGCGCCAGGGTGGTCGCCCCGTTGCGCGCTTCGGCGTCCTTGTTGGCGATCACCAGGTGTACGTCGAACGGCGACACGCTGGCGGGCCAGCGCAGGCCCAGCTCGTCGTGGTGTTGTTCGGCGATCACCGCGACCAACCGTGACACCCCGACGCCGTAGGAGCCCATGGTCAGCCGTACCGGTTTGCCGTCCTCGCCGAGCACGTCGACGCTGAACGCGTCGGTGTATTTGCGCCCGAGCTGAAAGATGTGGGCGATCTCGATGCCGCGCGCCGACATCAGCGGGCCGGCGCCGTCCGGTGAGGGGTCGCCGTCGCGGACCTCGGCGGCCTCGATGGTGCCGTCGGCGGTGAAGTCCCGGCCGGCGACCAGGCCGACGACGTGTTTACCGACTTCGTCGGCGCCGGTGATCCAACTGGTGCCGTCCACCACCCGCGGATCGACGAGATATCGAATACCGTTGTCCCGTAATGCTTTCGGGCCAATGTACCCCTTTACCAAAAATGGGTACTTGGCGAAGTCGTCGTCGTCGAGCAGCTCGTAGGCGGCCGGCTCGAGCGCGGCGCCCAGCCGTTTGTCGTCGATTTCGCGGTCACCCGGCACCCCGATGCCGAGCAGCTCCCAATCGCCGCCGGGCACGCGGACCTTGAGCATGACGTTCTTGAGGGTGTCGGCGGCGGTGACGGTGCGGCCCAGGTCGGCGCTGTTGGCCCACTGGACCAGGGTCGCGATCGTCGGGGTGTCGCCGGTGTCGTAGACGACTGGCTCGGGCAGCCCGTCGATGGGCCGGCTCTCCGGGCGCGCGGTGACGACCGCTTCGACGTTGGCGGCGTATCCGGACTCTAGGCACCTGACGAAGGTGTCCTCGCCGTTGGGGCTTTCGGCCAGGAATTCCTCGGAAGCAGAGCCGCCCATCGCCCCGGACACCGCTGAGACGATGACATAGCGGACCTGCAGCCGATCGAACATGCGCTGGTATGCCTCACGGTGCTTGTGGTAGGCGGCCTCGAGCCCGGCGTCGTCGGTGTCGAACGAGTAGGAGTCCTTCATCAAGAACTCGCGCACCCGCAGGATGCCGGCACGGGGCCGTGGCTCGTCGCGGTATTTGTTCTGGATCTGGTAGAGCACCAGCGGAAAGTCCTTGTAGGAGCTGTACTCCCCCTTGACCGTGAGGGTGAACATCTCTTCATGGGTGGGGGCGAGCAGGTAGTCGTTTCGACGACGGTCCTGAAGCCGGAACAGCGCGTCGCCGTACTCGGTCCAACGGTTGGTCGCCTCATACGGCCCGCGCGGCAGCAGCGCGGGAAACAGGATCTCCTGTCCGCCAATGGCATTCATCTCTTCGCGGACCACGCGCTCGATCTTGCGCAGCACGCGAAGCCCGAGGGGCAGCCAGCTGTAGAGCCCGGGGCCGACCGGCCGGATGTAGCCGGCGCGGATGAGCAGCTTGTGGCTGGGGACCTCGGCGTCGGCGGGATCGTCGCGCAGGGTACGCAAGAACAGCTCAGACATCCGGGTGATCACAGCGCGCAAGCCTAACGGTCACGTCGCCGAGGTCGACGCTAGCGTGCTACCCACTCGAGCTTTTCCGCGCTGACGTCGATCTCGGCGCAAATGAGGCCAGCGGCCCGATTTACAGTTCGCCGGTCTCGAATGCGTGCTGGACTTCCTGGGCCTTGGCCACCTGCGCGGCGGTGTAGCCGATGAACAGCGCAATAGCGCCGACGAGAAGTGCGACCCCGGCCACCCACAGCAGGCCATAGGTGTAGCCGTGGTCCAGTGCGTGCAATTGGGCCTTGTTCATGTATTTGACCGGACCACTCGTGCCGCCCAGGTACAGCGTGCGCGACGTGATCACGGCCTGGATGACGGCCAGCACCACCGGCCCGCCCAAGTTCTGCAGCATCAGCGTGATCGCCGACGTAGGCCCGATCCGGTCGAATCCGACACCGGCGATGGCGCACAGCGCCAGCGGCACGATGATCATCCCGATGCCGATGCCGCCCACCACGATCGGCACGACCAGGTTCGGGAAATAGGGGATGCCGCCGTTGAGCGTCGAGCCGTAGAGCATGGCCCCCACCACCAGCGTTCCACCGGCGATGACCACCACGCGCGGCGGGAAATACGACACCGCCTGTGACGACGCACCCATGCCGATGCCCATCGCGATGGCGAATGGGATGAAGCCGATACCGGCCCGCAGCGCGCTGTAACCCATGATGTCCTGGACGTACAGGCCGATCAGCACGGTCAGGGTGAACAACACACCGCCGCCGAGGAAGATCGCCGCGAACGTGGCCAGCCGATTGCGATCGAAGAACAGGTCGAACGGCACGACCGGATTCTCGGCGCTGCGCTCGACAACGGCGAACCCGACGAAAGCGACCAGGCCCACTACGGCCGAACCGATGGTCGTGACCGAAATCCAGCCCTTCTCCGGCCCCATCGAGAAGGCGAAGACCGCAGCGGTACACGTCAACGTGGCCAACACGGCGCCGGCGGCGTCGAGCTTCATCCGCTCCTTGACCGTTTCCCGCAGCGTGGTGCGGGCCAAATAGATCATCACCAGCCCGATCGGCACGTTCACCACAAACGCCAACCGCCACGAGACCTCGGTCAGCGCGCCGCCGACGACCAGGCCCATCACCGAGCCGACCCCGGTCATGGCACCGAACACCGCCGTCGCGACGTTGCGCCCGGGCCCCCTCGGGAAGGTGGTCGCGATCAACGCCAAACCGGTGGGCGAGGCGATCGCGGCGGCCACACCTTGCAGCAGCCGCGCGGTGACCAGTGTGGCCTCGTCCCAGGCGATACCACACAGTGCCGAGGCGATCGTGAACAGCGTGACGCCGACGACGAAGGTGCGCTTGCGGCCGATGGTGTCCCCGAGACGGCCGCCGAGCAGCATCAGCCCGCCGAACGTCAACACATAGGCGGTGATCACCCAGCTGCGTCCGGCGTCGGACAGGCCCAGCTCGTTCTGGATCTTCGGAAGCGCGACGATCGCGATGGTCCCGTCCATGGTCGCCATCAACTGCATGCCGCCGATGGCAATGACCGCGGCAATGAAACGGCGCGACGGCAACCACGCCGGGGAATACCTACTCGTACGGTTCAGGCTCATAGGATCCAATGAAGTCTGCCTGACGGGTTGCGGAACGGCATGTTCCGAACGGTCGGTGGTCCGGTCGAGGACTGCCCGTTGCGCATCGTTGAGGGCCGTCATAAGGAGATACCCTACAGTATTCTTAAACTCTCCTTAAACGTTGAACGCCGCCACCACACCGATGACGATAATCGCCGGAGGCCGGATACCTTCAGCCCGGATCTTCTCGGGCGCGTCGGCCAGAGTGGCCCGCAACGTCTGCTGGGCCGCCGTGGTTCCGTGCTGAACCACCAGCACCGGAGTTTCCGCTGGTCGGCCGCCTTTCAGCAGCGCTTCGGTGAACAGTTCGATGCGCTCGAGCGCCATCAGCAAAACGATGGTGCCGGTCAGTGCGGCCAGTGCGTCCCAATTCACTAACGATTCGGGGTGTCCGGGCGCGACATGCCCACTGACAACCACGAATTCGTGATTGACGGCGCGATGGGTGACCGGAACACCGACCATCGCGGGCACCGCGATGGCGCTGGTCACACCGGGCACCACGGTCACCGAAATCCCTGCGTCGGCGCAGGCCAACACCTCTTCGTAGCCGCGGGCGAACACGAACGGGTCGCCGCCTTTGAGGCGCACCACGAACTGCCCGGCTTTCGCGCGCTCGATCATGACCGCGTTGATGGCGTCCTGGGCCATGGCCCGCCCATAGGGGATCTTCGCGGCATCGATCACCTCGACGTGTGGCGGCAGCTCGGCGAGCAGCTCCGGCGGCGCAAGCCGGTCGGCCACCACCACATCGGCGTGGGCGAGCAGGCGGCGACCGCGCACCGTGATCAGTTCCGGGTCCCCCGGCCCGCCACCGACCAGCGCTACCCCGCCGCGCAGCACGTCGTCAGTTTCGGCGGTGATGACCCCCTGCTGCAGCGCCTCACGGATGGCGGAGCGGATTGCCGCCGAGCGGCGGTGTTCGCCGCCGGCCAGCACACCCACCGAGAGCCCGGCGTACTCGAATGACGCCGGCGTCACCGCGCTGCCCTCGACCGCAATGTCGGCGCGTACGCAGAAAATTCGCCGCCTGTCGGCCTCGGCGACCACTGCGGCGTTGACTTCCGGGTCGTCGGTCGCCGCGATCGCGTACCAGGCTCCGTCCAGGTCGCCGTCGCGATACTCGCGCGACGACAAGGTGATTCGCGGCATTGCTTCCACGGCGCGGGTCGCCGACTTCGCGATGACGTGTACGTCGGCTCCGCTGGCGACGAGCAGTGGAAGCCGGCGTTGAGCGACGTTGCCGCCGCCCACAACGACGACCTTCTTGCCCGCCAGCCGCAAACCGGCGAGGTAGGGGCTCTCCGGTGTCGTCACGGCTGGGCCTCCGCGCGCGGGCTACCCGGCTTGAGCATCGGCACGTGCGGAATGCCGTCCTCCACGAAGTCGTCGCCGTCGCGGACAAAACCGTGTTGGGCGTACATCTGCGCCAGGTACACCTGGGCGTTGATGCGACACGGGTAGTCGCCGACCTCGGCCAACGCCGCCTGCAACAGCCGGGTGGTGTGGCCCTGGCCGCGCGCGCTGCGTTTGGTGCACAACCGGCCGATCCGGAACGCCTTTTCACCGCCGGCGTGCTCTTCCATCAGCCGCAACGTGCAGATCACTTCTCCGTCGGGTTCTTCCAGCCAGAAATGCCGCGTTTCAGCGAGCAGGTCACGGCCGTCCAACTCCGGGTACGGGCAGGCCTGCTCGACGACGAACACCTCCACCCGCAGCTTCAGCAGCGCGTAAAGTGATTGTGCGTCAAGATCTTTGGCCCAAGCACGGCGCAGCGCTACAGTCATCTGCGCCGCTCCTTCTCATCGCTTTGCTCTGCATCGACGCTGGCGCGGCTCATAGCTCTAACACCTTGCTCCCCCATGACCACACCTCTTCGAACAGTTTCGGCTCGCGCGACAACGTAACTCCGAGCGACGGCACCATGTCGGTGAGCCTGGGCAGCCAGGCTTGGTAGCGGTCGGGAAAACAGCGCTCTAGAACTTCTAGCATCGTCGACACCGCAGTCGATGCTCCCGGCGAGGCGCCGAGCAGTCCGGCAATGCTGCCGTCGCCGGAACTGAGCACTGTGGTGTCGAAGTCGAGCACTCCGCACCGGATCACTTGTACCCGTTGACCGGCCGCGATCGTTTCCCAGCCGGAACCGCTTGCGCTGGGGACGAATTGACGTAACGCCTCGACCCTGTCGGGTTGTGACAGCTGTAGTTGGCCGAGCAGATAGTTCACCAATTTGCGTTGACTGACACCGACCCTCAGCAGCGACAGCAGGTTGTCGCGCTTGATCGACCGTCCCAAGTCGGTGAGCCGGCCATGTTTGAGGAATTTGGGCGACCACCCCACGAACGCGCCGAACACCAGCCAGGGCTCGCCGTTGACTATGCGCGCATCGAGGTGCGGTGCGACCATGGCCGGCAAGTCTTGTGCGGGAGAGCCGTACACCTTTGCCCGGTGTGCGGCGACCATTGCGGGGTCACGGCTGCGCATGAACAAACCGCCGACCGGGAAACCGCCGAATCCCTTGGCCTCTTTGATGCCAGATTTCTGCAGCAGCGGCAACGTCTCACCCCCGGCGCCGATGAAGACGAATTTGGCCGTGATTCTTTGTGTTTGCGCGGTGCGGCGGTTGCGAACGGTCAGTGTCCAGTTGCCGTCGTAGCACAGGTTGCGCACCTCATGGCCGAACAGTACCGACGTGCCGTTGCGTACCGCGTAGCCCAACAGCTGTTTGGACAGCACCCCGAAGTCGATATCGGTGCCGTGGCCAGCCCAGCTCAGCGCCACCGGTTGGGAGAAGTCACGCGATAGCGCCATCAACGGTAACCGGCGAGCGAACGCGTCGGTGTCGTCGATGAATTCGGTGCCTGCAAACAGGGGGTTCGCGGCCAGCGCTTGGTGGCGGCGGCGCAGAAAGTCGACCTGTTCGGCACCGTGGGCGAAGCTGACATGGGGAATCGGATTGAGGAAGCTGCGCACATCGGCGAGCATGTCGCTTTCCACGGCGTAGGCCCAGAACTGGCGGCTGACCTGAAATTGCTCGTTGACCCGTACCGCCTTGCTGATGTCGATCGAGCCGTCCGGGCGCTGCGGGGTGTAGTTCATCTCGCACAGCGCCGAGTGCCCGGTGCCGGCGTTGTTCCACGAGCCGCTGCTTTCGGCGGCGGCAGCGTCGAGCCGTTCGATCACGGTGATCGACCAGTCGGGTTCCAGCCGCCGCAGCAACGCGCCGAGCGTGGCGCTCATGATGCCCGCCCCGACCAGCACGACGTCAGTCTTCGTGGTTTTGGTCATTGCTTCCATCGTGACACGCCACGCTTGTGGGGATGCGCTGCGCGATGGGCAGGAGCCGGGCAATGGACCCCGCACGCTTTAAGCTGGCAAACGTGGCTGGCTGGCAACACGATGTCCTGCCCGGGTATTGGCAGCACACCATCGAGTTGGGTTCTGACCCCGACGGCGAGGGCGAGATCGTGGCGACACTTGTCCGTCGCGGCGACGGTGCCCCGGCCCAGCACGCCGTGCTGGCGCTGCACGGCTACACCGATTACTTTTTCAACACTGCGCTGGCCGACCATTTCGCCGACCGCGGCTTTGCCTTCTACGCGCTGGACTTGCGCAAGTGTGGCCGGGCGTGGCGGGACGGTCAAACCCCGCATTTCACCACGGACCTGGCGTGCTACGACGCCGAGCTCAGTCGTGCGCTGTCGGTCATCCGCGAGCAAACCGACTCCGCGCGGGTGCTTGTATACGGGCATTCCACCGGCGGGCTCATCGTGTCGCTGTGGCTGGACCGGCTGCGGCGCCGGGGCGACACCGCGCGCGCCGGCATCGGCGGCCTGGTGCTCAACAGTCCGCTGCTGGACTTGCCCGGGCCGGCGGTGCTGCGCTGGCCCCCGACGGCCGTGCTGATTGCCGCGATTGCACGAGTCGCCGGACGACGGGTGGCCCGGGCGCCCGGTGAAGGCGGTTACGGCGCCAGCTTGCACCGCGACTACCACGGCGAGTTCGACTACGACCTGCGGTGGAAGCCACTGGGCGGCTTCCCGATTACCTTCGGTTGGCTGCATGCCGTGCTGCGCGGTCACCAACGGCTGCATCGCGGACTCGACGTCGGAGTGCCCAACTTGATTCTGCGCTCGGACCACAGCGTGCCAGAGACCGCCGACGCGACGGCTCTACAGTGCGGGGACGCGGTTTTGGATGTGGAGCAGATCGCGCGGTGGGCCGGCTGCATCGGCAACCGCACCACGGTGGTACCCATTCAAGACGCCAAACACGATGTGTTCCTGTCGATGCCGCAGCCGCGGCAGCTGGCATACCGCCAGCTGGATAACTGGCTCGACGACTACCTCGGTGCGGCCGAGCCGCTACCGTCGGCGAAGGGATGACCGGCATGGAAAGCTACGACCTCGCCATCATCGGAACCGGCTCGGGCAACAGCATTCTCGACGAACGCTACGCCGGCAAACGAGTCGCGATCTGCGAGCAGGGCGCCTTCGGTGGAACATGCCTCAACGTCGGGTGCATCCCGACCAAGATGTTCGTCTACGCCGCCGAGGTGGCGCAAACCATCCGCGGTGCTGCGCGCTACGGCGTCGACGCACACATCGACGGCGTGCGCTGGGACGACATGGTGTCGCGCATCTTCGGACGTATCGATCCAATTGCCGTCAGCGGCAAGGATTATCGACTCGCCGCGCCCAATATCGACGTCTACGAACGGCACACCCGGTTCGGGCCGACCCAGTCCGACGGTCGCTATCTACTCCGGACCGATGACGGCGAAGAGTTCGCCGCCGATCAGGTCGTGATCGCGGCAGGATCGCGACCCAGGATTCCACCCGCGATCCGCGACTGTGGAATCGAGTACCACACCAGCGACACCATCATGCGCATCGCCGAGCCGCCCGAGCATCTGGTGATCGTCGGCGGCGGTTACGTGGCGGCAGAATTCGCGCACATCTTCTCCGCGCTCGGCGTCCGGGTCACGCTGGTGATCCGGGGCGGGACACTGCTGCGGCAGATGGATGACACGCTGTGCCAACGATTCACCCGCATCGTCTCGTCGAAATGGGAGATGCGAACACAACGCAATGTGATCGGGGCGCACCGCGACGGGTCGCGCACCGTGTTGGAACTCGACGACCGGTCGACGCTGACCGCCGACACCGTGCTGGTGGCCACCGGCCGGATACCCAACGCAGACCTGCTCGACCTCGAGCAGGCCGGTATCGACACCGACGGCACTCGGGTCGCGGTCGACGAATTCCAGCGAACGTCGGCCCGTAACGTGTTCGCACTCGGCGACGTGTCGTCACCGTATGAGCTCAAACACGTGGCCAACCACGAGGCGCGCGTCGTGCAGCACAACCTGTTGCGCGACTGGGACGACACCGCTTCGATGGTGGCCACCGACCACCGATACGTGCCCTCGGCGGTGTTCACCGATCCGCAGCTCGCCAGCGTCGGCCTGACCGAGAATCAGGCTGTCGCAATGGGTTTCGATGTGTCTGTGTACGTGCAAGACTACGGCGATGTGGCCTATGGCTGGGCGGCCGAAGACACCACCGGAATCGTGAAGCTGGTCGGCGAATGCGGAACCGGCCGGCTACTGGGGGCCCACATCATGGGTCAGCAGGCGTCGTCGATCATCCAGCCGCTCATTACCGCGATGAGCTTCGGACTGACGGCCCAGCAGATGGCCCGCGGACAGTATTGGATTCACCCGGCATTGCCGGAGGTCGTCGAGAACGCGCTACTCGGGCTGCGCTGACCTGCCCTGGCATTGCGGGCACAGACCGTGCAGGGTCAGACCGGCCCGCTCCGAGAGCGTGAACGAACTGCCCGCGCTCGCATGTTCCAGCGCGGAGCTGAGTTGGTGCGCCGGCACCTCGATGATCGATCCGCAGCGAGTGCACACCGCGTGATGGTGCGGATCGGCGGCCAAGCCGTAAGTGGTCACCCCGCTTTCGAGGGTCAGCGCGTGCAGGACGCCCTGGTCGACCAGCGTGGTCACCGTGCGGTAGATCGTCGCCAGGTCCGGTGGCGGTTCGTCGGCGGGCAGGTACTCATGCAGCCGCTGATCGATCTCGGCGACGGACAGGTGCGTGTTGGCCGACTCGAGCACCGCCAGCACCGCGATCCGCGACGCCATCCGGCGCAGGCCATGCGCGCGCAGCAACTCGCCGATCCGTTCGGTAACGACCGGATCCAAAGCCGATGGCCTGGTCACCGATTAAGTATTACGCAGGTTCTCCGCCATGACTGCCAGACTGACGATCATGATGAGTATCTGCGACGTGCTGCCGGCTGCCGCTGCGCTGCTCGGGGCGCCGGGCGCCGTCGACGCACTTGGGCTGACCGAGCAGCTCGGCGAGGTGCGCCGCGTCGCGGTGCTGCTGGTCGACGGGATGGGTTGGCACCAACTGCCGACGTTAGCCCCCGATGCTTCCTTGCTCGCGTCGGTGCTGGCCGGAAATTTCGGGCGACTGACCGAGCTGACCTGCACATTTCCTTCGACGACCCCCACCAGCCTGGTGTCACTGGGCACCGGGCGCCCACCAGGTGAGCATGGGGTTTTGGGCTTCACCCTCCGGGTGCCCGGCACCGACCGGGTGCTGACCCACATCTTTTGGCGCGACGATCCCCCGCCGGCACGCTGGCAACCGGTCCCCACCTGGTTCGAGCGGCTGGCCCAGGCCGAGATCAGTGCTCGGGCCGTACTGCCGGCACACTTCATCGGCAGCGGGCTCACCGAGGCGGCGTACCGCGGTGCGCAGTTTCACGCCACGAACCACGGTGAGGATTACGCCGAAAAGCTGGCCGACCAGCTGGCGGCCGAACCCGGATTGGTCTATGGCTACACCGCGGCACTCGACACGGCGGCGCATCTGTGCGGGATCGGCTCACTGGAGTGGCACAGCGCGGCGGCGCGGGTCGATTCGCTGCTGAGCCGGCTGGTGGAAACCTTGCCGAGCGACGCGGCACTGCTGGTCACCGCCGACCACGGCGGGCTGAACGTGCCGACGACTGACCGCGTCGACATCGACGCCGACCCCCGGCTGGGCGCCGGCGTGCACGTGGTGGCCGGCGAACCTCGGGTGCGCTACCTGCACACCGTCGACGGTGCGGCTCCCGACGTGATCGCCGCCTGGACCGAAGTGCTGGCCGGGCGGGCCGAAGTGCGCAGCCGCGACGACGCTGTTGCGGCCGGTGTGTTCGGCCCAGTGCGCCCCGACCACCTGGCGCGCATCGGTGATGTCGTGGTCACCTGCACCGACGACACGGCGGTGCTGGCCACCGATCACGAGCCACCCGAAGTGGCCAAGCTCATCGGGTTTCACGGCGGGGCCACCGCTGCCGAGATGGCGATTCCGCTGATCACCTTCCGGGGCTGAGCCCTACAGCGGGGTTACGTAAGCGGCGCTGATGCCGCCGTCGACCAGAAATGTCGACGCCGTGATGAATGACGCGTCGTCGCTGGCGAGAAACGCCACCGCTGCGGCGACTTCGTGTGCCTCGGCGAAGCGGCCCATCGGCACATGCACCAGCCGGCGCGCAGCCCGCTCAGGATCCTTGGCGAAAAGCTCTTGCAGCAGTGGGGTGTGCACCGGGCCCGGGCACAACGCGTTGACGCGGATGCCCTGCCGGGCGAACTGCACCCCGAGCTCACGCGACATCGCCAACACTCCGCCCTTGGACGCGGTGTAGGAAATCTGCGACGTGGCCGAACCCATCACCGCGACAAAGGAGGCGACGTTGACGATCGAGCCCTGGGCGGCGGGCACCATGTACCGCAGCGCCGCCCGGCAGCACAGATACACCGATTTGAGATTCACGTCTTGCACCCGCTGCCACACCGGCAGTTCGGTGTTTTCGATCAGTTCGTCCTCGGGCGGCGAAATGCCGGCGTTGTTGACCGCGATGTCGACCGACCCGTATGTTGCCGCGGCGGCGTCGAACAGCGCGTTGACCGCGGCTTCGTCCGAAACATCAACGGCCACAAACGTCCCGCCCAACTCGGCCGCAACCGCCTCGCCGGTCCGTTGGTCGATATCGCCGACGACGATCGTGGCGCCTTCGGCGTGCAGCCGCCGAGCCGTGGCCGCACCGATACCGCCAGCGGCACCGGTGACCACGGCGACCCTGCCGGCAAGGCGCTGCGTCAGATCCATGCTCAACGGACCACCCGTGCACCCGCATAGCTGCGCGCGGCGTCCACGATCGCAGTGAACAGCCGCAAGTCATCGAGGTTTTCCTCGGGATGCCATTGCACGGCCAGCACGAAACCGTCGCCCGGCAGCTCGAGCGCCTCAATCACCTCGTCGTCGTCCCACGCGCTGACGATCAGACCGCGCCCGACTTCGGCGATGGCCTGGTGGTGGTAACACTGCACGTCGGCGCGCTCCCCGAGCAGGTCGGCCAGCCGGGTGCCGGGCACCGTGCGCACGCTCAACGTGGTGAACACGGCGTTGCCGGCCCGATGACCAGTGTGCCCGATGACGTCGGGCAGATGCTGATGCAGCGTGCCGCCGAGCGCAACGTTGAGGACCTGGGCGCCGCGGCAGATGCCCAACACCGGAAGCCGCCGGTCGAGTGCCTCGCGCAGCAGCATGAACTCCCACTGGTCGCGTGCGGTGTCGGGCTGATCGGTCTCTGGATGCGGCTGCTGGTCATAGGCAGCCGGGTTGATGTCTTTGCCACCGGTGATCACCAGACCGTCCAGACCGTCGAGCACCCGCCGCGCGATGTCGGCGTCGACCGGCTGCGGCGGCAGCAGCGTGGCAACGCCACCGGCCAGCGTGATGCCCTGAAAGTAGGCCGCCGGCAAGAAGCTGGCCCTAACGTCCCAGACACCGGTGCGGGCCTGATCCAGATAGGTGGTCATTCCGATGACCGGTGGAAACGGCGAATCGCCGCCCATCGATCCAGACCCGGTCACCAGGTGCTGGCGCGCAGGACGATCTCGGCGGCCAGCTGCGCGTTGGACTCCTGCGCATTGCGCCGCGCAAGCAGCTCGACCACCCGATAGTCGCCGTAGACATAGCGCTGGCTGGCCCGCGCCACTGCCTGGGAAGCCGGTGTGCTCACCAGCGCAGTGGTGTTGATCTCCACCGGCGGGCAGTGGTCGTCGCGGATCACCCCGGTCAGATCGGCTACCCGCGGATGCCCCCGGTCGATCGCCACCAGCCCGGTGAAGCGGTCGAGTCTGGTGGCCGCCAGTTCCCACGCCAGTTCGCCGCCGGCCCGGTCGCCGACCACCACCGACCAACTGATGTCGAGCACGTCGAGGATGCCGATCACCGATTTGGGAGTCAGCCGTTGGTCCTGTGCGATGGCGACGGTCCGCAGCGACGCGGTGTGCAGGCGTTCGCACACCGGTTCGTAGGCGGTAAGGGATCGCTGCGCCGCAGCCAGGAGGACAACGACGGTGCCCTTGTCGGGCCCGGTCACATCAACCTGGACGGGAAAACCGTCGACGGTCGTCATCGTCGTCGAAGGCACTTCCGCAAGCTACAGTGAATTGGCCGCTGTGCGGGCCGTTTCTGCGGAGTCTCTCAGTCAATATTGGCTGAACTTTGTGTGAATTGAGCGCCGTTGGCCGCAGCTGAAAATTGACGACGTAGTTCAAAGCGGTTGGCTGACAGCGGGTTTGACGGTAAGGGTTGGGCGCGGCGGTGGCCCGTCGTCGAGCAGCCGCATGACAGCGCGGATGTCGAGGTGTGCGGCCAGCAGATCGGCCATCAGATCCAGCTGAAGGTCGCGACACGCCGAGACATCAATATCGTCGGCGACCACGAAACCATCGCGTCCCGCAGCGGCCGCCGCGACGCTCAGCCACTGCCTCCGGAATACATCGTTGTCGAATAGGCCGTGCCAGTGGGTGCCGAACACGTGGTCGCGGCGATACCCGTGCGGCGATCCGTCGGCGTCGAACCAGGTCGCCTCGGCGCAGCTGCTTACCCGTCCATGATGAATCTCGTAGCCCGTCAGGCCAGACTGCCAGCGGCGCACCACCTTCGGGGCCGCGAATTGGATCTCGGCGGCCAGCAGCCCCAACCCTGGGACGCGCCCCGACCCGGACTCGACCGGGTCGTCGATCCAGCGGCACAGCATCTGGAAGCCGCCGCAGATGCCCAGCACCGGACGGCCCGACGCGGCGTGCGAGGCGATGGACTCGGCTAGTCCACGCTCGCGGAGCCAGCGCAGGTCGGCGACAGTGGCTCGGCTGCCCGGCAAAACAATCACGTCCGCGTCGGCCACATCGGCGGGTTCGCTGACCCAGCGCACCAGCACCCCGGGTTCGCAGGCCAGCGCTTCGACATCGGTGGAGTTGGAGATTCGCGGCAACCGCACCGCGGCCACCCGTAGCCATTGACGGCCACGCGGCGGCTGCGGGGTTCCCAGGACCCGGTGGGCCCACACCGAGACAGAGTCTTCAGTGTCCAGCCAGAGCTCGTGCACATACGGCAGCACCCCGTAGGTGGGGCGGCCGGTGAGGTGGGCCAGTTGCCGCAGCCCGGGCGCCAGCAGCGCGGCGTCGCCGCGAAATTTGTTCACGATGAAGCCGGCGATCAGCGCCTGGTCTTGCGGGTCGAGGATCGCGACGGTGCCGAACAGATGCGCCAGCAGCCCGCCGCGGTCGATGTCACCGACCAGGATCACCGGGAGGTTCGCGGCTCGGGCCAGCCCCATGTTGGCGATATCAGTTGCCCGCAGGTTGATCTCGCTGGGCGATCCCGCGCCCTCGCAGATCACCGCGTCGAATTCGGCTCGCAGGCCCGCCAATTCGGCGGCGACAATGTCGATGAGCTCGTTGCGCCGTGACCAGTGGCCGGCCGCGCTGACCGAGCCGGCGACCTGGCCGCGGACCACCAGCTGCGAGCTCTGGTCGCTGCCGGGTTTGAGCAAGACCGGATTGAACCTGGTGCTGGGCTCCAAGCGGGCGGCGCGCGCCTGCATTGCCTGGGCCCGGCCGATCTCGCCGCCCTCGACGGTGACCGCCGAGTTGTTCGACATGTTCTGCGCCTTGAACGGCGCGACGCGGATCCCCTTGCGTACCAGCAGGCGACACAGCCCAGCCACCACCATGGATTTTCCGGCGTCCGAGCTGGTGCCGGCGACCAGCAGCGCCCCGCTCACGCGCGTCGCGCGGACCGCGTCACGGCAGGGTGAGGATTTCGGCGCCGGTGTCGGTGACCACCAGGGTGTGCTCGAATTGCGCCGTCCACTTGCGGTCCTTGGTCACCACTGTCCAGCCGTCGTCCCAGATCTCGTAGTCCAGTGCGCCGAGGTTGATCATCGGCTCGATGGTGAACGTCATCCCTGGCTCGAGGATCGTGGTGACCGAGGGCTGGTCGTAATGCAGCACCACCAGGCCGTTGTGGAACGTGGTTCCGATGCCGTGCCCGGTGAAATCGCGAACCACGTTATAGCCGAATCGGTTTGCGTATGACTCGATCACGCGGCCGACAACCGACAGCGAGCGGCCAGGTTTGACGGCATTGATCGCACGCATCATCGCCTCGCGGGTGCGCTCGACCAGCAGCCGGTGCTCCTCGGCGACATCGCCGGCCAGAAACGTCGCATTGGTGTCGCCGTGCACCCCGTGGATGTAGGCGGTGACGTCGATGTTGACGATGTCGCCGTCCTCGATCACCGTCGAGTCGGGGATGCCGTGGCAGATGACCTCGTTCAGCGACGTGCAGCACGACTTGGGAAACCCCTTGTAGCCCAGCGTCGAAGGATAGGCGCCGTGGTCGACCATGTATTCGTGGGCGATACGGTCCAGCTCGTCGGTGGTCACTCCGGGCGCGACGGCCTTGCCCGCCTCGGCCAGCGCGCCGGCCGCGATCCGGCCCGCCACCCGCATCTTCTCGATGACCTCGGGAGTCTGCACCCAGGGTTCACTGCCCTCGCGCGCGGTCGGTTTGCCGACGTATTCCGGGCGCGGAATCGACTTGGGCACCGGCCGCGTCGGGGACTGCACGCCGGGGCAGAGCGCGGTGCGAACAGGCATCTTGCCAGCTTAACCGGCTACGGCGAAAAGCCGATCATCAGCGGCGGCGCAGCAGTGCGCGGCGGGGACCCTTTATACGTACTGAGCCGCACACCATGCGGCCGGTCAGCACGACGTGGGGCGTGCCCTCAGCCGGTGCGTCCTTGCGACGGTCACTTGCGCTACCGCCATAAACCTCGACGTCGTCGATCGATGCGCTGGCACCGTCGGGCAGCCGGATGTCCACCGAGCCGAACTTAACGTCCAGTTCGATGACGACGACCGGTCCGGCGAAGCGGGCCCGGACAAGGTCCAGTTCCACCGACCCGACGCGGCGCACCAGCGCCAACCGGGTGGGCACTGTCCATTCGCCGTGGCGTTTGAGCGACCCCAGCCAGCCGCGCAGCTCCACCCGGTCGGCCACCGACGTGACGAAAGCACCCGGGCCGGGCAGGTCACCGACCAGACCGTCGAGCTCGCCGCGGGTGCGCGCATAGGACACCCGGGACGAGCGCTGCTCGAACTCGTCGATATCGATCAGGCCGAGTGCGACCGCGTTGTGCAAACGGCGCAGCGTGCCGTTGCGATCGGCATCGGAAACCCGCAGCTCGGCCAGTTCGCCAGGATGGGTCATAGCGGTATCAATCTACCGCCGGCGGTCTGAGTCGCGGCGAGCATCGAGGCAGCCGGGCTGATCCAAAATTGCTGATCACGATTCCTCAGCGCTTCGCCAGAGCACCGAAAAGCCGATGTAAATGCGTGTAAAGGCGGTTGTTGCAAATATTCAACGCATGTTCAGCAACATATTCGACGCGTGTTGTTTTAGCGCGGCTTAGGCAACTGTTCGAGGTCTTTAGGTGGGCCTTAACGGGTGACTCAGAAAAAGCTGAGATATTTTTAGAAAGTTTGTGTTGTACACCCTGTATCGCGGTATATGCTTTCCCCGTCGACGGCATTTACCTGAGAGAGTTAGGACTCATGTACGAGCCGCGGCAACGGGAGGCAAACCCATACCACATCGAGAGATACCACGATTGGAGGCTCGCACATGAGTCGCAAACAGTCTACGTTACGCAGCGCCGCAGTGGGTGTCGGCGCGGCAGCAGTTGGCGCATTTCTCAGCCTTGGCACCTCCCCCGTAGCCGGCGCCGAGAGCGGCAGCATCGACGACCCCGTCGTCAACCCGTACGCGGACCCTTCTGGGTACGTCAACCTCTATGGGGCATTTGGCGACCAGGGCGTGGCAAACCACGCCGCTGATCTGGCGCTGTTCGCGCAGGACCCGGGTGGTGCGACCGCGTTCGACATCCTGGTGGACCAGTTCCAGGAGAACCAAACTGGCTCTTCATGATTGAGGGTGTAGTCGGGGTCTGAATCCACCGGTTTCCAGTAGAGACCGTGCGATGTAGTGGGTGA
>LQPU01000005.1 GCA_002101905.1 Mycobacterium shimoidei | reverse complement strand
CGGCGGGCTCATCGGTTGCCGGCGATCTCGCTGGCCTGGGGGCTGTGGGATCAAGCCAGCAACATGACCGGCGGACTGGAAGCTGTCGACTTCGCGCGGTTCGCCCGAGACGGCATCGTCGCCATGTCAAGTGGTGAAGCACTCGGATTGCTCGACACTGCGCTAGCGGTCGACGAACCGTTCCTGCTGCCGGCCCACATCGACCTGACCGCGCTGCGCGCCAAGTTCGACGGTGGCACCCTGCCGCCGATGTTCGTCGACTTGATCCACGCTATGGCGCGCCGCCAAGTCGACGACTCGCTGGCCGCTGCCAGGTCGAAATCAGCTTTGCTGCAACGACTGGAGGGCTTGTCCGAGGACGAGCAGCATGCGGTGCTGCTGGATTTGGTGCGCTCGCATATCGCCACGGTGCTGGGCAACATCGCGCCGGAGGCCATCGACCCGGACAAGGCGTTCCAGGAGCTGGGTTTCGACTCGCTGACCGCGGTCGAGATGCGCAACCGGCTCAAAGCCGCGACCGGGCTGGCGCTTTCACCCACTCTCGTCTTCGACTACCCGAACTCCGCGGCCCTGGCCGGATACTTCCGTCAAGAGCTCGTCGGCGAGGCCGCCGAGGTGGCGGAAAAACCGGCGCCCGGGGAGGCCGAGATTCAACGGGTCATCGCATCGATTCCGGTCAAGCGGCTTCGTCAGGCCGGAGTATTGGACCTGCTGCTGGGCTTGGCCAACGAAGGCGACGGCGCCGCCACAGCGCAAACCAGAGAAAAAGACATTGCGGATATGGATCTAGACGACTTGGTCAACGCGGCACTGCTCGACGACGACGAGTAGCCCGATGCAATTCGAGGCCGATCAGTGAGAATCGTCGTCACCGGTGCGAGCGGAGTCCTGGGTCGCGGCATCGTCGGGCGCCTGCTGACCCTGGGCCACGATGTCGCGGGGCTGGCACGGCGCCGACCAGAAAGCTGGCCGAGCGCAGCGGAATTCGTCCACGGCGACGTCCGCGATGCGACCGCTGTGCGGCGCGCCGTCACCGGAGCCGACGTCGTCGTGCATTGCGCATGGGCCGGCCACGGCACCGAGTACGACGAAGTCAACATCGGCGGCATGTCCAACGTCGTGGACGCCGTGGCCCGAGCAGGCACCCGCCGGATCGTATTCTGTTCATCGGCGCACGCCGTCGACCCGTCGTCCGCCGAAGCCCGCGCCGAACGACTGCTCGCCGGCTCCGGCGCGCAATGGATCTCGATCCGGTCGGCAATTATCCTGGGTCGCAACGTCAACAACTGGGTGTTGCGCGTGCTGGCATCGCCGGTGTTACCCAGCCGCGACGGTGCAACCGAGCACAAACTCCAAGTGGTCCACAGCGACGACGCGTTGCGGGTGCTGGTCCGGGCCAGTACCGACACGGACACCAACATCGCCAGCGGCGCGGTGAACCTGGCCGCCCCCGGGGAGCTTTCACTCGGCGAGCTTGCCAAGGCACTGCGACGACCAGTGGTTCGCATCCCCGCGGCGCTGCAAGGTTGGTCGCAGGTTATTGCGCTGACCCGGTTATGCGAAGCGCCATTGATGGACATCTCGCGGCTCGCGGAGTGGGGACTGACACCGGCGTGGAACGCCCGCGAATGCGTCGAGGATTTCGCACTGGCCGTGCGTGGCCGGCTGAGCCTGGGCAACCGGGTGATCGCGCTGCCGTGGCGGCTGACCAATGTTCAAGACATCCCGGCGGCCGACGCGGCGGCCCCGGACGGTACCGTGCCCGTCCTCGCCGGACCCGACGGCGCCAACGGGGAATTCGACACACCGATCGACCCGCGCTTCCCGACCTTCCTCGCCACGAATTTGTCCGAGGCGCTGCCGGGACCGTTCTCACCCTCGTCGGCATCGGTAACGGTGCGCGGCCTGCGGGCCGCCGGCGTGGCCATCGCCGAACGGCTGCGTCCGGGCGGGCTGATCCAGCGTGAAATCGCCACCCGCACCATCGGTGTCTTCGCGCACCGTCTCTACGGAGCCATCACCGCCGCGCATTTCATGGCCGAAACGGTGCCGTTCATCAAACCCGAGGCGGTGGTCCGCAACAGCCAGTTCTTCGGCCCCAGCCTTACCGCGTTACCGATCTTCGGTGAACACCGCCTACCGCGGGACACCAGCGGCCTCCGAAAACCGTTGCGCACCATGCGCAATATCGGTGTGTTCGGCGTCAACGTGATCGGGCTGAGTGCCGGATCGAACCGCGACACCCGCGACTACATCGCCGATATCGATCGCCTGGAACAACTCACCGGCGACAACCTTGCCGACCTCGACGAGCATCGCCTGCTCAACCTGATCATGTCCGCGCGCGACCACGTCGTGCACGGCTGGGTGCTGGCCGGTGGCGGGTCGTTCATGTTGTTCGCCGCGTTCAGTGTCATCCTGCGCGGCGTGAGTGGTCGCAGCATCGCTTTGTCGGCCGGACCCGAAGTGGTCAGCGCGCGGCTGCTGGGCGCGCTGCATCGACTGGTGGCGGTCGCGCGGCGAAGCCCCGACGCCGCTCGAGTGCTCGCCAATCCGGGTAAGCACCTCGACGCACTCGCCGAGCAGGCGCCGGAATTGCATGCCGCGGTTCTCGCCGAGCTGGCGTTGATCGGTCACCGCGGTCCGGCCGAGGTGGAGATGCAATCGACCACCTACGCTGATGACCCTGAACTACTCGTCGGGATGGTCGCCAAATCGCTGACCGCTCCGGCCCCGCCAAAGCCCCGCCATGCCCCGATCCCCGTGCATGCCCGACCCGTCGCGTGGCTGGCCGTGCGTCAGCTGCGCGACCGCGAAGTCCGCCGCGACAAGATGGTCCGCGCCATCTGGGTGCTGCGACGGCTGCTGCGCGAGTACGGGCGCAGACTCACCGACGCGGGCGTTCTCGCAGCCCCCGAGGATGTGTTCTATTTGTTGGTCGACGAACTCGACCCGTACCCCAAACACGCCGCACAGATCGCAGAGCGACGCCGCGCCGAGCGAGAAAGACTCAGCGGCATCGTGCCGCCCCCGATCTTCAGTGGCAGCTGGCGGCCGGCCAGCACCCTGGCCAGCGTGCTCAACCCCGGGGAGACCTTGCACGGCCTGGGAGTCTGTGGTGGACGCGTCCGTGGCCGGGTCAGGATCGTGCGGCCGGAAACCATCGATGACCTGGAACCGGGGGAGATCCTGGTCGCCGAGGTCACCGATGTCGGCTACACCGCCGCGTTCGGCTATGCCGCCGCCGTCGTGACCGAACTCGGCGGCCCGATGTCGCATGCAGCTGTGGTGGCCCGCGAGTTCGGGTTTCCCTGCGTGGTGGACGTCGAGGGCGCCACTCGCCGCCTGCCCCCGGGGGCGTTGGTCGAGGTCGACGGCACTACGGGCGAGATCCTCGTCCTGCGTGACACCGAGATCGGCACCTCGCTCAGCAGCTGAATTTCTCGGCGACACCGTCCGGTGGCGGCACAGAGCGCAGACATCCGAAATGTTCGACGCCCGCCGCGGCGAGCCGAACCGCCGAGCGGTGCGCATAGTTCACGCACAGCACGCCGACCTCGCCGGCGCGGCAACGATAGTCGCCGAATGACAGCGACGCGCCGGTCGGCAACTCGGGCCCGTCACCGCGGCTGAACGGGCCGGGATCGGCATGCGAGGATCCGACTTGCAGGCTGGCGCCGTCGAAGTCGACCCAACCGCCGAGCCAGGGTCCATAGACCGCCGTCGGCCGCGGCGGCGGATGGGCCAAGTCCACTAGGCAGGCCAGTGCTCCTCCGGTGTGTTTGACGTCGGTCATGCAGGACACCTTCTCCACGCGGAACGCGACGTCGTCGCCGAGATCGGTGGTGACACCCTCGCGCGTCGCGCGGTGATATCCGGCGACGTCGGCGGGCGCACCAGCTTCGATCCATGCGATGACATCGGAGATCGATGCGCCGGCCGCCGGCGCGGCGGCGGCCGGTCGCACAGACGTCGACGCAGTGGTCACCGGGGTTGTCGATGTCTGCTCAGGGTGGCCAGTGGTCGAATGTGAACATCCGGCTATCAGCAGCGACGCTGCAACCAGCACGGCTTTCCGCATCCGGTCAGGTTAATTGATTTCCCGACCCACCCCGCCTGCCACCATCGCGTTCGTTAGGTTCGAAGAATGCACGAGCACACCGTTCGCGTCACGACCGCCACCGGCACCGTCGAAGGCTTCACCCGCGACGGGGTGCACCGCTGGCGGTCCATCCCGTACGCCCGCCCGCCGGTCGGGCCGCTGCGATTCCGGGCGCCGCAACCGGTGCAGCCGTGGTCAGGCGTGCGACACTGCCACGCGTTCACCAACTGCGCTCCGCAGCAGCGCTGGTACACGATGATTGGTGTCGGCAAGTACCAGCCGCGCGGCGAGGACTGCCTGACACTCAACGTCGTGACACCCCAGGACGCACCCGGCGAAGCGCTGCCGGTCATGGTGTTCGTCCACGGCGGCGGATACATACTGGGCAGCTCTGCGCTGTACGACGGCGCCGCATTGGCTCGCCGCGGCTGCGTCTACGTATCGGTCAACTACCGGCTCGGTGCGCTCGGATGTTTGGACCTGTCGTCGTTGTCGACGTCCGAAATCACCATCGACAGCAATCTTTTCCTGCGTGACCTGGTGCTGGCATTGCAGTGGGTGCGCGACAACATCGCGGCGTTCGGCGGCGACCCCGACAAAGTCACTGTGTTCGGGGAAAGCGCCGGCGCGCATGCGGTCGCCACATTGATGGCGGTTCCCGACGCGAAAGGCCTGTTCTCTCACGCGATTTCACAAAGCCCGGCCGCCGGTATGGTGCGCTCGCAGGAAGTGGCGGCAGAGTTCGCGCGGCGCTTCGCTGCGCTGCTCGGCGCAGGCAAACAGGATGCCGCCCAGAGACTGATGCAAGCTTCTCCCGCGGAACTGGTGGCCGCCCAAGACCGCCTCATTGAGCAGGGTGTACAAGACCTGCTGGGCGCCTTTCCCATCGGCCCGTCCTTCGGTGACGATTGCCTGCCGTTGGACCCGATGGATGCGCTGCGTCGCGGTCAGGCACACCGCGTCCCACTGATTGTCGGCACCAACGCCGAGGAAGGTCGCCTGTTCACGCGGTGGCTGAAACTACTGCCGACGACCGAGTCGATGATCGAGGCCTTGCTGGCTGAGACGGATCCAGCTGCGCGGGAACGCATTACCAGGGCCTACCCGGACTACCCCAAACGTGAAGCATGCATCCGCCTCGGCGGAGACTTTGCGTTCAACTCGGCGGCGTGGGAGATCGCCGAAGCACACACGCGCCATGCGCCGACCTACCTGTATCGGTACGACTACTCGCCGCGCACATTGCGCTGGTCCGGTCTGGGCGCAACCCACGCCACGGAACTGCTAGCGGTGTTCGGCGTCTACCGCACCCGGTTCGGTGCTCTGCTCAGCGCGGCCGGTGACCGTCGCTCGGCACGGCGGGTGAGTCGTGAAATCCAAAGGCGCTGGCTGTCATTCAGCCACGCAGGTGTTCCCGGCGACGACTGGCCGGCCTACGCCGAAACCGACCGCGCGGTGATGGTCATCGACAGCAGGCCGCGGGTCGAATTCGATCCCCACGCCGAGCGACGCATTGCGTGGCAGAACTTTTCGCTGGCGCGCTGATGAAACCGCACCTCGATCACCTCATCGACCGACCGGACGATCTCAGCTCCGAATGGCTGACCTCGGTACTGGATGCCGGGACCGTCTCCCGTTTTGCCGTCGAGCGCATCGGTACCGGCCAGATGAGTGCCTGCTACCGCATCGCGCTCACCTATACCGATGGCGATGGCCCCGCGTCGGTGGTGTTGAAGGTTGCGGCCACTGATCCGGTGAGTCGGCAGACCGGGCTGAGCCTGGGTCTTTATGAGCGCGAAGTCCGTTTCTATCGTGAGATCGCACCGCGCCTGGCCGGCCCGGTTGCACCGTGTTATCACGCCGCCTTCGACGCGTCCACCGGTGCGTTCGACGTATTGCTTGGCGATGCCAACCCCGCGGTCGTCGGCGACGAAATCCGCGGCGCCGCAGCGGCCCAAGCCCGGCTTGCGGTAACCGAGCTGGCTCGGCTGCAACGTCCTCTGTTGGGCGACGCTGCACTCGGGGAGGCGCCGTGGCTCAACCGCGACGCGCCGATCAATCAGGCGGTCATCACCGGACTCTACGCCGGCTTTTTGGACCGATACGGCGACCAGATCGCGCCACAGCACCGGATGGTGTGCGAACGGCTGGTGGCCAGTTTCGACGAATACCAGGCCCAACAATCCAGTGGCCCCCACGGGCTGATACACGGTGACTATCGGCTGGACAACATGTTGTTCGGCACGGCGGGCGCGGACCGTCCGCTGACCGTCGTCGACTGGCAGACCGTCACCTGGGGTCCCGCGATGACGGATCTGGCGTACTTCCTCGGATGTGCGTTGCCCGCGGAGGACCGGCGCAACCACTACGACGCTCTGTTGGCCGCCTATCACGAGGCGCTCGGCCCCAACCCGCCGATGACCCTCGCCGAGGTCCGCGAAGGCGTGCGCGGGCAGAGCTTCTTCGGAGTGATGATGGCCATCGTCTCGTCGATGCTCGTGGAACGCACCGAGCGCGGCGATGCGATGTTCATGACGATGCTCCAGCGACACTGCGAGCACGTGCTGGACACCGACGCCCTGGCAACACTGCCGGCGCCGGCGGCGCCGGAGCCCCTGCGTCCGTCCGGCGATGATGAATCAGCCCACGCGCCAACCGACGAACCCCTGTGGAGCGAGAGCTGGTACGCCGACTTCGTCGATCCGGCACAAGGCCTCGGCGGTTGGGTACGTCTCGGCCTGATCCCCAACCAGCACCGGGTCTGGCTGCACGCACTGCTGTGCGGACCTCAGCTGCCCACGGTCGCGGTGGTCGATATCGATGTTCCGCTTCCGGTCGACCCGTGGAAACTCCACACCGACACCGCCGACTTCGCCCACTCGGCCGACGGGCCGCTGCACACCTATCGCATCGGCCTGCAGGGCCGCGGACAGTCCTACCCCGACCCCGCTGCACTGCTACGGGGAGAAGACGGCGCGCCGGCCGACGTCTCGATCGATCTGGTGTGGACCACCGACGGCACGCCGTACCAGTACCGACTGACCACCCGCTACGAAATCCCGTGCGTGGTCTCGGGCAGGGTCACCATCGACGGCACTCGATACACCGTTGACTCCGCGCCGGCCCAGCGCGACCACTCGTGGGGCGTGCGGGACTGGTGGAGCATGGATTGGTTGTGGAGCGCGCTGCATCTCGACGACGGCACCCACTTGCACGCTGTGGACTTGCGGATCCCCGGCGCCCCGCCGATGGCGGTCGGCTACGTGCAGAACCGCGACGGCGCACTGACCGAGGTGCATACGGTGGATGTGCGGGAAGACTCCGACGCCAACGGTTTACCCACCCGGGCGGAGCTGACTCTCGCCGGCATCACCGTGACAGTCGACGTATGCGGCCACGCGCCGGTGCTGCTGCCCGCCGCCGACGGCCGCATCAGCCGCTTCCCGCGGGTCTGGGCGACCGTCAGCACCGCGGACGGCCGAAGCGGCGTGGGTTGGCTGGAATGGAATCGCAACCAGCCCGGGTAATGACCCAACCAGTGCCACCGATCGTGGTCATGGGAGTCTCCGGATCGGGCAAATCGACAGTGGGAGCCGCGCTGGCGCAACGCCTTCGGGCGCCCTTTGCCGACGCCGATACCTTCCATCCTGAAGCGAATATCGCGAAAATGGCTGCGGGTCATGAACTCAACGATGACGACCGCGATCCGTGGCTTCAAGCCGTCGGGGAGTGGTTGACCCGGCATACCGATGGCGGCGTGATCAGCTGCTCGGCGCTGAAACGCAAGTATCGCGATCAGCTGCGGCTGCACTGTCCGGACACCGAATTCGTGGGCCTGAATGGCGCGCCCGAGCTGATCGCCCGTCGCCTTGGCGCAAGGCGAGGTCATTTCATGCCGCGGTCGCTGCTGAAATCACAATTCGAAACCCTCGAACCGCTCGGCCCCGACGAGGCCGGCATCGTGGTCGACATCGACCAACCGGTCGATGCGATCGTCGACGGTGTCATGGCTCATCTCACTGAGCGACTCAGCGGCGCATAATGGAACCACTGCACTCCTAGGGCATTAGGCACCTGACGATGTACCAAATCGTGGTGGCGCTGGCGGTGGCAACACACTTCGCGTTCCTCGCCTATCTGGTTGCCGGCGGATTCCTCGCGCTCCGGTGGCGCCGCAGCATCTGGCTGCACCTGCCTGCTGTGGTGTGGGGAGTGGCGATCACCACCGAACATCTCGACTGTCCGCTGACCTGGGTCGAGCGCTGGGGGCGCACCAAAGCCGAGATGCCACCGCTGCCGGCTGACGGCTTCATCGCGCACTACATCACCGGCGTCTTCTACCCGGCAGGCTGGATGGCCGCGGTGCAAGTCGGGGTGTTCGCGGTCGTCGCGGTGTCCTGGGCGCTCTATTGGCGCAGTGGTCGGCGCCCGGCCACCACGATCAAGGGCTAGGCGTTAGCCCGGCAGGTTGCCGTCGCTGAGACGAAGCCGGTCGATCTCGGTCGTCTAGTAACGACATGTGCGCATGTTGGTGAGCAGTTCACCGTCGACGTGGAAGGTGAAGGCGCAGGGGCTTTTAAAGCCGAAGCCCCCGACTTCGGCGATGACCACGGTGTCACCCTCGTCCGTTAGGTAGAAGGTAGCCACCTGAAGCTTGACATGCCGACCGATGAACTCGCGGTTGCTCCAGGACCTGATCGCTTCGCTGCCGCGGAATTTGCGGCCCCAATCTTTGACATATCCAGTATTGGGAGTGAACAACGCCAGAAACGATCGGGTGTCACCAGCATTGACCGCATTGATCGCCTTGCGCACAGGCCCCGGCAAGGGCACCGGTAGTCGACCCATTACTTCCCCTCATCTGTTCGCAGTTCGCGGCGACGCGCCTGCGTGAAGCAGCGCACAGGTTGGTGCTATTCAGCACTGAGTTGCTCGCTGTTTACGAAGGCCAAGGTGCCGTTATCTAGGGCCACCGCCCACCGTCGCGCTGGGCCGATTACCTGATTCGTCCCGACTTCGACGTCGACGCGGGGCATTTCGCCGAAGTCCTCGATGATGACGCCGGGGGATTCGGCATCGGTTCGCGGATGTATCCGCACCCGGGTACCCACCGCGATTCGCGCATTTGCGTCACCGGCAGGAGCGCTCTGGTCATTGTCGCTGTCGGCCCTCATCGATTTCGATTCCTCGTGCTATTCACCGCGCGGTGGCGCCGGAGCCGTCACAGGTCGGGATGGTTTCGCCGAACCGGTGTGGCCACCGGTTTGCGTGCCTTCGTAACCGACAAACCAGCCAACCCGGCGGGTTCCCCTTGATGCCCATCCAGCGGTCGGTTCCGGCGAGGAGACCAATCATCGTGTGAGACTTTAGCAGGGCAGAAAGTATCAGTCGATACCGAAATATCAACTGGTGTACTCATGTACGCTTCACGACCGACTACGCAGGTACCGAAAGTGATGGCGTGCGGGTGATCACTGCCCAAGGATGGGCGCGATCACCGTTGCAGCCACTCGCCGCAGTTTCTCCGCATTTTTGAGGTCGATGCTCGACTCCGGTACCACCGAGTAGCCGATCGTGAGATGGATCAGCATATCGGCGAGGTCGGAGCGTTCCAGCGGATCCACCGACGGTGTATCGAAGCTTTCCATGATCGATGTGAGCATGTTGCGCCAGAGCCCCAGCACACGGGGGTGACGCAGTCGAGTAAATGCGATCAGCTTTTCTGGCTCGAGTTGGGCCAACCGTCGCAGCAATGGCCGGCGGCGCATCGCTTGCATCGACAAAACGAAGCACTCGATCAGCGCAGCAGCCGCAGTGTCGGCGTTGGCGGTCGACTCCCGTAGCGCCAGCGCCAGCATGCGCAATTCTTGCATCAGGGCACGATCGAGAATTTCCTGCTTGGAGCCGAATCGGCGAAAGACCGTCGCTCGCCCCACTCCGGCTCGTTGTGCAATCGCGGCCATGGTGGTGTTTTGATCACCGTGGCGCCCGACAAGCTCGGCGGCGGCGGCCAGAATCCGCTCACTCACTGGATCGGTAGCCGACTCATTAGCGAGCAAATCGTGCAAGCTCTCAAAACCATCCATCGGCCACCGAACTCTATTGTGGACAGGCTATTACGACGGTTTCGGGCGGCACCGCGTGCGCCCGTAGGCTGTTGAGTTTGCCGGCATCCGAACTCCTTATTCGAATACCCATATAAGGCCCCTACGTGGCACAGTAGCCTAAGTGGCCCGCCCTACGGAGGGGATATCAACATCGCGGGCCCCGACGCAGCAGCCGACAGCCGCAACAACGCCTGGCCAATGTGCACTCGTATTCTTTGACAACAACAGCAACAGCTAACTGCGTGACTTGCGCCGAGCTGCGTGGGCCCGCACATTAGGTCACTCAACGCACGGTAGTCGCCGCCCAGGCCAACTCCACGCGGCGTGGACTCGGCCGCGCAGCTCTTCGCTGAGCCGTTTTCGCCTAAATCCAGCGCCTGCGGCGCTCACGGGCGGTTTCGGCCAGCTCGGTGCCGCGGTCCAGGGCGGTTTCGGCGAGTCCGGTGCCGCGCTCTCGCGCAAGTTCGGCCCAGTCAGCGCCGCGCTCACGGGCGGTTTCGGCCCACTTCGCCCCGCGGCTGCGGGCGGCCTCCACCAGTGGCGCGCTACGTTCGGCGGCGACACTGGCCAGTTCGCGGCCGCGCTCCGCGCCCATCTGCAGCTGGTGGCCGATCCGCTGCCCGACATCGCCGAGCTTTTCGCCGAGTTCGGAATCAATCAACGCGTTGTCGCTACCGCCAGCCGGAAACGCCTCGGAGACCGCCTCCGAGATCCGGCTCGCCGCCCGTCGACCGCGCCAACCCAGTGACGGCTTGCCCTCCGTATCGGCCGACGCGATGATCAGTCCACCCAGCAGGCTCAGATCGGTGAGGAAGTCACGACGTTTCTGCGCTTTCTGCTGGGGATCGGGTTCACTCCAAAACAGATGGCCGCCAAGGCTGCCCGGGATCACCGTCAACGCGAGCGCGGCCGAGGCGATCCGGGGCATCTTGCCGGTGGCAAGCAACAGTCCGCCTCCAACCTGTACGGCAGCATTGATGCGTGCGGCCGTCTGGGGGTCGGCGGGAACCTTGGTGCCCACCGGGTCGGGCAGGGTGCGCAGCGCCGCAAGGGTGGGCTGCGCAGCGTCGGCGCTGGTGGCGGGGTTTCGCAGCGTCTCGACACCCTGGCCGATGAACACCGCGGACAACAACGGTCGGGCGATTCGACGAAGCAACATGGATCGTGTGTTCCCGGCCTGGCGGCCTGGCAAACAGCCGGTGCTGAGCTCTCACCGCATCGGCGCTCCGATAGCGCGCATTCCAAGCGGCAGCACCACCCAGAGTCCGACGAATGCCACCGACGCGCAACCACCGGCCACCACGCCGGCGACATGGCCGGCCACCGCGTCGAAAACAACCACGGTTACACCCACCAGGGCCAGACCCAGCAGCAACAACCCGATATAGGCAAACCGGTGCGCGGCTGAAACCAAAACCTTCAGGCGATGGCGGCGAAACAGCAACCGGTGCATAGCAACCGGAGCGACCAGCAAAATCGTCGAACTAATCGAGCATGCGACCGTTGCCAGATACACCGCCCGCATGGTGTCGTTGAGTTCGCTGAACCGCTGCTGGAACGGCAACGTCAACAAAAACCCGGTCAGCAGCTGAACACCCGTCTGCACCACCCGCAGCTCCTGCAACAAACTGCCCCAATTCCGGTCCAACCGTTCGATTTCGGTCTCCGAACGGGCAGCCTCATACCACGCCTGGTCACGCTCGGGGTGGTTGACGTTCACCTCGGTGATCCTGCCAGCCACCAGCCGGCGTGGGCGCGGTTATTTCAATAACAGCCTTGCCGAGGACTCCAGCCGCTCGGCGATCTGCGCGTATGACCCGTATCCCATCCCGGCATGCACCAACGCCCCGGCGTACAGCAGCTGCAGTGACTCGACCACATCTGGAGCAGCCTCGGGACCCAACGCGGTCACCAGACGCTGATGAACCTCCTGGCCGATGCGCAGCCGCAGATGCTTGACTTCGGGATCCTTGCCCAACAAAGCATTGGTCACCGCGGCGGCCAACTCGGGTTCGTCGGCGAGCAGCAGCGAGATGTGCCGAAGCACGCCGATGACCCGGTCCGCCGGATCGGGTGAGTTGTCGGGTGGAACGGGCGTGGTCGCCAGTCGCCGCCAGAAAACTTCGGCCACAAGGTGTTCCTTGGACGCGAAATAGGTGTATGCCGTCGCGGTACCAACCCCGGCCTCCGCGGCAACCATACGAATTGTCAACCCCGCGAAGCCTTCTCGGCTCAGCACGTGGAGCGCGGCGTGGCCGAGGCGGTCAACCGTGTCGGCTTGCTTGGCGGTCAGTCGGCGCCTGGTCGACTCCCGAGCCACCGGGTCGGACACGTGTCCGGACACTACTACAACGTAGTATGGGCGGCAACCGATCCGATTCGTTAGGTTGCAGCGAAGATGACGCCTACTGAGCGCACCCGCCGGCTGTTCGAACTCGCCGACCAGGTGACCGGGTTCATGCCCTCCGACGAAGGTCAGGCGCTGCACGATGCGGCGCGGCACTACTTTCATCGCGGTGTCGGCGTGGAGATCGGGACCTACTGCGGCAAGTCAACCTTGCTGCTGGGCGCGGCCGCGGCGGCCACCGACAGCGTTCTTTTCACCATCGATCACCATCATGGTTCCGAAGAACACCAGCCCGGCTGGGAGTATCACGACGCGTCGTTGGTCGATGAAGTCACCGGACGCTTCGATACCCTGCCCGTTTTTCGGCGTACTCTCGACGAGGCTGGCCTCGACGACAATGTCGTTGCGGTGGTGGGCAAATCGGCAGTAGTGGCCCGGGGGTGGGGCACGCCGCTACAGCTGCTGTTCATCGACGGCGGACACAGCGAGGCCGCGGCGCACCAGGACTTCGACGGCTGGGCACCGTGGGTAAGTCTCGGCGGTACGTTGATCATCCACGATGTGTTTCCCGATCCGCGCGACGGTGGCCAAGCGCCGTACCACATCTACTGTCGTGCCATCGAAAGCGGCGAGTTCACCGAGCGATCGGTCACCGGATCGTTGCGGGTGCTCGAACGCACCCGCGCCGTCAGCGATCCGTCCGGCTGACCGCGCATTCACAGTCGTAGTCGCCCTCGAGGCCGCGTGGCAGGTCGGTGCCGCGGAAGATGCCGCTGCCTGCGGTGGTGCACGACAACGCGTCGGCTGCAAGGATCACCGCCGCACCGGTCCAGGTGGTCCGCTCCACCGGCCAGCGCTTTCCGTCGCTGAACACCAAGCCGGTCCAATACGACCCGTCTTTTTCCCGCAGATGCTGCATGGCCGCAAACTGCTGCAGCGCCGCCCGCCGGCGGCCCATCGCGTCGAGCGCCAGGACCAGTTCGCAGGTCTCGGCGCCCGTGACCCATGGCCGGTCGTCGACGCATCGGATGCCGAGCCCATCGACGACGAAATCGTCCCAGCGCTCGGCGATTCGGGCCTCCGCGGCGGGCCCGCGTAGCGCCCCGCCCAGGATCGGGTAGTACCAGTCCATCGAGTGGTGCGGCTTTTCAGTGAACGCCGACGGGTGGGCGGCGATGGCGTGACCGAGCTGGCCCAGCGCGATTTCCCACTCGGGCTGCGGCTCGTCAAGGTAGTTCGCCAGTGCCAGCGCGCATCGAAGGCTGTGGAAGATGCTCGCGCACCCCGTGAGCAACGCCTCGGTTACCGGGCCGGACGGACCACGCGCCCAACAGATCTCACCACCCGGCAGCTGTAACTCAAGCACGAACTCGATCGCGGCGCGTACCGTCGGCCACATCGCCGCGGCGAACGCGCGGTCAGCGGTGATCAGTACGTGGTGCCAGACTCCGACCGCGATGTAGGCGCAGAAGTTGCTGTCGCTGTTGGCGTCCTCGACCACCCCGGCCCGCAGTTGAATCGGCCACGATCCGTCGACGCGCTGTTGGCGCCGGCACCAGTCGAACGCGTCGCGGGCCGGCTGGATCAACCCGGCAACGGTCAGCGCCATCGCGCATTCGACATGGTCCCAAGGGTCGGTGTGCCCGTCTTGCGACCAGGGGATGGCGCCTGAGGGTTCTTGCGCAGCGGCGATCGATTCGGCCGTTTGTAGGCATTGTTGTGGAGTGAAGACGTCGTCGACGCCCGGTATGTCACACCAGTTCAACTGCGGGCACCGGTTTCTCGAAATACAGCGCGACACTCTTACCGACAAGCGGGTTGAGTACCGATTCGGCCAGCCGTGTGATCCACGGTCGTCGCATCATGTCCCATACCAGCAGCCGGTGGTATGCCGTCACGGCGGGATGATCCGAGTTGGACACGCCGACAGCGCATTTCAGCCACCAGAACGGCGCATGCAGGGCATGGGCATGGTGAGTGTGCGTGAATGTCATTCCTGCCGTCGCGATCTTGTCACGCAGGGCGCTGGCCCGGTAGATCCGGATATGGCCGCCCTCGTTGCTGTGGTAGTCGTCGGACAGTAGCCAGCAGATCCGCTCGGGCAGCCACCGCGGGACGGTGACCGCCAGCTTGCCGCCGACTTTGAGCACGCGCACCAGTTCATCGATCACCGTGCCGTCGGCGGGGACGTGCTCGAGGATTTCCGATGCGATGACGCAGTCAAAGGTGCGATCAGGGTAGGGCAGCGCGAGCGCGTCACCGACCACGGTCTGGGCCTTGGCCGATGCGGGCGCTTCACCGGCTTCGGCCATGGCTCGCAACAACGTGGCGACGTTTTCCAGTTCCGCGGCATCCTGGTCGAACGCCACCACGTCCGCGCCTCGTCGGTAGGCCTCGAAACTGTGCCGACCCGCGCCGCAACCGACGTCGATGACCTTGGTTCCCGGTCCGACCCCCAGCCGGTCGTAGTCCACCGTCAGCACGGTTCACCGACCGCGGCCGGGGCACTGCGTGCGATCGCGCGTTCGTAGACGCGAACAGTCTGTGCCGCAACTGATTCCCAGCTATAGATCTCGAGTGCGCGGCGGCGGCCGGCCGCCCCGAGCCGGCGCCGCTGCTCCGGCGACTCCAGCAGCTCACCCAACACTCGGATCAACGCGGCGGCGTCGCCGGGCGGTACCATCCGCGCGCAGTCGCCATCGGGTCCCAGCACCTCGGGCAGAGCGCCGGTGCGGCTGGCGACGATCGGTGTGCCGCTTGCCATCGCCTCGACGGCGGGCAATGAGAAACCTTCGTAAAGCGAAGGGATGCAGGCTATTTCAGCTGAGGCGAATAACGCCGCGAGCTCCGTGTCGGAGAGTCCGTTGGACGTGTGCACGATGTCGGAGATGCCGAGCTCAGCGATGAGTTTCTCGGTGGGGCCGTTCGGTTCGAGCTTGGCGACGAGCTGGAGCTCCAGGTCCCGCTCGACCCGGAGTTTGGCCACCGCGTGCAACAGGTTCGCCACACCCTTGAGCGGCGTGTCTGCGCTGGCGATCGCGATGATGCGGCCCGGGACTCGCGGTTGCGCAGACGGGGCGAACAGCTCGGTGTCCACGCCCAGCGGAACCACGTGCAGCCGTTCGGGGTCCACGCCGAAATCGGTGGTGATGTCGGCCGCCGACGACGATGAAACGGTCAACAGATCCGGGATACTGCGGGCCACCCGTTGCTGCATTCCCAAAAAGCCATACCAGCGGCGCACCAGCGGCTTACGCCACCATGGAGCCGCTTGCAGGTCAAGCAACCTGTCACGGGTGATCGGGTGGTGCACCGTGGCCACCACCGGCAAGCCCAAGCCGGCGATGCTCAGCAGGCCGTCGCCCAGGCTCTGGTTGTCGTGAACCACATCGAAGTCGTGCACCCGCTGGGCCAACAGGCGCGCGGCCCGCAGGCTGAAGGTGCGCGGTTCGGGGAAACCCGCCGTCCACACCGTGGCAAGCTCCAGCAGGTCGATGCGGTCCCGGATCTCGCGGGGATGCGGAATCCGGAATGGGTCGGGTTCGCGGTACATGTCAAGGCTGGGCACTTGGCGCAGCACGACCCGAGGATCAAGAACCTCGGGGTAGGGCTGGCCGGAGAAGACCTCGACGTGGTGTCCCAGTTCGACCAGGCCGCGACTCAGGTGCCGAACGTACACCCCTTGCCCGCCGCAATGCGTTTTGCTCCGATACGACAGCAAAGCAATCCGCATGCTCACGCCCAATCCGCTGGGGCGGAACCGGCGCAAGCGACGGTGGAGAACTCGGCGGTGACGTGGGCGGGCTGTCTGGACACGTGTCTGGACTATAATTTGACGAGCTACGTAGCGCAACGGCGCCCGCGTTACGGTGGAGGTATGCGGGCCTTGATCATCGTCGACGTCCAAAATGACTTCTGCGAAGGCGGCTCCATGGGTGTGACCGGCGGTGCCGCGGTCGCCGCGGCCATCACCGACTATTTGGCCCGCACGCCCGATTACCGGCACGTGGTGGCGACGCAGGATTTCCATATCGACCCGGGCGACCATTTCTCCGATCAGCCCGATTACTCCTCGTCGTGGCCGCCGCATTGCGTCGCCGGAAGCCGAGGGGCGGAATTCCATCCCGCGCTCGATACCGGGCGCGTCGAGGCCGTCTTCCGCAAAGGCGCCTACAACGCGGCCTACAGCGGTTTCGAGGGAGTCGACGACAGCGGCACACCGCTGGCCGACTGGCTGCGGCAACACGGCGTCGACGAGGTCGACGTGGTGGGTCTGGCCACCGATCACTGCGTGCGTGCGACGGCGGAAGACGCCGCACGCGCGGGCTTTGCCACCCGGGTCCTGCTGAACCTGACCGCCGGGGTGGGGGAGCAGTCCACCGCTGAGGCCATCGACGCGCTGCGAACCGCGGGTGTGGCAGTGCTACCGAGCGCCTGATGAACGCGGCCCAAGCCGAATTGCTGGCGGCGGTGGAGCAATCGCCGCGGGCGGCGGCGGCCCGCGATCGCGCCGGTTGGGTGGACTTGTTCACCGTCGACGGTTCGGTCGAGGATCCCGTCGGGTCGAGGCCCCACGTCGGGCCGGCACAGATCGGCCGCTTCTACGACACTTTCATCGGCCCTCGCGACCTCACTTTCCATCGCGATCTCGACATCATCCGGGGCCCGGTCGTCATCCGTGACCTCGAGATCGAGACGAAGATGAGTCCCGCGGTGACGATGCGGATTCCGGCGCACCTGCGCTACGACCTGCGTCAGGTGAGCGGCGAATGGAAGATTGCCGCATTACGGGCCTACTGGGAATTGCCGACGATGATGGTGCAGTTCTTGCGCAACGGCGTCGCCGCGCTGCCGGTCGCGCTACAGCTGTCGCACGGACTGATTCGCAACCAGCGGTTGGTGGGCAGCGTGGGTTTCGCAACTGGCTTGCGCCGGGTCGGTTTTCGTCACAAACGGCAGGTGGACACTTTTCTGCATGCGATGGCTCGAGGAGACCAACTCGGTGCGCGGCGGGCACTTTCACGTACCACCACGATCACCTTCGGAGATGACGAAGAAGTCGGCATTACCGAGTTGACCGAGTGTCTGGCCGGCTGCGGCTGGACGAAAGCCATCGCTGCGGGCCCGACCGTGGCGGTTTCGGTCACGTCGCCGCACGGTCGCGGTGTGCTGTTCGCCGACATAGCTGCCCGCGGCGATGCAATCCGCCGGATCCGCTACTTTGCAGCGAGCAGCAGCGCCAACGACGCCGCCGACAGCAGCAGGTAGCCGCCCGGAAACGCGATGTTGTAAAGCACACCCGCGCGCAGGTGTGTGACGACGGCGCCGATGAAGAACAGCACCAGGCCGACCGCGGCTGCGATGCCGACCGCGGGCAGTACCAGGCCGGCGACCAAACCGACGGCTCCGGCGAGCTTGAGCGTTCCGAGCATCGGCAGCCACGAACGCGGGACGCCCACCTCGGCGGAATTCGCCAGCACGAACCTGGCCGGAACATAGTCGGCCACGGCTACGAAAGCGGTGACAACCACCGTGACCAGCGTGACTACCAGGTATGCGATGGTCATGGCATCCTCCTTATGAGTCTCCTTGATCGAGAACAGTGCAGTCATCTGGTTGACGTCTCGGGCGCAGGAAAGGTGACCATGAGTGCGATCGAGGAACTCGCTCGGCGATTCGACGCCGATCGCCGACATCTGCGGTCCGTCGCGTTTCACCTGCTCGGGTCGGCGGCCGATGCCGAAGACGCCGTGCAGGCCGCCTGGCTCAAGGCCAGTCGCGCGGACCCGGACGGCATCGAAAACCCCACCGGCTGGTTCACCACCATCACCGCACGTGAGGCATTGGACCAGCTACGGACCCGCAAACGCCGAGCCGAGCAGCCGCTGGAGGCGTGGGAACCGGCCCCGGTGATGCCCGTCGACGAAGACGTTCTGTTGGCGGACGCGGTTGATCGCGCCCTGCTGGTGGTCATCGACCGGCTCACCCCCGAGCAGCGGGTCGCATTCGTATTGCACGACGTGTTCGGCGTCCCGTTCGAAACGATCGGCGACCTGTTGGGCCGGTCGGCCGGCGCGGCCAAGAAGCTGGCCAGCCGGGCGCGTGGGCGGGTCCGGCCCGCGCCGTCCGCCGAGCCGAGTCCGACGGCCGAGCACGTCAGGATCGTGCAGGCCTTCCTCGAAGCGTCCCGCGGCGGGGATATCGCCACGCTGCTCGAGCTACTGGCGCCCAACGTGATTCGTCGCGTTGACCGCGTGTTGGTGCCCGCGGACGTGCCCACCGAAGTCCGTGGCGCGCGCCAGGTCGCGGAGGAAACCCGGCAATTCACCCAGCGCGCCCGGGTCGGCGTCGTGGTGCTCGTCGACGGCGCGCCGGGTATCGCGATTGCGCCGGCGGGACGCCTGCAGGCACTGCTGCGCATCGGAATCCGCGAGGGCCGTGTTCACACCATCGACATCGTCGGCGATCCCGGCCGGCTCCGCGACACCGTTCTGGCACTTCCGCGGTGACCAGGCGACAATCGAAGCGCCATGATCGATAAGCCGTTTGGACGGCGGACGTTGTTGCGCGGCGCCGGTGTGCTTGGCGCTGCGTCATTGGCGATGTGGCCCCAGGGCTGTGCCTCCGGCGACGATGCGCTGACCTTCTTTTTTGCCGCGAATCCCGAAGAGGCCGACGCGAGGATGCGGATCATCGACGCGTTTTCGGCTCGGCACCCCGACATCAAGGTGCGCACCCTGCTCTCCGGTCCGGATCCCGTGCAGCAGATGTCGACATTTTGCGCCGGCGACAAGTGCCCCGACGTGCTGATGGCGTGGGAGTTCAGTTACGCGGGGCTGGCTGACCGAGGTGTGCTGCTCGACCTCAACACCATGTTGGCCCAAGACCGGGCCTTCGCCGCGCAACTGAAAGCCGACAGCATCGGGGAGCTGTATGACACCTTCACCTTCAATGGCGGCCAGTACGCCTTCCCGGAGCAGTGGTCGGGCAATTTTCTGTTCTACAACAAGAGGCTTTTCCACGAGGCGAATGTGCCTGCACCGCCGACCAACTGGGATCAATCGTGGAGCTTCGCCGAATTCCTCGACACAGCGCGGGCCCTCACCAAGCGCGACCGATCCGGAAGGGCGACCCAGTGGGGATTCGTGGACACCTGGGTCGCATCGTACTCAGCCGGATTGTTCGGGATGAACAACGGTGCCCCGTGGTCGGTTCCGCGAATGAACCCGTCACATGTAAACTTCGACAACGCCAAGTTCATCGAAGGCGTGCAGTTTTACGCCGATCTGGCCAACAAGTACAGGGTCGCTCCCACCGCTTCCGAGACGCAGTCGATGTCCACGATGGACCTGTTCTCCGCCGGCAAGGCGGCGATGGCGTTGGGCGGACACTGGCGGTATCAGACGTTCGACCGTGCCCCGGGCCTGGATTTCGACGTCACCGTGTTGCCGGCCGGTCCACACGGAGGCAAAGGCCGTTCCAACATCGGTACCACCGGCCTTGCCATCGCAGCCAGCAGCCACCGCAAGCAACAGGCATGGGAGTTCGTCAAGTTCGCCGCTGGACCCGTCGGGCAGGCAATCATCGGTGAGACAGGGCTTTTCGTTCCGGTGCTGCGCTCGGCTATCAACTCGCCCGGATTCGCATCCGCGCATCAGCGCATCGGCAACCTTGCGGTGTTGACCGACGGGCCCGCGCACTCCGAGGGCCTGCCGGTTTCTCCGGCGTGGGAGAAGGTCAACGCGTTGATGGACCGGAACTTCGGGCCGGTGCTGCGTGGCAGCCGGCCGGCCACGTCGTTGGCGGCCGGGCTGTCGCATGAAGTCGACGAGGTGCTGCGCAGTCCATGACACCGATCGACACACGACGACGTGCACGTGCCGGACGCCTTTTCGTCGCCCCCAACCTGGCCGCGGTGGCGGTGTTCATGGTGTTTCCACTCGGGTTCTCGCTGTATATGAGCTTCCAGGAGTGGGATCTGTTCACCCCCGCAAAGTTCGTCGGCACAGCCAACTTTCGGCATCTTTTCACCGCCGACCCGCTTTTTCCCATCGCGGTCCGCAACACGCTGATATTCACCGTCGGAACCATCGTGCCGACCGTTTTTATCAGTCTGGCCGTGGCCGGCATCCTGAATCGGAAGGTCAAGGGCATCGGAGTCTTTCGCACCATCGTCTTTCTGCCGTTGGCCATGTCGTCGGTGGTGATGGCTGTGGTCTGGCAGTTCGTTTTCAACACCGACAATGGACTACTCAACATCATGCTCGGCTGGTTCGGGATCGGTCCGGTCCCGTGGCTGATCGAACCCAGGTGGGCCATGGTGTCACTGTGTCTTGTCAGCGTGTGGAAAAGTGTCCCGTTCGCCACCGTCATCTTGTTGGCGGCGATGCAGGGAGTTCCCGAAACCGTCTACGAGGCAGCCAGAATCGACGGGGCAGGCGAGATCCGCCAATTCGTGTCGATCACCGTGCCGCTGATCCGGGGCGCCTTGTCGTTTGTGGTCGTCATCTCGATCATTCATGTGTTCCAGGCGTTTGACTTGGTGTATGTCCTCACCGGCCGCAACGGCGGACCGGAGACCGGCACGTACGTGTTGGGCATCATGCTTTTTCAGCATGCGTTCGCGTTTCTGGAGTTTGGTTATGCGTCGGCGCTGGCGTGGGTGATGTTTGCGGTCTTGCTCGCGTTGACGGTGGCCCAGCTCCGGCTTGCGCGCCGACGGGCGTGGGAGGGCCCGTGAGCAGAGTTGCCGCGCGCAGTGTCGGGCGCGCCATCGCGCTCTACGGTGCGCTGATCGTCGTGGCGTGGTGTGCGCTGTTCCCGATACTGTGGGCGGTATCGGGGTCGCTCAAACGCGAAGGCGAGGTGAGTGAGCCAACGCTGTTCCCGACCCACCCGCAATGGTCGAATTACCGCGACGTGTTTGCGCTGATGCCGTTCTGGCGGATGTTCTTCAATACGGTGGTTTATGCCGGATGCATCACTGCCGGTCAGGTCTTCTTCTGCTCGCTGGCGGGATATGCGTTCGCACGCCTGCAATTCCGCGGACGTGACACGGTGTTCGTGCTGTACTTGGGCACGCTGATGGTGCCGCTGACGGTGACCGTGATTCCGCAGTTCATCCTCATGCGCTTGGTGGGGTGGACCGACACGCCGTGGGCGATGATCGTGCCGGGTCTGTTCGGCACCGCCTTCGGCACCTACCTGATGCGGCAGTTCTTCCGAACCCTGCCGGCCGACCTCGAAGAGGCCGCGATCCTCGACGGCTGTTCGCCGTGGCAGATCTATTGGCGGATCCTGCTGCCGCACGCCAGACCCGCGGTCATGGTGCTGGCGGTACTCACCTGGGTCAATGTCTGGAACGACTTCCTGTGGCCGCTGCTGATGTTGCAACGCAAGAGCATTGCCACCCTCACGCTTGGTCTGGTGCGGATGCAGGGGGAATACGTCGCTCGGTGGCCGGTGCTGATGGCCGCATCGATGCTCATTCTGCTTCCACTGGTCATCATCTACGCGGTGGCTCAACGCGCCTTCGTCCGAGGGATCGCCTTGACGGGGATCGGTGGATAGCCATGGCCTCAGTGACTTTCGAGCAAGCCACCCGCCAATACCCCGGGACGGACCGGCCGGCGCTCGACCATCTCGATCTGTCGGTCGACGATGGTGAGTTCGTTGTGCTGGTGGGGCCTTCCGGGTGCGGCAAAACGACTTCGCTGCGAATGATCGCCGGCTTGGAGACCCTCGACTCCGGCCGCATCCGCATCGGCGCCCGTGACGTCACCGCCGACGACCCCAAAGACCGTGACGTCGCAATGGTTTTCCAAAACTACGCGCTTTATCCGCACATGACCGTGGCCCAGAACATGGGTTTCGCCTTGAAGATTGCCAAGACACCCAAAGCCGAGATCCGTGAGCGCGTGTTGGACGCGGCGCGTCTGCTGGACCTGGAGCCCTACCTGGACCGCAAACCTAAGGACCTGTCCGGCGGCCAACGGCAACGGGTGGCGATGGGTCGCGCCATCGTGCGCCGACCCCAGGTGTTCTTGATGGACGAACCGCTGTCCAACCTCGATGCCAAGTTGCGGGTCCAGACCAGAAACCAGATCGCCGGATTGCAGCGGCGGCTGGGTACCACGACCGTGTACGTAACCCACGACCAAGTCGAAGCCATGACGATGGGCGACCGGGTAGCGGTCCTGCGTGACGGTGTGCTGCAACAATATGCGTCGCCGCGCGAGCTCTACCGAAATCCCGCGAATGTATTCGTCGCGGGATTCATCGGATCTCCGGCAATGAACCTTTTCACGCTCGCGGTCAGTGATCACTCGGTGGCACTGGGAGACTGGCGGCTCGCGCTACCCCGCGCAGTGACCGACGCCGGCGATGAGATCACGGTAGGTTTGCGACCCGAGCACCTCGAAATCGCCGACACCGGCCTGGAAATGGAGGTCGATGTCGTCGAGGAGCTCGGTGCCGATGCGTATCTGTATGGACGGCTGTGCGTACCCGGCGACGCCACGATTCGTCCGGTGATCGTCCGTGTCGACGGACACAATCCACCGTCGCGCGGTACCCGAGTGCGATTGCAGCCGCAATCCGAGCATGCGCATTTCTTCGGCGCCGACGGCCAGCGGGTCCCTTAGGCCGGCACTGCCGCGGTGAGGATCTCCTGAAGTTCCGTCGGAAGCTGGCTGCGCACCTGTTTGGCTTCGCCGGGGCTGATCGCTGCCAGCACGGTTGCCGCGACCGCGACGGGGAGCGGAGTTGCCCGAGCCCGGTCGATGCGATTCTGCTCGATCGCCCGTGCGGCCTCCAGCACCGGATCCTTCGGGTTAAGCACTACCAGTCGCGGGCGACGGTACCAATGAAGAGCCATACGTTCAGGCTGCCAGCCGGGTGAGGCCGCCTCTAGGGACTAACGACCCCTGTAGAAACGTCCGATCGGCATGCACCATGAGGTAGACGGAAGCGAAAGGCGGTGGATCGTGCTAGCCCCCGAGCGGCTCGACGAGGACAGTCTGCGGGATCTCTTGCGCCGGACGGACAAACACGGCGTGCTGTCGGTCTATGTGGATGCCGACCCGCGGCCCGATCCCAACCTGCGAGCGGTCGCGATCGACCTGAAGAACCGGTATCGGGAGTTGCTGCGTCGGATGGGCGAAGACGGCGACGCCGAGTCAAGCCGCGAGCTGATCGCCGCGCTCGAGCGGATCTGGCCGCAGATCGAGCGCCTGGTGGATCCGACCGGGACCGGACGCAGCCGAATACTTTTCGCCGCGTTGGACAGCGCCTGGACGCTGCAACTGAAGAGCGCGCTGCCGGTGGCCAATCGGTTGGTCCTGGACGACACACCGTTTCTGCATCCGTTGCTGGAACTGCTCGATGAAGGGCGGCCGGCGGGCTTCCTCATCCTGTCCGCGAAGGAAGCTCGGCTGTTCGAGTGGCGCGTCGGGTCACTGCAGCCACTGAGCACATTGGAGCAGGAATACGTTGAGGCGCCGCACGAGCGCGCCGGACAACGCGGAGGCGGCCCTCCCGGACAGTTCCACTCTCCGGTGCGCGAGCAGCGTCAGTCCCGCGAGCGAAAGCAGACGGAGCGGTTTTTGAATAAGGTCACCAAGGTGGCGGCAACACTGGCCGACGAGCGCGGCTGGGAGCGCATCCTGGTCAGCGGGGGAGAGCGCCTCACCGACGCAACCGTGTCCAGATTTCCAAAGGCACTGCGCGACAAGGTGTTCGCTGATATGCGCGTCCTCATCGGGCTTGACGACGCCGCGCTGTCGGAGGCCGTCACGGAGTGGATCCACGAACAGCACCTCAAACGTGAGCATCAACTCGTGGAGCGTATACGTGAAGGCGTCGGCTTCGGCGTCGCCGCAGTCGGGTTGTCGGAAGTCAGCGCCGCGCTGAACATCGGGCGGGTTGCGCATCTGGTGTACGACCCCGAGGTCAGGTACGTGGGAACCATCGGCGCCGACGGCCTGCTGTACGGCGGTGAGGAGGCCGGCCCGGACGGGCGCGGCACACCGGAGCCGCGTTTCACCGAGCGGCTGATCGAGCGGGCGCTTGAGACCAGAGCGCGAATCAGTCCCGTCGTAGGGGCCGCGGCCGGAGAGTTGAAAGATGCGGAAGGTGTCGCGGCGCTACTGCGGTGGTGAGGTTATTACGTCACGGTGACGAAATGCATGCCCATAGTGCCCGGTAGAACCGCCCACCCCAAAGTCGGCATTCGGCCGCGTCGGGCGTCATACGCTCATGGGTGTGGCGGAAACGTCGTACGCAAAGTGCGGTGACCTCAGCCTGGCGTATCAGGTGTTCGGCGACGGGCCGGTCGAAATGGTGGTCGCCGAACCGTTCGTCAGTCACGTCGAGTTGGCCTGGACGCTGCCGCAATTCAAAGCGTTCATTGAGCAGCTCGGCACGTTCTGCCGCGTAGCCCTGTTCGACAAAGCCGGCGTCGGGCTGTCAGACCCGGTGCCCAAAGTTCGCACGCTGGAAGATCGAGTAGCCGAGGTCGAGGCTGTCATGGACGCGGTCGGCTTCGACCAGGCCGTCGTCGCCGGTCTGAGTGACGCCGGACCGGTCGCCATCATGTTCGCGGCAACGCGGCCGGAGCGAACGCGGGCGCTGATTGTTTCCGGCACGGTTCCGTATTGGGGCTTCGAGGGCTGGGATGACCTGGATCGCGATCCGGCCGAGCTGCGGGCACGCTTCCTCGCCGAGCTCGGCGAGGAGTACACGCCGTCTATCGAGCAGCTCGCCCGCTTCCAGCAAGCCGGCCGCACCGTGCGTTCTGAGTGGGGCAGCGGCGCGACAGCCAGCGTCAGCGCGCCGTCGGTCCGGTCGATGCGGCTGCTGGCGATGTGTGAGCGCATGAGCGCGAGCCCGGGAATGGCGCGGGCTTCATTTGAAGCGGCGTTTCTGCAAGACGTGCGGCCGATCCTGCCGACGCTCACCGTGCCCACCCTGGTCATTCACGCCCGCGAGGACAACGCAGTTCCGGTACAGGGCGGGCGGTATCTGGCCGCCCACATCCCCGGCGCGCGGTATTTGGAGGTCGAGGGTGTGGACCATGCACCCTTTTTGACCGAGCCCGACAGGATCCTGGCCGAGATCGAGGAGTTCCTCACCGGCAGCCATGCGGCGCCGGCGCAGTCACACCGCGCCCTGCGCACCGTGCTGTTCACCGACATCGTCGGCTCGACGGAACGCGCCGCAGCGAGCGGCGACGAGCGGTGGCGCGCGGTGCTGCACCGGTTCGGTGAGATTACCGCCGACGTCACGCAGCGCTTCGGCGGCACCGTGATCAAGAACACCGGCGACGGGTATCTGGCCACCTTCGACGGGCCGACCCAGGCCATCCGGTGCGCTGAAGCCCTGCGCGATGACGCCGAGACTTTGGGTATCGAGATTCGCGCCGCGATTCACACCGGCGAGTGTGAACTGCTCGACGCCGACATCGGGGGACTGGCGGTGCACATCGCGGCGCGCATCCTCGGTCACGCCGGCGCCGGCGAAATCCTGGTCTCGCGCACCGTGTGCGACCTGGTCGTCGGCTCGGGCACCGGCTTCGAAGACCGTGGCAGCGTCGAGCTGCGCGGTGTGCCAGGCACCTGGCAGCTGCTCGCGGTCGATCGCCACGGGCCGCGGGCCGGGTCGGTCGAGGCCGAACTGGCGTCGACACCCACTCCCGGACCCCAGACCACGATGCGTCGCTCCGATCGTGCTGTGGCGGTGATGGCACGACGGACACCGTGGCTGCTGCGCGGGATGGCCCGGCTCGTCCCAGTCACCGCCCGCAGCCGCAACTCCAATAGCCCTGCGCCCCAAGCCAATTCGTCACAGTGACGTATTGGCGACGTGTGGGAAGACGTTCGGAAGGGGCGGGCCCATCGGTTGGTCCGCGCTCGACGGTTCGGTCACCTCACGTCCGGGTCCGTTCCATTGCGTCATCGGTTCGACGCAATGCAACCGGTCGACGGCAGATCCAGCTCGTTGAAGCGTGGACGAGACGACCTGCGATACCTAAGTACCGATAAGCGACATTATGTCAAGTTACTCACCGCATGGTGCAACAGCCTGCGGGTGACTCATCTTCCGGCCGACGTACACAGCCGTGTATGCAAACCGCATCTACGCAGGAGCTCTGGGGCCGTACCACTGACAAAACAACAGCGCCACCTCCACGTCGAGGCGGTCGTCGGTGACGGGCCTGCCGCGCCGCTCAATGGCGCGGGCGACTCGGTATTTGACGGAGTTGGCGTGCATGGTGAGTTCTTCCGCGGCGGCTTTGAAACTCGACCCCGTGCGAAGAAACACACGCAAGGTGTTGCGGAGACGCTCATCGTTCTCGGTAGGGCTCGCCAGTGGACCGAGTACTTGAGCGGCCCATTCGGCGGCTGCGTCCTTGTCGGCAGCCAAAAGTCCGACCATCGCCACGCCGGGATCGGCCGCAGTGACCAGATGATGGTGGTTGGAGTTCAGAGCGATTGCAACACCGCGAGCGTCACACGCCTGCTGGTGAGAACGGCGAAAGCCCTCGAGGCCGGCGTGAGGGTCACCGACCGCGAGGCGAGGACTGTCCGGGCGTCTAGCCGTGAAGGCGCGAAGTTCGTCGATTACCGAAGCGGCGCCGGCGCGGGAAAGTGGGATCCACGCCCACCCGGTCACTCGGTCGACGGGAATGAACAACGTCTCTCCGGAAGCTCCGATAGATCGGGCGAAACCCTGGACGAACCTCTCCATCGCGACAAGCTCGTCACCGCCCCCGATTTCCGGACACCAGAGGATGATGGCTACATGAGTACCGTTGAGGGGGTATGCGATTGCCGAACTCATCGCGGCGGTGTCGATATCACCTCCAGCGAGGATCTCCCTGACTCGTAACGTGCGCAGATTGTTTCGGTTTGAAAGCCAACGGTCGTACTCATCCTGATAGGTTTCGACGACCCGTTGCGAGATCCAGTCGATGTAGGTGAAGGTGACATCGGAGATCTGGCTATCGACGTCGAGACTTTGGTCCAGGCCCAGACCCACTCCGCGGATCTGTTCGCGTGCTGCAGCGAGTACCACCTTATGTCCGAGTCGATACGCCCTCACCAACGCGTTCACGGAAATGCCGCGCTGGGCAAGACGCCGCGCGTGCTCCAGTGCGGCGGTCGGCGGCTTCAAACGTTCGATCGGGATCTCATGGCGAATCGCGGAGAATACCGTTTCGATGTTGGCCTCAACGGTGTCGCGGAGCAGATCGACGAGTTGACCGTCACCGCTCAACTCGACGATCTCGTCAAGCAGCACGCGCTGAACGTCGCGAGTCAGGTCGGCAAGTCCAGCACCGAGACGGTCGACGACGGCCGCGGCGGCATGAGCAGTCGCGGCGTTCGCGCCGGGCGACGCTGCCATGACCGGGAGTCTAGCTCTCCTAGTGCGAACGGCGTAAGCCGCCGGCTCCGGCCCGGCGGTCATCAATCGCGACGTATGGAGAGTCCTGCTGAATCTGCGCGAAAGCACGCAGTTGCGTACAGGCCAGAACACAGCAGCTCGAGGTGCGCCGTTGAGGGACAGTGAATCTCACCGAGCCTCTGCGCCACGGGAGGCGAGCCGATCGGTGCGGATCTCAACGATCGGCAGCCGCAATGCCCCCGGTGCGTTTTCGGGGACCACCGGTCTGATTGGCGGGATCGGCGCGATCCGGTGGTATCCCTGGTTCTGATCGGGACGCGGGTCGCTCTCCCCCTTATTTGGCCAGAGAGATACCGCCCGTTCGGCCAGGGCGGTGATCGTCAACGCCGGATTAACCCCGAGGTTGGCCGACACCGACGAACCGTCGACGACGCTGAGTGTCGGATACCCGAAAACCCGGTGGTAGGGGTCGATGACTCCCTGACCGGGATTGGCACCGATGACGCAGCCGCCGAGGAAGTGCGCAGTCAGGGGGATGTTGAACAGCTCTCCCCAAGACCCGACCGAAATCCCGCCGATCTTGTCCGCCACCCGGCGAGTTGCCTCATTGCCCACGGGTATCCACGTGGGGTTCGGCCGGCCGTGGCCCTGCCTGCTCGACAGATAGCGACCGCGAATCCCACGCTTGGTGAATGTGGTGATCGAGTTGTCCACACTTTGCATCACCAACGAGATGACTGTTCGTTCGCTCCACCTGCTGACGTTGATGACACGCAGTAGCGCCGAAGGATTCCGGACCGCTAGGTCGAGGAACTTCAGCCAGCGTGGCCAGCGGCCCCCGCCGTCGGTCATCAGAGTCAGCAGCAGACCCATGAGATTGGAACCTCGGCCGTATCGGCACGGCTCGATGTGAGTGTCGTTGGTCGGGTGGAAGGAGGAGGTGATCGCCACCCCCTGCGTCAAATTCAAGGCCGGATCCACCGTGTACCTGCTGGCCCCGACAATTGACTCGGAGTTGGTGCGGGTGAGCACACCGAGCCGATCCGACAACCTGGGCAACGTGCCGGTGTCCTTCATCTTGTGCAGCAGGTTCTGAGTTCCCCATGTGCCGGCCGCCACGACAACATACGGGGCAGTGAATGTTCGGCGGCGCTTGTGGACGATCGCGCCGGTGCGCTGTGTCTGCACGCTCCACAGGCCGTCGCTCCCCTGCTCCAGAGAGGCGACCGTCGTCATCGGGTGGATGATGGCCCCGGCGCGTTCCGCCAGACCGAGGTAATTCTTCAGCAAGGTGTTCTTCGCGCCATGCCGACAGCCTGTCATGCACTCACCGCACTCGATGCAGCCGGTGCGTGCTACCCCGACACCGCCGAAAAATGGGTCAGGAACAGTCTTTCCGGGTTCACCGAAGAACACACCCACCGGGGTCTGGACGAACGTGTCACCGACGCCCATCTCCTCGGCGACGGACTTGATGATGTCGTCTGCTGGGGTCATGTGCGGGTTGCGCACCACACCGAGCATTCGTGTTGCCTGGTCGTAGAACGGCGACAGCTCGTCCTGCCAGTCGGTGATGCCCTTCCACTGGGTGTCGTCGAAGAAGGATGCGGGTGGCTTGTAGAGCGTGTTCGCATAGTTCAGCGATCCACCGCCGACTCCGGCGCCGGCCAGCACGATACAGTCACGCAGCAGGTGGATGCGCTGAATGCCGAACAGCCGCAACCGCGGCGCCCAGAGGAACCTGCGTACATCCCAACTGGTCTTGGCGAACTCGTCGTCAGTGAACCGACGACCAGCCTCGAGCACGCCGACGCGGTAGCCCTTCTCCGTCAACCGCAAAGCCGTGACGCTGCCGCCGAAGCCCGATCCAACGACGATCACGTCGTAGTCGGTTTCTTGATAATCCATAAAAGTCTCTTTTACCTTCTGAATTCGATACAAGTCAGCCGCGCACGACCTCTTCCATGACGAAGTCGGCTTTCGCCGCGCCGCAGTCCGGACAGGTCCAGTCCTCGGGAATGTCCTCCCACCGGGTGCCCGGGGCAATGCCCTCCTCGGGCCAGCCTTTCTCCTCGTCGTACTCGAACCCGCACTGAACGCAGCGGTAGAGCTTGTAGTCATTCATCGCGACACCTCCACTGTTTCGAAGTCGATCTTGTCCCTCACCGCGCAGTCAGGGCACGTCCAGTCGTCGGGGATCTCGTCCCATGCCGTTCCTGGGGGGAAGCCTTCCCGGGCATGCCCTTTGGCCTCGTCGTAGACGTAACTGCAGCCAGGGCAACGGTATGCCGTCATCAGTCCACCCCCCCGTAACGTGCCAGCAACTTGGCGCGCCGTCGTGGATTCAAATTCGCCTTCGTGATATCGCCGTTGTAGTGCTCCACGACGCGGTGGTCCATGAACTTGCGCCAGAGCGGCGGGAAATAGGTCAGGGCGATCAGCGCACCGTAGCCGGCGGGTAGGTTAGGAGCGCCGTCCATGCTGCGCAGAATCTGATACTGCCGCGTCGGGTTCGCGTGATGATCGCTGTGTCGCTGCAGGTGATACAGGAACAAGTTGGTTGCCAGGTGATCGGAATTCCAGCTGTGCTGTGGTGCGCAACGCTCATAGCGTCCGTCGGGCAGCTTCTGACGTAATAGGCCGTAGTGCTCCAGGTAGTTGACCGATTCCAACAGTGACGGACCGTAGAGCGCCTGGAACACGATCAGCGGAATCAACTCCGGGCCGAAGATTGCGAGCATCACCGCCCAGAACCCGACCGACATCAAAAAGGCGTTGAGGACATCGTTGCCCAACCATGTCAACGGATTCCACGGGTTCTTGCCGGTCCGACGGATTCGGGCGGCCTCCAAAGAGAAGGCGGACTTGGCACTGCCGATCACGGTGCGGGGCAGGAAGGCCCAGAACGATTCCCCGAAACGAGCCGAGGCCGGATCCTCAGGGGTGGCCACCCGCACGTGGTGACCGCGATTGTGCTCGATGTAGAAGTGGCCATAGCAGACCTGTGCCAGGGCGATCTTGGACAGCCACCGTTCCAAAGAGTCTCTCTTGTGACCAAGTTCGTGTGCGGTGTTGATGGCCACCCCACCGATGATGCCGACCGAAAGCGCCAGCCCGATCTTGCCCAGCCAACCCAGCGGCCCCTGGTAGCCCAGCCAACTCAGATCCTTCGCGGTGAACAGGTAGGCGCCCAGGACAACGCTTGCATATTGGAGCGGAATGTAGGCGTAGATGCAGTACCGGTAGTACTTGTCGAGGTCGAGTTGCTCCATCATCGACTCCGGCGGGTTCTGACCATCGACGCCCAGACGAATGTCAGCTATCGGCAGCATCACATACAGCAGGAACGGCCCGATGAAGAAAAGCGTCTGCGACGCGGTGTGCCACCCGAGTTGGTTAAGGCCCCACACCACCGGAAGGATCAGGAACAACATGGTCGGGATGAACAGACCGAGCAACCATAAGTAACGCTTCCTGTCCCGCCACCCGACCGGCGCGTCGCCTGCGGACAGGCCTCCACCTGGAGTGAGCTGAGTCGTCATGGGCCACCTCCGTAAGACAGATCACAATGCGTCAAGGCTTGCCAATCCCACCCCACGCGCACAACGTCTCCAAACACCGGAGTCTCGACGACCTTTTGTCTTCCGAAGACAAACGCGACGTTGAGGCGGCACCACATGCTCCCTCGGCAATCAAGCCTGGGGACGAATAGACCCGCCGCTGAGCTGGGTCCGATCACCAGCGGGCATCAATATGCAGCAACCAAAGATGGCGGTTGCCAGTGGGACAACCCACGTCGCATCTGATGAATCATGGCTCAGTGATGCCGTCCCCCGCGGGCTTGCCTCACAACCGGGGCGAGCACCTGCCTACCACACGGCGCACGGATAGTGCCCGTTGAGCCTGCAATTCGACGGTGGCGAGTAGGAACCGGACAGCACGCCCCGGAAGCCGCCCGTGGCTGAACCACCGGGTGCAATGGTGCGGTTCCAATTCGCAGGGCTGACAACATAATGTGTGCCATGCCGGGTAAAGGTGCTGTTCCACGCGTGCGAGATGCCTTGGCCCATCGGCATGTCGAACTCAAGCGTCCAACCCGATAGCGGCACCGTGCTCGAGTTCGTGATGGTGAAGCGGGCGATGAAACCTGTCTGCCAGGTATGTTCCACTCTCAACGTCGCCGTGGGCGCAGCTGCGTCGGCTACCGGGGTGATAGCGAGTCCGAGGATGGCGACTAGCAAGGCGGACACGGCAATGTGAAGCGCCCTACGCCAGCGCTTCACGTAGTTGCCCAACCCGCCCATAGCGGCCAACACTAAAGCTGAACAGGCAATATCGGCGTTCACGTCGCGGGCAAGCCGCGCTACCTTTGCTCAACTGAAATCGTCATGAAATGTTGCTGTGTCGCACAATGTGACACTGGCGGATCAGGATCCTTGCGTTGCGGAGCGGGCAGCACCCGTGTCGGGTTGGTCCGAAAACGCCGGGTTTTCGACGGGCTTTCCGACAGTCTCGCCCGGCGCGACACGTTCCGGTGCGTCGGGATGGGAGAACAAGTTGGAGTTGTCCATGTGGGTTCCTTACGAATGAAGAGGTCGGCCGGTACGCGCTGATCACGAGCGGACGACGATCGAATCGCAGATGTCTCTTTGGTGATGTCGCTACGATTCGTGTGGACCGCCAAACGCGGTTCACCCTCAACTGTACAGACCCCTGGCGCCGCACTCTTCGCGTGCTAGGCACGGTCAGAGCTCCCAACCGCGTGCAACGATGATTGCGCCAGTGTCCCAACGGTTTTCGGTAAATGTACCAGTCCATGGTATCCTGCCGGTGTGGATGTTTTTGGTACATCCGCATTTGAATGAGAGAAGTAAGTAAATGCCACAGGGAACTGTGAAGTGGTTCAACGGGGACAAAGGCTTCGGCTTTATCGCCCCTGACGACGGTACGAAGGACGTATTCGTCCACTACTCCGAGATCCAGGGAAACGGCTACCGCTCGCTCGAAGAAAACCAGCGTGTTCAGTTCGAGGTTGAGCAAGGAGCCAAAGGGCCCCAGGCGGTAGGGGTTACTGCCGTCTAAGAAACTCAATACCCGGCACTGGGCTGGTGGGGTTTCTTCGCACCAGCCCACTGCAATTTAATCTCCCCTTTCAACCGTGCCCGAGGCGCTCCAGCGCGCCGCTCGGGTCGTAGTACAGCTCTTGATGCGCAATCCGACCGTCGCGGTAGCGGTAAATCACCACATAGTTCGAGCGCAGGCGCTCCGTCCCTGCCGTCCAGTCGAACTGCACACGCACGAACGCCGCGTCCGCGCCGGGTGTGATGGCATGCTCCACCGCCTCATAGCGGATGGCCGAGCAGCCGCGGATCGTGAGTGCGATGAATTCGAGCGTGCGCTCGATGCCCTCTATCCGGGCAGGCCAATCGAAGAGCCGGACCGTCGGGCTCACATACACCACGTCGGGTTGATAGAGATGACGTGCAATCTCGGGATCGCCCTCGCCGAACGCCGCCGCGAAGCTCGCTTCCTGGGCTAGCAACGCCTCCATCGAGATGCCGCGGATAGTCATCGGTACTCCTTCGGCAACCTGGAACTGTCACTGCGGGTGCGTCGCCAGGTACTCGCCGACAGGTATCCGTGAGCTCGCGGCGTACCCGATGGGCAGAAGAACATCACCAGAAGTCGTGCGGTAGTAGATGTCCCACAGGTAGTAGCCGGCGAAGGCAGCGGGATCGCTTGCCAGCACAGCGGCGTAGTCGTCGACGGCCCGCACGTACAGGTTCGAGTGGTTGTACGCGTACACGGCACGGTCGTGGTTGTTGCCAAAGCCGTTGGCGGCCAGCATCCGACCCGCCGCCATGATGCTGTCACGTGGCGAATGAATGTCGCCGCCGTTGCCGTAGGCGGCGAATGTCGACGGCAGAAACTGCATCGGCCCCTGCGCGGCGGCGTCACTCACGCCGGCGATCCGGCCAAAGCCGGTCTCGACCAGGTTGATGGCCGCCAGATAGCTCCAATCGACCCCGGTCGCTGCCTCGGCTGCGCGGTAGTACCCGAGGAGCTCGTTGGCCGGTGCCGGCGCGACGATCCGCCACGCGGGCAACGTGTCCTTTGGCGGAGTCAGCGCGGTGAGCTGCTGGCGCGCATCGACGTTGCGGTCGTAGGCGCCGACCAGCGACGCCGGGATCTGCGAGCGCGCGACCGGAATCCAGTCCGGATGATGGCCAAGCGCGCGGTAGGCGGCTTGCTGGCGGTGCGCCGCGGCCTGCAGCACGCTTTCCGAGGACGACGGATTGCGTAGTGCCTGCTCGTCGGCGGCCAGATCGGCGCCGAGGGCAGCGGGATCCGACGCCAACGCGGGCGCGGCCGGAGGTGATGCCGCGGCGGAGTTGATCGTGGACGCCAACGTTGCGGCGACGAGCACTGTCACGCCCGAAAGCATCACAGCGGACTTAGAGATACGCATGTTTCTCCCTGGTGTCTGTATATCAGTCCGCTTGCGAGATCGGGGCCTGCCCGAAATTTCCAAAAGAATATTTCGGCGCCGCAAAGCCCTGTAAGGATGACGCCATGCCGACCGCTGACTTGGTCATTTTCGGAACCGTGCTCACCGTCGACGATCTCGCGCCCACAGCCGAAGGACTCGCCGTGTCCGACGGCCGGATCGTCGCCGTCGGGACCCGCTCCGCCGTCGAGAGGTGGATCGGCCGGGGCACCGAAAAACTCGACATCGGTGACGGCTGTGTGATGCCGGGTCTGGTCGAGGCGCACGGGCATCCGCTGATGGAGGCGATCGTGCTGTCGGAGCGGATGGTCGATATCCGTCCGGTCACCCTGCCCGATGCCGGCGCGGTCGTCGACGCGATCCGCCGCGAGGTTGCCGCACGCGGAGCCGACGGCGCCTACCTCAATGGCTGGGATTCGCTGCTGCAACCGGGTCTGCCCGAGCCGACGTTGGCCTGGCTGGACAGCGAAGCACCCGACACCCCGCTGGTGATCGTGCACAACTCCGGGCACAAGGCGTACTTCAACTCCGCTGCCGCACAGCGAGTCGGCCTCACCCACGACACCCCCGACCCCAAGGGCGCCAAGTACGGCCGTGACCCGGACGGCAACCTCGACGGCACCGCCGAGGAGACCGGCGCGGTGTTCAGCCTGCTCACCGGAGCGATATCCCCCACCGACTATCCGGCGATGCTGCGCGCCGAGCTTCGCCGGCTCAACCGAGCCGGCCTCACTACCTGCTCGGAGATGGCGTTCGACCCCGCCTTTCGCCCGATAGCCGACATGCTGCATGACGAACTCACGGTGCGACTGCGCGTTTACGAAATCTCCAACCCGCAGATGACCACCGACATCGACCCCGTCAACGGCGACGACCTCTTCCGGCAGGTCGGCATCAAGATCTGGGTCGACGGGTCACCGTGGATCGGCAACATCGACCTGTCCTTCCCCTATCTGGACAGCGACGCGACCCGCGCTATCGGCGTCACACCCGGTTCATGCGGGCACGCGAACTACACCCGCGAGCAGCTCACCGAAATCGTCGATGCCTACTTCCCCCGGGGCTGGCCGATGGCGTGCCATGTCCACGGCGACGCCGGCGTCGACACCATCCTCGACGTCTACGAAGAAGCCTTACGCAAAAGTCCCAGGCCGGACCACCGGCTGCGACTCGAACACGTCGGCGCGATCCGCGACGAGCAGCTGCGGCGCGCCCATGATCTCGGCGTGACGTGCAGCGTGTTCGTCGACCAGATCCATTACTGGGGCGACATCATCGTCGACGGCCTGTTCGGACCCGAGCACGGAAGTCGTTGGATGCCATGCGGCTCCGCGGTCGCCACCGGCATGCGTATCTCGCTGCACAACGATCCACCCGTGACACCGGAAGAGCCGCTGCGCAACATCAGCGTCGCGGCCACCCGGCTGGCACCCAGTGGCCGGGTGATCGGACCGCAGCAGCGGATCACCGTCGAGCAGGCCATCCGCGCCCAGACCATCGACGCGGCCTGGCAGCTGTTCTCCGACGACGTCATCGGTTCACTAGAAGTCGGCAAGTACGCCGACATGGTGGTGCTCTCGGCCGACCCGCGCGACGTGCCGCCGGAAGAGATCGCCGACCTGCAGGTGCGAGCGACATTCTTGGCGGGCAGACAGGTTTACGGCGAATGATGTTGGCAGTAGTTGGCAGCGTCGAGCGTGGAGCTGGCAGCGGTCTCGAGCTTCGATTTCGGTGAGGGCCGACACCGAAGAGGAGGAAAAGCCGAATGCCACAGCTTTCGCTCAAGCAGGCGACCATCGAATACCAAGAGTTCGGACCGCAGGATTCACCGCATCCACCGGTAGTGTTCGTGCACGGCATCCTGGTCGACGGACGACTGTGGCGCGACGTCGTCGACGACCTCGCGCGTCGCGGTTTTCGCTGCATCGTCCCGACCTTGCCGCTGGGGTCACACACCATCCCGGTCGGCGACACCGCCGTACTGTCGCTGCCCGGTGTCGCGACACTGGTCAACGAGACGATCGCCGCTCTCGACCTTTCCGATGTGACGCTGGTCGGCAGCGACACCGGCGGCGGGATATGCCAGCTGGTCATCGACGCCTATCCGGAGCGGATCGGCCGCCTGGTGCTCACCAACTGCGACGCCTTCGACAAGTGCCCGCCCTTCCCCTTCGACATCGTGTTCGCCCTGCTGCGTGGCCCCGTCTCGATCAAAGCTCTCTTCGGCCAGCTGCGGCTGCGGGCGCTGCGCCACTCCCCCCTCGGCTTCGGCCTGTTGATCAACCGACCGGACCCGGATCTGACCGCCGCCTGGCTGCAACCATGCCTCGCGGACTCGCGCATCTGCCGCGACCTGGCGGCGTTGCTCCGTCGGGTGGCCACCACCGATCTGACCGACGTGGCCACGCGCCTCCCCCAATTCAACAAGCCGGTCACGCTGGTGTGGGGTCAACGGGACCGCTGCTTCACCCCCAGCCTGGGCCGTCGCCTTGCCGATTTGTTCAGCAATTCGAAGCTTATCGAAGTGGCTGACGCTAAAACGTTTGTCTCCCTTGATGATCCGGATGCAGTCATCGATGCGATAGTAGCAATCACCGGGTGACATTCCGTGATCGCCTTCGTGTGCGCCATGCCCATGGAGCTGCGTCCATTGCGGCGGCAACTTCGCCTTCGCAAGTCCGCCCTGGGCTATACCGGCCGCATCAACGATCGCCCGGTCATCGGTGTGGTCACCGGCATCGGCACCGCACGGGCGCGCGCAGCGACTCTGCGATTACTCGACACGATGGACGTCGACTGGGTGATTGTCGTGGGCATTACCGGAGCTATCGACAACGGGAGCCCGATCGGGACGCTGGTGTTACCTGAGCTGGTCGTCAACGGTGCCGACGGCTCCGAGTACCGGCCCACGCCGGTTCCCGTCGGCAGTGCCCGCGGCACGATGTGGACCACCGACACGCTGCTCGTCGACCCGGCGGTGCTCGCCGACTTGCGGGCGCGGGGGGTGGTGGCGCTGGACATGGAAACCGCGGCCGTCGCGCAGGTGTGCGACGGGCGGGGCGTGCCGTGGTCGGTGGTGCGCGCGATCAGCGACCGCGCCGGCGACGGCACCGTCGACGCCGAAATTGTCGGCCTCACGCACCCCAACGGCAGGGCGAACTTCCCCGCCGCCGCCCGCTACTTCGTTCGGCACCCCGCCGCCGTGCCTCGTCTGATGCGCCTTGCCAGAGGCTCCAAGCTGGCTACCCACCGGGCGGCCGAGGCCGCCATCAGAGCCGTCGGCTGATCGTTTACGCCTTAGCGAGCAAAGCGATGGCCTGGTCGGCCGCGGCGTTGATAGCCGTCGGCGGAAAACCTTGCTTGCGCAATGCTTCTGAGCCGCGAAGCACAGTCAGCAAGAGGTTGGCCAATGCATCTGTATCCGCCTCGGGCGACAGGTCGCCATCGCGTTGCGCCTCAGCGAGCGTCGCCGCCAGTTCTTTGCGCCATGCGTGCATAGTGCGGTTGGCTCGCAACACGATCTCACGGTCGGTAGCCGCCAATTCCGAGGCGCCGTTGGCGAGTAGGCAGCCGAGCCGTTTCGAATCGGCGATCTGGGCGCGGGTGCGTTTCCTGATATGGGTGACCAGACGCTCGAACGCGCTGCCCGCCGACTCCCGCAGTTCACCGCGCACCTCGTCGATCACCGATGCGGTGTAACTGTCGAGTGCCCGTAAGTACAACGAGTGTTTGTCGCCGAACGCGCCGTAAAGGCTGCCCCGCCCCAGCCCGGTCGCGGCACACAGGTCGTCGACGGAGGTGGCCGCATACCCGTGGGTCCGGAAGACATCACGCGCGGCGGACAGTACCTGTGCTTCGTCGAAGTTGCGGGGTCGCGGCATAAGCCCAGCCTACCGCCGTTTTAGCCGATATTGGAATATTCAGTACAGAACGCGGGTTGCTCCCGACCGACCGCAATTTTCCAGTAGAGCAGGAGTCGTTATGACACGACCCATCCGGATTGCCGTGCAATTGTGGCCTGGTGGTACGCCGGACTACCAGACCTGGCGGGCCGCGGTTCGCCATGCCGAGGACATCGGCACCGACGTCATCTTCGGTTATGACCACTTTCACGCTCCTTCCACCCGTGGAATGGCCAACGCCATGCCGGTGCTGAACGAAGTCCAGCCTGACGTCAACAACTTCGAAGGCTGGACGGCACTGGCTAGCTGGGGTGAGATCACTCACCGCGCCGAAATCGGCCTATTGGTCAGCGGGATGGGCTACCGCAATCCCGACCTGCTCGCCGACATGGCACGCACCGTCGACCACATCAGCGGCGGTCGTCTCATCCTCGGCGTGGGCGCGGGCTGGTATGAAAAGGACTACACCACCTACGGATACGAGTACGGAACCTGGAAGACGCGTTTCGATGTGTTCGAAGAGGGACTGGCGCGCATCGAGAAACGCCTCGAGCTACTGCTGCCCCCGCCGGTACGCAAGATTCCGGTTCTGATCGGCGGATCCGGCCCCAAACGGACCTTGCCGGTTGTCGCGCGGTATGCCGACCTGTGGCACACCTTCCTGCCGATAGACGAATTCAAGCAGGCCAGCGCCAAAGTTGACGAACTGGCCGCTGACCTCGGCCGCGACGGTAAGCACATCGAACGATCGACAGTTTTCGTCGACAAGGCCAGCGCCGAAGAGTACGTCGAGGCCGGCGCCACCATGTTCAGCACCGAGATTCATCCCACCGCCGACGGGTACGACTTCACGGTCCTCGACGAGATGCTTGCCTGGCGCGACGGCAACCGCTAGGCCGCTCGCGGTTGCCCGAACCAGGTGGTCAGCGCGTCGAAGAGCGCGGCATTGGCCGAGTCGCCAACCCAGGCCACGTATCCATCCGGGCGGATCAACACCGCGTCGACGGCTGCTACCGTACCGAGTGCCGGGAGTTCCCAGTCGCCAACGTATTTCGCATCGACTAACTGAACGCGGTCGGCCCATGGCGTGATGTCGAAGCTGCCCGGCTCGCCGAGGTTGACCAGTACCGGTCGCGACGCGTGCAGCAGCGCGTACACCCGCAGCGGGCCGTTCGCGGTGGCGAGCTCGAGATCGGGCATCCGGCGGCCGAGCAGCGGGTGTCCGGCACCGAGGTCGTAGTGAATGTCCAGACCGGACATCATCGCGGCGTATCGTTTGCGCGGTTCTTCCATGCTGAGGAGTTCGGACATGATGTCGCGCAACGTCTTTAGGCGAGCATCGGGGCTGAGCAGGGCCATCTGCGCCATCGCGTTGCGCAGCACACGCGCGCCGACCGGATGGCGTTCGGCGTGATAGCTGTCCAGCAGGGCCTCGGGCGATGTCTGATTGACCACCTGGGCAAGCTTCCAGCCCAGATTCACCGCATCCTGCACACCGGTGTTGAGACCCTGCCCACCTACCGGGTGATGGATATGAGCGGCGTCGCCGGCCAGCAACACCCGTCGGTCGCGGTAGCTCGCAGCTTGGCGCGCCATATCGGAAAATCTGGATATCCATGTGGGACTGTGGATCCCGTAATCCGTCCCGTAGACCGCGATAAGTGCCTCGCTCAATTCGCGCAGGGTGGCGTCGCCGGTGGGCCCGAGGCGCTGTTCGGTCACCATGACCCGCACTCGCCCGCTATCCTCCTGCATGCTGAGCGCATGAACACCGAGTTCGTCGTGGCGGATGCCCCATTGCGGTGCCTGACTCCGCTCAGCGGCCTCCGGCATTGCGACCTCGGCGAGCAGGTAACTCGTCGTCGCATCCCATCCCGGGAAGTCGATGTTGGCGGTTTTGCGAACAACGCTGCGCCCGCCGTCGCAGCCGACGAGATATCCGGCCCGCAGCAGCTGGCCGTCGGACAGTTCGACGTTTACGCCGGTGCGGTCTTGGGCGACACCCGACACCTCGCGTCCGCGGTGGATCCGCACACCCAGCCCGTCGACCCAGTCGGCCAGGATCTGCTCGATGCGGCTCTGCCAGAGCGCGAGTCCGTAGGGGTGCCGAGTCGGAAAATCGCTGATGTCCAGCCGAATCTGAGCGAACCCAACGATCTGCGCAACCTCGCCTTGCGAGAGAAACCGATCCGCGATTCCGCGCTGGTCGAGAACCTCGATGGTCCGCGAATGCAGGCCCCCGGCGCGCGCGCCGACGAGGTCCTGGCTGGTGCGTCGCTCGACAATGGCAACGTCGATTTCCGCTAGCGCCAATTCACCCGCCAGCATCAGTCCCGTCGGACCTGCTCCAACGATCACCACCGCATGGTCGGCTATCACGCCCATCTCCCCTCCCCCTCAGATTCCGGCTCAGGCCAGCGATTTTGCGCCACAACCCCGGCCTTGCCGCAAGCCCCGGGGTGCGCGATATGGTGAAGTGGGACGCGAGTCAATGGAAGCGATATGACCGAACCTGAGAACGAGCAGCCGGACCGCGGCCAAAAGCTGGAACACATCGTCGATCAGCTCGATGAGAAGGTTGCCGCCGAGCGCGAGGCCGAGGGCGTTCCGGGCAAACCCAGCGATCGTGAAAGAGATGCAGCGCACGGCTCCAAGGACGAGCCGCCGGACTAGTAGGCCATCACCAAAACGTCTATACGCCAAGGGATATCGCTGCATTCGGGGCGCCTGCGGCGCCATCGCAAAGTTTTGACCGATTCCAAATAAGGTCTTGACCCAATCCAGATAAGGGTTCATTCTGGGGTGGTGTCCTCAAGGGCGACGGACTACGCGGCTCAACTGCGGTTGGCCGATTTGCGTGTGACTCGCCCGAGGCTCGCCGTGTTGGAGGCGGTGTACGCCAATCCGCATGCCGATACCGAGACGATCCTGTCGGCGGTGCGCACAGAACTGCCCGACGTCTCCCGCCAGGCCGTGTATGACGTCCTGAATGCGCTGACTTCAGTGGGCCTGATCCGGCGGATCCAGCCGTCGGGACTGGTAGCTCGGTATGAGTCCCGCGTTGGTGACAACCACCACCACGTTGTGTGTCGCTCCTGTGGAGTCATCGCCGACGTGGACTGCGCGGTCGGCGAAGCGCCCTGCTTGACTCCCTCCGACGATGAAAACGCCTTGGATGGCTTCGTTCTCGACGAGGCCGAAGTCATCTACTGGGGCCTGTGCCCTGATTGTTCGACCGCAGAGTGAGGGAGCACAGCCGTAACCGCAGCCCGATTCACCACCATCTGGAAGGAATATTGTGTCATCCGATACCTCTGAAAGCCGCCCGCCGCACGCCGACACCAAGACGGCTAGCACCAGCGAGAGCGAAAATCCGGCGATTCCCTCGCCCAAACCGAAGTCCCGTGCGCCGCTGACGAACCGGGATTGGTGGCCCGACCAGGTCGACGTGTCGGTCCTGCACCCGAACCACCCGGACTCTAACCCGCTCGGCCCGGACTTCAACTACGCCGAGGAATTCGCCAAGCTCGACCTCGATGAGCTGAGGGCCGACATGATCTCGCTCATGACCACCTCGCAGGATTGGTGGCCCGCCGACTACGGCCACTACGGCGGCCTGTTCATTCGCATGAGCTGGCACGCCGCAGGCACCTACCGCATCCACGACGGCCGCGGCGGGGGCGGCCACGGATTGCAGCGCTTCGCCCCGCTCAACAGCTGGCCGGACAACGCAAGCCTGGACAAAGCGCGCCGGCTGCTGTGGCCGATCAAGAAGAAGTACGGCAACAAGATCTCGTGGGCCGACTTGATCATCTACGCCGGCAACGTGGCGCTGGAGTCGATGGGGTTCAAGACCTTCGGCTTTGCTTTCGGTCGCGAAGATGTGTGGGCGCCCGAAGAGATCCTGTGGGGCGAAGAGGACGAATGGTTGGGTACCGACAAGCGTTACTCCGGCGAGCGCGACCTTGCCGAACCGTACGGCGCCACCACCATGGGTCTGATCTATGTGAATCCGGAAGGCCCTGAAGGAAAGCCCGATCCGATCGCCGCCGCCATCGACATCCGCGAGACATTCGGGCGGATGGCGATGAACGACGAGGAGACCGCAGCCCTCATCGTGGGTGGCCACAGCTTCGGCAAGACCCACGGCGCGGGCGACGCGGACCTGGTCGGTCCCGAGCCGGAAGCTGCTCCGATCGAGCAACAGGGACTGGGCTGGAAGAGCTCGTACGGCAGCGGGAAGGGCAAGGACGCCATCACCAGCGGCCTGGAGGTCGTCTGGACGCCCACCCCGACCAAGTGGGACAACACCTACCTGGAAACGCTGTACGGCTACGAGTGGGAGCTGACCAAGAGCCCCGCCGGCGCCTGGCAGTACCAGGCCAAAGACGGCGCGGGTGCGGGCACCATCCCCGACCCGTTCGGCGGGCCGGGCCGCGTCCCGACGATGCTGGTCACCGACATCTCGATGCGCGAGTCCCCCATCTACCGCGACATCACGCGGCGCTGGCTGGATCACCCCGAGGAACTGCAGGAGGCGTTCGCCAAGGCCTGGTACAAACTGCTGCACCGTGACATGGGTCCGATCTCGCGCTACCTCGGGCCCTGGGTTCCCGAGCCGCAGCTGTGGCAGGACCCGGTGCCGCCGGTGGATCACGAACTGGTCGACGACTCCGACGTTGCCGCGCTGAAGAGCAAAGTGCTCGAGTCCGGCCTGTCGGTGCCTCAGCTCGTCAAGACGGCCTGGTCGTCGGCGAGCAGCTTCCGCAGAACCGACAAGCGCGGCGGCGCCAACGGGGCCCGGCTGCGCCTGGAACCGCAGAAGAACTGGGAGGCCAACGAGCCTAGCGAGCTGCAAAAGGTGCTACCGGTCCTCGAGCGGATCCAGCAGGACTTCAACAGCTCGGCATCCGGCGGCAAGAAGATCTCGCTGGCTGACCTGATCGTGTTGGCCGGGTCCGCGGCAGTCGAGAAGGCCGCCAAAGATGCCGGCTACGAGATCTCGGTGCATTTCGCGCCCGGACGCACCGACGCCACGCAGGACAACACCGATGTGGAGTCGTTCGGGGTGCTCGAACCGCGCGCCGACGGGTTCCGCAACTACGTCCGTCCCGGTGAGAAGGCACCGTTGGAGCAGCTGCTGGTGGAGCGGGCGTACCTGTTGGGGGTTACCGCTCCGGAGCTGACCGTGTTGGTCGGCGGGCTGCGTGCGCTCGGTGCCAACCATGGCGGCAGCAAGCACGGTGTGTTCACCGACCGGCCGGGTGCGTTGACCAACGATTTCTTTGTCAACCTGCTCGACATGGGCACCGAGTGGAAGGCGTCGGAGACCTCGGAGAACGTCTACGAGGGTTACGACCGGGCGTCGGGCGCTTTGAAGTGGACTGCGACCGCAAATGACCTTGTGTTCGGCTCGAACTCGGTGTTGCGGGCACTGGCCGAGGTCTATGCCCAGGACGACAACCAGGGGAAGTTCGTCGAGGACTTCGTCGCCGCCTGGGTCAAAGTCATGAACAACGATCGCTTCGACCTGAAGTAACAACTTCCTCCGACACCGTCACAACACCCCGCGGGCACGGCGTCCGCGGGGTGTTGTGCATGCGGCGCGTGCCGGATCAATCCCGGTGACGGACGACGTTGACCACGTTTCCGTCCGGTGCCCGGACGAAGAACCGGCGCACTCCCCACGCTTCGGTGGTAAGCGGATGCACGATCTCGTAGCCACGCTGCTGTGCCTCGCGGTAGGCGCTGTCGATGTCATCGGTGTGGACTGAGATGACCGAATCTTCCGGTGCGGTGGCGTCGCCGGACACCAGTTGAACGCATGCCTTGCCGTCGGGCGAGGTGCAGCGGGCCACCCAACCCAGGTTGAACTCTTCGGTACTCAGGCCGAGGAAGTCGGTGTAGAAGATTTTCGCTGTATCGACATCGTCTACTGGCAGGTTCGCGGTGATACGGATTGAACGCATGCGATTCAATTCCGTAACGGCTCGCCGGGGTAGTCGCCGAATGACCACAAGTTGCCCTCGGGGTCACGAACCACGAATTCGTTTGCGCCGTAGTCGGTTTTGGCCAGCGGCCGAACGATTTCGGCCTGGTGGGACAGCACGCGCTCATACAGGGCGCCTGGATCACTGACGACGACGTACCCTCCGGCGGTGCCGGGTTCGCGGCTCCACTCGGCGCCGGGTTTGTAGCTGCCCAGCATGATCCCGCCACTGCCCTCAGGCCAGTTGAGCTGAGCGTGGTCGACCCGGTCGCCTTCGCCGTACCGCGCAGCGACCACGAAGCCGAAGGTGTTGACGTAGTAGTCGATGAGCTTTGGCGCGTTATGTGCTTGCAGCGTCAACCAAACGGTCGGATTCGAAGACGTCATGGTCCCACTGTGACGCCCAGGTATGGCCGCCGTCTTGGATATTTCGGAACTCTTCGGCCAGCCATGAGCGCGGTGGCACACCGGCGAACTGGCTGAACTCTCGAGTCAGGTGTGCCTGGTCGCAGTAGCCGGTGTCGACGGCGACCGTGGCCAGGTCGACCCGACCGTACTTGCGTGCCGACTCCGCGATCCGCGTCGACGCATGCCGGAATCGCATCAGCCTCGACACCGTCTTGGGCGATCTGCCGACCTCCTGCTGGAAAAGCGTGGACAGATGCCGTGTGCTCACTCCAACTCGATTGGCCAACTCCCCCACCGGCATTCGGCCCATAGTGCGCTCTAGCAGGTACCAGGCATGGGCGACCTCGGGTCGCACCGTGGCGCCGTCTCGTCGCTGCCGGGCTTGCACGAGGTAGTCGGCGACGGTGGCGAACACCTCGGACCAATCACGGGCAGCTGCCGCGCGCTCGGGGAGGCTGGCCGCCCGCCGACCGAGCACGTCAACTCCGTCGAAGCCGGTGACGGGCAGCTCGGCGCTCGGCACCCCGAACAAGGCGCGCGATGCCAATGGGTGCACCGCCAACTGCACACCGGCCTGACCGCGACGCTGCCGAACATGGCTGACCTGGACCTGCAAACCGCCGAGCACCAGCGGATTGGGCCGGGCAGCTGGGAGGGCATCCGCGCTTTCTGCGGCCTCCACCCCGTCATCGAGGCTGACGATGAAGGTCAACATCGACGACGGCATGCCGCGGTGCACCGTTTCAGGAATGTCCAGCGCACGGTAGCCCACCATCGACACCACTCCAGGTGCGCTGCGCGGCGGCGCCGTCACGAACTCCCAGCTGCGTTCCATCTCGTCGACCACGCTAGCGCGCTCTGGGCTGTCACCCGGCCAGTGCGCCGGTCAGATAGGCCCGGCGACACGCCCGTCGTGCCAGCTTGCCGCTGGTGGTGCGTGGGATGGCGCCGGCAGGCAGCAACCGCACGTCGGCCACCGCAAGACCGTGTCGATGCTCGATCGTCGCTTTGATCGACTCGATGGCCGCGCTCGGATCCGTCCGTGCGGTACCCGCCGCGCGCTCGGCGATGATCACCAGCCGGTTCGCGGGCACAGAGAAGGCCGCGACATATCCGCGTCGCACGACCGGTGAGGCGTCCGCAGTGCTGGCCTCGATGTCTTGCGGGTAGTGATTGCGCCCATCGATGGTCACCAGGTCGACGATTCGGCCAAATACGTAGAGCTCCCCGTCGAGATACGTGCCCAAATCCCCCGTCCGCAGCCATTCGGCGTCGAGGGGCAAGCCGTTCGCGTGGCTTCCCACCCGCAGACGCGATTCCAGTCTGGCACCGAATGCCAGCCGCGTTTCCTCGGGACGTCCCCAATAGCCGCGGCCAATGTTGTTGCCGTGCAACCAGATTTCGCCGACTTCGCCGTCGGGAAGTTCTTCTCGGGTATCGGGACCCACGATCACGCCCCACTGACTGCGGGCCGGCCGGCCGCACGACACATGTGTTACGGCGTTAGGGGCATCAGCCGCCACGCGGACCGCGCGACCGGCGCCCAGCTGCTCTCGGTCGAGGTGCGCAACGGTGGGCTGCGCATCGGGCTCGATGGTCGAAACGAACAACGTCGCCTCTGCCATGCCGTAGGAAGGTTTGAATGCCGTACGCGGTAGACCGTGGCGTGCGAACGCCTCGTTGAAAGTTTCGATGGCGTCGATGCTCACCGGTTCCGAACCGATGATCATCACGGCATTGCTCAGGTCGGCATCCTCGTCCGGCGAGAGCCGGCCACGCTGGGCGGTCCACTCGTAGGCGAAGTTCGGGGCGGCGGTTACCACACGGCCGGTTTTCGACTCGGCGGCCAGTGCCCGGATCCATCGCTGCGGTCTGCGGATGAACGCCGTCGGTGACATCAGGGTGCAGTGTCCGCCGTAGACCATCGGAAAGCCGATCATCGACAGACCCATGTCGTGGTACAGCGGTAACCAACTGACGCCGTGGGTGTTCCGGTCCAAGAGGTCGATCGACAAGATCATCTGAATCAGGTTGGTACCCACCGCCCGATGGGTGATCTCCACTCCCACCGGGGGTCGCGTCGAGCCAGAGGTGTACTGCAGATGTGAGACGTCGTCGAGGTCCAAATCGACACCGCTGAAATCGTCGGCGGCCGTGTCCGGTATCTGATCGATGGCGATGACATGCGGTCGCTGCGCGTCTGGAATTTTGTGTAGGAACGCCTGAACGGCGTCGGTCGCCGGCGTCGTCGTCAGAATCGTCGTGGGCGTCGCATCGCGAAGGGCCGTATCGAGGCGCTCGGCGTGACCGGGTAGCTCCGGGGCGAACAATGGCACCGCGATCGTTCCGGCCTTGACCGCCGCATACATGCCGGCGACATAGTCGAGGCCCTGGGGCGCGAGGATTGCCACTCGATCACCGCGAGCCGCTACATGTTGCACGGCGGCAGCGACGGCTTGCACGCGGCTGGCGAACTGGCGCCAAGTCAACGCGACGACCTCGCCGTCGGATGAGCGGTTGTAGTCAAGGTAGCGATACGCCACCAGGTCACCGATGTTGGCGGCATTGCGCTCGATAAGAGATACCAGCGTGGCGCCTGCGGGCACCACGACTTCACCCTGCGCATCCAGGCAATCTTCGATCTGCAGCAGGCCATCGCACGGTTCTTGTCGCGAGCGGCAATCCATGCGTTCTTAAAACGGGGATTCGTGGAGAGCGAGACTGACGAATACGAACGCCATGCATAACAGGAGGTTCAATGCGGCGAGGATCAGACCCGCCACTATCAGGCACCGGATGGCACGGCGTTTGGTGTGTTTCAGCTTCGTGCGGCGCTGCTGGCGCTTTATCTCGGTCGCGGCGAGTGCGAAATTGACATCAATGAACTCGTCCGATGCGAAGGGCGCGCCCGCTGAGATTTCCCGAAGACGTGCTGGCGCGATTCCGACGCCGACGTCGGCGAAGCGCCGACTTATCCGCCGTGCACGTCTGCGGCTGAGCCGCCGAGCTGACCCGTTACCGCGTTGCGGGTGCTTCCCCCTCCGGCCGTCCCAAAGGTTGGAGGGGGTCGTCATAGGCCATCACTGTAACTGGTTCTGCGTTTTTCCCAACATGTTTGACCGCACACCCTAGCTTCGCCGCTCGCGGACCCGGTACGTCGCGGGCCAGGACTGGCGAGAGTCGTCTCCGACCAGCGGAGTCCCCGCGGCCCCGACCTTGACGTCGTAGACGTCCCTTCCCGGCCCGGCTTCGCGCTTGGCATGCTCACTAGCCAGGTAATACAACTCGTCGATGGTGGCCTCGTTGTAGGCGACGAACGTGGTTTTGTGGGCGACGTTGGCGACCGCCTCGGCCATCCGGACCGACAGGGTCCTCGACACCAGCGCTGCCAGCACGAACAGCGTGACCGGCACGATCCAGTAGCAAAGGAACGACAGCGGGCCCATCGTGTCGAAGAGGCTGGCGTCGCGACGAAGCATCGGCGGGATTGCCGACGACACCGTCATGCCGGCGAACGCCGCGAGCCAACTCCAGGTCAGCACCATCACCATCCGGGCGACGGCCTCGCTTTCGGCGGCGTTGGCAGGCCGATCAATGAGCTGGTGCACAAACGGCTTGCCGGTCAGCATCCCGGTCAGGGCGACGACGACGAGCCCGGCGTAGCTCAACGGCAGCGTCCAGCGCTGCAGGAACGACTCGTTCGCGGTCAAACTCAAAAGCGCAAGCACCAGGAATGTTCCGACAGCGCCGATTTCGAGTGTGCGTCCCGACGCCGCGGTAACGCGCGCGATCACCACGGCCACCACAGCGACTGCCAGCGTGACCAGTGCGGACGCGGCGAAGGGGACATTGCCGACGAGCACCCAATACACGATCCACGGTGCGAACCCAAGCAGGATGGCCACGATGGCTCAGTGTATGGCGCACCCGCGCGACCGGCCGGGCGAGTCCGAGCGCAGATATCGTGGGTTAGACCCAACACCCACAACAGGGCGGTGACTGTCGATGCGCTACAACCCCCCTCCGAACTGGCCCAAGCCGCCCGACGGGTGGAGCCCGCCACCCGGCTGGACGCCGGACCCGTCGTGGCCCCCGCCGCCGAAGGGGTGGCGACTCTGGGTCGACGATACCGACGTTCCGGAGAAAACCAAGTCCGCGCTGAACCGCATAGAACGCAGCAGCGACGACGTCGAGTACTTCGGAGACGACCGCGCATGGTCCGAGGCTTCCGAGCAGGCGCCACCGCATGAGCAGCTCAGGGGCGGCTCGCCGCCGTCCGGGCAGCCTACTTTAGTCGCGCCCGAGGACCTCTCCGCGGAGCATCTGGGCTATCGCGCCACGATCAGGTGGGCCGACGAGCGCCGGTATGTCATCGGGACCATCGCTGCCGTGAATGCCGACCCAGCGGCGATCAACGTCAAGCTGGCCGAATGCGAAACGCCCGTTTCCTTCGCGCGTGAGGTAACAGACAGCGGTCCCGCCAATCCTCGGCTTTACGTGTGGCTTTGACCGATGGGCTTGCTGTTCCGGCTGGCGGAGCTCCTCATCGTCATCGTGCCGCTGGCGACGGTGATTATCGCTGCGGTCAAAGCGTTTTCCGCCAATCAGCGGCAGCAGCCTGAGCCGCCCACCGAGCCCGCTGAACGCAGTCGGGGCACGAGCGCGACCCAATGGGCGTCGATCAAACGCGTCATCAACGAGCACAGCCGAACGGACGCGCGCTGGGTGGAGTACGAACTCGACGCCGCCAAGCTCCTGGACTTTCCGCTGATGACCGACATGCGCGACCCGCTCACGATGCGCTTCCACAAGGCCAAGTTGAAAGCCGACTTCCTGCGGCCGGCCAAAGCCGAAGATCTTCTCGACGACCGAGAAGCCGCAAACGAATATTTCGCCGCCGTCCAGGAGTACGTCGCCGCCTTCGACGCCGCCGAAGCGGAGGCCATCCGAAGACGGCGCACCGACTTCTCCGAAAACGAGCGGCAGCGGATGACGCGTGCGCAAAGTCTCTTGCGGGTCGCATCGGATTCCGGTGCGACGCAACAAGAGCGTCAACGCGCTTATGACCTGGCCCGCAAGGAACTCGAAGGTCTGATCGTGCTACCGGCCGCAACTCAACGACAAATCGAGCGCGGCGTCTTCGGCGAACTAGACGGCTGACCCGCTGGGCTCACTGACCTTGACCAGCATCTTGCCGATGTTGGTCCCGGTGAACAGCCCGTTGAGCGCGTCGACGCAGGACTCGATGCCTTCGTACACGGTCTGCCGGTGCACCAGCCGTCCCTCGTCGGCCCATCGGCGAAGGTCCGCGAACGCTTCGTCGAACTGGCCCCACATGTCGAGCGAGTTGAACCCCTGCATCAGCGCCGTTTTGGCCAGCAGGTTGACGTAATTCGCGGGCCCGGGGTGCTCGCCGGTCAGATAGCTGGAGATGACACCGCACAGGACGACGCGTGCTTTGGGCGCCAGGCGCCCCAGCACTGCGTCCAGGATCGGGCCGCCGACATTGTCGAAGTACACGTCGACTCCTCGGGGACAGTGCGCCTTGAGCGCGGCGGGCACGTCGTCGCTCTTGTAGTCGATGCACGCATCGAATCCGAAGTCCTCGACCACAACCCGGCACTTCTCCGGCCCGCCGGCGATGCCCACTACGTGCGCACCCGCGATCTTGGCGATCTGTCCGGCGACCGACCCGGTGGCACCCGCGGCGGCAGAGACCACCACCGTCTCCCCCGGTTGGGGCTTGCCGATGGTGGTCATCCCGAAGTAGGCGGTGGCCCCCGTCGGGCCGTACACCGACATCACGGCCAACTGATCCACTGCCTGCTCGCGGACCGGGGTGGTGAACACGTCGTCGCGAACGATCACGTACTCCTGGAACCCCGACAGCGTCGTTACCACGTCGCCCACGGAGTACGCGTCGCAGCGCGTCGCCACCACCTCGCCGATGCCGGCCGCCCGGATGACCTCACCCAACTGCACCGGCGGCAAGTAGCCGGGCTGATCGTTGAGCCAGGTGCGCACGGCGGCGTCGATCCCCACGTAGGTGTTGCGGACCAGCGCCTCGCCATCGGCGGGTTCGGGCGCCGCCGAGGTGACGAGCTCGGTGTCGCCGGGCCGAAGCAGCCCGGTTGGGCGACGACGAAGCACTATCTGGCGGTTCATGAGATCGGGCACGATGCGAACGTACCGAAATCGACGGTTGGCGCGGCGGCGCAAAGGCTATCAATATCCCAGCAAATTCCCGCGGGGATAGACTTTCACCGTCGGGGGAATCACGCTGGACAGGAGCGTAAAGCCATGGCTACCACCATCGAAGCGGATACCGATACCCGCACGCCGTTCGAGGACGATGTCGCTGCCACACAGCGCTACTTCGACAGCCCGCGTTTCGACGGGATCACTCGCCTCTACACGGCTGCCCAGGTTGTAGAACAGCGCGGCACGATCTCGACCGACTACACGGTGGCCCGGGAGGCGGCCACCGCGTTTTACCAGCGCCTACGCGAGCTGTTCGCCGAGCGCAAGTGCATCACCACCTTCGGGCCGTACTCGCCGGGCCAGGCCGTCACCATGAAGCGGATGGGCATCGAGGGGATCTACCTGGGCGGTTGGGCCACCTCCGCCAAGGGTTCCACCACCGAGGACCCAGGCCCCGACCTGGCCAGTTACCCGCTGAGTCAGGTTCCCGAGGAGGCCGCCGGGCTGGTTCGCGCTTTGCTGACCGCCGACCGCAACCAGTTCTATCTGCGTCAGCGCATGACCGAAGCCGAGCGCGCGGCCACCCCGGCCGTCGACTTCCGGCCGTTCATCATCGCCGACGCCGACACCGGCCACGGCGGCGACCCGCACGTGCGCAATCTGATCCGCCGTTTCGTCGAGGCCGGTGTGCCGGGCTACCACATCGAAGACCAGCGTCCTGGCACCAAGAAGTGTGGCCACCAGGGCGGCAAGGTCCTGGTGCCCTCCGACGAACAGATCAAGCGCCTCAACACCGCCCGCTTCCAGCTCGATGTGATGGGAGTGCCCGGCATCATCGTCGCGCGCACTGACGCCGAGGCCGGCAACCTTATTGACAGCCGCGCCGACGAGCGCGACCAGCCGTTCCTGCTGGGCGCCACCAACGTGAAGATTCCCTCCTACAAGGCGTGCTTCTTGGCGATGATGCGGCGCTTCTACGAGCTCGGCGTCAAGGAGCTCAATGGACACCTGCTCTACGCGCTTCCCGAGGGCGAGTACGCCGCCGCCGACGCTTGGCTGGAACGGCGAGGCATTGCAGATCTGATCGCCGAGGCCGCCGCATCCTGGCAGAACGGCTCTGCGCCGTCGCTCGATGCGCTTTACGACAAGGTCGAGGCGCGCTTCGTCGACATCTGGGAGGACGACGCCGGATTGATGACATACGGCGAGGCCGTGGCCGAGGTACTCGAATTCGCGGAGAGCGAGGACGAATCTCGCGACATGAGTTCCCAGGAGTGGCGCGAGTTCGCCGCGACCGCGTCGCTGTACACCGCGCGGCAAAAGGCCAGGGAGCTGGGCGCCGACGCGCGATGGGACTGCGAGCTGGCGAAGACACCCGAAGGCTATTACCAGGTCCGTGGCGGTATCCCGTATGCGATCGCCAAATCGCTTGCGGCGGCACCATTTGCCGACCTGCTCTGGATGGAGACCAAGACCGCCGATCTCGCCGATGCGCGTCAATTCGCCGAGGCGATTCACGCCAAGTATCCCGACAAGATGTTGGCCTACAACCTGTCCCCGTCGTTCAACTGGGACACCACCGGCATGACCGATGAGGAGATGCGGGCCTTCCCCGAGGAACTCGGCAAGATGGGCTTCGTCTTCAACTTCATCACCTACGGCGGTCACCAGATCGACGGCCTCGCCGCCGAAGAGTTCGCCGCCTCCCTGCGGCAGGACGGCATGCTGGCGCTGGCCCGCCTGCAGCGTCAGCTGCGCTTGATCGAATCGCCCTACCGCACGCCGCAAACCTTGGTCGGTGGCCCGCGCAGCGACGCCGCACTGCTGGCCTCGTCCGGGCGAACGGCGACCACCAAGGCGATGGGCAAGGGCTCCACTCAGCACCAGCATCTCGTGCAGACCGAGGTGCCGAAGAAGCTGCTGGAGGAATGGCTGGCGATGTGGAGCGAGCACTACCAGCTCGGCGAGAAGCTCCGCGTGCAGCTACGGCCGCAGCGCGCCGGCTCCGAGCTGCTCGAGCTAGTCATCTTCCGGGAAGGAAGCGACGCCGAGGAGAAGCTGGCCAACGTCATCTTCGGTCAATTCCAAGACCGGCGTGAGGTCAACATTCTGACCGTGCGCGACCAGAACACCTTCGAAGAGAAGCTGCGCCAGAAGCGTCTGATGACGTTGATCCACCTGTGGCTGGTGACCCGGTTCAAGGCGGACTGGGTGCACTACGTCACCCCCACCGAGGACAACCTGTATCAGACCGAAAAGATGAAGTCGCACGGGATCTTCAGCGATGTTCACCAAGAGGTCGGCGAGATCATCGTGGCCGAGGTGAACCATGCCCGCATCGAGGAGCTGCTGGCTCCCGACCATGAGGCGCTGTGGCGTCTGATCCGCAAGGAGGGCTAGGACCAGCTGACTTCGCCCTGGTATTTCTTGGTCATGTGGTCGATGGCCTGAAGCTGGGTCTGCGCGAGGTCGTCTCGCACCTGGCTGGCCCGCGCGGCGGCATCCAGAGTCGGCTGTGCCTGACCCTGGAAGTGCGGCATCACCTCGGCGGCGAACAATTCGGCGGAGCGCTTGGTTGCCGCCGGATTCGCCCACTCGTGGGCCATCTGCAGCATGCAGCCGAACCCGCCGGACTGATCCCATAACCGCTGCACCTGCTCGCGGGCCCGCTCCGGGGTGCCGATCACGCCGGCGCCGTTGTCGTTGATGATGTCGATCATCTCGTCGAGCCGGTCGCCCGCCATGGTCATCTGCGGGAACGCCGCCACTTTCTGGAAGTAGCGGAACCACGGCTCGATGCCGAATTTGACGTCGGCACGGGCTTGTTCGTCGGTTTCGGCGATGTGGAACGGCCCCACCAGGCTCCAGTTGCTGCGGTCGACCTGCGTACCAAACGCCGCGGCGCGTTCTTCGACGATGCCCCAGTGGTAGGACAACGCGTCGAAGCCTTCGATGGTCAGCGTTGCGCCGATCGAAAGCAGGCCGATACCGTGCTTACCGGCCAGCCGCGCACCCGTCGGCGAAGCGACGGCGGCGACGGCCAGTGGAATTCCGTTCTCCGAGTACGGGGCGAGTTGCAGCCGGGCATCGCACAATTCGTGGGTGGCTGTTTTCGCGGTCACCGTCTCGCCGGCGAGCAGGCGCACCACGATGTCGAGGTTGGTTTCGAGAAGCTCGCGGGTGTCGGTCGGGTTGAGCCCGATCATCGCCGAGTCGGTGGGCAGCGAGCCGGGTCCGACTCCCCCGATCACCCGGCCATGCGTGAGGTGGTCAAGCAGCAACAGCCGGTCGGCCACCCACAGCGGGTTGTGGTAGGCGAGCGAGATGACACCCGTGCCAAGCCGGATCCGCTTGGCCCGTTGGGCCGCAGCAGCGATGAAAATCTCAGGGGAACTGATGATTTCGCTGCCCGCGGAGTGGTGCTCGCCGATCCAGACTTCGTCGAACCCCAGCGCGTCGATATGTTCGACGAATTCCAGGTCGCGCTGCAACGCCAACGTTGGGTTGGTGCCGGCGCGGTGGAACGGTGCGATGAAATACCCGAATCTGAGCTTGGCCATGGCCGAACCTTAGACCCGCGCACCACCCCCGGACTAGTTATTGGATGACGGGCTCGATCACGGCCAGCCGCCGCACCCCACACCCGGGATGCAGCCACCGCCGCCGCCGGGTCCGCCACCGCCCGACGGGCCACCGGGGATGCTGCCCCAGCCGCCGCCGGGTCCGCCGCCACCGGTCGGGCCGCCCGGGATGCTGCCGCTGCCGCCGCCGGGTCCGCCGCCACCGGTCGGGCCACCGGGGATGCTGCCGCCCCCGCCGGCGGGTCCGCCGCCGCCGGTCGGGCCGCCCGGGACACCGCCGCCCCCGCCGCCGGGTCCGCCGCCACCGGTGGGACCGCCGGGAGCCGGCTCAGGTGCCGGGCTCTCAGTCGCCGGCGTTGTCGTGGTCGTGGTTGTCGTCGTGGTTGTCGATTCGCCTTTTTCGCCGCCCCCGCAGCCGACTATCAGCGAAAGCGCGGCTGCACCGCCGAACAGCGCGACCGCAATCCTCGGTTGCGTTTTCATCAGACCCTCGCTCTCAATCTTCTAGCCCATACCCCTGTTGCGCATGAGCAAAACGCACACCGTCTTGGGGTAGGAGCTATCGCGTGCCTTCGGTCCTCAGGCGGGGTGGCCCAACTGCCCGCGGATCAACGGTGCGATCTTGTCCGCCATGTAGGCGTGCCCCTCGTCGGTGGGGTGGATACCGTCGGCGCCGATCAAGTCGGGCCGGCCGACAAACCATCCCTCGGCGATGGGGTCGACGAATGTCGCGCCGGCCTCACGGGCCTGGTCGGCGATGATGTCGCGAACTTGCAGTATGGCCGGTGGTGGCAGAGCGGTCGGCCACGGCGGGCCGATCACCAGCAATCGCGCCGCGGGCGCGCCTCGGTGCGCCAAATGAAAGGCTTCATGGGCCTTTTCGGTCAAAAACCCGGGGTCGACGCCTTGGTCGTTGCGCGAGCCGAAGAACATCACCAACGCATCGTTGGGGTGGACCGCCCGGGCGGTCAGATCAACGAACATGCTGTTGTGGTCACCGGGCACCGCGTATCCGGCCCTGCCCTCCGACGCCACGTCGGGTGCTACCTGCACCCCCTGGCGCGCAAGGGACAGCCACGCGCGAGCCGTCCAGGCCTTCGACCCCAGGCCGCCCTCATCGGTACCGGTGGTGTACGAGTCACCGATCACCGCGATGTGATTGATCGGGGAGCCCCGGCTGATGACCCGATATGGCAGCGCGGACGAGCGGTTTTCCGCGAGAACGCTGAACACACAGCCCACTGAGATGGCTGTGGAGACGACCAACGCCGCCAGGCGGCTCACTGCTACCTCCCCTACCTGCCCTACGACACATCACTAGCCCGCAACTAGCCCGCACGCACCGAAATCGACGCTTTGCGCTGCTCCAAGGCGCCGTCGATGGGCTGCAGCCTGGCCTTGACCGGCTCAGCGCCCAGGTCGACCCGCGACTCGGTGGCTCCTACGTCGACCATTCTCCGCATCCAGCGCCGTGCGGGCTCTTCGACGATGTGGAACAGCAGGATCGCGAAAATTGTGGCCCCCGCGAGCAAACCGGCGACAGCCAACTTGCCGCCAGCGCCCTGCAGGGTGAGCTCGAACTGCTCGGCAGCCCACAACCAGGCGGTGTGCACCAGCTCGTGGACCATGTACAGGCAGAACGAGATCTGCCCACCGAACACCATCGGGCGGATCGACAAGAACCAGGGCAGGCTGCCGGTGCCCATGGCCAGCGTCATCACCAGCGGCACAAACAGGACGTCGACCAACCCGGCGCTGTCAATGACACCCGGAACCGGATGCGCATCGAGCAGGTACACCAAGCCGACGATTGCCACCAGCAGCAGCAGTGACACAAAGCCGGCGGCGAGGCGTGCGCGATCGGTCAGGCGCAACCTCATGACCGCCGCAGCGACCAATGCCCCGGCAATGAACTGCATGACGATGCGTGGCAGCCAGCTCCACGGTGTGTAGAACTGTCCGCTCGTCAACAACAGCATCACTGGCGGCAGTGACGCCCCGAAGGCAAGCCAGACCAGGCTGCGCGCTCTTGTCGCGTGCGCCATTCGGAAGATCACCAGCACCAGCCCGCCGAACAACAGGTAGGCCAGCCATTCGGCGCTGATCGACCAGGCCGGTCCGTCCCAGCTCGACCCGTCGAAATACGGCTGAAACCACAACTGCACCAACAGGACTTGGCGCACATAGCTGACCGCGGTGAGCTGACTTACCTCCTTGGACGGCACATGGCCGACGTGCAGGGTAAAAATCACCCAGGCCGCGGCCAGATGCAACGTCACCAAGTAGACGGGCCACACTCGCGCCAGCCGCAACCACAGAAAATGCAAGGTGGCCCGAGTGGACCACGACCACCCCATCCGGTTGAGGTAATTCCAGGTCAACACGAAGCCGCTGAGGATGAAAAACAGGTCGACGCCCTGTGCGCCGCAATTCAGTACCGGTGCGAGTGCGTCGCTGAAGCCGGGTGCGGCGTCCCGCAACAACGGCCGGAAGTGAAATAGCACCACCCACACCGCGGCGATGATGCGAAGACCGGTAAGGGCCTTGATGTCTCCGCTGCGCACAACACTCTTTCCGGAACGTGACGGGTTGGCGACCGATAAACGGCAGCGTTCGGAGGGTATCAGTGCGATGGTCGCAATGCTGTTTCCGCAACGGGGTACGGCAGCTGGTGTCGCCGGCCGGGACCGCTTGAAAAGCGTTTCTTAGCAAAGTCACAAACCTTGCACCCTGTGACCTTAGAGTAACCAATTAGCGTCTCGAACAGGCAAAGGTTGAACCTGGCCCGTGTGTTTCAGCAACGTGATCGAGAATTGAGGCGTCGATGACCGAATCGACTGACACGGCAGTCTCGTACTTCAGGCCGCGTTACGGCAGCCCGGTGTTCGACTGCGGTGGCGCCCAGGTTCGGGCCCAGTGCCGCCACTTGGCGATTGTGGTGACGGTCAGCGGTGCCATCGACGCCGTAAACGTCGATCGGGTCAGCGAATACAGCAGCCACTTTGTTTTGCCCGACCAGCCGATCGTTCTGAATTTGAGCGCGGTGGACGGCTTCACCCCGGCGGGCGTGAGTTTCCTGCACCGCATCGATGAGGGTTGCCGCGCCGCGGGCGTGGAGTGGACGTTGGTGGCCAGCCCGGCAGTCAGTCGGGTCCTGCAGACGACCGACGACGAAGATCTGTTCTCGATCGCCGGCTCGGTGCGTGAAGCGCTGCACGACTTTGCCGACGCGATCACGGCGCGCCGTCGGCTCCTGATGCCACTGCTGACCAAGACGGCGTAGCGCCTGGTCAGGGACCGCGTACCGCGGCGGTCGCCCCGGTATGCTTGCTCATCGTGATGTCGAAGCGATTACCGCTTGCCGCCGCGACGCTTGCGACGCTTCTCGCGGGCTGGAATCTGGCAGCTGCCAGCGCCGATCCCCCGGCGCCGCCGGGTCCGCCGCCCGGACCGCCGCCGACGCCGGCGGCCCAGCCCAAGACGGTGATAGATCACGACGGCAATTTCGTGGTGGGCACCGACATCGTGCCGGGTGTATACAGCTCGGCGGGTCCGGCCGGCACCGGCGCGTGCTATTGGAAACGCATCGGCGGTGGCGACGACAATCCGATCATCGACAACGCGATGACCAAGAAGCCGCAGGTCGTGCAGATCGAGCCGACCGACAAGGCATTCAAGACAGACGGCTGCCAGCCGTGGCAGAAAACCGATTCGGCCACTCCCGACCCGGGCAGACCGCCGGCCGAAGCCAAAACACAGCTCGACATCCTGAACGCTCTGCTCAACCCGCACGGCCGTTAGCGACGGCCTCGCGGCGGGCAGACTGGCGGCATGGAAACCGTCGAGTACGCGCCCGGCCGCTTGGTCGATGTCTTCGGTGATCGCGGCGCTCAAACCGTGCTGTTGTGGCACGGACAGCAGAGCAACGCCCGCGCCGCCGTCCGTCCGCTCGGCGAGCTGATCGCCGGTTACGGGATGGCCGTACTGGCGCCCGACTGGGATTCCCACGCCGACGACGGTGGTCGCGCCGAGTTGCTGCGGTCGGTGGACTTCGCCCGCCGGCACACCGAAGATCCCGACCAGATCGTGCTTGTCGGCTGGTCGTTGGGCGGCGCGGCCGCCGCTGGGCTGACGGTGCAGGCGAGCCGCTACGGCGTCGGTTTCGCCCACACCGTTTGCCTGGCCGGTGCGTTCCGGGCGCCTGATCCGATCACCGGGAAACCGCCGGCGATCGGGCTGTCCCGGGAAGCGAACCGGTCGCCGTTCACCCTGCTGCACGGCGTTTCTGACGACGCCGTTCCGGTGGCGTGGAGCCGCGAGTTCGCCTCGGCGCTCGAGCAGAACGGTTGGCCGGTGCAGTTGGTCGAGCTGGCAGCCGATCACGGGTCGATCGCGGGCGCGGTGTACGACGCTGTCGCCGACCGCTATTCGGCCGGCCAAGATGACACCACGCTGGCGATCGCGGCCGAGGTGGCCGCGCATATCGGCGCGACCGGTCAGCGCACTCCCCGTTTGTAACTTCAGTGTACAAACGTTTACTGTATGCACCGCGGCGCGCATCGCGCCGCAGCAGTTGATAGGAGTGCTGATGGACGCGACGTTCTCGATGGAAGTGCCCGAAGAGGTTGTGCACGTTCGAGACTGGGTCCACGAGTTCGCCGAAGATGTCATCCGGCCGGCCGCGGCCGAATGGGATGAGCGGGAAGAAACACCGTGGCCGATCATCCAGGAAGCCGCGAAGGTCGGCCTCTACACGCCCGACCTGTTTGTCCAGATGGCCGCGGAAGCCAGCGGCTTGGGCATGTTGGTCGTGTTCGAGGAGATGTTCTGGGGCGATGCCGGCATAGCGCTGTCGGTGCTGGCGACCGGGCTCGCGGCCGCCGCCCTGGCCGCAAACGGTACCCCCGAGCAGCTCGGCGAGTGGCTGCCGCAGATGTTCGGCACCCCCGACGAGCCGAAGCTGGCCGCGTTCTGTTCCTCTGAACCCGGCGCGGGATCGGATGTGGGCGCGGTACGCACCCGGGCGGTCTACGACGAAGCCGCCGATGAGTGGGTGCTCAACGGCACCAAGACCTGGGCCACCAACGGCGGTATCGCCAACGTGCACGTGGTGGTGGCCTCGGTCGATCCGGAGCTGGGCACCCGGGGACAGGCGTCGTTCATCGTGCCGCCCGGAACCCCGGGGTTGTCGCAGGGACAGAAGTTCAAAAAGCACGGCATTCGGGCATCGCACACCGCCGAGGTGGTGCTCGACGACGTCCGCATCCCGGGCGAGCTGATACTGGGTGGCCGAGAGCGTTTCGAGCAGCGCCTTGCCAAAATCCGGTCCGGCCAGCGCACCGCAAGCCAGGCGGCGATGATGACGTTCGAACGCACCCGTCCCGTCGTCGGTGCGATGGCGCTGGGGATCGCACGCGCCGCCTACGAGTACGCACTGCAATACGCTTGCCAGCGCGAGCAATTCGGCAAGAAGATCGCCGAATTTCAGGCCATCGCATTCAAGCTGGCCGACATGAAGAGTCGCATCGACGCGTCGCGCATGTTGGTGTGGCGGGCCGGCTGGATGCAGCGCAACAACAAGCCGTTCAGTTCAGCTGAGGGCTCCATGGCCAAGCTGTTCGCGAGCGAGACCGCGGTCTATGTCACCGACGAAGCCATCCAGATTCTTGGCGGCAACGGCTACACCCGCGAATACCCGGTCGAGCGGATGCATCGAGATGCCAAGATTTTCACCATCTTCGAGGGCACCAGCGAAATCCAGCGGCTTGTCATCGGCAGGGCGTTGACGGGCCTGCCGATCCGCTGACGCACTAGTGCGTCTCGACGTCAGCCTCCTGCCCGGCACCGTTGAGAGCCATCGCCTCGTCCCAGCCGTTGACGTTGGCCTGCGACGACGGCTGGTAGTCGCCGTCACCGTTCACCTCGCGAAGCGCAGCGATCAGCTGATGGACCTTCACCACTTCTTCTTCCGAGGGCGTGGCGCCGGCTTCGAGCTCGTCCGGCAATTCGGGCCGAAGTCCGACACCCCTGGCCGCTTCCTCAGCCGACAGCTTGGCCCGGATACGCGCGGTATAGAGCTGCTGGCCCAGGGTCGAGCCGGGGGCCGAGGCGGCGCGTTCCATCAGGTCGTCGTAGCGGCGCCGCACGTCAGTCAGTGCGGCGATAACCGTGGGTGTGGACCGGCTCTTCGTTGCTGCCTCCGCCAAGCCCGCGCGTAGCTTGCGCAGACCGGAAAGCACTACCTCAGCGCGCTTCTGAAACTTCTTGTCCTCGGGAAATGGCAAGGAGTCAATGGCAGCCCGGTACATGTGCATTGCCGCGTCGGCAAGAGTGACAATGACCTGCGCTTCGCCTTCGTTGGGATCGAATTCGCCCATGACCTCTCAATTCTGCTCGGTGCCCGTCCGTTCAAGTGCACGGAAAAGAGTATCTGGAAGCCGGCAGATGACAATAGGCCGGCTGGGTTACCCGGTCGCAGGTCCTACACTCGCGCGGTGAGCATCGACTACGTGCACGACGCACACATCGCCACGATCACGATCAATCGTCCCGAGACGCGTAACTCGCTGGACATGGCTCACTTCCGTGACCTCGCTCAGGCCTGGGCCACGTTCCGCGACGATCCCGACGCCTGGGTTGCCGTCGTCACGGGTGTCGGTCGCGACTTTTGCACCGGAGCCGACCTCAAAACGTTCATCCCGGAGCTGACCGGTGAGCTGCCGCGGCCCGACGGCTGGGACAAAGTTCACGGGATTCATGCTGTCTTGCATCGGTTTCCAGTGCACAAACCGATCGTCGCCGCCGTCAACGGTACGTGCGTCGCCGGTGGATTCGAGATGTTGACCAACACCGACATTCGCGTCGCCGTCCCCGACGCGCGATTCGCGGTGATGGAACCCAAGCGCGGTCTGTTTGCCGGCGGCGGCACCACGGTGCGGCTGCCCCGCCAAGTCCCGTACGCGCACGCGATGGAGTTGCTGCTGACCGCCGACATGGTCGACGCCGAGCGCGCTCTGGCCATGGGCCTGATCAACAAGATCGTCTCCCCCGACCAGTTGATGGCCACGGCCTACGACTACGCGCGGCGTATCGCCGCCAACGCCCCGCTCGCCGTGGCAGCTACCAAGCAGTCGGCCGTCGAGGGACTGGCGCTAGACCTCGAAGCCGCCTACGACAACGAAACCCGGCACAGCAACCGGATTTTCGAGACCGAAGACGCCAAAGAAGGCCCACGGGCCTTTGCTGAGAAGCGACCGCCGAACTGGCAGGCGCGCTAGTTGTGGCGATCGCAAGCGCGGCGTAGCCGGGCGCAGCGGGTCGCCACGCGTCAATTGAACCCGTAGAAGCGCTGGGCGTTCAACCCGGCGATCTTGGACCGCGCCTCGTCGCTGATGTCGGGACGGACCCGCAGGTGCGCGGTGCTCTGCGGCCAGTCGCCGTCCCAATGCGGGTAGTCGCTGGCGAACATGATGAAGTCTGCGCCGAGCACATCGATGACGCCCGGCAGGATCGGTTCCTCCGGCTCGCAGGTCACCCAGATGTTGCCGGCCTGTAGGTATTCCTGCGGATCGCGTTGCCAGCCGCCCTCGATCCAATCGCCGCGTTTCTCGTAATGCTCGTGCAGCCGGTCGATGAAGAACGGCACCCAGCCCACGCCGGCCTCCAGAAACGCCACCCGCAGCGTCGGATGCCGGTCGAAGACGCCCCCGGAGACCATTGCGGTCATCGCCGTCATCTGATCGAACGGAAAGCTGATGCAGTGCACCTGGATGTAGTTGGTGAACCGGTCGACCCCGATCTTCGGCAGATGAAAGCCCGGCACCCCGTGAATGCCCAACGGCATCTCCAGGTCGGCCGCCGCAGCGTAGAACGGGTCGAGGTCGGGATGGTCCAGGTTGCGGGTTTTCAGCGCCGGCGGCACCAGGGTGGCGGCCAGTCCCAGCTCCTTCGCCTCACGCATGATGTCGATCGCGATCTGCCCGTGTTCGATCGGTGTCACCGCAACGCCGCGCAGTCGCCCACCCGTCGGCGCGCAGTAGTCGGCGACCCATTCGTTGTAGAGCCGGGCGAACCCCGCGGCGAATTCGGGATCCTCGAGCGTTGGCACGCACAGCCCCAAGCTCGGATACAGCACCATGGTGTCGATGTGGTCGCGATCGGCGTCGGTCAGAACGCCTTCTGCGGACGAGCAGTTCTGTCTGGCCGCCGGACTCAGACCATGTTCGGGCGGCACGCCGGCGCCCGGCCCGCTGTCTTCCGGGTAACGGCGTCCCTCGATCATGAACCGGGGTCGGCCGTCGGTGCTCGGGATGACATGCTGCGGCCAGCGCTTCATCGCCTCGACACCAAGCGTGGCGTTCTCGGCGACGTGGCCGTCGGCGTCGATGATGCGCATGCTCGCACCGTAATAGGTCGTGAAACACTCTGCGCATGGTTATCGCTATCGCCCGGCCCAAGCTGGAGGGCAACATCGCCGTCGGCGATGATCGCCAGCTCGGATTCGCAGAGTTCGGCGACCCGCAGGGCCGTGCCGTGTTCTGGTTACACGGCACCCCGGGCGCGCGCCGGCAAATCCCCACCGAGGCGCGCGTCTACGCCGAGCAAAACCACATCCGGCTGATCGGCATCGACCGGCCCGGCATCGGCTCCTCCACCCCCTACCAGTACGGCACGGTCGTGGCGTTTGCCGAAGACTTGCGCACCATGGCCGACACCCTGGGCATCGACAAGATGGCGGTCGTCGGCCTGTCCGGGGGCGGTCCCTACACCTTGGGATGTGCCGCGGCCATGCCGGATCGGGTGGTGGCGGCCGGGGTACTCGGCGGCGTCGCGCCGACGCGCGGCCCCGACGCTATCGGCGGCGGGGTGATGGCCCTGGGCTCGCGGGCGGCACCCTTGCTCACGGTGGCCGGCTGGCCGATCCGGATGGCGGCGATCGGTTTCATCCGGCTGATCCGCCCGGTGGCCGAACCGGCGCTGTACGTCTACGCACATGTATCGCCCGAAGGCGACCGGCGGCTGCTGGTGCGGCCCGAGTTCAAGGCGATGTTCCTCGACGACCTGCTCAACGGCAGCCGCAAACAACTGGCCGCCCCGTTCGCCGATGTGGTGGTCTTCGCTCGCGACTGGGGTTTCCGGCTCGATCAGGTCAAGGTGCCCGTGCACTGGTGGCATGGCGATCGCGACCACATCGTGCCATTCGCCCATGGTCAGCACGTGGTCGACCGGCTCCCCGACGCAGAGCTGCACCCGATACCCGGGGAGAGCCATCTTGCCGGCCTGGGCCGCGCCGAGGAGATTCTGCGGACCATGATCGAGGTCTGGGACCGCACCGAGCAGAAGTGACCCGACAACGGCTCACCGCCGACCAGCGAAACTCATTTCTCGCGGCGCTGCTCGGCTGGACGATGGATGCCTTCGATTACTTCCTGGTCGTGCTGGTCTACGCCGATATCGCGGAAACCTTCCACCGCACCAAAACCGAAGTCGCGTTCCTCACCACGGCCGCCTTGATGATGCGCCCGGTAGGCGCGTTGCTGTTCGGGCTGTGGGCCGACCGGGTAGGACGACGGCTGCCGCTGATGGTGGACGTGGCGTTCTATTCGCTGGTCGGTTTCTTGTGCGCATTCGCACCCAACTTCACCGTCTTGGTGATTCTGCGGCTGTTGTACGGCATCGGTATGGGCGGCGAGTGGGGTCTGGGAGCTGCACTTGCGATGGAGAAGGTTCCGGTCGGCCGCCGCGGATTCTTCTCGGGTCTGCTGCAGGAGGGCTACGCGTTGGGTTATCTGCTCGCAACCCTGGCGTCGCTGTTGGTGATGAATTGGCTTGGGCTGTCGTGGCGCTGGTTGTTCGGCCTGTCCATCATCCCCGCCCTGATCAGCCTGATCATCCGGTACCGGGTGCGCGAATCCGAGGTGTGGGAGGTGACTCAGGATCGTATGCGCTTGACACGCACCAGGATTCGCGATGTGTTGGCCGACGCAAGAGTCGTGCGCCGGTTCGTCTACCTGGTGCTGCTGATGACCGCGTTCAACTGGATGAGCCACGGCACCCAGGACGTGTACCCGACGTTCCTCGCGGCCACCCACAACCAAGGCGCCGGCCTCTCCGCCGCGACGGCCAAGTCCATCGTGGTTGTTTACAACGTCGGCGCCATCGTGGGCGGGCTGATCTTCGGCACGCTCTCGCAACGGTTTGGTCGCCGCTACACCATCATCTTCTGCGCAGTCCTGGGGCTGCCGATCGTGCCGCTGTTCGCGTACTCGCGCGCCGCCGCGATGCTGTGTCTCGGCGCATTTTTGATGCAGGTCGTGGTGCAGGGCGCCTGGGGTGTCATCCCCGCGCATCTCACCGAGATGTCGCCGGATGCCATCCGTGGTTTCTACCCGGGCGTGACGTATCAGCTGGGCAATCTGCTGGCGGCGTTCAACCTGCCTATCCAAGAGCACCTGGCCGATTCCCACGGCTATCCCTTCGCGTTGGCCGCCACGATCACGCCGGTCCTGGTTGCGGTAGCGCTGCTGACCACGCTGGGCACCGACGCGACCGGCATCAGGTTCGGCACCCGGGAGACCTTCGACCTGAATTAACCTGAGGCGGTGGCGCAAGCTCCGCGAACCCGCTACGCGGAATCCGGCGACGGCGAGCTCAAGGTGGACATCGCCTACCAGGTCTTCGGCGATGGCCCGACTGATCTGCTCGTGCTGTCGGGCCCGTCCATCCCAATCGACACCATCGACGCCGAGCCTTCGATGTACCGGTTCCATCGGCGCCTGGCGTCGTTCAGCCGGGTGATCCGTTTCGACCTGCGCGGAATGGGTTTGTCGTCGCGCATTCTCGCCCCGGATGTGCTGGGTCCGCGGTTCTGGGCCGAGGATGCCATCGCGGTGATGGACGCAATCGGATGCGAGCAGGCCTCGGTCTTCGCGCCGAGTTACAACGCGATGATCGGACTCGTGCTGGCCGCCGAGTATCCGGAGCGGGTGCGCAGCCTCGTGATCGTCAACGGCGCGGCGCGCTTGCTGTGGGCGCCCGATTATCAGGTTGGCTCGCAAACGAGCGTCGTCGGTCGGTTCTGGACCATCGGGATCGAGCCGGATGCGGTCGAAAAGGGATTCGACATCCTGGGCATTGTCGCTCCGAGCATCGCCGGCGATGACGCATTCCGGGGCTGGTGGGATCTCGCCGGTAATCGCGCCGCGTCACCGAGCACGGCGCGCGCCGTCAGCAAGATCGTGGCTGAGTCCGATGTACGGGACACCCTCGCTCGTATCAGCGTGCCGACGCTGATCTTGCACCGGTCCAACCTGAGATTCGTCCCGGCCGAGCACGGCCGCTATCTCGCCGAGCACATCGCGGGTTCGCGCTATGTGGAGTTGCCTGGCACGGATGCCCTGTACTGGGTCGGCGACACCGCACCGATGCTCGACGAGATCGAGGAATTCATCACCGGCGTGCGGGGCGGTTACGAAGCCGAACGTGTCCTCACCACAATCATATTCACCGACATCGTGGGCTCCACCAAGCATGCCGCCGCCCTCGGCGACGCTCGGTGGCGCGATGTACTGGACAACCACGACACTTTCGTCCGCCACGAGCTCGAGCGGTTCGGAGGACGCGAAATCAACACCGCCGGTGACGGATTCATAGCAACGTTCACCAGTCCCAGCGCCGCGATCGCGTGTGCGCAGGCCATTGTCGATGCCGTGCGGGTGCTCGGAATCGAGGTTCGGGTGGGACTTCACGCCGGTGAGGTCGAGGTGCGGGGGGCTGCAAAAGAAGATGTGGCCGGTCTGGCTGTGCACATCTGTGCGCGTGTCGCGGCGCTTGCTCGCCCGAGCGAGGTGCTGATGACCTCGACGGTGCGCGACATCGTCGCCGGCTCGCGGCGGAAGTTCGTCGAGCGCGGCATGCATGAGCTCAAAGGCGTACCCGGCCCTTGGCTGCTGTGCGCCCTGGTGCGTGACGAGGCGACGATCAGGCGGTGATGCGATGCGTGCCGCGCCACTGTTGCTGACCGCCTGCAGTGGGTTCCTGGTTGCCGTCCTCTGGATGGATTTCATCTTCGACGCACAGGTATTCGGCCACCGAAATGCGCGCGAAGAACTACCCGAGCCGGTGCTCGCCTCGATCGCAGGCTACTACCATCGCGCAACGACAACCTCGCAGCCAATGGGTCGCCTGATTATGATCGTCATGGCAATCCTGCTGGGAGCCTTAGGATTCTGGGCTGTGCGCGGGCGTGAGCCGGGTTGGGTGATAGCCGTCTCCGCGGTCCTCGCGGGCGCACCAATTCTTTTGGCGCTGATACGTACCGTGCCCAACGCGATTCGCCTGGGTAACCGCGTTGGCAGTCCGGCCGACCAGACACGGCTGGCCCGGTCCGTCGCCCGGGATCACCTGTTGTGCCTGGGCTTCATGTTCGCTTTCTTGGCCCTGTGGGTTGTCCGTGGCGCGATGGTCTAGTCGATCACGTGTGCTGAGCCGCCTCCTGCGCGAGTTGGACGCGTGAGGTCAGGCCGAGTTTGGTGTAGACGTGCGTGAGGTGAGTCTGCACGGTGCGCGGTGACACGAATAGCCGAGCGGCGATGTCTTTGTTCGGAAGTCCTTCGCTGACCAGACGGACCACGTCGAGTTCGGTGGGAGTCAGCGCGGCCCAGCCGTTGGACGGCCGTTTTCGTTCGCCGTGACCGCGCAGGGCATAGGCGATCGCTTCTTCGGTGGACAACGCGGCGCCCTCAGCCCAGGCAGCATCAAAGTCGGGCTGCCCCAATGCGTTACGAACGGTCGTGAGTGCAGCTTCAAAACGGGCGTCGTGAACCTTGAAGCGGACTGCGCCAGTGCGATTTCGGATCGCATCGGCTGCGCCGAGGAGCCGCGCTGCTTCGATATGACTGCCGGCATCGGCTGACAACGCGGCGAGCAATTCGAACATATCCGGCACGATTATTTGACTTTCGACGTCGACCGCTATCTCGAGCACGTTGCGGGCGTCGCGCTCTGCATCTCGCAGTGCCCCTTCGGCTGTTGCGACGTGAGCGCGTGTTGCCAGCGCAAGCATCCGCTGGCAACCTTTGGTGCCCGAGACGGCTTCGTCCGCCCAGCCACGCGCCTCAATAAGGTCGTTAGCTGCCAGCGCAGCCTCCGCCCGGCGCCACAGTTGTATCGCCGACGCCTCAGCTTGCATCCCGACTCGCTGCCAGGACGTCTTGTTTGCCTCGGCTGCTTCTGCTACGTCGCCCGCGGCCAAAGCTGCGATGGCCACCGCCAGATAGCCAATCCCTTCAAGTGCGGGGCCGAGCTCCGCCCCGGTCTCGATGGCGGCATCGGCAGTGGCGCGCGCTTCGGCAGTCCTGCCCAGGTACGCCAAGGCGTGGACCTGGTGGATGAGGCCGAAGTACCTATTGAGCAAGTCCCCGTCGGCATCTGCTTCGGCGACAAGCTTGTCGCACTGTGTGGCGGCGGCGGCCAGTTGGCCCAGCATCATTTGGGATGCCGCGAGGCCCCAGCAGCGACTGAATCGTGAGCCGAACCGGTCGCCAACCGAATCAGCGAGGTCCCGCCCTTCCTCGCCTGCGGCATGCGAGCCACGGGGATCCCCCGCCATAAACCCCGCATACGCCTGCAACCCAAGGATGTGGCTCAGTGTCCACCGGTCGTCCAATTTGCGGGCCAACTCGATCGCCTCGCCGAAGTAGGAAAGAGCCTGCTCGGCATCAAACGTGGCCATGGCGCCACGTGCGGTGAGCGCCCGACAGAGCAATCTTGGGTCCTCGAGTCGGCGCGCGGCGGTCAGGGCCTCTTCGGCGTCCGCAATGCTGAAGGTGTAAATGGCCCATGAATTGAGCAGCGCCTTCTCAGCGAGAGCCCGCGCACGCGCCGCGGATACATCGTCTCCGTCGGCGGCGCATTGGTCAGCGAGTGCCGCATCCAACCAGGCCAGCCCTTCTTGGATGCGGCCCCGGGCAAGCCACAGTGGTTGTAGCGACGAGGCGAGTTGCAAGGCCATTGCGGCATCGGAGTTTTCCAGGCTCCACCCGAACGCTGCGCGCAAGTTGTCGATCTCGGATTCGGCTTGCTCGAGCAGCTGCTGATGGTTATGCCGTGTCGGATTGTCGAGCAGGGCGCCCATTGCCGTGTAGTGGTCGCGGTGTCGGGCGCGCACCGCATCGGCTTCGCCGGATTCCGAGAGCTTTTCCAGAGCATATTGCCGGACCATCTCCAGCAACCGGTATCGCGTTCGGCCCGTTGTGTTTTCGGCGACCACAAGTGACTTGTCGACCAATAGGGTGAGCTGATCCAAAATATGGTGACTTTGGACGGGGCCTCCGCTCGCCACCGCCCGTGCGGCGTCGAGGTCGAAGCCGCCCATGAAGGCGGCCAGCCGCCGGAACAGGACTCGTTCGGGGTCGGTCAGCAGTGCGTGCGACCAGTCGACTGAGGCATGCAACGTCTGCTGGCGACGTACTGATCGGCGTGCACCGCCGGCCAGTAGGCGGAAGCGATCGTGCAGGCCGGCGAGGATTTCGTCGAGCGACAAGGCGCGTACTTGCGCCGCGGCGAGTTCGATTGCCAACGGCATGCCGTCGAGGCGGCGGCAGATTTCTTCGACGGTCGCACGGTTGTCGTCGTTGATGGCGAAATCGGGGCGCGCTCGGCGGGCCCGGTCGACAAACAGGTCGATGGCCTCGTCGTCCAGCGACAGTGATGGCACCCGCCAGATCACCTCGCCGTCCACGGCGATCGGTTCACGACTGGTGGCCAGGAAACTCAGGTTGGGGCAAGCGCCAAGCAGATCCATTGTCAGCGTTGCGGTTACGTCGAGCAGGTGCTCGCAGTTGTCCAAAACCACGAGTATCTGCTTGTCGCCGATCGTGCGGATGAGGGTGTCCATCGTCGAGCGGCCCGGCTGATCGGGAAGACCCAGCGCTCGCGCCGTCGCGACGGGAACCACATCGGGGTTGGTGATCGCAGCCAGATCGACGTACCAGACGCCATCGCCGAATTCATTGGCCATCTGTGCGGCGACTTGCACCGCCAGACGTGTCTTGCCCGCGCCGCCGGCACCGGTCAAGGTGACGAGTCGGTTGTCGGTCAGTACCCCCCGCACCTTTTTGATCTCTGCTACTCGTCCGATGAAGGTGGTGAGTTGGACCGGAAGTTGCTGCACGGCAACGGTGCTGGATGTCCGTAGCGGCGGAAACTCGTTGCGCAGATCGGGGTGGCAGAGCTGCAGCACGCGTTCGGGCCGGGCCACACCGCGCAGTGGGTAGCTGCCCAGCTCAGTCAGCCATACATCCGCCGGCAGTCGGTCGGCCGCCAGCGCTTCGGTGACGCCGGAGAGCACGGTTTGGCCGCCGTGAGCCAGGTCGCGGATGCGTGCGGTGCGGTTGATGGTCGGACCGATGTAATTGGCTTCGTCGCGCAGCTGGATTTCTCCGCTGTGCACGCCGATGCGCAGCCGGATCGGCGCGAGCGGCGCTCGCTGCAGGGCCAGGGCGCAAGCTATTGCGTCGCTGGCGCGGGGGAACGCGACGACGAAGCTGTCGCCTTCGCCTTGCTCGACGGGCCGCACCCCGTCGTGGGCGGCGATGACTTCGGTGAGGGCGTGATCCAAGCGCGTGAATGCGTCGGACATGTCGTCGGGTTGGGTTTCCCAGAGCTGCGTCGAGCCCTCGACGTCGGCCAGCAGCAACGTCACTGTTCCCGAGGGCAGCTCGTTTATGCCCACGTCGCTCCAGTTCACGGGCGGTGTGTCCGCGCGTTCGATCATGCTAGCCAGCATGCGGTCGCCAGTAGAGCAAAACATCAGCGAAACCGCGTATATCCGTCTCAGTGGTGGCGGGCTGCTTCCTGCGCGAGCTGGACGCGCGAGGTCAGGCCGAGTTTGGTGTAGACGTGCGTGAGGTGGGTCTGCACGGTGCGCGGTGAGACGAAAAGCCGGGCGGCGATGTCTTTGTTGGGAAGTCCTTCGCTGACCAGGCGCACCACGTCGAGTTCGGTTGGGGTCAGCGAGGCCCACCCGTTAGACGGCCGTTTGCGTTCACCACGGCCGCGCAAAGCATACGCGATCGCCTCATCTGTCGATAAAGCGAATCCCTCAGTGCGTGCCGCCTCAAAATCGTTTTCTCCCAGAGCGTTACGGATGTCTGCGAGGCGGGACTCATAGCCGGCGTCGTAGATCTTGAACCGCACTGCGCCGGTGCGCTGCCGAATGGCATCGGCGGCCCCGACAAGGCGGGCAGCTTCGCGATGGTTGCCGCTTTCGACGGCCAGCACGGCGAGACATTCCAGCAGATCCGGCGTAAATAGGTGCGCTCGCAGCTCACTGGACAGTGCCAGCGCGTCGTAGGCGTCGCGTTCAGCCTGTTGGAATTCCCCTTGCGCGATGGCCACGTGCATGCGTCTGGCACGCGTATTGAGCAAGTGCCATTGCCGGGTTATCGATACGGCCTGGTCGGCCCAGCGCCGAGCCGCGCTGAGATCGCCGCACGCCGCAGCTGACTCGGCGAGCGGGGCGATGCTGATGACAAGTGCTTCGCGGGCAGGATTTCTGTGCTGCCAGGCCGCTTCGCTTGCCTCTCGGGCCGCCGGCGCATCGCCAGCGGCGAACGCGGCGAGTCCCGCGGATGCATATGCCGTATCCAAGTAAAATCCGCCGAGCGCCGTCCCGGCTTCAATGGCGCGCTCGGCCGCGGCTCGTGCCTCGCTCAGTTCACCTGCGTGGGTGAGTGGGAAGGCTAGGCAGATGAGGCAGAGTGCCCGGGTAACAGAATCGTGAGCTGTCTCCGCCTCTGCAAGCACGGCACGCAACTCTGGAATGCCGTCGGCCAGTTCGCCCAGACAGGCCCGGGCCAACCCTCGCCACATGCGGCACAGCCGCGCGTGAAAGTGATCGCCGATTGCCTGGGCGAGGGTGCAGCCGTCTTCGGCCGCGATGAGCGGCTCGTGCAGCTCACCTGACGCGTTCCCGCCGAACGCGCGCCAGTTGAGCAGCTGAATCAACCTCCAGTCGTCGCCCAATTCCCGCGCTAGCGCGATCCCTTCGTCCAGGTACTGCCGGGCGACCGCCGGCTCATATATCGACAGTCCGCCGCACGCCGTGAGCGCCCGAACCGTCAACGCCGGGTCGCCCAATTCACGGGCCATGGTCAGCGACTGTTCGGCAAGATCCTTGCTTTCCGCGCCGGAATACGCGTCGATAGCCGCCCGGTCCACCATGGCCCGCGTCCACACCGCGGGTGCAAGGTCAGAGTCGGAAAGGACGGCGTCAAACCAGCTGAGCCCCTCCGAAAAGCGGCCCGTCGTCAGCCAGAACGGATGCAGCGCCGATGCCAGCTGCAATGCGTGTTCGAGCTCCGAGCACTCGAGGCTCCAGGTGAACGCGGCGCGTAGATTGTCGATCTCGGTTTCGGCCCACCCGACACGACGATCCAGTTCGGTCACCGGCGGCGCCTCCACCCGGGCGGCCAGCGCTGTGTAGTGGTCGCGGTGCCGCGTTCGGACCTCTTCGGCCTCGCCGGACTCGCCGAGCTTTTCCAGCGCGTATTGGCGGACCATCTCGAGTAGGCGGTATCGCGTTGGCCCGCTGGCATATTCGGCTGCGACGAGGGATTTGTCGACAAGCAAGGTGAGTAAATCCAGCACTTGATGGCGTTCGAGACCACCGTCAGACGCGACGACTTCGGCGGCAGCCAGGTCAAAGCTGCCCATGAACACCGAGAGCCGGCGGAACAGCACCCGTTCGGGGTCGGTGAGCAGTGCGTGTGACCAATCCACCGATGCGCGCAGCGTCTGCTGGCGCTGTACGGCGGTGCGCGCACCACCGGTCAGTAGCCGGAATCGGTCGTGCAGACCGTCGAGGATCTCGTCGAGCGACAGTGAACGCACCCGCGCCGCTGCCAGTTCGATCGCCAGCGGCACACCGTCTAGTCGGTGACAGATTTCGGCGACAGTGCCCGCCTTGTCGTCGGGAGCATCCCAGTCCGGGCGGGCATGGCGAGCGCGGTCGACGAAAAGTTCAATGGCCTCTTCCTCCAGCGACAGCGACGGCACCCGCCAGCTCACCTCGCCGGCAACGGCGATGGGTTCCCGGCTGGTGGCCAGCACTGTCAATTCCGGGCAGGCGCCCAGCAGGGCCGTGGTCAATTCGGCGCTGGCATCCAAGAGGTGTTCGCAGTTGTCTACCACCATGAGGAGGTGGCGCTCGCCGATGAACCGCGTGACGGATTCGACCGTGGAGCGGCCTGGCTCGTCGCGCAGACCCAGCGCGCGGGCCGTGGCGACGGGGACCAGGGCCGGATCGGTGATCGGTGCCAGATCGACATAGAACACGCCGTCGTCGAAATCGGGTCCCGCCTGGGATGCAACTTGTATCGCCAGGCGGGTTTTGCCCACGCCTCCGGCGCCCGTCAATGTGACCAACCGGTTGTGCGTGAGGGTGTCGATCAACTGCCGGATCTGATCGTTGCGCCCGACAAAGCTGCTCAGCTGTGCCGGAAGATTATGGGTGGCGATCGATTTGGCTGTGCGTAGCGGCGGGAATTCGTTCCGGATGTCCGGGTGGCAGAGCTGCAGCACGCGTTCGGGACGGGGTACACCGCGCAGTGGGTAGCTGCCCAGCTCGGTCAGCCAGGCATCCGCCGGGAGCCGGTCGGCGACGAGTGCTTCGGTGGCGCCGGAGAGCACGGTTTGGCCGCCGTGAGCCAGGTCGCGGATGCGTGCGGTGCGGTTGATGGTCGGACCGATGTAGTTGCCTTCGTCGCGCAGCTGCACTTCCCCGCTGTGGATGCCGATCCGTAGTCGGATGGGGGCCAACGCCGCTCGCTGCAATTCGAGCGCGCAGGCGATGGCGTCACTGGCGCGGGAGAATGCCACCACAAAGCTGTCGCCCTCACCCTGCTCGACCGGCCGCACGCCGTGCAGAGTGCCGATGACCTCGGACAGGGTGCGGTCCAGGCGCGCGAATGCGTCGGACATGTCGTCGGGTTGGGTTTCCCACAGCAGAGTGGAACCCTCGACGTCGGCCAGCAGCAACGTCGCCGTTCCGGAGGGCAGTTCGGTCATGCCCACGTCGCTCCAGTCGCCGCAGTTCAACGGCGGTATTCCGCGCGTTAGCTCATGCTAGCCAGCGCCAGACCCCGTTACGCAGCAAAACCGCGCTAAAAGGGTGGCGGATCGTTGCAGGCGGCGATACGGGCGGCCTCTCGCGCCGAGTGACTTGAGCGAGGCCGGCAACACTAATTCGCCTGTGGGATCGGCCAATATCGGGAAGAACACGGCACCGCCGGGTGTGGTGCTGTACGTGTGACCCGTAGGTGCCGTCCAGATCACCGTGCCATCCGCTAGTTGCTGATCGGCCCAGCCGCCGAAGCCGGTGTAGAAGGTCTTCAAAAGGTGGTGGCACCGACTGGCTGAAGAACACGCACGTGACGCTCGTGAGCAGCATGAACGCTGCCGATACGCACCGCCTGACCTGCTGCTCGGCTTACACTTCCGCCGTGTTCTCGGAGACGCGTTATGCGATGAACGGGGACTTGCGCGTCGCCTATCGCGCGTCTTCCCCGGGCGAGCGCGACATCGTGTTCGTTCCGAACTGGTTCACGTGCTGCGAGCACTTACCGGAGCTGCCCTCGCTTCAAGGATGGGTGGAGGCGATGGCATCGCTGGGTCGACTGATTTTCTTCGACCAGCCGGGCACGGGAGCCTCAGATCCGGTCATCCCGGGCGCGCTCCCGACGTTGGAGCAATGGGCCGACAGCATCACGGCGGTGCTCGATGATCTGGGTAGCAGTGAGGCGGTGCTCCTCGGAGTCAATGGCGCTGTTGCGCAGGCGGCGCTTTTTGCGGCGACACACCCGTCCCGCACCACTGCGCTGGTTGTCCTAGAGGGCTTTACGGGTACCCATACGGCAACGTCCGAGGATGTTAAGGCTGCCACGGTCGCCGCCTGGGGCACTGGGGAGATCGAACATACGATCAACCCAGATATGCCGTGGAATGAAGAGATTCGAGCAGCGTGGGCACGACACGAACGCCTGGCGGCCACCCCAGGGACGGTTTCGCGTGTAGTGCGTCTCGCCAGCGAATTGGACGTGCGGTCGGTGCTACCGACAATCCGCGTGCCCACCCTCGTCCTCCACCACGCGAAGGACCCGGTGATCCCGCCTGCCGGAGGAAAGGACGTGGCTGTACGTGTACCGGGTGCGAAATATGTTGAGCTGCATGGGCGCAACGCGCGTTCCACTTCGTGGAACCGTGGCGGGATTCGTTTCAGGAGATCGCCGAATTCCTCATTGGGCACCAGGCCGACGTGCCCGACGATCGAGTTCTCGCCACGGTGTTGTTCACCGACATCGTGGACTCGACGCGGCAAGCCGCCGAGATGGGTGACCGTGACTGGCATGCACTGCTCGATGCGCACGACGCCGTCGTCCGCTCGCAACTCACTCGGTTCAGGGGTCGTGAGGTGAACACCTCGGGCGACGGCTTCCTCGCGATGTTCGACGGACCGCAGCGAGCGATCCGCTGCGCCATGGCAATTCGCGACGCGGTGCAGGCATTGGGCATCGAGGTGCGTGCCGGGTTGCATACCGGCGAGTGTGAGATACGCGGTGATGACATCGGCGGTATCGCCGTGCACATCGGCGCGCGGGTGAGTGCCCTGGCCGATCCGAATGACGTGCTGGTGTCCAGCACGCTGCGTGACCTTGTGATCGGATCAGGACTCGAATTCGAAGACCGCGGCAATCATCAACTCAAGGGCGTCCCTGGCGAATGGCGGTTGTTCGCTGTCGCCTAAAAGGGTGGCGGATCGTTGCAGGCGGCGATGCGCTCCGCCTCTCGCGCCGCCTGCGCGGCGAGGCGTTCTTCATTGATGCGTCGCTCAGCGGCGATACGGGCGGCGCGCTCCTGGGCGCGGGTTCGTTTCCGGGTGGGCATCATCAACCCGCGGTTCGCGCCGAGTGACTTGAGCGAGGCAGGCAACACCAATTCGCCTGTGGGATCGGCCAATATCGGGAAGAACACGGCACCGCCAGGTGTGGTGGTGTACGTGTGGCCCGTAGGTGCCGTCCAGATCACCGTGCCATCCGCTAGTTGCTGATCGACCCACCCGCCGAAACCGGTGTAGAAGGTCTTCAAAAGGTGGTGGTAGCGACACAGCAGCTTGAGATTCGACGGATGCGTGGGGCCGAGCGGATACGGGACCGTATGGTCGATATCGCAATGTTCGGCCGGTAGATCGCAGCCGGGGAACCGGCAAGTCAAATCCCGCAGCCGTACGAACTCGGCCAACGCCGCCGAAGGGCGATACCCCGCTTCCGGATCCGCCGACGGCTTCACGACGGGCTTGAGTTTCGCGGTCGCCGCCAGGTTGCGCAGCACCGGTGCCGGCACAGGCCCGAACCCCGGCAGGAAACCCGGCTGCTGCGAATCGCCTTTCACCGATGCTTGCTCGGCCAACACATGGATCGTCACATTGGTGCCCGGGATCCGTGCTGCCGCAGCGCAATCCGTTGTCCCACATTCGCAACGCATTACGTCTAATCCGGCGGCCAGGGCTCCCAGCGCATCGGCGCGCCGTTGCGCCTTGGTGCGCGGATCGTTCCGGCACACTGTGTCGGCCAATGCATCCAGCTTGTGATCCAACGCGGCGCCGTCGTGAGCTTGAACCTGTGCCCAGATGCCGGCCAATCCGGTTTCGACCGGTCCGATCTCGACGTACCGATCCTGGTTGCGCTCTCCGGGCAGCCGCTGTGCAGCCGGATCGAAACGGACCACCCACATGTCGATGCGCTCAAACAGCTTGGGCTCGGATAGCCGCATCCATTTGTGCCCGTGCCGGGCGATCGCGGCGTCGATCTTGGCGATCAGCACTGGATCCTCGACCAACTCGGTGCGGGACACGACGGCGGCCATCACCCGAAAGTCGATGGCCCCCGAAGCGAATGCCTCGGCTACCCGGGGCAGCCGCTCCCGCAACGCGATCGCATACCGCAGCCGTGTGCGGGCACGGCCGCGGCTGATCCCCAACGCGGCAGCCACTTCGGCCACCACGTTTTCGTGCCCGTCGATGGCCCAGTTGCTGCGATCGACATCGTCTTCGGGCGCCCGCCGCGCATACAGTTCCCCAACCGCCGCCAACTCTCGCCCACACATCGCGTTCTGCGCCCGGGCCGCGCCCGCGATCGCATCCACCACACCGGCGTCGTCCAGCTCAGCAAAACAGGCGCTGGCCTCGCCCGATGCTTTGATACCGAACATACTTTCGATATTAGCGTGGGCCACCGACAAATGGCGCATCGCTCAATATCCGCCGCAGCAGGTGCATCGCCACCGTCGTCGAGCGCTCCCGAATGTCGGCGCGGTTGCCGGGCAGCCGGATCGTGCGGGTCATTGAGCGGCCATCGGCCAGCGACACCGTGAAGCACACGGTGCCCACCGGCTTGTCCTCCGTTCCCCCACCAGGGCCGGCGATCCCGGTGATCGCGACCGCGGTGTCCGCACCAAAACGCCGCAGCGCGCCCGCGGCCATCGCTTCGGCCACCGGTTCCGACACCGCGCCGTGTGCCTCGATCAGCGCCGAATCCACGCCCAGCAGTTCGACTTTGGCCTCGTTGGCGTAGGCCACTACTCCCCCGACGACATATGCGGACGAACCTGGCAGCTCGGTGAGCCGCGCGGCCACCAGACCCGCGGTGCACGACTCGGCTGTCGCGATCCGGCGGCCGGTCAGCAATCGCGCGACCTGATCGTCCACCCGGGAACCGTCTTCGGAAAACAACTGCTCGCCATGCTTCTGGCGCAGGACCTCGACCAGCTTGGCGTACACACCTTCAGAGGAGGGCTCGTAGCGGGTGACCATTTCCACCTCGCCACGGCGCAGGCAGGTGGTGATCTCCAGCGCCTCGAAGCCGGGCAGCGACTTCTTGGCCTCTCGCAGTGTCTCGGCCAACCCGGATTCCGGCAGACCGAACATCCGCAAGGTGTCCTGACGGTAGACGGTTCGCCCCGCGATCGCTTCCTGAATCGCGGGCAGCTCGATCGCTCGCCGCCACATCGGCTGCAGCTCACGCGGGGGTCCCGGAAGCACCAGCACGGCCGGCTTACCCGGCACCACTACACCCGGCGCCGTTCCCACCGGGTCGAGCACCAGAGCACCGGCCGGGATCATCGCCTGCTTGCGGTTGGCCGCGCGCACCGCGTCGAAGTCGGCACCCCCGATTCGGCCCATCAGCGATTTGAGGATCGCCGCGATCTTGCCTTCCAGCTCGGCATCCAGCACCAGCTCACGCCCGCAGAACTGAGCCACGGTGGCAACCGTCAGATCGTCGGCCGTCGGCCCCAGCCCGCCGCTGGTGACAATCAAATCCACGCCTTGATCGGCCATGAATCGCAGTTGCGCGTCGATGTCACGGGCCCGGTCACCGCAGATCGTGATGTGTGCCAGCTCGACACCCAGCTCCAGAAGACGGTCGGCGATCCAGGGCCCGTTGCGGTCTTGGACTCGCCCGGTCAACACCTCGGTGCCGGTGACCACAATGCCTGCACGTGCACTCACCGGTATGACACTAAAGGGATGATCGAAATCGAAGTGCTTCAGGCAGACGTGACCAAGCTCGAGGTCGACGCCATCACCAATGCGGCCAACACCCAACTTCGTCATGGCGGTGGGGTGGCGGCGGCTATCTCGCGCGCGGGTGGCCCGCAGGTGCAGCGGGAGTCACGCGAAAAAGCGCCGATCGGACTCGGCGAAGCCGTCGAGACCACGGCCGGCGACATGCCGGCGCGCTACGTCATCCATGCGGCCACCATGGAACTTGGCGGGCCGACCTCCGCGGAAATCATCGAGAACGCGACACGGTCGACGCTGCGCAAGGCTTTCCCGGTTGATGAAGCAGCGCGGTTGATGGTCGGCGCGGTCCGGCGGCACCAGCCCGGCTCACTGCAGCGGGTGGTGTTCGCGGTCCACGGCGACGAGGCCGAGCGGGCTTTTCGCACGGTGGCGCAGCATTAACCTTCGGATAGGTGCCGCTCCACCGATTCGGTCTTGTGGGTGATCGCGTCGGTGACACCGGTGCGCCAATCCGCCTTGATCACCACGCTCACTCGCGGAGCACGGGCTTTGACGGCTTCGACGGCGCGCTGCACCACCGCCATCACCTCTTCCCAAGAGTCGCCCTCGACGAGGGTGAACATCGCGTCGGTCTTGTTCGCCAAGCCGGAATCGCGGACCACCCGAACCGCTTCGGCCACCAGCTCACCGACGGCCTCGCCAACGCCAAGCGGCGTAACCGAAAACGCGATCAGTACCGACACAATTCGAGCGTAAAACATCGCATGGCAGCATCGCGTCCATGCGAGTTCTGGTGCAACGGGTCTCGTCGGCAAGCGTGTCTGTCGACGGCAAGGTGGTCGGCGCCATCCACCCGGAGAGTCAGGGACTTCTGGCGCTCGTCGGCGTCACCCACAGCGACGACGAAGCGAAGGCGCGGCGGCTGGCCGAAAAGCTCTGGCAGCTACGCATACTCGATGACGAGAAATCCGCCGCCGACATCGATGCGCCGATTTTGGTGATCAGCCAATTCACCCTGTATGCCGACACCGCCAAGGGCAGACGACCGTCCTGGAACGCTGCCGCGCCAAGCGCGGTCGCCGAGCCGCTGATCATGGACTTCATTGCGGCTCTCACGCAGCTTGGTGCCCACGTTGAATCCGGGGTTTTCGGTGCGCACATGCAGGTCGAGCTGGTCAACGACGGCCCGGTAACCGTGCTGCTCGAAGTGTGACGTGCGCCGCATGCTGATCATTGGCTAGGGGCGAGTAAGCGTAGCGTGCGCCGGGTATCCGCGACGCGTGGCGACCGAAGACAACTTCGTGCACCCAGCGTTGTTCTACCGCACGCGTGTCGAATACTTGGATAGCTTGCTGCCGTTCATCGTCGACGGGATCAATGCCGGACACCCGGTGATGGTGGCCGTTCCGGGACCCAATCTGGCGGCGCTGCGCGAGACCTTGGGACGCCACGCCGCCCACGTTGTGATGACCGACATGACTGACGCCGGCCGCAATCCCGGACGGATCCTCGGTGAAGTGCTGAGCGGCTTCGTGGTGAAACACCCCGGTGAACCAGTACGCATCGTCGGTGAACCGATTTGGCCCAGCCGCTCCGAAGTCGAGTACCCGGCCTGCGTGCAGCACGAAGCGTTGCTAAACCACGCGTTCGTCGGGCGCGACGCGACCGTGGTCTGCCCATACGACGTCGCGCATTTGCACCCTGGCGTCATCGTCGACGCCTGCAGAACGCACCCGGTACTGTGGCGGCCCGGCTTTCCGGAGCAGCAAAGCGCCTCCTACGACCCCGACCTGGTCTGCGCCCACTACAACCAACCGCTGGGGACTCACAGCGCCGCCGTCAAATACACGGTGCGAAGCCTCGCCGATCTCAGCGGTGCCCGCGCGTTCGCAGTCGCGTATGGGCAATGGTTCCGGTTGTCGGCGACGCGGACCGCGGATCTGCAATTGATCACCAACGAGTTGGCCACCTCGAGTCTGATGTACGCCGCTGGCCCATGCCGGCTCGCGCTTTGGCAGCACGATGGCTATTTGGTGTGCGAAGCGCGCGACCGCGGGCGACTCGACGATCCCCTCGCCGGGCGTCGAACCTATGACAGCGACACCGGCCGGGGCCGCGCCCTGTATGTGGTCAATGCCATCGCCGATCTGACTCGCGCCTATACCGGCGCGGATGAAACGACGATCCGCGCCTACCTGCGGCTGGATGAGGTGGCCTGAGTAGGTTGGCCCCATGCTGCGAGACATCCGCGAGCTGGCCGACGAACGCGAGGCCTACGCCGCGGAACTGCGCCGCCGCTGGGGCGGGCTGCTGAGCTACCGCTACATCGGCCGCCGCTATTCCTCGATGGACCTGGGTCCCGTTGACGACACCGTCACGCTGCGCCACGACATGCGCTCGGGGAGCGGCGGCATCCTGCTGGCGGTGCTCAGCATCGCCTCCCCGGAGGGCGGCGGGATGTCCGATCTGGAAGCGGTGCCGAACCCGGTCATTCATTCCTGCCAGGTTCTTGACCCGGGCCGCGACGTACGCCGTATCGAAGTGATCTCCGAGACGGTGAAACGGGGCCGCCAGCTCGGATTCAGCCGCTCACGCATCGTCGACGCCGACCAACCCACGCGAGTGCTCGCACTGACCGAGGGCCAGGGCATCAGCATCGGCACACCACCCGAGGGACTCGGCCGCATGGAGGTCGAGCCGATTGAGGTGATCGACTCCCCCGACTTGCCGGCGCTGTGGCAGGTATTCGGTGGGCGCTGCCGCGCCGACGGGCACTGGGCGTTGCCCGAACTGGCGGCCGAAGTCGCTTCACCGGACGCCGCCCTGCACATCGGGCCGCAATTCGTGGTCTTGGAGACCGCAGCCGCGCAGCAAGCGCTCCAGGTTGCCCGAACCGATCGAATACAGGGCCGCTCGTCGCACGTGATGTTCGTCGCGCGCGGTAAAGCCGGGCCGTTCCGCGTTGATACAGAAGCGATTCCGGGCGCGGGCGGCACCGTTGCGGTGCGCACGGTCATGCACGACGAGGGCGCCGGCGACCGCGTGATCACCGTCGGCTCGTACCTGTTCGAAAGCGAAAGCTCCTGACGCCGTTAGAACTTGTGCGGAACGTCGAGGATCAAGCCGCCATCCATGATGTATTCGCTACCGGTTGAGTAGGCCGACTCGTCGCTGGCCAAGAACACCACGAACGTCGACACCTCACTGGATTCGGCGGGACGGCCCAACGGGATGTTGAGCATATTGTCCGGAAAGTGCTTGGTCATCGGGGTGCGGATGAAGCCCGGATGAATCGAGTTGACCCGGATGTTGTGCGGCGCCAGCTCCAGTGCTGCGGATTTGGACAGCCCGCGCACCGCCCACTTCGACGCAACATACGGGTGAACCATCTGGGCGCCCCGTAGCCCTTCGATCGACGAGACGTTGATGATCGAGCCGCCACCCGCGGCGATCATCGGCTCGACGGCGACCCGCATGCCCAGAAACGTGCCGGTGAGGTTGACGTCGATGACCTTCTGCCACTTGGCCATGTCGAATTTGTGGATCTGGCCCAGGGCGACGATGCCGGCGTTGTTGACCAAAACGTTGAGCTTGCCGAACTCGTCGACGGCGGTGGCTGCCGCGGCCTCCCACTGCTCGAGCTCGGTGACGTCGAGGTGCACATAGCGCGCGGCGTCGCCGAGCTCGTCGGCAAGTGCCTTGCCTTCCTCGTCGAGGATGTCTCCGATCACCACCTTGGCGCCCTCGTCGACAAGCGCCCGGGCATGAGCCGCGCCCATGCCGCGTGAGCCGCCGCTGATCAGTGCAACTTTGCCGTCCACGCGCCCCATGACGAAGCAGGCTACCCCAGTGGACTAGAACTTGTTCCAGCGCGGCCCGGTGATCAGCGGCAGGTCCAGCGTGGTCCGAATCCCCGGCGCCGCCGCCACCACCGCCGGAATCGCGTTCACGATGCGCCCGGCGGCGCCCACGATCGCAGCGTGGTTGTGGTCGCCCTTTTTGCTGGTCGGGCAGATGTCCACAGCGTAGGACGGTTCGCCGGTGATCTCGACGCGATAGGAGCCGCCGGGCTGGGCGGGTCGCGCCCAATCGGGGCGCAGATCGTCCCGCAACCGGGTCACGTGTTCGATCACGATGGCAGGTCGGTCGTCGACCATCCCCGTGATCTCGAATCGGATGGCCGCCACACTGCCCTTCGGGACATGGCCGGCGGCGATGTCAAAGGCCTCGCGCGCCGGTTCGCGTTCGTAGTTTTCGGTGATCTCGTCGATCTCGATGCCCAGGCCGGCGGCCAGCTGCCGGATCGCTGTTCCCCACGCGATGCTCAGCACGCCCGGTTGCAGCAGGATCGGCAGCTCGTCGAGCGGCTTTCCGAAGCCCATCACGTCGAACATCACCGTCGCGCCGTCGTAGGTGGCGTAGTCGGCGATCTCCATGCATCGCACCTGCTCGACGTTCTGGCAGGTGCTGGCCAACGCGAACGGGATCAGGTCGTTGGCGAATCCGGGATCGACTCCGGTGATGAACAGGCTCGAATTACCTTGCCGGGCTGTGTCTTCCAGACGTGAGATGTGCTTCTCGGGCATCAGTTGCCAGGGGAACTGGAGTATCCCGGGTGATGCGCCGACGATGTTGATGCCGGCGGCCAGGATGCGCGTGCAGTCACCGATGGCCTCGGCGGGACGGTTGTCGCCCATGGCGCAGTAGACCGCGCAGTCGGGCTGGGTGGTCAACAGCGCGTCCAGGTCGTTGACCGCGGCGACGCCGGTGGCGATGTCGAGTCCAGCCAATTCCCCCGCATCCTTGCCGACCTTGGCCGGAGTCGACACGCACACCCCGGTCAGCTCGAACCGCGGGTCGGTGATGAGCTGACTCAAGGCCAGGCGGCCAACGTTCCCGGTGCCGATGTGGGCGACGCGGATCGTCATGGCTGTCTCCTGTGAACGATGGGCTCTCGTGTACTAAACTAGAACACGTTTCAATTTAAGGAGCAGCCATGCATACCCCCATATGCGACGAGCTCGGTATCGAATTTCCGATCTTCGCCTTCACGCACTGCCGCGATGTCGTGGTCGCGGTGAGCAAGGCCGGTGGTTTCGGTGTACTCGGGGCGGTCGGCTTCACGCCCGAGCAGCTGGAGATCGAGCTGAAGTGGATCGACGAGAACATCGGCGATCACCCGTATGGCGTCGACATCGTGATCCCCAACAAATACGAGGGCATGGACTCGCACCTGTCCGCCGAAGAGCTGGCCGAAACGCTGCGCAAGATGGTGCCGCAAGAGCACCTGGACTTCGCCAAGAAAATTCTCGCCGACCACGGCGTTCCGGTGGAGAACGCCGATGAGGATGCCCTGCAGCTGCTGGGCTGGACCGAGGCGACGGCCACCCCGCAGGTCGAGGTGGCGCTGCAGCATCCGAAGGTGTCGATGATCGCCAATGCGCTGGGCACTCCACCAGCGGAGATGATCAAGCACGTGCACGAGTCCGGTCGCAAGGTAGCCGCCCTGTGTGGTTCACCGTCGCAGGCCCGCAAGCACGCCGACGCGGGGGTGGACATCATCATCGCCCAGGGCGGCGAGGCCGGCGGGCACTGCGGCGAAGTGGGTTCGATCGTGTTGTGGCCGCAGGTCGTCAAGGAGGTGGCGCCGCTGCCGGTGCTGGCCGCCGGAGGCATCGCCAGCGGCCAGCAGATCGCGGCGGCATTGGCGTTGGGTGCGCAAGGGGCATGGACCGGTTCGCAGTGGCTGATGGTGGAAGAAGCGTCGAACACCCCGGTTCAGCAAGCGGCGTACGCCAAGGCCTCCAGCCGGGACACCGTTCGCAGCCGGTCGTTCACCGGTAAGCCGGCCCGCATGCTGCGCAACGACTGGACTGAGGCGTGGGAACAGCCCGACAACCCGAAGCCGCTCGGTATGCCCCTGCAGTACATGGTCTCCGGGATCGCGGTGCGGGCAACCAACAAGTACCCGAACGAGACTGTCGACGTCGCGTTCAATCCGGTCGGTCAGGTCGTCGGACAGCTCAAGAAGGTGGAGAAGACGTCGACGGTGATCGAGCGCTGGGTACAGGAGTACCTCGAGGCGACCAACCGGCTCGACGAACTCAACGCGGCGGCCAGCGTCTGATCGCTCGTCCTCGTCGGATACGTATTACGGGTTCGGGTTATCGCTGGTGATACCCGTGTCTGAGGGGAACCCTCCGCCTTGAAGCGGGAAACCGCCTCCGGTCAGCTGCCCGATCTGCCAGCCGTGTTCGGTGCACAGCATTGGATAGCCGTCAGGAGATTGGGCCGCCAATCCGCGCGGATTGTCGCAGGGCGCACCGACCTCCTGAACTCCGCGCAGCGGGTAGGAGATCACCCAGTAGCCCGATTGCGCCGCCGGGAACTGGTGGGTGATGAAGTGACAGGCCTCGGCCTGGCCGCTGGGGCCCCGCCCGAAGATGAACCGCTCGTAGTTGTCGCACGGTGCACCGAGCGACGCCTCGTAGTTCATCCCCGGCACGTCTCCGTCGTAGTGCTGCGAGTCGGCGGTTGCTGCGGGCGCCAAGCCGACAACTGCTCCAGCGATCGCCCCGGCGGTGAGTGCTACGCGAATCATGGACCAAAGCATAACGAGTGGGGCCCAGGCCACGAGGGCGTTTGGGGCGCTGGTCCGAGGCGACCGCGAGAACACGTTCCAATTCGGTCCCCGCAATCCGTTTAGAACCCGTTCCATCTTCGCGGTCCCGATGCTTTACTGAGCGAGACAGGTTCGTCGTCCGTACCTAATCAGGTCGTTGCAAGGAGCGCCGATGCCGACTCCGAATCTTCCACCCGGGTTCGACTTCACCGATCCAGACATCTACGCCGAGCGGCTGCCGGTCGAGGAACTGGCCGAGCTGCGTCGAGTCGCACCGATCTGGTGGAACGAGCAGCCATACGGTGCAGGAGGATTCGACGACGGCGGCTTTTGGGTCGTTACCAAACACAAAGACGTCAAAGAGATTTCGTTGCGCAGCGACGTCTTCTCCAGCCTGAAGAAGACCGCGCTGCCGCGGTACAAGGACGGCACGGTTGGTGAGCAGATCGAGCGCGGCAAGTTTGTCCTGCTCAATATGGATGCACCGCAACACACGCGGCTGCGCAAGATCGTCTCGCGGGCGTTCACCCCGCGAGCCGTGGAACGCCTGCGCGACGAGCTTCGCGAGCGTGCACAGCGCATCGCCGAAGCCGCGGCTGCCGAGGGTGGCGGTGACTTCGTCGAACAGGTGTCCTGCGAGCTGCCGTTGCAGGCCATCGCCGGTTTGATGGGTGTGCCGCAGGAAGACCGCAAAAAGCTCTTTCACTGGTCCAATCAGATGGTGGGCGACCAGGATCCCGAGTTCGCCAGCAACGACGCGATCACCGCGTCGGTCGAACTGATCATGTACGGCATGCAGATGGCCGCGGAAAAGTCCAAGAATCCCGGGCAGGATCTGGTTACCACCCTCATCCAGGCCGACGTGGACGGGCACAAGCTGTCCGAGGACGAGTTCGGGTTCTTCGTCATCCTGCTGGCCGTCGCCGGCAACGAGACCACCCGCAACTCCATCACCCAGGGGATGATGGCGTTCGCCGACTACCCCGACCAGTGGGAGCTGTTCAAAAAGGAGCGTCCGGGCACGGCGGCGGACGAGATCGTGCGCTGGGCCACCCCGGTGACCTCCTTCCAACGCACCGCACTGCGCGATTACGAACTATCCGGTGTGCAGATCAAGGAAGGCCAGCGGGTGGTGATGTTCTACCGCTCCGCCAACTTCGACGAGGACGTGTTCGAGGATCCGTTCACCTTCAACATTTTGCGGGATCCCAACCCGCACGTCGGTTTTGGCGGCACCGGAGCCCACTACTGCATGGGTGCCAACCTGGCGCGGATGACGATCGATCTGATCTTCAATGCGATCGCCGATACGATTCCCGACCTGACGCCGGTCGGCAAACCCGAGCGGTTGCGCTCAGGGTGGCTCAATGGCATCAAGCACTGGCAGGTCGACTACCGCACCTCCGCTAAAACGAAATCGCCTGCGGCGTTAGGCTAGGCCATTGCCCTCACACAAAGCAGTCCACGTTAAAACCGCGGGCGGGCCACTGGAACTCGTCGACGTCGAGACGACCTCGCCGACGCGCGGCGAAGTGCGCATCGACGTTGGCGCCTGCGGTATCTGCGGCACCGACGCCCACTTTGTGGCCGGCGCCTTCCCCGGCATGTCCTGGCCATTGACCCCAGGGCATGAAATCGCCGGCACGATAGCCGAAATCGGCGAAGGTGTTGAAGATTTCGCGGTTGGCGATCGCGTGGCCGTCGGATGGTTCGGCGGAAACTGCAACCACTGCGACCCGTGCCGAAAGGGCATCTTCATCCACTGCGCCAACGGTAAAGTTCCCAGCTGGCAATATCCCGGCGGCTACGCCGAATCGGTGACCGTGCCGGCCACCGCGCTGGCCCGGATACCCGCCGAGCTGTCCGACGCGGAGGCCGCCCCGATGGGTTGTGCCGGTGTCACGACTTACAACGCACTTCGTCACACCAAGGCACTGCCCGGTGACCGGGTGGCGATCCTCGGCGTCGGCGGGCTTGGCCATCTGGGTGTGCAATTCGCCCGCGCAATGGGTTTCGAGACCATCGCGATCAATCGCGGCACTGCCAAAGCCGATGATGCCCGCAAACTGGGTGCGCACCATTACATCGACGCCACCGGTGATGTATCCGAAGCACTGAAAGCCCTGGGGGGTGTCTCGGTGGTGCTGGCCACCACCGGTAATTCGCAGGCCATGGCCGCAACCATCGGCGGCCTGTTGCCACGAGGTGAATTGGTGGCGATCGGCGTCACGCCCGAGCCGCTGCCGATCAGCCCCTCGCAACTGATCACGCCGGCAGTCAGTATCGTCGGCCATCCGTCCGGGACCGCCAAAGAAGTTGAAGAGACAATGCATTTCGCCGTGCTGTCCGGTGTGCGGGCATGGATCGAAGAGCTGCCGCTGTCGCAGGCCGCCGAAGGATACGAGGCCCTGGAGCAGGGCCGGGCCCGCTACCGGACCGTCCTGACGATGTGAACCGAGGCAACCCAGCCGTGTGGACCCTGACCGCAGCCGACGGCGAATTGCTGGTACACACCGATGTCGGCGGCCGGGCCGCGAAGATGGGCCATCGCCTTACGATCGCGATGCGGCGCTGGCGGGCCACCGTCAGGTGGGCGGCGGGTGAACCGATCGTCGCGGAACTGGCCGTCGAGGTGAATTCGCTCGAGGTGCTCCGGGGCGAAGGGGGTGTCACCCCGTTGTCCGGTCCGGAAAAGGCCTTGGTGCGGTCCAACGCGCTGCGATCGTTGGGCGCCGCGGAGTTTCCGGAAATCAGCTTCGACACGGACACGATCGAAAAGAGCAGTGGCGGTTACCGTCTCACCGGGACGCTGCACATTCACGGAAAAACGCGCGAGCAGGTAATCGATTTGCGCACAGACGATCTCGGCGAATCGTGGCGGATGTCATGCCAAGCCGTCGTCACCCAAACCGATTTCGGTATCAAGCCGTACTCGCTGCTGATGGGCGCAGTGAAAGTCAAAGACGAAGTGACAGTGTCGTTTACCGCGCAGCGGGCCAAGGACAGAGCCGAGGACAACTGACCCGCTCATCGGGTCTTACGGTATTGCGGGATTGGGCGGCGGGCCTTGTGGCGGAGGTGCATCTGGCGGCACGTCTGCGGGTTGACCGTGCAGGCGCTCGAGGATCTTCGTCAACAACGGGTGCGGGTTAGGCTCCGGAGGCGGCGGAGCGGCCGGTGGCGGCGGTGGTGGTGGTTCGGCTTCGGGCAGGTCGGCCGGCGGCTCGGGGGCAATGCCGCTTTGCGGTTCGACGGCGGCAGCGACCGTCGGCTCTTCGACGGGTTCCGGCTCCGGTTCCGGCACGGCTGGGGTGGGCGGAGTTTCGACCTTGACCGCCGGCGGCGGGGCGGGCGCTTTCGCAATCGGTGTCGGCGTTGGCTTGTGAACGTGGACCGGTTGGGCTGGCTTATCGGGCAGCATCTTCGGACTCACGGCCAGCGAGACCGAGGCCACCAGCGTCACCGCACCGGCGGCCAACATGCCCACCGCCCCAGCCAAAGACACCGACCGCGACCGCCCGGACCGGGCTCGCGTCGGGCCGGCACGCTCGGTCATCGGCGCGTCTGCGAACTCGGTGCTGTGCACGGCTGCCAGGGCCGCGCCCCTGGCCATAGCCAACCGCACCCCGTTTTGGGTGAATACCGGGACCGGCAGCGCTTCCTCGAGTTGCCACGACAACGCATCAAGTCCGTCATCGGCGACGACCACGACGCCATCGGGTTTCCATGTGCTCCGATCGAACATCGTGGTCAGCCATTGGGTGAGTCGGTCGGCATCGCCCGGCAAGTGCTTGACGGCGGTTTGCGCGTCACCGTCGGAGTCGTCGACCATCACGACAGTCGCCGAATCGCGCTCGAGCACGCATACCGCGGCCCGGTCATAACCCACGACCGGCGCGATTCCCCGCCCCAGCAGCTCAGCGGAATCGAGCGAACGAATAGGGACGACGTTGCTGAGGCCGCGTTGCGTCAACGACTCCAGCAGCAGCGCGGCCTCCGCGGACGCGGCATCGCTCCACGTCACGCCGACCAGATGCAGCCGCTGATCGAGCTGGGCCGCAGCTGTTCGGGCGTGCAGCACCGCGTCGGCCACCTCTTCCGAGGTACACGCTGCGAGTGCTCCACCACCGGTTGTGACCTCGAATTGATCGTGGTCCAGGATGGTGCCGTCGGCCTCGCGCCCTTCGACGAGCACCCACCCAACGGCAGTGTCAGTCAGCGACAGCCCTAGTACCGTCTCCAAATTCGCACCTCAATCACGCCCTGACCTGCGATGACGCCGCCGCGCGTACCAAGAAGCCGGGTCAGGGCAATGTGGTCTTCCTCGGCGTACCGCGGGTAGCCTACGCGTGTGTCGCGCAGCCGATCGATCTGGTGTCGGCGACGCTGAAGGCCGTGCACGCCGTAGAACACGCGTTAGAAGTAGCCACGGCCGGGTAATCGCCGCCCTGGCATGGCTGCTGAGCAGGTGCCAGCGGCCGTGACAAAACAGCGACATGTTTGCGCTCTAATCGACATATTGACCACCACAAGGTAAGTTCTGCCGAGGGCGCTCGACGGCATACGACAAGGGGAACAGGTATGACAGACGTGAGCAAGAGGATGCGCGGCTGGGCGCGGCGGTTGATGATCGCCGCGGTTTTGGCCGCCGCACTGCCGGGCCTAGTCGGTCTTGTAGGTGGGGCCGGCACGGCGGGAGCATTCTCCCGGCCCGGTTTGCCGGTCGAATACCTGCAGGTGCCGTCGGCGGCGATGGGCCGCGACATCAAGGTCCAGTTCCAAAGCGGCGGCGCCAACTCACCGGCGGTCTACCTGCTCGACGGCCTGCGTGCTCAGGACGACTACAACGGCTGGGACATCAACACCCCTGCCTTCGAGTGGTACTACCAGTCCGGCCTGTCGATCGTGATGCCGGTCGGCGGACAGTCCAGCTTCTACACCGACTGGTACCGGCCCGCGTGCGGCAAGTCCGGCTGCCAGACCTACAAGTGGGAGACCTTCCTGACCAGCGAACTGCCCGGTTACCTGGCCTCCACCCAGAACGTCAAGCCGACTGGAAGCGCGGCGGTCGGAATCTCCATGGCGGGCGCGTCGGCAATGAACCTGGCGATCTACCACCCTGGTCAGTTCATCTACGCCGGTTCGCTGTCGGGTTACCTGAGCCCGTCCACCGGTCAGGGCTGGATAGGCCTGGCGATGGGTGATGCCGGCGGCTACAAGAAGGAAGACATGTGGGGACCGGACAACGACCCGGCCTGGGTCCGCAACGACCCCTTGGTCAACGTCGGCCAACTCGTCGCCAACAACACCCGGCTCTGGGTCTACTGCGGTAACGGCACTCCGAACGAACTGGGCGGCGCCAACCTGCCTGCCACGTTCCTGGAGAGCAACTTCATGATCGGGGTCAACAAGAAGTTCGAAGAGGCGTACAACGCCGCGGGCGGCCACAACGCCGTGTTCAACTTCCCGGCCTACGGCACCCACAGCTGGGAGTACTGGGGAGCCCAGTTGCAGGCCATGAAGGGCGACCTGCAGAGCAGCCTGGGCGCCGGCGGCGGGGGCGGCTAACCGCTTCGGGAGTTTCATCGCACCCGGCTGGTGATATCGACCCAGCCCGTGGTGTCGTTGCGGTGATCGTTCATGTTGCGGCACTGCCCGTAGAGCCGGACGACTCCGAGGTTCGGATAGTCATCGTCGCGGTACAGGATCGCGGTGACGCCTCCCTTGTGCAGGGTTCTGCCGAACGCGTGCTGGTTGGGCGGTAGGCCCTCATCCCAGCCGTGAGCGACCATGGCCGTCGCGATGCCCTCGAAGTACTTGTCGGTGCGGGCATCTGCGGGCACCGCGAACGTCAGGTAGACCGCACCTTGGTACGGCGGATTCTCCCGGTCCTTACACGACATCAACAGGTACCCTGCCGTCGGCTTCTGCAGGCGGGCCACGCCGACAAACTCTTTGGCCGGTTCGACGACCTCCGCCTGGGTCTGATCGTCGGAGACCGGATTCGCGGGCCGATCCAGGGAGTCGGTTGGCGACGAATGGAATTTGTTCACCGCCAGGAACAATCCGCCCAGTACCAGCGGAATCAACAACGCGACAGCCAACAACGCCCGAGCGGCCGGCGAACGAAGCCACGTGCCCGACAACACGGTCACGCCCTAGGCTAACCGGGCCTGGTAGAAATCCGGTCGTGAACTACGGCCGCACTTTTTCCGGGGCGCTCCTCGCGGCGGCCGTGATCGTGGTGGTGGCCGCGGGGCCGGGACGAGCCGACACCGACGACCCGCTGACGGAGTTGGTCGACGCCGCCGCCCAGCGGTTAGCGCTCGCCGACCCGGTTGCGGCCTTCAAATGGCACAGCGCCCTCGCCGTCGAAGACCCGGACCGGGTGCAGCGGGAACTCAGCACGCTAACCGGCAAGGCCACCGCCGCCGGCATCGACCCCGACTACGTCACCGGCGTCATGCAGGACCAGATCAACGCGACCGAATCGCTCGAGTACAGCCGGTTTGCGCAGTGGAAGCTCGACCCGGGTAGCGCATCGGCCGCACCCACCGATCTGTCGGTCTCGCGTGCCACTATCGACGATCTCAATAACGTGATGCTGGCTCAAATCGAGATGCGCTGGGACGTACTGCATTCGCCGGGGTGCGCCGCCCATCTCGACGACGCGCTGGGTCAAGTCAGCAATACCCGCCGGCTCGACGGGCCGTATCAGCAGGCGCTGCGGTTCGCCACGCGCTCGTATTGCCAGTAGTTCAGCCGCCGAGCGCGGCGATCAGTTCCTTGATGCGGGCGGCCTCTTCGTCGGTGGGCGTCTCGTCGGCCTCGATGGCGTCCAGAAGGTCGGCCTGCAACCCGGCGCCGTTGGCGGTTTCCTGCGCGGACAGTTTGGCCCGCCGCCGCGTGACGTACAACTGTTGACCCAGCGTCGCGCCGGGGGCTTCCGCGGCCATTTCCATGAGCTCGTCGTATTGCTTGCGAACCCCGCTCAGTGCCACGATCACCGACGCCGTCGATCTGCCGCGGGATGCCGCCTGGGTGAGCGCCGCCTGCAACTTGCGCAGACCAGAGAGGATCACGGCGGCGCGTCCGGAGAACTCGGGATCGCTGGTGTCTGGCAGGGCATCGATCGATGCGGTGAACATCTGCATTGCCGCCTCGACCAAGCTGACAATGACTGGTGCCTCACCGTCATCCAGCGCGCCATCGCCTTTGAACCGACTCATATTTTTCGGGCCTCACTGATCTCCGTGTCGATGGTGATCACTCCAGGTTGATCATGCTGGAGGACCGCTAGAAGACGACGAAACGCTAGCGCGTCTGGTGCGTCGAGACAAGGCGGAGCGTTATGGCGGTGCCCTGTCGAGCTCTTGTGCAGGTGCCTTATAGCGACCAGGGTAAATATATGACTGACCAGAAATTGATCGACCACTGGATGCAGGGCTGTGCGATACAGCGGATCATGTTTCGCGATGGTCTGGTACTGAACTTCGACGATGACAATGAACTCGTCGTCGCGGTACCGCTGCGCCTGACCTTGCCGGCTACCGCCACCGCGCCCCGCGAAGTCGTTAGCATCGACCCGATTGATCCTGCTGTCGAAGAGCGGCCGCTATTTGATTTCTCCGGCGCGACATGCACCGAAGCCGTGTGGGACGACACTGGGAATTTGCATTTGGAATTTGCCGACGGTCCACGGTTACGCCGCCTGCCTGGCACCCGGCGAGGTACGGGTGGTGCGCCACGACGTGCCGGAGAACGGCGGCGACTGAATCCGCCCTCCGTCCACCAACGCGACACCGAACATGCTTGGATCAGATCCATGCAAGGGTCGGCGACGGTTCACATGAAAGCACCAGCGGACAAGATCTGGCAGCTGATCGCAGATGTCCGCAATACCGGACGTTTCTCACCCGAGACGTTCGAGGCGGAGTGGCTTGACGGGGCTGACGGGCCCGCGCTGGGTGCCCGGTTCCGCGGCCACGTCCGACGAAATGAAATTGGGCCGGTGTACTGGACAACGTGCCGGGTCACCGCCTGTGAGCCCGGCCGCGAATTCGGATTCGAGGTTCTTGTCGGCGACCGAGCGGTGAATAACTGGCATTACAAGTTGTCGCCCACCGCGGACGGCACCGATGTGACCGAGTCATTCCGGCTCAATTCGTCTCCGCTGACCACCGTGTATTACTGGCTGTTCGGCGGCTTTTTGCGTCAGCGCCGCAATATCCGCGATATGACCAAGACGCTGCAGCGGATCAAAGATGTCGTAGAGGCACCGTGAAATCCATTTTCATCACCGGTGCCGGCAGCGGAATGGGCCGCGAGGGCGCCAAACTTTTCCACCACAAAGGTTGGCGCGTATGCGCTGTCGACCGCAGCGATGACGGCCTGGCCACACTGGCCGAGGAGCTGGGTGACGACCGGCTGTGGACCCGAAACGTCGACGTCACCGACAAAGCGGCCCTTCACGGCGCGCTCGCCGACTTCTGCGCAGACAATCCCGGCGGCGGGCTGGACATGATGTGGAACAACGCCGGCATCGGGGCGTCAGGCTGGTTCGAAGACGTGCCCTATGACGCGGCCATGCAGGTGGTCGACGTCAACTTCAAGGCGGTGCTTACCGGTGCATACGGCGCACTGCCCTACCTCAAGAAGGCGCCGGGCAGCCTGATGTTCTCCACCTCGTCCTCGTCGGGGACTTACGGGATGCCGCGGCTCGCCGTGTACTCGGCAACCAAGCACGCGGTCAAGGGGCTGACGGAAGCCCTCAGCGTGGAATGGAGCCGCCACGGTGTGCGGGTGGCCGACGTGCTTCCGGGCTTGATCGACACGCCCATCCTCACCGACACGCTCGAGCACTCCGAGGACGGTGTGTCGACGCGATCTGCCGAGCAGATTCGGGCCCGCGCACCGAAGCGGGGCCCGTTCAAGTTGATGCCGGCCAGCAGCGTCGCCGAAACCGCCTGGGCGGCATATCACCATCCGAGCCGACTGCACTGGTATGTGCCCCGCGGCATCCGCTCGATCGACCGTCTCAAGGGCATCAGCGCCGAGCTGGTGCGTGGCCGCATCGCCAAAATGCTGCCCGACATAAGCTGGCGTGAGTGAGACAGAAGCTGCACTGGTTTGCCCTACACGGGTTCGTCCGCGGAGCCGCCACCTTCGGTGCCCGGCGAGGTGATCTGCAGGCCCGGTTGATCGCCGATCCAACCGTGAAGACGGACCCGGTGCCCTTTTACGAGGAAGTGCGGGCCCGCGGTCCGCTGGCGCGAACCCGGATCGGATATCTGACCGCCGACCATGCGATCACGCACGAGGTGCTGCGATCAGACGACTTTCGGGTGCTCTCAATCGGATCCAACCTGCCGGCGCCGCTGCGCTGGCTGGAGAGCCGCACCCGCGACGACATGCTCCACCCGCTGCGGCCACCGTCGTTGCTGGCCGTCGAACCTCCCGAGCACACCCGCTATCGAAAGACCGTGTCGTCGGTGTTCACTCCCCGGGCGGTGGCGGCGCTGCGTGACGGGGTCGAGCAGACCGCGCAGACCCTGCTGGATCAACTGGCCGGTGAATCGGACGTCGTCGACATCGTCGCCCGTTACTGCTCGCAGCTTCCCGTCGCAATCATCAGCGACATCTTGGGTGTACCCGAACAGGATCGGCGCCACATCCTGGAGTTCGGCGAACTTGCCGCGCCCAGTTTGGATTTCGGGATCTCATGGCAACAGTACCGGCGCGTGCAGCAAGGGATCGCCGGGTTCAACTCCTGGCTGATCGAGCACCTGCGAGGATTGCGAAGCAGACCAGGCGACGACCTGATGAGTCAGCTGATCCGAACCGCCGAAAGCGGTTCTGCGGAAACCTATCTGGACGAAAACGAGCTCCGGGCAACCGCGGGTTTGGTGCTGGCCGCGGGTTTCGAGACCACGGTGAATCTGTTGGGCAACGGAATCCGCATGCTGATCGATGCGCCAGAGCACCTGCAGACGCTGCGGCAACGCCCGCAGTTGTGGCCCAACGCGGTCGAGGAGATTCTGCGGTTGGAGTCGCCCGTTCAGCTCACCGCACGGATTGCGCGCAACGACACCGAGCTCGCGGGGCGGCCGATCCAGCGCGGCGAGATGGTGGTGCTCTACCTGGGCGCCGCCAACCGCGACCCGGCGGTATTCCCCGACCCGCACCGCTTCGATATCGAGCGAGAGAACGCCGGCAAGCACCTCGCCTTCTCCGGCGGCCGGCACTTCTGCTTGGGCGCGGCGCTTGCCCGCGCCGAGGGTGAAGTGGGATTGCGGGCGTTCTTCGAACGCTTCCCGCAGGCGCGGTCGGCAGGGGCGGGAAGCCGGCGCGATACCCGGGTCCTGCACGGCTGGTCGGCCTTGCCGGTGGCGTTGGGTCCGGCGCGATCGATGGCCGCGCGGTAGCTAACTGATCGCGGCGGTCAGGTCAGGCTGTCGGGATCGGCCAGCGGGACCAGGATGTACGACGGGCTGGGCCCGCCCTGATGGACCTGATAGCTGCCGCCGGCCAGCGCCTTGCGAGCGGGCTTGGTCGGCGCCAGGTTCGGAAAGTCGTACGTGGTCAGGGTGAGCCGCAACCGGTGATCCGGGGCGATCAGCGCGGCGGTCGGGAAGATCTCGACGTCGTAGCGGGTCACCTCGCCGGGCACCACCGGCTTGACGGCGGCGCGGGTGCTCACGTGATGCGGCCGCAGCACCGTGCCGTCGGGCAGATACCAGGTGCGTTCCGGATCCAGCTCGCGGTGCGAGCCGAGCAGCGCTCCCTGGGTGAGCGGTCGGCTGGCGCCGTCGGGCGCGACGTCGTCCAGATAGGCAACCCACAACGTCTCGGTGGTGTTGGCACTCGCGTGCAGCGTCAGCGTGATCGGCCCAACGACCATCCTCGGTGCGGTGAACGCGTCGGTGGTGTAGGTGAGTGCCCCGCGCTGCAGGCGCCGGCTGTCCAGGTCGTAGCGGATCCGCCGGCCCTGCTGGCTGGCGAAGAAGCTGTACATGCCCAGCGACCACTGCTCGAAGCTGCGCCCGGCCACCGGACCCCGAGCCCTGTAGTTGAGCGTCACCGTGCAGCTGTCCGGGCCGGGCTCGCGGGTCAGCCGGCTACCGGGCGAGAGGTAGAAGCGGGTGGGGGTCGCTTGCCCGACCGGGTATTCGCGGCCGCGGAACCACTTCGAGCTTCCGATGGCCTGGAAGGTGAAGGGCGACTCGCTCATCGCCGCTTCGGCGTCGTCCTTGAGCCAGTGGTCGAACCAGCGCAATTGCAGGGCGTTCAGGTGCAATCCGTCGAAGGTGGTGACGTGGTACCACGGCCCCATCATCAGCTGAACACGGTCGGATATCGGCTGGCCGGGCTCCATCGGCGCGTGCGTCGGTCGTCCGGCGAGCGCGTTCTGCAGCGCGGCGTAGTTGAGTGGTTCACCGCGCTGAAACGCGTCGTTCCATCCCCCGACCAGGAAGACGGCCACCCCGTTCGCGGCGATGTCGGCCAGCACGGAGTCCGGGCGCAGGGCATCCCAAAACGGGCCGTCGTAGGCCGTTTCGCCGCCGTTCATCGCGTCGGCGACCAGCGGGCCGAAGTATCTTTGCTGGTCGCGGCCGCGTTGCCGGACGGCAGCCAGTCCACCGGCGCGTGGCCGCGGATGCCTGCCGCGGGTGAGAAACTCCAGCGTCGGATTGAAGACGTTGAGCAGCCGATACGTCGCGCCGTAGGCCCGCACGGTCCGCAGATGCACGACTCCGCCCATCGCCGCCGCATCACGGTAGAAGTCGTTGGCGGCCATCACCGGGAAGATCGCCTTCAGCGGAGAACCCGGCCCGACGGCGGCCGCGGTGAACAGCTGGTTGACCGCCAGGTAGGAGATGCCGAACATGCCCACCCGACCGTTGGCGTTCGGCAGGGTCGACGCCCACTTGACCAGCTCCGCCCCGTCTTGGGCCTGCCGAGCCCCGAACATCTCGAACGATCCGCCGGAAACCCCGGTCCCACGGACGTCGACCATCACCTCGATGTAGCCCCGCTTGATCAGGTACGGCGTTGCGCCGCCACCGATTTGGGCTGCCGGCGGCGGGGCCTTCTTGCCGTACGGCGTCATCGACAGCAGCACGGGGAACGGCCCGGTTGCCCGTTGGCCGGTTTGCGGATCGGTGGGGTAATGAATGTCGGCGCGCAGCACGACACCGTCGCTCATCGGGATCTCGACGTTGTGCCGTATGCCGTGGCCGTAGCGGGCGGGCGGCGGCGTCCAGGGCGAGAACGGCGACGGGCTCTCGGTCCGGGTGCGCGTTTTTGCCGCCGCCCGGCTGACGGCCGCCACCCCCAACGCCAGCAGGGCCAACCCGGCCCAGCGCGCTGTTGCCATTACGTCCTCCCTGGTGCTGCCCCTGACTCTAAAGCGTCGATATATTGAGCGGCTGTGACCATCGACGTCGAGGACACCGTGCGTGCGCTGTGGCGGGCGCTGTCGGATCGGGACTGGGATGCGGTGAAGACGTTTCTGTCGGACGACTGCATCTATATGGATGTGCCGGTCGGGCCGACGCTGGCCGCGCGCGGTCCCGACGACATCGTCAAGCGGATCAGGATCGCATTCGATCCACTGGCGGGTTATGAGAATTACGACGGCCTGTTGGTCGCCAACGGCTCCGACGTGATCTACGAGCACTCCGAGAAGTGGACCTGGCCCACCGGCGAGACGGCTTTGCTGCAGTTCGCCACCGTGCACCGGGTGCAAGACGGCAAAGTCGCGCTGTGGAAGGACTACTGGGACATGGGCACGATGCTGCGCCAGGCGCCCGCCACCTGGCTTGAGGACCTGGCCGGCACCGACAACTCCTGGATCTTCGACGCGACGGGGCTTGTCTAGGCTTCGGCCAGCGCCTTGAGCCGCTCCAAGGTGTGTGCGGCGTTGCGGCCCACCTGGCGCACCGCGACCCGGTCGGCGATGTAGCCCAGGATTCCGCCGGGCGCTTGATAGGACAGCCGGAACGTCACCTTGGTCTGGCCGTCGTGGCCGTCGCGCAGCCGGATCCGGCCGCGCAGGTTGACTCCGGTGATGCCGACCCAGGCCAGGTCGCGCCGCTCGTCGAACTCGACGACTTCGATCAGACCGCCGACCGGCACCGAACCGATCTTCCAGTGCACGGTGTAGCGGGCACCCACGCCGGCGGGCTGCTCGTTGGCGCTCTCCCAGCGCTCCAGGCTGGTCATGAACGTCGGATAGCAGTCCGGGTCGCTCACGATCTTCCAGACCGCACCGCGGTCCGCGTCGATCACACACCGGCGTTCGACGCGCATCAGCCGATCACCGGGAATCGCCGTTGCGCGGCGAGTCGATCCACGCCGGCCTGCAGGCTGGCGATGACTTTGTCATGCACCGCCTGGTCTTGGACATCCGTGTCGTTGACTTCGATCGGTTCTTGCACTTCGATCGTGATCTTGGCGGGCAACGGCAGGTGCCCGGCCAAGTCGCTGATGTTCAGACCCCAAGGCAGGGCCAGCGAGATCGGAATACTCTTGAGCCGCAACAGCTTATCGGTCATAAGCAGCCTGGCCAGCCATTGCCCTCGGCTGATGAACAGCGCGCTTTCCTGGCCGCCCACGCTGGCCACCGGGACGATCGGCACGCCGGCCTCGCGAGCCAGCCGGACATAGCCCATCCTGCCGCCGAAATCGACTTTGTGTCGTTCCCATGCCGGCCGGAAGACTTCGTAGTCCCCGCCGGGATAGACCAGCAGTGCCGCGCCGCATTCCAGGGCGAGTCGGGCGTTTTCGTGGTTGGCGGCGACGGTGCCGAATTTCCGTAGCCAGCCCAACGGCGGCGCGGAGACGACCAGGTTGTGCGCCAGCTGGTAAAACGGCCGCTCGACGCCGAAGTAGGAGCAGAACGCGAGCGTGAAGACGAACGTATCGGGCGGCACGTTGCCGCCGCTGTGATTTCCGACCAGCAGGACCGGCCCGTCGACGGGTATGCGATCCATGCCGCGCACGTCGGCCCGAAAATACAGCGACGCCAGCAGCCAGGTACCCGGCAGTTGGTCGCGAATGTAATCGGGATCGCGCTGGTCGAGATCGGCCTTGGGCACCCGCGACGCCACTTGCCTGCGAGTCCACTCCAGTACATCCGCCAGGCCGGCCATACCGGTTTGTACCCGTGGTGGGGCGGCTTTATACCCGCTCGACAGCGTCCAGGCGGTAGATGCGCGCCGCGTTGGCGTGGGCGATCAGGTCCACCACCCGGATGGCATCCGCCTCGCTCCAGTCATCCTCGGCGACGAAGCCGCTGAGCACCCGATGGATACCGTTGCGCCACAACGCCGAACCGAGGAAATGCAGCTCCGGCGGGCCGAACCCGTCCGAGGAGTAAACGATCTTGCGAAACGGCGCCAGCTCCAGCAGCCGCCCGATGAACGGCGCAGCCCGGGCGCCCAGATAGTTGATGGACAGCCCGCCGTCAACGTAGACGTTGTTGAATGCCTGCGCCAGATAGCCGGCTTCGCGTTCGTAGGGATAGCAGTGCAGCAGCACGATCGGGGTGTCGCCGGACTGCCGGAGGAAGTCGAGCAGATGTAGCGGGTTGGCCTTGCGCAGGTCGCAGTCCCGGTCGCCGAAGCCGACGTGGAATTGCAGCGGCTTGCCCACGCGCAGCGCCTGGTGCAGCCCAAAGCGCAGCAGCACTCGGTCGCTGAGCCGGGTGCCGCCGTTGTCGCGCCAGCGGCTGGCGGCCTCGGCGACCTGGGCCGCGGACGGCTCGGACAGATCGCCCACGAATCCCCCGCGATAGGCCAGGATCGACTTGGTGCCCACGGCGCCGGCGGCGCGCCGGTGCAGAATCTCCTCGAACGCCGACGCGTACTCGCCCGGCGTGGCCGCGGCTTGCTCGGCCACTTGCTCGAGCCGCACCACCTCATGGGCGCGGCCGGCGGACACATCGGCCAGTTGCGCGACGTCGGCGACGCCGTCGGCGTAGCCGGTGTCCACCAGCCAATCGGTGACTTTCGCCGCGCGCAGGAAAAGCCGGGCCAGCTCGAGCTCGCCGACTTGACCGCGGCGATTCCAATAGTCGTCGGGTTCAGCGTGTTTCGGTAAGCCAAGCAGCGGAGCGCAGTGGGCACGAACGGCAAAACCGAGTTGCGAGTCGAATGCGGTGTCGAAGTCGGCGAGCAGTTCGGTGTTGGCTTCGTTGAGCCCGTTCTCGAATTGCCGCCGATCCCTATGCGCCAACCAGCAACCGTGGACGTGCTGGTCGATCAACGAAACCTCGGCGATGTGGGTCGCTAGTGCGCCGGGCACCCTCACACACTCCAGGCCATCCGGAACTTGTCCGCGAGCTCCTCGGGACTCAGGCTGCCGTAGCGCTCATGTTCCAGACGACGCACGGCCACCACAACGTCGACGGCGGCATCGCCGAGAATGGTGCGCATACGAGTCGAATTATCGAGTGCTGCAGTGACTTCTGGCTGCTTCTGGGGCAGGCGGAGGATGCCTTCGCGGTTGCGTTCGGCATCGGTGAACGTCGCCGGGTCCACGGTGGTCTCCAGCGGCAACACGCAGTTCGATTTGATGCCCTCCAGCGCAAGCCCGAGGATCGCCGCCGAGGCGAAATACGGGTTCGCCGAAGCGTCAACCACTTTCACCTCGACGTTTCCGCCGTACGGATTGGCCGGCCCGCCACGGACGAATCGGAGGGCGGCTTCCCGATTTTCAGCGCCCCAGCATGTGTATGCGCCGGCCCAGTTGCCCGGGCGGGTTCGCAATCCGGACACGATCGACCCGCACAACAGGCCTTGCGCCTCGGGCAGGCCGGCCAGCACACCGGCCAGAGCGCACTCCCCCGCGGCCGTCATTCCGTGCACGCCCGTTCCGTCGGAGAACAGCGGTCCGTCGGCGGTCTTTAAAGAGAAGTGTTGGTGTGCACCCGATCCCACGTTGTCAGCGAACGGCGCAGGCGAAAAGCTGACCTGCATGTCATAGCGGCGGGCCACCCGGCCGATGATGAGCCGGATCAGCACCAGCTGATCAGCGGCGGCTACCGGTGGTTGCGGCGCCAACGAGATTTCGAACTGATTGATGCCGTACTCCGGATGGAGTTGCTCTATTCCGATCCCGGCCGTGGTGGCGGCCGCGGAGACGTCACGAATGAATGCCTCGTGCTCGAGGATTCCAGCCAGGCCGTACGGTGCCCACACCTGGGACGGCAGCCGACTGCCGTCCGGATTGACCAGCACGAACTCGATTTCGTGACCGATGACCGCATCGATGCCCTCGGCTGCCAGTGCCGCCTGGACGCGGGCCAGGGTTGCGCGGCTACACGCCGCAACCGGTGTACCGTCCTGCTCGAAGAATCCGCCTGGCGCCCAGGCTAACCCGTCGCCGATCATCCGCAGGGCGGACAGGTCGGCGCGGACGCGCTGATCGCCGACTACACCGATGCTCTCGGTGAACGCTATGCCGGTTTGATCGATCGCGAAGGCATGCCAGACCAGACTGGCGCCCATCCCCGGCTCGGCAAAGGTGTTGGTGCGACGCAGTGGAACCGTCTTGGCCAGGATGAGCCCGGCGGGATTGACAACGGTGCCGATGACCGCCTCCACCCCTTCGCCCTCCAGCTGCGCGATCGCGGCGGCAGCAAGTGGGGTGGTGCTCACGCGCGGTGTGTCAGGCCCGACTGGGCAACGTGAACTTGCAGCTTTGGCCGATGTCCAGGGTGCGCAGTACCCGCCCCATCCCGATCCAGAGCGCACACGACAAGGCCAGATCGGCGAGCAACTCGTCGGAAAAGTGCTCTTTGCAACGGGTCCAGAAGTCCTCGTCGTCGCGTAACACGGTGTGTTCGGTGGCGAAGCGGTGCGCGAATTCGGCCGCCAGCCGCTCCTGTTCGCTGAATCCCGGCCAGGTACGCCACTGCAGAGCGTGGTCGTAGAGTTCTTCGTCAACGCCTGCGGCGGGTCCGTCGCCGTCGCGGGTGTTGAGGCAGACCTCGCACTCGTTGTCGTGGGCGATGACCACCCTGGCGAGTTCGCGCGTGCGCATCGGCAGGCGATTGCGGTTGTAGACGGCGTCGCTGAATGCGCCGAGTGCGCCACCGAGTTCGGGAGATTTCACGAACCAGCCGGCCAGGTCGTCGTCAGCGAATGTTCCGATTCGGCTCATGCCGAGATCGTACGCTGTGTGGCGCGCTCGCAGAGTGCCAATCGCGTTGAGCGACAACTCGGTGCGCGATCCGGTCGAGAGCCGCTTCGACCTGAGCCCGGTCCGGCGGTCCCGCAAAGCCGGGAACCCGGGTCAGTTTGTCCATGACCCAGTCGCGGATCAGCCCGGACACGAAGTCGACTTGCTGGGCTCCCAACGGCGTGAGCCATAGCCGGTCGACGTCGCGCATCGCGTACCCGGCGGCTACCACACTGTCGACGACGGGTTCAAGGACTTCGTATGGCACGCCCACGTCGTTGGCGATATCGGTCAGCCGTGCTGTGCCGAACATCCGCGCATATCGGTGGATCCGCAAGACGGCCCACAACCCCGCGACATCGAGTCGACAATCGGGACGCATGGCTATGCTGCGCAGCCGCATTCCAGGCTCGCCCTGCAGCATGCGCCCGATCGCGGCCTCCAGCATCTCCTCGGACGACTGGCCCGTCGGCATCGCGAACCCGTCGCCGAGGTCGGCGGGCGTGTTGCCCATGCCGCGAAGCGGGATCTCGCGCAAGAACAGTGCCAACACCAAACCGACCGCGGCGACCGGTGCCGCCCATCCGAACACCTTGGACAGCGCGTCGGCGTAGGCGCCCACGATCGGGCCCGCGGTCTGGGCCGGCAGCCCGTGCAACAGCCCCGGCGAACTCGCCGCGGCGGCAGGCGCCCCGCTGGCGCTCAGCGCCGGACCCAGTCGACTCTGCAGGAAGTTGGTGAACAGCGAGCCGAAGATCGCGGCGCCGAACGAGCTGCCGATGGTGCGGAAGAATGTCACACCCGAGGTGGCGACACCCAGGTCGTCGAAGCTCGAGGTGTTCTGCACGACCAGAACGAGGACCTGCATACACAGCCCGATCCCGGCACCCAGGATGACCAAGTACAGCGACTGCACCAGCGCCGACGTCGCGGGCCCCATCCGTGAGAGCAGGACGAAAGCGATCACCATGACGGCCGTCCCCGCGATCGGGAAAAGCTTGTACCGGCCGGTGCGGCCGACCAGGATGCCGCTGACCATCGAGGTGGTCAACATGCCGATCACCATCGGAAGCGTGCGAAGACCAGAGGCAGTAGCCGATACGCCATCCACGAACTGCATATACGTCGGCAGGAACGTCAACGCGCCCAGCATCGCGAAGCCCACCACGAACGACAGCACACAGCAGACGGTGAATACCGGATTACCGAAGAGCCGAATCGGCAAAATCGGTGCGGCGGAGCGAGTCTCAACCCACATGAACATGCCCAGCGCGACCGCAGACCCGACGAATAGGGCGATGATCGGCGCCGATCCCCATGGATAAGTAGTGCCGCCCCAACTGGTGGCCAAGGTCAGCCCCGCGGCGCCCAGCCCGATGAAGATGATTCCGACGTAGTCGATGACGGGTTTGGCGCGCTCGGCGAGGGTAGGGATGGTCGCGGTGGCCACCGCTAACACCACCGCCGACACCGGCAGGTTGATCCAGAATGCCCACCGCCAGGTCAGGTGATCGGTGAAATAGCCGCCCAACAAGGGACCGACCACCGTGGTGACGCCGAACACCGCCCCCAACGCACCCTGATACCGGCCACGTTCGCGCAGCGGGATGACCTCGCCGATGAGCGCGATCGCGGTCACGGTCAGGCCGCCGCCGCCGACGCCCTGGACCGCGCGAGCGAGCACCAACATGACCATCGACCGCGATAGGCCGCACAGCACCGACCCGACGACGAAAAACACGATTGCGGACAGGAAGACCGCTTTGCGGCCGAACAGGTCGCCCAGTTTGCCAACGAGCGCCGTGACGATCGTCGAGGCCAGCAGATAACTGGTGACGACCCAGGACTGATGGCCGGCTCCGCCGAGGTCGGCGACGATGGTCGGCAGTGCGGTCGCCACGATCGTCTGGTCGAGTGCGGCAAGCAGCATGCCGAGCATGATTGCCAGGAAGATCAGGTTGCGCCGCTGCGTGCTGACCAGCGTGTTATCCAGCGCATCTGGCGGTCGTGCGGTCGTCGGCGCAGCCGGTACCGTCATGTCAAAGTTAGTTGCCCGAACGGAGCGACCCCAATCGCCGCCGTGTCAGGTGGTGGGCGGCCGGGCGACACACTGAGCGGAGTAGAGCTGCTCGCCCAACTTGTCCATCAACTCCAGCTGGGTCTGCAGGTAGTCGATGTGGCCTTCCTCGTCGGCCACGATCTTCTCGAAAATGGTGGCCGTGGTGCTGTCCTGTTTCTCCCGACAGAAAATGATCGCCGGTCGGAGACGGTTGACGACCTCGTATTCCAGGGCCAGGTCGCTTTCGAACTGCTCACGCAGCGTCTGGCCGACGCGTAACGATCCGATGCGCTGATAGTTCGGCAGGCCGTCGAGCAGCAGAATGCGGTCGGTGACCGTCTCGGCGTGCCGCATCTCGTCGAACGACTCTTCCCGGGTGCGGCTCGCCAGTTCGGTAAAGCCCCAATTTTCCTGCATTTTGGAGTGCAAAAAGTATTGATTGATCGCGGTGAGCTCACTGGTCAATTGCTCATTTAGCAGTCGCAAAACGTCAGGATCGCCCTGCATTCTCGCTCCTCTATGTAGCTGGCGCCGCGCTGGTCACGCGTACGCTACCGCAGACGAAAGCTGTTGTCACCCAAGGTAATACTCACTCAGGCGAGCGTTGCCTAACTAAAGCAAGGCTATGTTGAGTAACAAACTCCGACCCACCGTTGATCGGCGGCCACAAGTGCGTTGCGTGTGACGAGAAATTTCCTCAGTGGGAAAAATCGGTCGGACATAATCTCGGCGGCATACCCGGCGACGTCCGATCCGGGTCGGGCCGCGGCCCGCCCGGGGTGACTTAGGTTAGACTGCACTAACCGACTTAGGTTAGACTCCACTAATATGCGAGCTGTTCAGTTGGGCGGCGACGCCGGATCGGCAGGGGTGTGCTGATGTACGTGTGCCTTTGTGTGGGGGCGACCAGCCAAACTGTGGCTGAGTGCGTGTCGCGTGGGGCGTCGACATCCAAAGAGGTGGCCGCCGCGTGCGGGGCGGGCGCCGACTGTGGCCGCTGCCGGCACACGTTGCGGGCGATCATCGCGGCCGGCTCGCAACTGGAGACCAGCGGCGCTCGCTAATCCGCTCTTTTTCGATCGGTGAAATCGGCCAATGCCGCAGCGTTGGCCTGCGCCCCCATCAACTCGGCGAAGTGAGCGTTCTCCCGCGCGGACGCGGCGGCGATCTCGGGGCGAGCCGGGTCGACGATGGTGCTTTTGACCGCCATCAGACTAGGAAGCGGCCGGGACGCAAGGATTTCGGCATGCCGGCGGGCATCTGCCAGCAGCTCTGATGGCTCGCACACCTTCCAGACCAAGCCCATCCGCAACGCCTCCTCGGCGTTCACCCATTCCGACGACATCAGCAGCCACGCGGCGTTTTGCCGGCCGATCAGCTGCGGCAACAGATACGACGACGCGGCTTCCGGGGCGACGCCCAGGCTGGTGAACGGGCATTTCAGCCGGGCCGTCGACGACATGAAGGCCAGGTCGGCGTAGCCGAGGATGGTGGCGCCGATGCCCACCCCGACGCCGTTCACCGCGCAGATCAGCGGCTTGGGGAACCGGCTCAGCGCGTCGATCATCGCGGTGAAGTTGGATTCGCCGCCCAGGTCCGGGTCGGTGATCCGGGCCTGCATCTCTTTGAGGTCGTTGCCGGCGCTGAATGCGCGCCCAGCCCCGGTCAGCAGCACGACGGCCACGTCCGGGTCGGCGGCGGCCGCCTCGAGCGCCTCGGCAGTCGCGGCGTACAGCGCCTCGTTGAAGGCGTTGAGTGATTCCGGCCGGTTCAGGGTGAGGGTGCGCACCCGGTTATCGTCCTCGATCTGCAATATCACGGCTGCCTCCTATGCGCTTTTGCGCTGAACGGTGATTTCAGCACGTAGCGGCTGGTCGGCACCGTGTCGATGTTCTCGTTGGCGCCGAAGGCTGCGGTGCTGGCGACCATTCGGTCTAGTCGATCCCGCAGATCGGCGTCGTCGGCGGCGCCGAAGAAGGCCTTCAGATCGGATATCGCCTCGATAGGAAACAACTCTTCGACAATTCCCGCGATGGGCGGCGCATCCGGCGTCAGTGCGCGCACCACCGCGTTCTGGGTGTAGCCGAACGTCGCCTGGGTCTGGATCGCCACCGCGGTGTGATCGTGCTGCCAGCGGCGCAGCCAGGTCTCTTGGTCTAGCTCGGCAGGCCGGCGCAACAGGGCAATGTTGGCCAAACCCGTTGTGCGGCTACCGAGTTCGGGTGGTGCTGGCAGCGGAACCGACTCGGTGACCAGGTAGGCGGCCAGTAGTTCACACTCGGCTTGCAGCAGTGTGAGCGCCGTCGCTATCTGCTCGCCGTAGCATTGCTGCGTCCACATGCTCACCACGGCGGCCGCCGGCGGGTCCAGTGTCGTCAAGGTCATCAGTGAGTCGCGGACGGCGCTGTCGCGAACGTTGACGGCCAGACCTTGGATACCCAGCCGCAGCAGCTCATCGGCGACTGGGCCACGCTGACGCGCGCACCAGTCGTCGTCGCGGTCCGCGGCCCGCAGCACAGCGATGACTTTCTCCATCGCTATCGCGCCCAGCGGGGTTTGATGAACACGCCCTCGGCATGCACCGTGATGCCCTCATCGTCGGTGAGATGACCTGCGGCGAAGGTCTTCACCCCATCGACGCGGGTGGTCATCGCCTCCGCACGCAACCGGCCCAGTCGGGTGGCCCGCACATAGCGCAGGGTAAGGGTTCCCGTCAGTCGGGGAGAGATGCCGTCGCTGGCCGCTTCGCCGAGCACATGATCGAGGATCAGCGCCGCTACTCCCCCATGCACGTGGCCGGGCGGGCCCTCATATGCGGCCCCCAGCTCCAAGTCGCACCACACGCCGCCGGACGGGTCGTGATTGATCACCAGCGGCGGCGCGATCGGGTTTCGCGTTCCGATCACGACGTTGCCCCACGTTATCTGCCGCCCGGCGTCGCGATAGCGCACGCCGAATGAGCCTTCAAGTTGCTTGCTGCGTAAACGTGCTGTGGCTGAATCGATTTCGGCTTTAGCCGCAGCAACCGCGTCTTCGTCCACTTCGGTACGGATGGTGGCGTCGATCAACTCGCGAACCGACTGGGTCAGCGGCTCGTAGATTCCGCGTAGCCGGTCGAGATCCTCGGCGCTGGTGTTGTCCGCGGTGAAGTCCAGCATGACAGCAACTAGAACACGTTCTCACTCGTCGGCGACAAGGGGGTGTCGGTTACGCCGCTTTGACCAGCCGGACCGACTGATCGGCGCTGACCAGCTCACCGATGATTTCTGCCAGCCGCCGGTACGGCGCCTCCCGGCCGCTCGAGGACCGATACACCAGCCCGATGCGTCGTCCCGGCCGGGGATTGGCGAACTGCGCCAGCCCGAGCCGGCTGCGGGCCGCTTCGACCGGCACGGCGCTTTGCGGTATCAGCGTCACCCCCAGCCCGCCCGTCACGCACTGCACCGCGGTGGCCAACGATGCGGCCCGGGTGTTGGCAAGCTCGGCGCGCACGCCGGCCTTACGGCAGACGTCGAGCGCTTGGTCGCGCAGGCAGTGGCCCTCGTCGAGCAACAACAACGGCAGCTGCGCCAGGGCGGTGGGCGGCACCCGCCGCTTACCGGACAACGGATGTCCCGGTGGCAGCGCCAGCACGAAGTCCTCCTCGTAAATGGGGATTTCGCTGATCCCGCCCGCTTCGGCCGGCAAGGCGATCAGCGCGGCGTCGAGCGAGCCTTCCCGCAGCGCGGCCAGCAGCCGTTCGGTCTGGTCCTCGATCACGCGCAAGGTCAGCTCGGGCAGCCGCTCGGCCAGGCCGGCCAGCATCGTCGGCAACACATAGGGCGCGACCGTTGGGATCAGGCCCAACCGCATGTCACCCTGCAGAGGGTCGGATGCCCCGGCGGCCGCCGCGGCGAACGCCGACACCGCTTCGACGACTGTTTGCGCGTACGGCAGCAGCTGTCGGCCCTCGGCAGTCAAGAAGACACGTCGGGTGGACCGCTCGACCAGCTGGACGCCCAGGCCTGCCTCCAGCGCCGACAGGGCCTGCGACAGCGTCGACTGGCTGACCCCGAGAGTTGTTGCAGCGCTGCTGAAGTGCTGCTTTTCAGCCACCGCGACAAATGCCCGGAGGCCGGCGATGGTGGGTTGATAACTCTTATCGGCCATGCCTATTAGTATAGTGGGAAATATCACCTTTTATTTAGAGTGTTGACGAGGCAGACTGGAGTCAATCCAGAGTTGCGAGTAGATCCGATCTTGATCGAGGAGGAAACATGGCCCTGCTGACCATCGGCGACCAGTTCCCGGCCTACCGGTTGACCGCACTGATCGGTGGCGATCTGTCCAAGGTCGACGCCAAAGAGCCGGGCGACTATTTCACCACCATCACAAGCGACGACCACAAGGGCAAGTGGCGGGTGATCTTCTTCTGGCCGAAGGACTTCACCTTCGTGTGCCCGACCGAGATCGCCGCATTCGGCAAGCTGAACGACGAGTTCGAGGACCGCGACGCGCAGGTGCTCGGCGTCTCGGTGGACAGCGAGTTCGTGCACTTCCAGTGGCGCGTGCACCACGAGGATCTGAAGAACCTGCCGTTCCCGATGCTGTCGGACATCAAGCGCGAGCTGGTCGAGGCCACCGGGGTGCTCAACGACGAAGGTGTCGCCGACCGGGTGACATTCATCGTCGACCCCAACAACGAGATTCAGTTCGTGTCAGCGACAGCGGGTTCGGTGGGCCGCAATGTCGACGAGGTGCTGCGGGTGCTTGACGCGTTGCAGTCCGACGAGCTGTGCGCCTGCAACTGGCGCAAGGGCGACCCGACCATCGACGCCGGTGAAGAGCTGCGGAAGTCGGCCTGATGGGCATCAACGACCTGAAGGACGCCCTGCCCGACTACGCCAAAGATCTCAAGCTCAATCTGGGGTCGATAACCCGGACCACCGTGCTGGGCGAGGAGCAGCTGTGGGGCACGCTTTTGGCCAGCGCGGCCGCGACGCGAAACGAGCGGGTGCTGAGCGAGATTGGCGCTGAGGCAGCGGATTACCTGTCGGCCGAGGCGTACCAGGCGGCCCTTGGTGCGGCGTCGATCATGGGCATGAACAACGTGTTCTATCGCGGCCGGGGGTTCCTGGACGGCGCCTACGACGACCTGCGCCCCGGGCTGCGGATGAACATCATCGGCAATCCCGGCGTCGACAAAGCCAATTTCGAGTTGTGGTCGTTCGCGGTGTCGTCGATCAATGGGTGCGCACACTGCGTGGCGGCGCATGAGCACACGCTGCGCGAAGCCGGGGTCGGCAGGGAGGCAATCTTCGAGGCGCTGAAGGTCGCCGCCATCGTCGCCGGCGTGGCGCAGGCGATCACGACCGCTCAGACTCTGGCGGCCGCCGGGTAACGTTTCGGCTGTGACCGCGCCTGGCTGGGTCGAGCATGTGATCTGGTGGCAGGTCTACCCGCTCGGCTTCGTGGGGGCGTTTCCGGCCGATCCGGCACCTGGTCCCGCCGAACACCGGCTGCGGCGCATTGTCGACTGGCTCGATCACGCCGTTGCGCTGGGGGCTTCGGGCATCGCGCTGGGCCCGATCTTCGCCTCGCGCACCCACGGTTACGACACCACCGACCACTACCGCATCGACCCGCGGCTCGGTGACGACGGCGATTTCGATTTCTTCATCGGCGAGGCGCATCGACGCGGGCTGCGCGTGCTGCTCGATGGCGTATTCAACCACGTCGGCCCGGACTTTCCGCGTGATCGCCAAGCGTGGTTTCGCGACTACCCTTTCGAAGGTCACGGCGATCTCACCACGCTGAACCACGACAATTTGGAGGTCGCCGACTACGTTGTCGACGTGATGGCGCATTGGCTGCGGCGCGGCGCCGACGGCTGGCGCCTGGATGCGGCTTACGCTGTGCTGCCGCAGTTTTGGGCGGCAGTGTTACCGCGAGTGCGGGCGTCGCACCCCGATGCGTGGTTTTTGGGCGAGCTCATCCACGGCGATTACGCCGCAGCGGTCAAAACCGCCGGTTTCGATTCGGCCACCCAGTACGAGTTGTGGAAGGCGATCTGGAGCAGCCTCAACGACGGCAACTTCTATGAGCTGGATTGGGCGTTGCAGCGGCACAACGACTTTCTGGGCAGCTTTTCGCCGCTGACCTTCATCGGCAACCACGACGTCACCCGCATCGCCAGTCGGCTCGAGCACCCCGATCACTACGCGCACGCGCTGGTGCTGCTGATGACCCTCGGCGGTATTCCCAGCGTGTACGCGGGCGACGAACTGGGGTACCGCGGGGTGAAGGAAGAACGTTTCGGCGGAGACGACGCGGTGCGGCCCGACTTCGGCGCTCCCCCAGCGTCGCTGGATGAGCACGGCGCGCAAGTGTGGGCGCTGCACCAGTACTTGATCGGGCTGCGCAGGCGTCACCCCTGGCTGCACGCGGCGACGACGAGCACGATGCTGCTGGACAACCGGCGCTATCTGTACCGCACGCATAGCGGCGACGAAGCCCTCATCGTTGCGCTGAATATCGACGAGACGCCGCTTCAAATGAGCGTGCCGCGGGCACAGGTCATTGCGGGATCGGGGGCCCCGCCGGACGACGTCGTCGACACCGTGCTGGTCGAACCGCAGGGATGGCGGATTTTGCGGCCTAGCTGAGCAGCCGCAGGGTCAATGGGTCTTCCACGCCGCCGTAGTACTTGTCGAGCAGCTCTCGAAAATCACGATTGTCGTCAGTCGCCCGGGCGAACAACGTCATTGACGAGCGCACCTTGAGGTCGTCGGGCGACCCGAATATCTCTTCGATGGACCGCCCCGTTATCTGGTTGACCAGTTGTGCGCACTCATGCAGACGCGGCCCCAGCACTTCGTGGCGAACATAAGCCTCGGCTTCCTCGAGCGACGAAATGCCGTACCGTGCCGCCGTCGGGCTGCTGCCCAGCCCTTCCAGCTGAGGGAAGATGAACCAGATCCAATGACTGCGTTTGCGGCCGGCCCGCAGCTCCTCGACTACGGTGTGGTAAACGCGAGCCTGCGCGTCAACAAAGCGTTGCAGATCGAAGGGGTCGGATACGGATCTCATGTCACCACCGTTGCACAGGCGGATGCCCAAAGCCCGTGATCTGGCGCCGCTGATCAGCTTCCGCAAGCCGCGCTTCGACCGCACCCAGCGTCGGCTGGACGCGGCGTTGACCATTTACGACTTGCGCCGCATCGCGAAACGGCGCACCCCCAGAGCCGCTTTCGACTACGCCGACGGCGGCGCCGAGGACGAGGTGTCACTCGACCGTGCCCGGCAAGCCTTCCGCGACATCGAATTTCATCCGACGATCCTGCGCGATGTGACCCATGTCCGCACCGATTGGGAAGTGCTCGGCCAGCCGGTGGCGCTGCCGTTCGGGATCGCCCCGACGGGCTTTACCCGATTGATGCACACCGAGGGCGAGATCGCGGGGGCCCGCGCGGCAGCGGCCGCCGGCATCCCGTTTTCGCTGTCCACTTTGGGCACCGCTTCGATCGAAGACGTCGCAACGGCTGTGCCGCAGGGCCGCAAGTGGTTTCAGCTGTACATGTGGCGAGATCGAGACCGGTCGATGGCGCTGGTGCGACGGGCCGCCGAGGCTGGATTCGACACACTGCTGGTCACCGTCGACGTTCCGGTCGCCGGTGCACGGCTGCGCGACGCCCGAAACGGGATGTCGATTCCGCCGGCGTTGACGGCCCGGACCGTGCTCGACGCCGCCCGCCACCCGCGGTGGTGGTTCGACCTGTTGACCACCGAGCCGCTGGCGTTCGCGTCCCTGGACCGCTGGCCGGGCACCGTCGGCGAATACCTCGACACGATGTTCGACCCCAGCGTCACCTTCGCAGATCTCGCCTGGATCAAGACCCAATGGCCGAACAAGCTCGTCGTCAAGGGAATCCAAACCCTCGACGATGCCCGCTCGGCCGTCGACCATGGCGCCGACGGCATCGTGTTGTCCAATCACGGTGGCCGCCAATTGGATCGGGCGCCCGTGCCGTTCTATCTGTTGCCCTCGGTGGCACGCGAGCTCGGCGGCGACACCGAGATCCTGCTCGACACCGGCATCATGTCCGGCGCCGACATCGTCGCGGCCGTCGCGCTCGGTGCGCGATGCACACTGGTCGGGCGGGCCTATCTGTATGGCCTGATGGCCGGCGGCGAGGCGGGGGTGCGCCGTGCCATCGAGATCCTGTCGGGCCAGCTGACCCGCACGCTGCGGCTGCTCGGTGTCACTTGCCTAGAGGAATTGTCGCCGAAGCACATAACGCAACTGCGGCGATTGGTGCCGTTACCTCCAACTTGACTGCCCCGGCGGGCTACCCTCACGTTTACGCAGGTCAAGTGTTGGCCATTCATTGGCAAAAGGAGTTCCCATGATGTATCGCGCTGTTGTGTGGGTGCTCGGCGCCTTAGTGGTCGCGCTCATTGCCCCCGCCCAGGCTCCGGCCCAGCCGCCGACGCTATGTTTGAGCAACACTGCCAAGGGCAAGCAGGTTTACATTCCCTGCGACCTGCTCAACGCCCGCGTCAACTACCCACCGGGGCAGCGTTGTGATCCACCGCTCGACCAGTACCCGCCCGATGTCCGTGAGTGGTGTGGCTGACGACGCATAGGAGACGACCATGGGGCGCTGCATCGCCACAGGACTGACTGTCCTGTGGATGACCGCGGGGCTGATCGCATGGGCGCCGCCGGCCGGCGCCGGCTGCCAGTACGGCGGACCCGTGCTCAGCAAGTGTGACGGCCCGATCCAGCCCGACGGCACTTGGCAGCGCTGCGTGGCCGTCCCCACGTTGATCTACCGCGGCGCCAGTTCCTACCTGGTGCCCAACAAGCGCTGCGACGAGATGGGCCCGGACCGGCACCCCGGGGATCCCGCGTTCGCCGACCCACCGACACACATCGACGACTGAGCCGGGACGACCGGGAACAAACAGCCGCCTACCAAGGTTGAGCGCAACAGACTTAACTTTGGAGGTTTGATGGCTGAAGCCAAGACAGTCCCGGTCCTGTTCGTCAGCAACCCGATTGTGCTGCCCGGCATGGTCGTGCCGATCGCGCTCGACGACGCGGCTCGCGCTGCGGTCGACGCGGCCCGGGCGAGCGAATCGGGCAAGCTGCTGATCGCGCCGCGGCTCGACGACCGTTACCCGTCGTCCGGCGTGCTGGCATCGATTCTGCAGGTCGGCCGTATCGCCGGCGGCGGAACGGCCGCCGTCGTACGGGGCGAACGGCGTGCCCACATCGGGGCCGGAGCGACCGGCCCCGGTGCGGCACTGTGGGTCGAGGTGACCGAGGTCACCGACCCCGAGCCCACCGACGAGACCCGCACGCTGGCCGCCGAATACAAGAAGCTGCTGCTGGCGATGCTGCAGCGGCGGGAGGCCTGGGAGCTTGTTGACGTCGTCAACCGGCTGACCGATCCCGCGGCACTGGCCGACATGGCCGGATATGCGTCGTACCTGAGCGACGTGCAGAAACGTGAACTGCTGGAGACCGAGGACGTCAACGCGCGGTTGCAGCTGCTGATCGAGTGGACCACCGACCACCTCGCCGAAGTCGAGGTCAGCGACAAGATCGCCGAAGACGTGCGTGCCGGAATGGAAAAGCAGCAGAAGGAATTCCTGCTGCGACAGCAGCTCGCGGCGATCCGCAAGGAGCTCGGGGAGCTCGCGCCGGACGGCTCGGAGGATTCGGATGACTACCGGTCTCGCATCGAGGCGGCTGACCTGCCCGAGAAGGTGCGTGAGGCCGCGTTGCGCGAGGTCGGCAAGCTGGAACGGGCCAGCGAGCAAAGCCCCGAAGGCGGCTGGATCCGCACCTGGCTGGACACCGTGCTCGAGCTGCCGTGGAACGTCAAGACGGACGACTCGACCGACCTGAAGGCCGCCCGGGAAATCCTGGACGCCGATCACCACGGTCTGGAGGACGTCAAGGACCGCATCGTGGAGTACCTGGCGGTGCGGGCCCGGCGGGCCCAGCGCGGCCTGCAGGTTGTCGGTGGCCGCGGCTCCGGTGCGGTGATGGTGCTGGCCGGTCCCCCGGGTGTCGGCAAGACATCGCTGGGTGAGAGCGTGGCCCGCGCGCTTGGCCGCAAGTTCGTGCGGGTCGCGTTGGGCGGTGTGCGCGACGAGGCCGAGATCCGCGGGCACCGGCGCACCTACGTCGGTGCGCTGCCCGGCCGCATCGTGCGTGCCATCGGCGAAGCCGGGTCGATGAACCCCGTCGTGCTGCTCGACGAGATCGACAAGGTCGGCTCGGACTACCGCGGCGATCCCGCTGCGGCGCTGCTCGAGGTGCTCGACCCCGCGCAGAACCACACGTTCCGGGACCACTACCTGGACCTGGATCTGGACCTGTCCGACGTGGTGTTTTTGGCGACGGCCAACGTGGTCGAGAACATCCCGTCGGCGCTGCTGGACCGCATGGAGTTGGTGGAGATCGACGGGTACACCGAGGACGACAAGATCGCCATCGCGCGCGATTTCCTGTTGCCCCGGCAGCGCGAACGTGCTGGGTTGACCGACGACGAGGTCACCGTGACCGAAGCGGCGCTGCGCAAGATCGCCGCCGATTACACGCGCGAGCCCGGTGTGCGCCAGTTCGAGCGGCTGCTGGCCAAGGTAATGCGGAAGGTCGCCACGGAATTGGCCGGGGACGTCGAGGCGCCGGTCGTCGTCGACGAGCCGGATCTGGTTGGTTACCTGGGTCGGCCGCGGTTCACCCCCGAATCCGCCGAGCGCACCGCGGTTCCGGGCGTGGCCACCGGCCTGGCAGTGACCGGGATGGGCGGCGACGTGCTCTACATCGAGGCGAACGCGAACGACGGCGAGCCGAGCCTGCAGCTGACCGGTCAACTCGGTGACGTGATGAAGGAGTCGGCCCAGATCGCACTGTCCTATGTGCGTTCGCACGCTTCGGAACTGGGCGTCGACCCGGCGGCACTGGATCGGCAGATCCACCTGCACGTGCCGGCCGGCGCGGTTCCCAAGGACGGGCCGTCCGCCGGGGTGACGATGGTGACGGCGCTGGTGTCGATGGCCACCGGGCGTCAGGTTCGCGCCGATGTCGGGATGACCGGTGAGGTGACGCTGAACGGGCGGGTGCTGCCGATCGGCGGCGTCAAGCAGAAGCTGCTGGCCGCCCAGCGCGCCGGGTTGTCGACGGTGTTCATCCCGGCGCGCAACGAGCCTGATCTCGACGACGTCCCCGCCGAAGTGCTGGAGGCGCTGGAGGTCAAGCCGATGACCGATGTCGCCGAGATCGTGGCCCAATCGCTGGAAGCCGAGCATCACGCTACTGTCGCGGCATGACCGACGCGAACAGTTTGAAGCGGCGTGTGGTGAGTACCGTCCAACGGCTGGTGGCCAATCCGGTGGCCCGACGGCTGCCGATCACCATGATCGAAACCATCGGCCGCAAGTCCGGGCAGCCCAGGCGCACCCCGGTCGGCGGCCGGCTGGTCGGCAACCAGTTCTGGTTGGTCTCTGAGCACGGGCAGCATTCCCAGTACGTGCGCAACATCAAGGCCAATCCGGCTGTGCGGGTTCGTATTCGCGGTCGATGGCGCAGCGGAACCGCCCACCTGCTGCCGGACGACGACCCTATCGAGCGGCTGCGCAATCTGCCCGGGGTCAACAGTGCGCTGGTGCGCGCGATGGGCACCGATCTGCTGACGATCCGGGTGGACCTGGACTGATTTGTGACCAGGTCTCGCGGGTACGCGGTGCGGTATGGACAAGCGCGTGGAGCGACTGCTGAAGGCGGCCGGCACCACGTATGCGGCCGAAGCCGGTGTCCGTCTCAGTGACAAACCGATGCCGCTTTTTCAGCTGTTGGTGCTGTGCATGCTGGCCAGCAAACCGATCGATGCCTCGATCGCCATGCGCGCCGGGCGTGAACTCTTCAGCGACGGCCTGCGCACCCCGAAGGCGGTGCTGGAATCCGACCGTCGCACCATGATCCGCGCGTTTGGCCGCGCCCATTACGTGCGATACGACGAAAGTTCGGCGACTCGCATGACCGAGTTGGCCGAGCGGGTCCGCGACGAGTACTCCGGCGATTTGCGTCAACTCTCCCGACGCAGCGCGCACGATGTCGGTACGGCCAGCCGTCTGCTGCAGCAATTCAACGGCATCGGCCCCACCGGCGCCGACATATTCTTGCGGGAAGTGCAGGACGTATGGACTTGGGTGCGGCCGTATTTCGACAAACGGGCTCTGAGCGCGGCGAAGAGACTCGGTTTGCCGTCCGATGCGGCCGAATTGGGAGACCTGGCCCCGCAGTCCAACGCACGCCTGGCCGCGGCGCTGGTACGCGCATCGCTGGACGCCGATGTGTGCCGACAGCTTTCTGGTTGAGCCGACGGTGACCGTGCGGATTGGCACCTCGGGTTGGTCCTACGACCACTGGGTCGACGTCCTGTATCCGCGAGGCCTGCCGTCGGCGCGCCGGCTGGCCCGCTACGTCGAGGTCTTCGACACAGTCGAACTGAACGCCAGTTTCTACCGCTGGCCCAAGGATTCGACGTTCGCCGGGTGGCGTGCGCAGCTGCCGGATGGCTTCACCATGTCGGTGAAAGCGCATCGCGGGCTGAGCCACTATCGGCGGCTGTCCTCGCCGGAGCCGTGGATCGAGCGGTTCGAAAGCTGCTGGAGAATACTCGGTGACCGGCACGGTGTGCTGCTGGTCCAGCTGCACCCAGAGCAAGCCCGCGACGACGCTCGCCTGGAAACCTTTCTGGCTGCGATGCCGAAGTGGATACGCGTAGCCGTCGAGTTGCGGCATTCGTCGTGGAACGACCCCGACGTGTACGCGCTGCTGGAGCGCCACGGTGCGGCATATGTGGTGATGAGCGGCGCGGGCCTGCCGTGCATCCCGCGAGCCACCACGGATTTCGTGTACATCCGGATGCACGGCCCGGACCAGAACTCGATGTATGCGGGCTCATACCCGCGCCACGAGCTGCGGCGCTGGGCTAAGCGTATCGCCGACTGGGAGGCCGATGGCACCGACGTGTGGATGTATTTCAACAACGACCTGGGCGGCCACGCCGTGCGCAACGCGTTGTCGATGCGGGAACTGTTGAGTTAAGCGGCGCCGAGTAGGCTGTCGGCATGGCCACGTCATTTGTCATCGTCGGCGGCGGACTTGCCGGGGCAAAAGCCGTAGAAGCATTGCGCGACAACGGTTTCGACGGACAACTAGTGCTGGTGGCCGACGAGGAGCAGCTGCCGTACGAACGGCCTCCGCTGTCGAAGGAGTTTCTTGCCGGAAAGAAGTCACTCACCGATTTCACCGTGCACGATTCCGCGTGGTACCGCGAACACGACGTCGACCTGCGGTTGGGCGTACGGGCAGCTGCCATCGACCCGGCCGCGCACAGTGTGCAGTTAGCCGACGACACCACCGTCGGCTACGACAAGCTGCTGCTGGCCACCGGGTCGCGCCCGCGGCACTTGCCGATACCGGGATCCGATGCAGCCGGCGTGCACTATCTGCGGAAGTACGAAGACGCAGTTGCGCTCGACTCCGCGCTGGCCGAGGGCTCCTCGCTGGCGGTGCTGGGCGCCGGATGGATCGGCCTGGAAGTGGCTGCCGGCGCCCGCCAACGCGGCGTCGACGTCACCGTCATCGAGACCGCCAAAATGCCACTGCTGGCAGCACTCGGCGAGGAGGTGGCGGCCGTTTTCGCCCGCCTTCACCGCGAACACGGCGTCGACCTGCGGCTGCAAAGCCAGTGCGAGGCGATCACCACCGCGGACGGAAAGGCCAGCGGTCTCAAGCTGCAGGACGGCTCGACGATCACCGCCGATGCCGTGCTGGTGGCGGTCGGCGCCCAACCCAACCTCGAACTCGCCGAGCAAGCCGGGCTGTCGACGGGCGACGGTGGGGTGCTGGTCGACGCGTCGCTGTGCAGCAGCAACTCCGACATCTACGCGGTCGGCGACATCGCCGCCGCCGAGCATCCGTTGTACGGCACTCGCATTCGCACTGAACACTGGGCCAATGCGCTCAAGCAGCCCGCGGTGGCGGCGGCCGGGATGCTCGGTACACCCGGCCAATACGCTGAACTGCCCTACTTCTTCACCGACCAGTACGACCTCGGCATGGAGTACGTGGGCCATGCGCCCCGCTATGACCGGGTGGTGTTCCGTGGCGATGTCGACAGTCGCGAGTTCGTCGCGTTCTGGCTCGACGACAAAAACCGCGTGCTGGCCGGTATGAACGTCAACATCTGGGATGTGCTCGACGACGTGAAAACCCTGATCCGGTCCCAGCGCCCGGTGGATCCCGACCGGCTGGGCGATCCGAAGACTCCGCTGGGTGAGTTGCTCAGTTAGTGTCCAATGGCTGCCAGCGGTGGTCGATGACTTCGGGAAGGCGCAGCGCCTGCAGCCGATCCCGCTCTGCGCGTCGCCGTTTGACCCGCAGCCGCGCGTCGCCCGGCATGGTGAGCACCTCGTCGCAGGTCAGGTAGTAGACGTCGTCGACGACATCGATGATGTCCGCCGCGACCCAGCGAGTTCCTAACTCGCGCAAGGTCGTTCGCAGTTCGTGGGTGAACCGCATGGTGGTGTCGTGAGCCATCTCTCCGGATACCAGGGCGGTGGTCGCGATACGTTCGGCAGGTTTCGGCGCCGATGCATCCGCCGGCGTCTCGTCGCTGTTGAGGGTGGTTGCCATCTGCGCGGCAGCGGTCAGCAGCATCGACGGATTGTCACCGAATGTCGGGTTGGCCAGCTCGGCTTCTCCCGGTCCTCGGTGCGCCATGCGCTTGAGCGCCGCGTCGACGCCGTCGGCGACCCGCGGAGATTGGGCGCGAATACCGTCGAGGTTTCCATCGTGTGCCAGCGCGCACGCCGACGCGTCGTGCTGCAAGGCGGCCGCCAATGCCGCGGTTTCCGCCGCGACGCGTCCGCTTTTCAGCATTGCGTCAATGCCGGTCACCGGGGCGGGTGAGCCGGCTCGTTCCAGAGTGGCTGCGGTGACGCCGGTGTCGATCAACCACAGCGCGGTCAGGCCCCAACCCTGGTGGATCCGGTCTCGCAGCGATCGAGCCCGCACCTGCAGAGACGCTTCGGGTAGCCCTGTCAGCGCCGCGGCGTCGAGGTGTTCGGCCGTCGCGGCGGCGCGGTAGGCCTGCGTCTGGGTTTTCAGGTGGCGCAGCACGGCCAGCGCCCGTGTCATCACCAGCGCCTTGGCCGCTGATCCGAGGACCCCGCCCGCCAGCGGCGGACGGCCCAGCGGCAATAGTTCGTCGACCGGCGCATTGCGCAGCAGGCGGTCGACCACCGCGCGCTCGTCCCACCCCGGCAGCTGGGTTGCGGCGATCGCGATGGCCGAGACCCCGACGTAGGGGCGATGGCCGAACACCGCGATGGCTCGGTTGCCCCATTCGGCGGCCACCACGTCGCCCAGCGCTATGACCTGGCCGATCACTCGGTTGGCGCTGCGCAAGCCGGACAACTGGACGTCCAGCGACATCGGCGTAAGCGGCCCGGGCAGCACGTCGGCAAGCGTGGCTGCGGAGAACACCGGGAATCTCGGGTCGATCCGGTCGTCGAACTCACCCTCCAAGCCGTCCGGTGCCGCGCACAGCAGCGTTGCGCCGTCGTCGGGTGACCGAGACCGCACCTTGACCTCGTGGGGCAACGGCAGATGACCGGGAACCTCGAGCGCGCCGCCGGCGTCGAGCTTGCGCCCGATCAGTCCGCGTGCGGTGTCGGCGATCGCGTCGGCCGCCGACCAACCGAAGTCAAACACCCAATCCTCTTGCAGCGCGGACATATCCATATGCGGCGTCAACTGTGCCCAGGTGGCGGGCCGGCTCGCTCGCGTTGTCTGGGCAACGGTACGCAGCAGGTGCCGCGCGACGACCACATTGGTGGTGTCCGGGGTCCCAAGATCCACCGCACCGGTCGTGTTGGCGGTGACGGCGAGTACCAAGAATCGGATCAGGTCGTCGATGTGCAGTAGGCGCACGGGGTGGAGCCAATCGCTGCTGCGCATCAAGCTCGTCACGGTGCGACACACTGCCCAGTCGAGCGGGCGGCCCACCAGCGGAGCCATTCGCACGATCAAGCTCGGTGCCCACCCGGTGGATACCAGCGTCTCGGCTTGCTGGTAGAGCTCGGGCTGCCCCGCGGCCTGGGACGGGAAAACCAGCCGGGCCCCCGACCGGGCCGCCGCATGCGCGACGTGCACGAGGCCGTTGATGCCGGCGCTGCCGGGCGCGGCCGGTTCGATCGGGGCCAGATGCAGTACCACGTGTGCCTCGTCGGCGAGCTGCTGTAGCAGCGAGCCGCCGAGCGGGGCGCAGACAAAATCGACGTCAGGATCCAGGTTGTCGTGCGGATCAGGGGCGATGCCGATGACGGTATGCCCGGACGCCAGCAGCTGTCGCGCGACGGCACGCCCTACCGCCGTCGTGACGCCAGTTACCAGGATCCGCAACGCCAACCCACCTCCCCCGGCCCCTTTCTCGACAATAGGCACGTCTGCGGGATACCCATTGTCTTTTGACTTTTTCGTCAGGATTCGGTGACCGAGACGTTGCCGAGCCCGTTATTTCAGCGTGGCGGTGCCGTCGGCGCGCACCGCGACTTTAGCGCCGGCGATGTCGTCTGCCACCGTCGCCTCCGCCGAGATCGCATCGGGTATCAGCGCCAGCGTGCGTGCCTCGTCGGGGGTGCGAATCGCCAGGAAGGCTTTCTCCGGCTTGCCGTCGCGGTCGAACGGCACGGTCCAGGACTCGACGATGCCGACACCGTCCCATTCGACTGCCGCCCGCCGGGTCGGTTCTCGGTTGACTTCGGATTGCACGTCTTCCCAACGGAATTCCGATGCAGGCGGCTCGGTGCCGTACACAGCGAAGCTGTGTTTGGTCAGAAATCCGCCGTTGGCGCTGATCAGGCCCCGACGCCCGGGGTTGGCGACCAGCAATTCGGCCATGGTTGCGATCGAGTGCGTGACGTAGTTGTTCCACGGGCCGCCGGCGAAGGTCAGCCCGCCGGTGACCGTCAGCGGCCTGCTCGGGTCGTCGGTCGCCAGGCCGAGCTCGGCGGCCGCGACCTGCACCGCGGACGGGAAGCAGGAGTACAGGTCGACGTAGTCGACGGCGTCGATGTGCAGGCCGGCCAGGGTCAACGCGCGTGCGCCGGCGATCCGGATGGCCGGGGAGCGGTGCAGCTCAGCGCGCTCGCCGAGCGTATAGGTGTCGTGCGCATCGGTGCCCGCATAGGGAAAGACCCAGCGCTCGGTGGGGATTCGCAGGCGGGTCGCGGTGTCGGCCGAGGCGAAAATCAGCGCCGCGCCCTGGTCGACCATGTTGTTGGAATTCATCAACTTGGTATACGGCCAGCTGATCATCCGGTTGGCCGGACTAGCCTGCCAGATGTCCTCGGCTGCAAGCGGTTTGCGTATCCACGCATGCGGATTGTCGACCGCCACGGCGTTGAACCGCGCCCACAGTTCGCCGATGCGCCTGCGGTGGTCCTGCACCGACTCGCCCATGCTGATCCGCAACGCCTGCTCGAACATCGGGTACACGTGGGCCGGCCGGATCAGTTCGATGCGTTCCTCGGCCGGGCCGGCCATCGGGACGTTCTCGTCGCCGCCCGGCGCGATCGGGACAGACTCGTCTTGCTGCGTCCAGGTCAGCCTGTTGCCCTGGGCCTTCAATTGCATTCTGGTGCGCCAGGTTTCCGCACCCGTGACCAGCACGACCTGCGCGCGGCCGTGCTGAATGTCCAGGCATGCCCGGTTGACCAAGGTCTGCGGAAAATTCCCGCCCACTCCGCTGTAGCGGGTGGCCGCACGGTCGGCGCCGATGCGCTGGCCGACCAGCAGACCGGGATCGCGGTAGCGCGCCGACAGCACATTCATTACCTGAATGCAGTCCACCGCCTCGAGCACCCGCTGGTCGGCGGCCTGGCGGGCGGCGGCGACCATCAGGTCGACGGGTTCGATACCGGGGTCGATGTCGTGCTGATTCACCTGGCCGTAGCCGATCAGCACCGGAGTGCGGGGGTCGGCGGGCATGGGTTGAGCGTAGTTGGCGGCTTTTGCCGACCGTCGGGGACAATCGGACCGGTGACCTCTCACCCGGAGACCCCACTCGTCCTCGCCGATGACGAACGCGACCGGATTCACGCGTACTGGCGCGCAGCCAACTACCTGTCGGTGGGCCAGATCTATTTGCTGGACAATCCGCTGCTCCGCGATCCCCTGGCGCCCGAGCACATCAAACCGCGGCTGCTGGGCCATTGGGGCACCACTCCGGGGTTGAACCTGATCTATGCGCACCTGAACCGGGTCATCCGGGCCCGCGACGCCGACGTCATCTTTGTCACCGGGCCCGGCCACGGCGGGCCGGGGCTCGTCGCCAACGCCTACCTGGAGGGCACCTACAGCGAGGTATACACCGGGATCGAGGAAGACACTGAGGGGCTGCGAAAGTTGTTCCGGCAGTTCTCCTTTCCCGGTGGCATCCCCAGTCACGTCGCCGCTCAGACGCCCGGCTCCATCCACGAAGGTGGCGAACTGGGTTACGCCTTGGTGCACGCTTACGGTGCGGCGTTCGACAACCCCGATCTGGTGGTGGCCGCCGTGATCGGCGACGGTGAAGCCGAAACCGGACCGTTGGCCGCCAGCTGGCACTCCAACAAGTTCCTCAACCCGGCTACCGACGGCGCGGTGCTGCCGATCCTGCATCTCAACGGCTACAAGATTGCCAACCCGACCGTGTTGGCGCGGCTCCCGCACGACGAGCTGGAGTCGCTGATGCGCGGCTACGGCTATCGGCCCATCACCGTCGCCGGAGACGATCCGGTCAACGTGCATCAACAACTCGCCGCCGCGCTCGATGAGGCGTTCGACGACATCGCCACCATCCAGCGCGTTGCCCGCAACGGCGAGCAGACCCAGCGGCCGGTATGGCCGATGCTGGTGCTGCGCACCCCCAAGGGTTGGACCGGCCCGAAAATGGTCGAGGGCAAGCAGATCGAGGGCACCTGGCGCGCGCACCAGGTGCCGCTGGCCGAAACCCGCGACAACCCGTCGCACCGCAGGCAACTCGAAGAATGGTTACGCAGCTACCGGCCCGAGGAGCTGTTCGACGCCGACGGCAGGCTGCGGCCCGAACTACGGGCGCTGGCGCCGGCCGGTGACCGCCGGATGAGCGCCAACCCGCACGCCAACGGTGGGCTGTTGCTGGACGACCTGGACCTGCCGGACTTTCGTGACTTCGCCGTGCCCGTCGAGCAGCCCGCCACCACGACCCACGAAGCGACCCGGGTGCTCGGCACCTTCTTGCGCGACGTGATCGCCCGCAATCCCGACCGATTCCGGCTGATGGGCCCCGACGAGACGGCGTCCAACCGGCTGGACGCCGTCTACGAGTCCACCGACAAGGTGTGGCTGTCGGAAATCGAACCCGTCGACGAGCACTTGGCCCCCGACGGGCGCGTCATGGAGGTGCTCTCCGAGCACCTTTGCCAAGGGTGGCTGGAGGGCTACCTGCTCACCGGCCGGCATGGGCTGTTCAACTGCTACGAAGCGTTCGTGCACATCGTCGACTCGATGCTCAACCAGCACGCCAAATGGCTTGCCACCAGCCGCGAACTGCCCTGGCGGCGCCCGATCGCGTCGCTGAACTATTTGCTGACCTCTCACGTGTGGCGCCAGGACCACAACGGTGCGTCGCATCAGGACCCCGGCTTCATCGACCTGGTGGCGAACAAGCGCGCCGAGCTGACCCGGGTGTATCTGCCGCCGGACGGCAACACGCTGCTGTCGGTCGCCGATCACTGCCTGCGCAGCCGCGACTACATCAACGTCATCGTCGCCGGAAAGCAACCCGCGCTGGCCTACCTCGGCATGGATGAGGCGATCGCGCACTGCACGCGCGGGCTGGGCATCTGGCAGTGGGCCAGCACCGCGACGGCCGAACCGGACGTGGTGCTGGCCTGCGCGGGCGACATCCCGACGCTGGAAACGCTGGCGGCCGCCGACATCCTCCGTCGCGAGCTGCCAGACCTGCAGGTAAGGGTGATCAACATCGTCGACCTCATGCGGCTGCAGCCGGAATCCGAGCACCCACACGGATTGCCCGACAGCGAATTCGATGCGCTGTTCGGCGTCGACACCCCGGTGATCTTCGCCTACCACGGCTACCCCTGGCTGATTCACCGGCTCACCTATCGGCGCACCAACCACAGCCACCTGCATGTGCGCGGATTCAAAGAGCGCGGCACCACCACGACGCCGTTCGACATGGTGATGCTCAACGATCTCGACCGATTCCACCTGGTGATGGACGTGATCGACCGAGTCGACGGGCTGGGCAATCGCGCTGCCGTGCTACGGCAGGCGATGGCCGACGCGCGCCTGGCGGCCCGCCGGTACACCCGCGAGCACGGCGAGGATGACCCGCAGATCTCGGGATGGACCTGGGTAATCTAGGCGAATGGCCACCGAAGCGCATCCGCTGGCGGTGCAGTTGTCTGCGCTGCACCGGTTCACGGTCTACGTCGACGTCGCCGTTGTTGTCGCCGTGTTGGCATTGACCAACCTGATCGCGCATTTCACCGCGCCCTGGGCAAGTATAGCCACGGTCCCGACGGCGGCCATCGGACTGGTAATCCTCTTGCGCTGCAATGGATTAGGCTGGGCTGAGCTCGGCCTCGGGCGTGAGCACTGGAGAGCCGGCATCGGGTATGCGCTGGCCGCGGTCACCGTCGTGGTGTCGGTGATCGCGGTGGGTGCGCTGCTGCCGCTGACCCGGCCGATGTTCATGAACAACCACTACGTGACGGTCTCCGGGGCGCTGATCGCGTCGATGATCATCATCCCGCTGCAGACCGTCATTCCCGAGGAGCTGGCATTTCGCGGCGTCTTGCACGGCGCGCTGAGTCGGGCGTGGGGATTCCGCGGCGTCGCGATGGCGGGCTCGCTGCTGTTCGGCCTGTGGCACATCGCGACATCGCTGGGTCTCACGAGCAGCAATGTGGGCTTCACCCGGTTGTTCGGCGGTGGTGTGATCGGCATGCTGTGCGGTGTGATCCTGGCGGTGCTGGCCACCGCGGTAGCCGGATTCGTGTTCAGCTGGCTGCGCGGACGCAGCGGCAGCTTGATCGCGCCGATCGCATTGCACTGGTCGCTGAACGGGTTGGGCGCGCTGGCGGCCGCCCTGGTCTGGCAGCTCTCCACGTGAGCGCCGCTACACCAGCAGCACGGCCGCCCCGGCGATGCGGCCTTCGCTGAGATCCGTTAGGGCCCGATCCGCCTGCGCCAGAGGGTATTCCGGCGTGGTCACCCGGATGTGATGCTGCCCGGCGAACTCGAGAAAGGCCCGGGCGTCGGCGCGGGTGTTCGAAGTCACCGAGCGAACCTGACGCTCCTGGAACAAGTGTCGCTGATAGTTCAGGGGCGGGATGTCGGACAGGTGGATACCGGCGATCGCCAGCGTGCCGCCCCGATCCAACGCGGCCAATGCGGGCAGCACCAGGTCACCGACCGGCGCGAACAAGATCGCGGCGTCCAGCGGCACCGGCGGGGGGTCTGCTGCGCCCTGAGCGGATGCGGCGCCCAGTTCGAGCGCCAACTCGCGTGCTTTGGCCCCGCGGGTCATCACATGCAGTTCAGCGCCTTGCGCCAGCGCAACCTGCGCGGTGATGTGCGCGCTGCCGCCAAACCCGTACAACCCCAGCCGGCCCCCCGGCGGTAGCTCGGCACGCAGCAGCGAGCGATACCCAATGATGCCGGCGCACAGCAGCGGCGCCAGCTCGCTGTCGGTGTATCCGTCGGGCAAGTGATGGGCATATGCCGCTGGAACAGTAGTGAATTCAGCGTAGCCGCCGTCGGCATCCCAGCCCGTGTAGCGCGAGTCGGGACAGAGGTTCTCGTCGCCGCGGCGGCAGTACTTGCACACACCGCAGGTATGTCGCAGCCAAGCGATGCCGACGCGGTCGCCGACGGTGAAGTCAGTGCCGGCGTCGGCGCCAACCTCGATGACTTCACCGACCACCTCGTGTCCCGGGGTTACCCGGTCGCGGTGCACCGGCAGATCGCCCTCGGTGACATGCAAGTCGGTGCGGCAGACTCCACACGCACGCACCGCCACGAGCAACTCGGACGGCTCGGGCCGTGGCACCTCTGCGGTGACTCGTTCGAGCGGATCGGTTGCCATCGGGCCGGGCCGGCGGACCCGCCACGCGGTCATCGTTGGACTCATCAGCACATCATTCCGCTAATCGTCACGGCCGCAATGGTTTAGCGTTTCGACACCCCACGGATCTGGTTGATAACCCACAACAGGATGATGGCCCCGCCCAGCGAGACGAAAAACGTGAACCACCTCCGGCCATGCTCAACATCGACGCCAAGCCAGCCCAGCAGTAAGCCTCCGATAAAACCGCCGATTACCCCGACGACGATGTTTACCAAAATGCCTGAACCGCTGCCTTTGACGATCTTGCCGGCGAGCCAGCCGGCAATACCGCCGATGATGATGTACGCGACCCAGCTAACGGCCGTGGGTGTCGACAAAGCGAGAAGCTCGGTAGCTGCCGTGACGTCCATCCGGATCTCCTTATTGCCGCGGGCGAGCCCTCAACGTTTCAGGTCGACACCGTGCTACCGGTCGAGGTGATCGGAGCCTGCTCTGCAGCCGGCGCCGGAGCCGACGGTGGTTGCGGCGCATTGGGAGCCGGCGCCCCCGGCGGGGGCACCGGAGTGGGTACCTCCGGAGCGGGCGCCGGTGCCGGCGCACCCGGCGCGGGTGGCGGTGCGGGTGCCCCCGGTGCAGGCGCCGGTGCGCCCGGAGCAGGTGCCGGTGCGCCCTGGGCGGGGGCAGGCGGCGGGGTAAACGGTCTTATCGACTCGGCCAACGCCTTGGCGGCGACCTGATCGACTGGATCGTTTGCGGTCCCGAGCCACACCACAAACCAACGCTGGCCCTGGCCACTTGTGGCGTTCGCGGCCGGCGCGCCGACCACACCCGTCCAGATCTGGCCGTTGGGCTTGCTGGTGTCGCTGAACCGGACCTCGTAGTACGACGCGCTACCGGCGACACCATTCGCATTCAGCGGCGTGCTGGCCTGGTTGATGCGGGTACCGGGATACGGCATGAAGAACTCACCCATGTCGGACGCCAACCGGCTGGCGGCCTTGGTGTTGTCGGATTCTGCACTGGCATAAAGCTTTTGGTCCAGCTTGCCCAGCACGATGCGCGTATCGTTAGCGACCACCGGCGGCTGGTTTGGTGCAGGTGGTGGGCCGATTTCCTTGCTGAGCAACGCCGATCCGTAATCGAGGTGGCTGGCGTCGGACTCCACCCAGCCCGCGGGTAGGACGTAGCTGAATCCACCGGCCGCGTTGCCGATACGCCCGGGTTCTGGTGCGTTGGGGTCGGCGACCGGCGGCGGCGCGTTCGGATCGATGCCCACCGGGCCGGCGACCGGGTTGGTACCCGGCGGCGCGGTGTCGGGACCCCCTGGGCCGGGTCCGGCGTCCGGGGCGGCGTTGGGTCCCCCCGGCGACGGTGCCGGAGCCGGGGGCGGCACCGGATCGGCGCTTGCTGTGGTCGCCGGCAATACGATGGTGACGGCAGTGGCAGCGGCCAACGCGGCGCCCGCCAACCTTGCCCGAAAGCCTTTAGGCCATGTCGAAAATGGGTCCACCTGCTCCATGGCGCCAACCTACCGTGTTACACCCGTGACGCAAGTGCGGATTGCTGACATTGTGATTTGTTTGCCAGAAGTTATGAACACGCGCTGTCCCGGTGGTGTACCGGCGCGTTGTGCAGCGCCACCTCTTGAGCTTTGACCGAGAACCACACGCGGTGTCCGGGCGCGAGCAGAAGCTCCGCGGCGGCATCGACGGTGATATCGGCGGCCAAGCCGGGTGCGCCGTCCGGCTGTTCCTCGCCGCGCACCCGGACCGCCGGGCCTCGGGTGTCGAGCTCAGCAATCGTCACTTCGACGGTGTTGCGTGGGCTGCCTTGTGGCGCATCGCGATACACCGCTACCGCCGCCGGAGCGAATACCGCGACCGCTTGCTGTCCGTGAAGTAGATCCCCGGCTGCAGTGCCATGCCAGTGAGTTCCCGAGCGGGCAAGCAGGGTGCCGTCGTCGCCAATCGTTCCGTTGACCAGGTTCACACCGGCGATGCGAGCGCCGAAGTGGCTACGTGGCGCGGTGAGAACATTGGCGGCCGGTCCGATCTCGGAGATTCGACCGGACTCGAGCACCAGGACCTGGTCGGCCAGCGTCACGACGTCGAGCAGGTCATGGGTCACCAGGATGGTGGCGCGCGAGTTTCGGGTGACGACCTTGCGTAGCACCGCGCGGATTCCCGCGGCCGCCGACACATCGAGGCCGGCGAGCGGCTCGTCGAGCAGCAACACGTCGGGTTCGGCGGCGAGCGCCCGCGCGATCGCCACGCGTTGGGCCTGCCCACCGGAAAGCTGCCGCGGCCGGCGATCAGCCAATGGCTCGGCGTCGACTTCACGAAGCCAGTGCAGCGCAATGTCACGTTCGGCGGCGCGGGTGGCCGACCAGCGCCGGCGACGGCTGTGTCGCCCGAATGCCACATTGGCCAGCACGCTCAGGTGCGGGAACAGCAGCGGATCTTGAAGCAGCAGGCCGACGCGGCGGCGATGGGTCGCCAGGTGCAGTCCCGTCGCCGTGTCGGTAAGAACCCGGTCACCCAGGCACACCCGCCCACGATCGGGCCGAAGCAGGCCCGCGATCACATGCAACGCGGTCGACTTTCCCGCTCCGTTCGGCCCCAGCACCGCCAGCACCTCGCCCGGCGCCACGGAGAACTCCACATCAAAGCTGCGTTCGGCGACGACGGCCTGCAGCTGCAATCCCGTCATCCGGCTCCGGCCCCGACGAGCCTGCGGGTGCCCACCGCCAGCACGACGACCGCCGCGACGGCCACCAGCAGCATCGACAGCGCCACCGCGGCATCGGCGTCGGTAATCCGCTGTAGGTAGATCTCCAGCGGCAACGTCCTTGTCACGCCCTGGCGGGACCCAGCGAACGTAAGCGTCGCGCCGAATTCCCCCAGGGAGCGGGCGAATGCCAGCACGGCGCCGGAAACCAGGCCGGGGACGAGCAGCGGCAGCGTCACCCGCCACCACACCGTGGCCGGTCGGGCCCCCAGCGTCGCGGCCACCACCTCATAGTCGGCTCCGGCGGTGCGCGCAGCGCCCTCGAGAGCGATGACCAGAAACGGCAGGGACACGAAGGTCTGCGCCAACACCACCGCGCTGGTGGTGAACGCGATGCTGATGCCGGCGGCGTCCAGGTACCGTCCGATCAGCCCGAGCCGGCCGAACGCATAGAGCAACGCGATGCCACCGACCACGGGGGGCAGCACCAGCGGCAGCAGGATCATCGGTCGCAGCCACCGCACCCACCGCGCTTGGCTGCGGGCGAGCACCAACGCCATCGGCACGCCCAACAGCACGCATAGCAGTGTGCTGGCTCCGGCCGTCTTGAGGCTGAGCAGCAGCGCCGTTTGCGACGACGAGCTGGTGATCAGCGACCAAAAATGCGGCCAGTCGACCTTTACCGCGAGCGCTACCGGGGGCACCACCACCAGCAGAGCCCCGACGACTGCCGGGATATACACCCAGCGCGGCAGCCCGGAATGTTCCGTCAACGCCGCTGGTCAGGGTTTGGCGAAGCCGGCCTGGGCGAGGACCTTCTGCCCCGCTTCGCCGGTTACCAGGTCGATGAACTTCTGCGCCAACGCGGGCTGCGCCGCCTTCTCGAGCACCGCAATCGGGTACACATTGACCGCGTCGGCAGACTCGGTGAACTTGACCGTGGCGACTTTGTCGCCGGCGTTGATGGCGTCGGTGACATACACCAGCCCGGCATCGGCTTGACCGGTGATCACCTTGTTGAGGACGTCGGTCACACTCGGCTCCTCGCTGACCGGGTCGAGCCGCACGCCGGTCTTGTCCTCGATGCGGTGTGTGGCGGCTCCGCAGGGCACCGGCTGCTGACATGCCACCACGCTCACCCCGGGCTTGGCGAGATCGCCGAATGATCCCAGTTTCTTGGGGTTGCCCGGGGCGGTGACAATCACCAAGGTGTTGGACGCGAAATTGGTCGGCGTCCCGTGCACCAGGCCCGCGCTAAAGACCGTATTCATCTGGGCGGTGTCCGCGGATGCGAAGACGTCCGCGGTGGCGCCCTGGGTCAGTTGTGTAGCCAGTTCCGAGGATCCTGCGAAGTCGAAATCTACGCTGACACCAGGGTTTTCGGTTTTGAACTGTTCGGCGATCTGGCTGAACGCCGGCTTCAGCGAAGCGGCGGCGAACACCACGATCGACTGGTTGGCCGGCGTCGGTGACGACGGCGATGACGCGGATTGCGAGCTGCATCCGGCCATGACTACCGCCAGGATCAGCGACGGAACAGCGGCAAGCATCCAGCTTCGGCGCATGCCGTCTAACGTAGCCCGGCGCTGATTCGGCTGCGCAGCGGCCGAGAAGGCAAGACAACCGTTACTCAATTGGTGCCGCATTCGGGCGAGTCCCGAGTTCCACAGCTAGCTACTGTCCAGTAACATTGGTCGGGATCGCGCCGTGAGGTTTGGGTTCGGTGCTGGACATGAGGAGGTCATGGCGGTGGATGTGCTGGTCACAGGCGGCGACACCGAACTGGGTCGCGCGGTTGCCGAAGGCTTTCGCAATGCCGGCCACGAAGTGACGCTGGTGGGAGCCCAGCGCGGCGACCTCGAAATCGCGGCCAAGGAACTCGAGGCGGACGCGATCGTCTGCGACACCACCGACCCGACCAGCCTGGCTGAGGTCCAGAGGCTCTTCCCCGCCCACCTGGACACCATCGTCAACGTGCCGGCCCCCCGCCGGGAGGCCGGTGACCCGCGCACCTATACCCTCGCGGACTTGGCCGGAGCCTGGCGCAACGCGCTGGATGCCGGCGTGCTCTCGGCAGTGCTGACCGTGCAGGCTGTCGGCGATCACCTGCGCTCGGGCGGGTCGATTGTCAGCGTGGTACCGGAGAACCCGCGCGCCGGTAGTGCCGACGCGGCGATGAAGGCCGCATTGGCCAACTGGGTGGCAGGCCAGGCCAACATCTTCGGGACACGTGGGATCACGGTCAACGCCGTTGCGACGGGCCGCGGTGCGCAGCCCGGTTACGAAGGATTGAGCAGCGCTCCGCCGTCTGCAGCCGACGAGGTCGCGCGGATGGCGTTATTCCTCACCACGCCTGCGGCCCGCCACATCACCGGACAACTGCTGCACGTCAGCCACGGAGCCCTCGCCCACTTCTAGCCGCGCGGGCTGCCGGTCGTTACGGTGGAGCCCGTGACTATCCGCCTCGGTTACCAAATCCCCAACTTCAGCTACGGCACCGGCGTCGAAAAGCTTTTCCCGACTGTCATCGAGCAAGCCCGCGAGGCCGAATCTTCAGGGTTCGACTCGGTGTTCGTGATGGACCACTTCTATCAACTGCCCATGCTGGGCTCCCACGACCAGCCGATGCTGGAGGCGTACACCGCTCTCGGGGCGTTGGCAACGGTGACCGAACGAGTTCAGTTGGGCGCGTTGGTAACTGGCAACACTTACCGCAACCCGACGCTACTGGCCAAGATCATCACGACGTTGGATGTGGTCAGCGCCGGCCGGGCAGTCCTCAGTGTCGGCACCGGGTGGTTCGAGCTCGAACATCAGCAGCTTGGTTTCGAGTTCGGCACGTTCACCGACCGGTTCAACCGGTTGGAGGAGGCGCTGCAGATTCTCGACCCGATGATCAAGGGCGAGCCGTCAACGTTCTCCGGCAAGTGGTACAAGACCGAATCGGCGATCGCCAATCCCCGCTACCGCGACCGGATTCCGCTGCTGATCGGCGGCAGCGGCGAGAAGAAGACGTTCTCGATCGCCGCACGCTACGCCGACCACCTCAACATTGTCGGCGGCTTCGACGAGCTGCCGCGCAAGCTGGACGCGCTGGCCAAGCGGTGCGAGGAACACGGTCGCGACCGGTCCACGCTGGAAACCAGCCTGTTGTTGACGGTGATGATCGACGACAATGCCTCGGCGGACCAGATTCCGGCCGAGATGAGCCAGCGCATGGTTGTCGGCAGTGCCGATTCGGTCGCCGATCAGATCAAGACCAAGGTGCTCGACGCGGGCGTCGACGGGGTGATCATCAACATGCCGCTCTACACACCCGGTGTGATCGCGAAGGCGTCCGATGCGCTGCGCCCGCTGGTTGGACTGTGAGCGTTTGCCACACGGCCCGATGTGGCTGATCACACAGCGTTGGCGTCGTTTGTCGGCTGGTTTGGGCGGCTACCGTAATAGGTGACCGCAGTCGCCCTTGAGGAGCAACCCGAACATGAGTGCCCAATCCGGAGACACTGCTGAACGCAATCGGCGCCATCGTGTTGTCGTCATCGGATCCGGCTTCGGTGGGCTCAACGCGGTCAAGAAGCTCAAGCACGCCGACGTCGACATCAAGCTGATCGCGCGCACCACCCACCACCTGTTTCAGCCGATGCTGTACCAGGTCGCCACGGGCATCGTCGCCGAAGGAGCGATCGCTCCGCCGACGCGCGTCATTCTGCGCAAGCAGCGCAACGTTCAGGTGCTGCTCGGCGACGTCACGCACATCGACCTCGCCGGGAGGCGCGTCGTCTCCGAGCTGCTCGGCCACACCTATGAGACCCCATACGACAGCCTGATCATCGCAGCCGGTGCGGGCCAGTCTTACTTCGGCAATGACCATTTCGCCGAATTCGCCCCCGGTATGAAATCGATCGACGACGCGCTGGAATTGCGGGGCCGCATCTTGAGCGCGTTCGAGCAGGCCGAGCGGTCCAACGACCCTGAGCGGCGCAAGAAGCTGCTGACTTTCACCGTGGTCGGCGCCGGCCCTACGGGTGTCGAGATGGCCGGGCAGATCGCCGAGCTGGCCGAGTACACATTGAAAGGCACGTTCCGCCAGATCGATTCGACCAAGGCGCGGGTGATCCTGCTCGACGCCGCTCCCGCGGTACTGCCACCGATGGGAGAGAAACTCGGTAAGAAGGCGGCCGCACGGCTGGAGAAAATGGGCGTCGAGATCCAACTCGGCGCGATGGTCATTGACGTCGACCGAGACGGCATCACCGTCAAGGACTCCGACGGCAGCATTCGGCGCATCGAATCGGCTTGCAAGGTGTGGTCGGCCGGCGTCTCCGCCAGCCCCCTGGGCCGCGACCTGGCCCGGCAGTCAGGGGTTGAGCTCGACCGCGCCGGGCGGGTCAAGGTGCTGCCGGACCTTTCGATCCCGGGCTACCCCAACGTGTTTGTGGTCGGCGACATGGCCGCCGTCGACGGAGTTCCAGGGGTGGCGCAGGGCGCGATCCAGGAAGGCAAGTACGCCGCGAACACCATCAAAGCCGAACTCGCCGGCGCCGACCCGGCCGAGCGAGAGCCCTTCCAGTACTTCGACAAGGGTTCGATGGCGACCGTGTCGCGGTTTTCGGCGGTCGCCAAAATCGGTCCGCTGGAGTTCGGCGGACTGCTTGCCTGGCTGGCGTGGCTGATGCTGCACCTGGTGTATCTCATCGGTTTCAAGAACAAGATCACCACGGTGCTGTCCTGGGCGGTGACCTTCCTGAGCGGTCGGCGCGGCCAGCTCACCATCACCGAGCAGCAGGCCTTTGCCCGCACCCGGCTCGAACAGCTGGCAGTGCTGGCCGCCGAAGCGCATCAAGGCGAGGAAGCCAAGGCGAGCTAACCCGATCGCTAGGGTCGCGACACGCCGGAAAACGGGCATTCCGCTGGTCAGACCGATACCGGGGTCATACTCGGCGCGTGGCCAGCGACAAGGCCGTTCGCAGGTCTGATACGCCAGTGCCGGTTTCCCGGCGCGCGGTACTCGGTGGACTGAGCTTGCTGCCCTTGGCCGCGGCGCTGTCCCGGGCCGCCCCGACAGCGTCGGCCGATGCTGGATACCGGTTTTTGACGCCGCACCAGGCCGCGGTTCTTGACGCGGCCACCCGTCGCCTGGTGCCGGGACCGGACGATGACCCGGCCGAGCGCGGCCATCCGGGGGCGCACGAAGCGCACGTGGTCACCTACCTGGACCGCCTGCTGTCGGTGTTCGACGTCGCCCCCGCCGACGTGCACGCGGGCGGGCCATGGAGCAACCGCGCCGGCGGCACCCAGGACTTCATGGCCGAGTTCGTCCCGCTCAACCGCGCCCAGACCTACGCGTGGCGCCAGCGGGTCGGCGACCTGCAGAACCAATACCGAAACGGTATCGCGCTGCTCGACAAGCAGGCCGGCGGCGACTTCACCGCCGTCGCACCCTTCTACCAGGACATGATCTTGACCCAGACCCAGGTCGCGGCGTTCACCGATTTGCTGTTCGGTCACACCATCGAGGCGATGTACGCGCCTCCCGAATACGGCGGCAACGCAAATCTGGTCGGCTGGCGCGACATCTACTACCCGGGCGACTCTCAGCCGCGCGGCTACACCGACGCCGAGGTCGAGGCGGCCCAATACGACCCCGTCGGGGTACCGCCGGGCGGCATCATGGACCGGCTGGTGCACGGTGGCTTCGAACAGGCCGTCGCCAAGATGGGGGGGAAGGGCGGCGTGCATGCCGGGCACTAAGGCGATCATCGTCGGCTCCGGCGCCGGCGGGTCGGTGGTGGCGATGGAGCTTGCCGCGGCCGGCTGGGACGTCGTGATTTTCGAAAAGGGGTCGAACTACTTCACCAACCTGCAAGGAAACCTGTTCGGCACGACAACGTTTTCCAACGACGAGCTCAAGGCGCTGTACCGCTACTTCGAGCAGCCGGACCCGCTCGCCTACCCGCGCACCTTCCGCCAAAACGCCAACCAGGCGGCGAACTACGTCGGCCCGGTCAACGACCTTCCGGTCACCGTCGGTGGCGGCACCGTGCACTGGGACGCGAAGGTGCCGCGGTTTTGGGACATCGACTTCAAAGGGCTGTCACTGCTGGGCCCGGTGCCCGGCGCGGACATGGCGGACTGGCCGTTCGAGTACGCCGAGATCGCGCCCTACTACGACGAGATCGAGGCACTGCTGGGCACCCAGGGCGATCTGGCGTCGATACCGGCGCTCACCATGGCGCATTCGCCGCGCTCGAGGCCCTATCAGATGCCGCCGGGAGCGCAGCAGCGCTCGTCCTCACTGATCGCTCGGGGCGCGAAACTCGTTGGGCTGCATCCATATCCGTTCCCAATGGCAATCAATTCAGTGGAATTCGACGGGCGGGCGGCGTGCAACAACTGCGGGTTCTGCAGCAACTACGGTTGTCCGATCGGAGCCCGGGTGGGCTCCCTAGGCCCGTTGCGGCGAGCGTTGGCGACCGGACGGGTGCAATTGCGGGCGGACACGACGGTCACCAAGGTCGAGTTCAGCGGCCGGCGGGCCACCGGTGTCTCCTTCATCGACCCGCAGGGCAATGCCGGCGGGGAAAGCGCGGATGTGATCGTGCTGGCCGCTTCCGCGATCGAGACCGCACGGCTGGCGCTGCTGTCCGGACTGCCCGACGCCAGTGGGCGCATCGGCAAACGGCTGATGTTCCACAACTTCATCGACGGGTTCGCCATCTATCTGGACCAGCGCGTGCATGCCTATCGCGGTCGCTCGACCACGCAGTGCCTGGAGGACTTCGCCAATCCGGACTTCCCCGGGGCGCGGGCGTTTGCCCGGCTGAACGGACTGCCCTACATCCGCGGCGGCCTGTGCGAGCTGGGAGGCAGTCAGGACCCGATCGCCGAGGGCAAGTTCTACCAGCTGATCCTGTCGTTTCTGCCCGGGAAGCCGTTCGGCTCATCGTTCAAGGACCTGATGCGCGCCTCGATCCTGCGCGACCGGCTGGCCGGGGTGAACTTCATCGGCACCGATCTGCCGTACCTGTCCAACAACGTCACGCTCGACCCCAGGGTCACCGACCTCAACGGCCAGCCTGTCCCCCGGATCACCTACGCACTCGGCAAGCACGAACAGGTCGCGCAGACGTTCTACCTGCTGCCGATCACGGCGATGCTCGCGGCCGCCGGTGCGACGCTATATGCCGCTGTGCCATCGAGTTTCGTGAATCAGATAGGCGGCCTCACTCCCCCGGACACCAAGCATGTGATGGGCGGGATGCAGATGGGGCTGTCCCCGACCACGAGCGTCACAGATCCGAGCGGGCGAATGCACCAGATGGACAACGTCTATGTCGCCGACGGCAGCGTGTTCGTCACCTCGGGCTGCCAGAACCCCACCAACACGTTGATGGCGGTGGCGCTGCGCACCGCGCGGGGCCTCACCGGCCGGCGCCAGCGGTCGCCGACCAGTTCCGCTTCGCCGATGAGTTCGCAGATCGCCAGTTAAGCGCACGTTACTGCAGCCTCACCCATTGGACTCAATCTGCTCTGAGCCACGCGCCACGGTCGACAGCCGGCCCGGGCTCACCCCTGTGGTCGATACCCGATGAGCGCGGTCGAAATCCGTAGTTTCTGCAGTTAGACAGCAATTTTGCCGCGTCGCTGAGTGCTTCGGTACGAGAGCCTGTGCGGTCGCTGGGCGGAAGTTAAAAGATCGTTAATAAAGTTAAATGCCCGTTAACGCTCTATCACAACAGGGTGGGCACTGGGTAGTTGTTGGAGCCGTTGTCTGCCGTCGGCGGGATCAACGCCGGCCCGGATTTCGTAGGGAGAAGTCATTGTCTTTCGTGTCCACACAACCTGAGGCGCTGGCGTCGGCAGCCAGCACTTTGGCCGGTGTCGGCTCTGCGCTCAACGCCCGCAACGCCGCAGCTCAAGCCTCGACGATGGGGGTGGTTCCCGCAGCCGCCGACGAGGTCTCGGTGCTGACGGCCGCGCAGTTCGTCGCTCACGCGCAGATGTATCACCAGGTGAGCGCCCAAGCCGCGGCCATCCACGAGATGTTCGTGGCCACCCTCAACAACAGCGCGATGACATACGCGTCCACCGAGGCCGCCAATGCCGTCGCGGCTAGTTGAGGTGTTGCGCGGCAATGGATTTCGCAGCATTACCGCCGGAAATCAATTCGGGGCGCATGTATGCCGGGCCCGGCTCCGGGTCGATGCTCGCCGCGGCGGCCACCTGGGACGAGCTGTCTACCGAGCTGTACACCGCGGCGGCGAGCTACCAGTCGGTGATCTCGGCACTGACCAGCGGGCCGTGGCGGGGGCCGTCGTCGATATCGATGGCATCGGCGGCCGCACCCTTCGCAGCATGGCTCAGCGCCACTGCGGCACAGGCGGAGCAGACCAGCAACCAGGCCAAGGCCGCTGCGGCCGCACATGCGGCCGCGTTCGCCATGACGGTGCCCCCGCCGGTTGTCGCCGCCAACCGCGCGCAACTGGCGGCGCTGGTGGCGACCAACATCTTGGGCCAGAACACGCCTGCGATCGCGGCCACCGAGGCTCAGTACGACGAGATGTGGGCGCAAGACGCAACCGCGATGTACGGCTACGCCGCCGCCTCACAGACAGCGTCGCAGATGACGCCGTTCGCGACGCCGCACCAAACCACTAACCCGGGAGCGCTCGCCAGCCAGGGAGCCGCGGTCAGCCAGTCCGGCGGCACGTCGGCCGGACACGCCGCGGTTTCGCACACGCTGTCCGCGGTGTCTCAGGCCGCAGAGCCCTCGGGGCTTGACAGCCTGGGCTCGCTCTCCGACATCTGGGCCATTCCCCAGGACGCCCTTTTCGACACCGCCATCATCGCGGCTTTCGTACCCGAATATTGCATCGCCGGTGCCGCGCTCCCGTCGCCGTTCGGCCTGGCTGCAACGGCTCCCGCCGCTATCGCGGCAGCCGAGCCGCTGGGCCTACTACCGGTGGAGGCATCGGCCGGTCTGGCGGGTGCATCGGTGTCCGCCGGTCTCGGCCAGGCCACCTCGATGAGTGGCCTGTCGGTGCCGCAGAGCTGGGCCACGGCAGCCCCGGAGATGCGCCTTGCAGCGGCGGAATTGCCGATTTCCAACGTCGTCGCGGCCGAAGGTGGCGGCCTTTTCCGCGGGATGCCGCTGTTCGGCGGTGCGCCGCTGATGACCCTGGCCGGCAACGGACCGAGTCCCCGGGGCTATCGCGACCCAGAGGAAAGCCGGCGCAAGGCGGCCAAGGGACGACGTTCCACCATGCGCTAGCCGTTCACTGCACCAACACGCTCGAGACGAAAAGGAGACATCAAATGCCAACGCGCTTTATGACCGACCCGCACGCGATGCGGGACATGGCGGGCCGTTTTGACGTGCACGCTCAGACCGTTGAGGACGAGGCCCGCAAGATGTGGGCGTCCTCGATGAACATCGCCGGTGCCGGCTGGAGCGGCACAGCCCAGATGACCTCGCACGACACCATGGCCCAGATGAACACCGCGTTTCGCAACATCGTCAACATGCTGCACGGGGTGCGCGACGGGCTGATCCGCGACGCCAACAACTACGAACAGCAAGAGCAGGCCAGCCAGCAGATCCTGGGCAGCTGAAAGACATTGGGAGAACAAAGATGACGATCAATTACCAGTTCGGCGATGTCGACGCCCACGGTGCGCTGATCCGTGCCCAGGCCGCCGCCCTGGAGGCCGAACACCAGGCCATCATTCGTGATGTGCTGGCCGCCGGTGACTTCTGGGGTGGTGCCGGTTCGGTGGCCTGCCAGGAGTTCATCACCGCGTTGGGTCGCAACTTCCAGGTGATCTACGAGCAGGCCAACGCCCACGGGCAAAAGGTGCAGGCCGCCGGCAACAACATGGCCAGCACCGACTCCGCCGTCGGCTCCAGCTGGGCCTAACAGCCGCGAGCCGCGCCTCAAGTCCGCGGTTCGAGGTTCTGCAGCCGTACCTGACCGCGGGCGACAAGACGCTCGTCGCCGTCGGTGATGGTCACCAGCCACAGCTGTTGACGCTTGCCGCGGTGCACCGGTTCGGCGGTCCCGTACACCGTGCCGGAGCTGATGGCGCGCAGGAAGTCGGTGTTGTTGTTGACTCCGACGACAACACCGCCGCCGTTGGCGGCCAGCCAGGTATACGCCGCGATGCTGGCCATGCTCTCGATCATCGAGCAGTACACCCCGCCGTGCACAATCCCGAACTGCTGCAACAGTTTCGGTTGAATTTCGAGCTGCGCTCGGGCCACGTCCGCAGTGAGCTCGGTGAACACCAGCCCGATTTCCTTGTCGAACGTTGTGTCCGCATCGGGAGCGACTGGAACAGGTTGCACGCCCTTGTGTCTACACCATTCGATTGAATCCCCCGGACACGGGCGAGCCCCGCGCACCAGGCGCGGGGCTCGCCGATCGAGTAGACCGGGGGTCACTGCAGCCCTCAGGACCCTGCTGCGGTCGGTTCAGTTCTCGTGATACTCGACGGCGATCAGCATAGGCAAGGCTGCCCTAATTTCGCAAGGGTCCGCGTTCCTCTCGGCGGGTATCCCCGCACCGGTAAACCGAATCCGACCAGCGCATCGAGCACGGCCTGAGCCCGGCGCATGGCGATCACCTCACTGGCGGCGGTGAGCGCGGGCAGCTGCGTCGCGGTCGCCACCACGGCCGAGCCCACCGTGTGCCACATCGCCGCGACGGGCAGTGCGCCGGCACTCATCGCATGCAACCTGGTGAACAGCGGTGCCAAGGTCCGGTGACTGCGGTGCGCGACCCAGGTGGTCAATGCCGCCTCGTTAGGCAGCCGAACCATGGCCGGGCAAGGGCCATCTCGAAAGCACGGGTCGTCGGGCAGGGCGCGCAGGGTCGGATCGACCACACCGACCCAGTCGATCGCACCGTCGGCGTCGGCATGCACCCACAAGTTCTCGATGCCGGTGTCCCAGGCCCGGCCCTCCAGCACCACAAGCGCGATCACCCGTCCAATCACGGTGTGCGTCAAAGCAGTAGCTAGCTCCCGCGCGGCGGAGCGGACGGTCATGTCGGCCGCGATGCCGTCGAACATGATTTGCAGCCGGTCGCCGCTCACAGCCGATGCCAGCGGCCACCAGCGCCGCGGGAAGACGTCAGACATCACCGCGACCCCGTAGACCCGCGGACAGTGCGGATACAACTCGCGGAGGCGCCGGCTGGACTCGTGCAGCGGCAGTGTCTGACGAATCGTCATCCCCGCGATCAGTGGGTCGTCCACCGAAGTCGTCACAGTGCCTCCCGCAAGTTAGGTTAGGCTAACTATAATCCAGACGGTCTGCGCGGCGGAACCGTGATGGCTGTCACGACGGACCCAGGCTGGGTACGACGCCCGGTAGTAACGAGAGGTAGGCTTGCGTCATTGCACAGGAGATGAACGATTATGGCTAAGCAGATGCGCCTGGGTGATCTCGAGCGTGCGGTGATGGACCACCTGTGGTCAGCGTCCGAACCGCAAACGGTCCGTCAAGTACACGAAGCCCTGTCTGCACGGCGCGATTTGGCCTACACGACGGTGATGACCGTCCTGCAGCGGCTGGCCAAGAAGAACCTGGTGTCGCAGATACGGGACGACCGCGCACATCGCTACGCCCCGGTACACGGACGTGACGAACTGGTCGCCGGGCTGATGGTCGACGCCCTGGATCAGGCCGCCGACTCCGGTGGCCGGCAGGCGGCACTGGTGCACTTCGTCGAACGGGTCGGCGCCGACGAGGCCGACGCGCTTCGGCGGGCACTCGACGAATTGGAAGCGAGTCACCGGGCCGGCAAAACTGCTGGCGACCGAGACGAGGAGTAAGGGAGACTGGCAGCGTGGCTGCGCTGGCCTTCGCCGTCCTCGCGGTGCTGCTCGTCGGTCCGGTGCCGGCTCTACTGGCACGGGCGAAATGGCCGCTGCGCGCACCCCGGGCCACCATCGTGCTGTGGCAAGCAATCGCGTTAGCCGCGGTGTTGTCGGCGTTCAGCGCCGGCATTGCGGTCGCCAGCCGCCTGCTGATGCCTGGCCCCGACGGGCGCCCCACGGCCAGCCTGTTCGGTGACATCAACCGACTCGGCTGGCCCCTGTGGACGCTGTACGTGAGCGTATTCGCCGTCACCGTGCTGGTCGGCGCTCGATTGGCACTCGCCGTGCTGCGGGTGGCCATTGCCACCCGGCGACGGCGGGCCCACCACCGCATGCTGGTCGATTTGCTCGGCGTCGGGAACCAGGACATGGGCTCGCAGACCGGCGTTCGCGACCTCCGCATCCTGGAAGTGGCGCAGCCGCTCGCCTACTGCCTGCCCGGTATGCGCAGCCGGGTGGTGGTCAGCGAGGGAACGCTGGCCAGTCTCACCGACGCGGAAATCGCCGCGATCCTGAGCCACGAGCGCGCACACCTGCGGGCCCGTCATGATCTCGTCCTGGAAGGCTTCACTGCGGTTCGGGCCGCTTTCCCCCGGTTTGTCCGCAGCACCAGCGCGCTGAACTCGGTGCGGCTGCTCGTCGAGTTGCTGGCCGACGATGCCGCGGTGCGCGTGGTCGGTCGTACTCCGTTGGCCCGGGCGCTGGTCGCCTGCGCGTCCGGGCGGACGCCAGCGGGCGCACTGGCCGCCGGCGGCCCCACCACCGTGGTGCGGGTGCGCCGATTGTCCGGGCGCGGCAACAGTCTCGCGCTGGCGCTGGGTGCGTATCTGGCGGCGGCCGCGGTGCTGGTTGTCCCGACGATTGCGCTGGCCGTGCCGTGGCTCATCGAGCTGCACCGGCTGTTCGCCTGAACCGGCGGTACGGCGAGATCAACCGTGCTGTGCCACAGTGTTTGGTGGAACGCTGAGCAGAAGCCAACCTGAGAGGGCGAATACATGAGCTCGTCGGAATCAAACGCCGCCACCGGCACCGCGCAGATCGGGGTCACCGGATTGGCGGTGATGGGTTCCAACATCGCCCGGAATTTCGCCCGGCACGGTTATACCGTTGCGCTGCATAACCGTTCGATTGCCAAAACGGACGCGCTGTTGAAAGAACACGGCGACGAGGGCAAATTCGTCCGCACCGAGACAATTCCGGAGTTTCTTGCCGCGCTGGAGAAGCCGCGCCGGGTGTTGATCATGGTCAAGGCCGGCGACCCCACCGACGCCGTCATCAACGAACTCGCTGACGCGATGGAAAAAGGCGACATCATCATCGACGGCGGCAACGCGCTGTACACCGACACCATCCGGCGCGAAAAGGCCATGGCTCAGCGCGGATTGCACTTTGTCGGGGCGGGCATCTCCGGCGGCGAAGAGGGCGCGCTGAACGGCCCTTCGATCATGCCGGGCGGCCCCGCCGAGTCCTACAAGTCGGTGGGCTCGCTGCTCGAGGAGATCTCCGCGCACGTCGACGGCGTGCCGTGCTGCACACACATCGGCCCCGACGGCTCCGGACACTTCGTCAAGATGGTGCACAACGGGATCGAGTACTCCGACATGCAGCTCATCGGCGAGGCCTACCAGCTGCTGCGCGACGGCCTGGGCTTGACGGCGCCGCAGATCGCGGACATCTTCAGCGAGTGGAACGGCGGGGACCTGGACAGCTACCTGGTCGAGATCACCGCCGACGTCCTGCGCCAGCAAGACGCGAAAACCGGCAAGCCGCTGGTCGACGTGATCCTCGATGAGGCCGAGCAGAAGGGCACCGGCCGCTGGACGGTCAAATCGGCGCTGGACCTCGGGGTGCCGGTCACCGGGATCGCCGAGGCGGTGTTCGCCCGCGCGCTCTCCGGATCGGTCGAGCAGCGCAAGGCTGCCGTCGGGCTGGCATCGGGCCGCCTCGGTGAGCGCCCCGGCGACCCGGACGCGTTCACCGAGGACGTCCGTCAAGCGCTGTATGCCTCGAAGATCGTCGCGTATTCGCAGGGCTTCAACCAGATTCAGGCCGGCAGCGCCGAATACGGCTGGAACATCTCCCCCGGCGATCTGGCAACGATCTGGCGGGGCGGCTGCATCATTCGCGCGAAGTTTCTCAACCGGATCAAGGACGCTTTCGACGCCGATCCGAACCTGGCCAGCCTTATCGTGGCGCCGTATTTCCGTGGCGCCGTCGAATCGGCGATCGACAGTTGGCGCCGCGTGGTGTGCACCGCCACCCAGCTGGGTATCCCGATTCCGGGCTTCGCCTCGGCGCTGTCGTATTACGACGCGCTGCGCACCGAGCGGCTGCCGGCCGCGCTGACCCAGGCCCAGCGCGATTTCTTCGGCGCGCACACCTACGGTCGGATCGACGCGCCGGGCAAGTTCCACACGCTATGGAGTGGTGACCGCAGCGAGGTACCAGCCTAGGGGGCGCATGAGATTTCTGGACGGGCACCGGCCCGGGTACGACCTGACATACGACGACGTCTTCATCGTGCCCAACCGTTCCGATGTGGCGTCGCGTTTCGATGTCGACTTGACCACCGAGGACGGTTCGGGCACGACCATCCCGGTAGTAGTGGCCAACATGACCGCAGTGGCCGGTCGCAGAATGGCCGAGACAGTAGCCCGCCGCGGCGGCATTGTGATTCTGCCGCAGGACCTTCCGCTCACCGCCGTGCAGCAGACCGTGGAGTTCGTCAAGAGCCGCGACTTGGTCGTCGACACCCCGGTGATGCTTGCACCGGACGATTCGGTGTCCGACGCGATGGCTCTGATCCACAAGCGCGCGCACGGCGCCGCGGTGGTGGTCTTCGAGGGACGCCCGATCGGGCTGGTCACCGAATCCTCTTGCGCCGGAGTCGATCGCTTCACCCGGGTCCGGGATGTCGCGTTGACCGATTTCGTCAGCGCCCCGGTGGGCACCGACCCGCGCACCATTTTCGATCTGCTCGAGCACGCTCCCGTCGACGTCGCCGTGCTGACCGGCGCCGACGGCACGCTTGCCGGGGTGCTCACCCGCACCGGCGCGATCCGCGCGGGCCTGTACACCCCCGCGACTGACGCCGCGGGCCGGTTGCGTATCGGTGCGGCCGTCGGCATCAACGGTGACGTGGCCGGTAAGGCCCAAGCGCTGGTCGAAGCCGGTGTCGACGTGCTGGTCGTCGACACCGCGCACGGACACCAGCTGAAGGCGCTGGACGCCATCAAGGCGGTCTCGTCGCTGGACTTGCCGGTGCCGTTGGTCGCCGGCAATGTGGTGTCCGCCGAGGGAACTCGTGACCTGCTGTCCGCCGGAGCGAACATCGTCAAGGTCGGCGTCGGTCCGGGCGCGATGTGCACCACCCGGATGATGACCGGCGTCGGGCGCCCACAATTTTCGGCGATTCTCGAATGCGCTTCCGCCGCAAGGCAACTCGGTGGACATGTCTGGGCCGATGGCGGTGTGCGCCACCCGCGGGACGTGGCGCTGGCCCTGGCAGCCGGGGCGTCCAACGTGATGATCGGATCGTGGTTCGCGGGCACCTACGAGTCCCCCGGCGACCTGATGCGCGACCGCGACGACCAGCCGTACAAGGAAAGTTACGGGATGGCCTCCAAACGGGCGGTGGTCGCCCGCACCTCCGGCGACAGCGCCTTCGACCGCGCCCGCAAGGCGTTGTTCGAGGAAGGGATTTCGACGTCGCGGATGGGACTCAACCCCGATCGCGGCGGTGTCGAGGACCTGATCGACCACATCACCTCCGGGGTGCGCAGCACGTGCACCTATGTCGGCGCCGCGACCCTGGCGGAATTGCACGAGCGCGCGGTGATCGGGGTGCAATCGGCGGCGGGCTTCGCCGAGGGGCATCCGCTGCCATTTGGCTGGTAAACCGGCTGTTTTCGCTACCATGTCAGTTCAATCGCGCAGTCACATCAACGGAAAGGGTTCGGGTGCCGCCTAGACGGCAAAGCCGATGAACCACTTCGTCGTCACCGCGATCAGCCTGCTGGCGATCGTGGCGCTCACGGCGGGCACCGCGTTGTTCGTCGCCGCTGAATTCGCGCTGACCACCCTCGAGCGCAGCACCGTGGAGGCCAACGCCCGCGGCGGAAGCCGCCGGGACCGCTATGTGCAGCGCGCCCACCACACGCTGTCGTTTCAGTTATCCGGTGCCCAACTGGGGATCTCGATCACCACGTTGGTGAGCGGATATCTCACCGAACCGCTCGTGGCCGACCTGCCGCACCCGGCACTGGACGCGCTCGGTGTGCCCGACCGAATCGCCGACGGGATCGTTGCGTCTGTGGCATTGGCGGCGGTGACGTCGTTGTCCATAGTGTTCGGCGAGCTGGTGCCCAAGTACGTCGCGATCGCACGGCCCGTGGCCACGGCGCGGGTGGTTGCGATTGTGCAGCTGTCCTTTTCGACGCTGTTCGCGTTGGCCATCCGGCTGACCAACGGCACGGCAAACTGGATTTTGCGCCGGCTGGGCATCGAACCGGCCCAAGAGCTGCGCTCGGCGCGCTCCCCGGCCGAACTGGTGTCGCTGGTGCGCACCTCCGCCCGCAGCGGCGCACTGGATCCCGCCACCGCGACGCTGGTGCATCGCTCGCTGCAGTTCGGCACGCTCACGGCTGAAGAGCTGATGACGCCGCGGTCGAAAATCGTTGCCCTGCAAAAAGACGACACCATCGCCGATCTGGTGGCGACCGCCACCGAAAGCGGTTTTTCCCGGTTCCCGATCGTCGACGGCGACCTCGACCAGACCGTCGGCATCGTGCACGTCAAGCAGATCTTCAAAGTGCCGCCGGCCAAGCGGGCGAGCACTCCGCTGACCGCGGTCGCACAGCCGGTCGCGATGGTGCCCTCCACCCTCGACGGCGATGCGGTGATGGCTCAGATCCGCGCCAATGGCCTGCAAACCGCGTTGGTTGTCGACGAATACGGCGGTACGGCAGGCATCGTCACGGTGGAGGACCTCATCGAGGAGATCGTCGGCGATGTGCGCGACGAACACGACGACGCCACCCCGCACGTGGTGGCGGCCGGCAACGGATGGCGGGTGTCGGGCCTGCTGCGCATCGACGAGGTGGCCGCTGCCACCGGCTATCGCGCGCCCGAAGGCGACTACGAAACGATCGGCGGGCTGGTACTCAAAGAGCTCGGCCACATCCCGGTGGCCGGCGACGTCGTCGAGTTGTCCGCCTTCCAGCCCGATGAGATGGCGGAGACATCCAACCGCTGGCGGGCTCGCGTGTTACGCATGGACGGTCGGCGCATCGACCTGCTCGAGCTGACCGATCTCGGTGAAGATTCACGGTCAGGCCGCTGATGGGTGACATGCTGCGGATCTTGGCGACCATCCTGTTGATCGGCGCCAACGGCTTCTTCGTGGGCGCGGAATTCTCGCTGATATCGGTGCGCCGCGACCGACTCGAAGCGTTGGCCGAGCAGGGTAAGGCCAGCGCTTTCACGGTGATCCGGGCCGGTGAGCAGCTGCCGCTGATGTTCGCCGGCGCCCAGCTCGGCATCACGGTGTCGTCGATTCTGCTCGGGCGGATCGGCGAGCCCGCCGTGGCCGACCTGCTGAAGGCGGCATTCGACCTGGCCGGACTTCCTCATGCCCTGCTGCACACGGCGTCCTTCTTCGTCGCGCTGGCGATCGTGGTGACATTGCATCTGCTGCTTGGCGAAATGGTTCCGAAGAACATCGCGATCGCTGGCCCGGAAAGAGCGGCGATGCTGTTGATCCCGCCCTACCTGATTTACGTGCGGGCGGCCCGCCCGTTCATCGCGTTCTACAACTGGTGTGCCGAAACGATCCTGCGAGCGCTGCGGGTGCCGGTGCGCGACGAGCTCGACGTCACGGTGTCTACCGTCGAGCTGAGCGAGATGATCGCCGAATCGGTGTCGGAAGGGCTGCTGGATCCCGAGGAACACACCCGGCTCACTCGGGCGCTGCAGATTCGCAATCGGGTGGTTGCCGACGTCGCCAAACCAGTCGCGCAGATCCGGACGGTGCCGGTGGCGGTCGCCGGCGGGGGCCCCAGCGTCGAGGCGGTCGAGCAGGCGCTCAGCGAGACCGGCTATTCGCGATTCCCGGTGACCGACGTCGACGGCAGTTTCATCGGGTACCTGCACATCAAGGACGTGTTGTCGCTCGGCGTTTCCGAAGATCACGATCCGCAGGCAGTGATCGACCGGGCCACGGTGCGCCCGCTGCCGGAGGTTCCCGAGTCCATGCCGTTGGCCGAGGCGTTGTCGCGGATGCGCCGCAGCAACAGTCACCTGGCGCTGGTTACCGGTGCGGACGGCGGCGTGGTCGGGATGGTGGCGCTGGAGGATTTCGTCGAAGATCTCATCGGCACGGTGCGCGACCGGACACGTCATGGCTGAGGTGCTGGCGCCCGCGCAGTGGAGTGTCCGCGCTGACGCGTATCGGGACCGTGTCGAAGCGTTTCTGAGTGGGCATCGCTTCGGCCAACCCCATCCGATCTGGGATTTCCTGTTCGACTACTACACGCTGCGTCCGCGCCAGCTGCGGTGCTGGCATCCCGGGTACGGGGTGGCGCTGACCGGCGACGAGGCGATCCGTCGCTACCGCGGCCGGCGTGGCTATGCCGTCCAGGGCAATTGCATCAGTGTCAGCGATGCGTACCTGCGCAGCCGCTTGGACACCGTTCGGTTCGTGGCACGGCTCCTGCGGTCCACGGCCGACCGGCAGGCCAAGCTGAACTGCTTCGGGATGCACGAGTGGGCCATGGTGTACCGCAGCGAGGCCGTGCGTCACGAGCGCGTTCCGCTGCGCCTGAGTCGATCACGCATCGACGCCGTGGTGGAGTCGGCGCCGTTGCAGTGCAGTCATTTCGACGCGTTCCGGTTTTTCACGCCCGACGCGATGCCACGCAACGCCGGTGCGCCCAGTCGCGGCACCCAACACCTTTGGGAGCAGCCCGGTTGCCTGCATGCCAACATGGATTTGTACAAGTGGTCCTATAAGCTGATCCCGCTGATCGACTCCGAGCTGCTGTTGGACTGCCTGGAACTGGCCGCGGCCGCGCGGGAGGTCGACATGCGGGCCAGCCCGTATGACCTACGCAGCTACGGGTACACACCGATCGCCGTCGAGCACGCCGCCGGCCGCGCCGAGTATGTGCGTTGCCAGCGTGCGATCGCGGAGCGCGCCGCTCCGCTGCGCGGGGCGCTGATCGAGCGGTGTGACCTGCTGTTGCGGGCTGCCGGATGCAAATAGTCAGGCTACTGGCCGGTAGGCTGAGCACGATTCCATTGAGGCCGATAGGGAGCGAATGATGACAGATCGCGTGCCGGTTGGAAACCTGCGCGTCGCCAGGGTGCTGTACGACTTCATCAACGCCGAGGCTCTGCCCGGCACCGACATCGACCCCGACAGCTTCTGGGCCGGCGTCGACAAGGTGGTCACCGACCTGACGCCGCAGAACCGGGACCTGCTCGCGCGCCGCGACGAACTCCAGGCCCAGATCGACAAATGGCACCGCCACCGCGTCATCGAACCGGTCGACCCGGAGGCCTATCGCCAATTCCTCACCGAAATCGGTTATCTGCTGCCAGAACCCGAGGACTTCACGATCACCACCTCGGGCGTCGATCCGGAGATCACCACTACCGCGGGCCCCCAGCTGGTGGTCCCGGTGACCAACGCACGCTTTGCGCTCAACGCCGCCAATGCCCGGTGGGGCTCGCTGTACGACGCGCTGTATGGCACCGACGTCATTCCGGAGACCGATGGCGCCGAGCAGGGCACCGGCTACAACAAGGTGCGCGGCGACAAGGTGATCGCCTACGCCCGCAGGTTCCTCGACGAGGCGGTGCCGCTGTCGTCGGGCTCCTGGGCCGATGTCACCGGGTTCAAGATCGACGACGGCCGGTTGCTAGTCGACCTGGAAGGTGACGACGAGGTTCGTGGCCTGGCCGACCCCGGCCGGTTCGCCGGCTACACCGGCGAGCCCGGCTCCCCGAAATGGTCGGTGCTGCTGGTCAACAACGGGCTGCACATCGAGATCCTGATCGATCCGGAGTCGCCGGTCGGCAAGACCGACAAGGCCGGGGTCAAAGACGTCATCCTGGAGGCGGCCGTCACCACGATCATCGACTTCGAGGACGCGGTGGCCGCCGTCGACGCCGACGACAAGGTCCGCGCCTACCGCAACTGGCTCGGCCTGAACAAGGGCGACCTGGCCGCCGAGGTGGACAAGGACGGCCGCACCTTCACCCGGGTGCTCAACTCCGACCGCACCTACACCGCGCCCGACGGCAGTGAATTCACCCTGCCAGGGCGCGCCCTGCTGTTCGTTCGCAACGTCGGCCACCTGATGACCAACGATGCGATCACCGACGCTGACGGCAACGAGGTGTTCGAGGGCATCCAGGATGCGCTGTTCACCGGCCTGTGCGCCATTCACGGGCTGAAGTCCAGCGAGGCCAACGGTCCGCTGGTGAACAGCCGCAGCGGCTCGATTTACATCGTCAAACCCAAGATGCACGGCCCGGACGAGGTGGCGTTCACCACCGAGCTGTTCAGCCGGGTCGAAGACGTGCTCGGGTTGCCGCAAAAGACGCTCAAGGTCGGCGTGATGGACGAAGAACGGCGCACCACGGTCAACCTCAAGGCGTGCATCAAAGCCGCCGCCGACCGAATCGTGTTCATCAACACCGGCTTCTTGGATCGCACTGGCGACGAGATCCATACCTCCATGGAGGCCGGGCCGATGGTGCGCAAGGGCGCCATGAAGACCCAGCCGTGGATCCTGGCCTACGAGGACAACAACGTCGACACCGGTCTGGCGACCGGGTTTGCCTCGCGGGCTCAGATCGGCAAGGGCATGTGGACCATGACCGAGCTGATGGCCGACATGGTCGAACAGAAGATCGCGCAACCCAAGGCGGGCGCCAGCACGGCGTGGGTGCCCTCGCCGACCGCGGCCACCTTGCACGCGATGCACTACCACTACGTCGACGTGGTCGCGGTGCAAAACGAGCTGGCCGGCAAGCGACGCACCACGATTGACCAACTGCTGACGATCCCGCTGGCCAAGGAATTGGCCTGGGCTCCCGAAGAGATCCGGGAAGAAGTCGACAACAACTGTCAGTCGATCCTGGGGTACGTGGTGCGCTGGATCGACCAGGGTGTCGGGTCATCGAAGGTGCCCGACATCCACAACATCGCGTTGATGGAAGACCGCGCCACGCTGCGGATTTCCAGTCAGCTGCTCGCCAACTGGCTCCACCACGGGGTGATCACCCGCGAGGACGTGCGGGCCAGCCTGGAGCGGATGGCTCCGCTGGTGGACGAGCAGAATGCGGGCGATCCGGCGTATCTGCCGATGGCGCCCAACTTCGACGACAGCATCGCCTTCCTCGCCGCCGAGGAGTTGATCCTGTCCGGCACCCAGCAGCCCAACGGCTACACCGAGCCGATTCTGCATCGGCGCCGCCGCGAGTTTAAGGCTCGCGCCCGAACCTGACCTGCTCGCATGACCACTGCACGCGCGTACCGGTATGGGTAGACACAGCATTCCGGATCCCGACGAGCCGGCGGACGGGACCTCCGACGACTTCTTCGGCACCGACGCCTACGACACCGGTTGGCCGCCCGGCGATCAGGGGGGCAGGCACCAGCGCTACAGCGAGCCGACACCCGACCAGGTTTCGGGCGGTTTGCCGGATGACCCCGGTCACGCCGACTACGACTATGGCCAAGACTATGGCCAAGACTATGGCCAAGACTATGGCCAAGACTATGGCGAGGATTTAGCCGAGGATTACGGCGAGGACTTTGGCGCCGACGACTATCCCGTTTTCGCCCGGCCGGCCCAGCCGTCGCCATCTCCGCCGCCGGCTCGCGGCGGCCACCGCGGCACCGAATGGGTTCGCCGGCACCGCAGTGAAGGCGGGCGGCGTGGGGTCAGCATCGGGGTGATCGCCGCGCTGGTCGCGGTGGTGGTCGTGGTCGCCACCGTGATCGTCTGGCGGTTCTTCGGCGACGCGCTGTCACACCGCTCGCACACCGCTGCGGCGCGCTGTGTCGGAAACAAGGAGACGGTGGCCGTCGTCGCCGATCCGTCGATTGCCGGGCACGTGGAGAAATTCGCCGAGCAGTACAACGCCTCGGCGACGCCGGTCGGTGAGCACTGTGTGGAGGTCAGCGTCAAGCCGGCCGGCTCGGACGCCGTCGTCGAGGGTTTCATCGGAGACTGGCCGGCGGATCTGGGTCCGCGACCGGCACTCTGGGTCCCGGCCAGCTCGGTGTCGGCGGCGCGGCTGTCGGCCTCGGCGGGGCAAAAGACGATCAGCGACAGCCGGTCGTTGGTGACGTCGCCGGTGCTGCTGGCGCTGCGGCCGGAGCTTCAGCGCGCACTCGGCGACCAGAAATGGTCCACGCTGCCCGCGCTGCAGAGCAAGCCGGATTCGTTGAGCGGATTGAAGCTGCCCGGTTGGGGGTCGTTGCGGCTGGCCCTGCCGATCAGCGGTAACGGCGACGCCCCGTTTCTGGCCGCCGAGGCGGTGGCGGCGGGATCCGTTCCGCGCGGCGCGCCGGCCACCGGTGGGGCGGGCGCGGTGCGCACACTGATCGACAGCCAACCCAAGCTGGCCGACAATTCGCTGGATGCGGCAATGGACGCGCTGCTTCAACCCGGTGATCCGGCGCGCGCGCCGGTGCATGCCGTGGTGACCACCGAACAGCAGCTCTTTGCGCGCGGGGAGTCGATCCCCGACGCGCCCAGCAGGCTCAGCTCCTGGATTCCGCCGGGCCCGGCCGCGGTGGCCGACTACCCGACGGTGCTGCTGAGCGGTTCTTGGTTGTCGCAGGACCAGCTCACCGCCGCCAGTGCGTTTGCCCGGTACATGCGCAAGCCCGACCAGCTCGCGGAGCTGGCCAAGGCCGGATTCCGCGCTCAGGGCGCCAAGCCGCCGAGCAGCGACGTCACCAGCTTTGCGGAGCTGCCCCCGACACTGTCGGTGGGTGACGACACGATGCGGGCCACGCTGGCCAGCACGCTGGCCGTGTCGTCAAGCGGGCCGGCCGCGACGATCATGCTCGAGCAGTCGATGACCACCGACGAAGGCGGCAATTCCCGGCTGGCCAATGTGGTGGCCGCACTGGAGAACCGCATTGAGGCGCTGCCGCCCAGCGCGGTGGTCGGGTTGTGGACCTTCGACGGCAAAGAGGGCCGGAGCGAAGTCTCGGCCGGGCCGCTGGCCGATCAGGTGGACGGCCAGCCGCGGTCGACGGCGCTCACCCAGGCGCTGGACAAGCAGTACGCGTCCCAGGGCGGGGCGGTGTCGTTCACCACGCTGCGGATGGTCTACGACGCGGCCAAGGCCAATTTCCATGAGGGGCAAGCGAATTCGGTGCTCGTGATCACCGCTGGACCGCACACCGATCGCACTCTCGACGGTCCGGGGCTGCAGGACTACATTCGCGGGGCCTTCGACCCCGGAAAACCCATTGCGGTCAACATCATTGACTTCGGCGCCGACTCGGACCGTTCCACCTGGGAAGCTGTCGCCCGGCTTTCCGGCGGGAGCTACCAGAACTTGGCGACGTCGGCCTCCCCCGAACTGACCAGTGCGGTGACCACCTTCCTGAGCTGAGCGCCCGGTCGCCATCGGCACCGCGCCGCAAAACTAATTATCGGGTAAGTAACTGCCAGGTGTGGCCTGAGTAAATCCTTAATTATTACTGAGCGGTTTTACTCACGCCTAATTCATTCTGCTATATGGTCCAGATACCTGTGAGGTGCATCACAGTTCGCCATCGGTCCGAGGAGATGATGGTCATGCAACAAGCATTGCGTCCCTACGCCACAGCTGGTGTCGTTCTGGTAGGCGCCAGCCTCATCACCGCCGCGCCGATAGCGATACCACCGCCCGAAGTGCAGTCGCGGCCGGTCCAACTGGTCGACGCGTGGTCGGATCTGTTCGCCAACACGAACACCAACGTGCAGAACATCATCGACAACGCGGACCTCCCGGCCATCACAGGTGTCATTGCTGCGCTGTTCACCAACCCGCTCGGCGTGATCAGCGCCCTGACGGACGTCACTCCCGATGTCACCACGGACCTCGGCTCGCTGCCGGCGCAAATTTCGGTGGATTTGCCGCCGGGACTCTCGCTCGGGCTCGCACAGCTCGGCACGTGGGTGACCACCACTACCGCGATCAACGAGGTCGTCGGCCAGGCGATGACCAACCCGGCGAGCCTGTTCGAAGGCATTGCCACCATCCTGAACGCCTACCTCAACGGCCAGGACGAGCTCAGCCTGCTGGGCGGCACCATCACGCTGCCCGCGTTCAACGGAATCCTCGCCCCTCTGCAGACCGGGGGCGTCGACCTTAACCTGCTCAACCTGGTGGATGCCCTGGGGTTGGGCAACACGCTGCTCACCGACCTGGACCTGTCCAGCTTGCTGGATCAACTCGGGCTGGGCGAGCTGGACCTGGGCGGCTTGTTCAGCGCGTTGGGGCTGAGCGACGAGGGTCTTGGTGACCTACTGGGCGACCCGACGCTGGGCGGCTTGCTGAGCGTCCTCGGCCTTGGTGACTTGGGGCTGGGCAGCTTCAGCCTGACGAACCTGCTGACCGACTTGGGTCTGGACGAAACGCTGGGTCAGCTGAGTTTGACGGACCTGTTGGATGGGTTGGGCCTCAACGCGAACCTGGGCAGCTTCGGTCTGACGGCCCTGTTGGATGACTTAGGTCTGAACACCAACCTGGGCGACGTGACTCTGACGGCCCTGTTGGATGCCTTGGGTCTGAACATCAACGTGAGCGACCTCAGCCTCACCGACGTGATCAGTGGGCTGTTCGGCGGTCTCAATGTCGGCAACGTCGGCCTCGGCGGTTTGCTGGATAGTCTGGGGCTGGGCAACCTCACGTTGGGCAACTTGATCGACCTCAACAGCATCCTCGGCGGCTTAGGCCTCGGAGTTTTGCTCGGGCCCGTCATCAACGCGCTGACGAACATCTCACTAGACGACATAGTGAATGGCTTGACTCTGGGCAATGGTGGCCCTCTGGACCTGACCACCCTGTTGGGCTATCTCGGTCTTGGCGGAACGACCAGCGGCGATCTGGGTAGCATCACCGATTTGTTGACTGCGCTGGGGATCAACCTCCCGTCGACCGGTGACTTGGATTTGAGTGACCTGATCACCTCGGTGCTGGGACAGTTGGGGATTCCGATTCCGTCAACGGGTGATCTGACCATCGAGGGCTTGTTGACCGCACTGGGCGTGCCCATCCCGTTGACCGGCGATCTGACGATCAGCAGTTTGCTGACGGATGTGTTGGGTCAGTTGGGTCTGCCGATTCCGGTGACCGGTGACCTGAGCCTCGCCGACTTGCTGGGCTCACTCGATGTCCTCAACCTGCCGGTGGGTGACTTGTTGAACAACCTGAACCTCGGCGACTTGTTGGACCTGCTGGATCTGTCCAACCTGCCGCTGGACCTGAGCAACTTGGGTGATCTGTCCAACCTGAGCCTGGGTGACCTGCTCGGCGATCTGGGTCTGGGTGATCTGGCGAATATCGGCATCGATCCGTTCGGCGGCATGACCACCTTGCTGGTGGACTTCATCCCGCAACAGATCCTCGACGCGCTGGGCATGTAGTCAGGCGAACGCCTCGACCGGCGGGCACGAACACACCAGGTTGCGGTCGCCGTAGGCGCCGTCGATGCGGCGCACCGGCGGCCACACCTTGGGCCGGAAGTCGCGGCCCAGCGGATAGGCGGCCTGTTCGCGGGTGTAGGGATGCTCCCACTTGTCGACCACCAGGCACTCCGCGGTGTGCGGGGCGCCGCGCAGCGGGTTGTCCTCGAGCGGCCACTCCCCTGCCTCGACGCGGTCGATCTCGCCGCGAATGGCGATCATCGCCTCGCAGAACGCGTCCAGCTCGGCCAGGCTTTCGCTTTCGGTGGGTTCCACCATCAGCGTGCCGGCCACCGGGAAGCTCATGGTCGGTGCATGAAATCCGTAGTCTCCCAAACGTTTCGCGACATCGTCGACGGTGACCCCGGTGTCCTTGGTCAGTGGCCGCAGATCCAGGATGCATTCGTGGGCCACCATGCCGTTCTCGCCGGTGTAGAGCACCGGGTAATACTCGTCGAGCCGGCGGGCGATGTAGTTGGCCGAGGCGATCGCGGTCAGTGAGGCCGCCCGCAGCCCGGCCGCGCCCATCATCCGGATGTAGGCCCAGGTGATGGGCAGGATGGACGCCGACCCGTAGGGCGCCGAGGACACCGGCCGCGCCGGCGGCAATTCGGGCGCGAGCGGATGCCCGGGCAAAAACGGCGCCAGGTGCGAGCGCGCCACCACCGGGCCGACACCGGGTCCGCCGCCGCCGTGCGGGATGCAGAACGTCTTGTGCAGGTTCAGGTGGCTGACGTCGCCGCCGAACTTGCCGGGCCGGGCCAACCCGACCAGCGCATTGAGGTTGGCGCCGTCGACGTACACCTGACCGCCGGCGTCGTGCACGGCCGCGCAGATCTCGGCGATGTCGTGCTCGTACACCCCATGCGTCGAGGGATACGTGATCATCAGCGTCGAAAGGCGATCGGCGTGCTCGGCGACTTTGGCGCGCAGGTCGTCCAGGTCGACGTCGCCGTTTTCGCGGCAGGCCACCACGGCCACTCGCAGCCCTGCCAGCGCGGCGGACGCGGCGTTGGTGCCGTGCGCGCTGGAGGGGATCAGGCAGATGTCGCGCTGCGGTTCCCCGCGGCTGGCGTGGTAGGCGTGAATCGCCAATAGCCCCGCATACTCGCCCTGAGAGCCCGCATTGGGTTGCAAGGAGGCGACGTCATAGCCGGTGATCTGCACCAGCCACTGCTCCAATTGTGTGATCAGCCGGCGTATTCCGGAAGTGTCGGAGGCCGGGGCGAACGGATGCAGCCGGGCGAACTCCGGCCAGGTGATCGGCTCCATTTCGGCAGCGGCGTTGAGTTTCATGGTGCACGAGCCGAGCGGAATCATGCTGCGGTCCAAGGCAAGATCCTTGTCGGCCAGTGTCCGCAGATAGCGCATCATCGATGTCTCGGTGCGGTACCTGGTGAACGCCGGATGGGTCAAAAACTCCGACGTGCGAGTGGCGATGCCGGCGAACGCGGGCTCGGCAGCGTGCACCCCGAACGCGTCGAGGACCGCGGCGACGTGCTCGTCGGTGGTGGCCTCGTCGCAGGACACCGACACGTGGTCGTCGTCGACGCGCCACAGGTTGATGTTTTTCGCTTTGGCCGCGGCGATCACCTCGTCGGCGCGGCCGGGCACCCGTGCCAGCACGGTGTCGAAGAACGTGTCGTGCACCAGCGCGTCACCCAGTGCGGCGGCGATCTTTTCGGCGTGCGCGTGCACCCGCCGGGCGATGCGGGTCAGGCCGTCGGCGCCGTGGTAGCTGGCATACATCGCGGCCATCACCGCCAGCAGGACCTGCGCGGTGCAGATGTTGCTGGTGGCCTTGTCCCGGCGGATGTGTTGCTCACGGGTCTGCAGCGCCAGCCGGTACGCCGGCGACCCGTCCGCATCCACCGAAACCCCGACCAGCCGACCCGGCAGCTGCCGGGCATGCTTGGCGTGCACCGCCAGATAACCGGCGTGCGGACCACCGAAACCCATTGGCACACCGAAGCGTTGGGTGGTGCCGAATGCGACGTCGGCGCCGATTTCACCCGGCGGGGTGATCAGCGTCAGCGCCAACAGGTCGGCGCCGACGGCCACCAGCGCGCCGCGCTCGTGCGCCTGGGCCACCAGTTCGGTCCAGTCGGTGATCCGGCCGCTGGCGCCGGGCAATTGGGTGATGACGCCGAAGAACTCGCCATCGGGCAGCCCGTCGCGCAGGTCGGCGGTGACGATCTCGATGCCCAGCGGCTCGGCGCGGGTGGCCAGCACCGCCGCCGACTGGACGAACAGATCGGTGTCGACGGCAAGCCGATTCGATTTCCCGCGCACGGCGCGGTGCATCAGTGTCATCGCCTCGGCCGCCGCCGTGCCCTCGTCGAGCAGCGAGGCGTTGGCCACCTCCAGGCCGGTCAGGTCGGCGATCATCGTCTGGAAGTTCAGCAGCGCTTCGAGCCGGCCCTGGCTGATCTCGGGCTGATACGGCGTGTAGGCGGTGTACCAGGCCGGATTCTCCAGAATGTTGCGTAGCAGCACCGGCGGGGTGAGCGTGTCGTAGTAGCCCTGGCCGATCATCGACACCGCAATGACGTTGGCGTTCGCCATCTCCCGCAGCTCGGCCAACGCCTCGGCCTCAGTGGCCGGCGGCGGCAGCCGGTCCAGGCCGGGGGCAGCGCCGGAGCCGTTCAGCGTGTCGAGGATGCCGGCGGGCACCGCTCGGCGAGCCAGGTCATCGAGGGAGTCGACGCCGATGACCTTGAGCATGGTCGCGATGGCCCGGCTGTCCGGGCCGATGTGCCGGTCGGCGAAACGTGGCTCGGTGTGGTCGGACACTCGGGACTCCTGACATGGGTAGAGGACGGCCGTTCCTCTCCCTCTGTCTTTACCCGCGCCGGGCGCCTGAGAGATTCGGCGCCGCGCCGCGACGCGGTGCCTTTCCCCATCGGCGGGCGGCTCGAAGCAGACGAGCCACCGCTTTCCAGAGGCATCGTGGCCTGGCGCGGTCCTGGTGCCTGAGAGGTTGACGGAGAGGTGTTGCTCCTTCGGCGTCCGTGGCTGGCGGTCACGGAACTCTCCCGCGCGAGGGCGATGCGGGGTTCAGTCTACTGGGGCGTCCGCCACCGGCGCGAGCTCAGCACGCTCGCGAAACGACGCGGTTAGCCGATTTTTCGGTCGCGGTGCTTGCGGCGGGACGCCAACTCGTCTTCCGGCGCAGCGATCGATTCGCCGCCGTCGGCGCGTTCCCCGGGGAAGTCGGCGATCGCGCCGGTCAGCTCCCGCATCGCTCCGGAAACGGCGATGCCGAACACACCCTGGCCGCCCTGCAGCAGGTCGACGACCTCCTCGGCGGATGTGCACTCGTAAACCGTGGTGCCATCGGAGAACAGCGTGATGTTGGCCAGGTCCTGCACACCGCGTTGGCGCAGGTGGTCGACGGCGACCCGGATGTTGTGCAGCGAGATACCGGTGTCCAGGAGCCGCTTGACGATCTTGAGAACCAGGATGTCTTTGAACGAATACAACCGCTGGCTGCCAGATCCGGCCGCGCTGCGGATCGACGGCACCACCAGCGAGGTACGCGCCCAGTAGTCCAGCTGGCGATAGGTGATTCCAGCGATCTGGCAGGCGCTCGGACCACGGTAACCGACCAGTTCGTCGGGCACGGAATCGTCGGGAAACAGGCCGGCCTGGACCGGTTCGCTCGGGGTGCTGGCGGTCTGGTCGGTTCCGGTCTCGAGGTCCAACTGATCCTGACGTGGTTGATCGCCCACAGTGCTTCCTCTCGCCGATCGCGTTTGCTCAGGCCGAGTGTCTGTGAGCATACGCTTTGGACGCTCTGTCGTGTTTGTAGAACTGATCCGGTTCGTCATCAAAGTATGGCCGCCGGACGGGGAGTCGGCCCTGCATCTTCGGGGCGTGTCGACGCCGAACTCGCAGATGAGACCCATCCGTAATCTTGGGTCTGGGTCGTCAGGTCGCCTTGAAGTCGTCCGGGGACACGCTGTCGAGAAATTCTTTGAACTTCTCCACCTCGTCCTCGCGTACGGCGCTGCTCGGCTCCTCGTCGGTCTCGTCCGGAATCAGCAGGCCCGCTTCGGCAAGCACCGACTCCTCCACGTAGATCGGCACACCGACCCGCAGCGCGATGGCCACCGAGTCCGACGGCCGCGCCGACACCGTGATGTTGCGGTCAAAGATCAAGTCGGCGTAGAAGGTGCCTTCCTGCAGGTCGACGATTCGCACCTCTTTCAGCGAATGCCCAAGCGCGGCAATCAGATCACGGATCAGGTCATGCGTCAGAGGGCGTGGCGGCTCGACACCTTGCTGCTCAAGGGCGATTGCCGCCGCCTCAGACTGGCCGATCCAGATCGGCAGATAGCGATCACCATTGGCTTCACGCAGCAACAGCACTGGCTGGTTCTGCGGCTGCTCGACGCGAATGCCGACGACGCGAACTTCACCCATTTGTGTCTGCCCTCCGCAACTGCTGCCGTATCCCACTCAGACCCGGGTTCTGCCGGCCACTAACCCGTCGAGAAAAGTCTAGTCCTTCAACGGTGCAGAACGTCGCGCACAGCCGACTTGATCAACGACGTGTGCAAGGTGATCGCCAGCGCGGCCACCTCCCGGGCCAAGTCGTCGGCCCGGTCCCGGGCCCCGGCTTTACCGGCCTTGACCAGTGGGCCCGCGATCTGCGCGATGAGGTCCGATTGGCGGTCTGCCGCGGAGCGGAATGCCCGCAGGTGGCGTGGCTCCACCCCGTATTCGGAAAGCGCCCGGGCGCATTGCAGGATCACCACCGCGTGCTCGTCGAAAAACCCACCCGGCCCGGTGGTGATCACTCCCGCCTTGAGCAGCGCGGTCAGCAGCTCGTTCTCGACTCCGGCGCGCTCCAGCAGGTCCTCGCGGCTCAGCCGCACCGCGGTGGGTGCCACCGCTGCCGGATCGGAACCGGTGCCTATGGCCCCGTTGCCGACCACCGACACCAATCGCGGTACGCCATAAGGCGATCCGGACTGCGGAAGTTCCCCGTCGGGCAACGCGTCCAGCTGCGCCTTGATCACCTTCAAGGGCAGGTAGTGGTCCCGCTGGGCGGTGAGAATGAAACGCAGTCGCGCGCAGTCATAAGCAGTGAATCGGCGATACCCCGATGCGGAGCGCTGCGGGGTGACCAGGCCTTCGGCCTCCAGGAAGCGAATCTTGGAGATGGTCACATCCGGGAATTCCGGCCGTAGCGCCTCGAGCACCGCTCCGATCGACATCCCGGCCAGCGGGGGGGTATCGGGCGCGGTCACTAGCTTCCCGGTCCCCCGTCGTTGTCGCCGGGCTTCGGGCCGGTCAAGAAGACCAGGCGGAACTTTCCGATCTGGACTTCGTCGCCGTTGGCCAGCACCGCGGAGTCAACCGGCTCCCGATTGACGTACGTACCGTTGAGGCTGCCGACGTCGACGACATGAAACTCATCGTTTTCCAACCGGAACTCGGCGTGCCGGCGGCTCACGGTGACGTCGTCGAGGAAGATGTCGCTGTCGGGATGACGACCGGCCGACGTGGTCGCCTGGTCGAGCAGGAAGCGCGACCCCGCGTTGGGGCCACGTTTGACGACCAACAACGCCGAGCCGACCGGCAGCCCTTCGACGCCGGAAACCGCACTCTCACCGGCCGCCTGTGCCGGGGCGTCCAGTTCATTGAGGAAGTCAGCCCGGAAGACGGATGTCGTCTCCACCGTGACTTCATCAGAGGTCTGGTCGTTGTCCTTTTCCGTCACCCGCTGCTCCTCACTGGCCGCTGTGGCGTTGTCTGGTCAAGCCAGGTCGGCCGATTCCCCACCGGCTTGATCGTGGTGTGTCGACCGTACCGCGCACGGGTCCGCAATGGGCCAACCACCACACGTTCTGCACATCCGCGTCGGGCACCCTAACAATTCTCTACTCGGTCAGCGTCCCGCGGTAGGCCTCGGCGTCCAGCAGTGCCGAGAAGCTCTCCTCGATGGCGGCCGGGTCGAGCTGGAGGTCCACCATCCAGCCTGCGCCGTACGGGTCGGAGTTCACCAATTGCGGACTGCCCTCCAGATCGCTGTTGACGGCAATGACTTTCGCCGAGACCGGCGCAAACAGGTCCGACACGGATTTGGTCGATTCCACCTCGCCGAACGATTCGCCGGCGGTCACCTCGGTACCGACGTCGGGCAGTTGGACGAACACGACGTCGCCCAGTGCGGACTGTGCGAAGTCCGTGATCCCCACCCGCACGCTGTCCTCGCCGGTGCGGCGAACCCACTCGTGTTCGGCGGTGTAGTGCAGGTCGGGCGGGATTTCGCTCACGGGGCTTCCTATTCTTCGGTTGCTCACTTGACGGGCTGAGCGTATTGGCGCGGTTTTGGTTGTCGCAAGGCGGTGACTTCCACATGGTCGGATTGCTGCACCGTCATGGTGCCGCCGACGCGTTTGACGCTGTCGACCGCGCCGCCGGGAATGTTCATCGCTGCGGCCAGCGTTGGCGGATCCCCAATGGCCAGAACCGAATACGGCGGTGAAAGAGTCTTGCTGTCGACAGTCAGGGCACCAGGCGCGCCGATCACCCAGGTGTCCACACCGACCCGGACGGCCTGACGTGCATCCCGAATTTCAAGGGCCTCAGCGCCGGCGGCGCGCAGTTCGTTGATCACATCGAGCACGGCTTCGGGCGCCACACCGGGGCCCGGGTCGCTGATGGTCACGGTGACGCCCGGGCCGGTGGCGCCGACGGTTCCGATCAGGATGGACAGCGCAGCCAGTCTGGCCTGAGCGTTTTCGATGGCGGCCTGATCGCCGCTGCCGGAGGCCTGCAGCGAGGCCAATGTGCGCTGCAGTTCAGTCACCTCGGTATTGAGGGTGGCTTCGCGTTGTCGCAGCGAATCCAGTAGTACCAGCAGGTCCGCGGGCCGCGCGGTGTCCAGGGCATCGCCCGATTCGTTTTGCCGCACCTGGGTGACGATGGCGATACCGAGCAGCACACACAGCAGGATTGCCAGTACCCCGAACATCATGCTGCCCCGCCGCAGCATGCCCGGCAGTTGGCGCCGCGCCTGACGCGGCGGCAGTTCGTGCCTGCCGTGCTGGGCGTCGTCGGCGTCGGTGTTGCCGTCCGGTGGTGCACCGTTGGGATCTGACTTGGTCACCGCAATCTCACATTCGTCACGCCCCGAAAAGCCTGCGCCGCAGGGCGGCCGCGTTGCCGAAGATGCGAATGCCCAACACGACAATGATCGCCGTGGACAACTGTGTGCCGACGCCTAACTGGTCTCCGAGGTAGACGATCAACGCCGCCACCAAGACATTGAACACGAACGACACCACAAAGACCTTCGGGTCGAAGATCCGCTCCAAGTAAGCGCGCAGCCCGCCGAACACCGCGTCCAGTGCAGCGACCACCGCGATGGGCAAATACGGTTGGACGGCGTCGGGCACGCTGGGGTGGAACACCACGCCCAGTACGATGCCCACCAGGAGTGCCACAACACCGATCACCGGAAACCGTCTCCTCGAAATACAGACAACTAGGTCCCAATCTGTTTGGCGAACTTGACATCTCGAACTGCGCCAGCCGGCAATGTCAGACCGTCACGGGCGCTTACGTTGACCTCGACACCGTAGGAGGCTTCCAGCAGCCGCAGGCGGTGCAGGCCGGGGCTGCTGTCGAAGACATCCTGCATGCCGCGTGGTGGCCCGATCGCCAGGATCGTGTAGGGGCTGGCGACCGGATTGTTGTCCACCAGGATCGCGCCGCCGGCTTGCCGGATCGTCATGTTCGGTCCGATCCGGACACCACCGAGCGCGATCGCCTCAGCGCCGCTGGCCCACAACGAGTTCACCACCAGCTGTAGGTCGCGGTCGAGGATGATCTGCTTGCTGCCGGCCACCCGTTCTTTGGACACGTCGGACAGATTCGGGCCGACGCCCGGGTCGGTCACCGTCACGCTCAGCCCCGGACCGATCACGGCAGTGCTGGCGGCGGAAAGGCTGAGCGCGTCGAGGCGAGCCAGCAGCCGCTGGCCTTCCGCGTCATTGACGAGTGCGCGTCGCTGAATGTCGTCGACCTGGCTGGTGAGCTGATTGCGGCGGGCGGTGAGCTCGGCGGTGGACGCCTCCTCGGCGCGCACACTGCCTACCAGCACCTGCCGGGCGGCGCTTACCCCGGGCGCCAGCAACCGGGCCTGCGCGGCCGCGACGCCGAACACGACTGCCACCAACAGTGCCGCCAGCGCCTTCCACGCCCAGTCGACGACGGATGGTCGTGGGCCGCTGCGCTCCCGCGCGGCGGCCGCGGCCGCGTATCCGGGATCCAGGTGCTCGGAGAGCAACGCCCGCAGCAGCGACGGCACCGGGAGGAGCTGCGGACGTCCCGCCTCGTGGATGTTGCGGCCCGCCTCGGGGTCATAGCCGCCGAGCGCCTGGTCAGCCATGAGCACCTCGGGCCGGCACCCTGGGCAATCGGCGCACCACCAGCACCATCTGGGCCACGTAAAGCACGAACGACCACAGGTACATGTACATGCCCCAGATCAGAAACGCCAAACCGACGGCGAGCACCACCCGACTCCACCGGGCGTCCCACTGGCCCAACAGAATCAGCGGGAATGCCGACATCAGCGCGAACGTCGCGGCCTTTCCCAGATAGATGACCGGCAGCGCCGTGAAGCCGCGGCTGCGCAGCACCGGCAACTCCGCGGCCAGCAGCACATCACGCGCCAGCAGCACCCCGATGACCCACCACGGCACGATGCCACGCAGCCCGAACGCGATCGGGACCGTGATCATGTACAGCCGGTCAACCGCCGGATCCAGCAGTTCACCGAACTTCGACGACTGGTTGAGCAGCCGGGCGATCTTCCCGTCCGCCCAATCGGAGGCGCCGGTGAACATCAGAATCGCCACCGCCCAGCCGTCACGATGAGCAAACAGCAGGTACACGAAAACCGGGATCAGCACCAACCGGATTGCGCTCAGCGCGTTGGGCACCGTCAGCACCCGGTCCTGCGCCGGCCCGCGCCTCATGAGGGCTGACCCTATCTGAAGATCCCCGGCAAGCTCAGCACGGACAGCGACTCGTCCTCCAGCGGGTTGTCGTGCACCATGTACGTCCACGTCGACGTCGGCCGCGCCAGCTTGGACAGGTCCACACCCGGTTCCTCCTCGATGGTCGGCGACGTTTCGAAGGTCTGCTGGGCCGCCTCGATCGCGTCGGCGGCCAGCGACGCGAACGCGTCGACCGCCATCCGGTGGAATTCGTCGAGCGGATTCTGCCGGCCAAGCGCCCGCAGGTGAATGCTCTCGCGGATATCGGCCAGGTAAGCTAAATGGTCGGCCCAGCCGCGGTCGAGGTGATAGAGCATGATCAGCCGGCAGATCTTCTCCAGCTGCTCTTCGGACAGCGTCTTGGACAACTCTTCGTAGCGCTCGGGTGCCAGGTCGGCCAGCTCCTCGCGCGCAGCCGGGGTGGAAAGCAACGTGTTTCGGCGCTCGACGATGATGGCGCGTTGCTGGGCGATCAACTGGTTGTAGCGCCAGGTGTTGGCGTGCACGTCGAGCATCCGGCCCTCGGCGATGCGCTGGGCATGATCCAGCAGGCCGGCCGCCTTCCCGCTGACGATCCGGCCGTCCTCGTCGGTGGCCATCGGCAGCTTGTTGGGATCGAGGTTGGCGGCGACGACGTCGTCCTCCCAGCTGGAAAAGAACACCGACGAACCGGGATCGCCCTGACGCCCGGCACGTCCACGCAGCTGGTTGTCCAGTCGTTCGGTGTTGTGGCGGCCGGTCCCGATCACGTGCAGTCCGCCCAGCTCCGCCACCTTGTCATGGTCGGCCTCGTCGGAGCCGCCCAGCCGGATATCGGTGCCGCGGCCGGCCATCTGGGTCGACACCGTCACCGCACCGAGCTTGCCGGCCTCGGCGATCACCCGGGCCTCCTCGGCGTCGTTCTTCGCGTTGAGTACCACCGCGGGAACACCGCGACGCAGCAGCCGTTCGTAGAGTTCCTCGGATTCGGCGACATCACGGGTGCCGACCAGCACCGGTTGGCCGGTTTCGTGCACCTCGATGATGTGCTCGATGATCGCGTCGTTCTTGGCGGCCGCGGTGATGTAGACCCGGTCGGCTTCGTCTTGGCGAATGTTGGGAGTATTCGGCGGAATTGGCGACACGCCGAGCTTGTAGAACTGGCGCAGCTGTTCACCGGCGGCCAGCGCCGTGCCGGTCATCCCGCACACCGTCTCGTACCGGTTGATCAGGGCCTGCACCGTGATGGTGTCGAGCACCTCGCCGGTCTCGGTGGTTTCGATGCCCTCCTTGGCCTCCACCGCGGCCTGCAGACCATCGGGCCAGCGCTGCAGTTGGGCGATGCGGCCGCGCGATGCGTTGATCAGGTGCACGGCGTTGTCGCGCACGATGTAGTGCACGTCGCGTTGCAACAGCACGTGGGCGTGCAGGGCCACGTTGACCTCGGTGAGGGTCGTGCCGACGTGCTCCTCGGAGTACAGGTCGATACCCCCCAGCGCCTCTTCGATTCGACGCGCGCCCTCCTCGGTCAAGTGCACGTTGCGGCCCTCGGCGTCGGTGCCGAAGTAGCTGTCGGCGTCCTCGCCGCTGACCAACTCGCCGACCAGCCGGATGATCTCCAGCCGCGGTGTTTCGCGATGGGTGGTCCCGGCCAGCACCAGCGGCACCAGTGCCTCGTCGACGAGCACCGAGTCGGCCTCGTCTATCAGGGCCACGTCCGGATTCGGCGACACCAAGTCCTCGACGTCGGTGACCAGCTGGTCGCGCAGCACGTCGAAGCCGATCTCGTTGACCGACGCGTAGGTGACGTCGCACTTGTAGGCCGCTCGACGCTCCTCGGCCGTTGATTCAGCGGTGATCCAGCCGACCGTGAGACCCAGCGCCTCGATCAGCGGACCCATCCACTCGGCGTCGCGGCGGGCCAGGTAGTCGTTGATGGTGACGACGTGCACGTGCCGTCCGGCCAGCGCGTAGCCGGCGGCCGCAATGGCCCCGGACAGGGTCTTGCCTTCGCCAGTCGCCATTTCAATGACGTCGCCGGCCAGCATGCGCAACGCGCCGAGCAGTTGCACGTCGAACGGGCGCAGCCCGGTGGATCGCTCCGCGGCTTCGCGGGCGATGGCCAGAAATTGGGGGATGTCCGGCGACTCGGCGAGGTCCTCGAGGTCGAGCAGCCCCGCGGCTTGCTTCAACTGGTCGTCGTCGAGGCCGGCGGCCTTTTCGTCGTACTCGGCGGAGGCGCCGACCTCGGCGAGCGAACGATTCTGGTTCTTCTCGGTGGTGGCGCCCAGCAGCTGCCAGAACCTGCTGGCTAGCCGGCCTGGTTTAGCGCTAGTCGTCTTCGGCACAGCACAACCGTACTCACGCCAGGTTGGATCGGCGGGGATAGGCGACGGCGGGATCGGTCAGCACATTGACGACGGCGGGTAGCCCGCTAGCGAACGCGCGCTCGAGGGCCGGCCGCAACTCGGCGGGCGTCGACACCAGCTCGCCATGGCCGCCCAGCGCGCGCACCACGTCGTCGTAGCGAGTGCCCGGCCGCAATTCGGCCACCACCGAATAACCGTAGAGCGCCTCCATCGGATGCTTCTCCAACGCCCAGATGCCGTTGTTGCCGATCACCGAAACGACCTGGACGCCGTGGCGGACCAGCGTGTCCCATTCCATCCCGGAGAACCCGAAAGCGCCGTCGCCCTGGAGCAGCACGACCTGGCGATCGGGCCGGGCCAGTTTGGCGGCCAGAGCGTAACCGGGCCCGGAACCGAGACAACCGAACGGGCCGCTGTCCAGCCAGGCGCCCGGAACGTAGCTGTCGATCACCCGGCCCGCGTACGAGCCGAAATCGCCGGCATCGACAACCACGATCGCGTCGCGGTCCAGCAACGGCGCCAGCTCGGCGTAGACCCGCATCGGGTGTAACGGTGTCCGGTCGTCGGCCAGTTCGGCTTGTTCGCCGTCGCGCGCGGCCGATTCGGTGGCGCGCAGATCGCTGACCCAATCGTCGTGGCCGGGCTGCCCGCTTTCACGCAACGCCGACAGGATTGCGGACACATCGCCGTAGAGTTCGGCCGTGACCGGCCGCGGATGCTGGCGGTCGGGTTTTGCCCGGTCGACCACGATCAGCTGGGTGTCCGGTCCGAAGACCCCGCCGAAGCCCAACCGGAAATCCATCGGAACTCCGAGCACCACTGCAACATCAGCCTCTTTCAAGGCTTTTGAGCGTGCCCGTGAGAACGCCAACGGGTGATCGGCGGGCACGGTGCCGCGGGCCATCCCGTTCATCAACACCGGTATTCGCCGTTGCTCCACCAGCTGCAGCAGCGCGGCCTCCGCGTGCGCCCACCACACATTGGTGCCCGCCATGATCACCGGCCGCCGCGCGCCGGCAAGCAGATTGGCGGCGCGATCGAGGGCATTGCCGTCGGGCGCCGGGGCCGGGGGCAGGTCGGTCAGCGCGCCGGGGCGCGGATCGTCCGCCGACTGGGAAAACACGTGGTCCATCGGGAAGTCGACGAACGCCACCCCCGACGGGGCGCCGACGGTGGCCCGCAGCGCGGTATCGACCAGCTCGCACACCGCGTCGGCGGACTGCGCGGTGGCCGCGAAGCGGGTCAACGGCGCCACGAACGGCACGTGGTCGATCTCCTGCAGCGATCCCATGCCCCACCGCGCTGCGGGGGCCCGGCCGCCAAGCACCAGCAGCGGTGAGGCATTCTGCTGCGCGGCTGCCATCGCGCTCATCCCGTTGGTGACGCCAGGACCGGCCGTCAACGCCGCCACGCCGGGCAGCCGCGTCACCTTCGACCAGCCTTCGGCCGCGAAAGCTGCGGTCTGCTCGTGCCGGGTGTCGATCAGCCGGATGCCCTCGCTGCGGCAGCCGTCGTAAATGGAAAATAAATGACCACCTGAGAGGGTGAACATCGTGTCGATGCCGCTGGCCTTCAGTCGTCGTGCGACGAGCTGGCCGGCGTGCAGGGTTGTGGGAGCGTCAATAGTCATCCTGACGCGAGCCTAGTCATCCCTGCTGTAGCTTCGCCCGGGAAAGTTTGATCGAGGAGAGAGTCGGGCCGTGGAGCTTTTCAAGCCGTCCATCGACTGGGGTCATGCGCTAACGGAGTCGGTGTCCTGGATTGCGCTGGCGTGGGCGACCACCGCGGTGTGCGTAGTCGTCGTGCTGGTGGTGCTGCGATTCGTCACCCCGTGGGGTCACCAATTCTGGCGGATCAGCGGCGACTACTTCATCGGCCGGCAAAGCATCCCGGTGTGGACCATGCTCGGCGTCCTGCTGCTGTCGGTGATCATCAACGTGCGGCTCACCGTGTTGTTCAGCTATCAGTCCAATGATCTGAACTCCTCCGTTCAGACCGCCGTGCAGGGCATGGCAACCCACAATGACGCCGTGAAACAGTCTGGGGTTCATGGGTTTTGGATGTCACTTTTGATCTTCAGCATCATGGCGGTGTTGCACGTCATGCGGGTGATGCTCGACATCTACCTGACCCAGCGGTTCATCGTGGCATGGCGGGTATGGCTAACTGACCGGCTCACTGGCGATTGGTTGGACGGGCGGTCCTACTACCGCGCACGATTCATCGATGCCACCATCGACAACCCGGACCAGCGCATCCAGCAGGACATCGACATATTCACCGCCAATGTGGGTCCCACACCCAACGTGCCGTCCAATGGCACCGGCACCACCCTGCTTTTCGGCGGGATTCAGCAGATCCTGACCATGATTTCGTTCACCGCCATCCTGTGGAACCTGTCGGGGACGCTGACCGTTTTCGGGGTGGACATGCCGAGGGCGATGTTCTGGGTCGTCATCCTCTACGTGTTCGTAGTGACGATCATCGCGTTCTGGATCGGCCGGCCGCTGATTTGGCTGAGTTTCCGTAATGAGCTCACCAACGCCGCATTCCGCTATGCGCTGGTCCGGTTGCGCGACGCCGCCGAAGCGGTCGGGTTCTACCGCGGTGAGCGCGCCGAACGGGTGCAACTGTCTCAGCGGTTCCGCCCCATCATCGACAACTACCTGCGGTACGTGAACCGGACGATCGGATTCGCCGGGTGGAACCTCTCGGCAAGCCAGGCGATTGTCCCGTTGCCCTGGGTGTTGCAGGCGCCCCGGCTGTTCGCCGGCCAGATCAAATTCGGCGACGTCATTCAGACCGCGACCGCTTTCGGCAACATCCAGGAGGGACTGTCGTTCTTCCGCCAGGCCTACGACCAGTTCGCCAGCTACCGGGCCGCCATCATCCGGCTCTACGGACTGGTCGAGGCCGACGAGCAGGCGCGTGAGTTACCCGAAATCCACACCACCGCAAGCGTTGACGACGCCGTCGACATCGAGGGCCTCGAGGTGCGAACGCCCGACGGCGACCAGCTGATCGACTCGCTGGACGTACACCTCGACAGCGGCGACGCATTGGTGATCACCGGGCGTTCGGGCAGCGGCAAGACCACCTTGCTGCGCAGCCTCGCCGAGTTGTGGCCGTACGCCTCGGGCACCTTGCGCCGACCCGATGCCGAGAACGAGACAATGTTCCTCTCGCAGCTGCCCTACGTGCCGCTGGGCGATCTGCGCGCGGTGGTGTCGTATCCGGGTTCGTCGGGTGACATCCCCGACCAGCAGTTGCGTGACATGTTGGTCAAAGTGGTGCTCCCGCACCTGGTGGACCGTCTTGATGAGGAAGAAGACTGGGCGAAAGTCCTCTCCCCGGGCGAGCAGCAGCGAGTCGCTTTCGCGCGTGTACTGCTGACCAAGCCCAAGGCCGTATTCCTCGACGAGGCCACCTCGGCGCTGGACGAGGGGCTCGAGATGACCCTGTATCAGTTGCTGCGCAACGAGTTACCGAACACCATCGTGGTCAGCGTCAGCCACCGCAGCACGGTCGAGCAGCATCACGATCGACGCCTGCAACTGCTCGGCGAAGGCCGGTGGCAGCTCAGCCGCGTGGAAGACGAGCCAGTCCAGGTGTAGCGAGAGCTCCGCTCCCCTAATCTCCTTCGCCGAGCGGGCGCAAAACGACGGCGCTTGCGGCGTGTCGGCGTACAAACACGCCCGCTCGCGCCAAGGGTTGCCAAGGGTTACCCGGCTGCGGCGTGGGCGCCGGCGCGACGGCCGAAAAAGGAGCCCTCACCGAGCTGGGTTCCACTGGCGTAACCCTTGCCGTCCTGGGCGATATTGGACGCACAGGCTCCCGCCGCATACAGGCCGTCGATCACGCTGCCGTCCTCGCGCAAGACCTGACCATCGACCGAGGTGGCCAGCCCGCCGATGGTGAACCCCGCATACATAGCCTTGCCCAGCGACAGGTCGAATGCGCCCCAGGGCCCCTTATCTTGCGGCGCAAGGAATTCCGGCTGCTTGTGAAAATCAGGATCCTCACCACGAGCGGCGAACTCGTTGTAGCGGTCCAGCGTCGCAACCAGATTACCTGACGGAATACCCAGCGCCGCTTCCATTTCCGGGACGGTCTCCCAGCCGTCGATCAGTGGGATGAGCGGCACTTGGGGCGGCCGTAGATGCGCTTCGTCGACGATCAGGAAGGCCGCGCTGTCGGGTTGGTCCATCACGAAACCCGAAGTGCGGGAATGGTAAGAGTCTTCGGCGACGAACCGCTTGCCGAGCTTGTTGACGATGATCCCGGTCAGCAGTATCGACGGCGGATACGCCGGGGCGGTGATGAAGATCTGGTCCATGTGCCGGGTGGCGCCGCCCGCTGAGATCCCCAACCGGATACCGAGCCCGTCGTCGTAGGTGTTGCCCAAAACGAACGGCTTCTCGGCCAATTTGGGCGTGTACTTCGCTACCATCTCCGGGTTCATCACGAATCCGCCCGCGGCGATGATCACCGCCTTGGCCCGGATTGCTCCGGTGTCCGCGAAGTGCTTCCAGGTCACTCCCCTCACCGCCCCCGACCCGTCGAGAACCAATGCCGTCGCACCGGTTTCGTAGCGGATCTGCACACCGAGGTTCTCGGCGCGTTTGAGCAACAGGTCGATCACCAGCTTCGCGCCTTCGGTATCGCCGGGCACCGGCACCTTGTGCCCGCGTGGGGCGGGCACCGCCTGTTCCTTGAACGGCCACACCTTCTCATTACCGGTGAACATCAGACCTTCGGTGTTGGGCTGAATCACCGCCTTCTCCGGGTAGAAACTGCGCTCGAACTGAAAGCCCAAGTCCTCCAACCAATTGAAGTGTTCGACGCTGCCCTCGCAGTAGGCGCGAATCTTGTCGTGATCGGGTTCGCGTGACACCGCGACCAGATACTTGTACATCTCCTCGGGCGAATCGTCATGACCGGTGGCCCGTTGAACCGCGGTCCCACCGCCGAGATAGAAGTGCCCGCCGGCCATCACGGTGGTGCCGCCGGCCGCAGCGGCACGCTCCAGCACCAAGACCCGCGCACCGGCGGCGGCTGCGCTCACCGCCGCACAGCCACCGGCGATGCCGAAGCCGATAACGACGACGTCGACGTCGTCCGACCAGGCCTCTACCTCGTCCGCGTTGACCGTCGCCGGGATGTCGGTACCACTCACCGCTGCTCCTGTTTGATGTAGTCGAAGAACTGCCGGATCTCCGGACTGATGTGCGCGATCTCCACAAACGGCACCCCGGCCTGCGGGTCAGACACATAGGCGAACCGCATGCCCCCGGGCATCACGCCCTGCTGCACCACGCCGGCACCGTGTTGGGTCGCTTCGGTCAGCATCGCGGCAAACCGCTCGGTGGTTTCCGCCTCGACGCAGATGTGGTGCAGACCGGGGCCGCAATCACGCAGAAAGTCACTATAGATGTTAGGACCGCGGACCGGTTCGATCAGCTCCAGCTGCATATCGCCGAGATAGCTCAGCGAAATACTTGCGACAAAGTCGGCCGGCCGGCCGAGGTAGCTGCAAGTGTCCGGGGCGAAGTGCACGTCGGCCATCCGAATCCACTTCTTGACCCCTAATAGGCTGGTGAGAGCGGTTTCCGTGACATCCAGATCGCGAGTCACCCAGGCGATCTGGACCGGCGATCCAACAGTTAGGGCCATCGTTTCGCAGAATAGCCCAGCGCTTGCCGTGAGCAGGAGCCACTGCACCGCCGAGGCATGGATGAACACGTTCTAATTCGGCTGCGTCAACATGCCGACCAGCAGCCGAACCTGGGTATCGAACATCGTCTGCGCGTCAGTCAGCGTGTCGGAACCGTATTGCCCGAAGACCTCAAGGCTGATGGCGCCGACGATACCGGCCCAGATTGCGAAACACTTGGCGACGACGGGATCATCGCCGGGAAAGCTGAACTCGTGGCGGAGTCGCTCGAAATCCGACGACATCGGTTGAGACACAGCCTCATTCGTCAACACGATGTCGCCGGTTTCGATGCCGGCGGCGACCGCATCGAGCAACGCCCCGATCACCCTGGTGCCCGGTCCGAGCGTTCGCTCGGCCGGCGCTTGATAGCCAGGCACCGGGCTGCCGTACAGCAGCGCCCAACTGGCCGGGTGGGTGACGGCCCAGTTGCGGGTGGCGTGCGCGATCGCGATGACGTCGTCGCTCCACAGGTCGGGCATCGCGTCGCGGGCTGCGTCGACGGCATCGGCGAGGTCGGAATACGCGTCGACCAGCAGCAGCGTCAACAACTCGTCTCGGCTGCCCACATAGCGGTACACCGCCGAAGACACCATGCCCAGGTCGCGGGCGATCGCGCGCAGTGACAGCCCGGCGGCGCCGCGTTCCACCAGGTGACGCCGGCCAAGCTCGATGATCTGCTTTTCGATCCGCTCTCGCGATTCGCGCCGTTTGCCCATCGAGACCAGTGTGACACAACCGAGAACACTGCTCTTGATTTTTCTCCGCTGGTGTGGCAGCCTCAAATTTCTGAGAGCACTGCTCTCTAGACATCAGGAGACCGGAGGGTGCGCCATGCCAGTGCGATACGACGAACCAAACCGAGTGGCCCGGGCCGCCAATGCGGTCATCCGGTGGCTCGCCGAAGGAGGGATCAGCCTGGCGGGCACCCGGGCAATTCGCGTGCGCGGCCGCAGGACCGGAAAGCCGCAGGGTGTGGTGGTCAATGTCTTGACCGTCGACGACGTGGACTACCTGGTGTCGCCCCGCGGCAACACGCAGTGGGCGCGCAACCTGCGGGCCGCCGGCAGCCTCGAACTGGGTCCGCGCTGGCGCAGCCGGCACAGAAGTGCCACGGAGGTCGCCGACGCTGACAAACCGGAGCTGTTGAAGCGCTACCTGGACCGGTGGTACTGGCAGGTCAAGGGGCATGTCGCCGGTTTGACTCCCGCCTCCAACGAGCAGGAGCTGCGCGCGGCGGCACCGTCGATCCCGGTTTTCGCGCTGACGCCGCAGTGACCGATCAGGCGGGCCTGGCCGGAGGTCCCCCACCGTCCTCGAGTATCTGCTGCGACGCCGACCGCCACGACACCGCGGCGGGGTAGTCACCCCATGTGCTGTTGAAAATCCCGACTATCCGGGCCGGACCGCCGGGGCCGCCCAGATACACAGGCCCGCCGGAATCGCCTTTTTGACTGACGACGCCGCCGGTCATGGTGAACCACCCGTTGTTGACGCTTTCGACGGTTCCGCAGCTCTCGCCGGTGACCACGCCGAAATGGCAGACGCCGTCGCCGGGCTTGACGACCAGCCCGGGGTCCGATTCCAGCGGGCGCCCGCCGGGCAGGATGTTGTTCGCCGTCACCTCCGGGACCAGCACGATCGACTCGTAATCGATGATCTGCTGATCAGTGGCCACCGTCGCGCCGTTGGGGGTGTTGTCCCGGAACGCCGCGAGGTGACCGATCACGTGGTTGTCCTTGTCGGTGACTGGCCCATCGCCGTGGCAATGACCGGCCGTGAACGCCACGCGTAGCTCGGGATCGACGAAACCCAGGGTGCACAGGTGAGTGCCCTGGTGAATTTCCATCCCCGGAAACACCAACACGGGATCGGCGGTAGCCACCGCCGCAGGCCGCAGCCCGGCCATCAGCGCCCCAGCGGTGACTACCGCAACGAACCCCCGCAAGACCAAGCGGCGCACCGTCGACTCCGATCACTAGGGGCCGACGTGGTGCCGGCCTCCTAGTTAGGTTATCGACGTTAGGCTTGCAAATGTCAGGGAATCGTTAGCACCTGTCCCGGGTAGATCAGGTCGGGGTTGGAAATCCCGCTGGCATCGGCGATCGTCTGGTATTTGCTGCCGTCGCCGTAGAAGCGCTCCGCAATGGCCCACAGTGTGTCGCCGGATACGACGGTGTAGGTCCGCGGCGCGGGCTGCGGCTCTGGAGCCGATGCGGCCACTGGTTCGGCTGCCGGTTCGGCTTCCGGCGCGGGAACCGGCTCTTGCGCGGCAGTTGTGACTTCGGCAGCCTGCGGTTCCGGCGGAGGCGGAGCGTCGGTCTCGGTCTTGGTCGACCATGCCGGCCCGTCGGCTGCGTACAGCACCAGATTGCGGTCGTCCTGCAGGACGAGCTTCGTCTTCTTTTTGCCTTTAGTATCGGTGTGCCACACCGGTTTATCGGCGGTGTAGAGCACGAAATTTCCGTCGCGCTGAACCTCAGCGCGCACCACATTTTGACCGTCGGTGCCCGTCGCCCAGATCGCCTTGCCGCGCGAGGCCAGCACCAGGTTGCCGTCGTCTTGCAAGGTCAAGGTGTAAGCCCCGTTGTTCGAAGTGAGCGATTCCCCCTTTACGAGTTTTTGGCCTTCGGTAAGCGTGTCTGCCATAGGATTCCCTTCTCCTCGGGGTGCGCGATCGGGACCGACCGGGCGTCGACACCAAATGGACGACGAGCAAAAGCCTACTGATCTTGGTTTTGCTAGGCCAGGTTTCGGCTCGCCGCAATCGAATCCAATTGGCGAACGGCAGGTGAATTCGCCGGCTCCCAGCCGGGCGGCCCGAAGACGTAACCGAGCCGATCACGCAGTCTGCTCGCCGCGCGCAGGTCGCGCAGAATCGCCAGGTATTCGTGGGTCTGCAACTTCCAGATGTTGAACGTGTCGACCTGCTTGGTCAGCCCGTAGTGCGGCCGGAACGTCTCGGCCTGAAAGCTTCCGAACATCCGGTCCCAGATGATCAGAATGCCGCCGTAGTTCTTGTCGAGGTATTCCGGATCCATTCCGTGATGCACCCGGTGATGCGACGGCGTGTTCAAGACGAATTCGAATGGCCGCGGCAGCCGGTCGATCCGTTCTGTGTGCACCCAAAACTGGTAGATCAGGTTGACCGAAAAGCTGACGAATACCATCCACGGCGGAATTCCCAACAGCGGCAACGGTATCCACATCAGGATCTCTCCGCTGTTGTTCCATTTCTGCCGCAGCGCGGTGGCGAAGTTGAAGTATTGGCTGGAGTGATGGGCCTGGTGGGTGGCCCAGATCAGCCGTACCCGGTGGGCGATGCGGTGATAGCAGTAGTACAGCAGGTCGACCCCGAGGATCGCGACGACCCAGGTGTGCCACTGGGTTGCCGACAGGTGCCAGGGCGCCAGATATGCGTAGATCGCCGCATAGCCGAGCAGGGCCACGAATTTCCAGCCGGCCGTGGTGGCCACCGATACCAACCCCATCGAGATGCTCGCCCATGAGTCACGGGGATGATAGGCACCGGACGGTGGCCTGGCGGCGGCCTCGATGTGTTCGAGTTTGCGCGCCGCGGCCCACTCGAGAATCAACAGCAGCAAGAAGAACGGGATCGCGAACAGCACCGGGTCACGCATTTGCTCCGGCAGCACGGACAAGAACTCCGCGATCGCATTCACACCAGATACTTTAGGCCGTCGCGGCCAATCTCTTGGCGTGCAGCCGCCGGCGGTCCAGACTGGCGCTGATGAAGGCGATCGACCGTACGACGCTCAAGCCGAGCCTCTCCCAGCGGTTGCTGCGCTCCACCGGGGTGCGGCACCGGCTCTTCCCCGCGGCAAAGCTGGATCAGTGGGCTGCCCATCCCCGTCAGCCGTACACGGGTCGGCCATCCAAACGGGTCCTGAAGAAAATCCAGGTCGAACGCGCCGATCTCGACGGTCGCCCGGTATACCACGTCAGCCCACGGCTGGTGGACGGCGCCGAGCTCACCGGTCACCTGCTGTACCTGCACGGTGGCGCCTATGTGCTCGACCTGCTGCCACACTTTCACTGGCCGGCCATTGCCAAACTGGTCAACACTTTGCGGCGCACCGCCACCGTGCCGATCTACCCGATCGCGCCCGAACATACCTACCGCGAGGTGTTCCCGTTCCTGCTGCACGTCTACCAACGGCTGCTGGAGACACATGCACCGGAATCGATTGCGTTTATGGGTGATTCAGCGGGCGGTGGGATGGCATTCGCGTTGTGTCACGCGGTCCGCGACGCCGGCCTGCCGCAGCCGAGCGACGCGGTGCTGCTCTCGCCGTGGATGCATGTCGCGCTTCCCGATCCCGCCGTGCCGGCCGTCGCCAAGGTCGATCCGCTGCTGAACTTGGATGATCTGCGCGCCGCTGGAATTCGTTACGCCGGTGGCGATCCGCTGGACACCGTTCTGGTCAGCCCGAGCGTCGGACCGCTGAATGGGCTACCGCGGCTGACGGTGTTCACCGGCACCCACGATGTGCTCAATCCCGATGCCCGCGCGTTTCATCAACGCGCAACCGCTGACGGGCTCGACATCAACTGGTATGAGCGGCCCGGAGCCATGCACGTGTGGATGTTCTTGCCCGGGCCTCACGCCGGTGCGGCGTTGACCCAGATCCGACAGGTGTTAAACGGTTGAGCGGCGCAATCCGCTGCGCGCGAGACTAGCTCGGTTGGGCCACCGGCGGCATCGGCTCGTCTTGATCCCCCGCATACCAGTGCACGGCCTGAACGCCTGGCTGCAGGGACAGTTCTGCGACGAGCTTCTCCAGCCGGGCGGGGGCGTGACCGTCGCTGAGCAGATATGCGGTCAATGCGACGGTGTCATCGCCGGTGCGGCCGGTATGGATCCCGCGCAGCACGAAGTCGTTGCCGCTGGTGCGCTGGACGATCTGGGCGCGCACATACTTTTCGGATTTCGGGCGGCACACCAGCTGCAGCTGGTAGGGCTGGTCGTCCTCGTCCTCTTCCACCACTTTGTCGCGGTCGATCAAGTGCCCGAGCGGGCGTCCCAGCAGGTGGATCCCGACGATCGTGCCGGTGGCGATCAAAGCGAAGACCAGGTGACCGGCGGCCGCAAGCACGCCGACGGCTGCTGAACACCACAGTGTTGCCGCCGTGTTGAGCCCGCGGACGTTGAATCCCTCGCGCAGGATCACACCCCCGCCGAGAAAGCCCACCCCCGACACGACGTAGGACGCAACTCTGGTCGGGCTGGAGTCGTTGGCAGCGACCGAGTAAAGCACGAACAGCGTTGCGCCCGTGGCAACCAGCGCATTGGTGCGCAGGCCGGCCCGCCGCGCCTGCCACTGCCGTTCGAATCCGATGAGTGCACCGCACCCCAGCCCGACGCCCAGCCGCAGCGTGAAGTCGGCGATGCTCAGCGTCTGCATCCCTCTAGTGTGGCCGACCTGGGCGACGACCGCGCGACGGCCTCGGTCAGATCGGCGGCGGCTGGCGAGATGTCGACTTGCCCTTGTTCGATACGTGCACGGCGTGGATGCCCGGCTTCTTCGACAACTGCGCGAGCAGACTCTCAAGCTGCGTTTCGTCGGTATGCCAGTGCTGCACCGACTCGGGCTTCTGGGACATCTCGGCCAGCACGCGCTCGAGCTTGTCCGACTTCTTGTTCTCGGTGTTGTCGGTCTTGTCCTTGTTGTCGGTGAGCGGGCGCCCGACCCGCCCGACACCGCCGGCGACCGCTTGAGGGGCGGCGGCGCCCAGGGCACTTCCGGCCATGCCCGCCAGGGCCAACTGACTGAACAGGCCACCCGAACCCTCCGCGACCACGGCGGGTGCGGCCCCCACACTGGTGCTCTGTAACACGCTGGCCGCCAGACGGATCGTCGGGGTGGCCGCAGCCCAGCTGGGCGGCACCGACATTGCGCCGACCGCAGCCGCCTCGCCCAGGCCGGCCGACACCGCTCCGCCGGCCGCACCCAGGCTGGTGACACCGGCCACGTGAGTCGTCGACGCCAGACCGGCTGCCAGCGATCCCGCCGCCGCGGCTCCTGTCCCGGTCTGGACCGCCCGCACCCCCTGCACCAACCCGTAGATGACGGTGAGCAGGATGTCGTTGGCCGGCAGCAGCAGCTTGGGTATCGCCTCGAGATATGAACTGATCTGCGCAACCGACGGGAGCTCCGCCTGGGCCGGCGCGGCGAGGCTTTGCAGCGCCTGGGGAACCCCGGCGATCAGTTGGGCGAGCGTGGTTTGGGTGTTGGCGCCGGCGGTTTGCCCGGCGGCCGCGGCCTGGACGGCCAACCCACCCGGGTTGGTGGTCTGCGGCGCCGCGGTGAACGGCGTTACCTGCGAGGCGCTGGCGGATTGCGCGGCATAGCCGTACATCGCGGCGGCGTCCTCGGCCCACATCTCCCCGTACTGCGCCTCGGTGGCCGCGATCGCCACGGTGTTCTGCCCGAAGATGTTGGTCGCCACCAACGACGCCAGCTGGGCGCGGTTGGCCACGATCACCGGAGGCGGTACCACCGCGGCGAACGCGGTCTCGAAGGCCGCGGCCGCCGACCTGGCCTGGGCGGCGGTCTGCTCGGCCTGCGCCGCGGTGCTGTTCATCCAGGCCGCGTACGGGGCGGCGGCAGCCGACATCGCCGTCGCGGAGGGCCCCTGCCACGATTCGTCGGTCAACCCGGTGATCGCCGACGTGTAGGCGACCGCGGCGGCCCGCAGTTCGGCGGCCAGCGCGTCCCAGGCCGCCGCGGCGGACACCAGCGATTCCGGTCCGGGACCGGCATACATGCGCCCGGAGTTGATCTCCGGCGGTAATGCTCCGAAATCCATCGCTACCTCACTCGTCCGCCGGGATCACGATGATGGTGGCCGTGCTGGCGGCGTCGCCGCCGATGGAGACGCCCGTGGTACCGCCCGCCGAGCGCGCCACGCCGCCGCCGGTACCGACCAAGGCCCGTCCAGCCATACCGGACAGGGCCGCCTGGCTGAACAGGCTCCCCGAGCCGTCGGCCATCGCCGCGGGAGCGGCCGCGAGGCTGGTGCTCGGCACCACGAATGCGGCCGGCCTGATGGCCGGCGCGGCCGTGGCCCAGCTCTGCGGCACCGACAGCTTGCCGACCAGGCCGGCCTGGTTGAGCCCCGCCGAGACGGACGAGCCGACGCCGACCGTCCCCAGCGCGGGTGTCGCCGGACCGAGCTCGCCGGCCAGTAATCCGCTGGTGGCGGCCGGGATCGCAGACGCCTTGGCTACTGCGCCGGCGAGGTTCTGTCCCGCCATGGGCAGCAGCACGTTCTGGAAACCCAGCAGATAGGGCACACCGGCGATCGGGAAATACGAAATCGGCGATGTCGGGCCGGTGATCAAATCCAAGAATGCGAACAGCGGCGATTCGGCCTGAGCGGGCGCCGCGGCCGCAACGGGCGACGTGAGATTCTGCAGGGCGGTCGGCACCGCGGAGATCAGCTGCGTCAACGTCGTCTGCGCGGTTCCCCCCACCTGCGCAACGGCGTTCGACTGTGCCGCCAAGCCGGCGGCGTTGGTGGTCTGGGGCGGTTCAGCGAACGGTGTCAGCTGGGTGGCACTTGCCGAGGAAGCCGCGTAGGCGTACATCGCGGCGGCGTCCTGCGCCCACATTTCGGCGTAATGGAACTCGGTGGCCGCGATGGCCGCGGTGTTTTGCCCCAGGAAGTTGGTGGCGATCAGCGCCGCCAGCAGCGCGCGATTGGCGGCGATCACCGGCGGAGGAACCATGGCGGTGAACGCGGCCTCGTATGCGGCCGCCGCGGCCCGGGCCTGACCGGCAGTCTGCTCAGCCTGTGCGGCGCTGGTAGCCATCCAGTGCACATAGGGCGCGACGGCCGCCGCCATCATCGCCGACGTCGGGCCATACCAGGATCCGCTGGTCAGACCCTCGATCACTTCCTGATACGACGACGCTGTGGTGCCCAATTCTGTCGCCACCGCATCCCAGGCTGCGGCGGCGGTGAGCATTGGTCCTGATCCGGGACCCGCGTACATCAGGCCGGAGTTGATTTCCGGCGGTAGCGCTCCGAAATCCATCGCGACACCCCTTCGTTGGCCGTGGACGTGCTGGTGGTCATAATGGGCGCCGACAAAGCTTCCCGCGGACAAATCGCTTATCCGAAACATCGGCAGCGGCTTTCCCATCGCGCCGATTATGAGGGCCCGCAGGATGTCGAAGACTGGGACATCCCAGCGTCGATGCTGCGAAATTGCTGGCAATCCGCGCTATTTCAGCGCGTTCGAGGTGGGATCACCGTGTCGACGATGACGGCGAGGTGACGCCCGGTCGGCGGCGCGCCGGTGAGCTGCATGTACTGGTTGATTAATGCCGGCCCGACCCGGCAGGTGAATGGGGTCAGCGTTTCCGGGTCGATTTCGCCGTTGCCGACGGCGGTCCGCAGGATCGTTTCGATGAGCTGCAGCCGTGGGGTCAGCACGGCGTCCGCCCAGATTGCACGTAGCTCGGGTTCGTGGAAGAGCTCGCCAACGATCGCCAGACTGGGAAATGCCGTCTTGCCGGCCAGCAAGTCGCGGTGGCTGGTCAACACGGTCAGCAGGTTTTCGCGGGCAGACTTGTCGGCGCGGAGCTCGGGCAACGGTGGCGATGCGTAGCGCAGCGCAGCTCGCACAAGATCATGTTTGCTGGGCCAGCGGCGATACAGCGCGGCCTTGCCGGTACGCGCTCGCGCCGCAACCCCTTTCATGGTCAGCCGCGCGTATCCGACGGCAGTCAGCTCGGCCAGGATCGCGTGATAGAGCGCGTCCTCGAACTCATCACCGCGCCGGCGGCTGCGAATCGCCTTGGTCTGCTGCGCCATTTAGTTGATAGTAGACCCGACTCGTCACATCCGGCGGGCCGTGACCATGCACCCGAAATCGATTGCTGCGACCCTGGTTTTAGTCGGCGGCGGCCGTGTTCGCGGCCTCGGTGGCCGCATACGAATCGGCACTGGTCACCAAAGTATCCACAACTATCTGGTGAATCGCGATCGCCTGGGCGCCGACTGTCTGGTACACCTGGGCGTGGACGGCGAACTGGGCCGCGGTGATCGCCGACACCTCATCGGCGGCAGCCGGAACCGCGCCCGTCGTCGGGCCCGCCGCAGCGGCATTGTGGGCGCTCATTGCCGAGCCGATCCCGGCCAGATTCCCGGCCGCCGCCGCCAACACTTCTGGTTGTGTGGTCACGAAAGACACGAGTTCTCCTTAAGCTGTGGAGTTCTCAGCTCGCAGCGAGTTGTTGCGGACAATAGAATCTTGCTGCGATCATGGCGAAATCGGACGCATCGTCCATACTGAATCCTGGGTTGCGGGTTTTCAGCTCGTGGACGAGCGCCAGGCCGGATATGCCGTTGTTCAAGCACCCGCACACTGATTGAGCAGTTCCGATGGCCTGACCCGGAGTGGGATAACTGATCCCGGCCTGGTTCAGAGCAGCGATGAAGGCCGCGTCGTTACCGCCGCCTTCGCCCGGGTCAGCATAGGCCGGCGCGGCAAGACCGATCACCGCGAAAATGCCAAATATCCCAAGTCGCAATCGCATAACTCATCCTTTCGGTGCCGAGGAATTCACGTTTCGTCTGGTGGCCGATGCAGAGTGCCTCTGTACCAATGACATTGGGCTGTGGCCCGGTCGTCGGAATCGCTGCAGCGGATGCCATTTGGATTAGCCCAACCGTGCATCCGGCTGCACAACCCTGCCCTTGCCGCCTTTGGTCAGATGCACCGCATGGATTCCGGGCTTTTTCGAAAGCTGTTCGAGCAGACTGTCAAGGCCGTCCTGATCGACGGAGTGGTGCTGCACACTTTCGGGCTTGTCCGATATTTGCGCGACCAGCTGTTTCAGCTGCTCGGGCGTATGGCGATCTTTGAGGTCTTTGAACGGAGCGAGACGGGCGCGAACACCGGTGCTGCTCAGAGCGCTGGGAGCCCCGGCACCCACCGCGCTGCCGAGCATTCCCGCCGCAGACGCGGAGCTGAGCAGCGCTCCTTCGCCCAGCGCGGCGGCCGGCACGGCCTGTGGCCCGGCAGCTGACAACGCCGCCGCGACCGTCCGGATGGCCGGGGTGGCCGTGGCCCAAGTCGGCGGGACTGACAACTTTCCGACCAGCGTGCCGGCATTTCCCATGTTCGCCGACACCGCGCCGCTCAGCCAGCCCCGGCCCCACCAAGGACCCGCGAGCCCACCACCCAGCCCGTCCACCGGGGGCAAGCCAAATCCCGGCGCCGGGGCGAACTTCAGGAATTGCGACACCGGAAGGTTGACGAGCAGCCCGATGTCGTTGAACGCGGTCGTGAAGCCGAGTGGGGTTTTTATGGCGGTGTAGAGGGCCGTGATCGTCGACGCCCCGGATGGCCCGAAGAGGGAGTTGAGCAGCCCATTCATCGTGTCGGTGTAGTCGGTGGACAGGTCTGCCAGCCACTGCAGCAAAGGCGAACCCGCATAGGCTGCTGTCGAGGCGAGCGATTGCGCACCGGTGCCGGCGGCGCTGCCAGCGGCTTGCGCCACTGCCGCCCCCTGGTTGGCCGCCCCGCCGGGGCTGGTCGTCTGCGGCGGCGCGGTGAACGGCGTCAACTTGGAGGCGGCCGCCGACGATGCCGCGTACGTATCCATCGCCAGGGCGTCCTGCGCCCACATTTCTGCGTATTGGGCTTCGGTGGCCGCGATCGCCGCGGTGTTCTGCCCAAAGACATTGGTCGAGACAAGCGACGCCAACTGGGCGCGGTTGGCCGCGATCACCGGTGGAGGCACATGCGCGGCGAACGCAGCCTCATAGGCGCTGGCCGCCGCGGTGGCCTGGCTCGCGGCCTCGTGGGCCTGGGCGGCGGTCTGTTGCATCCAGCTCACGTACGGGGTGATCGCGGCCACCATGCTCAGCGACGACGGCCCGATCCACGGGCCGCTGGCCAGGGCCGAGATCACCGACGAATAGGACGCCGCCGCCGACTGCAGATCGGTGGCCAACCCGTCCCAGGCCGCCGCTGCGGCCAGCATTGAATCCGATCCGGGACCGGCATACATCCGGCCTGAGTTGAACTCCGGCGGAAACGCTGCGAAAAACATGCCTATCCCCCTGATGTGGTTGTGTGCGGCGTCATGGCAGTCACGGGGTCAGTCCTCAAGGGCCGGGATCACGATGATGGTGGCCGCGGCCGGGTCAGCCTGGGTGACGACACCGCCCAGCGAACCCGCTCCCGCGGCAGCACCGCCCACCGAACGGGTCGCGGTGGCAGCGACAGCGCGTCCGGCCAGGCTGGACAACGCCATCTGGCTGAAGACGCCGCCCTCGCCGGCGATTGACGCCGTTGGGGCCGCGGCCAAGTTGGTGGGTAGCGCCGCAGCGAGTGTTCTGATCGCCGGAGCGGCTTCGGCCCAGCCCTGTGGCACCGACAAACTTCCGACCACCGCCGCGCGACCAATCGCCCCCGATACCGGCACGCCAGCGGAGCTCAGCATCGGGTTGGCCGGCTCCACCAGCGGAGCCAGCGCCCCGGTGATGGGCTTCGGGCCCGCGAGGAAAGACGCGACGCCCTGCCCATTTTGGGCGTACGAATAGACCTGCCCGAACGACAGGAACGGACCGCCGGGTATGGAGGTGAGACCTTGCAGCGAGTACGGCCCGTTGACGATGGTCGAAAAGATTGTGTTCCAGTTGGTCAGGTCCGTCTCGAGTCCCGGTGGCAGCGACAAATCGAATAGCTGCGGCAAGGCGAGTTCGGACAACAGATTCGTCGATCCCGTCGTCGGTGACTCCGCCAAACCGGTTGCCAGGCCCTGCAGGGCATTCGGCAACGAGTTGATCAACTGGCTGAGCTGTGTGCTGATGTTCAATCCGCTTGCACTGCCGGCCTGAGTAACCGCAGACGCTTGCAACGCGGTCCCGGCCGTATTGGTGGTCTGGGGCGGCTCGGTGAACGGTGTCAATTGCGTTGCGGCCGCAGCAGATCCGGCGTAGCCGTACATGGCCGCGGCATCCTGAGCCCACATCTCGGCGTAGTGGAATTCGGTGGCCGCGATGGCCGGCGTGTTCTGCCCCAAAAAGTTGGTCGCGATCAGCATCGCCAACAGAGCGCGGTTCGCCGCGATCACCGGCGGCGGAACGGTTGCAGCGAACGCGGTTTCATACGCGGCTGCCGCCGCCGTGGCCTGCGCAGCCGTTTGTTCGGCCTGCGCCGCAATCATGTTCATCCAGCCGATAAACGGCGCTACCGCTGCGGCCATCGACGCCGAAGACGGCCCTTGCCACGGTCCGCCGATAAGCGCGTCGATCACCGATTGGTAGGACGATGCCGCTAAGCTCAATTCGCTGGCGAGCCCCTCCCAGGCCGCGGCAGCGGCCAACATTGGGCCCGGCCCAGGGCCGGTATACATCCGGCCCGAATTGATCTCCGGTGGTAACAGGCCAAAATCCATGTTTTTACCTCAAGCGCCCGTGCGCGAGCAGCAACCGATCACTAGCCATCATGAGAAGTGACCCCTCCTGCACAAGATATGTTGTCCAGCAGCGTGTTTGACGCGTTAATTGATGCTGCCTTTGTTCACGGAACTTTTGTGAACTCTGCTTTTGACGCGTCGGTCGTCCGTCGCCATGTTGGTGTTGCGTTGTTCGCGTGAGGTTCCAGCCAGGTAATCGCCAAGCTAAATCTTGATCACTTGCCGGACTGACCCCCGGTGATATCCGCACCAGCTGCAAACCAGCACCATGGCTGGAAAGTGCCTGGCCGCCAAGCTGATTGACGTGAGTCACATCACAAAGACGCGGTGCCGCCGGTGGGTAGATAATAGTCATGGGTGTCTCCTAACTGGTAATAGCATCGCAGCCAGTGCTGACACCGCACTGGTTACTTGCTGAAAATCCGCTGGGAAACTTGGGGTTTGCCGCGCTTGATGGTTAAGCGCGCGAGCCAGTCCAGCGCGACGTGACACAGATGAACGAAACACCGTGTCGTCACTTGCATCTGATGCAATTAAACGCTAGTGCTTAAATTTAAGCGGTGATATCCCTGTCACCCGATTTCGAATTATTCGAGCGTCAGGTTCTCCCGAACCAGTGCCCGACAACCCGGGCGATCTCGATGTAGAGCGGGATTCCGATCGTGACGTTGTAGGAGAACGTCAAACCCAGCGATGCAGCGAGCGGTAAGGAGGGGCTCGCCTCCGGTATCGCCAGACGCTGCACTGCGGGCACAGCGATATATGAGGCTGCGGCGCAGAGCACCGCGAACAAGACGTAAGTTCCCGGATCGAACTGCGCGTGAGTGAAATACGCGTAGGTGCTCGCGGTGATGATGCCGAGCGTCGCGAAGAGGTTTGGTGCCAGTAGGCCGAAAAAGATGAAACCGCGGCCGGCGAACTTCAGGTCCCTCAACTTGCGGGAAGCTGTCATGCCCATCTCGAGCAAGAACAGGCAGAGCACACCCTGGAACGCGGCAACGAAGACATTGTCGTCGTCGTGCACGACTTTCGGTCCCTGCAGTCCGCTGATGAGACCGATGACGATGCCCCCGAACAACAGACACAACCCTGGGTTGAGCAAGACTTCCCGCAGCAGCTGGGGTGAGAAGATCGATGCCTTGCGGCCGTTCTCAAGGCCACGGTCCCATTCGGGATGCTCACGCTTTTCCAACGAGAGCTCCAACTCCTGCTCGATCTCTCGCTCGCGCAGGGGTGCGACAAGCTCGCCGGGAAGAGGCTGGGTCGCGGCGCCGGGCCCGGCGGTGACCATGGCACCTGGGGTATAGCCCGGCTCGTCGGGCATGAACCCGGCCGAGTCCATGCCCCGATGCCGAAGCCGCGCCACCAGGTACAGCGCCACCAAGCAGCCGGGGACCTCCATCACTGCGAGCATGACCGGCATGTAGGCGTTGAAGGCCATTCCCATGGTCCCGAGCACGGCCACGCACGTGGCGAAGGTCCCTGCCGAGTCAGACCCGTAATAGCCGGCGACGGTTGCCTTGTCGATGCGCCGCATGGTCGTCATGCGGCTCAGCAGAAGGTAGGCCACAACGCCGACCACGGCGTTCAAGACGAACCCCATGAGCATGAATCCGACGATGCTGCCGATCGACGACGGATCGATCGCCGCCAGCTCCTCACCACCGTGCCAGCCGATGGCCAGCAACAGATACATCGTCAAACCTTGGTAGAGGACGTAGGGGAACTCGAATTCCACCTTCAGGATCGGGATCAAAAAGCCCAAGTAGAAGAACAGCAGCAGCGGCTTGAAGAGGTTATGGAGGAAGTTCTCCAGGAACTCATGCAACATCGAGCTCTCGTTCGCCTTCCTATTCAAGGGATCTGCTGATCTGTTTTCAGTTGTAGCTCAACAGCTTCCAGATGATCCGCATACCAGAAGCCGGATAATTAGTAGTCGCTATCGTCTACTAACATCCGAAAGAGCATCTCAGGTGTTTCTGGACCAGCGCTGCTTGGTTGCTGGAAGTCTGCTGAGAGTCGCCAGCCCTCAGTTGATCCCTCCTTCCGCGTTGCGGGGCCTCATGGTCCGCGTCGTGTTACCCGGCGGCCACCGGTCGCGCCATCACCGTCGGCTTGAAGCCGTACCTGGGTGCAGAAAGGCCGACGCCACGTCCACCTGAACCCGGCACCGCCATCCCCGGCATACCGGGCACGCCGGCTGCCTCCGCTTCCGGTAGCGCCGAGGCCCAGCTGGCGCCCGGGAACGACGTCACGGTCGCGTTTGCCGCCGGTGCGGCGGTCGTCCAGGTCTGCGGCACCGACAAAGCCCCGACAGAGCTGGCTCGGCCCAGACCCGCAGACACCGCCGCGCCACCCAAGTTGGTCCCCGCCAACGGGGTCAGCCCGGAGCTCGCCGCACCCGGCACGAGGTCGGACAGGTCGAGGGCGCCCAGAGCGAATGGGTCGTCGGGGACGAGGGCCGCACCGCGGACCACGGCCAGATCCGAGGCGACCTGGGTGATACCGGCCAGTCCCATCGGGCTAAACGAGCTGCTCAACAGGTTCGTGCTGGCGTTCGCCAGGTCTCCCGGCTCGATCCCGAAAATCGCCGGGATGGACGGCCCCACCGCGCCGGGCGTCCCGGTCTGCAGTGGTGCCGCCAGCCCCTGCAGGGTGGTGGGCATTGTGGACACCAGCTGCGACAGCTGGCTCTGGATGCCGGAGCCGGCGGCCTGAGCCGTCGCCGCCCCTTGGGCAGCCAATCCCGCCGGATTGGTGTTTTGCTGCGGCGCGCTGAATGGTGTCAACTGCGCAGCGACTGCCGAGTTGCCGGCATAGCCGTACATCGCGGCCGCGTCCTGCGCCCACATTTCGCCGTACTGGGCCTCGGTCGCCGCAATCGCCGGGGTGTTTTGCCCCAACACGTTGGTTGCGACCAGCGCGGCCAGCTGCGCGCGGTTGGCCGCGATCACCGGCGGTGGCACCGTCATCGCAAACGCCGCTTCATAGGCGGCGGCTGCCGCCTTGGCCTGGGCAGCGGTCTGGGCTGCCTGCTCGGCGGTCGTGCTCATCCACAAGATGTAGGGCGCGGCGGCGGCGGCCATCGCCTGCGCCGCCGGTCCCATCCATCCTTCGCCGGTAAGCCCGGCGATGACAGACTGATAAGACGCTGCCGCCGAACGCAATTCGGCTGCCAGTCCGTCCCACGCCGAGGCGGCGGCCAGCATCGGTGCCGAACCTGGTCCGGCATACATCCGAGCTGAGTTGATCTCTGGGGGCAATGCACCGAAATCCATTGTGACTCCTTAACGTGCGACGACCGCGTTGGCGGCCTCGGTGGTTGCGTAGGACTCGGCGCTGCTGCCCAACGCGGCTACGAACATTTCGTGGATCGCCGCCGCCTGGCTGCTGACCGCTTGGTAAAGTTGCGCGTGAGCGGCGAATTGTGTTGCTGTCAAGGCCGATACCTCGTCGGCGGCGGCCGGGGGCACGGTGGTTGTCGGGCCGGCGGCGGCCGCATTGTGGGCCGATATCGCCGAACCGATGCGCTGCAGGTCGCCCGCGGCGGCCGTCAGCATTTCCGGTTGCGTGGTTACAAAAGTCATCGGACTTCTCCAGGAGGAACAGCCCGAATCCGTGTCGTCACACCGGGGTCAGGACATGCTTAAGCAGCGCGCGTTCGCATTAAAACGGCGCGCGCTATCAGCGCCCTTGGGCGCCAAGCAAATCAGACGACGGAAACCGTGCCGGGGACGGATTCGAGCGAAATGGTCATCGATCTGGGATAGGGACTATCACTAGGACTCAATGTCGCTCTCACCTCCTCACGGCCGGGGCACACGCGGGTGCCAACCAATCGCACAAAGGGATGAGGCCGCCGGACGAGCCGGATACCGCACCCCTCTCGTCAGAGCTTTGGCACCACACGGCGTATCCGGTTGTCCCGGAAGCCACTTGGGCTCAACCCTTAAGCCGGGAAGAGCTGTCCTGACCCTGGGCGTCTTTCGACGTTCGAGGTCAGTGGCCTATATCCGTGCAGAAGCCTCACCTAGCGAGGTGCATACGCTCACTATCTTGACACCGTGTCGCGGATTCGTCAACTCGCCGCGCTTTAGCTGTCGCAGCTGATCCGCGACGCAAATGGAAGATGAGATATGCCTCGACCAGCCAACTTTCAAGACCGTCGCAATACTCGTCTCCTGACTGCTGGTTAACTGGCGACTTCCTGTGAGTGAACCCACCGTCAACCGGCCGCGGGTGGGTGGGCGATCACGCTGGGCCGGAATCCATATCGGGGTGCTACGAAGCCGATACTTCGCGCACCCGAACTCATTATCGGCATCCCGGGCACCCCTGGCGTTCCGGCTGCTCCGGTCTCCGGGACCGCGGTCCAGCTGGACAGCAACGGCGTAGCGGCAGGCAAGCTCGCCGGCGGGGAGGCGGCAGCCCAGCCCTGCGGCACCGACAGTGCGCCAACCAAGGGGGCCCGGCTGAGGCTCGCCGACACCGCCGCGGCTTCGCCGAATCCGGCTTGCCCGAACGCACCGATTCCCACGCCCGGCGCCGCTGGAAACCCGCCGAGCAAGCCATCCAATGCACCCAAACCGAACGGGTCGTGGGGCGCCAGGGCGGCGCCGCGCAGCACGGCGAGATCGGACCCGACCTGAGTGATGCCGGCCAGCGAATAGGGTGTCATAAACCCGCTGGCAAGGTTTGTCACCGCGTTCGATAGATCTCCGGGCTGCAAACCGAGAGCGCTTGCAATTGCGCCGATCCCTGAACTGGTGCCCGTCACCGCCGTAGGTGACGAGAGTGCCTGCAAGGCACCGGGTACCGCGGAAATCCCCTGCGACAGCTGGGCCTGCGCGACCGCGGCACCCTGCGCCGAGACGCCTGCCAAACTCGTCGTCTGGGCCGGCGCGCTGAACTGATCCACCTTGGTGGCGGCCGCCGATGCCGCAGCATAGCCATACATCGCGGCGGCGTCCTGGCCCCACATCTCGGCGTACTGCGCCTCGGTGGCCGCGATCGCCGGGGTGTTTTGACCAAGGAAGTTGGTCGCGATCAATGCCATCAGTTGCGCGCGGTTGGCCGCGATCACCGGCGGTGGGACCGTCATCGCGAACGCGGACTCGTACGCGGCTGCCGCCAATCGCGCCTGGCCGGCCGCCTGTTCCGCCTGGCCGGCGGTGCGCGCCATCCACGCCACATAGGGCGAAGCCGCTGCGGCCATCGCCGCCGACCCCGGCCCAAGCCACGACCCATCGACCAGCCCGGAGATCACCGACGCATACGCGGATGCCGCGGACCCCAGCTCGCTGGTCAGCCCATCCCAGGCCGCTGCCGCAGCCAAAAGCGGCCCCGACCCAGCACCGGTATACATGCGCGCGGAGTTGAATTCTGGTGGAAATGCCCCGAAGTCCATTGGCCCAGCCCCTTAACCCGCGCCGAGCGCGTTAGCAGCCTCGGTGGCCGCGTAGGACCCCGCACTGATCGCCAGCGTGTTGACGAACATGTCGTGAATTGCCGCCGCTTGCGAACTGACCGCCTGATACATCTGGGCATGTGCGGCGAATTGCGCCGCAGTCAGCGCGGAGACATCGTCAGCGGCCGCAGGAACCAGGGCCGTCGTCGGCCCAGTGGCCGCATTGTTCTGCGCGGTCAGCGCGGCACCAATCCCGTGCAGATCGGCGGCAGCCGCAGACAGCGATTCCGGTTGTGTCGTCACGAAAGACATGGACTTTCTCCTTACGGATACGGTCCGACCCGGATGCGGGCCTCGGTCCTCGTGCTGCCGACGAGCGGGAAATACATTCCGGCGCGCCATGATTCAGCTGGTGAAAACGCAGCCGTGACCGGATCGGAGTGAAACGGTCATCGATATCGGTTAGCTCTGACGCGAACCATCGAAAGGTTTGGCTCTCTCGCCTCACCCCCTCACGCAGCTAAGACACCGCAGCAGGCCAAGGCGCGACGAAAAAGGTGAGCCAACCCCTCTCGTCAGAGCTTTGGCACCACACGGCGTATCCGGTTGTCCCGGAAGCCACTTGGGCTCAACCCTTAAGCCGGGAGGAGCTGTCCTGACCCTGGGCGTCTCTCGACGTTCGAGGTCAGTGGCCTATATCCGTGCAGACGCCTCACCTACCGAGGTGCATGCGGCGTCATCGTGACACCAGGGTTTGCGCGGGTCAACCCACCTCAGCGGGCATTGCGCACAGCACTGCGGCGGCGCAAGCGCGCCGCGGCGACCTGAGCGGGACCGAAAATAGGCGTTAACCAGGAGTTACCTGAGACGCGCCGCCTTCATTAGAGCCGCAAAGGCCGAGAAACGGCCTGCCTGCCAGTCGCGTCACGGTTAGCTGCCGATTTGCTGTGGCCCACCCTACGTCGTCTTCTTTTCGGCTACCGCCGCGCTGAGGCCCTCGGCGAGGTCATCGCGGGTCAACTCCTTGAACCGGCGCAGGTGATCCTCACTGAATTCCTCAACGTCGCCGGAGAGCACCGCGTCGAGCTCCTCGTCATCGAGGCGGAAGCTGCGGTGATCCCGGGCCTTTTCCACCACATTGCGCACGAACCCCGCGTTGCCCAGCACGTCGATCCCGCGGATCAGATCGCCGTCCGGCGACACGCTCTCGTCGTTGTAGAACTTGGTGTACGCGGGCAGCAACACGTCGACCGCCTCGTCGGTGATGATGTCCTCGTTCTCCCGGCCCATCAGCTGGGTCAATTCGATCAGTTCTTTCGGGTTGTAGCTGAAGAACTCGATCACGGTCGAAAACCGCCGTCGCAGACCCTGATTGACCTCCAGCATCTTTTCCATCGCTTTGGCGTAGCCGGCGCCGAACACCACCAGCTCATCGCGATGATTCTCCATGTAGAGCAGCAAGGTGTTGATGATCGCGTTGCCGTAGGCGTCGCCCTGCGAGTACCCGCTCTCGTGCAGATTGTGCATCTCGTCGAAGAAGACGGCCCCGCCCAACGCCTCCTCGAGCATCTCCTCGGTGTTCTTTTCCGCATCGGCCATGTAGCGGCCCAGCAGCTTCGAGCGGCTGGTTTCCACCACCAACGGCTTGCGCAGTACGGTCAGTCCGCACAGCTGCTTGGTGAACGCCCGCGCCACCGTTGTCTTGCCGGTCCCCGGCGGGCCCAGCAGCAGGGTGTGGCGTGACGTCACCGGGACCGGCAGGCCCATTTTGGCGCGAGCCAGATTCACCTTCGTCGTCGACTTGATTAGCTTGATCTCGCGTTTGGCCTGCTCCATGCCCAACATCGCATTGAGCTCAGCATCGCCTTCGGCCAGATACTTCTTGGCCATCTCGGCGTGCCGCGCGGCCTCGGCCTCTGCGCGCGTCGGCGCGCTGTCCGGATCCCACGGATCCGTCCGCGCCTCAATCGTGTCGGGATCGGTGAGCACCAGGCGGTAGTTCGGGTTGTCCAATGCTTCCCGGGCCGGCGCGAACTTCGCATCTCGCGAGTAGACGCGGCGCAGCAATTCGATGGCTTCGTCCTCGCGGCCCAGATGCCGCAGGCACATTCCCTGGGTGTACATCGCGACGTTGGCCGCACTGGGCACCCGGTCCCCCTCGATGGCCTCTTGGGCCCGTCGGGTCGCCTCCTCGAACACCCCCAGCGATGCCAACGCGGTGGTCGCCATGGCCGCGCCGGCAGCCTTCAACTCGGGAAGACGCCACTGCGTTGCGGGCGGGAACTGGGCCAGCACGTCCGGCCAGCGGCCGGTGCGGAAGTACAGCACACCGCGCACGTACTTGATCAGTTCGGCATCGAACGGATGTCGCGGCTCGACGCGATCGAGCAACTGCGATGCTTCCTCGTAGCGCTTCTCTTCGGCGAGCGCGGCCGCGTACGCGGCAGCCAGCGATTCCACGCTGGTGACCGCCAATTTCAAAAACAGCCCGTCGGATACCTCGGGACGAAATTCCAGATCGGTCAGGCCCAGCCGGCGGATCTCCCAGCCGAACGTCTTCGAGGTTTCCCAAGCATTGGTCAGCGTCTCGATGCTGGAATCACCGGCCAGCACCCGAGCCAGCCAGGCATCGCACATGTCCGGGTCGAGCCGGGACGCCGTGGTGAACATCTGCAATGCCACCTGCGGATTGTGACTGGGCTGCAACCCATTCACGGAGATGCCGGACGCCAACAGTCCAGCGACCATCGCGTTGCGCGCATCCGTTGCGTTGGTCTGCGGTCCGCTCATCTATCCGCCCCAGCGGGACCCAGCGAGTACTCGGGAGTCGGTGCGCTTCCGTCGATCGGCACGGTGAGGTGTTCGTCGTCGCTCAGTGTGCGGCTCGGCATGGCCAGCGGCGGACCCGGCAACGGTGCCGGCAAGCTGGCGCGCACAGCGCCCAATTGGCGTCCGGTGAGCCGATTCAGCCCGCCCCACACGCTCTTTCGCACTCGCCTGTCGCTGTGATAGCGCACGAACGCCGACACGTCGATCCCGCCGCGGCGCGGGGTGAGCCGGACCGTCACCACGGTCACATCGGTGTCCGGGAACCACAGTTCCTCCATGGTTTCGGCGGTGATGTCCGAAGGTGAGACCCAAAAGCTCGTCACGAATCCGTCGGGATGCTTGAGAAATCGCCAGTACGGCCGGATCAGGTTGGGATCAAGGCCGGCCAACACGGCGTCGTCGACGTCTTCGATCTCGGCGGCGCGCAGTGGGCGCGCCATGCATTGGCGGCCGTCCAGATCGTGCGCGATCCGCTCGGTCGCCGCGGCCAACGTCGCGGCGACCGAATCGCGGGCCGCCACCGCAGCGACATTGTTCTGCGGATCCATCCGCACCACCAGCCAGGTTCTGCGCTCATCAAGCGGGCGTTGTTCACCGGCGGCTCCGAAGTCGTCTTGCACCGCCGATTCGACACCCCGAGATGCCTTGGGTCCCCGCCGAAATCCCACCGAGACGATGTCCACACCATCAAGCCGAACGTCGAACTGCCGCAACGTTGCAGCGACAACATCTACTGGCAGGATGCCCGGCGCCGCGGCCTGCTGGCGATGCCGGCCGGACGCGACGTCCGGCGCGGCTTCCACCGAGATCACCGTGACCAATTGGCCCTCGTACTCGCGGATTCCGACGACGTCACGGCCGAAGCGGCGTTGGTGGTCGATCCCGGGCGTGCAACCGGCGATCAGCGCCTGTGGGTCGGCGTACCAATTGCGCACCCGGGCCACCGGTGCGGATACCAGCGGAATCCCACCGAAGGTGACCAATGCGGCAACCGTTAACAGCGCCGCCACCGCCACCCCGGCCCACCATGCGGCGTGCCCTGTCTGCCAGGCATCGGGAAGGTGGCTGGCGATCGCCAGCACTGCGACGTCGACGAGGAACACCGTGGTGAGTCGCGGCCAGGACAGGGCCAGCCCGAACCGCCGTTGCGCTTTCATCGGTTGAGCCCCGTTCGCCGTATTAACACCATGCCACCGAATATCGCCACTGCCACCAGGAACGCGGCGATCAACCCGCCGGCCGCCACCCACACCGGTGTCATGTTGCGCTCGGGTGGCGGTGGAGGCAACTCCAGCGGTGACGACAGTTTGTCGGACACGACCGGGCCGTCCGGCACGTCCCACGTGAGCGCGGCCACCGGGTCGATGATGCCGTAACCGACTTGGTTGTCGACTCCTCGGGCAGGCGCTCGGGCGGTGTGAATCAGTCGGTTGATGATCTGGTGCGACGACAGGTTCGGATACTTTTCCCGGACCAGCGCCGCCACGCCCGACACGATGGCAGTCGAGAAGCTGGTGCCGGTCGGTATCAGCAAGGTGTTGTCCGGGCCGTCAATCGCGTTCATCAGGCCGTCGTCGCGGGGCGACAATCCGACGACGTCGGTGCCCGGAGCCGCGATCGACACCCATGGGCCGGCCAAGCTTCCGTTTTGTCCATTTTTGTCCATCGGTGCGCCGTTGGAGTCGACGGCTCCCACGGTCAGGACGTAGTCGCTGAACCATGACGGAGTGACCACGGTGGTCACCCCATTCCAATCGCGGGGATCGTCCGGTCGCGTCGGGTCAAACAGCGAATTCTGCTTGCAGTCTTTCTGACTGGTGTCGCCGGCGGCCGCGACGATGACGGCGTCCTTGTCGACCGCCGCGTAGCGGACCGCGGCCCCCAGATCGGCCTGGTCGAGCACGCTGCGCGCGCTCATGCACAGCACCTGGGAGATGTTGATCACCGAAGCGCCCATGTTGGCCGCGTGCACGATCGCACGCGCCATCGTGCGAATGCTGTCCATCTTTTGCCGGGTCTGCGGATCCTCGTCGCCGGTGAACGCATCCTTGAGCGTGAACGCTTGACTGGATTGGCGGATCGAGATGATCTCGGCCTCGGGCGCTATGCCGCTGAAGGCATCGGCCAGCGGCGGAGCAGCCGGTCGTGGGTAGTCAACAGCGCGATCATGCCGACCGCCGGAATAGTTGGGCGCCAGTATTTTTCCGTGGCCACGGTTGGATGCGCCGGGCGCCCTGGGTGGCGGCCCGAACGGAAACGGCGCCGGCGGAGCTCCCTCTTCCGGCGGCGCCGGAGGCGGGAGGATGACGGTCGTGGGTGCCGGCGGCGACAACGTCACCGTCTGCGGCGGTGGCGCGGGTGGCGGTGGTTCGTTGGTGGGAACCGGAGGCGGCCGTCGCGGACCCGGCGCTCCCGGTGTTTCGGCGGACGCCGGAGCCGCCGCGATCATCGATGCCACGAGTGTGCCGTGCGCGTCGCAGTCCGACAGCCCGTCGCCGCCGCCCATCACGTAGTCCCCGCCGGGGACCAAGTGCGGCAGCCGCGGGTGCGGCGTCACCCCCGTGTCGATTACGGCCACCCGCACACCGGCGCCGCGGCCGAACCGCCAAGCTTCGGACAGGTTCAACATGTCCATGTACTTCGGCTGCACGCGAAAATCGCTGTCCGGCAGTACGCCAACCTCGGTGCAGTAGGCGCTTTGCCGCATCGGCTGTTCCGGTCCGGGCGGCGAGTCCGGCGGTACGGCGGCCGGATCCACCACAGGGGGGTTGATCGCGTACGCCGGTGCAGAGCCGGTCAGTGCCGCCGAAGCAACGATGAGCGTGGTGGCGGCTAGTCCGGCCGCACGCCTGCTACCGATAACGAATCGCTGCATAGACGTTCATCAACCACAGTGCCAACGGGAAGATGGGCATGAGGCAGATGTATTCGATCCACTCCACGAATTTACGGAACAGCGGGCTGTAGATGGTGTTGGGCACCACCGCCGCAGCGGTCAATCCGGCCGCCGGCAACAGCACCAGGAGCCCCGCGCCCACGCCAACCACCACCGGTGATTGCAGCACCAGCACGTACCGGACCACCACCGCGGCGACCAGGACCACTGCGGTCAGCGCCAGCGTGATTGCCTGCAGGCGGTCGACATAGGATCGCCCGCGCAACAGCAGGAAGCCTGCCGTGAAGCCGGCCAACAGCAGCGGTAGCCAGCGTTGGTGAGTGTGCGGATCGGACAATCCTGCAGCGCAGACCACCACCAGCACGCCCATGCCGACCAGCAGGCCGGTCAAGAACGCCCGGGCTCGCTCGGCGCGCAGCAGCACGTCACGCACCGAGGCGGGGCCCTCCAGCACCGGCCGGCCGCCGTCGGACTGGGTCACCGTGGTCGGCAGGTCGGGCCGTGCTTCGAACACCCACCGACTGGTGGCGGACGGGAAGACCGGCAACCGAATGCCGGAAAGCCACCGAGACATCGTCGGCGCGGTGTGGTAGCCGATCACGCATGCCAGCAAGATGGTGCACATCAGCGTCACCGCGCCGGTCGACAGCAGCATCCGCGCGGCGCTGGCCAAGGTGGCGGCGACACAGATGGTGACGAGCGCCGTGTAGATGGCGAGCCGTCGGCCGGTGAGCTTCAGCGCCAGCATCGAGGCGACTCCCGCCACCACAAAACCCAGCACGGCATGCGGCGAGCCCACCGGGCCCGGGGGTGCGGCGGCGGCCGCCACGGCCAGCGGCGCCAACCCGCTGAGCAGCATCATGTCGCCCACCCGGCGCCCCGGCACCGTGGTGGCCCGCATCAGCACGATCGCGGCCACCGGCAACATCACCACGGCGACCACGGCGGCAAAGACCGCGCTCAACCAGGAGTCGTCTTGCCATCGCCACCAGCCCAGCAGGCCGGTGGCCAGCAGCACGCCGACCGCCAGCATCGCGGCGCCGACTTGGACCGCAACCACCGGGTCGATCGCGGCAAAGCGTTTGCTCAGGTTGACCGCTACCGCCGTCGAGATGTGCTCAATGACCTGAGAGCGACGCTCGGTGTCTTCGATGAACCGTAGCCACAGCCGGTCGCCGTCGTAGATGTCCTGCTCGGTCAACGACTGCGCGGCGCGCAGCGGTGTCCCGTCAATCAGGCACAACGCCCACCGGCCTCGTCCCGTCGGCTCCAGCGTGGGCACGCCCAGTTCCCGTAGCCGGGTGTTGACGACCTTCAGCAGCGGCTCGACCATCACCGAGACCGGGGCGTTAGCATCCAGCAGCACGCCGATCTGCACGTCGGAGGCCATGATCGCGACCACCGCCGCCTGCGGCGTGGCGACTGCCTCGGCACCAGGTTGTAGCGCCTCGGCAACCACCGCGGTCATCGCGCCGCTCCGTCTACGACGAATTGTGAATCCATGTGCCTCGCCTCGCGGTCTGTAATTGTGGGCCCTGTCCCAATTCTTGAGGTAATTCTAAGGTATTTCCCTAGTTTTGCACGATGAGTGAATGCTGAGTGAAAGCCGTTGGTAATCGCGGTATTTCGTGTGTAATTGTCAGACTCTGCGGTGCGTTTTCCACTCCCCATAAGGAAGTGTGTCCAAAACTGTCTTTATCCCCACTTGCACCAGTTGCGGGGTTGCCGGGCAGATGGCCAGCCACGCTTCGCTAGATCCCGCGGTGCGGGCCTGCTGATACATCGCGATGCGCCCACCCGAGCCGTCCTTCAACGAGACGACCGACGCGCTGGGCGCCCTGGCGTCGTCCCGGTACTGGCGGGCATAGACCGCGGCCTCGGCCGCCGGATCCGACAATGCTTGGCCCAGGGCGGCCACCGTCGCCGCGCTGATCCCCAGGCGGCGCAGATCGCCGCCGGAGAAGACGTTGAACCCGGCGCTTTGCCACGCCTTGGTTGCCTCCAGCATCTCTTCGAGCGGCACATTGACTGCGTTGATCTGCGCGGGTTCGGCGTGGTGGATCGACTCCATCGCGTCGAAGACCAGCGACGCGATCGAAGCGGAATCCGTGATCGCGACATCGTCGACGGTGATCTCATCGGCCACGCGTACTGCCGACACCCAGTGCTGGCCGCGGCGGGCCAGCACCACCCGGAATTCGTTGTCCGGAATGTCGCGCGACCCGACCTGCTCCTCTTCGCCTTCTTCCTTGTCCTTGACGCCGTAGAGCAACTTGCCTCGGGATAGCAGCGCGATGATCTCGAGGTCGGGCGCCGCCAGAACGCGCATCCGGGCCGCCACATGCTCGATCACCTGATCGTCTTCGACGATGCCCTGCTCGCGCATCACCGTCATGCCCGGATGCTGGTGGATCCAGTCATTCGAATCAGTGGAAACGTATGGCCGGCAGCGCAGCTCGGGCGCGACGTGCCGGATGTCCAGCAGCGCCTGGAGCATCCAGAAGCCCTCGACATTGACGGTGATATCCGTCCGGGTGCCCTGTTGGTCCATCGCCCTCTCGCGTCCTGTGGTCGATTACCGCAGGACGCGGCAGCACACCGGGTGTGCTGCCGCGCCTGGGTTGACTTCTTTGGTTAGGCCCAGCTGGAGCCGACGGCGGAGTCGGTGCTGGCCATGTTGTTGCCGGCGGCCTGCACCTTTTGCCCGTGGGCGTTGGCCTGCTCGTAGATCACCTGGAAGTTGCGACCCAACGCGGTGATGAACTCCTGGCAGGCCACCGA
>LQPU01000004.1 GCA_002101905.1 Mycobacterium shimoidei | reverse complement strand
CCCACTACATCGCACGGTCTCTACTGGAAACCGGTGGATTCAGACCCCGACTACACCCTCAATCATGAAGAGCCGGTTATCGATGGCGTAGTCGTACATCGTATTGATGGCGTCGGTGAACTTTTCGTTGAAAGCGACCCCGTTCGGGTTCACGTCGCCGGGCAATGGCACGAACTCGAAACCAAACGCCCAGGCGCCCATGGTCGCCGAGTAGAGGAGACCACCGAGGCTCGTCAGTGGGTCGTGTGAGTAAATGCCGCCGCCGATCTCGTCGAGGCCGGGCAATATCTGCACCTGGTCGCTCATGTGCTCCAGCTCGGCGAACGGTGCTGCGGTGTCTATGTCGCGGATGCCCTGCCCGGAGAAGATCCCGGCAACGTGCGGGCCGAGGTCATCGAAGAGTTGTTGTGCGACCTCGTCGGCTTGTTGCTGCCCGAGCTCACTGAGCGGAGCTGCCGGATACGGCGGCGAGCCGACGAGGAGCTCGTTGAATGGCGCCTGTCGTTCTCCGTGCCGCACGATGTCGATGACGATGTCTTGTGCAGCTTCTTGTGCGATGTCTTCCCCGGCCGTGAGCCCGACGTTGGGCACCGCAACGCCCGGTGCGGTCGCTGTTGCGGGGATGACCGCGACGATGCCGGCGCCGAGAGCGGCGACACCGGCGGTGACATATGAGCGATTACCGAGCCACATGCTGTATGCCTCCTGGACGGTTTGGAATATCTCGAAATATCTCGGAATCTCAGAACCACGACGCGAGAGCGTCGCTGAGCATTGCGGCCGGCTCGCTGGCAGAGTTCGGAAGAAATTCGTCGGTGATGTCGGTGAGCACGGTAGCGGGGAATTGAGCTATCGCTTCGCCGACGGTGATTAGGCCGGTCTGAATCGCATCCTGGATCGTTTCCGGATCGCCGCCGAGAACGGCCAGGTAAATGTTCCACGCCGCCGTTTGCGGCGTGACGATCAAGTCGCGGAAGTCGACGAACAGCTCGGTCAGCAACCCCGGATCCTGCGGAAAAGGAATCCCGTTCCAGCTGACCAGGGTCCAGCCGTCCTGCGGGTTTCCCTTGATCTCGACCACGCCCGTCTCGGGCAGGACGCTCTCCAGGTCGCCTCGGCGTGCCGCGTCAAGAAAGAGGGGCACCAGCACAGTGAAGTCGGGGTTTTTGACATTCATCACCGCCCAGGTCGTGATCGCCTGGTCGGCGGAGATGGCCACGTCAGTGCGCGGGCCGGTCCCGTCGACGGTGTTGTCGTAGATCGTTTGCAGGGCGTCGTCGAACCTTTCGTCGAACGCCACCCCGTTGAGGTCGTGTGAGCCCGGGATCGGCACGAACTCGAATCCCAATATCCATGCGGCCGAGGTCAGCGAAAACAAGGCGCCACCGGGGCTGGCAATCGGAAGGTCTTGGTAAATGCCGGCGTCGATCTCGTTGAGCCCGGGCAATAGCTGCACGTCGGTCCCGAGCGCATGGGCCAACGGGTCTGCGGTTTCGGCCATTCTGATCTGTTGGCCCGCATAGATCCCGGCGTACGGGCCTTCCTGGGCCAGCATGTCGGCGAGGTCTTGGGCCTGCTTTTGGCCGGTCTCGCTCAGCGGAGGGCCGGGGATCGTCGCGGTGATGATGGGCCCGCTGCGTGCGTCCTGCGCGCTGCGCACGATGTCCAGCGTGATCTGCTCGTCGCCGGAGGTGAGCTGGACACCGGGCATGGGAACGCCCGATCGGGGGGCTATGACCGGAGTGATCGCGGCGAGGCTGGCACCGAGGAGCGCGGCACCGGCGGCGCCGCACCAACGATGCTTAGCGTACACTCGCATTCCTCTAAGGCATTGCTAAGTGTTTTCTGAGGTTAGGCGATTGTCCGAGGCGCGTCAACGACGGGTTCACGCCTCGGCCTGCCGCCACAACTCAGGCACTGTGCCAATCGGCGTGCGAGCGGCGCGACTGTTTTCGGCCCGGCCAGCAGTCAGTGGTGCAGCAACGACTCGATGTTGGTGTGAAAGAAACCGGGCATTTCCGGTGCCACGCAGCCCATCCCGCGATAGTCGTCGAGCGGGTGAGCAGTGCCTTCGGAATGTGGGTAGTCGCTACAGCACATGAACAGATCGCCGCTGCTCGCCGTCAGCTGTTTGGGGTCTTCGTAGGAGAACGCCGCCACCCGGACATGGTCATGGAAATACTCGCTGGGCCTGCGGGCGAGCTTCGCCACCGGTTTGCCGTTGAGTTGTGCGGTGAAAGCGTTCGCACCGTCCAACAGCAGCAGAAACGGCGGTACCCAGGAGGAGCTGAGCTCGATGACCCCGAAGCGCAACCGGGGGTGGCGGTCGAAGACACCGTGCAAGATCAAATCGCTCAGCGCCAGTGCCGGCGGCACCCACAAAAACACCGCCTCGGTGGCCGGCACCAGGACCTGCTCGGATGCGTCTTGATACCAGCAGTCGTCGAAGACCCGCACCTGGTCGGCGACGTGGAACACCGGGGTGATGGCGTGGTCGACGAACGCGGACCAGATCCGCTCGTGTTCGGGGTGCGACAGCGCTCGGCCGTCCACTGACCCGGCGGCGATCATCGCCAGCGAAATACCGACCGAAGCAAGTGAATCGAGCTCGGCCTCAAGCCACGCCGCGTCGCGCAGGGTCAAATGCGCGACCGGATGCAGTCGCCCGTGACCCTCGGCCTGCACCGCCGCGCACCACCTATTCCATGCCGTCATGTTGGCGGTGACCGCGGGAAGCGACGAGGAGAGGTGGCGTTCCCAGAGCAGCCCGTAATTGGGAAACATCACCGCCTCGTCGAGGCCGGCCTCGTCAAGCCAGCGAATCCGGGACGCCGGCTCCCAGTAGGCGGCGGGAAGCGCCTCGTCGTAGTTATAGGAGGGCGGCTCACCGGCCTGTTGCCGCTTGCGGTGGTCCCCGCAGGACGCGGTGTTGCCGGGAAGGTGGACGTCGGCCAGGGCCAGCTTGGCGCCGCGCCAGGTCAGCCAGGTGTAGCCGAGCTCGTCATCGTCGAGGCTCAATGCATCTGCACGCGCGGCGGGGTCGATGTAGTCGGCCCATAGCGTACGGGTTTCGTACAGATGCTGGTCGCAGTCGACGATTCGGGTCACGCCGCAAATTGTCCGACTGTGCCGTCGCCAGGGTCAAGATCCAGCCGAGAGCCGTATTTCCAGTGCGAATCGCCAACCGCACGGAACTTGTTGCAGCTCAGAACAATTCGAGGGTGAATTGGCGACTCAGTCCAGATAGTCGCGCAGCACTTGCGAACGGCTGGGGTGGCGCAACTTCGACATCGTCTTCGACTCGATCTGGCGGATGCGTTCGCGGGTCACGCCGTAGACTTGGCCGATCTCGTCCAGGGTGCGCGGCTGGCCGTCGGTGAGCCCGAAGCGCAGCCGTACCACACCGGCCTCGCGTTCCGAGAGCGTCTCCAGCACCGACTGCAGCTGGTCTTGCAGCAGAGTGAACGACACCGCGTCGACGGCCACCACCGCTTCGGAGTCCTCGATGAAGTCACCGAGCTGGCTATCGCCTTCGTCGCCGATGGTCTGGTCCAGCGAGATCGGCTCGCGGGCGTACTGCTGGATCTCCAGCACCTTTTCCGGGGTGATGTCCATCTCCTTGGCGAGCTCCTCCGGCGTGGGCTCGCGGCCCAGATCCTGCAGCAGCTCGCGCTGGATGCGGCCCAGCTTGTTGATCACCTCGACCATGTGGACCGGGATGCGGATCGTGCGGGCCTGGTCGGCCATCGCGCGCGTGATCGCCTGGCGGATCCACCACGTCGCGTAGGTCGAGAACTTGTAACCCTTGGTGTAGTCGAACTTTTCCACCGCGCGGATCAGACCCAGATTGCCTTCTTGGATCAAGTCCAGAAACGCCATGCCGCGACCGGTGTACCGCTTGGCCAGCGACACCACCAACCGCAGATTCGCTTCCAGCAGATGGTTTTTCGCACGGTCGCCGTCTCGACAAATCCACGCCATGTCGCGGCGCTGCGCGGCGGGCAGCTTCTCGCCACGTTCGGCCATCTCGGCCATCAGCTGCGTGGCGTAGAGGCCGGCTTCGATTCGCTTGGCCAGCTCGACCTCTTCTTCGGCGTTGAGCAGTGCCACCTTGCCGATCTGCTTGAGGTACGCACGCACCGAGTCCGCCGAGGCGGTGAGCTCGGCATCCTTGCGGGCTTGGCGCAACGCCTCCGACTCGTCTTCGTCCCACACGAAATCGCCTGAGGCTTTGTCCTTTTCGGACGGCTCGGCGAGTTCGTCCTCCTCTTCCTCGTCCTCAGCGACGGGTTCGGCGGTCGCCACCGGCGGCACCACCTCTGCATCCTCGGCGACGGCCTCCTCGAGCTCGGTGTCGTCGTCGGCCGACACCTCCACCTCGAGTTCTTCGAGGTTCAGGTCTTCGGCGTCGAGCTCGATAACTTCGTCCGGCTCCACTTCGAGATCGGGCTCGCCGTCGAGGTCCTCGAGAATCTCGTCGGTGTCGACCGCATCGGGCTGGATCTCAGTGTCTTTGGCGCCTTTGGCGGCTTTGGTGTCTTTGGCGGTTTTGGTCGTTCGGGTGGTTTTGGCGGCTTTGGTGGCTTTGGTGGTCTTGGTGGCTTTGGTGGTCTTGGTGGCTTTGGTGGTCTTGGTGGCCGTGGTGGCGGCTTTGGCCGCAGGGGCTTTCTTCGCAGGACCACCGGCAGTTTTGGTACCGGTGCTCTTGGCCGATGCGCGGCGCTTGCTGTCGGCGCCGTTGGCCGGCGCCTTGGCCGATTTGGCCGGAGTCTTGGTGGCTCGTGTTGCTGTTTTGGTGGCCCGTTTGGCAGGAGCGGCGCCATTGGGAGACTTGACCGTGGATCGCTTCGCCCCGTCTTTAGCGGGCGACTTGGTAGCGTTACGCTTTGCCGGCTCGTCTGTTGCCGGGCGTGCTTTGGTCGCTGCCAACGTAAATCCCTTCGGTACGACTTAGTTGTTCGGGCCGAGCCTTCGGCGCTGCTGGCACGCGCTACCGAAAGTGTCGCCTATGTCGGATGTCGGCCTTGGTATCAGCGTGGATGCTCGCCGCTGTTGGTCCGGCGGTCGCCGGTGACCATTGTAACGACACAGCCCGCCCACACCGGGTACCGCACGCAAAAATTCAGTGGGTGACGTCGCTGGTCGCCGCCATCGCCGCGCCGACGATTCCCGCGGTGTTCAGCAACGCTGCCGGGACCACCGGGGTCCGGTTTTCCAGCAACGGAACCCATTTCTCGGCCTTGCGGCTGATTCCACCTCCGGCGATGAACAAATCCGGCCAAAACGCGTTCTCGAGGGCGATCAGGACCCTGGTCACCTGCTTGGCCCACTGCTTGTAGCTCCACCCCATTTTGTCCCGGACTGACGACGCGGCCCGGTGCTCGGCTTCTTTGCCGCCCACCTCGAGATGACCGAATTCGGTGTTGGGCAGCAAAATCCCGTTGTGGATCAGGGCCGAGCCGATCCCCGTCCCGAATGTGAGCAGCACCACCACGCCGGATTGGTTCTTGCCCGCGCCATACCGTTCTTCGGCCAGTCCGGCGGCATCGGCGTCGTTCAGGACGACGACATGCCGACCGTTTAACTCCGCGCTGATGACGTCCCGTGCGTTAGTGCCGATCCACGACTTGTCGACGTTTGCTGCGGTGCGGGCGACGCCCTCGATGATGACACCCGGATAGGTGACACCGAGCGGCCCCGACCAGCCGAATTCGTCGACCACGGCAGCGACGGTCTTCGCGACCGCCGCGGGAGTGGCAGGCTGCGGGGTCGGCAGCTTGAACCGATCGCCGATCAGTTCGCCGGTGTTCAGGTCGACAATGCCGCCCTTGATGCCGCTGCCACCGACGTCGACGCCGAACGCACGACGCGCGGTCGAGTCGGTGCTGGTCATCGGACCTCCTCGGCGAGACTTGAATTGTCCGCCCACACTAATGCGTCGACGCGCGGTTGGCGGGCGTGTGAGCCGCTGTGCTGCGATAGGTCGGTGACCACAGCTGACAACCACCCCGCCCGGCTGCGTTCGGTGGCCGAATCGCTGGCCGCCGAAGCGGCGGCGTTCGTGCGTCGTCGCCGCGCGGAAGTGTTCGGTGCCGATGCGCGCCCACAGGGGAGCGAAGCGGTGCGGACCAAAACCACCCCGACCGACCCGGTGACCGTCGTCGACACCGAAACCGAGCGATTGCTGCGAGATCGACTGGCGCAACTACGATCTGGTGATCCTGTTCTCGGTGAGGAGGGCGGTGGGCCGGCCGATCCCACCGCAACCGCCGCCGACAAGGTGACGTGGGTGTTGGACCCCATCGATGGCACGGTGAACTTCGTCTACGGTGTGCCGGCCTATGCGGTTTCGGTGGCCGCGCAAGTCGGCGGCGTGTCGGTCGCGGGCGCCGTGGCCGACGTCGTCGCGGGGCGGGTGTACTCGGCGGGCGCCGGGCTCGGTGCGCACGTCAGTGATGATCAGGGCACCCGCCGGTTGCACTGCACGGCGATCGACGATCTGTCGTTGGCGTTGCTGGGCACCGGGTTCGCATACTCTCGCCGCCGGCGCGGCGCACAGGCGACGCTGCTGGCCCAGATGCTCCCCGTGGTGCGCGATGTCCGCCGGATCGGTTCTGCCGCACTCGATCTGTGCATGGTCGCCGCCGGCCGGCTCGACGCGTACTACGAGCACGGGCTGCACGTGTGGGACTGCGCGGCGGGAGCGTTGATCGCGGCCGAGGCGGGTGCCCGGGTGATGTTGCCCGAACCGGGAGGACCCGCCGCCGGGCTGGTGTTCGCCGCGGCGCCCGGGATAGCTGACCAGTTGCTCGCCACCCTGGAGCGAGCCGGCGGTCTGAAGCCAATCGCAGACTAGGCCGATCAGCAGGTGTTGGCGTGGACCTTGGCCACCAGCGCGGGATCGGCCGGTTCGGCGCCGGGCCGCAGCCCGGCCAGTACCGCATCGATGTCATCGCTGTGGGCGAGCGCGGTGAATTCGGTTCCAAGCGCCAGATCGACGGAGTCGTCGGGGCGGTCATCGCGGAACAACTCGGCGCAGGGCACCACCAGCCACACTGCCGCCGCAGCGGCCTGACCGATCTCCCCGAAGCGGATCTGGCCTTCACAGGTCAACCGGGTGTTGGCGTAGATTGGGTCGTTCGCAGCGGTCGGCTGGGCGAAGCCAAGATCACGCAGCGCGCCGGCCACGTCGGCGGCCTGACCGCCACGGCCGCTGGCGTTGAGCACCCGGATCCTGGTGTCGGCCAATTTGGCCGGGCTGACGTTTGCCATGGTGCTGCGCAGAACCGGCTCGCCCAGCCGCGGTTGAGCCGGGTCCGTCTGCTCTGGCGGCGGATTGCACACCACCGCCTCGTGCACGTCGGGCGGACGGGTCAGCGCGATCGTCCATACCAGCGCGGTGAGCACCACGAGAACGATCAGCGCAAAGATGGCGGGCCGGGCGTTACGACGCCGGAAGGGCCGGCCGTGCTTGTCGAAAGCCGTGCCTTCTGTGATTTGCGCGACCACGTGAGCACTCTAATCGGACGAAGATGGCCAGGTTTAAGACGCCAGAGCATGGTCAACGCATACTTGTGAGGTAAATCACACTTGAATAGCCCGGCATACGGGCACGAATCGTTTGGCGGATGCGTTCGACGCTGGTACAAAGCGTTGCCTGCACAGTTACAAGGGGGAGCGAGGGGAGAAGCCGAATGGCTACCGACTATGACGCCCCACGGCGAACCGAGACCGACGACGTCTCGGAAGATTCGCTTGAGGAGCTCAAAGCGCGGCGAAACGAGGCGGCCTCAGCGGTGGTCGACGTCGACGAATCCGAGTCCGCTGAATCGTTCGAATTGCCTGGCGCCGACTTATCCGGCGAAGAGCTGTCGGTGCGCGTTATTCCGAAGCAAGCTGATGAGTTCACCTGCTCGAGTTGCTTTCTGGTCCAGCACCGCAGTCGGCTCGCTAGCGAGAAGAACGGCGTGATGATCTGTACCGACTGCGCGGCTTGAGCGCCCACGGGTGGGACTCAGCTGCGCAATGCCGACAGCACCCGGTCCGGGTGGCGGCAGCTCACCAGCCAGTAGGGCGTCGGGTCATCCGGGTCGTCCAGGACGACTAGCACCATGGGACCGACCCACGCCCGATGCAGCACGTAGGCTGCGGGATCGAGCTGGCGCCCGAGCGCCGCTGACTTGGCCGAGCGGGGAACCTCCGCGGATCGAGCGATCACGGTGACGGGCAGGTGCGCCTGGTCGGCCCACAGTTCGACGCCGTCGTCGCCGACGCTGACGCGGACCTCCATTCGCCCCAGCCACAACAACGCACCCGCGGCGACGGCGAACAACACCACGAACGGTAACCAGTCGGGCAAACTGGGCACCCCCTGGTTGACCTCCAAGGCGATGATCGCCGCGGCCGCGAAACCCAGCGGCCACCACCACCACGGCACCCACAACCGTTCGCGATACCGCACGCTCTGCGGCGCGACGCGCGTACTCGACACGCGGTCAAGGGTAATCTGTGGCCCCGTGTCGACCAGTCTGGCGATTGTCCGCCTCGACCCGGAACTGCCGCTCCCCAGCCGTGCCCATCACGGCGACGCCGGTGTCGATCTCTTCAGTGCCGAGAATGTCGAACTCGCGCCCGGGCATCGTGCCTTGGTGCGCACAGGGGTCGCGGTGGCAATCCCGCACGGAATGGTCGGCTTGGTGCATCCGCGATCGGGATTGGCTGCGCGAGTAGGACTTTCGATCGTCAATAGTCCCGGCACCATCGACGCCGGGTATCGTGGCGAGATCAAGGTCTCGCTGATCAACCTCGACCCGGTGACGCCGATCGTCATACATCGCGGCGACCGCATCGCCCAGCTGCTGGTGCAGCGGGTCGAGTTAGTCGAACTGGTCGAGGTGGCGTCGTTCGACGAGGCCGGGCTGGCGGATACATCCCGTGGCGACGGTGGCCACGGTTCCTCCGGCGGACATGCGAGCTTGTGACCCGCTTCCGACGATGCAGAGGGCTTCCGACGATGCAGAGGGCTTCCGACAATGCAAAGGGCTTCCGACAACGCAAAGGGCTTCCGACAACGCAAAGGGCTTCCGACAACGCAAAGGGAGAGCGCGATGAGGTGGCCGTACCACGCGCGTGCGGGGGATAGGGGCGGCGAGTAATGGCATTCGGTAGACGCAAAGCCAAGGCCGACCAGTCCACTTCGGTACAGCCGGACGCGGCAGACGCACACCAGCCTTCGGATATGCCGGTCGAGCCGCAGTCCGAGGACCTGGAAGGCCCGTTCGACATCGAGGATTTCGACGATCCCGCGGCCGCTCAAGTCGCCCGCCTGGACCTCGGTTCGGTGCTGGTGCCTATGCCGCCCGCGGCCCAGCTGCAGGTCGAACTCACCGACACCGGTGTGCCGAGCGCGGTATGGGTCGTCACGTCCAACGGCCGCTTCACCATCGCGGCCTACGCCGCGCCCAAAACCGGCGGGCTGTGGCGTGCGGTGGCCGCCGAACTCGCCGACTCACTGCGCAAAGACGGTGCCCAGGTCACCATCCAGGACGGCAAGTGGGGCCGGGAGGTGGTCGGAACCGCAGCCGGCGTGGTGCGTTTCATCGGGGTCGACGGGTATCGCTGGATGATCCGCTGCGTGGTGAACGGCTCAAGCGAAACCATCGACGCGCTGGCCGAGGAAGCCCGAGAGGCCTTGGCCGACACCGTGGTTCGCCGCGGCGACACGCCGCTGCCGGTTCGGACCCCGCTGCCGGTGCGGCTGCCCGAGGCGATGGCGGCCCAGCTGCAACAGGCGGCCGCACAAGCGGCCGCCCAACAAGGGCAAGCTGCAACCGCACCTGCCCAACGCCGCGGCGCCTCCGGATCGGCGATGCAGCAGTTACGCAGCACCACAGGCGGTTAGCGCTTGGCCCTAGAGTCGCTTCAGAGCAGGTCGTCCAGCGCGGCCAGGCAGGCGGCACCGAGTGCGGCGGGTTCGGCGCCAATCTCGTCGAGCGTCAGCGTGCGCAACGCAGCGCGGGGGGCAGCGTTGACCCATTCGACCCCGACCGCCAGCGGATGGATCGGATCGTCGATCGCCGCGGCGACCCCCAGCGGTGCGGCCAGGCGCCCCAGCTCGGCTTGGTTCGGCGCGATATAGCCAGCGGCTTCGTCCATCGCGTCGGGTAGCTGCGGCCATTGCCCGCGCCAGGAGCGAGCCAACTCCTCGCCCAGCCAGGGCGGGCTCGACGCCCGCATTTGTGCCGTGGTCCGCGCCAGTCCCTGGCGGCGCAGCTGATCCGCGGAGTGCCGCGCCGCAAGCGCGGCCGGAGCGCCGTCCGGTGCGCCCGTCCAGGCAGGCAGCGCGGCGAGTACGGCCAGCGTCCGGTCCGGATGCTGTAGTGCCCAGGCGGCGGCGACCGCGGCACCGATCGATATGCCGCCGACGGCGATCGGACCTGCGTGGGCGGCATCGTCCAAAGCGGCGCGGTAGCCCGCGACGAGCCGGTTTGGGCGCGGCGCCGGCGTCAGCACCCTCGCGCCGCTGTCAGCCAACGGGCCGGCGAATGCCCGCGCGGCGTAGTCGTCGTCGGACCCGGTACCCGGCAGTATGACGGTTTTCACACCGCGCAAATCCGCAGCCACAGCGTCGATACTGCCCGGCTTCGGTGGGTACTGGACCGGCACCCCGGCGATCTCGTGGCGAATGGGAACCAACAGGTCTACGGTGTCCGTTGGCATGTTGTGGATCGGCTAGACCGAATGGGTTTTGAACGAGGTGATGGCGACGGCCGAAGGTTATCTGCGCCGGCTGACCCGTCGGTTGACGGAGGACCCTGAGCAGCGCGACGTCGAGAAGCTGTCCGAGGAGGCGGTCACTACTGGCGCGCAGCGCGCGATCGACTGCGAGCGCGGCCAAGAGGTGACGATGGTCGGCACTCTGCGCAGCGTGGAGACCAACGCCAAAGGCTGTGCCGGCGGCGTGCGCGCCGAGTTGTTCGACGGCACCGACACGGTTGCGTTGGTGTGGCTGGGTCAGCGCCGAATCCCGGGAATCGAGTCGGGTCGCACGCTGCGGGTGCACGGGCGGCTGGGCAAGCTGGACAACGGCACGAAGGCGATTTACAACCCGCACTACGAAATTCAGCGGTGACCGGTCGCAAACCGGCCACCGACCGCAGCGCCGTCGACCAGGTAATGGCCCAGTTGGGCGGCGTCAGCGGGCTGATCTATTCCTCGCTGCCGGTGGTGGCTTTCGTGGGGGTTTCCAGCGTGTCGGGTTTGCGCCCGGCCGTCGGCGCTGCGCTCGGAGTGGCCGCGCTCGTCCTCCTGTGGCGGCTGATCCGCCGGCAGTCCACGCAGCCGGCAGTGTCTGGATTTGTCGGCGTCGCGATCTGCGCAGCGATCGCGTATGCCCTGGGGCAGTCCAAGGGCTACTTCCTGCTTGGCATTTGGATGTCGTTGGTGTGGGCCGCGGTGTTCGCGGTGTCGGTGCTGATCCGCCGGCCGGTCGTGGGTTACCTGTGGAGTTGGGTCGGCGGACACGACCGAAGCTGGCGTGAACAGCGCCGCGCCGTTTACGTCTTCGACATCGCCACGCTGACCTGGGTGCTGGTTTTCGCGGCTCGATTCGTGGTGCAGCGGCTGCTCTACAACGCCGACCAGACGGGCTGGCTGGCGGTGGCCCGGATTGCGATGGGCTGGCCGCTGACGGCGTGCGCGGGCGTCGTGACGTATCTGGCGATCAGGGCCGCGCGACGGGCGTTGAGTTCGGCTCCGGCGCCGAGTGTGAAATGACGGTTGTCAGTGTGAATCCAGGGCGGTTTCTGGCGCCCCCGAAATCCCGCTCTGCGTTCACACTGGGCGCCAACGATTCACGCTGGGCGTAACGGCGTCAGCGCGCCGGCAGCAGCAGCGCCCGCAACTCCTCCTCCACCTCGGTAGCCGCGACGAAGAGCAACTCGTCGCCACCCTCGAGTGGCTCGTCGGCCTGCGGCACGATCACTCGCGCGCCGCGCAGAATCGTCACCAGCGCAGCGTCCCGCGGCAACTGAAGTTTGCGCACCGGCTTGCCGCCCCAAGGCGTGTCGTCGGGCAGCGTGATCTCAACCAGGTTGGCCTGTCCCTTACGAAATTCCATCAGCCGCACCAGGTCTCCGACCGCGACGGCCTCTTCGACCAGGGACGCCAGCATCCGCGGGGTGGACACCGCCACATCGACACCCCAGGCATCGGTGAACAACCATTCGTTGCGGGGATCGTTGACCCGCGCCACCACCCGGGGCACAGCGAACTCCGTTTTGGCCAGCAGGCTCAACACCACGTTGGCTTTGTCGTCGCCGGTGGCGGCGACCACGACGTCGAACTCCTCGAGGTGAATCGACTCCAGCAGGCTCAGCTCGCAAGCGTCGCCCAACCGCCAGTGCGCGGCCGGTATGGCGTCGACGTCGAGATGTTCGGGGTTGCGCTCGATCAGGCTGACCTCGTGGTTGCTCTCGATCAGTTCCCGGGCTATCGACCGGCCGACCGCGCCGGCCCCTGAGATCGCAACTTTCATCGGGTCCGCTCCTCAATCCGGCGGCTGCGCCCTCGGCGCGTCACGACTCGAGATCCTCACTGGGTGGCATGGCGGCGATGGCGCTCGCCTCCGCGGCGTGACCGGCGATCGCGGCGACATAGACCTGATCGCCGGCCTGGATGACCGTCTTAGGCTCGGGCAGCAGCCCGCTGCCGAACCGAATCATGAACGCGACCCGGGCGCCGGTGGCGGCCTCCAGCTCGGTGACGCGGTGTCCCACCCAGTCCTCGTGCAGCACCACTTCGACGACGGCGACGGTGCCGGTCGGGTCGCGCCACTTGGTGGTATCGGCTGCCTCGCGGGTGAGCGCGTTGAGCAAACGATCGGTGGTCCACGGCACGGTGGCGATCGTCGGGATGCCCAGCCGCTCATAAACGGCGGCGCGTTTGGCGTCGTAGATCCGGGCCACCACGCGCTGCACGCCGAAGGTCTCCCGGGCCAGCCGGGCCGAGATGATGTTGGAGTTGTCGCCGGAGGACACCGCGGCGAAGGCGTCGGCCTCTTCGATGCCCGCCCGCAGCAGCACATCGCGGTCGAACCCGACGCCGAGCACCCGCTCGCCGGCGAAGTCCGGGCTCAGCCGGTTGAAGGCGGTGCCGTCGCGGTCGATGACCGCAACGTCATGGCCGATCCGGGACAGGCCGTCGGCCACCGACGACCCCACCCGGCCGCACCCCATCACCACTACCCGCACCTGAGGTCCTCATCTCTGTGTGCTATGTCCGGTCTACGGAACGCTACCGGCAACCGCCGGTGGGCTTACTCTTGGCTCTCGTGTCCAAACTATCCACTGCGGCGCGCCGGTTGGTGCTGGGTCGGCCATTTCGCAGCGACCGACTGAGTCACACTCTGCTGCCGAAGCGGATCGCGTTGCCGGTGTTCGCCTCGGACGCGCTGTCGTCGGTCGCTTACGCTCCCGAGCAAGTGTTTTTGATCCTTTCGATGGCTGGGCTGGCCGCGTACTCGTTGACGCCGTGGATCGGTCTGGCGGTGGCCGCGGTCATGCTCGTGGTGGTGGCCAGCTACCGGCAGAACGTGCATGCCTACCCCTCCGGAGGCGGCGACTTCGAGGTGGTCACCACCAACCTCGGGGACAACGCGGGCTTGACGGTCGCCAGCGCGCTGATGGTGGATTACGTTCTGACCGTCGCTGTTTCGACAGCGTCCGCCATGTCCAACATCGGCTCGGCAATCCCGTACGTGGCAGAACACAAAGTGTTGTTCTCGGTGATCGCCGTCTTGTTGGTAACGGCGATGAATCTGCGTGGGGTCCGCGAATCCGGTGTGGCATTTGCCATTCCGACGTATGCCTTCATCATCGGGATGGGCGCCATGCTGGGGTGGGGGTTCTTCCGGATCTTCATGCTCGGCGACCAGCTGAAAGCCGAATCCGCGGGTTTCGAAATGCAGGCCGAACATGGCAAGATCGCGGGCTTCGCCCTGGTATTTCTGGTGGCCCGGTCGTTTTCGTCCGGATGCGCGGCGCTGACCGGTGTCGAGGCGATAAGCAACGGGGTGCCGGCGTTTCGTAAGCCCAAGTCCCGCAACGCCGCCACCACACTGCTGATGTTGGGAACCATCTCGGTCACTCTGCTGATGGGCATCATCCTGCTGGCCAACAAGACCGGGGTGCAGATAGCGGAGAACCCCACAAAGCAGCTTTCCGGTGCACCGCCGCACTACATTCAGAAAACCCTGGTCGCCCAGTTGGCGCAGACCGTATTCGGCAGCTTTCACATTGGCTTCTTGCTGGTCACCGCGGCGACCGCGCTGATCCTGGCACTGGCGGCCAATACCGCGTTCAACGGCTTCCCGGTACTGGGCGCGGTACTCGCCCAGCACAGCTACCTGCCGCGCCAGCTGCACACCCGCGGCGATCGATTGGCTTTCTCCAATGGCATCGTGTTCCTTTCGGTAGCAGCCCTGTTGGCCATCATCTCGTTCAGCGCCGAGGTCAGCGCGCTGATTCAGCTCTACATCGTCGGGGTTTTCATCTCGTTCACGCTAAGCCAGATCGGCATGGTCAGGCACTGGACTCGCTTGCTGCACAACGAAACCGAACGGGTGGCGCGGCGCAAGATGATCCGTTCGCGGATCGTCAACACCATAGGGTTCCTGTCCACCGGCACGGTATTGCTCGTCGTGTTGGTGACCAAGTTTGTCGCCGGGGCATGGATCGCGGTGGTGACGATGGCGGCGCTGTTCATCTTGATGAAGGCGATTCGCAGGCACTACGACGCGGTCTCGCGTGAACTGCGCGAGCAGGAAGCCGAACGTGAGGAAATGGTGCTGCCCAGCCGCAACCACGCCCTGGTACTGGTTTCGAAGTTGCATCTGCCGACACTGCGGGCACTGGCTTACGCCCGCGCCACCCGCCCCGATGTGTTGGAGGCCATCACCGTCAGCGTCGACGACGCGGAAACCCGTGAGCTGGTGCGTAAATGGGAGGACAGTGACATCACTGTGCCACTCAAGGTCATCGCCTCGCCGTACCGGGAGATCACCCGTCCGGTACTTGACTACGTCAAGCGACTCAACAAGGAATCGCCGCGCACCGTGGTGACGGTGTTCATCCCGGAGTATGTCGTGGGCCATTGGTGGGAACAGCTGCTGCACAACCAGAGCGCGTTGCGGCTCAAGGGCCGGCTGCTGTTCATGCCGAACGTCATGGTGACCTCGGTCCCGTGGCAGCTGTCGTCGTCGGAGCGCCTGAAGCCAATGCAGCCTCATCTGGCTCCGGGGGATGCCCGGCGAGGTATTTTCGATTGATCGAACTCACCCTGACCACCGGCGCGCCGGCCAACGGGGGCAGCTGCGTGGCCCGCCATGACGGCCGGGTTGTTTTCGTTCGCTATGCGCTGCCCGGCGAACGCGTACGGGTGCGCGTCACCGCGGATCGTGGTTCCTACTGCCACGCTGAGACGCTCGAGGTGCTCGAGGCGTCAGACGATCGAATCGACTCACTGTGCCCGATCGCCGGCGCGGACGGCTCGGGATGTTGCGACCTGGCGTTTGCGCAGCCCGAGGCTGCGCGTGCGCTCAAGGCCGAAGTGGTCGGCAATCAGCTTGCACGCCTTGGTAATTACCAGTGGTCGGGCGTCGCCGAGGCGTTATCGGAGGCGGGTCCGACCGGTTGGCGTACCCGGGTTCGGCTCGGTGTGGGTGACGACGGTCGCGTCGGCTTCCATCGTTACCACAGCGACGAATTGGTCACCGAACTGAACTGCGCCCAGTTGCTCACCGGGATGACCGACGGTCTGGCCGAGACGGACTGGTCGCCGGGCGCGCATGTGCATGTCGTCGTCGACGACGACGCGCAACGGCACGTGGTGTGCAGCATGCGGCAGGGCCGACGGACCTCGACGGAGGTGATCGAGGGCAGCTACCAGGCGCTGCAGCGGGCGGGTCGGCGCAGCTGGCGGGTGCCGGTGACCGCGTTTTGGCAGGCTCACCGCGACGCGGCAGACTGCTATAGCTCGCTTGTCAGCGAGTTCGCGCAGGCCGGCCACGGCATGATCGCGTGGGATCTCTACGGCGGTACGGGGGTGTTCGCGGCGGCCTTGGCCAAGGCGGTGGGGGAATCCGGACGGGTGGTGACGGTCGATACGTCGCGGACGGCGTCGCGCGCTGCGCGAGCGGCATTGTCCGACCTCCCGCAGGTGTACGTGATCAACGATTCGGTGCGCCGCGCGCTGGCCGCCGAATCTGACCGCGCCGACGTGGCGGTCCTGGACCCGCCGCGCGGGGGCGCCGGTCGCGACGTCATCAACATGCTGGCCGACGCCGAGGTTTCTCGTGTGATGCACATTGGTTGTGAGGCGGCATCATTCGCGCGGGATATCGGTCTGTATCAAGGACACGGCTATGTCGTCGAGAACATCCGGGTGTTCGACTCGTTCCCGCTGACGCATCACGTCGAGTGCATAGCGCTGCTGACGCGCTGACGGCCATCACTGACCGAGCAGGCGTCGTTTCTGCTCGGTGAACTCGTCGTCGGTCAGGATTCCGGCGTCCCGAAGGTCGGCGAGTTCGCGCAGTTCGGCCGAGATGCTCGTGATGGGGCCGCTCGGCGACCGTTCTGGCGCCCCGGCCCGCTGGCGCATCGGCGTCCCAGGCTGGTCGCGACGCCGCCCGCCAACTGTGCCGGCCAGGGCGCGCCCAGCCATGCCCGCCAACGCCATCTCGCTGAACGTGGTCCCCGAGCTGGCCGCCAGGCCCTCAGCCGCCGCGCCGGCACCGGTGATCGGCGTTGTCACCGCGGCGGTGTGGAACGCCGGGGCGGCCGCAGCCCAGCCGGGCGGCACCGACAGCCGACCCACAGTGGTCGCCTGTCCCAAGCCTGCGGTCATCGGTGTGGCGCTCGGGGCAGAGAGGGCACTGAAGGCCGGGAACAAGTCGCCTTCGGCGGCCTCGATCTCCTCCACACCGAGCAGGTCTATCCCGAACGAGCCGGCCGAATCTATTCCGAACGACCCTGCTGAGTCGATCACGAACGAACCAAAAAGGTCCGCGCCCAAGCCGGCCAGGGCCGCGGCCAGAACGGGGTCCATGGCCGGCGCTGCCAGCACCGGGGGCACTCCGGCCGGGGAGGTCCACGCCTGCAGCGCCAACCCCGCGATCGGCGACGCGGCCCCATGCCCGGCGGTGGCGGTCGAGGTCAGCGGAGCCAGCGCGGCCTGGGCGTTAGTGCCCGCGGAGGTGGCTGCAGCCTGGCCGACTGCTGCGGCCTGACCCGCCAAACCCGCCGGGTCGGTGGCCTGCTCCGGCGGGCTGAACGGCGTCAACGCCGATGCCGCCGCCGCACTGCCGGCGTAGTTATACATCGCCGCGGCATCCTGGGACCACATTTCACCGTAGTGCGCCTCGGTGGCTGCGATGGCCGCGGTGTTCTGACCGAAAAAGTTGGTGGCGACCAACGCCGCCAATTGAGCGCGGTTGGCCGCGACGACCGCCGGAGGCACCGTCATGGCGAACGCCGACTCATAGGCGGCGACGGCGGCCTTGGCCTGGTTAGCGGTCTGCTCGGCCTGGGTGGCGGCGGACTGCATCCACTGCACATAGGGCGCGACGGCGGCCGCCATCGCCGCCGATGCCGGGCCGAGCCACCCCTCGGACAATCTGGTGATCACGGATTCGTAGGAGGCTGCTGCCGAGTTCAATTCGGCGGCTAGCCCGTCCCAAGCCGCCGCGGCGGCCAGCATCGGGCCGGAGCCTGGACCGGCGTACATCAGCCCGGAGTTGATTTCCGGAGGTAACATCGCGAATTCCATTGCTCCCTACCTTGTGACGACGGCGTTGGCGGCTTCAGTGGTCGCATATGACCCGGCGCTGACCCCAAGAGTGGACACGAACTGTTCGTGAATTGCTGCAGCCTGCGCACTGATGGCCTGATACAGCTGGGCTTGTGCGGCGAATCGTGCTGCGGTCAACGCTGATACGGCATCGGCAGCGGGCGGCGCCACCCCCAACGTCGGTGTTGCGGCGGTTGCATTTCCGGCGCTCACCGCTGAGCCGATGCTCCGCAAGTCATCGGTGGCTGCCGCCAGCACCTCCGGCTGCACTCTTACGAAAGACAATGCTCTCTCCTAACTCCCTCCAATCGAGGGCAATCTGATGAACCCACGTAATCGACTACTGAATGGGGCGCTGCGGCGGGCCTCTCACCCCCCTTCGAGATGCCGAGCCGAGCGTTCGGCCACTTGTCGCGCGCTGATCTTGCAGCCAAGCTGCGCCACAACGGCTCTGGAGGCTATTGGCATTTGTCTCGAGCGCACTGTGAATCATCAGGCGCGGCAGCATTGTTTTACGACGAGTGGTTTGAACAGAACGTTCCGGGAACCGGCAGGGCGCCTTTCGGACGGACGGAGTTGATCACGACGTGAATCGCCTTTGCGGCGACGGGGTCGGCGACTATGGCGGTACCGGTTTGCATACCGTGGCCTTCCGGTCGGCGCGGTACGTCAGGCTTCGCCACCGTACCGCTTGAAAGATGCATACTTAATTCCGACCAGACTTCCCGGAGCGCCGCGTGTCACTGTATCGAATCAGCGGAATTCACTGACTTGAGGCCTCGGAATTTGCTGAAAAATTTCACGCGGCAGCGAAGTGAGCAACGCTGCTCGATCATTCATCCCATGATCAAGTAGCGCAGCCAAAGATAACCCGCCGAAAGCGCGATCGATACCGCTGTGACTACTGCGCCTTTGCGGGTGAATTCCCAAAATGAGATGGGATGGCCTGCGCGCCTTGCGATGCCAAGCATGACGACGTTGGCACTGGCTCCGACTGCAGTCAGGTTGCCGCCGAAGTCGGCGCCCAGTGCCAACGCCCACCACAGTGTGTCGGGGTGTATGTGACCCGGCATCGCCGTGACCAGTTCGGTGACGATCGGCGCCATCGTGGCGACATAGGGGATGTTGTCGATAATGCCTGACACCGGTGCGGAGATGCCGAGGATCAGCATTACGGTCAGTGACTCATTGCCGCCGGTCGCTTCGGTCGCAGCCCTTGCCAGCTCATCAACGACACCTGTTTTCACCAACGCACCGACCATGATGAACAGGCCGGCGAAGAACAGCAGCGTGTCCCACTCAACGCTGGACAGGTAGTCCGATCGCTGCAAGCCCGAAATCACGATCAGTACGCCGGCGCCCAGTAACGCGACGACAGACGGCTGTATATGCAGAACCGGATGGGCGACGAAGCAGGTGAACACCAGGAGCAGGACGATGCCGCACTTGATCAGCAGCCCGCGATCGCGAATGCTCTCGCGTTCGTCCAATGACATGACGTCGGCCACCCGCCCGGCGTCGACGGTGAAAGACCCACGAAACAAGAGCGGCAACAACGCGACGAAGACGATCATGACAATCAGGACGATGGGTGCCATGTGCACGAGGAAGTCGTTGAAGCTCAGCCCCGCTCGGCTTGCGATGATGATGTTGGGTGGGTCGCCGACCAGTGTCGCCGCACCACCGATATTGGAAGCGAACACTTCGGCCATCAAAAGCGGCGCCGCGTTGATCGCCAGTCGGTCGCACACCAGCAGGGTGACCGGGGCGATCAGCAGCACCGTTGTGACGTTGTCCAGCAAGGCCGACCCCAACGCCATCACAACGACCAGCAAAATCATTATCCGCAGCGGAGAGCCACCGGCGCGTTTGGTCGCCCAGATCGCGACGTATTCGAAGACGCCGGTTTGGCGGAGCACACTGACGATGATCATCATGCCGAGCAGGAGAAAGACGACGTCCCAATCGATTCCGGTTGTGTGGGAGTAGAAGGCGTCATCGGATTGGATTACCGGCAGGGTCAATACGATGGCAGCGCCCGCCAGTGCCACCCGGGTCTTGTTGACACGGTCACTGGCGATAAGCGCATAGGCGACCACGAAAACGGCGATCGCGATAACACTCATCAGCTGTACTGCCTGGGTTCGGCCGGCCCGACGTCGGCGCTGATCACGACCGGCGCCAGCCGGATCTGGAGGTCGCCGACATCAATGCGTCAGTGCCGTGGTCAGCAGCCACGACCCCGTCGGGCCAGCCGGACGGGGTCGTGACCACAATCCCGTCTGCGGCGATGTCCTCGGCCGGCGTGTCGCGATGTCACGTCGGCACAAACTGCCGGTAGCAAATGTCATGGCGTACCCCTGGTCGCAGAACAACGACGCCGACCAGGCTTCCCGGCTCACCGCGACCAAACCTATACCAGCAAGAACCGCCGATCGGTACGTGGTTCACCGCTGGCAGGCTGCGTAGGATGGCGGGATGCTTGAACAGATCCGCGGGCCCGCCGATCTGCAGCACCTTTCGCAGCGGGACCTACGTGGTCTGGCTGCGGAGATCCGCGAGTTCTTGATTCACAAGGTCGCTGCCACCGGGGGACATCTGGGGCCGAACCTGGGCGTCGTCGAGCTGACGCTGGCGCTGCACCGGGTGTTCGACTCACCGCATGACCCGATCATCTTCGACACCGGTCACCAGGCCTATGTGCACAAAATGCTGACCGGGCGCGCCGTCGATTTCGAGACCCTGCGCAAGCGCGGGGGGCTGTCCGGATATCCGTCGCGCTCTGAGAGCGAACACGATTGGGTGGAGTCCAGCCATGCCAGCGCGGCGCTGTCCTACGCCGACGGGCTGGCCAAGGCGTTCGAGCTGACCGGGCACCGCAACCGCCACGTCGTCGCGGTGGTCGGCGACGGCGCGCTCACCGGTGGGATGTGCTGGGAGGCGCTGAACAACATCGCGGCGTCCCGTCGTCCGGTGATCATCGTCGTGAACGACAACGGCCGCAGCTACGCCCCCACGTTCGGTGGCTTCGCCGATCACCTGTCCAGGCTGCGGCTCCAGCCCAGCTATGAGCATCTGCTGCAGCGCGGCCGCACCGCGGTGCGCGGAATGCCGGTGATCGGCGAGCTGGTCTACCACTTCATGCACAGCGTCAAGGCCGGCGTCAAGGATGCGTTGGCGCCGCAGCTGCTGTTCACCGACCTCGGGCTCAAATACGTCGGTCCGGTCGACGGCCACGATGAACACGCCGTGGAGACCGCGCTGCGCAGTGCCCGCGGGTTCGGCGGCCCGGTGCTCGTGCACGTCGTCACCCGCAAGGGCAACGGCTACGGCCCGGCGGAGGATGACGACGCCGAGCAGATGCATTCCTGCGGGGTGATCGACCCGGTCACCGGACAGGCCACCAAGGTGGCGGGCCCGAGCTGGACAGCGACGTTCTCCGAGGCGCTGATCGACTACGCGAAGAAGCGCCGCGACGTCGTCGCGATTACCGCAGCCATGCCCGGGCCCACTGGGCTGACGGCCTTTGGGCAGCGGTTCCCGGATCGGTTGTTCGACGTCGGCATCGCCGAACAGCACGCGATGACGTCGGCGGCCGGGCTGGCGATGGGCGGGCTGCACCCGGTGGTGGCCATCTATTCGACGTTCCTCAACCGGGCGTTCGACCAGATCATGATGGATGTGGCGCTGCACAAGCTGCCGGTCACGATGGTGCTCGACCGGGCCGGGATCACCGGGCCCGACGGGGCCAGCCATAACGGCATGTGGGATCTGTCGATGCTGGGCATTGTCCCCGGCATCCGGGTGGCCGCGCCCCGCGACGCAACCCGGCTGCGCGAGGAACTCGGTGAGGCACTCGATGTCAGCGACGGCCCTACCGCGATCCGCTTCCCGAAAGGCGATGTGGGTGAAGATATTCCGGCCCTCAAGCGGCGCTCCGGCGTGGATGTGCTCGCGCTGCCGGCCGAGGGGCTGGGCGACGACGTGCTGCTGGTGGCGGTCGGGGCGTTCGCGTCGATGGCGCTGGCGGTGGCCGAGCGGCTGCGCAACCAGGGCATCGGGGTGACGGTGATCGACCCGCGCTGGGTGCTGCCGGTCTCGGATACGGTGCGTGACTTGGCCACCGCACACAAGGTGGTCGTCACTCTGGAGGACAACGGCGTCGCCGGCGGGGTGGGCTCCGCGGTGTCGTCAGCGCTGCGCCGCGCGGAGATCGACGTGCCCTGCCGCGACGTCGGGCTGCCGCAACGGTTCTTCGACCACGCCTCGCGCGGGGAGGTGCTCGCCGAAGCCGGCCTGACCGAGCAGGACGTGGCCCGCCAGATCACCGGATGGGTTGCAGCCCTGGGTAATACGGTGACCGAAGCCGAGATCCGCGAGCACTTGGACTAGGCCGAGCAGACGCGTTAGCCCAGCGCCGCGGCCAAGACCGGAACAACTAGCTCCCGCTGCCATTTTCGGGCTTGGCCGGCACGCAGAAACTCGTCGACAGCCTGCACGCCGCCACCTTCCCAGTCCCAGCACAGCCGTCGCACCAAATCGGGAGAGACCAGGTTTTCCACCGGTACCGCCACCCGCTCCGCGACCTTCGCCAGCGCGGCCCGGGCCGCCTCCAGCCGGGCCGCGGCCTCGGGTCTGCGCCGCGACCAGCGCGCCGGCGGCGGCGGGCCGTTCGGTGGTTCGATTTCCTCGACCGGGTCGTGGCTCTGCCGGGCGGCCTCCACGGCCGCGAACCAGACTGCTGCGTTGCGGCGCTGCCTGCGCCCGCCGAATACCGGCAGGGCGAGCAGGTCGTCGATGGTTGCCGGGTCGGCGAGGGCGGCCTCGATGATCGCCGAGTCGGGCAAGATCCGGCCCGGCGCGATGTCGCGTCGCCTTGCTATGCGGTCACGTACCATCCACAGTTCCCGGACCGCGACCAACCCGCGTTGGGTGCGCACCTTGTGGATGCCCGACGTGCGTCGCCAGCGGTCGCGCCGGGTGGGCTGAGCCTCTGCGGCGGCTATCCGTAAGTATTCGAATTCCTCTGCCGCCCAGGAACTTTTGTGCTGATCGGCCAGCACGTCGGCGATGGCCTCGCGCAGATCGATGAGCACTTCGACGTCCAGGGCCGCGTAGTTGAGCCAGGCTTCCGGCAGCGGCCGCTTGGACCAGTCCGCCGCGCCGTGGCCCTTGACCAAGCCCAGCCCCAGCAGCCGCTGCACCTCCGCGGCCAGATTCACCCGGTCGAATCCGGCCAGGCGCCCGGCCAGCTCGGTGTCGTACAGACGCGGCGGGCGCATGCCGACCTCAGCCAGGCAGGGCAGATCCTGGTCGGCGGCGTGCAGGATCCATTCGTCCTCGGTGAGCACCTCGGCCACGGGTCGCAGCACGGTCAGCGGGTCGCCGCCATGGCTCACCGGGTCGATGAGCACCGTGCCGGCACCGGTCCGCCGGATCTGGATCAGGTAGGCGCGATTGGAGTAGCGGAACCCCGACGCCCGCTCGGCGTCAACCGCGAACGGTCCGCGCCCGCCGGCCAGCTGCTCCGCGGCCCCGGCGATCTGGTCCGGGGTCGTCGAGAGCTCCGGCACACCGTCGGCGGGATGCAGCAATGGTGTGACGTCGGCTTCTTTGGCCTCGGGTTCCGTGCTGTCGGGTTGAACGGGCTCGTCGGACATCTCAGGCGCGGGATCGCGACCCGAGGTCGGTCACCCCCACCGGCGGCAGCCCGGCGGCATGTTCGAGCACCTCACAGAACGCTTCAACATGGGTGTCGATGTTAGGAGTCGTCGCGGTCCAGGATGCCCGCAGCTCCAATTGATGAGCGCGCGGCGGGCCGGAGATGTCGCCGTAACGCACCGAGGTGGTGGCGGTGACTGTTCCGCCCAGCGCGGTGACATGGTCGGCGCGCGCGTCGAGCGCGTCGACCAGCCAGCTCCACGCCACCTCCGGCAGCAGGGGGTCGACGGCTTCGCTGGAGTCGAGGTCTGCCTGGATGTAGGCGACCAGCCGCATGGTGCCGTCCCAGGCGTCGGTGCCATCCGGGTCGTACAGCAGTATCAACCGGCCGAAGGCGTCACCATCGGAGCGCTCCGGGATTTCCGCGACGTCGGGATGCTTGACCTCCGCGCCGAGCGCATAGCTGTACGGCGCGAGACGTTGCGGCGGCCGGATCGGGCCCAGCTCGATCTCGGACCGAACGCTGGCGCCATTCATGGCCGCCACTGCCTCGCGGAAGGGCGCCGGTTCCGCTGAAGTCACGTCAGTTGACGGTAGACCCATTCCCTGACACCGGGAAACAGGCGCGCCGCCTGCTCAGCTCCCCGCGGAGAACCGCGCTGGTCGCTTCTCGCGGTGTGCGGCCAGACCCTCTCTGGGATCGGGACCGGTGAACCCGAGAAACTCCAGGCCGAGAGCCGTTTCGAAGGCCGGCGCGAACATCCGGTACCAGTGGTTGAGGCTGTGTTTGGTGAACCGGATCGCGGTCTGCGCGCCCTGCGCGAGGTCACCGGCGATGCGGGCGGCGGTGCCCAGCACCTCCTCGTCGTCAACGCAGGTGGAGACCAGCCCGATTCGCTCGGCTTCCTCCCCGGACAACGGTTCGCAGGTGAGTAGGTAGTACTTTGCCTTGGCCATGCCGACCAGCAGCGGCCAGCAGATCGCGGCGTGGTCGCCGGCGGCTACCCCCAGCTTGGTGTGCCCGTCGATGATCTTCGCGGTGCGGCCGGCCACCGAGACGTCGGCCAACAGCGCCACCACCAGGCCCGCGCCCACCGCTGCGCCGTTGATCGCCGAGACCACCGGCTTGTCGAAGTTGACCATGTTGAGCACCAGATCGCGGGCCTCACGCATGATGCGCATCCGGTCAACGAAGTCGCCCATGGTCTCCTGGATCAAATCGAAGCTGCCGCCGGAGGAGAAGGCTTTGCCTTCGCCGCGGACCAGCACCGCTCGCACGTTCGGGTCGCGGTCGATGGCCGGCCAGATGTCGGCGAGATCCCGGTGCATCTGCGGCCCCACCGCATTCAGCCCGGGCGCGTCGAGAACCACCTCGAGGACGCCGTTCTCGCCGGATTCGATTCGCAGACTGGGAAACTCGTCGTAGTTGACTTCAGGTTGCTGTACGGGCATACCGATGAGGTTACGCAGTGGCCAACCGGCCCCCGACATCCGCCTTGATGTCGCCACGGACGATCCGTTCGGCCAGCCGCGATGCCAGCGCCATGATGGTCAAGGCGGGGTTGGCGCTGCCCTGCGTGGGGCACACCGACCCATCGGCCAAAAACAGGTTGGGCACCGCCCAGCTCCGCTGGTCGGAGTTCACGACACTGGTTTCGGGGTCGCTGCCCATCCGGGCGCCGCCGATGAGGTGCGCGAAGCGCTGGATGGTCAGCATATCCTGCGCGTCGGCCGCCGCCAGGATGTTGGAGATCACCTTGGTGGAGTACTGCATGTTGGCTTTGTCGTTGTCCGACAGCGAGTATGCGAAGTGAGCGACGGGAATCCCGTACGGATCGGCCTCCTCAGCCAATGTGACTCGGTTGTCCGGGTGGGGGAGCAGCTCGTTGAGCACACCGATGGTGGCCCAATGGTTGTAGTCACGCATGTATTCGCGCAGGGCCGCGCCCCAATGCCCTTCGGCGAGTACATGTTCGGCCCATCCGATCGGTAGCGGCGAGACGGTCTGGATGGAGAATCCGCGTGCAAACCCGCGGTCGGGGTCGGTTTCGTAGAACTGCTCGGAGGACACCTCCGGGGGCGGCGCCTTGTACATCCGCAGCTCCTCGGGCCAGCGGCCGGCGGACTGCGACGCGCCCTGGACCATGACGTAGCGGCCCACCTGGTCGTCGTTGTTGCACAGTCCGTTCGGGAACCGTGGACTGGACGAGTTCAATAGCAACCTTGGTGTTTCGATCGAATACCCGGCCACAGCAACAACTTTGGCGCGCTGGAACCGCTCCTGGCCGTCCTGCTCAGCGAAATAGGCGACACCGCTGGCATTTCCGGTTTCATCGAGCTCGACGCGGGCCGCCATGCAGTTTGCCCGGATCTCGACGCCGTGGGCCAGCGCGTCGGGCAGGTGGGTGACGTACGGGCTGGCCTTGGCGTTGACCTTGCAGCCCTGCAGGCAGTAGCCGCGGTAGATGCAATGCGGCCGGTTGCCGAACGTGCCGTTGACGATCCCGACCGGCCCGACCCGCATCTCGATGCCGAGGTTGAGCGCGCCCTCCCACAACTTCATCGCTGCACCCGAAACAGGATGCGGCGCATGGGGATAGCGGTGCGGATCGCCCCACGGCCAGTCCTGCCCGGCGACCGGCAGCTCGGCCTCTAGGCGCTCGTAGTGTGGCCGCAGGTCGGCGTAGCTGATCGGCCAGTCGGCGCCGACGCGGTCCCGGCTGAATGTCTCGAAGTCGCTGGGATGAAACCGCGGTGTGTAGCCGGCGTAGTGCACCATGGATCCTCCCACGCCGCGGCCGGAGTTGTTCTTGCCCAACTCGATCGGATCCGAGCCGCCGATGATCCGCTTCTGTGTCCAATACAGCTGGTGTGATCCGGCTTCGTCGGACACCCAATCCTCGTCGGGATGCCAGAACGGGCCGGCTTCCAAGATCACGATCCGCCAGCCGGCGCGGGCCAACCGCTGCGCCAGCACCGAGCCGCCCGCTCCGGCGCCGACGATGACCAGGTCGACCTCCTCGTCGTCGTGATAGCGGCGCATGGTGGCCTCGCCGGGCAGGTCGCGCGAGTGCACGTCGAGCAGAAATCGTGAGTCGTTGTCCGGGGGGCCGACCGCCCCCTTGAGCAGGCCGCGCCAGAAGTCACCCATCGATATCTTCCTGTTCGACCGTCTCGACCGGGTCTTCGGAAGTGGCCCCGGGCATCTCGAACGGCTCGCGGATTCCGACCCCGCCGAGTCGCATGAATCCGCGTGGGTAGGCCGGGCCGCCGAACCCGATCTCGTTCCATGCCCAGGGGTGGCTGTAAAAGCCACTCAGCGCCATCCGCATCACCACCGACCAGGCGCGCGAGACGTTCAACTTCTCCCAGCTGCCGCCGTACAGTTGCGCGTCGGCAAACCGTTGGACGACGGATTCGCGGGTCTTGGCGTCCGCGGCAGCGAATGACTCCGCGCCGGTGTCTGCCGCGGCTTCGTCCAGCCCGGCCAGCACCAGCCGCCAGGTGTCGCGGTCGTCGGGCATATCGTCGTACTGGTAGCCGTCCAGCTTGCCGTCGGCGAGCTTGGCGTCGACGAACTCGGCCACCGGTATCCGCGGCTCACCGTCTTGGGCGAGCGCGGTGTCGCAGAAGGCGCGCAGCGTCGGCTCGGCCGCGGAGTCGAAGAACCGCAGCGGGCCCGGCTTGTCAAGCCGGGCCAAGACAACCTTCCTGGTCGCCTCGTCCCAGGTGTCGACGGTCGACAGCACGTCATAGTCGGGGTAGCGGCCGATCATCTGCGGCGTTTTGCCGCGACGCTGACGCGGCAGCCACGACGGGTGTAGCGGTTTGCCGTCCGGTCGCAGGTTGGGCAGGTGTTCGCCGCCGGCTATGTCACGCATGCTCACTTCTCGCGGCGCAGAATCGCGGCCAAAAGACCCATCGCTCCGACGATGCTCATCAGCCCTGGGGCGGCGATCGGCGGCCCCATCGGCACGTTGTAGATGGCCAGCCGCCAGCCGCCTGGCCTGCGGGCCACGCCGCGAGCATGGAAGTACTGGCCCATCAACCCGTTCGCGGCATAGATGCCGGCGGTGATCGGCAGCCACCGCTTGGCCCAGCGCTTCGAGAACACCCCGCCCACGCCGGCGACCACCACCGGCGGGGTCACCACGATCGGGCTCCACATCCATTTGTTGCCGAAGCTGGCGCGGTAATGCTCGAAATAGACCTCCGCCGTCGTCACCAATGCCGCGAAGGCAGTCAACCCGGCCAGCGACCGTTCGAAGCGACCGTGAGCGATATTGCGCAACGCGTGGTCGACGAAGTATTCCGCTTCCTCGACCACACCGTTTCTCGACTTGTCCATGAGCGACATCAGCCGTCGTCCTTTCTGTGGCGACCCGCTGCGCCCGGCTTCGCCGCGCTTGCTCCTTCCGAGTCGTCGCACTGCGCATTCCCCGAAACGGCCGTGCGCACACGTCGCGTGGCAGCATTGAGCCCGATGACTAACCGTCGCGACCTTCCCGGGTCGCCGTATCTGGCCGCGGCCACGGGCCGCAAGCCGCACCGGATCCCGGTGTGGTTCATGCGGCAGGCCGGCCGTTCGTTGCCCGAATACCGGGCACTGCGGGCGCAGCACAGCATGATGGAGGCCTGCTTCGACGCCGAGGTGATCTGCGAGGTCACTCTGCAGCCGGTGCGCCGCCACGACGTGGACGCGGCGATCCTGTTTTCCGACATCGTGGTGCCGTTGCGCGGCGCGGAGATCGACCTGGACATCGTGCCCGATGTCGGGCCGGTCATCGCTGCGCCGGTGCGCACCGCAGCCGACGTCGCCGCATTGAAACCCCTTGACCCACAACGAATTCAACCGGTATCGGACGCCGTCGCGCTGCTGGTGGCGGCCCTGGGCGAGGTTCCGCTGATCGGGTTCGCCGGCGCGCCGTTCACGCTGGCTTCCTATCTGGTCGAAGGCGGCCCGAGCCGCCACCACGCCCGCACCAAGGCGATGATGCTGGCCGAACCGGACAGCTGGCATGCGTTGATGGAAAAGCTGACCGACCTCACCACCGGCTTCCTGCGGGTCCAGCTCGATGCCGGGGTGGACGCCGTCCAGGTTTTCGACTCGTGGGCGGGCGCGCTGTCGCTGCCCGACTATTGCAGCTATGTCCAGCCGCACAGTGCGCGGGTGTTCGCCGCATTGGCCGATGACGGCGTGCCGATGACGCACTTCGGGGTGGGCACCGGCGAACTGCTGGGCGCGATGTCGGCCGCGGGCGCCACCGTGGTCGGGGTAGATTGGCGGACCTCGCTGTGCGACGCCGCAGCACGGGTCAAGAGCGGCACGGCGCTGCAGGGCAATCTCGATCCCGCCGTGCTGCTGGCCGGCTGGCCGGTGGTCGAGCGGGCGGCCCGCGCCGTGGTCGACGACGGGCGTCGCGCCGTGGACGCCGGTGCGGCCGGACACATCTTCAACCTGGGTCACGGGGTGCTGCCGGACACCGATCCGGGCGTGCTGACCGAACTGGTATCGCTGGTGCACACATTGTGAACTCGTATTGTGTTGTCGGCGGCGGAATTTCGGGGCTGACAGCGGCATATCGGCTGCGGCTGGCTGTTGGTGACGAGGCGACGATCACGCTCTTCGATCCGGCCGATCGGCTCGGCGGCGTGCTGCGGACCGAACAGGTCGGCGGGCAACCGATGGACGTCGGCGCCGAGGCGTTCGTGGTGCGTCGGCCCGAAGTGCCGGCGCTGCTGGCCGAGCTGGGGCTCTCCGACCGGCAACTGGACACCACCGGCGCCCGGCCGCTGATCTACAGCCAGGCTCGACTGCACCCGCTGCCGACCGGCACGGTCGCCGGGATTCCCTCGTCGCCGGAGTCGGTGGCCGGCCTGGTCGACGACGCGACGATGGCGCAGATGGCCGCCGAGCCTGGGCGGCCGCTGAGCTGGCGACCCGGCGGCGACCCGTCGGTGGCCGAGTTGGTGGCCGACCGGTTCGGTGAGCAGGTGGTTTCCCGGTCGGTCGACCCGCTGCTGGCCGGCGTTTACGCGGGCTCGGGGGCCACCATCGGGCTGCGCTCGGCGGCCCCCGCGGTGGCGGCGGTCCTCGACCGCGGCGCGGCCAGTCTGACCGAGGCGGTCAGCACGGCCCTGGCCTCGGTTCACGACGGGCCGGTGTTCGGCGCGGTGCACGGCGGCTACCGGGTGCTCGTCGACGAACTGGTCCGGCGCAGCGGACTGCGCTGGGTGCAGGCCGCCGTGAGCACGATCGAGCCCGGCTGGACGCTGCGCGACAGCACCGGGGCGCAGTGGCGCGCCGACGCCGTCATCCTGGCCGTCCCCGCGCCACGATTGGCGGACCTCGTCGACCCGCTGGCCCCGCGCACTGCTGCGGCGGCCCGTCGGATCACCAGCGCGTCGTCGGTCGTGGTGGCGCTCGCCGTCCCCGCCGGCACGGCGTTCCCGGAGCATTCTGGTGTGCTGGTGGCCACCGGAGAAGAGCTGCGCGCCAAGGCGATCACACTGTCGTCGCGAAAATGGGGGGTCCGCGGCGAGGTGGAGCTGCTGAGGCTGTCGTTCGGGCGATGCGGTGATGACGTAGCGCGCCGCGCCTCCGACGACGAGCTGCTGGCCTGGTCGCGCCAGGACCTGGAGGCGGTGTTCGGTGTGGCCGTCGAGCCGCTGGACGCGCACGTGCGCCGCTGGCTCGATGCGATGCCGCAGTACGGGCCCGGCCATGCCGATGTGGTCGCCGAGCTGCGCGCCGGCCTGCCACCCGGACTCGCGGTGGCCGGCAGCTACCTCGACGGCATCGGGGTGCCCGCCTGCGTCGGGGCGGCCGGCCGGGCGGTCTCGGAGCTGCTGAGCGGCGTGGCACGATAGAGACATGGCCCGCCTGGACTACGACGCCCTCAACGCCACCCTGCGCTACCTCATGTTTTCGGTGTTCTCGGTGCGTCCGGGGGTGCTTGGCGACGAGCGCGACGGTGTCGTCGACGAGACCGCCACCTTCTTCAAGCAGCAGGAGGAGCGCGGCGTGGTGGTGCGTGGCCTCTACGACGTGGCGGGCATGCGTGCCGACGCCGACTTCATGGTTTGGACGCACGCCGAACGCGTCGAAGCCCTGCAGGGCACGTATACCGACTTTCGGCGCACCACCACGCTGGGCCGGGCCTGCACGCCGGTGTGGAGCAGCGTCGCGCTGCATCGGCCGGCGGAGTTCAACAAGAGCCACATTCCGGCTTTTCTCGCCGGCGAGGAGCCCGGCGCCTACATCTGCGTCTACCCCTTCGTGCGCTCCTACGAGTGGTATCTGCTGCCCGAGGAGGAACGCCGCCGCATGCTCTCCGAACATGGGATGGCTGCCCGGGCGTACAAAGACGTCCGGGCCAACACCGTGCCGGCGTTCGCCCTCGGCGACTATGAGTGGATTCTGGCGTTCGAGGCGCCCGAGTTGCACCGCATCGTCGACCTGATGCGCGAGCTGCGGGCGACCGATGCCCGACGTCATACCCGTGCGGAGACACCGTTTTTCACCGGGCCTCGGGTCCCGGTCGAGCAGCTGGTGACCGCGCTGCCATGACTTCCGCCGACCCCGACCGCTTCGAGGCGATGTACCGCGACGAGCGGACGTCGCACGGCCTGCCCGCCGCGACGCCGTGGGACATCGGTGGCCCGCAACCGGTCGTTCAACAGCTGGTGGCACTCGGCGCGATCAAGGGTGAGGTGCTTGACCCGGGCACCGGTCCCGGGCACCACGCGATCTACTACGCGTCAAAGGGCTACTCGGCCACCGGAATCGACGCGTCACCCAGCGGCCTGGAACGTGCGCGGGAAAACGCGCGCCGCGCCGGATTATCGGTGAACTTCCAGCTGGCCGACGCCACGAAGCTGGACGGGCTGGACAACCGCTTCGACACCGTCGTCGACTGCGCCTTCTACCACGTGTTCAGCGAGGACAAGGAACTACAGCAGTCCTATGCCCGGGCGCTGCACCGGGCCACCAAGCCCGGTGCGCGGCTGTACATGTTCGAATTCGGCGAGCACAACCTCAACGGTTTTCGCATGCCGCGCTCGCTCTCCGAAGACGATTTCCGACAGGTGCTGCCCGCGGCCGGGTGGGAGATCACCTACCTCGGCCCCACCACCTACCAGGTCAACCTGAGCACGGAGAGCTTCGAGATGATGCTCGCGCGCAACCCCGACATGGCCGAGCAACTCAAGCCGCTCATGGAGCGTTTCCGGATCATCGAGCCGTGGCTGGAAGGCGGCCGCGCCCACGCGCCGTTTTGGGAATGCCACGCCACTCGGGTGGACTGATCCCGACTTCTACCGCCGCGAAAGTGCAACTAGCGACGGTCTTACTCGCGAAACGTGTCGGTAGTTGCACTTTCGCGAGGGACTAACACAAGGCAGATCGAGTTGATGCAGTAGCGCTGGTCGGTCGGTGTCGGGTAGCCCTCGCCTTCGAAGACGTGACCCAGATGACTGTGGCAGCTGGCGCACAACACTTCGGTGCGGCGCATGCCCATCGAGTCGTCGGGCCGCAGGATCACCGCCTCGGAGTTGGCCGGGTCGAAGAACGACGGCCAGCCGCAATGGGATTCGAACTTTTCGGTGCTGCGGAACAGTTCGGCGCCGCACGCCCGGCACTGGTAGACGCCCTCGGTCTTGGTGTCGGTGTATTCACCGGTGAACGGGGGCTCGGTGCCGGCTCGTCGCAGCACCGCGAACTCCTCGGGGGTGAGCTTTTGACGCCATTCGTCGTCGGTCAGTTGCACCTTGGGAGAGCTCATGCGTCCACGCTAGCGCTCTTGGCGGTGAGGCGCTGCTGCGTCCTCAGCCAGGCCGGATCGATCCCGTCGTCGAGCCGGTTTTCGGCCTTGGCGTCCAGATAGCGGAAGTAGAGCACGCAGAACGTGACGATCAACAGCAACGACCAGCCATAGGTGATCTTCAGGTATTCGAGCGGGCGTCCGATGTACATCCAGTTGAACAGCAGCCAGCGGTCCATCGTCAAGAAGCCGTAGATGCCCAGCCAGGCCGGCCAGTTGCGGATCACCGAGTTGGGCAACACCACCGTCATCAGGAACGGGAACAGCATCATCGAGTAGTAGCCCTGGGCCAGCGACAGCGCCAGCCAGGACCACAGCAGCACCACGCCGGAGGACGTCAGCAGCCAAAACCGTGGATCACGCACCCGGTAGTAGCGGTACAGCAGCCAGAGGCTGCCGATTGCTATCAGCGTGAACAGGATTCGCAGGAACAGGATCAGCCAGGTGGGCAGCCCGAAATACACGCCGTTGCCCAGAATCGAGCTGTTGAAGTAGTCACGCGTACCCAATATGTAGGGCAGCGTGCGGGTGAAGAAATTCATCGGATCGGCCACCAACGGCAGCGCGGCCAGATTGAACACCGCCGGCACCACCAGACCCATGATCACGGCACGCCATTGGCGGTTGACCAGCGGCAGCAACAGCAACGGACCCAGCACCGGTTTGACCACCAACGCCAAACCGATCGCTGCCCCCGCCCACCATTGGCGGCCCGGTGAATTGTCCAGCAGCCACCGGAAGAACAGCACCTCCAACAACAGGATGCAGCCATTGATGTTGGTGAAAACCAGTGTGTTGGTGACCGATTCGGTGCAGAACATGGCCAGCAGCAGCGCCGGTGCCGCCACTGAGGACAGCGTGAACCCGAACATCCGCAGCAGCAGATACCCCGCGACCACGATCGCGATGGTGTTGCACAGGATGAACAGGTAACGCGACTCCGCGAACGACAGATAGCCGAACGGTGCCATGATCAGCGTTCCGCCGGGCGGATACAGGTAGTGCGGATCGACGTAGTCGAAATGCTCGTTGTAGATGTCCCAGCCGTGCCGGAAGTTGAGCACCGCGCGGTAAACCGGCTTGAAATCGTCGGTGATGTTGCCGTTGGTGGTCACCACAATGCTGCGGTGAATGACGGCCATGATGGCCGCCGGCCACAACGCCGACCGCAGTACCGTCGCGGTGCTGGGCGCGCTGGTGCGGGGGCGAAACAGGGACAAAACCGATGTCACCCGCGCAAAGTATCAGGCGGGACAGTAGGTGTCGGTGTCGGGCAGCTTGCCGCTGTCTAGGTATCCGATCAGCGGCGGCAGGGCGCACGACGAGTAGATGCTGGCGCCGTGGCCGATGCCTTGCCACATCACCCGCTTGCTGGCCGCGCTGGCGTTGATGATCGTCGCGGCCGTGGCGGCGACGCCTTCCGAGCCGACGATCGGGTCGTTCTGGACACCCAGCAGCAGCGCATTGGTTTTGAGGTCCTTGGGCGCTTTGGGTGGGGTGGCGCTCGGCCAGTGCACGCACTTGACCAAATCGAGCGCACCGACCGGGCCGAACTGCGGATACAGCTTGCCCCATGCGACCAGCAGTTGGCGCACCCGATCGGGTGTCGGGCGGTTGAGCGCATCACTGCACGAGTTGATGAACTGACCGTCGGTCAAGCGGATCGACTCGGCCCTGTTGACCAGGTTGTTGAGCAAGTTGATGTCACCGGTGCGTGCGCTCGCCAGCGCGTTGGCCAGGTCGGTCGTGGTGCTGACGCGGTCACCGGTCGGGTAGCCCAGCGCGGTGGAGATGGCGTGGGCGAGCGAGGCCACCGACAGGCCGCCGGGCCCGTGCCCGGCGCGGGCGTCGGCGAGCATCGAGCTCACCGCCCCTTTGGGATCTGGCCCCAGCGCGCAGTTGATCGCGGCGCATTGCGCGGAGAACGCGTCCAGCGCCGCCTGCTCGCCCTTGACCCGTTGCTCGGCGGCAGCTTCGGCGCCCGCACCCAGCGGGACCGGTGAGTCCAGGATCAACCGAGACACTTTGTCGGGATGCGACCCGGTGTAGGACAGCGCCACCTGCGCGCCGTTGCCGATCCCGACCAGGGCCAGCGACGGGACGTCCCACATGCTGCGCAGCCGCTCGATGTCGGTGGCGGCGTGCGTGTTGTCGTAATCGGAGTCGCCGGGAGCGATGGTGTCGGTGCAATTGGTGGTGGCGGTCTGGGTGATGTCGGCCAGGTTGGCCACCGGGTCGTCGCCGGCCTCGAACTGCGCCTGGTCGCGCATCTCCTGGCGGTCGAACTGGTCGCGGCAGTCGACCGGGCTCGACATGCCCATCCCGCGACGGTCGACGGCGACGATGGGGTGGCGGCGCAGCACGTCGCCGCCCGCGCGGGAAAGCCAGACCGCCAGTTGCAGCGACGACGGCACATCCGATCCGGTGGTGAACACCACCGGCCCGGCATCGGACGGTGTTTGCACCGACCGGGCGCGTACCACACCGATGCTCAGCGTCCCGGACGCGCCGTTGACCGGGTCTAGGTCGGCGTCGTAGCTGGCACAGTCCAGTTTGATCCCCGGCGTGGCCGGAACCGCCGCGTCGCCGAACACCCGTGACGTGCAATCGCGCCATGGCAGGTCGTTCTTGGGAGCGGCGATCGGCGGCGGACCACTCGGCGGACGTGTCGTCGCCTGGCCTTGCGGTCGCGCGCCGGAGTCGGTGGCGAACCGCGGGTTGGCGCCCAGGCCCGGTACACAGCCGACCAGCAGCGAAGTCACCGCGAGCAAGGTCGCGGCGCGCGTGGCGTGCCGGCTCATGCGACCACAGTAGCCAGTAGCTTGCTGCGCTCGGCTTCTAGCCATCAGTGCCTGACGTAGCGGGTGTACAGATAGCCGTCCTCGTCGCGGAGGATGTGGGCGCAATGCATCCGGGTGTGCACCTGCCCCGGGCCGCTGGCGATCCGCTCGGCCTGACCGCCGACCACACACGGCGCGATGGTCAGACACAGCTCGTCCAGCATTTCGCGCTCCACCAGCGAGCCGAACAACATGGGGCCGCCCTCGGTCAGCACCCGCGGCAGCCCGCGGTCGGTCAGCGCGGCCAGCAGCGCCGCCTCGTCCACCACGTCCGGGTTGCCGGCCGAGCAGTCGATGACCTCGGCAAGCCCGGCCAGCCGGCGCCGCGTCTCCTCGGCGACCGCCCCACAGGTGAGCACCAGCGGCGGCACCTCGGTGCGGGTGAACACCGCCATGTCGCGATCCAGATGACCGGACTTGCTGACGATCGCCAGCGGCGGGACTTCGCTCTGGCCGCGCGCCTGCCGCCTGTGCCGCGCGTCGAGCGTTGGGCGAGCCCCGGAATAGCCTTCGATGCGCACGGTGCCCGCGCCGACCAGAATCACGTCGGCGAGCTCGCGCAGCACGTTGAACAGGAACCGATCGGTCGACCCGCCCAGCCGGCCGGTGGTGCCGTTGACGGTGGCGCCGCCGTCGATGCTGGCGATGAAGTTGGCTCGCACCCACGGCTCGTTGGAGGGGTAGGCGTAGAGCTCTGCCAGTTCGCCATCCATGAGCCGCCTGCCCGACTCCAGCAGCGTGAGCTCCATGAGTTCGATCTCAGCACGTCGATAGGGTGCCTGCATGGGTCGGGTCGGGCATCTGGTGGATCGGCATCCGAGCGTTTCACCCGAGCGGCTGATCGCTCAGCTGATCCCGCCTCCGACATTCGCCGATGTGAGCTTCGCGAGCTACCACCCCGACCCCGCCGAGCCCAGCCAGTCCGCCGCCGTGGAGGCGTGTCGGCGGTTTTGTGAACAGGCGGTCGAGCGCCGGGCGGGCCGGCGCAAGTGGTTCGGCAAGCGAGAAGTGTTGCCCGGCACCGGGCTCTACCTCGACGGCGGGTTCGGGGTTGGCAAAACACATCTGCTGGCCTCTGCGTACCGCGCGGTTCCCAACGACGGCAAGGCTTTTGCGACCTTCATGGAGTTGACCCAGCTGGCCGGTGTGTTCGGTTTCACCGAATGCATTGAACTACTCAGTGATTACACGCTGGTATGCATCGACGAGTTCGAGCTCGACGACCCCGGCAACACGACGCTGATCGCGCGGATGCTCTCGCAGCTGGTCGAGCGTGGTGTGTCGCTGGCGGCCACTTCCAACACGCTGCCCGAGCAGCTGGGTGAAGGCCGCTTCGCGGCGCAGGACTTTCTGCGTGAAATCACAACGCTGGCGAACATTTTCACGGTAGTGCGGATCGACGGTCCGGACTACCGGCACCGTGACCTGCCGCCGGCGCCCGAGCCGCCTTCCGACGAACAGGTAAAGGCATGGGCCGCAGGGATCGACGGTGCCACCCTCGACGAGTTCGACGCGCTGTGTGCACATCTGGCCAGCATGCACCCGTCGCGGTACCTGGCATTGATCGAAGGTGTGACGGCAGTGTTTCTCACCGGTGTGCACCGCATCGACGACCAGAACGTGGCGCTGCGGCTGGTGGCGCTCACCGACCGGCTCTATGACGCCGGCATCCCGGTCGCGGCGTCGGGGGAGAGTCTGGACCGCATCTTCAGCGACGAGATGCTTGCCGGCGGCTTCCGCAAGAAGTATCTGCGGGCGATCTCACGGCTGCTGTCGTTGAGCGCTACAGCTTTCGGGTCATGACGTAATCTTGCTCACGGCTGGTACCGACCTGAAATGTCCGGGTGCCGGTGACAGCGAAGCCGTGCTTGCGGTAGAAGCGTTGCGCGCGTTGGTTTTTCTGGTTGACGCCAAGCCAGATGAAGTTGGCGCCGAATTGCGCGGCAGCTCGCAGTGTCGCGTTCATCAATGCCGTCGACACCCCTGTTCCATGCTGTTGCGGCAGGACGTACATTTTGGATAGCTCAACGCCGTCGTCGCGAACGAGCATGGCATAGCCCACAATCCGGTCGTCTCGCCGCGCGACCAGTACGACGTGGTCAGGGCTGGTCAAATATTCGCTGAAGCGTGCGACCGACAGGTTGGCCTCGACGAACGACGCGATGTCCTCCCGTGTCACCGACGGTGGACATGCCAGCGGAAAGGTGCGCGCGGCGACAGTCGCCAGTTCATCGAGGCCGTTGAAATTCGCCGTGATGCTCTGGACGGTCAGAGGTTCCACTGCGCGAGGTGTACGCCCGTCTTTTTGTCCAGCAGTACGACGTTGGACACCGGGTCGCGGTAAGCATCCCAGTACACGCCGCCGCGGACCACCGATCCGGCGGGCGCGTTCGCCAGCGCGGCGTCCAGTGCGTCGGGCGCGTCGGACGGACGGGGCTTGTACGCGTCGGCGAACGGGGTGACCCCGACAAAGCTGAAATCGGTGGCCATCTGGAATGGGTTGGGGACCTGGATGGCGCGGATCGCCACGTCGGCGCGGTTGACCGCGCTGCCCGGGAAGCTCTTGATCGGAACGCCGCTGCGCTGGTAGCCGAATCCCGGCGGCGGGTCAACCGGCGTGACGCTGGTGACGGTGACGTCGGCGATCAGTTTGCCGGTGTCGACCCGCAACGTGTCGCCGAGTCGCCCGATCGGTGCGTCGCCTGCTGATGCGCGCGGAGCGACCACGAGCCCGGCGACGACGACGGCGATCAGCACTACCAACCAGCGATGCGCTTTCATTTCTGCGCGCCCTCCTCTGCGACCCTCGCATGATTACACATCGCATGCGCGTTCAGTCAGTTTTGTCAGTCACCAGAGATTCCAGCACTTCGATCAGGTCGGTCTCGGCGCGATCCTTGGCGACACCGGCCCGGTGTAGCGGACCGGCGCCGTCCTCCAGTTCGAGCAGGGCCAGCAGCAGGTGCTCGGTGCCGATGTAGTTGTGCCCCAGCCGAAGTGCTTCCCGGAAGGTCAGCTCGAGCGCTTTGCGGGCCGGGCCGCTGAACGGGATCAGTTGCGGAGGCTCCTCGACCGCCGGCGGCAATGTGACCGCCGCGCGGACGCTTTCGGCGTCAACCCGCTGCGCGGCGAGCAGCTTGGTGGCCAGCGCGTGAGGGTCGCTGAGCACGCCCAGCACCAGGTGATCGGGGGTGATTTCGGCATTGCGCGCCTCGTGCGCGGCGTTTTGGGCGGCGACGACGGCATTGCGGGCGCGGGGAGTGAACCGCTCGAAACCCTGGTCCGGGTCGAGGGTGCGTGGCACGAAGCGCTTCTGGGCGGCCTGCTTGCTGACGCCCATGCTCTTGCCGATATCGGTCCAGGAGGCGCCCGAGCGACGCGCCTGGTCGACGAAGTGACCAATCAGGTGGTCGGCGACTTCGCCAAGATGCTCGGCGACCAGGACCGCGTCGCTGAGTTGGTCGAGCGCATCGGTGTGCGCCCGCTTGATGGCGGTGATCAGCTCATCAAGGCGGACGGGATAGGAGATCTGGGTCGGCTCAGGCATACCGTCAACTTTAGGTTGACCAGGCTAGTGCCGTCAACTGAAGGTTGACGCCTGTTCGGCAGTCCCTGGACGTGTGTCGAATTACACTTGGCCGATGACTCGACGACTGGCTATGGCAGTTGCCTACTTGCTGGCGGTGTCGTGCCTCCCGTTCGTCGCTGTCGTCGGCAGCGCGTCGGAGCCGAGGCCCATTGCCGCATGCGACGACACACAGCCCGACTGTCAGGACACCACGTGTACGTCGGACGACTGTGCAGCGCCGCCGCCCCCGGTCGTCGTTCCCGGCCGCGGGCCCCGTCCGGATATCAATGCGTGCGTCAACCTCGGTGGCCGCCGCCGGGTCAGCGTCAACGGCTGTATCTGAGCCCTATCCTTTCGCGTAACCGCGGTGGATGGTGCGATCCAAGATGCCCAGTGTCGCGCGCAGGGCGAGTTCAGAAATAACCGGGAAAATACCTGCTGCACGCCACTTTTCGTCGATTTCCGACCAGTCATAGAACGACGTCACAACCGTGCCGTTCTCGTCGGGTTCGAGATGGTAGCCGTAGACATGGCCGATCTGCGGTCGAATCTGGCCCAGTACGGTCCAGGAGATCAGCCGGTCGGGCTCGAAGTCGCGAATACTGACCGTGACGTCGTAGCGGCCCAGCTCCGGAAAGTCGTTGAGCGCCTGGCGGTCCATGTGCACCACGAAACTGTCGCCGGCCGCGCCGACCGGGGTGCCTTCGGCGTCCTGCAGCATCCCGGACGAGTCGATGGCGACGTGTCCGTGCGGGTCGCACAGTACGCCGAAGATCTCCGCTGCCGGGGCGGCGATGTGGCGCTGAACTTCGATGCGTTCGGTCATGAGTGGCTCCCGCTGGTGTTTGTTCGCAAACGCAGACTATCCGGTGCGCCCTGCAGCGCCGCGGTGCCAACGCGACAACACGGTGCGGGTCGGCGATGATGGAGTTATGAAGTTTTTATCGCCGCTGGCGGCTGCCGCTGCCCTGACCAGCCTGGCGGTACCGGCGCATGCCGAACCGGCCGGGATCGACGTTGAGTTTCTCACCGCGCTCGGCAAGGCCGGCATCACGTTCAGGAATGCGGAAAAAGCCGTGGCGGCCGGTAGAACGGCGTGTGAACTGATGGACTCGGGCCAGCCGGAGTTGGACGTGGTCAAAAGGCTGACCGAGGAAAACCCAGGGTTCACGGTTTCCGGAGCCGCCAAGTTCACCGCGATCGCGGCGAGCGCTTACTGCCCGCAGCATCTGAACGTCGTCAGCGGCCCCGGCGGCAGTGACAACAATCCACCCAGTGGGGGACCATGATGATCAGGAACCGCATTCGCATCTTCATCGGCACCGCCTTGCTTGCCTCTGCCGTGGCGGCACCCGTCTTCGGCCCCATTGCCGTCGCCAACGGTATGCGTGAACCCATGCCGCAGCGGTGGTGCACCAATGGGATAACCGGGTTTTATTCCAACGGCGATGAGTGCCCGCCGGGCTTCAACTGAATTGAGCTACTTGCTGACCTCAGCCACTTGCGGGTACTTGGGGCAGTAGGTGACGGTCGCCAGCATCAAAAATTTCGCGGCCTCCCGCGGCGCGAATCCAAGGTTGGATTGGGTCAAGTGCGTGACGATGTCTGGCCCGCTCTTGCCACCGTCGAGCATTGTGCACATCGCTTTGCCGTCGGCGATCGGGCCCTCGGGGTTTTTAGGTGATCCCGGCGTTGTCGAGGGCGTCCAGAAAGGTTGCATCCTCGCCAGAAGGGTCGGCGTGCGCGGGCGCAGCCAGGCCGATCACGGCGATCATTCCGGCTAGTGCGATTACTTGCCTCGTCGATTGCATTGTCCACGAGTGCGGGCGCTCTCGCCGGACGGTGCATTCTGGCAACCCGATCCCGCAATTGGTTTGGCTCGGCCATCTTTCGGCGCGAAAGCCCATTTCGATCGAGGGATGTGTTTAAAGTCCGTCCTCGTGGTGTACAGGTACTACCACATCGACGAGGAAAGGCCCACGATGAAGCCAATTGCACCTGCGGCGATCGCGATCGCCATGTTGCTGTTCAGCGGATGCTCTGCTTCAGAGGTCGTCAACACCGGTGGCGACACGAAATGCAAGGACTTCACCACGCAGGACGAGAAGAAGCAAGACTCGGAGATCAGCAAGATGCTCAAGGACAAGAGCGGCGCTGAACCTAGCAATCTGGAGATCTCCGCAACGCGCGTTTCGGTATCGACCTATTGCCAAACGGTCGGGAAACCGGACAGCAAGATCTCTGAGGCGCCGCACGGCTAACCCGGTGATTTCCGGCTGCTAGCCTGCGACGGGGCGACCCGCAACGTCGAAATCACCGCCGGAACAAAAGCTTTCGGGTCCAGCGGGGAAATGGTGCGCGGTACTGGGATTGAACCAGCGACCTCTTCCGTGTCAGGGAAGCGCTCTCCCGCTGAGCTAACCGCGCCTAGGTCAGAAAATTGAGGTGGAGACGGGAATCGAACCCGTGTGCACGGCTTTGCAGGCCGTTGCCTCACCACTCGGCCACTCCACCGCTGGGGTTGAAACCGCTACCTTCGAGCGGATGACGGGATTCGAACCCGCGACCCTCACCTTGGCAAGGTGATGCGCTACCAACTGCGCTACATCCGCGAGCCACGGACGAGATCGTCGCCCGTCGCGAAGCACGACGATAGTCCACCTGAGCGGGCCCGCACAAATTATTCGGCACATTCGGCAAGCCCACTTCTGGCGGTGCAAACGCGTTCTTCCCGCAACGCCCATGCGTGCTAAGTTCGACGTCGTTCGCCTTTCGGCACCGGTCCTGTAGCTCAGCGGGAGAGCGTCCGCCTCACACGCGGAAGGTCGCTGGTTCGATCCCAGTCGGGACCACCATCAACGCAGTCGGCCGTCGGCCCGAACCCATATTCAGAAATGGAATGACGGCATCGGCAGTTTGAAGTGCGGCAGTGCCGGAGCCGGCATCGACGGCATTCGCGGCGCCGCCGGAGCCGGCATCGACGGCAGTCGCGGCATCGCAGGTATCTGCGGCATCTGAGGGGACGGCATCGTGGGCGGCCGCGGAGCCGGCAACTGGATCGGGGGCCTCGGCGCAGGCAGGTTGAGCGGCGGTCGAGGCGTCGGCAGATCGACGGGCGGCCTTGGTGCCTGGACCGGCGGTGTGGGCAGGTGTATCGGGGGCCTTGGTGCCTGGGCCGGGGGTGTGGGTAGGTCGATGGGTGGTTTGGGTGCCTGGGCCGGCGGTGTGGGCAGGTGTATCGGGGGCCTTGGTGCCTGGGCCGGGGGTGTGGGCGCGTGCGCCGGTGGGTGGGGGACATGTGCAGGTGGCTGGGGAATATGCACCGGCGGCTGTCGAACCGGCTCGCCCACGGGTCCGGGAATCGGCACGTGGATCGGGATCGGTACAGGAACAGGTGCGGGCACTGGTGCGGCGGGAACCGGAACCGGTGGCGGTGCCGCGGGTGGTGGCGGGACAGGAGCCGGCGCGGCGGGCAACTGCGGCGCGGCGACCTGAACCGGCGGAGCTGGTGGCGGTGCCGCGGGTGCGGTCATGTGAATCGCCGGCGGCGTGGGGGCCGAGACCGGAGGAACAGGAGCCTCCTCGGTCGGGATGAGCAGGCGCTGAACCGGCATGGGCAGCAGCCCGACGGCCGCCGGGCGGATTCCCAGCGTCAGCGCCACCTCCAGCGCCAGCGCCGCGGTGACGAAAACCACGGCCAGCATGCTGCCGATCAACAGCATCGGCCTGCGTGCAGGCCCCGTCTCGTCGAGGTCGCCATCCTCGGACACGACCTCACTTTCAGCGTCGTCGTCTGCCGAATCCCCCTCGAGGTAGCCGGATACGACGGCGCCGGGGGTTACCTGGCCGGTGCCGGGATCCTGCGCGTAGGCCAACGCCGCTGTGGACGACGCGAACAACGGCGCATTGGCCGACGCCAGCGCCGCGCCGCGGGCCAGCGCCGTCTCGGGTTCCTCGGCTGCGTTGATCCGCAGCCCGATGGTCGCCTCCAGGGCCGGCTTGATAGCCGCGACGTCGACACCGCAGCCAACCATGAACAGGCCGTCAGGGCGAGTCCCCACATTGTCCAAGTCGCTGATCATCGTCGCGAGCTCAGCCACCAGGTTGTCGCCGCGCAGCGGCCGGCGGTACACGTCGCTGACCGAGCCGTCACGACCATCGACAACACCCAGCGTCGCGGTGTCCGGTTCGACGAAAAGCATCGCGGTGTGCTCGTAACCGAGCGCGTTGCCGACACTTTGGGCCAGGGCGGCCGAGGCCAAGAACGCCGAGACCAGCATGACGTTCTCAACCTTGTGGGCCGCCAGCGCATCACGCAGCGCCGCGGCATCGGTGGGATCGGTCCACGTCACCCCGGTCGACGCCAACTGGTGACCACTCGCGGCAGCGCCTTCCCGAGTGCCGAGGATGGCCGCGATCACCTGATCCGCGGCACTGACGGTCGGTGCCTCGTCGTTCGCGACGTCGAAATCGTCTTCCTCGACCGTGACACCATCGGCGTTTTCGCCCTCGACCAAGACCAGGCGAATCGTCGTCGGCGCCAGCGACACCCCGAGAACGATGTCCATCGCGGCGCCTCCAAAGTTCTCAAGACCGAGTACTTGTTTACTTCGTCGGGCTAATCACAAGCGACGTTACGGCGCCTCGATGAGTGCCAGCTGTGAAGGCCTTATGAGATCGAGTGTGAACCGGGGGCGTCCAGAGTGAAGCCATGGCTTGAGCCTGCCCGCGAAAACCCCGCCATACGATCACACTCGGCGCCAAGGATTCACCCTCAGGCCACCCGGAACTGCTCTAGGTCAGCATGTTTGACGGTCAACCCATGGCCCGGTGCCGTGCGGTCCGGACGCAGGAGGCCACCCGGTTCGGGATCGATGGTGCCGTCGAAGGCCAGCCGCTCGATACGCACGTGGTCGTGGAAATACTCCAGATGCCGTTGGTGCCACACCGCGGTGCCGACCTGGCAACTGATCTGCGGCGCGCAATGCAACGACAGGTCCATCCCGCGCGCGTCGCATAATGCGGCGACCTTGAGAACTCCGGTGATACCCAGCGCACGAGTGACGTCGGCCTGCAGGCAGTCCACCGCACGCGCGGCCAGCATCTGATGGAAATACGGCAGGTGGTAGCCGTACTCGCCGGCGGCGATGTCCATTCCGGCGGGCCCGTGCTCGCAGAGTTGATGCAGGCCGTCGAGATCGTCAGAACTCACCGGTTCTTCGAACCATCGCACGTCGTATTCGGCGTAGCGCCGCGCCCACAGCAGCGCCTGCTTGCGGGTGTAAGCCCCGTTGGCGTCGACGAACAACTCCACGTCTTCGCCGATCGCTGACCGGGCGGCGTCCACCCGTTCGATGTCGGCATCCGGGTCGCGGCCGACCTTCATCTTGACCCGGGGGATGCCGGCGTCGACCCAGCCGCAGAGCTGCTTGCGCAGGGTGTCATTGTCGTAGGAGGTGAATCCGCCGCTGCCGTAGATCGGTGTCGCGTCATGCACCGCGCCGAGCGCGACCACCAGCGGTTCGTCGAGCAACCGGGCGTGCAGATCCCACAATGCGATGTCGACCGCCGAAATCGCGTAGGCCACCGTGCCAGGCTTGCCCATATTGCGCACGGCGTGCTGCATCTCGGCCCAGCGCGCGGGCGGCTGCAGGGCGTCACCGCCGGTGATGACGTCCGCCAACTTGTCGGTCACCACTGTCGTGATGGCGGTGCCGCCGTAGGTGTATCCGGTGCCGGTCTTGCCGCCGGCGTGCACGCTCACCAGCACCAAGGTGGTCGAGTCCCAGGTCAGGGTGCCGTCGGATTCCGGGGCATCGGTGGGGATCGAGTACGCCGCGACGTCGACGGATTCGACGGGGATCGCTGAGCCGGCGCGCGCAGTCATGCCCGGTGACTACCCGCAACCCGATCGGGGTATGCCGCAACGATGGTAGAAGTGGCTGACCAGGTTCCGCCGCACATACTTCGCGAGTACGCGTTGCTCGCCGACGGCGAGCGGGGCATCGTCGTCGGGCCGCGCGGCGACTGCTGCTGGATGTGCATGCCGAGCTGGGACAGCCCCGCGGTGTTCGCAAGCCTGCTCGGCGGCGGCGGTGTCTACGGCGTGGCGCCGCACCACCCGAGCTACGTGTGGGGCGGCCACTACGAGAAGGGGTCGCTGATCTGGCGTTCGCGCTGGGTGACCACCGGCGGGATCGTGGAATGCCGTGAGGCTTTGGCCTTTCCGGGTGATCCACACATCGCCGTGATACTGCGCCGCATCCGGGCACTCGACGAGACGATGCGCATGCGCGTCATGCTCGACGTCCGTGCGCAGTTCGGCACCGAACGTATGCACGATCTGTCCTGCGACGACGGCGTGTGGACCGGACGCAGCGGCCCCCACCGATTCCGTTGGGCAGGTGCGACAAAGGCGCAGCGCGGCGACGACGGATCGCTGCAGATGATCATCGACGTCGCCCCGGGGCACGACCACGACTTGGTCTTGGAGCTTTCCGACCGCGAGTTACCCTCCGACGCGATACGGCCCAACGATGCCTGGCGTACCACCGAAAGCGCTTGGGCACAGGCGGTTCCCACGGTTTCCGGCACGATCGCCGACGACGACACCCAAACGGCCTATGCGGTGTTGCGCGGCCTGACGAGCAGCAGTGGCGGGATGGTCGCGGCGGCGACGATGTCGCTGCCGGAACGAGCCGAGCAAGGGCGCAACTACGACTATCGCTATTGCTGGATTCGCGATCAGTGCTACGCCGGGCAGGCCGTCGCCGTGGCCGGGGCGCTGCCGTTGCTTGACGATGCGGTGCGCTTCGTCAGCGAGCGGGTGCTCACCGATGGCCCCCGGCTCAAGCCGGCTTACTGCGTCACCGGCAGTGCACCGCCCAAAGAGCAAGATCTCGACCTGCCGGGCTATCCCGGCGCCGCGGTCAAGACCGGCAATTGGGTGACCGACCAGTTCCAGCTCGACGCGTTCGGTGAAGCGCTGCTGCTGCTGGCCGCAAGTGCCCGCTTGGATCGCCTGGACACCGAACATTGGCGTGCTGTGGAAACTTTGGTCGATGCGATCGAAAACCGCTGGCGTGAGCCGGACGCCGGGATCTGGGAGGTGGATGACCGGCGCTGGGCGCACTCACGGCTGATCTGCGCGGCGGGATTGCGGCGGATCGGTGACGTCGCACCCGCCCGCCAAGGCGCCCAGTGGCATCACCTGGCGGACAGGTTGATCACCGACGTCGATTCCGATTGCCTGCATCCAAGCGGCAGATGGCAACGGGCACCGGATGATCCGCGCGTCGACGCGGCGCTGCTGACGCCGTCGATCCGTGGAGGGCTGCCGACCGGCGATCCGCGCAGCATCGCCACACTCGAAGCGGTGCGTGCGGACTTGGGCCGGGACGGGTTCGTATATCGGTTTCAGCCGGACGAGCGGCCGTTGGGTGAGGCCGAAGGCGCCTTCTTACTGTGCGGATTCCTGATGGCGCTGGCAGACCATCAGCAGGGTAACGACCTGGCCGCTGTGCGATGGTTCGAGCGCAACCGTACGGCTTGCGGCCCTCCCGGGCTCTTCACCGAGGAATTCGACGTGACCCAGCGGCAACTACGCGGAAACCTGCCGCAGGCGTTTGTGCATGCGCTGCTGTTCGAGGCGGCGCATCGGCTCGTCGAGTGCTCCGGGCCGCCGGTCGGCACTGGCACCGGGTGAGCCCAGTTCTCAGCGTACGGCGGTTTCGCCTTCCGCGATCGGCAACCGGACGAGCGACAAGACGTGGTGCGCCGGGCTGCCGGGCGGCGCAACCAGGATGCAGTCGGTGTCGTTATGGCGTGCTTGCGCATAAGCGTCTGCCAGCACGCTCACCCCGGCCGATCCCAGGTGCGTGACCGAACTCAGGTCAATCGTGACAGGCTTTGTCCCGGCACGGCTTTCGATGGTTATCTGCTGCCCCAGTTTTGCGGCGGTATCCACATCGACGTCGCCGACTACCACAATGCGCCCAGCGTCATCGACAGCGGTGCGGTATTCGTAGTCAGCGTCGCGCTCGTTGCGGCCCGGGATCACTTTGGGATCGGTAACGATTCGCGCGGGCCTGGTAAGCGGATGGGCGAGCTGGGCCGTTGTCCCGTCGTCGCCGCGGATGACACTGATTTCCGAGACCAGCGCCTTGGCTACTGCAAGCCCGCGCCCGCCGCTTCGTGTCGGATCATCTTCGGGGCGTGGCTCTTTCCATCGCCCGCGGTCGGCGACCGAGGCGCGCAACACGCCGTCGGCGCTGAGAGCCGCCTGCACCACGATGTCGCCCGCCGACCCGTCGCGGTAGGCATGCTCGGCCGCGTTCTCGACGAACTCCGACATCGCATGCACGACATCGGTGACGTCTTGGGCTCCGGCGCCGTTTTCAGACAACCAGTCCCGCAGCCGAGCGCGAACCGTTCGGGCGGCATCAACGGTGGCTCCCAGCGTCATCTGCAGCGGCGCTGTGCTGATACGGCGTTGTGCTGCAAGGAGTGTCACGTCATCGCTGTAGCCGGTCGTGCGTAGCAAGAGTTCCAGCGTCTGGGCGCAGAGGCGATCAATCGGCCTGTCGGCGTCCAGCGGCAGACCGCCGCCACCAAGAATTTTGGCGGCCAGGTCGGCGAACTCTGCCGTGCTGGCGGCCAACGGCCGGCCCGGGCGCTCGATGAGCCCGTCCGTGTAGAGCAGAACGGCGTCACCGATGTCTAAGGTCTCGATGCGCACCGGGAACCCGGTGCCGCTGCCCAGCGGACCACCGCCGGAGGGTTCCAGATACCGCGGTGTCGCCTCGGTCGACACCACCAGCGGTGGCGGATGTCCCACGGTGCAGTATTCGAATTCACCGCTGTCGAGCTCCAGTGAGCCGACGCACAGGGTCGCGGATTTCGACCCGGGAATATGCTCGCGGAAGCGTTCCAGGGCCTCGAGTGCCTCGCTGATCGAGCGGCCGTCGAGCAGCTGCATCCGCAGCGCCGTGCGCAGTTGCGACATCACCGCCGCGGCCTCGACCCCATGGCCCACGACATCGCCGACGATGAGTAGCAGTCGCCCGCCGAGTGCTATCGCGTCGAACCAGTCGCCGCCGGCCGCGGTGTCTTCGCTTGCAACCAGGTACTCCGCGGCAATGTCGGCGTCAGGCAGCACGGGTACCGACGGCGCCAGCAGCGCCTGCTGCATGACAGTGGCCGAGTCGCGGAAGCTTTGGTAGCGATCGGACAGCTCTTGTGCGCGCGCTTCCGCTGCGATGCGGTCCCGAACCCGGGCGGTGACGTCGTCGACGACAAACTGGACCCCCTCGATCGAGCCGTCCGCACGGCGGCGTGGCGTCGCCAGAAAATCGAAGAATCGTTCTTGGATCTTTCCGGAACCGTCGATGTCCAGCTGTACCCGCCACTCGTTTGCCGCCTGGGGCTCCCCGGTTTGGTACACGCGGTCGAGCATCTCGTGGATGAACTGGCCCTGAAGTTCGGGTGCGACCTTGAGCAGTGGTTCCCCAACCGTGATGACCCTCGGGAACAGCGCGCGGTAGGCGGCATTCACTGCGATGTAGCGGTGGTCATCGCCTTCGAAGCCGACGAGGACGGTCGGGACGTTCTCGAAGACACGCCGTACATCCTCGGCGGTGCCTACCGTCTGGTCCCAGTCCATCTCAGCGGGCATTGGCCGTTCCTCCTACCCTCCCGGACCCCCTCCCGACCCTGTAGCCCTCGCAAAGGCTACCAAGCCGGGTCGACTGCGGCGTTTTGTGGTTTGTCCTGAGGTCGGGCCGGGTACCTCCCGGCGGTGGGCCTGCTCGCGCGCCTGTGGGAACGCAGCCGGGTGTACCGGATGCTGCGCCTGGGCGGCTACGTCGCGTTCGACCTGCCGCGCACGATAACCGCACTCGGCTGCCTGCTGCTGCTCGGCATCGTGGTGACACACCTGTATGTCGTCACCCGCGAAACCGCGCCGCCGACATATTTCGTCGTCTACGCCGTGGTGCTGATCGTCGGATGCCTACTCGCTGCGGCCATGATGTGGCTCAGCGTGAATCCGCGTGTGCCGCAACTCGGCTGGCTGCTGGGTGATGCGGTATCGGTCGTCTTTCTCGGCTTGTATATAGCGAGCAGACCGGTCAGTCTACCGGGGCTGGTGGCTCTGACCGGCCGCTGGGACGTGGCGCCGGGCAATCTGGCAGCGACGTTTGCAATGGGATTCGTCGCAGTCCACCTTTCGGTGCTATCAGGCATCAACGTGGCCTATCCGCAACGGCAGAACTGGCACGACTGATGACGTTCGACTACCCGGTGTGGCTGCGGATCGATCACTGGCTCAATGTGCTGTTTCTGACGCTGCTGTTGCGCAGCGGGATCGAGATTTTGGGCACCCACCCCAAGCTGTATTGGCGCGAGGACAGCAAACCCGGCACCGAGTGGGCACGCTTCACCCCCAAGCAAATGCCGACCAACAAGCTCTACGACACTCTTGACGAGGAAGAGTCCTACAGCTCGATCGTTGCCTTGCCCGGCCACAAGAAGCTGGGCATGGGCCGGCACTGGCATTTCACCGCGGTGATCGGCTGGATTCTGGTCGGCCTGTCGTACTACATCCTGTTGTTCGCGACTGGGCAGTGGCACCGGTACTGGCCCTACTCGTGGTCGATATTTCCCGAGGCGTGGAACGACATCGTCGCCTACATGACGTTCAACCTGCCGCCGCTATTGCCCAGCGAACCGCTGGATGCCATCCAGAAGCTGGCCTACGCCGCGGTCATCTTTGTGCTTGCGCCATTTCAGATTTTGACCGGCGCCGCGCAATCCCCGGCGATCGAGGCACGCTTCCCGTGGTACGTGCGGATGTGGGGCGGACGGCAGTGGGCCCGCAACCTGCATTTCTTCGGGCTGCTCTCTTTCCTGATTTTCATCGTGATCCATTTGTCGATGGTGTTCTTCTGGGGTTGGGGCCAGCTGAATGCCGCGATGATTTTCGGTTCCGTCCGCAACATCAACTGGGCGACGTTCTTGTCGTTGGTGATCGTCGGCGCGATCGTCGCCGTTCACGTCGCCGCGACGGTATGGAGCCTGCGCCGGCCGGTGCAGGTGCACAAAATCCTGGGCGCCATCAACACCCGCGCCAAACTGATGCTGTTGCGGCCGTTGAATTCCCGACAGAACTATCCGGTGACCAAGCTCTCTGAGGAACACCGGGTCAACGGCAAGCCGCCGTGTTCGGACGAGTACAAGGTGATGGCGGTGCACAACTTCGTCGACTACCGGCTACGGGTCGGCGGCCTGGTCGAAAAACCGGTCACACTGGATCTGGCTGGGCTGGCTGCGCTGGGCGAACCGCAAACACAGCGGGTGCTGCACAACTGTGTGCAGGGCTGGACGAGCATTGGTCAGTGGACCGGCATTCACCTGAGCCGGCTGCTGGAGGAAGTCAAGCCGCTGCCGCAGGCCCGGTACATCTGTCTGCTCACCATGCAGGACAACAGCCGCGACGAGCCCAGCTCCGACGGGTTGGGTCAGTTTTACGAGATCATCGACATGGAACTGGCTTACAAACCCCAAACGATTTTGGCCTACGAGATGAACGGCAATCCGTTGCCTATCAAACACGGGGCGCCGCTGCGGCTGCGAGTGGAGACTCAGGTCGGGTTCAAGATGGCCAAGTGGATAAACCAGATCGAGTTGGTCGACGACTACCGTGGAATCGGCATGGGTTTGGGCGGCTGGCGCGAGGACAACATCCACTACGACAAGGACGTGGAGATCTGACGATGACCGGCATGGTTCGCCCCGAATTGGTTTCGCTGACGCCCGCCGAGCGCGATGCGGTTACCGAGCAGCTCACCGCGAAGGGCGGTTACTGCGATGCTTGTGGAGCAACCGAATTCGATGTCGGCGATGCACTTTACCTCGGGTTCCTATTCCTTGACGAGGACGACGACGCCTACATGATTGCGCTGACCTGCCGCAACCCGGATTGCCCTAAGCCGCGCACCGGAATCAGACTGCAGGAGAAGGACTTCCTCATCCGGAACGCAGACGCCCCTCGCGCCGCGAGTTGGACAGTCGAACTCCCCGATGCCGTTTAGCCTTCGCGGGTGGGGGATCGGTGAACATTGGTTGAGCCAGCTCGAATCGATCGATCAGCTCCGAAAGCCGGCGTAGCTCATCACACAGCGCCTGAAACCGGCGCTCGTCGGCCTCGGTGAGCATGCCCTGGGCGCTGTAGTGCACCAGCCGCCGCAGCCGCCCGGACAGGGCCGTGCCCCACCGGATGGAAAAGTCGTAGCGTTCGCCCTCGTCGAGTCCTTCCTTTTCTCCGAGCCGCTTCAGCGCCTGTACCTGCTCGTTGATCCACTCGAAATCGTCATCGACACCGACCGGTACCGTCATCGGTCCTCCCTCACAGATGTGGCTTCGCGACACCGACCACATAATTGGTGCCGCGCAGGGTGAGGAAAACTCGGTGCGGCCCAACCGCGATGCCCGACAGTGCCGCCGACTTTGCTTGGCCGGCAGGCAGATTCGAGCGGTAATCAACCGTGTGGATCACATTCATCTTGTAGTTCGGGTAGCCGGCGAAGCTGGCGATCTCCAGGGTCACCAGTTCGTGGTCGGTCACCGCGTAGATCCGGGTGTCGTCTGTGCCGATGTAGCGGATCGGCGACGACGACACCTGTGCTTGACCGACCAGCTCCATCCCTTGGCCTTCACGGCGGGAATCGATGGCGGACAGAAGGCCGTGGCGGTGGTCGGCGACATAGATGCGGGTGACTTTGGTGCTGTTGCCCGCTGACGCGGCGACGTCCATGGCCAGCGCGCCGCGTTCCTCGGGAGGCGACGAGGGCCCCTTGTAATACCGGATTCCGGATGGCCCGTAGACGTGGTAGTCGATCAAGCGTCCGCGGTTGGAGCCGTCGATCGAGTCCGCGCGACCGCCGGTGATGTCGGCGGTCGCCAACTTCCGGTAGCCGTGCTCCTCCACCGGTGTCACCGATGACCCGTCGGCCGACAGCGCCAGCAGGATGCGCATCCCGGCGTCCTCGGACAGGTAATCGGGAGCGGGACCGGCGTCGAAATCGCCGACGGATTGCAGGCTGGCGATGTCGACCACCGCCACCCGATTTCGCCGTGGCTCCGGCACGTAGACGTACCGGTCGTCCATCTGGCTGATTTGCAGATTGCGGCCGGCATCGAGTGGCGTCGACAGCGCGGTCTGTGCCGTGTGCACGGCCGCACTGCTTTCCGCGCCGCTGATCTTCGCCAATCGGCGATCGTCGGTGAGCGCCAGCAGGGTGTGATCGCCGTAGGACCAGATCGGGCTGTGCAGTGCTGCGCCGACTTCGACGAGGGTCACCTCGGGCGTGCTTTCCGGCTGCTGGGGCGACGAACACCCCCCGACCACAACAGCGACGGCGGCCGTGGCGGTACACCAGTGCCGGAATGCGGTGACCACGTTCGATGAGGTACCCCGGGCAGCCCGCCGGTACACGCGTTTCGTGGCCAGACCCGTCGGGTAGCCGTCTTTTTTGCGCGCATCGACAGCCCGCGCGCCACTCCCTATGTGAGGAGGCAACCAATGCCGGACGCCGCCAAGACACCGACCGACGTCGTCGAGTTCCTTGTCAGCCAGCACGAACAGATCAAGGGACTGTTCGACGAGACCCTCAATGCCACGGGCGACGACCGTCAGGCGCCGTTCGTCAAGCTGCGACGCCTGCTTGCAGTGCATGAGACGGCCGAGGAGGAAATCGTCCACCCGCGCGCCAAGCGCAAGCTGTCTAACGGCAAAGACGTGGTAACTGCCCGGCTCAAAGAAGAACACGCCGCGAAAGTGACCCTCACCCTGTTGGAGAAGCTCGACGTCGGCTCGCCCGAGTTCGCCACTGAACTGACGAAATTTCGTGACACCGTGGCCAAGCATGCCGAACGAGAAGAAAAGCAGGAGTTCGCCAAGCTACAGCGCGAACTGAGCAGCGACGAACTCGAAAAGATGGGTCGCGCCGCCAAGCTCGCCGAAGCGATCGCGCCGACCCATCCGCACCCGGGCGTGGAGTCCCAGCTCGCGAACCTCATGGCGGGGCCGTTCGCGGCGATGCTTGATCGCGCCCGCGACATCGTCACCGGCAATCGCTGATTCCAATGGCCGGGGCGGCCGGGCTGGCCGGGGCGGAAGGCTATCTGCCCGACAATCGCAGCTTGGCTTCGCTGGAAGCCGCGGCAAGCTGCTGCCACGGCTGCACGCTCTACAAGAACGCATCCCAGACCGTCTTCGGGCATGGGCAGCCGGATGCACCGCTCATGCTGGTCGGCGAACAGCCCGGCGACCGCGAGGACATCGAGGGACTGCCCTTCGTCGGGCCGGCCGGCCGGCTGCTGGCGCGCGCGCTCGACGACGCGGGCATCGATCCGGATCTGACGTATCAAACCAATGCCGTCAAGCACTTCAAGTTCACCCGCAAGAACGGCAAACGACGAATACACCAAAAACCCAGTCGCACCGAAGTCGTGGCCTGTCGGCCCTGGCTCATCGCCGAGATCGACGCGCTGCAACCCGAGCTGATCGTGCTGCTCGGCGCCACCGCGGCCCAAGCAGTGCTGGGCCCGGCATTTCGGGTATCGGCACACCGGGGAGAGCTGCTGCAGCTGCCTGACGGCCTCGGTGTGCGGGCCGACCCCACGCCGCAGCTGGTAGCCACCGTGCACCCGTCGGCGGTACTTCGTGACCGCACCGATCGGGAGAAGGCGTTCGCGTCATTCGTCGATGATCTGCGCAGCGCCCGCAGCGGGTTATCCACCGTTTAAGGGCGGCGCAGCGGCGAAGAGCCGGCGGGCCGAAAACTACGCCCGGCGGCGAGCAGACCCGCCATCAGGCCGGCCGCAACCAACGAGCGACGATGTCGAGTCAGCCAGAACTGCGCACAGTGCCCATGTGACTCGTCGTCGAACACGCCATGGGCGCCATGGTCTGTGCCGCCTGGTCCGTCGAGCGGTTCCCAAAGGTTCGCCGGGTTACCGGAGCGAACCCTTTGATCTGTTTGTTGCGACTCGTATCCGGTACGCGCCAGATAGCGGTCGAGCACCGCGGGCACCATCCGCTGTCCCATGATCGTGTCGACGGTGCTTGCGCCGACCCAATACTGCTTGCGGCGCGGATGATCGAGCGCATGCAGCACCCCGCGTGCCGCTACCTCAGGCTGATAGATCGGCGGCACAGGTTGTGGGTGTTTGTCCAAACGTGATAGCACCCAAGAAAATTGGGGAGTGTTGACCGCCGGCATCTGCACGATGGTGACTCGTACTCTGCTGTTCTCGTGCAGCAGTTCGGTTCGCAGCGATTCGGTGAAGCCGTTGATGGCGTGTTTGGCTCCGCAGTACGCGGACTGAAGCGGAATGGCGCGATCGCCCAACGCCGATCCCACTTGCACGATTGTCCCGGCGTTGCGCGCCCGGAACCGCTTGAGTGCAACCATCGTCCCGTACACGAAGCCGAGGTAGCTGATCTCGGTCACCCTGCGAAACTCGTCCGGTGTGATCTCCGCGAACGGTGCGAACACCGAACTGAAGGCGACGTTGATCCATGCGTCGATCGGCCCGAAGCGTTCCTCGACGCGTTGCGCTGCCTGCTCGACGGCGTCGTAGTCCGATACGTCGGTAGGGATCGCCAGCGCCTCGCCGCCGCCGGTCAGAACGTCGGCGGCCGCCCCGTCCAGACCCGTCTCGCCGCGTGCCAGCAGGCCGACATGGGCGCCTCGCTGGCCGAGTAGTTGCGCCGTGGCGCGACCGATTCCAGCGCTGGCGCCGGTCACGACGACGACCTGTCCTTGTTTGGAAGCGCCTTTGATGCCCACGGTTTTACGATGCCCGATCTGTCGAGCGGTAAACCTTGGCGGCAGGAGGTGAGGCGAATTCTTACCAGTCGACTGGCTCGCCGGCGGGAAGCGCGGCGTCCAGGCTGGCGTCGAGGGGCAGCAGTTCGCTCAACCCGCACGCGTTGACAACCCGACCAACTCCGGGCTGGTTGCTGACAAGGCGCAACTCCACGCCGCGACGCCGGCAGCGCTCGGCTTCTTCGGCGAGGACTTCGTAGGCACAGCAAGCCATGAAGTCCAGGCCGCTGGTGTCGACGACGAGCGCTCCGGGTGGGCTCGTGCGGCCTGCGGCCTCGGTCAGTAGGTGACGCCAGGTGGCCTCGTTCGAGGCATCGACTTCGCCTCCGGCAAAAACGATTACGGACGGACCGTTGCGCTCTGTGGTGGTCCGTAGGGTGCTACGTGCATTCGCCAGTTCGGAAACCAGACGGCTGCTCAGCATCAAGTGACTGGACGGTGTTTCTGCTGTGGCAAAGCTCATGGTGAACTCCTGATCGCTCGGCATAAAGCCGCGAAGGATGCCCGCCCTAGTGCCTGAAGACAGACGTCGTATTTACAGATCTCATTCATATAACACCAATGCGCGCCAAGAGTCCATGGGCGGATGGTTAAGAAAGCACTGAGCATGCGCTGAGAGGTCGCCATACCTAGTAAATTCGGCTTTTTTAAAAGTCAGCGAGCGAACATCAGCCGGGGGTTGCGCCGAGCCGGCTCGTCGCCGTCGGAACCCCGTTCGGCCGCGGGTGGAACGATTCGCCAAAACCGCGCTGCGCTAGTGGATTAACGACGTTAAGTCATGGTCCGGCCGAGTTCGTTGGGTAGCCGGCCGCAGCCAAATTTGACAACGCGTGATAGCAAACTTGTGCCCGAGCGGCCGGGACACCCGCAAAAGCGTTATCTAAACTGTCGTATGGCCGGATTCCTGACGCTGTTCCGCTTCGAATTCCGCAATTGCTTGTGCGGTGCGTTTACGCAGCGTGACGGCGGCGGCGGTGGCGGCCAGCACAGCGACCACCAACGCGATCCAGGAGAACCGCTCGAGCCAACGCTCGGCCGCGATCCCGGCGGAATAGATCAGCGCGGTGGTGCCCCCGGCCCAACACATCGCTCCGGCAACGTTGGCGGCCAGGAAACGTCGATACGGCATCTTCAAGGCGCCGGCGAGCGGTCCGGCCAAGATCCTCAACAGTGCGATGAACCGGCCGAAGAACACCGCGTACGAGCCCCACCGCATGAATACGCGTTCCGCGAGACCCACGTGTCCCGGGCCGAAATGCCGCGGAAACCGTCGGCCCAGCCAATCGAACAACCGCAGACCGAACCGCCTGCCGATCGAATAGCCGATCGAATCACCGACAGCCGCGCCCATCACCCCGGCCACGCCGACGCCAAGCGGGTTGACCGCCAGCTCGTGGCGTGACGACAGCAGCGCCGCTGCGACCAGCACGATTTCGCCCGGCAGCGGGATTCCCAGGCTCTCGATCGCCACGACGATGCCGACGACGAAATACACCGTCAGCGGAGGGATCGAGTGCAGCAGGGCATCCACCGTCATGGCTCAAGGATGCCCGACCGGGTTCGGATGTGTAGTCAGCGACTCAACGTGGCAGCTCGTACCGCGTGGCAGGTACCGTTTCTGCCATGCAGAAACAGGATCGGGCAGCGGCTGCGCCCCAGTACCCGATCGAGTCGGTCGACAAGGCGCTCAGGTTGTTGCTGCTGCTGGGCGAAAAACCTGAGATCCGATTGACCGAGGCAACTCGCTACCTGGGCGTGGCGTCGTCGACCGCGCACCGGCTGTTGGCGATGCTCGCCTACCGCGGTTTCGTACGGCAGGACCCGGTCTCGAAGGCCTACTTGCCGGGTCCGGCGTTGACCGGTGTGGCGTTTGCGATCTTTGGACGCATCGACATTGCCGGAACCGCCGCGCCGGTGATGCGCAGTCTCAGGGAGCGGCTGCGGGAGACGATTCATGTCGGGATGCTCGACGGCGCCGCTGTTCGCTTCATCGCTGCGGTCGAGGGCCCAGCAGCGGTGCGGGTGGCTTCCAGGCTGGGGCGCAGCATGCCCGCACATTGCACCTCGACCGGCAAGGTCATGCTCGCGCAGCTGCCCCAGCCCGAGCTGCATCAGTTGCTGTCCGACGAGAAACTGGAGCGCATCACCCCGCGATCGATTGGCAACCGCGCGGCGCTGGAAGCCGAGTTGGCCCGGATTCGCGAGCAGGGTTACGCGGTCAACCGGGAAGAGAGCGAGGAAGGGGTTGCGTCGGTGGCAGTCCTGATCCCGACGCGGGCGCCGGGACTTCGCTTGGCGCTCAACGCCGCAGCGCCCCAGCATCGGCTGACCAAGTCGAAATATTCGACGGTGGCAGCCGCACTTATGGAGGCGGCCAAGGAAATTGGCGATCAGCTGGGTTGATTTGCCCAGCTTGCCCCCGCAAGCGGGAGGTGCCCCCACCTCATCGCGCTACGCGCGCTCTGCATCGTCGCCGGGCGGTTGAGCCAACCGGGCTACCTCGTGTCGCCAGGCCGCTTCGACGGTGAACGCCGAGCCCAAATCGGGCAGATCATCCCAATCCCGGTCAGCGATATCACGCAGCGCGCCGCCCGTGGCGACCACGCGCAGCGCCATGCGGGCCAGTTCGTCGAGGCTGATCGCCTGCAGCACGGCTTGTTCAACGGTGGCCGCGGCACTGGTGATGCCATGGCCGCGGCAGATCACGACGGGACGGTCACGCATCGCTGCCACCATTTCCCGGCCCAACTGAGCATCACGGATCAGTACCGCCCGCTCATAAACGGGGATACCGCCCCGGGCAAGCCAGGCGCCGGCGATGTCGTAGGCCCCGTAGATCGGCCGGAGGGTGATACCGGCGAGATCGGCGGCGACGACCGCGGGCGGATGTAGGTGCGCCACCGCCCGGTATCGGGGATTGGCCCGCAGGGTTTCGACGTGGATCGGAAGCTCGTTGGGCAGCCGGTAACCATCGAGTTCACCTGCGGCACCGGCAGTTCCGTCAAACTTGATGAGACGGATGTCATTTGGCCGGGTGAACGCCACACCGGTGTCGGAGTCACTGCGGCAACGAACCAGCAGTCGCTCGTCGTCGACACGCAGACTCAGGTGACCGAGGATGCCGTCGACCAATCCGCGCGCAGCGGCGACCCGGCACGCCAATGCAACCAGCGAGCGCTCGTCCTGCAGAATGCTCACAGCCCGAATCCACCGTCTGGATGCGCGGTGTCGCCGGTGATCCCGCGGGACCGATCCGAAGCGAAGAACACGAAACTCCAGGCATGGTCTTGCCCGGAGAGTGCGACGTTCAACGGGGTACGCGATGCCAGCTCACGTTCGCGATCGGGGTTGTCATCGAGGCGAATATCGGCGAGTCCCAGGCTCTTCAGACCGCGCAGGTCGGTGTTCAGCGTTCCACCCGGGGCCACGCCATTGACCCGGATCCGCGGTGCGAGCTCCCGGGCAAGCGCGGCGACAAGCCCGCGCACCGCGAACTTCGACGCCACATACAGCACGCCGCCACGTCCGGGATAAAACGACGACGCGGATTCGGCCAGCACGATCGACGACCCGGCCTGGGCGTGCAACGCCGGCACCGCAGCCTTGACCGATTGCAGATGGCTGAGCACGTTGGTGCGGAACATTTCCTCGAACGCCGCCTCGAGGTCCTCGGCGTCGATGTCGCGGATTCCCTTGTAGAAGTCGAAAACTCCCACACAGTTTACGAGTGTGTCGAGCCCGCCGAAGCGCTCGACCGCGGCGGCCACCGCGCGCTCGTTGGCGTCGCGACTGATCGCGTCGCCACTGACCACCGGTACCTCGGGACACTGCTGTTGCAGGGTGTCGCACTTGCCCGGATCGCGTTCGAGCACGGCCACTTTCGCGCCCTCGGCCAGGAACGCGTCAACCACAGCCCTGCCGATTCCCGATCCGGCGCCCACCACCAGTGCGCGCTTGCCGGCTAGCCAACCGGTCATGGCAGCAGTGGTCCGTCCGTATTGCCCACCATTGACTCGAGTGTTCGGGTGTTCTGGCGGGTCAGCGCCTCGAGCTCGAGTGCATCCAGGCTGATCGACTGCCCGGACTTGACAGCAGTGATCAGCAAGCGTGCCCCGTTGCGGGTATCGATGCAGCGAACCTCGACCTCGGTGAATTCGTTTGCGATGGTGAGAGTTTCTCCGTTCACAGGAACACCGCCAAATTCTGCATGCGTAATACCGACTCGTCGACCATGATGGTGCGCCGCGCGAGCTTCAGTCGATCATTGCAGCGACGCAGCATGTCGCGCCGGCCGCAGGACACCAGCGCGGCCTCGTTGCGATCACCGCGGCTGCGGAACAGCAGTTCGGCAGATTCGACGATCAGGTGATCGGCGTCCTCGCCGGCGAACGTGCGCACGTTGGTGATGTAGTGTCGCAGCCGCGACGGCGGATCCTCGGTCCAGGCATGTTCGGTGCGCAACCGGGCCACCCGTCGGGTCAGTGAGTACTTGTCCTCGTCGAAATGCGCCATGCCCGGCGAGGTGTCGAAGCCGGCGCCCACTGCCGTGGTGACTCGCACCGGCATCAGGTAGCGAATGTCATCGGTCAGGGTGTCCAGCCACGCGTCGTACTCCTGCGCGTCGAGTAGGTAGGCTTCGTCAACCAGGAACTGGTGTGCCTGGAGGTGTCGATCGTCGTTGAACGGTAGTGGTCTCACGCCGACTCCAGGTGCTCGGCCCACAGTTTGAGTAGCTCGCGCTGGTTGTGCTCGTTGTAGCCGACTTGAGCGCGGCCGGGCCCGTGAAAGGCTGTCGCGGGGAGTGTTTCGACGACCGGTCGGTCATCGCAGAGCAGACCCATTCGGCTGTTGAGCAGCAGTCGGCGCGCCATCAAGCCGCCAGCGGTGGTGGTCAACGACACCCAGTTCTCCACGTCGTCCTGCTCGAACATGCCGGTCGATCCGAAGCACATCAGATAAGCCTTGTACGAGTTCTGCTTGTAATCCGGCGGCGCCGCCGAGTCCACCGCGAACCACGAGCACACCTCGGTTTCGTTCTCACTGATCGGCTGCCAGAGCCGGATCGAGATGAACGGTAGAACGCTTTCTTCTTTGTGCGAACCGTCCTGCACTTTGGGCCAATTGTGCACAAAGCTGAGATTCGGAAAGCACGACGCGGCCGAGATCATGAACCCATCGTCACCAACCATCTGTCGATGCCTGGGCGACCAGACGTCCTTGACGCGATCGATCATGTCGTCTGGATAACCCACATAGCGCATGCGTTCCTCGAAACTGCCCGGCGGGAGCTTGTAGGTGGTGCCGCCCCCGCACCCGGCCCAGTAAGTGGCGCCATCTTTGCGCTTCTGGGCTTTGGGTTCACGGAAGAGCCCGATCTCGACGATCGAGGCGTGGGTGTGTGGGGTGTGGTACATGTCGCCGGCGAAGTTTTCCGCGCCGATCTTCCAGTTGGCTTTGATCCGCCAGCGCTGCGGGCCGCGGACCTCCAGGCCGGTGGTGCTCTGTTTGGTGTAGAAGTCCAAATAGAACCGGAAATCGCCGAGGAAGTCCTCCAGCGGCTGTGCGTCGCGGTCCATGTTGATGAAGATCAAGCCGTTGTAGCTGGCGAGATTCGGTGCAGGCAAGAGACTTTGGCCATCCTTGGGGAATCCATCCTCACCGCCGTACGCTTCTCGGTGGAATGGCAGGCCGGTGAGTCGACCGTCGTTGCGGTACGTCCACCCGTGGTACGGGCAGCGGAAGTTGGACGCGTTACCGATCTCTGCACGGCACACCTGCATCCCGCGGTGCAGGCACATGTTAAAGAGCGCGCGGATGTCACCGTTCGAGTCGCGGGTGATGATGAACGAGTCGTCGAGGACTCGCCGCACCACGTAGTCGCCGTCGTGGGGGATCTCCGATTCGTGGGCCACGTAGATCCAGGCCCGGCTGAACAGCCGCTCCTTTTCGAGCTCGAAGAGTTCTTTGTCGTTGTAGATGTGCGCGGGAACCATTCCACGCCGGACAGCGTCGAAGACTTCCCGGTGATCGGCCATAGGCAGGATCCCAATCTCAGCGAAGCAACACGTTTGTCTGCTGAACAGAGCACAATTCTGTCAATTAGAGGATGTCGCAGTGGGGGGCTCTGGTCAACGGGAGGTGCACAGTACGAGGCCCTGACGCCAATAAGACCGTACATGCGTAGACCTAATCGTGATTAATCCGAATTTGAGGAAACAAGTGATATGGCTGCGCGGCCCTCGGAGTGGCCAGCTGGACCAGGTCGCCGTGCTGCTGCGCACGTCGCCGACCGCGCCGACCTGCGACGACGAATGGCATGCGGCTGCGACGGTCCTCGAGGTGCACGCCGAGAAGGGGGAACGTGACACATAGCCACTCGCCACGACCTGACGGTACGGTCTGCAACCATGGCGGCGTCCCAACGTGACATCACGGCGGAGATCGCGAGCATCGCAGCCGAATACCGAGACAACCACCAAATCCAGCCGCTGCTGAACTATCCGCCGTATCGCAGCAGCGCACTGCGGCATCCGCAGTCGCCGTTTGTGCGGGTAGACCCCGAGCAGCTCGAGCTTTCCGCCCCGTGCTTCGGCGAGCGAGACGTCCATCCGGTCGACGCGGACCTCACCGCGGGGCACCGCGGTGAGCCGATCGGCGAGCGCATCATCGTGACCGGACGCCTGCTCGACTCGGCGGGCCGGCCGCTGGCCGGACAACTGGTGGAGATCTGGCAAGCCAACGCCAGCGGCCGCTACCACCATCAACGCGACCAACACCCGGCGCCGATCGACCCGAACTTCACCGGCGTCGGCCGCTGCCTGACCCAGGCCGACGGGACCTACCGTTTCCTGACCATCAAGCCGGGACCTTACCCCTGGCGTAATCACGAAAATGCCTGGCGGCCAGCACATATCCACTTTTCGCTGTTCGGAACCGCCTTCACCCAACGGCTGGTCACCCAAATGTACTTTGCGGGCGATCCGCTATTGGATCTGGACCCCATCTACCAGTCGATCACCGATCCCATTGCCCGCCAACGTCTGATCGCCGCCTACGATCACGATCTCACTGAACCCGAGTATGCGACGGGCTATCGTTGGGACATTGTGCTGGCGGGTGGCTATGCCTGAATTCTCATGCACCCCAGCGCAAACCGTCGGCCCATTCTTCCACTGCGCGTTGCCCTATCCTGGCGACAACCAGTTGGTCGGTGACGCTCACCCAGGTGCGGTGCGGCTGCACGGGACGGTGTACGACGGCGCGGGGGAGGGCATTCCAGATGCACTGGTCGAACTGTGGCAGCCTGATCCAGACGGCAACGTCATCGCGCAAACCGGTTCGCTACGGCGCGATGATGACACGTTCACCGGATGGGGCAGGTGCGCAACCGACGCCGCCGGGCACTACAGCTTTACCACGCTGACCCCCGGGCGGCCGGCGTTCTTTGCGATCACCGTCTTTGCCCGAGGGTTGTTGAACCGGCTGTTCACTCGCGCTTATCTGCCCGGCGCCGACGTCAACGACGACCCGCTGCTGTCGGCACTCGACGCCGGACAGCGCAACACCCTGCTGTGCGCCGCCGAACCGGGCGGATACCGCTTCGACATCCATCTGCAGGGCAGGCATGAGACGGTTTTCCTGACATACCAGGATGATTCGGCATGACGAACCTGCTGTGGCCGGGAGATCACCGGGCCGGTGAGCTGATGACTGACCAGGCCCTGCTGGCGTCGATGGTTGCGGTGGAATCGGCTTGGCTGGCTACGCTGGCCGCCCACGGGCTGGCGCCGCCCGCTGACCTCGGCCAGCTGATCCAACCGCGGGACCGCGAGATACTGGCGGCTGGTGCCGAAGACGGCGGCAACCCGGTCATCGGCTTGGTTTCACTGCTGCGTGAGCGCACGACACCGGAGGTCAGCCGATGGATTCACCGCGGCCTCACCAGCCAGGACGTTCTCGACACCAGCCTCATGTTGGGCGCCCGAGCCGCCGTCGACACGCTCACAACCCAATTGTCCGAACAGATTTCGACACTGTCGGACTTGGCGGCAACCCACCGGACCACGCCGATGGTGGCCCGCACGATGACCCAGCACGCCGTGCCGACCACGTTCGGCGCAAAGGTTGCCGGCTGGCTGAACGGAGTCGTCGACGCCTACCACCAGCTGCGAGCGCTGCGCTATCCGATTCAAATCGGCGGAGCCGGTGGAACGCTCGCCGCGACAACCGAATTAGCGTCCAGCGAGGTCTCCATACAGTTGGTGCACGCCACTGCTGACGCTTTGAACCTGGAAGTCAGCGCGCCCTGGCACACGACGAGGGCGCCGGTCACTGCGCTCGCCGATGCTTTGGTCGGGTGTACCGACGCCTGGGGGCATATCGCCTCGGACATCGTCACGCTCGCGCGGCCGGAGATCGCCGAGCTCAGCGAGCCGGCCGCCGCCAATCGAGGCGGATCGTCGAGTATGCCCCACAAACGTAACCCGGTGTTGTCCATCCTGATTCGACGCGCCACGCTGGCAGCGCCACCCCTGGCGGCGACACTGCACACTGCGGCCGCGTTGGCGCACGACGAACGGCCAGACGGCACCTGGCACGCTGAATGGGACACGCTGCGCACACTGGCCCGCCGGACCGTTGTCGCGGGCTCGCAATGCACTGAGCTGGTTTCCGGGCTCGAGGTCCACGCAGATCGGATGGCAGAGAATCTCGATGGCGCCGATGTATTCAGCGAACAGCGCGACATAGCGCAGCTCGCCGGAAAGGCAGCATCGCCAGCCTATTTCGGTAGCGTCGAGCGGATCATCGATGACAGCTTGGATCAGGCCCGGCGGATTCTCGAGGGTCACCAATGAGCATCCCCGCTATCCGCGGATCACAGCTGGGGGGCACGCCTGACCTTCCGTTGCTGATCGTGGGCCCCTCGCTGGGAACCTCGGTGGCGACGCTGTGGTCGGCAGCGGCCCGCCGGCTGGCGAGTCACTATCACGTGATCGGGTGGGATCTACCGGGCCATGGTGTTAGTCCTCCGCCGCGCGAGGGGTTCAGCATCGCCGACTTGGCTTCCGCGGTCATCAAATTGGTGGATCACCAGCTGGGCACGGAGCCGTTCACCTATGCCGGTGTGTCGGTCGCCGGCGCTGTCGGGCTTCAGCTGTTGCTCACCCACCCGGAGCGGATTTTGTCAGCCGCGCTGATCTGCACGGCCGCCCGGCTCGGCGACCCGGATGATTGGCGTTCCCGCGCCCAGGTGGTGCGTGATGCGGGTACCGGTGAAGTGGTCTCCCGATCGGTTCGACGGTGGTTCTCACCGGGGTTTTTCGAGCGCAACCCACGATCGGCGCAGGCGTTGTTGGACTCGTTGCGCCGGGTGGACGACGACGGCTACGCGCGTACCTGCGAGGCGTTGGCCGAATTCGACGCGCGCGCTCGGCTCGGCGAGATCGATACGCCGATCGTTGCGGTCGCCGGCGCCAACGACATCGCGACTCCACCCGACTCGGTGCGGTTCATCGCAACGAACGTGAGCCGTGGCCGTTTCGTACAGGTACCCAACGCCGCACACCTGGCACCCGCCGAGCAACCCGACCGCGTCGCCGATGTGCTTGCCACCCTGAGGAAGTGGAGATGAAATGAGCGATAGCCGATACGACCGCGGGATGGCCGTGCGACGTGAAGTGCTTGGCGACGGCCACGTCGAGGGGGCCGAGGCCCGAACGACGGATTTCACCCGCGACTTTCAAACTCTGATCACCGAATACGCGTGGGGCGCAATCTGGGCGCGCCCGGGGCTGGACCGCCGCAGCCGCTCGATGATCGCGTTGACCGCGCTGATCGCGCGGGGCCGCGACGAGGAGCTGGCGGCGCACATCCGGGCGGCCCTGCGTAACGGGCTGTCTCGCGATGAACTCAAGGAAGTCCTGTTGCAGACCGCCATCTACTGCAGTGTGCCCGACGCCAACAGTGCCTTTCGGATCGCCCAGGCCGTGTTCGACGAAATGGACGAAAACTAGCGTGCCTTGTGGGCCACGATGGCCACCGCGGTTAACTGGTCGCGATATCTGCGGAAGGTGCGGCGCATGATCAGCACCCGCCGCCGCGCATCGCGATGGGTCAGCAGATTCTTGGCGAATCGCAGTGTCCCGAGCAGACCTTCGTCGGAGACGAGGCGGCGCGGTTGCAGCAGCGCCATCGGCGCCGTTGCGATCTCGTCGACCACCAGGCCGCTGTCGGCCAGCAGCTGGGTCCATTCGGTCACCGTCAGCGGGCGGGCATTGACTTTGATCGCTCGCGCCAGCGACTGGCGGACATCGGTCTTCACCGCTTCGGAGATGTCGTCAGGCGTAAGCGCAAGTTCGTGGATGGCGTAGCGCCCACCCGGACGCAGCACTCGCGACGCCTCGGACACGATGGTGCGCTTGGCGGTGTCGCCCTGCATGGTGAGCATCGCCTCGCCGATTACAACGTCTCTGCTGGCGTCGGGCAGGCCGGTATCCGCGGCGTCAGTAACGCGCACATCGCCGTGTCCGGCCTGGCTTCTCAGAATCTCCTCGACCGTGCGGGCGGCGTCGGGATCTTGCTCGGCGCCGATGTATGACCGCGGGCCGCGGGCCAGGATCTCGGTCGCGGTGCGGCCCAATCCCGGTGCCAGCTCGAGCACGTCGGCATCGGTGACGTCGGCGCGGGCCAACAGCTTGCGGGTCAGCTCGATGCCGCCCGGCCGCAGCACCCGCTTGCCGAGCCGGGCGAGCAGCCAGTGGCCTTGTACCTGGCTGTCGGCGACGGCCCGTTGCGACCGGCTCCGCCGCGTTCGCGACCGTCGCGTGTCGTCGGTCCGGTTGGCCGATGTCGGGAAAGCCATCAGACCGCCTGCCGCACGGTCGGCATCAGCGGGAGGATCTCCCGTTTCTGGTGCACGGTCAAATAGCGTAGGCCATCCGGGCCGGCGCTGAACTGGCGTCGGGACCGCTTAGGCAGCCACAGCAACGCCCCCGGGACCAGCTCGATGTCGCCTCGCTCGGTGGTGAGCCGGCCGCCACCGGCGAGCACGTGGATCAACACGTCGACGTCAGCGCCGGCGTGCGCGTCAATTCCGCCGCCCGGCGCCAGCGAGATGACATTCGAATCCAGATCGCGATCGCGGACCTCCAGCTTCCACACCGCCCCGGCCACGTCGGGCTCGGCTGCGATCTCGCCGGTGTTGGCGAGGACCCGGGGCAGCGGGGTGGTGGCAAGCTTGGTGATCCGGATACGCCAGCGCTCAGGCCCTTTTTCCACGTACTCCCAGCCGTAGCTGCCGGCGTGGTCCAGTTCGAACTCGTCTCGCAGATGCTTGGGATCATGGTTGTTGACCAGCACGAACGACTCACCGACCGACAGGGCGGCATAGGTGGCGAATATCTTCGGGTGTTTTTGCGGCTTGGGTAGCTGTCGGACGTCAAGTTCGTTCTCGGCCATGCAGTTTCATGCCTCCTCTAGTTTTCACAAGTCCACTTGTGTAAACTCTAGCGCATGACGTACGTGATCGGAAAGCCCTGCGTCGACGTGATGGATCGGGCATGCGTCGATGAGTGCCCGGTCGATTGCATTTACGAGGGCGCGCGCGCACTCTACATTCACCCCGACGAGTGCGTGGATTGCGGAGCATGCGAACCGGTTTGCCCGGTTGACGCGATTTATTACGAAGACGACCTGCCCGAGGATCTGCAGCCGTACATAGCCGACAATGCAGCGTTCTTCAGTGAGACGTTGCCGGGACGAGACGAGCCGTTGGGTTCACCGGGGGGAGCGGCCAAGGTGGGGCCGCTGGGCGTGGACGCTCCGCTGGTGGCTAGCCTGCCGAAGGCGGACGAAGCGCAAGGAGCGTGAGCGAGATCGTCAAGACAACAACCGAACCGGTCGGTCATCGCCGTGACGTATTGCGGGTGCTCAAATCGGCGAGCGCCCCGATGAGCATCGCCGCGATCGCCGACGAGCTACATCTGCACCCCAACACCGTGCGCTTCCATCTCGACAGGCTGGTCAATGCCGGCCAGGTCGAGCAGGTGGCGGCGGATCACAAGCGGCCGGGCCGGCCGCCGCTGATGTTTCGGGCAACTGCCCGGATGGACCGGGATGGCCCACGGAGTTACCAGGTGCTCGCCGAGATCCTCAGCTTGGCGTTCGCGGCGGAGAGCGACCCGGGTACAAAGGCTCTGGCTGCCGGTCGGGCGTGGGGACGGCAGCTGCAATCGCCTACCGGAAAGGTAGGAGTCAAGAAATCCGTCGAGCACCTTCTCGAGGTTCTCGACGAGCTCGGGTTCGCACCCGAGCGCCGCGGCCAACATCGGGTCGGTTTGCGGCACTGCCCGTTTCTGGAGCTGGCCGAGGCCCGCACCGCCGTGGTCTGCCCGATCCACCTCGGGCTCATGCAGGGAGCGCTGGAAGCCTGGAACGCGCCAGTGACCGTCGACCGCCTGGACGCGTTCGCGGAGCCAGACCTCTGCCTGGCTCACCTAACCCGAACGGACACCGTCACATGAGTACTGCACCTGCGATCGCCGTCGCCCTGACCTTCCTCTGGCTGGGCATGGTGCTGGCCATTTCATTTTTGGAAGCACCGCTGAAGTTCCGTGCCCCCAACGTGACGCTGCAGATCGGGCTCGGGATCGGCCGGTTGGTCTTTCGGGCACTCAACACCGTCGAGGTCATCCTGGCGGTCGTCATCTTGGTGGCCATGCTGATCGATCTGCCGACTCCGGCTGCCAACGTCGCCTTTGTCGTCGCGTTCGCCGTGCTGGCCGGTCAGCTGCTCCTGGTGCGCCCGTGGCTGAACCGCCGGTCGGACAAGGTGCTGGCCGGCCTCAACGCGCCACGGTCGCGTGCCCACTACGCTTATGTAGGCCTCGAGCTGGTCAAGGTGTTCGCCCTGGCGGCAGCCGGGATCCTTCTACTGTCCAGCTGAAACCGCGACCGAAGGACGCATCGATGGAATCCATCTCGCTGACCGGCTTGGCCGACCAAAAGCTGGCCGAGGCCCGGCAAGCGCACAGTGGGCGCGCCGCGCACACCCTGCACGGGGGGCACGACCACGAACTCCGGCAGACCGTGATGGCGTTGTTGGCCGGTCAGGGCCTTGCCGAACACGACAGCCCCGGTCAGGCGTCGCTGCAGGTCCTGCAGGGGCACGTGCAGCTCATCGCCGGCGACGACAAGTGGGAGGGTAAGACCGGCGACTACGTCATCATCCCGCCGCAACGGCACTCACTGCAGGCCGTCGAGGATTCGGTGATCATGCTGACCGTCTTCAAGAGTCTGTCGACGGCATAGCTGGCATAGCGGGTGCTCTCCACGCAGTGGTCCCGAGCCATGGGGCTGGCGGTGCCGATCGTCAACGCCCCGATGGGCGGAGTCGCCGGCGGACGGCTTGCCGCGGCGGTCACCGCGGCGGGCGGACTGGGCATGGTCGGCATGGGCAGTGCCGGATCGGCGTCATCGCTGCGTGCCGAACTGCAGCACGTGCGCGGCAGGTTCGGCATCGGCTTGGTCGACTGGGTGATGCGCCAGGAACCGGAGCTGTTCGATGCGGCGCTGGCCGCGCGACCGGTACTGTTGTCGGTCAGTTTCGGTACCGACCTGTCATGGGTGACGCCCGCGCATGACGCCGAAATCGCCACGGCCACACAGGTTTACGATGTCGACCAGGCCCGGCGTGCGCAAGACGCCGGCATCGACGTGCTGATTGCCCGCGGCGCCGAAGGCGGCGGCCACGGGGAGGCCAAGATCGCATTGCTGCCACTGCTCGATGCGGTCTTGGACGCGGTGTCGGTACCGGTGCTGGCCGCCGGCGGAATCGCCTCGCCGCGAAGCCTGGCCGCAGTTCTGGCTGCCGGGGCCAGCGGGGTGTGGTTGGGCACATGTTTGTCGGCCTGCCCCGAGGCACTGACCAGCGACGCCGGCCGCCAAGCACTGATCGCCGCGCGCGAAACCGACACCACGGCCACCCGGGTCTTCGACGTCGGCCGCGGACGTCCATGGCCGCAGCGGTTTCCGTCGCGTGTGCTGCGCAACGACTTCGTCGCACGCTGGGACGGCCACGAAGATGCGCTGGCTGACGATCCCGGCGCGCAGGCTGAGCTTGCCGCGGCGATCGAGGCCGAGGATTACCGGGTCGCGCCCGTCGACGCCGGTGAGGGCGTCGGCAAGATCACCGGCGTGGAACCGGTCGCCGACGTGATCAAGCGACTGTGCGCGGGCGCGGAAAGCCTGTTGACCCGTTGGGGCGATCAGTCCCCCGCCGTCACCACCACACAGCACTGATCCGGGTGCGGCTGCAGCCGTGCGCGCGGACAGTGCGGGGTGAACGCCTCGGCCACGCCGGAGATCAGGGCATGGTTCATGCCGCAGGCCAGTTCGGTCTGGCGCTGGGCCAGCGCGTGAAACGGGCAATTGGCCAAGTGGATCTCGTCGTCAACACGTCGTGGCTCGTAACCGTGCTCGGCCAGCACTGCCGCGGCAAGTAAGAGCGCTGACTTGCCGTCGCCCGCCCGTTGGCCGTCGGCGATGGCGCGGCCGTAGTCGCGGGCGATTTGGTGCAGCGCCTCGATGACCGGCACGCCGGTCAGTGCCGACGAGGCGATGGCATCGGCCATCAGTCGCCCGGCCAGCTCGTAGTCGCGTCGCGGCAGGCTGACCGCGATGTCGCGGCGGGCGCGCCGGTACCGCTTCGAGGTCCGTCCGGCACCGGGACCCGACCGCCCGGTCAACCGCGCGTAGTCGCATTCCAGCAGCCCCTCGGCCTCCAGCCGATCGAGGTGGAATTTCGCCTGGTGGCGGGCAATGCCGACGGCCTGCGCCGCCTGGTCACGACTGACCGGCCCGTCTTGCGAGCAGACATACCGGTAAAGGTCACGGCGCACCGGGTCGGCCAGCGCACCGATGCCGGCGGCATCACGCTGCAGGTCGTCCATTTTGCCCACTTCTAAGTAGTAGAACTCTTGACGTTAGAGTGTACAGGTTCTAACGTCCAAATTAGTATCCGTTAGGTTCAGGAGGAAATCATGACCGCTACCCAAAGCAGTTCCACCACTGTGGACCGACTGAAGGACCCAGCGTTTTCCGCGTATGCGCTGCTGCGTCTCGGGTTCACCGTCGCGCCGATCCTGTTCGGTCTGGACAAGTTCTTCAATTTGCTGACACATCCACATCACTGGAGCATGTATCTGGCCGGTTGGATCGACGACATCGTGCCCGGCACCGCTGACCAGTGCATGTATCTGGTGGGCGTGATCGAGATCGCGGCCGGGATACTCGTCGCGGTCGCGCCGCGCATCGGCGGCTGGGTGGTCGCCGCCTGGCTGGCCGGCATCATCATCAACCTGGTCACCTATTCCGGCTACTACGACATCGCGCTGCGCGACTTCGGCCTGTTGCTCGGCGCCGTCGCGCTCGCCCGGCTGGCGCAGGCGTACCACACGGCCACACCAGCCCGGCACTAGCCGGCCGGACCCTCGGCGACCGCGTGCTCTTGCCGCGGTCGCGGAGCCGTGTTTTCTACACCGCGTGTACGTAGCGCTTGGCGATGATCCGCTGACCCAGCGTGAGCAGTGGCCCGGCGGCTTTGCTCCACCATTTGGCCGGCCGGGAGAACGACGACACTTCGGCGAACACCGCGGCGGTGACCGGGTCGTGGCGCACCACGAAGCGCTCCTCACCGGACTCCGGGTGGCCGGGCAGCGTGCCGTAGGCGAAACCTTTGATGTCGGGTTCGTCGATGACGTAGACCACCCGGCAGGGCGCCCACACGAAACCGAGCCCGACCATGACCACGGCGCCGATGGTGACGACGTCGCTGCTGGCCCGCACCCGCAACCCGGCCCCGCGCTGCATGCCCCAGTGCATCACCGCGGCCGCGGCATCCTGAAAACGCTTCTGGCCCACTCCGATTTGGCTGGAAAACCCCAGGTACTTGTAGCCAGGCGGCGGGGGACCGGCCGTCGCGCCCACTTCTGGATAGGTCAGCGGAAAGTCTGCCAGCGTGTCTAGGTCCACGCATTTCAGCTTGCCACGCGTACGGTCGGCACTGTGAATGCGCAACTTTCCGGAACGTTGACTCTCGGCGACCTCACGGTCAACCGGCTCGGATACGGCGCGATGCGCCTCACCGGCAAGGGTGTGTGGGGCCCGCCGGCCGACCGCGACGAAGCGGTGCGGGTGTTGCGCCGCGCGGTGGAACTCGGCGTCAACTTCATCGACACCGCAGACTCGTATGGCCCGTACATTGCCGAGGAGATCATCTGCGAGGCATTGCATCCCTATGACGGCGTGGTGATCGCGACCAAGGCGGGGCTGCTGCGCACCGGGCCGGATATATGGATCCCGCTGGGCAATCCCAGCTATCTGCGCCAGGAATGCGAGATGAGTCTGCGGCGCCTGGGCGTCGAGACCATCGACCTGTTCCAGCTGCATCGGGTGGATCGCAACTTTCCGCTGGCCGACCAGGTCGGCGAGTTGGCCAAGCTGAAAGACGAAGGCAAGATCCGGCACATCGGCCTGTCCGAGGTCACCGTCGACCAGCTCACCGAGGCCCAGCAGATCACCCAGATCGTGTCGGTGCAGAACCTGTACAACCTGGCCGCGCGGACCGCCGAGCCGCTGGTGGACGCCGCGACCGAGCAGGGGATCGCATTCATCCCGTGGTTCCCGCTGGCGGCCGGGCCGTTGGCCGCGCCGGACGGACCGCTGCAGAAGATCGCCGCCGAACACAACGCGACGCCCTCGCAGCTGGCGCTGGCGTGGCTGCTCAAGCGCTCACCGGTAATGCTGCCGATCCCGGGCACATCCAGCGTGGCGCACCTGGAGGAAAACGTCGCCGCCGCCGAGATCACACTGTCCGACGACGAGTTCGAGACACTCGCGGCGGCCGGGGCCCAGCTGAGCGCCAACTGACTCTGCGGCTACCGTGCAAAAGTGCGAGTGGACCGCGCGGTGAGCGCAGAGTGAACGCCAAACATCCCGGCGGCGGATTCAACCCGCCCGAGCCGACGACCAAGGGCGGTCCGGACTACGGCCGGTTCATCGACGCCATGCGAGCGCTGCAGGATCACGCCCGCGCCGTCGACGCACCCGACGAGGTGATCAGCGAGGCGGCCAACCTCATCGAGAAGGTGTCCGACCTGTTGAGCCCGTTCGACACCGACGAATGGCGCTCCCCGTCGGGCCGCCGAATGGACCTGCCGATGCGCGGCAACCTGTTGTCGGTGCCGATGAAGATGAAGAAAACAGACGACGGCCGCATCCGCGGCTGGGCTTACTTTCGCCGGTTTCATCTGGGCCGCAACGGCGCCGTGCATGGCGGCGAGGTCGCGCACCTCTTCGATTCGGTGCTCGGGCTGGCCTCGGCGGTGCTCACCGGTGGGCCCTATCAGCGCACCGCCTACCTGCACGTCAACTACCGCCAGATCGTGCCGATCGAAAAAGAGCTTCACGTCGACGCCGGAATAAGTCGCGTGGACGGCCGCAAGATCTTCGTCGAGGGACGGTTGTGCGACGGCGACACAGTGTTGACCGACGCCGAGGCGCTGTTCGTACGGCTCAAGCCCGGCCAGCCGTAGGCGCTACGCGTCGCGCCAGGGTGATTGCGGCGTGCTCACCGGCAGCGTGCCCTCTTCGTGGTCGAGTTCGCGTCCGAGCACGCGAAGACTGCGGTCCGACAACATGCCGGCGTCGCGCCACCGGACGAGCTCATCGCGCTGGGCATCGATCACGGCCCGGCGCAACCCGATGGTCGCCTCAAACCCTGTGGGCTTGGGAATCTCGTCGGAATCCGCCGACTCCAGCACGTCGATGCGACGGCGATATCGCCTCAGCCGAGCGGATAACTGTTCGCGCACCGCTTCGAGCGCGCGGACGTCGACGTCCTCATCATCGTCGTGTTCGATCTCGTCGAGCCGGTCCAGCGCGGCCTCGACGGCAGCCGCGCGAGCGTGATTGCGCAGCCGCAGTTCATCGATCGCGTTGGCGCGAACGTCCAAAGCGCGCACCAGCGGCGCGAACGTGCTGCCCTGTCCGATCAGCGTCACCAACACGACCGCGAACGTGCACAACAACAGCAGATCGCGGTTGGGAAAAGGTGCGCCGCTGTGCGTCACCATCGGCACCGCGAAAATCGCCGCGACACTGACCACTCCGCGGGTGCCTGCCCAGCTCAATACGAAGATCTCACGGCCGCTGAGCTTTTCCGAGTCGCCGTTGCGGCCGGCAGCGTCGACGTCCTCATCGGAGTCGGCGACGTTTCCCAGCCGGGTATGCAGCCGGCGGGGAAATAGCTGGGTGAGCACCAACCACAGCGGCCGAACCAGCAGTACCACCGCGACGGTGACAGTGACCGCCACGATGATCGTCGACGTTTCGTAATGCGCCAAGCCGTCGACGATGCCCGGAAGCTGCTGACCGATCAGCAAGAACACCAGGCCTTCGAGCAAAAAGTTGACCAGTTGCCAAACCGCCCGGGTCTGCAGGCGGTTGGCTCCGGATTCCAACCGTGGCGAGTAGTGCCCGACGATCAGTCCGCACACCACGACCGCCAGTACGCCGGAGGCGTGGATCTCCTCGGCCAGCACATAGGCCAAAAACGGTGTGGCCAGCGAGACCGCGTTGGCCGTCAGCACGTCGTGGGTCCAGCGTCGAACGAAACGTCGGCAGAACGCCAGCACCACGCCGACCACCAGACCGCCCACCGCCGCGAGCGCGAATTCCTCAACCGCCGACGGCACCGAGAATTCGGCTCCGCTCGCGGCCGCGATGGCGACCGACAGCGTGGTGAGCGCGGTGGCGTCGTTGAGCAGTCCCTCACCTTCGATCAAGGTGACGATGTTCAGCGGCAGCCCCACCTTGCGCGCGACGGCGAGCGCCGCCACCGGATCGGTGGGTGCCACGGCAGCGCCCAGCACCATGCCCACCGCGATGGTCGTGCCGCCGACCAGCAGGCCGAATGCGACACCGACCGACGCCGCGGTCAGCAGCACAAGAACCACCGACAAGCTGATGACCGTGCGCAGGTTGCGCCGGATCCCGACAAGCGACGACTCCAGCGCCGCGTTGTAGAGCAGCGGCGGCAGGATGCAGGTCATCACGACGTCGGGTGCAAGGCTGACGTTCGGACCCGGCAGCAGCGCATAACCAATGCCGACCAGCGTGAGCAGGCCGGCGCTCGGCAAGCCGGTGCGCACGCTGATCCAGTTCACCACCACGAAGACGCCGATGGCTGCGAGCAATAACGCCAACGCCGTCTGGACCCCCATCCCGCACATTGTGCCGGACACCGGTGATCGCGACGCTCGTGGCGCACTGGTCGACCCGCCGACGGCAAGTATCGGCGCGCGGACGGGCGCACCTAAACTAACGTCTTATCGTGTCCACCGAAAACGAAGCAACGCGCGGCGCCAGCATCAGGCGCCGCTGGGCCCGATGGCGTGACGGGCTGCGCGATCGGCCGGTCGCCGACTTCGGCTACCGCGTCGCGGTTGCCGGGGTGGGGTTCCCGGTGGTCGCGGTCGGCATCGTTGCAATTCCGTATCCAGGTCCGGGATGGGCCATCGTGTTCGTGGGCCTGGCCATTCTCGCCAGCGAATTCGCCTGGGCGCGCAAGTTCCTGAAGTACGTCAGGAGCCGATACGACGCGGTGATGGCCTGGTTCACCCGCAGGGGTTTGTGGACGCAGGCACTGGGCGTCGCGTTCACCGCGGCGGTTGTGGTGACGACGCTATGGCTGCTCGGCGTTGTGCACTGGTCGGCTGCTTTGGTGGGCATCGATCGGCCGTGGTTGACCAGCCCGATCGCCCTGCACTCGTAGTCGGCTGCACCGATAGCATTGGGCACGATCGGAATCAGCCCGCTTACTTGGAGACCGCCGCGATGACCGCCCCCGCAGAACCCGCCTGGCCGGCTGCGATCCGGGTTCCCGCCGGCACGAGCGCGGCCGCCGCGGTGCGCGACGCCGGGTTGCCCGGTCGCGGCGCTCCCGACGCCGTGGTGGTGGTGCGCGACGCCGACGGCAAACTGCGGGACCTGGCCTGGGTGCCTGACGCCGACACCGAGGTGGTCCCGGTGCCGGCCAACACTGACGAGGGTCGCAGCGTGATCCGGCATTCCTGCGCTCATGTGCTGGCCCAGGCCGTGCAGGATCTCTTCCCGGATGCCAAGCTCGGCATCGGCCCGCCGATCACCGACGGCTTCTACTACGACTTCGATGTCCCGAAGCCGTTCACGCCGGAAGATCTGGAGGCGCTGGAAAAGCGGATGCGTCAGATCGTCAAGGATGGGCAGCTGTTTTCCCGGCGAGTGTACGAATCCAAGGACCAGGCCCGCGCGGAGTTGGCCGACGAGCCGTACAAGCTCGAGCTAGTTGACGACAAGTCGGGCGACCCTGCGATCATGGAGGTCGGCGGCGATGAGCTCACTGCCTACGACAATCTCAATCCTCGTACCCGCGAACGGGTTTGGGGTGATTTGTGCCGAGGTCCGCACATTCCGACCACCCGGCACATTCCAGCGTTCAAGCTGACCCGCACCTCGGCGGCCTACTGGCGCGGCGACCAGAACAACGCCAGCCTGCAACGGGTTTACGGCACCGCCTGGGAGTCGCAGGAGGCGTTGGAGCGGCATCTGAGGTTGATCGAAGAAGCGCAGCGCCGCGATCACCGCAAGCTGGGCATCGAACTCGACTTGTTCAGTTTTCCGGACGAAATCGGTTCTGGCTTACCGGTTTTCCACCCGAAGGGTGGCATTGTGCGCCGGGAGTTGGAGGAGTACTCCCGGCGTAAGCACATCGAGGCCGGTTACGAGTTCGTCAACACCCCGCACATCACCAAGGCCGAGCTGTTCGCCACGTCCGGGCATCTGGACTGGTACGCCGAGAGCATGTACCCGCCGATGCACCTGGACGCGGAGTACAACGACGACGGCACGGTGCGCAAGCCCGGGCAGGACTACTACCTAAAGCCGATGAACTGCCCGATGCACTGCCTGATTTATCAGGCCCGGGGCCGGTCCTACCGCGAATTGCCGTTGCGGCTCTTCGAGTTCGGCACCGTCTACCGCTACGAGAAATCCGGCGTGGTGCACGGTCTGACCCGGGTGCGTGGCCTGACCATGGACGACGCCCACATCTTCTGCACCCGTGAGCAGATGCGCGACGAACTCGCATCGCTGCTGCATTTCATCCTCGAGTTGCTCAGCGATTACGGCCTGGCCGACTTTTATTTGGAGCTGTCCACCAAGGACCCGGAAAAGTTCGTCGGCTCCGAGGAGATCTGGGACGAGGCCACCGCGACACTGGCCGAGGTGGCCGAGGCGTCGGGTCTGCAGCTGGTGCCCGACCCGGGCGGCGCGGCGTTCTACGGCCCCAAGATCTCGGTGCAGGCCCGCGACGCGCTGGGCCGCAGCTGGCAGATGTCCACCATTCAGCTGGACTTCAACACCCCTGAGCGTTTCGAGCTGGAATACACCGCCGTCGACGGGATGCGCCGGCGCCCGGTGATGATTCACCGGGCGCTGTTCGGATCGATCGAGCGGTTCTTCGGGATCCTCACCGAGCACTACGCGGGGGCGTTCCCGGCCTGGCTCGCGCCGGTTCAGGTGGTCGGCATCCCGGTCGCAGACGACCATGTGCCGTATCTGGAAGATGTTGCCGCACAGCTTCGCTCGCACGGTGTGCGGGTCGAAGTCGACGCCAGCGACGACCGGATGGCCAAGAAGATCGTCAACAACACCAACCTGAAGGTGCCGTTCATGCTGGTGGCCGGTGACCGCGACGCCGCCGCCGAAGCGGTGAGCTTCCGGTTCGGTGACCGCACGCAAATCAACGGGGTGCCGCGTGCCGACGCCGTAGCCGCGATCGTGAAATGGATCGCGGATCGCGAGAACGCTACGCCCACAGCAGATCTGGTGAAGGTAGCCAGCCGTGGCTGACGAGGACTTCATTGTCGACCGCGGCGTCGGTGAGACCGATCACCTGCAGCGGTTGTGGACGCCCTATCGGATGTCCTATCTGGCCGAGGGGCCGCTGAAGCAGGAAAACGACAGCCGTGCACAACCTTTTACTGACATTCCGCAGCTGCCCGACGAAGACGGGCTGGTGGTGGCTCGCGGCGAGCTGGTGTACGCCGTGCTCAATCTGTACCCGTACAACCCGGGTCACCTGATGGTGGTGCCATACCGGCGGGTGTCCGAATTGGAGGACCTCACCGAGAAAGAGAGCGCGGAGCTGATGGCGTTCACGCAGAAGGCGATTCGCGTGATCAAGAAGGTGTCGCGACCGCACGGGTTCAACGTCGGGATGAACCTGGGCACATCGGCGGGCGGATCGCTGGCCGAACACCTGCACATGCACGTGGTACCGCGGTGGGGTGGCGACGCCAACTTCATCACGATCATCGGCGACTCCAAGGTCATCCCGCAGCTGTTGCGCGATACCCGGCAACTGCTGGCCACCGAATGGGCACGCCAACCGTGAGCAGGGTTTTCTCCCGTGAAGGAGTTGCCCACGTCACCACGCCGGTGGCCCGCGCGTTGCTGCGGGCCGGGTTCACCGCCGACGGGGTGACGATCGTCGCGACCGCGGCGGCAGTGGTGGCGTCGTTGACGCTGTTCCCGACCGGGCAGCTGTTCGCCGGGACCTTGGTGATCTGGTTCTTCGTGATGTTCGACCTGGTCGACGGGGCGATGGCGCGAGAAAGCGGCGGCGGCAGCCGGTTCGGGGCCGTGCTGGACGCCACCTGCGATCGGATCAGCGACGGCGCGGTCTTCTGTGGGCTGGCGTGGTGGGCGGCGTTCGGCCTGCGGAGTCCGTCGTTGGTGGCGGCGACGTTGATCTGCCTGGTCACCTCGCAGGTGATCTCCTATATCAAGGCCCGAGCCGAGGCCAGCGGACTGCGCGGTGACGGCGGGTTCATCGAGCGCCCGGAACGGTTGATCATCGTGCTGGTGGGCGCTGGGTTGTCGGATCTGCCGGTGATCCCGCTGCCGTGGGCGCTGCATATCGCGATGTGGCTGCTGGCGGCGGCCAGCCTGATCACTTGCGCGCAGCGCGTGCACACCGTGCGGCACTCGCCCGGGGCAGCTGAACCGCTGAAGCCGGGGAAGAGCGAGTCGTGATCGCTGTCCCGGGGGGTTTGAAGGTGCCCGGGGTGAGCCTGAGCGACTGGGGTTATGCCTCCGGCTGGATGATGGTGCGTTTTATGCCGGAGTTCGCCGCGCGCAACCTGTTCGACGCCGCGGCGCTCTACGCGTCGCGGGGCGGCGGACCCGATCAGCTGCGCAAGAACCTGGCCCGGGTGATCGGCGTGCAACCGGCCGAAGTGCCGGGCTCGCTGATGCGGGCCTCGTTGGCTTCCTACGCCCGGTATTGGCGCGAGGCGTTTCGACTGCCGACCATGAACCACGCCAAGCTGCGCCGGCAACTGGACGACCTTGTTGCCGGCAGGCACCATCTGGAGGCGGCGCTCGCGGCCGGGCGCGGTGCGGTGCTGGCCTTGCCGCACAGCGGCAACTGGGACATGGCCGGGGTGTGGCTGGTCCAGACCCACGGTCAATTCACCACCGTCGCCGAGCGACTCAAACCCGAATCGCTGTACAAGCGGTTCATCGACTACCGGGAAAAGCTGGGCTTCGAAGTCCTTCCGCTGTCCGGCGGCGAACGCCCGCCGTATGGTCTGCTGCGGGAACGGTTGAACGACAACAAGATTGTGTGTTTGTTGGCCGAACGTGACCTCACCCGCAACGGCATCCAGGTCGACTTCTTCGGCGAAGCCACCCGGATGCCGGCCGGGCCGGCGAAGCTGGCGATCGAAACCGGCGCCGCGCTGTTGCCGGTGCACTGCTGGTTTTCCGACGGGGGCTGGGGTTTCGAGGTCTTTCCCGCGCTGGACTGCTCCAGCGGAGACATCGGTGTGATAACCCAGGCGTTGGCGGACCGGTTCGCGAGTAACATTGCCGCACATCCGGCCGACTGGCATATGCTGCAGCCGCAGTGGCTGGCCGATCTGCGCACCGGCGACGATGCGGGCCGGAAGGACCCGACAAGTAGCCGGGCAGACAGCTCCGAGCAGCGACGGGCCAGATTGGGGGACACCTGATGCGTATCGGCATGGTGTGCCCGTACTCGTTCGATGTGCCGGGTGGGGTGCAGTCGCACGTACTGCAGCTGGCCGAGGTGATGCGCTCCCGCGGACACACCGTCAGCGTGTTGGCCCCCGCTTCTCCAGAGGCGCACGTGAAGTTGCCCGACTACGTCGTCTCAGCGGGCAAAGCCATCCCAATTCCCTACAACGGGTCGGTGGCCCGCCTGCAATTCAGCCCCGCGGTGCACGGCCGGGTCCGGCGATGGCTGGCCGACGGCAACTTCGACGTGTTGCACCTGCACGAGCCCAACGCGCCGAGCCTGTCGATGTGGGCGTTGCGGGTGGCCGAGGGCCCGATCGTCGCGACATTTCACACCTCGACCACCAAATCGCTGACGCTGTCGGTGTTTCAGGGTGTGCTGCGCCCCTGGCACGAGAAGATTGTCGGCCGGATCGCGGTGTCGGACCTGGCGCGACGCTGGCAGATGGAAGCGTTGGGTTCCGATGCGGTCGAGATTCCCAACGGTGTGGACGTGGCGTCGTTCGCGTCGGCGCCGTTGCTGGACGGGTATCCGCGGGCCGGCAAGACGGTGTTGTTCCTGGGCCGCTACGACGAACCGCGCAAGGGCATGGCGGTGTTGATCGACGCGCTGCCCAGTGTGGTCTCACGTTTCCCGGATGTGCAGCTGATGGTTGTCGGGCGCGGCGACGAAGACGAACTTCGCGACAGCGCAGGCTCGTTGGCGAAGCACCTGTGCTTTATGGGTCAGCTCGACGACGCCGCGAAGGCATCGGCGCTGCGGAGCGCCGACGTCTACTGTGCGCCCAATACCGGCGGCGAGAGTTTCGGCATCGTGTTGGTGGAGGCGATGGCCGCCGGCACCGCGGTGGTGGCCAGCGACCTGCACGCGTTTCGCCGGGTATTGCGCGACGGCCAGGCCGGGCGGCTGGTGCCCGTCGACGACGGTGCGGCTCTGGGTTCCGCGCTGGTCGAGGTGCTGGAGAATGATGTGCTGCGCGAACGATACGTCGCGGCCGGCGCCGAGGCGGTGCGCCGCTACGACTGGTCGGTGGTGGCCAACCAGATCATGCGGGTCTACGAAACGGTCGCCGGTTCGGGTGCCAAGGTCCAGGTGGCCAGCTGATGGTGTGGCTGGTCAGCACCGGCACCGCGCTGGCCGTTTTGCTGGTGTTGCTGCTGGTGCTGGCCGCGTGGGGGTATCAGACCGCGCACCGGCTGGACCGGCTGCACGTGCGCTACGACCTGTCCTGGCAGGCGCTCGATGCTGCGCTGGCACGCCGGGCGGTGGTGGCCCGAGCGGTCGCGCTGGATGCTTTTCAGGGCGCCGCCGAGGGCCGGCGCCTGGCGGCGCTGGCCGATGCCGCCGAGAACGCGCCGCGGCATCGTCGGGAAGCCTGCGAAAACGAGTTGTCCGCGGCGTTGGCGGCCGTGGACCCCGAGTCGTTGCCGTCGGGTCTGGTCGCCGAGCTGGCCGACGCCGAAGCCCGGGTGGTGCTGGCCCGCCGGTTTCACAACGACGCGGTCCGCGACCTTTTGGCGCTGGGCGAGCGACGCATGGTCAAGCTGCTGCGGCTGGGCGGAAGAGCGCCACTGCCAAGCTATTTCGAGATCGCCGAGCGTTCGGGAGCGGCTACACACCATGGCGCATCCGACAAGCGGAGGTCGGCGCGGGTGGTGTTGGTCGACGAGACCGGTGCGGTGTTGCTGTTGTGCGGCTCCGATCCGGCGCTGCCGGCCGACAGCGCGCCGCGGTGGTGGTTCACCATCGGCGGGCAGATCCGCGACGGCGAGGAGCTGGCCGAGGCGGCCGCTCGCGAGCTGGCCGAGGAGACGGGTTTGCGGGTCGACCCGGCCGACATGGTCGGCCCGATCTGGCGGCGCGACGCTGTCTTCCAGTTCAACGGCGCGGTGCTCGACAGCCAGGAGTACTTCTTCGTCTACCGCACCCACCGGTTCGAGCCGTCCGGGACCGGGCGGACCGAGCTGGAACGCCGCTACATCCATTGCCACCGCTGGTGTGACGCCGCCGACATCGCCGCGTTGACGGCCGCCGGTGAAACGGTCTATCCGCTGCAGCTGTCCGAACTGCTGGCCGACGCGGTGTCGGTGGCCAGCGCCGGTGCGCCCGGCGAGTTGCAGTCCATCCGCTAGCCGCCCCGACTTGTGCCGAGTGTGCGGCCAGCTTCACGTTCGGCGCCGAGTGTGCAGCTAGCTTCACGTTCGGTGGGCAAATACTGATTTGGGCCCACCATTAGACTGGTAGCCGTGACTTCTAACGGGCAGACCGGCACGGCGCGGGTCAAACGCGGCATGGCCGAGATGCTCAAAGGCGGCGTCATCATGGACGTCGTCACACCCGAGCAGGCCCGTATCGCTGAGGGCGCCGGCGCCGTGGCGGTGATGGCGCTGGAGCGGGTGCCCGCCGACATCCGCGCCCAGGGCGGTGTGTCCCGGATGAGCGACCCGGACATGATCGAAAGCATCATCTCCGCGGTGACCATCCCGGTGATGGCCAAGGTGCGCATCGGGCATTTCGTGGAGGCGCAGATCCTGCAGAGCCTCGGGGTGGACTACATCGACGAGTCCGAGGTCCTCACGCCCGCCGACTACACCCACCACATCGACAAGTGGAAGTTCACCGTGCCGTTCGTGTGCGGCGCGACGAACCTCGGCGAGGCGTTGCGACGCATCAGCGAGGGTGCGGCCATGATCCGCTCCAAGGGCGAGGCCGGCACCGGCGATGTCTCCAACGCCACCAAGCACATGCGGGCCATAAGTAGCGAGATCCGTCGGCTGACGTCGCTGTCCGACGACGAATTGTATGTAGCCGCAAAGGAATTAGGGGCGTCCTACGAGCTGGTCGTCGAGGTGGCGCGGGCGGGCAAACTGCCGGTCACGCTGTTCACCGCCGGCGGCATCGCCACCCCGGCCGACGCGGCGATGATGATGCAGCTCGGCGCCGAGGGCGTGTTCGTCGGCTCGGGCATCTTCAAGTCCGGCGCGCCGGAGCACCGCGCCGCCGCGATCGTCAAGGCCACCACCTTCTACGACGATCCCGACGTGCTGGCGAAGGTGTCACGCGGACTTGGCGAGCCGATGGTCGGCATCAACGTCGAGGACATCGCCCTGCCGCATCGTCTGGCCGAGCGCGGTTGGTAACGCTTCGTGTCGATCGAAAAGATCCTCGATCTCGAGCAACTCGAGGTCAACATCTACCGGGGCAGTGTGTTCAGCCCGGAATCGGGCTATTTCCAGCGCACCTTTGGCGGGCATGTGGCCGGCCAGTCGCTGGTGTCGGCGGTGCGTACGGTGGACCCGCGCTTTTTGGTGCATTCGCTGCACGGTTACTTCATCCGGCCGGGAGATGCCACGGCGTCCACTATTTTCCTCGTCGAGCGGATCCGTGACGGCGGCTCGTTCTGCACCAGAAGAGTCAACGCCATCCAGCATGGGGAAACCATTTTCAGCATGTCGGCGTCGTTTCAAACCGATCAGAGCGGCATCGAGCACCAGGACGCGATGCCGTCGGCGCCGCCGCCCGACGACCTGCCCGGGCTGAACTCGATGAAGGTGTTCGACGACGCGGGATTTCGCCAGTTCGAAGAATGGGATGTGCGGATCGTGCCGCGGGAGAAGTTGGCGTTGTTACCCGGTCTGGCGTCCCAGCAGCAGGTGTGGTTTCGCCACCGGGACCCGCTGCCCGACGACCCGGTGCTGCACATCTGCGCGCTGGCCTACATGAGCGATCTGACGTTGCTGGGCTCGGCACAGGTCACCCACCTCGACGAGCGTGAGCATCTGCAGGTGGCCTCACTGGACCACGCCATGTGGTTCATGCGCATGTTCCGCGCCGACGAGTGGTTGCTCTACGACCAGACATCGCCGTCGGCGTGCGGCGGACGGGCGCTGTGCCAAGGCAAGCTGTTCAACCGGCACGGCGAAATGGTCGCGGCGGTGATGCAAGAGGGTCTGACCCGCTACAAGCGCGATTTCCAATGAGCACTCCACGCATCGGGGTTTTGGCGCTGCAGGGAGACACTCGCGAACATCTGTCGGCCCTGCGGGAAGCCGGCGCGACTGCGACACCGGTGCGGCGACTCAGCGAGCTCGACGCGGTGGATGCTCTGGTCATTCCCGGTGGGGAGTCCACCACGATGAGCCATCTGCTGCGCGATTTCGACCTGCTCGATCCGCTGCGCAAACGGCTGCTCGACGGTATGCCCGCCTACGGGGCGTGCGCCGGGATGATTCTGCTGGCCAGTGAGATCCTCGACGCCGGATCCGTGGGCCGCGAAGCGGTGCCGTTGGGTGGTATCGATATGACAGTGCGTCGCAACGCTTTTGGACGCCAGGTCGACTCGTTCGAGGAGGACATCGAATTCCAGGGTCTCGACGATCCGGTACATGCGGTGTTCATCCGCGCACCCTGGGTGGAGCGGGTCGGCGACGGTGTGCAGGTGCTGGGCAGCGCGGCCGGTCACGCTGTCGCGGTGCGGCAGGGCCCGGTGCTGGCGACGGCGTTTCATCCGGAGATGACCGGGGATCGCCGCATTCACCGGCTGTTCGTCGACATGGTGACCGGAAAGCGCTAGGCCGTAGGCCCTCCCACCAGGCATGATGTGGTGATGGCCGACATCGTGCGGGGCCGACTGGGACGTGTCGCAAAGCTGGCGGGCCTTCCGGCCGGGGCGGCCGGGCGGGCCGCGTTGGGCATGGGCAAGCGGATGACCGGCAAGTCCAAGGAAGAGGTCAACGCGGAGCTTCTGGAAAAAGCCGCCGACGAGCTGTTCCAGGTCTTGGGCGAGCTCAAAGGCGGAGCCATGAAGGTCGGTCAGGCGCTGTCGGTGATGGAGGCCGCGATACCTCCGCAGTTCGCCGAGCCGTTTCGCGAGGCGTTGGTCAAGCTGCAAAGCGAGGCCCCGCCGTTGCCGGCGGCCAAGGTACACCGGGTGCTTGATGCCCAACTCGGCACCAAGTGGCGCGAACGTTTCCAGTCCTTCGAGGACACGCCAGTGGCGTCGGCGAGCATCGGCCAGGTCCACAAAGGTATTTGGAAAGACGGGCGCGAGGTCGCCGTCAAGGTCCAATACCCTGGTGCCGACGAGGCATTGCGCGCCGATCTCAAGCTGATCCAACGGTTTTCCTGGTTGGCCAAGCAGGTTATGCCGCGAGCAGATGTGGACCGACTGGTTTCAGAGGTCAGCGAGCACATCGAAGCGGAGCTGGACTACCGTCAGGAAGCCGAGTATCAGCGTGCGTTCGCGAAAGCCTTTGCCGGAGACCAGAAGTTCTTCGTGCCGGCGGTGATCGCCAGCGCGCCGAAGGTGATCATCTCCGAATGGATGGAGGGCCGCCGACTTTCCTCGATCATCGCCGGCGGCACCGCGGATGAACGAAATTTTGTGTGCGCCTTGCTAATCGAATTCACCCTCAGTTCGCTCGCGCGGGTCGGGCTGGTGCATGCCGATCCCCATCCGGGTAATTTCATGGTGTTGGCCGACGGCCGACTGGGAGTCATCGATTTCGGCGCCGTTGCCGAACATCCCGGCGGGGTGCCTGCCGACTTCGGTGAACTCTTGTGCTGGGCGCGCGACGAACAGTGGGATGAAGTAATCCGGCTGTTGAAGAAGCTCGGGTTCATGCCGCACGCGTACGACCTGACTGCCGAGCAGCTGGTGGAGTACATCGCTCCGCTGTGGGCGTACATCGACCCGCTGCGGGCGGGCGAGTTCCACTTCACCCGGGAATGGTTCCAGAAGTCGGCATTGGTCACCGCCGACCCCCTCGAGGAGGGATTCGCCGACCGGTTCAAGGTCGCCCGCCAGCTGACGGTGCCGCCCGGCTACGTCATGTTGCTGCGCACGCTCGGCGGTCTGCTCGGGGTCGCCGTGCAGCTTGACGCGCATGTGGCCTACGCCACGCTGATCGAGCGGTGGGTGCCGGGATTCTTCGAGCCCAATGCGGGTCACACGTAGACTCGTCTGGCGAACTTTCGGAGCGAGAAGAGGTAGTCAGGCGATGAGCGGCCATTCCAAGTGGGCCACCACCAAACACAAGAAGGCTGTCATCGATGCGCGCCGCGGCAAGAACTTCGCCCGGCTGATAAAGAACGTCGAGGTCGCGGCCCGTGTCGGTGGCGGCGACCCAGCCGGTAATCCGACGCTGTACGACGCCATCCAGAAGGCGAAGAAGAACTCGGTGCCCAACGACAACATCGAGCGGGCCCGCAAGCGCGGCGCCGGCGAGGAGGCCGGCGGCGCCGACTACCAGACCATCACCTACGAGGGCTACGGCCCCAACGGGGTGGCGGTGCTCATCGAATGTCTGACCGACAATCGCAACCGCGCCGCCAGCGAGGTGCGAGTGGCGATGACCCGCAATGGCGGCAGCATGGCCGATCCAGGCTCGGTGTCCTACCTGTTCGCCCGCAAGGGTGTGGTGACGCTGGAGAAGAACGGGCTCACCGAGGACGACGTGCTGGCCGCGGTGCTCGAGGCCGGTGCCGAAGACGTCAACGATCTCGGTGACAGCTTCGAAATCATCACCGAGCCGGGCGACCTGGTCGCGGTGCGCACCGCGCTGCAGGACGCCGGCATTGACTACGACTCGGCCGAGGCGGGCTTTCAGCCGTCGGTGACGGTTCCGCTGGATGCCGAGGGCGCGCAGAAGGTGATGAGGCTGGTCGACGCGCTCGAGGACAGCGACGACGTGCAGAACGTCTACACCAACGCCGACATCCCCGACGAGATCCTGGCTCAGATCGAGGAGTAGACCTACTCTTTGCGCCCTTGCGCCTTTGCGCCCAGATCGACACCAGCGTGCTGCTCTCTCGCGGTTTTCCGCGCTGAGTTCAATCTCAGCGAGGGTATGGATGGGTGTCGCCGGGCGTGTCCGCGCGGATCAACGGTGCGGTAAAAGTAACAGGTTTCAGCCGCCTGGTTGGCCGTGTGCGCCGGGCTGACCGGGGGTTCCGCCAGGGCCGGGCGCGCCTCCGGCGCCGCCCTCGCCGCCCTGCCCGGGCTGACCGCCTGGACCGGCCGCACCGCCCTGACCGCCGGCGCCGCCGTTACCGCCATGACCTCCCTGGCCGCCGGCGCCGCCCTGACCGCCCTGACCTCCCTGGCCGCCGTGACCTCCCTGGCCGCCGTGACCTCCCTGGCCGCCCTGCCCGCCGTGACCTCCCTGGCCGCCGGCACCGGGTGCCCCGGGTGCGCCTGGTGCGCCTGGTGCGCCGTCGCCGGCGTTGCCGACTGTCCCGCCGCTGCCGCCATCACCGCCGTTGCCGCCGGCACCGCCGGACGCGCCGGGGGTGGGGGTGTCGGGCCCGTCGCCGCCGTCGGTGCCGGGCAGCGGATCGCCGAGAGCCGGGCCGCTGAAATTAGTGGTGACGAAGCCTCCGACGTCGGCGTTTGCGATGCTCGTCGCGGCCAGCGGCGTCACCGCCGCGGCCAGCAGCGTGGCGGCCGCAGCCCCCCCGCCGAGCACCCGATGTCCCTTACGCGACCTGCGTGCCCGCGCAATGTTGTCTTGTCGAGCCATGAATCATGCCTTTCTGCGCAGCCACACATATTTGCCGTTCGCGTCAACTTAGATGCTGGCGCGACCACGGTCGGCCGAATGTCACAAATTCATCGAATATGTTCAGGTTTCCGATCGAGCGTGCCGGCCCAGCTTGCGGTAGACCAGCCAGCGCATTTCGATCGGAGACGCCGCGCGCTCGACGTCGAACACGTCGAGACCGCTGACCCAGTCGGCGTACCAACTTGTGGGTGGCCATGCGCCGGCGGGCAGGTGTGTTTTCTCGTAGTCATAGACCGAATCGTCGGCGATCAGTTCCAGCGGCAGGCCGGCCGCCGCACTGTTCATCTCGTCGCGGGTGAAGATCGCGGTGTAGGTCTGCTGTCCGAGTTCACGCGCGGCGTCGTCGGGGGTGTAGTCCGGGTTTGCCAAGAACGCGTTGAACACCAGACGCCCACCGGCGGCCAGGCAATCGGCGGCGAGTTGGAACGTCCCGCGCAACTGCTCGACCGTCTTGAAGTCGGACACCACCTCCGAGAGCAGGATCAGCTGGTAGTCCCGTCTCAGATCATCGGTGGTCGCGAAGACGTCGCGCTGGATGACCCGAACGTCGAGTGACTCCCGTTGCGCCTCCGTGCGAATGATGTCGGCGAACTTCGGGGTCATCTCCACCACGTCCACCGGGTGGCCACGCCGCGCCAGCGCCAGCGCGTTGCGGCCGGTCCCGCCGCCGATGTCGAGCACACCAAATGTGGCGGGGTCGGCTGCTTCGCCGGCCAACGCCCACACCCGCGCGTCCGGTTCGGTCCCGAACAGCGGCGGCTTGCGGTTGACAATCCAGTTCTCGTAGGCCGCCTCGATCGTCAGCCATTCGGGTCTCACGTGGTAATTCAGCACGGTGCCGACCGGGGAGTCGTAGGAGATGACGATGTTCGAACGCACCGAGGCCTGATAGGCCGCCGCTAACTCACCCTCCAGCACCGACTTCAGATGAGCGAGTTCGTCGATGGTGAACCGCACACCCACGGCGGCAAAGATGCCGTCGCACATCCTGACGTATTCGTCGATCATGCCCGGGACAGCCGGCAACGTGATCTGCCCGCTGACCACCGATCGGCGATGCAGCCGCCGCGCCATCGCCTCGCGCAGCTGCGCTGGATCGACGGAACGGAGCGGCGGCTCCATCAGACCCTGCCGACCAAACGCTTAGCCGCACATCTGGTTGAGCTGGCTGATCTGGTTGTCGAGGTCGTGGCGCAGCGGCTCCTGAACGTCATTGGGTGCCCCGGCCATATAGTTGACGCCCAGCTGTTGGATCGTGTTGGCCATAGCATCGACGACCTTGGCGAGATCGGCTGGAGCCGCCGTGTTCGCCGCCAGCCGATCCTTCAGATACGAGCCGCCCCCCAACAGGGACAGGCGTGCGTTGGCGGCGACCGAAAGTTGGCCCACTGGGTTGTCCGGGGTGGGGTTTGCCATGTGGGTGTTGGCGACGACCCCTTCGTGAACGGTGTTGTAGGCCGCGCAAACGTTGGTCTTCGCGTCGCCGCCCTGCTGCTCGACGGCGCCGGCCGAGGCCTTGTCGTGCGATGGGTGGAAATAAGCCAGGGCAGCAAGGACCACGGCGATCACGGCGAGCGCGATGGCCGCGTACGCGGCCCACTTCGTGGCCTGCGATCCGTCGGGGTATGGCAGAGCCCCCTTCGGCGCGGAGCCCTTGGAGGCAGGCTCCTTGGATGCAGATTCCTTCTGGGTTTCGGCGTCGCTCGCCGACGAGCTGGATTTACCGAGAGGTCTGTCAGACATTGGGCGATAGTATCGCGCCTCACCAACTCCGTTGAGGCATTGCTGAAATCTGTTCGGGCACAAGCAGTCCCCTTACGATTCGATACGAAATCGTTATGTTGGGCGCGTCGTCGGTGGACCGGCGATCTGCTACCGCGCCAAAGTCCTGCGCTCGGCGTCCGCGTGTCTGCCGAACGATGTCAGTCCGGCCCGCTAAGGTATCGAACAACCGTTCGGCTACTCGAGGGAGCGTTGACGTGCGTGTGATGGGCGTCGACCCTGGACTGACCCGTTGCGGGCTGTCGGTCATCGAGGGCGGCGTGGGCAGACAGGTCATCGCGCTGGATGTCGACGTGGTGCGTACCCCGGCCGAGGTGGCGCTGCAGCAACGGCTGCTGACCATCAGCGATGCCGTCGAGCACTGGCTGGATACCCATCATCCGGACGTCCTCGCGATCGAGCGGGTGTTCTCTCAGCAGAACGTGTCCACGGTGATGGGCACTGCGCAGGCCGGCGGCGTGATCGCGTTGGCCGCCGCCAAACGCGGCATCGACGTGCACTTCCACACCCCCAGCGAGGTCAAGGCTGCGGTCACCGGCAACGGCGGCGCGGACAAAGCTCAGGTCACCGCGATGGTCACCAGAATCCTTGGGCTGCAAGCCAAACCGACCCCGGCTGATGCTGCTGATGCGCTGGCGCTGGCGATCTGCCACTGCTGGCGCGCGCCGATGATCGCGCGGATGGCCGCCGCCGAAGCCAAGGCGGCTGAGCAGCGCAAGAAATTCAAGGCGAAAGTCAAGGCCGCCACATGATTGCCTCGGTTCGCGGTGAAGTTCTCGACGTGGCGCTCGACCATGTCGTGATCGAGGCCGCCGGGGTGGGTTACAAGTTGATGGCCACCCCGTCGACGCTGGCGACACTGCGTCGCGGCAGCGAGGCGCGGCTGGTCACCGCGATGATCGTGCGCGAAGATTCCATGACGCTGTACGGATTTCTCGACACCGACGCCCGCGACTTGTTCCTGACGTTGCTGAGCGTGTCCGGTGTCGGGCCCAAAATCGCGCTGGCCACACTTGCGGTGTACGACGCGCCCGGGTTGCGGCAGGCGCTGGCCGACGGCGACGTCACCGCGCTGACCCGAGTGCCCGGCATCGGTAAGCGCGGTGCCGAGCGGATGGTGCTGGAGCTGCGCGACAAGATGGGTGCGGCGCCGAGCGCATCGGTCAATGGTCATTCGGTCCGCGGTCCGGTGGTGGAAGCCCTTGTGGGACTTGGCTTTGCGGTCAAGCAGGCCGAGGAGGCCACTGACAAGGTGCTAGCGGGCGACGACGGTGCGACCACCTCCAGTGCGCTGCGGGCGGCGCTGTCGATACTGGGCAAGAAATGACCCACCAATCACCGTTGAGATTGCGTGCAGGGCTGTTGTTTCAGCGGAATCACGACCCTGTGCGCAATCTCAACCGACCCGAGCGCTGTCAATGTTAGGGAAAAAGTGACCGAACCCGACGAACGGGAGCTGTCGCCGGCGCTGACCGTCGGCGAGGGGGACGTGGACGCCAGCCTGCGGCCGCGTTCCCTACAGGAATTCATCGGTCAGCCACGGGTTCGCGAACAATTGCAACTGGTGCTCGAAGGCGCCAAAAACCGTGGCGGCACACCGGATCACATTCTGCTGTCGGGGCCGCCGGGGTTGGGCAAGACGTCGTTGGCGATGATCATCGCCGCCGAGCTGGGATCGTCGTTGCGGGTGACGTCCGGGCCGGCGCTGGAACGCGCCGGCGACTTGGCGGCGATGTTGTCCAACCTCGTCGAGCACGACGTGTTGTTCATCGACGAGATCCATCGCATCGCCCGGCCCGCCGAGGAGATGCTGTACTTAGCGATGGAAGACTTCCGCGTCGACGTGGTTGTCGGTAAAGGCCCTGGGGCAACATCGATTCCGCTGGAGGTGGCACCGTTCACCTTGGTCGGCGCCACCACTCGGTCCGGGGCGCTGACCGGGCCACTGCGCGACCGGTTCGGTTTCACCGCGCACATGGATTTCTACGAGCCGGCCGAGCTGGAGCGGGTGCTGGCGCGCTCGGCGGGGATCTTGGGCATCGAATTGGGCGGCGAGGCCGCCGCGGAGATCGCCCTGCGGTCCCGGGGAACCCCGCGGATCGCCAACCGGCTGCTGCGCCGGGTCCGGGACTACGCCGAGGTGCGCGCGGACGGCGTCATCACCCGCGACGTCGCCAAGTCCGCGTTGGAGGTCTACGACGTCGACGAGCTGGGTCTGGACCGGCTGGACCGCGCGGTGCTTTCTGCGCTGACCCGCAGCTTCGGCGGCGGCCCGGTCGGGGTGTCGACGCTGGCGGTGGCCGTGGGGGAGGAGGCCACCACCGTCGAGGAGGTGTGCGAGCCGTTCCTGGTACGTGCGGGCATGATCGCGCGCACCCCGCGAGGGCGGGTGGCCACCGCGCAGGCCTGGACGCATCTGGGTCTGGTGCCGCCCGTCGGGGCCGGTGGGCTGGGACAAGCGGGTCTGTTCGACTAGCTGTACTAGCCGCTCGTTAGCCCTGCGACGTCTTCTCCAGCCCCATCGCGACGAAGTCGAGGCGCCACAGTGCCTCAAAGAGCCTGCGCGCGAACTTTTCAACGTCGGCAACGCTGCCCCGCTGCGAGCCTTCGCCACGGACGGACGCGGCGATCTCGCGGATGGTGCGATTGCCGTCGACCTGTTGCACGAACGGCAACTGGGCCGAGTTGAGGTTGGTTCGCCAATCCGACCGATAAATGGCGTTACCGGCGAGCCCGCACCGCATGCGCATCAGCGGGACGTAGTCCAGGCAGTCCAGCGTCGAAAAATCAATCGCATAGCTCTTTTTCGGCCGCTCCGGACGGCATGCCATAAAGAAGTGGCAGGCGTTAGCCGTGTGCAGGCGCTCCATCACCGACCACAGCATCGGCTCGGGCAGCGCGTTGATCGCCGGATAGAGCTGGTTGGGTGCCGCGAACAGGTCGTGCGGGTAGTACGGCGCCTTGTGGAACCAGCCCTGAAACTCCAGTCCGGCGGAGGTGACGAGGTCGATGCACTCGTCGACGGTGTAGCTGCGCTCGCGGCCGTGCAAAAACGTGTCCACCAGCACCGCGTCGGATGCCAAATCGTTCGCTACGTTCAGATAGGTTTGCACCGGATGACTTGCGGGCAGCAACGAAAGCGTCTGCCGCACAAGCGCTATCGATGCCTCGTTTTGGCCCAGCCCCAGGTCGCGGAACACCGACTGCAGCAACTCCAGCCCGATTCGGCCGTTCTTCGCGTACAGCATGATCCCGATCGCGCCGTCGGGACGCAGACAACTCGCGATCGCATTCATTCCCACTTGCGGATCGGCCATGTGATGCAGCACGCCGGTCGACACGATCAGGTCGAAATCGCGACCTAGCGTGTGCAACTCCTCGATCGGAAGCAGGTGCAACTCGAGGTTGAACAGCCCGTGTTTGTCTTTGAGGTACTGCTGATGATCCAGCGACGGCTGGCTGATATCGACCGCCACAACCTTGGCATCCGGGTTCATGAATGCGAAAACCGCCGCCTGGTTGGTGCCGCAGCCCGCGATCAGAATGTCCAGATCGGGCTTGTATTCGCGGTCCGGCCACAACACCCGGTGCGCATGGCTGGGGTCGAACCATTCCCAGTTGTTCGCCAGCCACGCTTCGAGGTCCTGGATCGGGTGGGGGTACCTGTAGCGCTCGTACTGGCGAGTGACCACATCGGCACGCGGATTGTCGTTCACTTCTGCGGTGTCTCCTTCGCGGAATGCTTGTCAGCCGAAAGCGTTTCGCCTCGGCGCAGCTCCCCACCCACGCAGCGATTATCGGCTACCGGCCCCGTCGCCCGCAGGCGATTCGGGAACCGTTCCGGGATTGCTCACGACGTGCCCGTCGTGCGGGGTCCTCAGGTAAGGGGAAAGGCCCGCCGTAGCGGGCCTTTCCGTTGTGTACCTCCTGATTGGTTACGGAGCGCCATCGCCGCCGTTGCCGGCGTTGCCGCCGGTGCCGCCGTCGCCGCCGAGGTTGCCGTTTGGCGGTTGGCCGGGTGTGCCGGGGGTGGGTCCGCCCGCGACGCCGAGCCCGGGTGCGGTGGTGCCGGGGACTCCGGCGCCGTTGGCTCCGCCGTTGCCGCCGACGGTGCCGTTGGTGGCGTTGCCGCCGGTTCCGCCGGTGCCGGCGGGTGTGGCGTCGCCGCCGTCGCCGCCGTCGCCGCCGTAAGCGCCAACCGAGCCGTCGCCGCCGGATCCGGGTGCGCCGGCCAGGCCGCCGCCGGGTGCGCCTGCGGCCCCGCCGGCCCGCCGTTGCCGCCGTCACCGCCGATGCCCGCGGTTCCGCCGTCGCCGCCGGTGCCGCCGGTGCCACCGGGTCCTGCGGTTCCGCCGTCGCCACCGGTTCCGCCGTCCGACGAGTTGAATCCGAAGTACCCGCCGTCGCCGCCGTCGCCGCCGTCGCCGCCGTTGCCGCCGCCGACGACGTTGCTGGCTGCCCCGCCGTTGCCGCCGTTGCCGCCGGCGGTGGCGTTGGAGGCATTACCGCCGGCACCGCCGTTGCCGCCGTGGCCGGATCCGGCCGCAGCGCCGCCGTTGCCGCCGTCGCCGGTGTCACCCAATGCGGCGTAGTTGCCGGCTCCGCCGTCGCCGCCGTCGCCGCCGTCGCGGGTGGCGCTGGCGGCTCCGCCGTCGCCGCCGTTGCCGCCGACACCGTTGGTGCCGCTGTCGCCGCCGGCTCCGCCGTTGCCGCCGTTGCCGTTGCCGGCCGCGTCGCCGCCGTAGCCGCCGTCGCCGCCGGTGCCGGCCGAGCCACCGAGGCCGCCGTCGCCGCCGTCGCCGCCGATGTCGGTGGCGGTGGCTGCGCCGCCGTTGCCTCCGGCCCCGCCGGCGGCTGCGTTGCCGCCGGTGCCGCCGGCGCCGCCCGTGCCGCCGTTACCGGTGGGCCCGAGCGCCGAGCCGCCGGCGCCGCCGTCGCCGCCGTTGCCGGCGCGACCGCCATACCCGCCGTCACCGCCGTCACCGGGGACGCCGAAGCCGCCGAGACCGCCGATGCCGGCCGCCGCGCCGGTGTTGCCGCCGGTGCCGCCGACGCCGCCGTTGCCGCCGTTGCCGCCGAGGCTGCCGCTGTCGCCGCCGTCGCCGGCGCCACCGCCGTGGCCGCCCCACCCGGCGTCACCGCCGTTGCCGCCGTCGCCGGTGCCGGTTGCGGTACCGCCGTTGGCGCCGAGGCCGCCGTTACCGCCGGTGCCGCCGTTGGCGCCGGTGCCGCCGTTGCCGGTGCCGAAGCCGTTGCCGCCGTCACCGC
>LQPU01000003.1 GCA_002101905.1 Mycobacterium shimoidei | reverse complement strand
TGTTCAACGGCGGAAACGGCGGGGGCGGCGGCTGCGGCGGCGGACCCGGTGTGGGAGGTCCGGGCGGCCCGGGCAGCGGGACCGGCAACTGTTAGCCGATACGGTCGGGGCGGCTGTAGACGTTCATGGAATCCCCCCGCAGGAAAGCCACCAGCGTCAGGCCGGACTGGCCGGCGAGATCGACTGCGAGCGACGACGGCGCCGAAACGGCTGCCAGCACCGGGATTCCAGCCATGACGGCCTTCTGGGTCAACTCGAACGAGGCGCGTCCGCTGACCAACAGCACCGTGCCGGTCAGCGGTATCCGGTCCTGCTCGACCGCCCAGCCGATCACTTTGTCCACCGCGTTGTGACGGCCGATGTCCTCGCGGACCACCAGCATGGTCGCGTCCGCGTCGAACAACGCGGCTGCGTGCAGACCGCCCGTACTGGCGAAGACATCCTGGGCCGTGCGCAACTTCTCGGGCATGCCCGTCAGCGCCGCGGCATCGACGTGCACCGGATCGTCACCCGGGCAGTACCGGCTGACCAATTCCACCGCTTCCAGCGAGCCCTTACCGCAGACACCACACGAGGATGTGGTGTAGAAGTTACGGGCGACACCCACCTCGGGCATCGGCACGCCGGGGGCCAATGTGACGTCGAGCACGTTGTAGGTGTTGAGGTTGCCCGCTTCTGCACCGCGACAATACCGCACGGTCAGCACGTCGTCACGACGTGCGATCACGCCCTCAGAAAGCAAAAACCCTTGCGCCAGTTCGAAATCCGATCCTGGCGTGCGCATCGTAACCGTCAACGGGCTGCCGTTGAGCCGGATCTCCAGTGGTTCCTCGACCGCAAGGGTTTCGGGTCGCTCGGCAGCACGACCCGACGTGAGGTGACTGACGCGCCGGCGCGTTGTTACTCGGCCCATGGGACTTCGGGGCGCTCGGTCATGCAACCGAATGTACTTGAGTTGATATGAAGGAACCCATGGCGCATAGCTGCTCCGCCCTGTCGGGCGTCGACGTGCTGATCGGTATCGACGACACCGACAACCAGTGGAGCCCCGGAACGGGCCGGCGCGCCCGTGCCCTGCTGCGCGAACTCGCCGCGGCAAACCTCGGTACAGCCGCCGGAGCTACTCGGCATCAGCTCCTGGTCGACGACCGAATCCCCTATACTTCACACAATTCCAGCGCATGCCTGGCCTGGCGCAGCCCCGAGGACAATCCCGACGCCGTCGCGGCACAGATCATCGAGCTGGCCGGTCAGTTCCTCGAACGAGTCTGTCCAGCGGACGCCGATCCCGGTCTCGCCGTGGCCATCCCCGGGCTGCTCGGCGAAAACGCCGAGATGCTAGTGGAGTTCGGATATCGCGCGAAGCAAGAAGTGCTGCACGCCGGACAAGCCCGTGAACTTGCCGCCGAGCTCGGCGTGCATCTATCCGGACACGGCGGCACCCAGGACGGGGTACTCGGCGCGCTAGCGGCGATCGGGCTGCAACTGTCGGGCAACGACGGGCTGTTCATCACCCTGCCGGGCATCGAAGAGCTCCCCTACGAGGCCACCATCGACGACCTACATGCGCTGACACCCATCGACCTCGCCCGCGACGGAGCACGTCAACAGCCCAAGCCGGGCGAGCTCATCGAACTCGGTGACTGGGTCCGCCCGGTATTACTCGACAACCGCGCAGTGCTGTTACTCGAGCCGCCCAAGCCGCAACCCGACGGTCGGCGCCTGTGGCGGACGGCACCACGTTCCGTCGTCAAACAACACTGAGGTCACTTGACTCCCGGCATGTGCTTCAACAAGCGCAGGCCGCGGGACATGATCCGCGCATAGCGGCGGGGATGCAGCCCCGGCGGCACTCCGACAGGCAGCAGTCGCTCGACCGCAATCGTCTGGGACTCAGTGTATTTGAGAATGCCGTGCTCGCCGTGCCGGCGCCCCAGACCAGATGCCTTCATGCCACCCATCGGGGCGTCCACCGACCCCCAGGCCGCCGCATAGGCCTCGTTGACGTTGACGGTGCCGGCTTGTAGCCGGGCCGCGACGTCCCGGCCGCGCTTGGCATTCGACGTCCAGACGCTGAAGTTGAGGCCGTAGTCACTGTCGTTGGCCTTCGCGATGGCCTCCTCCTCGCTGTCGACGCGGTAGAGCGAAACCACCGGCCCGAACGTCTCGTCAGCGAACGCGGTCATGCCTTCGCGCACCCCGGACAGGATTGTCGGCTCGTAAAAATACGGGCCGATGTCGGGACGGGCCCGGCCACCGGCCAGCACCTCGGCACCCTTGCTCACCGCGTCGTCGACGTGACGACGAACCGTCTCGAGTTGCTTCTCCGAGATCAACGACCCCATGTCGGCCGAATAGTCAAGTTCCGCAGACAGTTTCAGTGCTTTAGCAGCTTCCGCGTAGCGTTTCGCGAAATCATCCCACAACGAACCGGGCACATAGATCCGCTCCACCGAGATACACAGCTGCCCGGCGTTGGAGAACGCGGCCCGCACAGCGCCGGACACCGTCTTGTCGACATCGGCGTCGTCGAGCACCAGCAACGCATTCTTGCCGCCCAACTCCATCGAGCAGTCGATCAGCTGCTGACCGGCCTGCGCAGCGACGGTGCGGCCCGTCGCGGTTGAGCCGGTGAACATCAGGTAATCGGACTGCTCGATGATCGGCGTGCCCAACTCGGCACCAGAACCTGTGACCACCTGCACCAAACCCGCTGGCATGCCGGCCTTCTCGAGCATTCGGACCGCCCACAGCGCCGAAAACGGGGTCTGCTGATCGGGTTTGGCCAATACGGCGTTGCCGGCGACGATCGCCGGGATCGCGTCACTGATCCCCAGAGTCAGCGGGTAGTTCCACGGCGAGATGATGCCGACCAGCCCCTTGGGGTGGTGCAGTTCGGTCACCTGCGTCAGCACCAGCTGCACCCCTTGGCGGCGCTTGGGACGCAGGTAGCCTTCGGCGGTGTTGGCGTAGTAGCGGGCGGTCACGCAGACGTCCATGACCTCCTCGAACGCGTGCCGGCGCGCCTTGCCGTTCTCGAGTTGAATGAGATCGAGAACCTCGTCTTGGTGTTGCAACACCAGATCGTGGAAGCGCCGCAGCACGGCCGCACGTTCGCGGATCGGCCGATTGGCCCAGTCGCGCTGAACGGCGCGACCACGTTCGGCCGCGGCGATCACGTCATCGCTGGTGCAGCGCGGGACGCTGCCCAGGAGTTGTCCCGTCATCGCGTTGGTCACCTCGAGGCGGGAATCCGGGTTGGCGGCGTCGACCCGGCCGGCCAGCTCGTCCAATAGGACCGTGGTGTCACTGAGTGTGGTGGTCATGATGTTGTCTTTCTGTGTGTTTTAGGTGGTACCGCTACAGCGTGCCGTCCAGTTGGCCCAGCCGCTCAGTCAGTCGCAGGTTCTCCGAGTAGTCCACCGGGCAGGAGATCAGCGAGACACCGTCGTCGTCGAGCGCGGCTTTCAGCGTCGGCAGCAGTTCGTCGGCGCTGGTGATGCGGTATCCCTTGGCGCCGAAGCTTTCGGCGTAACTGACCACATCTGGATTGTTGAACTTGACGTAGTAATGGTCGCCGAGTTCGAGATCCATCTTCCACTCGATCAGGCCGTAACCGCCGTCATCCCAGATAAGCACCACCAGCGGGATTCGCTCCCGCACAGCGGTCTCGATCTCCTGAGAGTTCATCAAAAACGCGCCGTCGCCGACCACCGCCAATACCTTGGCCTCCGGCCGGGCCAGCTTGACCCCCAGCGCTCCGGGAAGCGCAAAAGACATGGTGGACAATCCATTTGAGATCAGACAGGTGTTGCGTTGATACGTCGGGTACAACCGCGCCATCCACATCTTGGTGGCGCCGGTGTCCACTAGCACGACGTCGTCGCGGCCCAACGCGGCGCGGATATCGGCCACCAACCGCTGCGGCGCCAGCGGAAAACGCGAATCCTGTTGTCCGCGGGCGCATTCCTCGGCCAGCAGATGACGTCCCGGAGCGGCGCCGTCACTGGCGAAGTGCTGGCCCGCCAACGCGTCGGTGAGCGCGTCCAACGATGCGCTGATGTCACCGATGATGCCTACGTCGACCGAATAGTGCATGTCCACCTCGGCTGGAAACCGGTGAACGTGGATGATCTTCTTGTCGGCGTTGGGATTGATCTGGACCGGATCGAACTCCTGCAGCTCATAGCCGACCGCGATCACGACATCTGCGTTGTCGAACCCGAAGTTGACATAGTCGTGCCGCATGAACCCGATCGTCCCGATGGTGTTGGGGTGATCGTCGGGCATCACGCCCTTGCCGTGGAAGGTGTTGGCGACCGGGATGCCGAGCGTCTCGGAGAACCGGACCAGGGCCGCGGTCGCGTCGTTGCGGGCAGCGCCGTGCCCGCTCAGCAGCACCGGCCGCTTCGCGGCGCGCAAGATCTCGACCGCCCGCTGGACCTGGCTGGGCGAGGGCGACTCGGCGCGCACCACATTGCGCGGCAGCGGCGCCAAGTCGTAGTCGGTTTCGTCAGCGTCGATGTGTTCTGGCACCGCGAGGTAAACGGCAGCCGGCCGCTCGGTTTCGGCCAGCTTGAAGGCCTTACGGAACATCTCCGGGATGGCGCGGGCGGTGGGAACGCCGTCGGCCCAGCGGGTGATCGGCGCGAACATCGACACCAGGTCGACGTATTGGTGCGATTCCTTGTATTCACGATCGTGGCCCACCTGGGCGGAGATCGCGACCAGCGGCGTGCTGTTGGTGGTGGCGTCGGCGACCCCGAGCTGCATGTTGATGGCGCCGGGGCCCAGCGTGGCCGACACCACCGCGGCCCGGCCGGTGACCCGCCCATACATCTCGGCCATGAACGCCGCCGCCTGCTCGTGGCGGGTGAGCACATAGCGGATATCGGAGCCGGCGAGCGCCTGCACGAATCGGATGTTCTCCTCACCGGGTAGCCCGAAGACAACGGAGACACCCTCGTTTTCCAGGCATTTCACCATCAACTCGGCGGCTGTGCTCACACTGGCCACCATAGTGGCAGTCTGGAATGCGACACCCCGCGCAGCAAAAGGAGGGCAGCGTGCCCATCGCCACGATCAACCCGGCTACCGGAGAGACGGTCAAGACCTTCACCGCGGCGACGGACGAGGAAATCGACGCCGCGATCGCCCGCGCGCACGACCGGTTCGCCGACTACCGCCGCACCAGCTACGCCCAGCGCGCGGAGTGGACCAACGCGACCGCTGACCTGCTGGAGGCCGAAGCCGACGACGTCGCGGCGATGATGACGCTGGAGATGGGCAAGACGCTGGCGTCGGCGAAGGCAGAAGTTTTGAAGTGCGCCAAGGGTTTTCGGTTCTACGCCGAGCATGCCGAGAAGCTGCTGGCCGACGAGCCGGCTGACGCGGGCAAGGTCGGCGCGAAAAAGGCCTACACCCGCTATCAGCCGCTGGGCGTGGTGCTTGCGGTGATGCCGTGGAACTTCCCGCTGTGGCAGGCCGTGCGGTTCGCCGCGCCCGCGCTGATGGCCGGCAACGTCGGAATTCTCAAGCACGCCTCCAACGTGCCGCAGACCGCCTTGTACCTGTCCGACGTGATCCGTCGCGGCGGTTTCCCCGACGGCTGCTTCCAGACGCTGCTGGTCCCGTCCAGCGCGGTGGAGACCATCCTGCGCGATCCCCGGGTGGCCGCGGCCACGCTGACCGGAAGCGAGCCGGCCGGACAGTCGGTCGCTGCGATCGCCGGCGATGAGATCAAGCCCACCGTGCTCGAACTCGGCGGTAGCGACCCGTTCATCGTGATGCCGTCGGCGGACCTCGACGCGGCGGTGTCGACCGCGGTGACCGCGCGGGTGCAAAACAACGGCCAGTCGTGCATCGCGGCGAAGCGATTCATCGTGCACGCCGACGTCTACGACGAGTTCTTGGCCAAGTTCGTCGACAAGATGGCCGCGCTGCGGGTCGGCGACCCGACCGACCCGGACACCGACGTCGGCCCGCTGGCCACCGAATCCGGCCGCGCCGACGTCGAGAAGCTGGTCGACGAGGCCGTCGCCGCCGGTGCGGTGATCCGGTGCGGCGGAAAGCGTCTCGACCGTCCCGGCTGGTTCTACCCACCGACGGTGATCACCGACATCAGCCGGGACATGCCGATCTTCTACGAGGAGGTGTTCGGCCCGGTCGCCTCGGTGTACCGCGTCGCCGACATCGACGAGGCCATCGAGATCGCCAACGCCACCACCTTCGGGCTGGGCTCCAACGCCTGGACCCGCGACGAGGCGGAGCAGCAGCGCTTCATCGACGACATCGAGGCCGGACAGGTCTTCATCAACGGGATGACGGTGTCTTACCCCGAGCTGCCGTTCGGCGGCATCAAACGGTCCGGCTACGGCCGCGAGCTGGCCGGCCACGGCATTCGCGAATTCTGCAACGCCAAGACGGTGTGGGTGGGCTCTGCCGACGGCGGCAAGTAGCCGACGTCGGACCCGCCGAGTGTGGGCCTTATGCACGAATTTCACGCCATTCCCGTACTTAAGGCCCACGCTCGGCGCGGGGTGCGGGAGGTGCGCTACGCGGAGACCCCGGCCAGCGCCTTCTGGTCCTCGTCGGCGAAGGTGTCTTCCAGCTGCACCGGCGAGTAGTCGAGGTCGATCTCCTCGACCGGGCGTCCGCGCGCACTGGAGATCGTGCCGAAACGCCGCATCCCCTTGTCGCTGGCGTACTGCATGAACTCTTCGGTGGAAAGGTCGAACGGCATCGGGTCGTAAAGGGAGAAGCCTTCTTCGATCAGGCGCAACCCGAGCGGCATCAACTCGTTCATGCGGGTTTCGAAGACGTCCCAGTTGGCGTCGTCGGCGGCGACGTGGCGCCGACAGGTGAAGGTGCCCCACGCCATGTGGCGCCGCTCGTCGTCACCGATGCGGCGGACCAGCTCCTGCATGCCGGGAAGGATGCCGCGCTCCACACAGATCTTGTGCCAGCCGAAGTAGCCGGTCAGCGCCAACATGCCCTCGACCATGTGGTTGTAGGTGACCGATGCGCGGACCTGGGCCGCCGGTGACGGATCGACCGACAACGCGTTGAGGCAGTCCGGCAATTCCTCGTAGAAGATCGTGCGGTAGGTGGGGATGTCGTCCAAGAAGGGATGCAGGTCTTCGGTGACGCCGACCGCGTCGAGCCACATCCGGAACACCTGCACGTGCTTGGCTTCCTCGAATGCGAACTGGGTCAAATACATTTCGTCGCCCAGCCGTCCTTCGGCGCGCATTGCGCTCATGAACGGCTGAATGTCCTCGGTCACCGCTTCCTCGCCGGCGATGAATTCGGCGCACAGCCTGGTGGCGTAGTGGCGTTCGACGTCGGTCAGCTTTTCCCAGTCCGCGCGGTCGCGGGAGAAGTCGATGTCGGCCGGATTCCAGAACTTCGCGTTGCCGCCGGCGAACAGCTTGAGCGGCAAGCTGTCCCAGTTGAGTCCGCCTTTGACCATTGAACCTGAACTCGTGCGTGTCATGGCGCGGTGACCTCCTTTTGATCATTGCGGTGCGTTTGCGGCAATCCGGCGAATGCGGCTGCCAAGACGGCGACGAGCCTGCGCACGGCCAGCGCAGGCTGCTCTGGGGTGGGGTCATCGAGCCCGAGGACCGGATCCATGCCGCGCACGTACGGTGCCAGCGCGAGATGCGGAAAGATCAACAGCAGCAGCGACAACAGCGCGTCGATGTCACAATCCGCCCGCAGATCACCGCGGGTATGCGCGTCACGCACCAACGGGCGCAGCACTTCCAGGTAATGGCGGTGAATGACGGACCGCACGCTGATACGGGCATCGGTGTCGACTTCGAGGCTGGCCGCCGCATGTAGCGAACGTTCCCGGGGGTGATCGGCGAAGTAGGCGACCCAATCGTCGAGCAGGTCGGTGAGGAAATCGAAAAACGGTCTGCTGGGGTCGAGTTCACGGATGCGGTTCTCCATGTAGGAGCGCACGCGCTGGCTGCCGACGTCGGCGATGAACGCATACAGGTCGCGCTTGTCGGCGAAGTACTGAAACAGGCTGCCCTTGGCGACTCCGGCGCGGCGGGCGATGACGTTCAGGCTGCCGCCGGAGAAACCGTGCGCGCCGAACTCGGCCTCGGCGGCTTCCACCACGGCCGCCCGTCGAGCCGGGTCGACGCGCGACCAGGTAACCGTCGGCATACCGCCTCCTCGCTACGATGACCACTGGTCACTCTAGTGTGAGCCAGCTCACTTCTCAAGACCGTTTCCAGTCGCGGGCCAATACTGACGCCTGCGTAGCGCTCGACGCCTAGACTCCAACCGCGAGGAGCTCGCGATCGCCGGGGAGGTGCTGTTGGTGGAGGAGCCGCCAGCCGGCGGCACGGCTGAGGGACCCCACGCCGCATCGCAGTTCGGCCCGTACCTGCTGAAGCGCCTGCTGAGCCGCGGTGGGTTCGGTGAGGTATACGAGGCCTTCGACACCAACAAGAATCGGACCGTAGCGCTCAAACTGTTGCCGCAGTCCTTTTCCGCCGACCCGGTGTTCCGGCAGCGGTTGTTTCGGGAGGCCAGCACCGCCGGCAGGCTCAGCGACCCGCACGTGGTGCCGATCCACGACTACGGGGAGATCGACGGCCAACTGTTCATCGACATGCGGCTGATCCGCGGCACCGACCTGCGCACCGTGATCGACGAGAGTGGTCCACTGGAGCCGCAGCGGGCGGTATCGATCGTCGGCCAAATCGCTTCGGCCCTCGATGCCGCGCACGCCGAACAGATCGTCCACCGCGACGTCAAACCCGCCAACATCTTGCTCACGCCAAAGGATTTCGCCTGCCTGACCGACTTCGGGCTGGCCAACGCCGCCACCGACGCCAAAATCACGACGGCCGGCACCACCGTCGGCACGTTCGCCTACATGGCGCCCGAACGGTTCACCGACGAAGAGAGCGACCACCGCGCTGACATTTACGCGCTGGCCTGCGTGCTTTACGAATGCCTCACCGGTGCACCGCCGTACCCGACTGACGACCGGACCGCCCTGATCGCCGCCCACCTGACCGCCCCGATTCCCCGGCCCAGCCAACAGGGCTCTGATGTCCGGCCGCGATTCGACGAGGTCATGTCCCGCGGCTTGGCGAAATCTCCCGAGGACCGCTACGCCAGTGCCGCTGAGCTCGCCGAGGCCGCCCGCCAGGCGTTGGCTCCGGCACCGCGCCCCGTCACGGCAAGCCCCGCCGCCGGCGCGGCACCGGCACCGCCGCGAACCGCGCGACGCGGCAGGACCGCGCTGGTCGCCACGGCCGGCGTCGTCACGCTGGCGGCCGTCGCCGGGGGCGCGTATTGGATCCACCACCGGCACGGCGAGCCGCCCGTTGCCACCATCTCGAGCACCATCACCGCCACCATTCCGGTCGGCAAACACCCGCAGGGAGTAGCGGTCGATCCGACCACGCACACCGCCTACGTGGCCAACTACGGCGACAACACGCTGTCGGTGGTCGACACCGCCAACCGCACCGTGACCGGCGCCATCCCCGTCGGGCAACACCCGCAGGGCGTGGCCGTCGACCCGACCACGCACACCGTCTGCGTCACCAACAACCGCGACGACACGGTATCGGTCGTCGACGCCACCAACCGCACTGTGCGGGCCACGATCCCGGTCGGCACGAACCCGTGGGGCGTGGCTATCGATTCGACCACCCACACCGCATACGTGGCCAACAACTGGGACAACAGCGTTTCGGTGATCGACCTGACCACCAACACCGTGGTCGCGACCATCCCGGTCGGCATCAACCCCTACGGCATGGCGGTCGATCCGACCACCCACACCGCCTACGTGGCCAACAGCGACAACGCCGTATCGGTCATCGACGGTCCCCGGCGTGTCGTCGCCACCACGATCAAAGTCGGCTCCGGCAATCGCGGGGTCGCCGTCGACCCCCGGATCCACACCGCTTACGTGGCCAACAGCGACAACGCCGTGTTCGTCATCGACACCACCAGTCGCGCGGTCACCGGCACGATCAAAGTCGGCAACGGTCCGCGCGGGGTGGCCGTCGACCCCGGCGCCGACACCGCGTACACCATCAACAGCGACGACAACACGGTGTCGGTCATCGACACCACCCACCGCGCGGTCGCCACCACGATCACCGTCGGCGAACAGCCGGAGCGGGTGGCCGTCGATCCCAGCACTCACACCGCCTACACCACTAACAGTGACAACACCCTGTCGGTAATCGAGTCCGCCCCTTAGCATCGGGTGCGTGTCGCAACTGAATACCGCACGTGGACCAATCGATACGGCCGATCTCGGCGTCACGCTGATGCACGAACACGTGTTCATCATGACCACCGAGGTCGCCCAGAACTATCCCGAAGCCTGGGGCGACGAGGAACAACGCGTGGCCGACGCCATCACCAGGCTCAACGAACTCAAGGCGCGCGGGGTGGACACCATCGTCGACCTCACCGTCATCGGGCTGGGCCGCTACATCCCGCGCATCGCGCGTGTCGCGGCCGCCACCGAACTCAACATCGTGGTGGCAACCGGGCTCTACACCTACAACGATGTGCCGTTCCGGTTCCACTACCAGGGACCGGGAACCCAGCTGGACGGCCCGGAGATCATGACCGACATGTTCGTCCGCGATATCGAACAGGGCATCGCCGATACCGGTATCAAGGCGGCAATCCTCAAGTGCGCCACCGATGAACCCGGTATCACTCCCGGGGTGGAGCGGGTGCTGCGTGCCGTCGCGCAGGCGCACAAACGTACCGGGGTGCCGATCTCGACGCACACCCACGCAGGTCTGCGGCGCGGCCTGGAACAGCAGCGCATCTTCGAAGAGGAGGGCGCCGACCTGAGCCGGGTGATCATCGGCCATTCCGGTGACAGCACCGACGTCGGCTACCTCGAGGAGCTCATCGCCGCCGGCTCCTACCTCGGCATGGACCGGTTCGGTATCGACGTGATCTCGCCGTTCGAGGACCGGGTCAACATCGTGGCGCGGATGTGCGAGCGCGGTCACGCCGACAAGATGGTGTTATCCCATGACGCCAACTGCTATTTCGACGCGCTGCCCGAGGAGCTGTTGCCGGTGGTCGCGCCCAACTGGCATTACCTGCACATCCACAACGACGTGATCCCGGCGCTGAAGGAGCGCGGCGTCACCGACGAGCAGTTGCACACGATGCTCGTCGACAACCCACGGCGCATCTTCGAAAGGACGGGTGCCTACGAATGACCCAGGCGGAGCCGATCCCGCCCATCGGGACTCAGATCTCGCAGCTTGCAGCCATCGCTCCCGACGAGCCCGCGGTCACCTGTGACGGCATGACCCTCACCCGCGCCGAGCTCGACGCCTCGACGAACCGGCTGGCCCGTGCGTACGCCGAACGAGGTGTGGGCATCGGCGACTATGTGACCATCGTGCTGCCGAACTCCATTGAGTGCATTCAGGCCGCCGTGGCGTGCTGGAAATTGGGTGCGGTGCCCCAACCACTGTCGGCGCGGTTGCCGCACGCGGAATTACAGGGCCTGCTGGACTTGCGACAGCCCGCTCTGCTAGTGGGCGGCGATCACCCCGAAATAGCGAACGTACCAGCAGGTTTCACTCCCGAACCGGCGCTGTCGGATGGTGCGTTACCGGAAGCGGTGTCGCCGGTGTGGAAGGCGATGGGATCGGGCGGCAGCACCGGGCGGCCCAAGCTGATCGAAGCCGGCGGCGACAGCCGGATACCGCCGGCCATCGGTTATCCGCTGGGCGCGCAGGAAGGTGACACCACGCTGGTCCCGGTGCCGCTGTCACACAACACCGGATTCACCACCGCGACACTGGCTTTGCTGATGCGCCACCATCTGGTGCTGATGAGCCGGTTCGACCCCGAGCAATTCCTGCGGCTGATCACCGACCATCGCGTCACGTTCCTGATGACGGTGCCGACGATCATGCAACGGGTGCTGCCGGTCTACCACGCCGACCCGCAGTCGTACGACCTGTCGTCCATCCGACGGTTCTGGCACCTGGCGGCGCCGTGCCCGCCGGCGGTCAAGGAGGCATGGATCGATCTGCTCGGTCCGGAGAAAGTGTGGGAGCTCTACGGCGGCACCGAACTTCAGGCATTGACGTTCATCTCGGGCGACCAATGGCTGACCCACCGCGGGTCGGTCGGAGTGGTGGTCACCGGGGAGATGAAGGTGCTCGACGACGACGGCCGGGAGTGCCCGCCGGGGGTGGTCGGCGAGATTTACATGCGGCCCAGCCCGGGCAGCCCACCGACCTACCGATATGTCGGGGTTACCGCGAAAAACCGCGACGGATGGGACTCGCTCGGCGATTTGGGATATTTCGACGAAGACGGTTTCCTTTACCTGTCGGACCGTCGCGTCGACATGTTCACCGTGGGCGGCCGCAACGTCTACCCCGCCGAGATCGAGAACGCTCTGTCGGCGCATCCAGAAGTGTTGTCCTGCTTGGTGGTTGGCGTGCCGCACGATGACCTGGGTCAAGTGCCGTACGCTCTCGTCCAGCCGATCGCCGGATCATCCCTCGACGAAGAGGCGGTGAAGGCGTTTCTGGCGGAACGCATTGCCGGCTACAAGGTGCCGCACATGGTCGAGTTCGTGGACACCCCGTTACGCGACGACGCCGGCAAGGCACGCCGCTCGGCGGTACGCGACGAGATCATGGCGCGATTGCGTCCGCTTGGCGCTGGCTGACCTCGCGAGGCTCCCGCCTGCGGGTCTCCCAGCGTCGCAACGCTTCTCGGCACGGTGACTCGACCAGCGCGTAGCTCACGGCGGCGATCGCGATGGCGAAAAACAACGTCAGCAGCAACACCTGCGGCATGTGGCCCTGGAACGAGAACTCGCCGATCACCGGAAACACCATGGTCAGCGCCGCAAGGTGCCAGATGAAGATGCCGTAGGACCAGCGTCCCAGGGTCACCATCGGGGCGCTGCCCAGCAGGCGATGGGGGGTGTCCGGCCGGTCCAACACCAACGGCGCGACCAGCGCGACGGCGACCAGCGCGCCCATGGCCGCCTTGACGGTGAACTCTGCGGCGGTGCTCGGTGTCAGCCCCGGCGGACCGGCGAGCGGCGAAGCGGCCACCAGGTAGGCGGCCACGGCGACAACCGCCATCAGCACGCGGTGGCGCGCCAGTCGATGCGGCCACCCGAGCGGGCTGTGCACCCACTCGGCGAGCAGCATCCCGGCTGCGAACCAGGAGAAGAACGCCGGCGGCCAGTTCAACGGGTTGAGCCCGGATGGCGCGTGGAATGGGATCCATCCCCAAAACAGGCTGGCAATTGCCAGGCCGGCGATCACCGGCACCCGCGCCCGAACCGGCAACCGGACGGCCAGCAGCGCAAGGACAGGCAGGGCCAGATAGAACGTGACCTCCACCGACAGGCTCCACATCTGCGTCAGCCCGGCGGTCAGCGTCAGCGGCACATAGACCTGGGTCAGCGACAGATTGGCCAGCCACACCGTCAGGCTCGCGTGTGAAGCGTCGGGCAGCAGGGTCAAGATCACCACGACGGCCACCACATACGCCGGCATGATGCGCACCACCCGCGAGCGCAGATAGTGACCGGTCGACGGGCTGGGTCCCAGGTCTCGGGCGGCTGCGGCATGCCCGCGCCACAGCAAGAATCCCGACAGCGTGAAGAACACCGCGACCGCCAGATCGAAGCGCCCGAACAGCCGCCCGTCGACCCCGTGGGAATGCCCGGTCTGGAATGCGACGTGCGTGACGACCACGCCCATGGCCGCGCATGCGCGCATGCCCTCGACGGCGGGCAGGAAGGACCGGGTCCCACCCACCTGCTGGTTAGGGGTCATGGCGCCACTCCTCGATCGCGGCTTCACCGGCATCAAGGGCATCACCGTCGTTGCCGCGCGTCATAGCCGACAGTCTGCCCGTGACGGGTTGCCCGGACGAATCGGGTACACCGGATTTGCGGGCCGCGCAGACATAAGCCGGCACCTTAAATTCTGCTGTTAGGGTCAGACGGGTTTGCTTTGCTACCGGTTGGGCCGGGTTCGGCGGCCAAGATCCTGATGGGACCAGAAGGAGGTCACGAGCACGTGAACCGAGCAGTCATGTTGCGGATCGCTGCATGCGGGATCATGGGTCTCGGGGCCGCGCTGCTGATCGCCGCGCTACTGCTGTGGACGTACACCACCAGCAGGATCGCCAAAATTCCGCTCGACCTCGACACCTCTCTGGTCAGCGAAGGCAGCGGATCGGCCGTCGACGCCGGCTCGTTGTCCAGCGATCGCATCGTCGTCAACAAGAACGTGCCGCTGGTGTCCCAGAAGCAGGTCAGCGTCGAATCACCGGCCAATGCTGACGTCGTCACCCTGCAGGTCGGCAGCTCGGTCCGGCGCACCGACATGCAAAAGGACAGTGGGCTGCTGCTGGCGATCGTCGACACCGTGACGCTCAACCGCAAAACCGCGATGGCCGTCTCCGACGACACCCATCCCGGTGGCGCCGTGCAAAAGCCGCGCACCATCAACGACGACAGCCCGCCCACCAACATCGCGCTGCCGCACGACGGGTTGTCCTACCGCTTCCCTTTCCACACCGAAAAGCAAACTTATCCGTATTTCGACCCGATCGCGCAAAAGGCTTTTGACGCCAATTACGTCGGCGAAGAAGACGTCAACGGCTTGACCACGTACAAGTTCACCCAAAACGTCGGCTATGACAACGACGGCAAGTTGTCCGACCCGGTGAAATACCCCTCGCTGTACGCCCATGACGAGGACAGCAAAGCCACCGAGACCGCCGGAAGGTGGGGACTGGAAGGCGATCCCGACGAGAAGATCACCCTGACCCGTTACTACGCGGCGCAGCGGACCTTCTGGGTGGACCCGGAGTCGGGCACCATCGTCAAAGAAGAAGAGCACGCCAATCATTACTTCGCCCGCGACCCGCTGAAGCCCGAGGTTACGCTGGCCGACTACAAGGTGATTTCCACCGAAGAGACGATCGAAGAGCAGGTGAACGCCGCGCGTGACGAGCGCGACCGGTTGGCGCTGTGGTCGCGGGTGCTGCCGATCACCTTCACCGCGGCCGGTTTGATCGCTTTGCTCAGTGGGGTGCTGTTGGGATCGTTCAGCCTGCGCACCGAGGCGGCGGTGCTCGGCCCCGGCGACACCGCCGATCACGGCATCTTCGGTGGCCGCGAGCCGCCGACAGAGCCGGTGCCCGGTGCCGAAGCGAAAACCGAGAAATTGCCCACCCCGCCGCCCAACCTCGGCACGGATACCGGTCCGCCGCAAGCTGGTCCACCCGAATCAGGTCCGCCTGAGTCGGGGCCGTCCGTCTAGTTCGCCCAGCTGTGGCCGGCCCAGGCCGCCGGGTGCTGCGGTGGTCCCGCCCGGGGTACGCGCTGCTGCTGGCGGTGTTGGTGGTGGCGCCGCTGCTGCGCCCCGGCTATCTGCTGCTGCGCGACGCGGTGTCCACACCGCGCTCCTATCTGTCCGATAGCGCGCTGGGTCTATCGGAATCGGCGCCGCGGGCGACACCGCAAGACTTCGCCGTGGCGCTGGCCTCTCATGTCATCGACGGTGGCGTCGTGGTGAAAACACTGCTGGTAGTTGGTCTTTGGCTGGCGGGCTGGGGTGCGACGCGGTTAGCCGCCCTCGTGGTGCCGGAAGCCGGGGCGGGTGGCCAGTTCGTCGCGACCACGGTGGCGATCTGGAATCCGTATGTCGCTGAACGGTTGCTGCAGGGGCATTGGAGCCTGCTGGTCGGATACGGCTGTCTGCCGTGGGTGGCGACGACGATGCTGTCATTGCGGTCGGCATGGTGTTGGCGGCGGCTTTTCGCGTTGGCGTTCTGGATCGCGTTGGCCGGGTTGACGCCCAGCGGTCTGCTGCTGGCGGCGACGGTGGCGCTGGCCTGCGCGCTGTGGCCTGGCCCGCGCTGGCTGTGCGCCGCCGCCGCGCTGGGATGCGCGGTCCTGTCCGCGCTGCCGTGGCTGGTCGCCGCGGCGCTGGGCTCGTCGCTGACCGCCCAGAACTGGGCTCAGGCGCCGGCGATCGCCGCGTTCGCCGCCCGCGCCGAGCCCGGACTGGGCACGCTGGGCAGCCTGGCCGGGCTGGGCGGCATCTGGAATGCCGACGCGGTACCGCCATCCCGGACAACGCTTTTCGCGCTCGTTGGCACGGTGGTGCTGCTCGGCATCGTGGTAGCTGGGCTGGCCACCGCGCTGCGGCGCCCGATGGCCAGGCCACTGCTGGTGCTGGCGGCGGTGTCGATTGTGGTGCCGGCGTTGCTGGCCACCGGGGTGGGTCAGTCGGTGCTGCACAGTGTGCTCGACGCGGTACCGGGACTGGGCATCGTCCGCGACGCGCAGAAGTGGGTGGCGCTGGCGATGCCCGGTTATGTGCTGGCGGGCGCGAGCGCGGTGCCGGCGCTGCGGCGTTGGTTGCGCCCGGTGGCCGCGGCGCTGATCTGCTGCGCCGCAGTGATGCTGACGCTGCCGGATTTGGCCTGGGGTGTCTGGGGAAAGGTCCATCCGGTGCACTATCCGAGCGATTGGCCCGCGGTCGCGGCGGCGATCAACCAACGCCCGGCGACCGTGGCGGTTCTGCCCGCGGGGACCATGCGCCGCTTTTGGTGGTCGGGAGAACAGCCGGTGCTGGATCCGTTACCGCGCTGGCTGCGCGCCGACGTGCTGACCACCGGCGACCTCACCGTTTCCGGGGTGACCGTTCCAGGCGAAGGCGCGCATGCTCGTGCCGTGCAGCGGTTGCTGCTCTCGGGAGCAGATGCCCGCGCGCTGGCCGATGCCGGGGTTGGCTGGCTGGTGGTCGAGCGCGGCACGCCCGGCGAGTTTGATTCTGCTGCAAAGACTCTCACGAGACTTCCGGTTGTGCACCACGGCACCGATCTCATTCTCTATCGCGTCGGCGGGCAAGGCGGCACCGCCGCTGCCGGTCATCGGCGCAGCGTGCTGGTCGCGCATCTGGTGTGGCTGGCGATGCTCGTCGGCGCGGCGGCGGGGGCGGTGGTCGCCGGTTGGAGTCGACGTACCGGTGAGAATGTGCGCACCGGCACCGATCGTTGACGAGGGTTCTCATCACTAGATGTGGGACACCTTGCGATTTATGAGGGGCCCAAGTGGATCCGCAAGCGCATCACCGCCCCGGATTGATTGCGCCACCGCGACAACCTGTTCGAGTTTGAGCGCTTCGCGCAAGCGTCCACGTCGATATGGAACAAACAGAGCAGCCAAAGTGCCGGTCACAATTCGCACACTTCGCAGTGGTCGGCCATGCCTGTCGTTATTGCTATCACTGGCGCCGCTGAACGCATTGAGCCGACCAATTTTGTGCATCGTCGCTGCTTTAGGTGCAGTTATGCTGTCCTGGGCAAACAAAGGAAGGTGCAGCGTGCCTGAACCGTTGAAAGTTGATCCGCTTGATCTGCACGTATCGGCCGATCACATGAGTGTGCATCACGCCGATCTGCGGGCGGCCCACGCCGAGGCGGATAGCGACATTGAAGCCGCGCAAACCGGTTGGGTCGGTGCCTCTGCTGCCGCGCTGCAAGCCAAACTCGCTGAATGGCAATCCACGACCGAGCAGCTATGCGACAGCATAGCCGGTCACGAGCAGACCTTTCGGGCGGCCAGGAACCGGTACCAGGCGGTCGATGGCCATAGCGCGGACATTATCAACGACCAACTCTGATGACGGTCAGCCTCGCCGATGTTGACCGTTGGGACGTGGGGTGTCTTCGCCAGGTGTCGACCGCCTTGGGCAAACGCGGCGCCAGTGCTCATGAGGTCAAGACCGGCCTGAGCCGGTTGCCCCTTATTGCCAGCTGGCAGGGCAGCAGCGGGGACGCCGCGCGGGCGTCGCTGGACAAGCTGAGCACCCATCTTGCGGCGCACGCCGATGAGATGCAGGCCGTCGGCGCGGCGATCGGCAAATCTGCCGATGAAATCCAAAGCGTTAAAGACACCTTGAGCGGTATCGACCGCGACGCTGACGCGTGGGGGTTCAAGATCGACCGGGCCACCGGGACCGTCACCCCCGGTGACTCGCTGGACATGGACCACCCCACCAACCAACAGCATCAGGCCGAACTGGAAACGCGGATCACAAAAGTGCTCGCCGACGCCAACACTGCCGACGCGGATCTGGCCCGCGCAATCAGTACGGCCGGCCACGACGCGACCGGACCATTCGAGGACCGTCCCGATGTGCGGGCGGTTTTGTCGGGACCGCTTCCGGACGATCCCACTCAATTCCATGACTTGTGGGACAAACTCAGCAAGGAAGAAAAGGACTGGCTGTATAGCCAAAACCACAACATCGGCAACCACCCTGGGATGCCGTGCGACCCGCCGGACCATCTGGGCTACGACCACTACAATCGGCTCAACCTCGCTGACCAGTTGGGCCGCGCTAAGGTTGCTGCCGCGCAAGCCGATGCGTTGAGAAACCAGCACCCCGACTGGGCGCAGGGCAAAAACATTCCACACCCGAACGAGCCGGGCGCGATTTTCGCCGATCGGCAAGCCTATGAGGCCTGGCAACGCCAATACGACGCCGCCCAAAACGGTGCAAGATACCTTCCCGACCTGCAAGCAGTCGACAAAGCCATCAAAGCTAGCCCCGATCGCAAACTAATGCTGCTGGACACTGAAAGCGGGCGCCAGGTGCACGCAGCGATTGCGGTCGGCAACCCCGACACCGCCACCCACGTCTCGGTCACCACACCCGGCCTCAACACCACCGTGCACGGGGGCATCAACACCATGGCGGATGAAGCAGCGCACGCTCGAGCTGAAGCCGGCAAGCAGCTTGACTTGGCGGGTCGAGGCGACGAGTCTGTCGCGACAATTGCCTGGATCGGCTATGACACACCGCAGGTCCCAGGCTGGGATCACCTCGGCGCATCGGCCGCGGGCGTATGGGATGTCAGCCACGACGACCTGGCCCGTGCTGGGGCGCACGACTTGGCCCGCTTCTATGACGGGTTGGCAGCCACCCATCAGGGTGCGCCAGCGCATCTGACCGCGATCGGGCATTCATATGGCTCATTAACGACCGGGCTAGCCCTTCAAGAGCCTGGAGACCACGGGGTCAGCGACGCCCTTTTCTATGGCTCGCCCGGCATCGAAGCCTCCACGCCAGCCCAGCTGCACCTGCAACCTGGCCACGTTTATGCCATGGAAGCCCCCGACGATCCCATCCAAAAGGTGTATGACGTCAGGGCCATCGCCCAGGGCATCCCGATTCTCGGGTCCTACGCGGACGCTGAATTCGGCAACTTCGGTCCCAACCCGGCCACCAACCCCAACTTCATTCACCTGGCCACTGGTCCTACCACTGTGCCCGACGGCCGCAACTTGGAAGGTGTGAGCGGCCCGCACGCACACAGCCAATATCCCCAGCAAGGCGAAAACCACCAGCCCCGGACCAGCGGATACAACATCGCGGCGGTCATCGCCGGGCTCACGCCGATTAGCGGAAACTAATTACTAACCGATGAAAAAACATCCCCGCCGCGTCCCCAGCCTTCTACAGGCTGCGATTGTCCTCATCGCACTTGTTATAACAGGATGTCACATGAAAAACCCTTATCAGCCAACAGATCCTGCCGAAGCCGCCAACGCGACTGCCAGACTAAAAATGATGCCGTCGCTAGAGGAGACAGAGGCGCAACTCAAGGAAACCATCGAGCAAATCGGCGCGAAAGCTTCATCGCTTGTACCGTCGCTAGTATGGACATGGCATCGCGAGCCTAGCCGTGCAGGCTGTACCCCCCCCTACGAGCAGTCCGACGGTCAACTGGTGCTCATGCCGAACTATGTATCCGACATCCCCATTCCCGAAAACAGTTGGAAACCTGTGTTTGAGATCGCACGCGATGCTGCCGCCAAGCTTGGCGCTAACAGCATCCAGGTATTTCGTGATTCCCCCGACAATCATGATGTCGAATTCTTCAATGAGACGGGCACATCCATAAGATTGGGAACGCAGAAGGCCGCGCTGATTTCGGGTAGTACCGGCTGCCGATTACCTCGCGACAAGAAGTGACGCGACCGCAGTCTGCCTTGGGTTCCGCCGAAAACTGGGTGCTTCATCGACACCATTCTCACTGCGGCACTTACCCTCGTTCACCGCGCATCAAGGCGCTGATGTACGCAAGATTCATTGCTCTATCAATGTCCATTAACGAGAGGATTGCTGGCCAGGTACTCTCGTCCGTTCAGTCCCGATCCTGCGCGCTAGCGTACGAGTTCCGGAACTACACCACGCCGCTGATCCGGTCGCCGGCCAGCACCGATTCCAAAACGGTACGCATCGCGTCGGCGCTTTGCGGCCAAGAGAATTCAGCACTGCGTGCCTGCGCCTTGCCGCCGAGTTGATCGCGCAGCACCGGATCACACAGCAGTTGCTCGAGCCGATCCACCAGCTCGGTCAGGTCGTCGACCAGGATGCCGGTCACCCCGTCGATGATCGAGTCGGCCAGCCCGCCCGACGAGCGGTAGCCGACGGTGGGCACCGCGTGCTGCGCCGCCTCGATCACCGCCAGACCCCAGCCTTCTTTGCGCGACGGCAATAGGTGCACCCAAGACTGTTGCATCACATGGTGCTTGGCGACATCGTCGATGTGTCCGTGGAAGGTCACCGCGTCGCTGATGCCCAGCCGCAGGGCATGGTCGACCAGCCGCTGATGCCACCAGCCGCCGCCGACGATGTCCAGATGCACACCTGGCATCCGTGGCCGCAGCACGGCGACGGCGTCCAATGCGTCCTCGATCTGCTTGTGCGGCACCAGCCTCGACAGCACCACCACACGCGGTGTGGGCGAGCGTGGCCCACACAGCGACGCTGCGGGAGCCTCGTCAAGGCCGTTGCGTACCACGGCGATTCGCTCGTTAGCCACGCCGAGTGCGACCAGGTCGCGGGCCGACGGCAACGACACCGTCACGTACTGATTGCGCCGGTGCAGCCGCGGCGACAGCCACGACTCGATGAACCACCCCACGCGGCCCATGATCGGGCCGGCCACTGGCCACTGCTCGCGGTGGCAGTGGTGTACCAGCAGCGCTACTCGCCGCCCGTAGAGCAGCCGCGCCAAAAACGGCAACCCGTTCTGGGTATCAATCACGACATCGGGGCGCGCCCCGCGCAGCGGGCCCAGCCCCAGCCTGGCCGCCGCCATCGCCAACAGCGCCCACACATACACCGAATACCGGCCGCCGGCGCGGCTGACCCGAACTCCGTCGATCACTTCGCGACGGGCCGCACCGGGATAACGGGCGGTGCGCAACGTGACCGCGATGCCCGATGCGGCCAGTTGCGCGCCGATGCGCTGCAGATAAGTCTCGCTGCCGCCCCCTTGGGGGTGGCCGGTGTCACGCCAGCACAGCAGCAGGACGGAGCGCAGAGCGGACATCGCGGTCCAGCCTAGCCGGGCGACGATGCAGCGCCCGCAGCCGATGAGGAGGAGCCCGGCCGGAGGGCCCAGCCGGGCGACGATGCAGCGCCCGCAGGGCGATGAGAAGGAGCCCGGCCAAAAGACCCAGCCGGGCGACGATGCAGCGCCCGCAGGCGATGAGAAGGAGCCCGGCCGGAGGGCCCAGCCGTAGGGTTTAAGCGATGGCCGTGACCGATGTGTTCGCCCGGCGGGCGACGCTGTCCCGCTCGGTGCGGCTGCTCACGGAGTTTCGCTACGAGCAAACCCGGCCCGCCCGGTTCTACGGGATGCTGGCCGCCGACACCGCGGCGATGATCTGCGATTTGTGGCAGGCCGTCCATGGCCGTCCACCGGCCGGTCAGACGCTGCTCGACGTCGGCGGCGGGCCCGGGTATTTCGCGACGGCGTTCACCGACGTCGGGGTTCGCTACATCGGAGTCGAACCCGATCCCGACGAGCTGCACGCGGTTGGGCCCGCCCCGGCCCGGCCCGGTGGCGGCGCATTCATCCGGGCCTCCGGGATGGCGCTGCCGATCGCCGACGCCTCGGTCGACATCTGCCTGTCATCCAACGTCGCCGAGCATGTTCCGCGGCCGTGGCAACTGGGCGCCGAGATGCTGCGGGTGACCCGGCCGGGCGGGTTGGCGGTGTTGTCGTACACCGTGTGGCTGGGGCCGTTCGGCGGACATGAGCTGGGGCTCACCCACTACCTGGGCGGAGCCCGCGCCGCCGCGCGCTATGCCCGCAGGCATGGCCACCCGGCGAAGAACAACTACGGTTCGTCGTTGTTCGCGGTTTCCGCGGCCGATGGTCTGGACTGGGCGGCCAGCACCGGTGCACTCATCGCCGCATTCCCGCGTTACCACCCTCGATGGGCCTGGTGGCTGACGTCGATCCCGATCCTGCGCGAGTTCCTGGTGAGCAATCTGGTGCTGGTGCTGCAACCGCGGGCGTCACTTGACTGAAACGTGTTCTCGTTTTGCCGCCAGCTGGGTAGGGTGGCGGCCATGACCGCCGGCGGCGATGCCGTGGGAGCACCGCCCGCCTGCGGGAACCGGAGCGATGAGGAGGAGCGGCTGCCATGAGCGACATCAAGACCGAATACGACAAGCTGTTCATCGGCGGGAAGTGGACTGAACCGTCGACCTCCGAAGTCATCGAGGTGCACTGCCCGGCCACCGGGGAGTACGTCGGCAAGGTGCCACTGGCCGGGGCAGCCGACGTCGACGCCGCGGTCGCCGCGGCCCGCGCAGCGTTCGACAGCGGCCCCTGGCCGACCACGCCACCCAAACAGCGCGCGGCCCTGCTCGCCGACGCACTGAAGTTGATGGAGCAGCGCAAGGACCTGTTCACCGAGCTCCTGGCGAGCGAGACCGGTCAACCGCCGACCACCATCGAAACGATGCACTGGATGAGCTCGATCGGGGCGCTGAACTTCTTCGCCGGCCCCGCCGTCGAGCAGGTCAAGTGGAGAGACATCCGCAACGGCGGCTACGGGCAAAGCATCGTGTATCGCGAGCCCGTCGGCGTGGTGGGTGCGATCGTCGCCTGGAACGTGCCGCTGTTCTTGGCTGTCAACAAGCTGGGCCCGGCACTGCTGGCCGGCTGCACGGTCGTGCTGAAGCCGGCCGCCGAAACACCGCTGACCGCAAACGCTTTGGCGGAAGTGTTCGCCGAAGTCGGCCTGCCCGAGGGTGTGCTGTCGATAGTGCCCGGCGGAGTCGAGACTGGACAGGCGCTGACGTCCAACCGCGACATCGACCTTTTCACCTTCACCGGCAGTTCCAGCGTCGGCAAGGAGATCGGCCGACGCGCCGCAGAGATGCTAAAGCCGTGCACCTTGGAGCTCGGCGGCAAATCAGCGGCCATCGTGCTCGATGACGTCGACCTGGCGTCGGCCGTCCCGATGTTGGTGTTCTCCGGGATCATGAACACCGGGCAGGCCTGCGTGGCCCAGACTCGCATTCTGGCTCCACGCTCGCGGTACGACGAGATCGTCGACGCGGTAAGCAACTTCGTGAAGGCACTGCCGGTCGGGCCGCCGTCGGACCCGGCCGCCCAGATCGGGTCGCTGATCAGCGAGAAGCAGCGCGCCCGGGTCGAGGGCTACATCGCCAAGGGCGTCGAGGAGGGCGCCCGGCTGGTGTGCGGCGGCGGACGACCCGATGGTCTGGACAACGGCTTCTTTGTGCAACCCACGGTGTTCGCCGACGTCGACAACAAGATGACGATCGCCCAGGAGGAAATCTTCGGGCCGGTGCTTTCCATCATCCCCTACGACACCGAGGAAGACGCAATCAAGATCGCCAACGACTCGGTGTACGGTCTGGCCGGCAGTGTGTGGACCACCAATGTGCCACGGGGCATTGAGATCTCGGAGCAGATCCGCACCGGCACCTACGCCATCAACTGGTACGCCTTCGACCCGTGCTGTCCGTTCGGCGGCTACAAGAACTCCGGCATCGGCCGGGAGAACGGTCCGGAGGGCGTCGAGCACTTCACCCAGCAGAAGAGCGTGCTGATGCCGATGGGCCACACCATCGACAGCTGATGACGAAGATCTACTACGAGTCCGACGCTGACCTGTCGGCGCTGGACGGACAGCGGGTTGCCGTCGTCGGGTACGGCAACCAGGGCCGCTCGTGGGCGCTGAATCTGCGTGATTCGGGTCTCGCGGTGGAGGTCTTCACCCGTGCCGACGACTCCCGGGACCATGCCGAGGCCGAGGGTTTCGCGGCGCATGAGATCGAGGCGGCCGGCGAGTGCGACGTGATCTGCACGCTGGTTCCCGACGACGTCATCCCCGGACTGCCGATCACGCCCAAACCCGATGCGCTGTGGGTGCTGGCCTCGGGTTACGTCGCGGCGTTCGACCGGATCGACCCCGACTGCGACGTCGGCATGGTCGCCCCCCGGATGCTCGGTCGCGAGGTCCGCGAGTGCTACACCGAAGGCGTCGGTTTCATCACCGCGCTTGGAATCCACAAGGACAACACCGGGACGGCGTTGGCGCGCACGCTGGGCATCGGACACGCTGTCGGGGGCTTGCGGCAAGGTGCCATCGAGATGACACCGCGCCAAGAGGCCGTCCTGGACCTCGCGGTGGAGCAGGTGTTAGCACCGGCGTTGGGCCGGGTCTCGAGGAGCTTCGTCGAGCTGATGTCGCAGGCCGGCATCCCGATTGAGGCGATCATGACCGAGCTCATGCTCTCGGGTGAGGTCGAGCGCAACTACCGCCTGCTGCGGCTGGAAGGTTATGCCGGACAGATGCGCTACCACTCGCCGACCAGCCAGTACGGTCAGATGTCGCGAGCGGGTCGCTACGACGGCCTCGACATCCCCGCGGTGATGCGCGAGCTGCTGGCCGACATCGAGTCAGGGAAGTTCGCCGACGAGTGGGACGCCGAACGCGACGCGGGCTATCCGAACCTGCAGCGCCTGCGGACAGAGAGGCTCAACCCGGAGATCGTCGCTTTCGAAAAGGATCTGCGCGCCCGTCTCGGCGAAGGGGTACGGCGTTAATTGGTCAACAGCGCGAGCCGTTGATCTAACGTGCTGTGGAAGTGGCCGATGGCGCTTTCGTGCCGTCCGAACTCCACGAACTCATTCGCGCCGGCCTGCAAGCCGAGCTGCACGCCCAGCGACATTTCGTTGTCCTCCACCACGCCTCGGTCGAGCAGGGTGGGCCCCGACGGTGCGCCGTTCGTGTTGTTCGGCCGCGTTCTCGGGCGTGGCGACGGTGTAGGTAGTGATTCTGGAGTGGTCGATGTCGATCGGATCGACGACGATCACAAATATCCGATCCGGAAAGGTCGCCAACATCACGTTCGGAAACAGCTGATAAACGAATGTCACGCGTCGCCCGATCGTCCACGTCGACTCCGGACGATCACGGAGCCGTTCAATGTTGCGGTACGGGAACGTGATTCGGCTGTTCGAGCCGAACATTTCCACGACGTTTAGGTCGTCATACTGCAACGGGAAGAATGTCTCATGGTGCGTTGAGCGGATGTGGTAACCCTCCAGGAACTGCTCGACAAGCACCTTCCAATTGATCGCCAGCACCACCGACGCCTCGCCGACGAGGCGGTTGGCCGGCACCAGCTTGTCGCGCCACGCACTGCCTTCGGTCAGCGCTGCCATCGCATCCTGCGCATGCGCTTGCAACGCCGCGTCGGGGTTCAGGGCACCGATCACGATGAGGCCATCGGCCTCCGTGCTGGTGACTTCGACAAGGCCCCGGGTGGCGGGGTCCAGACCCGGGAATGCTTCTGCGTGCGGGACGTGGGCCAGTGATCCGTCGAGACGATAAGTCCAGCCGTGGTAACGACACACCAACGCATGAGCGCAACCCGTGCCCGCAACGAGAGCCATCCCGCGATGGCGACACGCATTGCGGAAAACCCGTGCCCGCCGATCGCGCCCCCGCACCGCGAACAGTGGCGTACCGAAGCAGACACGTTCGACGTGGTCGCCCGGGTTCGGGATGGCCGCCGAGGGAATGAACACGCTGGGAAACGAGCGCAGCATACGCAGCTCGTCCGCGAATCGTTTTGGGTCAAGGTAATTTTGGACTGGTTCTCGCCATACCTCGCCTTCATCGGTCGTCCCCGCGTCGATGTGAGCGAGGAGGCGGCGCACGATCTGCACGTCGTCTGCCACCGGTGAGGTGACTCCAGCGCTCGTGGTCATGGCCAAGCCTCCTACCGGACGGGGTATGTCCTTGCCGGCGACTGTAATCCCAAAAACCCTGTGCAGCGATGTTTGGCGAAGCTAGCGGCCTTCAAAGCGTGCCTGGCGCCGCTCGACGAACGACTGCACGCCTTCGGCGGCGTCGGCGGTGCCGAACAACGCGGTCATTTCGGGTCGCAGCCGCTCGATCGCGGCCGCTTCGCCTTGGTGGAGCGCAAGGTGCGCCGATCGCAGGGTGGCCTGCACGCCCAGCGGCGCAGCGCGATCGGCGATGGTGTGCGCGATCTCGCGCGCCCGGGCCAGGGCAGCGGTCGCATCGGGGGCTACTTCCTGGACCAGACCGATGCGGTGTGCCTCCGCGGCGTCGAACTCGTCGCCGGTGAGCAGCCAGCGCATCGCGTTGCCCCACCCGCCGTCGCGGGTCAGCCGGATGGTCGCGCCGCCGAACGGATAGATGCCGCGCTGCACTTCCAGTTGCGCAAACCGGGTGCCCGCCGCGGCAACGCGAATGTCCGCGGCCAGCAGCAGCTCGATGCCCAGCGTCATGCACCAACCATGCGCGGCGGCCACCAGCGGCGTGGTCCACGGCCCGTCGAGGCGCCACGGGTCGCGTCCGTCGTCGGGGATGGGCGATTCGCCGCCGGCGATGGCCGGTGCGACGTCGACAAGGTCCAAGCCGCCGGTGAAGTGGTCGCCGTGGGCGAACAGCACACCTGCGCGTGCGGTCGCGTCGGACTCGAGCACCGCGTAGGCGCGAGCCAGGTCGGCGAGCATCGCTCGGTTGAACGCGTTGCGCTTTTCCGGCCGGTTGAGCCCGATCAGCAGCACGTGGCCATCCCGCTCGAGCGACACCGTCGTTAAGGTCGAGTCGTCGGTCATCGCGCAAGTCAACCGCAGGCGTAAGTTCTATGCAATAAGACATAAAAATTTGCGCCCACGTCATCACTTACGGCCATTCGACCTGCGATTTCACGGTCTGAAGCAGCTCGTCTAAGCCAAATTTGCTAGAAATCCTATGTTGTTCTATGCTTTTCTGCATAATCATGGGCTGCATCACGCGCATGAGGCAGGAGAACATCATGTGGGTCCTCGAGCTGAACTTCGCCGGTCACCGCTTCACCCGTGAACTTCCCAACCTGCCCCACCCCCCGCTGCGGTCGGTACGCTTCCGCCCGCGCGGCATGCACTGGCGCATTCCGCAGTGGCGGCACGACGCCGCCTGAGGGAAGTCACCGGGGGAGCCAGCATGTCCATTGCCACAGCCACCAAACACACCAAGCGCGGCGGAACACGCACCAAGATGCTGGTCGCCGCGGCCGAGGTGATGCGCGAGCGCGGCGCAGCCGGGGTGACCATCGATGAGGTTCTCAGCCGCAGCGGCGCCCCCCGCGGGTCGGTGTACTACCACTTCCCCGAAGGGCGCAATCAGATCCTGACCGAAGCCCTGCGGTTTGCCGGCGATGCGATCACCGCCGACATCAACGACGCCGCCGAGCGGGGCGCGATGGCGCTGTTGCGGCGGTTCCTCGCGTTCTGGGAGGGCCTGCTGGCCGAAAGCGACTTCAGTGCAGGCTGCCCCGTGGTGGCTGCGGCAATCGGCTGTCCCGGTGACGAACTCGGGCTCACTGCCGAGGCCGGTCAGATCTTTGCGGGCTGGCGCACAGCGCTGGCACGCGCGTTCGTCGCCGAAGGGCTACCCGAGCCGGATGCGGATTCGCTCGCGGTGATGTCGATCGCCGCACTGGAAGGCGCCGTGGTGCTCTGCCGGTCGACTCACAGCACCGACCCGCTACGCAAGGTCGCCGACCAACTCGAATTCCTGGTCAAGGCAAGGGAATTCGTCCACCGCGACGGAGTCCCCGGCCACCGGTCATGATTCAGTCGCTGGCCGGCAGCGGCTTGGCCTCTTTGAGGCTCAGCGCGGTCTGACCGATCGTCAGGGTTCCCGCGCCGGCTTTCGTCACCAGCACCTCCGCGCCCGTCTCGTCGACGTAACGCTTGCCCATCACATTGCCGTCGGCGAACGCCGGATCCAGCTCGCCGGAACGCTCACCGCCCAGCGGCACCATCGGCGCGCCGCCGCAGCGCAGGTCGTCGAGGCTGTCAGCACTGCGGACGACGATGACCTGGGTGTCGCACACCTGGCTGGCCAAACGGGTCCCGTTCTTGATCATGATTTCGATCCTAAAGTTTCTAGATCTTCAATGATTTCACGACGAAGCACTTTGCCTGTCGCGTTAGTGGGCAGCTCGTCGCGGAACACCACCCGGTCGGGGGTACGAGACCCCCGCAAGCTTTTGCGGACATGCTCACGCAGTTCATCAGGGTCCGGCGCGACGCCGGGGGCGGGCACGACCACCGCCACGATCGCCTGGCCCCATTGCGGATCGTCGACGCCGACGACGGCGACGTCGCGCACGTGCGGGTGTTCGATCAGCACATCCTCCAGCTCGGCCGGCGCGATGTTTTCACCGCCGCGGATGATGGTGTCGTCGCTGCGCCCGCTGATGAACAGGTAGCCGCCTTCGTCGAGCGTGGCGAGGTCCTTGGTGCAGAACCAGCCCTGCTCGTCGAGCACCGAGCCGATCCCGGCGTAGCGCCCGGAAACCTGCTCGCCGCGGACGAACAGCTCACCGGTCTCCCCCGCCGGTAGCACGGCACCGGTCTCGTCGCGGATCTGCACCTCGATCCCCTCCACCGGCTGACCGACCGATCCCAGCCGCCTGGCGATCGCGGGATCCGACGCCGCCTGTGCCGCCCGATGGTCGTCGGGGGTCAGCACGGCGATCGTCGAACTGGTTTCGGTCAGGCCATAGGCGTTGACGAAGCCCACGTTGGGCAGCAGCTCCAGTGCACGGCGCACCAGCGGCAAGCTCACCTTCGATCCGCCGTAGGCCAGGTTGCGCAGCGACGGCAGCTCATGGTGGCCGCTTTCCAGTACGGTGACGATCCGGTCCAGCATGGTCGGCACCACCGTTGCGGTGGTGACATGCTCGGCATTGATCAGCCGCACCCACTCCTCGGCGTCAAAGACCGGTAGGTACACCATCTTTCGGCCCGCATACAGATTCGACAGCGCCGCGCTGACCCCGGCGATGTGGTAGGGCGGCACGCAGATCAGCGCCGCATCCGTGGGCTCGGCCGACTCGAACTCCACCGTTCCCGTCACGTAGCTGGTCAGGTTGTTGTGCGAGAGCTCGACCGCCTTGGGCACCGACGTGGTACCGGAGGTGAACAGCACGATCGCCGTCGACTCGGGGTCGGGAAACTCCGCCGCCGGTTCTGCACCACGAGCCTGGGCCAAGAAATCCTCGGAATCCACCACCCGCCCATGTGAGTCTCCGAGCATTTCGCGGTAACGGCCGTCGGCAATCACCAGCGGTTCGGGCAGCCGCTGAATCAGCGCCTGGATGCCCTCGGCGGACAGCCGGTAGTTGATCGGCGTAAACGCCCGGCCCGCACGCGCCGAGGCGAAGATCAGCAGCGGCAACATCGCCCCGCCGACGCCCACGTAGACCACGTGCGCGGCATCCGAAGCCGCAATCACCCCGGCACCGCCGTCGGCAAGGTCGCTGAGCTGCTGGGTGGTCAAGCGAACGTCGTTCGAGACCACCGCCGTCCGCTCGGGGTTGCTTGACACCGCCATCTCGAGGAGTAACGAAATACTCAAAGCTCAGTCCTTGAACGTTCTAGGTGTCGGCCCGTTACAGATGTCACCGAAAGTGTCATGCCAGTTTAGATGATGCAACTATTGCTCTGCGGCGAGCACCTCGGCCACGCGGGCTTCGACATCGCCGAGGCCGGACAGGTCGATTCCGAACCGATTCGCCAACGCGTCGACCACCTCAGCGGCCGTTTCGAACCGGATGCGCTCAGTTCTGCCGTCCGAATGGATCGCCAGCTTGCGGCCACTCAGGTTCCATCGCGCATCGTCGGTAACGAGCGCGGCGACCAGCCCGTTGACGAAGGGCGACTCGGGATAGGTCGACGCGTACCAGCTACCCACCTTGAGGTCGATCAACGGCCGCGGCTCGGTGGTGAACGTGTACAGCGGTTGCCAGACCTCACGGACCAGCGCCTCCACCACATACCCGCCGCCGTGGTTGCGCAGCCGGTACGGCTCATGGCGCGTCGGCTGGCTCGGCCCGGCCACCAGTCGCAGCGGCGACGAGGGGGTCTGCCCGCCGAATCCGACGTCGACCAGGAATGCGTCCTCGATGCCGGGGATGCGCACGGCCAGCGCCTGGTGATCCTGCGCGGTGGGTGGTCCGTCCACCCCGGCGGCGCTCATCCACACCACCCTTGCCGCCAGTGAATCAACCTCAAAACCCAAGTGCTCCAATACATATCGCATCAGGTTGTTGTGCTCGAAGCAGTAGCCGCCCCGGTGCCGGTGGATCAGCTTGTCGGTCAGACCGTCCGGGCTGAGGTCGGTTATCGGCACACCGAGCAGCGGATCGAGATTCTCGAACGGAATGCAGCGGCCGTGGTTGGCCACCAGTCCGCTGAGCGTCTCCAGCGTGGGTTCGGTTGGCCCGGTGTAGTCGATGCGGGCGAGAAACGCGGCGAGGTCCATGCCGGCAGTGGCGGCTCAGGTCCCGGTCCACTTCGGCGGCCGCTTCTCGGCGAACGCGATCGCACCCTCTTTGGCATCGTTGGAGGCGAACACCGGCATCAGGATCTTGGCCTGCTCGGCGAACATGGTGTCCGGGCTCCAGCCCTGGGACTCCACGATGATCCGCTTGGTGGCAGCCACCGCCAGCGGGCCGTTGGCGGTGATCTTCTCGGCCAGCTCGATCGCCGCGTCCAGCGCCTTGCCGGGTTCGGTCAGCACATTGACCAGGCCCAATGCGTGCGCGCGCTCGGCCGGCAGGTTCTCCCCGGTCAGCGCCAGCTCCATGGCGATCGCATACGGGATACGTCGCGGCAGCCGCAGCAGCCCGCCGCCGCCGGCGACCAGTCCGCGTTTCACCTCGGGGATCCCAAACGCCGCGTCCCTCGACGCCACGATGAGGTCGGTAGCCAACGCCAGCTCGGTCCCGCCGGCCAACGCGTAGCCTTCCACGGCGGCGATCAGCGGCTTGGCCGGCGGCCGCTCGGTAAAGCCCAGCCCGCGGCCCTCGGCGACGACGTTCTCGCCGCGCGCGAACGCCTTCAGATCCATGCCGGCGCAGAAGGAGCCGCCCGCCCCGGTCAGGATCGCCACCGACAGGCCGGCATCGCCGTCCAGCCGGTCCATCGCAGCGGCCAGGCCATTACTGACCGCGGCGTTGACGGCGTTCTTGGCCTTGGGGCGGTTGATCGTGATGATCAGGATCCGGTCGCGCTGTTCGACGAGGACTTCGGGTTCGGGGTTGCTGTCGGTGTCGGTGCTCACGGCGGTGTGACGCTCCTTCTTTTCCGGTGACGGTCCGCAGCGATGGTATCCACCGGCCGATGCGCGCCCAGTTACGCGGTCAGTTCACCGGCGGAGCCGGGTTGGCCTGCAGCTCGCCCTGGCCGTTCTCGTCGGGGTTGTTGGTCGAGCCTAGGTTCTCCTTCAGCGTGCCCAGGATCGACAGCCCCTGCGCGACGACACCGCTGACCATCTCACTGATCCCCTCCGGACCGTTGAGCACGGTCAGCCGCGCTCCTGCGAGTCCCTTCGCGGCTTCGGACACCAGTAGCGGAAGCTGTTCGATCAGTTGCTGATCCAACGCAATCCGGTTATTGGACGCCGCCGCTTCGGCCGCGATCCTGGTGCGGTCGGCGTCGGCCTGGGCCATGATCCGCACCCGCTCCGCCTCGGCCTCAGCGGGTTTGACCACCTCTGCCTGCAACTCCTGCTCGCGCAACTCGGCTCGCTTTTGTGCAAGTCGGCGCTGCTCTTCCATCACCTCTTGCTGGGCTCGTGCCTGAGCCAGCGGAGCCGCCTGTGCCGCTTCGGCATTCGCACGGTCGATGTCCTTCTTGTACTCCGCCTGCGTGATCTCGGTCTCTCGCTGATACTTCGCTTGTTCGCGCAGCGACGCCTGCTCTGCTTCGGCCGCCGCCTGACGGGCCTGCGCTTGGGCGATCTGTGCGTCACGCTGCACGGCGGCGTTGTGCGGTGCGGCGAGCGCGGCGATATAGCCGAGGTTCCCGTCGTCAATCGACTGGATCTGGAACGAATCCACAAGCAGCCCAATGTTTCCCATCTCGATCTTGGATGCCGTCAACACCTCGTCGGCGAGCTTCTGCCGTTCCCGGATGATCTCCTCGACCGTCATCGAGCCGACGATCGAGCGCAGATGTCCGGAGAAGATCCGGCCGGTCAGCGTCGACATCTCCTGTTCTTGCTCAGACAAGAACCGTTGCGCCGCATTGACAATCGACGCGGTGTCGTTGGCCACCTTGAACGCGATCACCGCCCGGACGTCCAGCAGAATGCCCTGCCCGGTGACGCAGCGCTCCTCGATCTCGGCCTCGTACATGGCCAGCGACAAGAAGCTGACCCGGCGGAAGAACGGCATCACCCACTTGCCGTGGCCGATCACCACCCGGAATGGCTCGTCTCCCCGCGACCGGGCCCCGCTGATCAACATCGCCTCGTCCGGCTCGGGAACGTGGTAACCAAGCATGCGATTTCCTCTCAGAGTTTTGGCGTCGTCGGCTCCGCCGGCCAGAGCACCACGTCCACTTGCCGACCCGGACGAACACTGACAATGAGTACGGTCTCATCTTTGGCGATCGGTTCGTCGGCAAATGCAATATAGGTCTCGGTAGCACCGCGCACGGCCACGAGAATTTCGCCGGGCTGGCCGCTGCCGCGAATCGGGCTCAGCGTCGTCGCGGTCATCCCCAGCACGTCGTCGCGCACGCTGCGATCCTAGTAATTTTCGGCGAACCGCATTGAGCTACCATCACAACCAAATCCGCGCCCAATTTCAGGGGGACCGGTGACTGCAACCGAAGAACCGACCGAGACCTCGAAATGGGATCCCGGCCTCACCGAACGGGTAATCGGCTGGCTGCGCCCGCTGATCAAGGGCTATCACCGAGCGGAGGTGCGCGGACTGGACACCTTCCCGCCGGGCGGGGCGCTGGTGGTGTCCAACCACTCCGGTGGGTTGTTCCCGATGGATGTCCCGGTCTTCGCCACCGGCTTCTACGAGAAGTTCGGCTACGACCGTCCGGTCTACACGCTGAGCCATGACGTGATGTTCACCGGCCCGATCGCCGAATTCTTCGTCCGCACCGGCTTCATCCGCGCCAACCACGAGAACGCCGACGCCGCGCTGCGATCCGGCGGCGTGGTGGTGGTGTTCCCGGGCGGCGACTACGACGTGTACCGGCCGACGCTGGCCGAGAACAAGATCGACTTCGACGGTCGCACCGGATATGTGCGGGCAGCGCTGAACGCCGGGGTGCCAATCGTGCCGGCGGTCGCCATCGGCGGCCAGGAAAGCCAGCTCTATTTGTCCCGCGGTACATGGCTGGCCCGGGCGCTGCAGTTGGACAAGTTGATGCGGGTGAAGATCCTGCCGATCTCGGTGGGCTTTCCGTTCGGGCTGTCGGTGGTGGTGCCACCCAACGTGCCGCTGCCGACCAAGATCGTCATGCAGGTGCTCGAGCCGATCGATGTGGCCGGCCAGTTCGGCGAGGATCCCGACATCGACGAGGTCGACGCCCATGTGCGCTACGTCATGCAGAAAGCGCTCGACAAGCTGGCCCGTGAGCGCCGACTGCCGATAATCGGCTAGTGGAGCTTTTCGGTCTGCTGAAAGCGATGGTCCGCGCCGGGATCATCGCGCCACTGCGGCCGGATAAGTATCTGCGCGTCACCGCCGCCGCACGCCGCGAACGCCTCTCGGTCACAAGCGGTTTCGCGATGTCAGCCCGACGCTGTCCCGATCGGGTGGCGTTGATCGACGAGTTGGGAACACTGACCTACCGCGAGCTCGACCGCCGCGGTGACGCGTTGGCGGCCGGCTTGCAGGGGTTGCCCGGCGGCGCCCCGCAGGTCGTCGCCATCATGTGCCGCAACCACCGCGGCTTCGTTGAGGCGCTGGTGGCCGCCAACCGGATCGGCGCCGACGTGTTGCTGCTCAACACCTCCTTCGCCGGGCCGGCGCTGGCCGAGGTGGTCAACCGCGAGCGCGCCGACGTGGTGATCTACGACGAGGAATTCACCGATTCGGTGGACCGTGCGCTGGCCGATCGGCCGGACACCGTCCGCATCGTCGCCTGGACCGAGCAGCCGCACGAGCGCACCGTCGAAAACCTGATTGCCGCGCATGCCGGCCAGCGTCCCGGCAAGCCGCAGCGCAACGGCAAAATGATCCTGCTGACGTCGGGCACCACCGGAAACCCGAAGGGCGCCAAGCATTCCGGTGGTGGAGCCACCGAACTCAAAGCGATGCTGGATCGGGTGCCGTGGCACACCGAGGAGACCGTCGTAGTGGTCGCGCCGATGTTTCACGCGTGGGGTTTCTCGCAGTTCATCTTCGCCGCGTCGCTGGCCTGCACGGTGGTGACCCGACGCAAGTTCGACCCGGAAGCGACCCTCGATCTCGTCGACCGCCACCAGGCCACCGGCTTGTGCGTGGTGCCGGTGATGTTCGACCGGATCATGGACTTGCCCGACGAGGTACGCCGCCGCTACAGCTGCCGGTCGTTGCGGTTCGCCACCGCGTCGGGTTCACGGATGCGTCCGGACGTGGTCACGCGGTTCATGGACGAATTCGGCGACGTGATCTACAACAACTACAACGCCACCGAGGCCGGCATGATCGCCACCGCCACGCCCGCGGATCTGCGAGCCGCACCCGACACCGCCGGAAAGCCCGCGGTCGGAACCGAAATCCGGATTCTTGACAGCGAATTCCGCGAAGTCCCGACCGGCGAGGTCGGCCAGATTTTCGTGCGTAACTCCAACCGCTTCGACGGCTACACCTCCGGCAGCACCAAGGACTTTCATCAGGGTTTCATGGCGTCCGGCGATGTCGGCCGCCTCGACGAAGCCGGGCGGCTTTACGTGGTGGGCCGTGACGACGAGATGATCGTCTCCGGCGGGGAAAACGTCTATCCGATCGAGGTGGAAAAGACGCTGATGGCCCACCCCGACGTCGCCGATGCCGCGGTGCTCGGCGTCGACGACGAGCAGTACGGCCAGCGACTGGCTGCGTTCGTCGTACTGGCCGACGGCTCGACGGTCGGCGCAGACGCTTTGAAGCAACATGTGCGCGAGAACCTGGCCAATTACAAGGTGCCGCGCGAGGTCGTCGTGCTCGATGAGCTGCCGCGCAGCAGTACCGGCAAGATCGTCCGACGCGACCTGCTCGATCGGCTATCCGGCTGATCGCCGAACGTGGGCCTTATGTACGCGAAACCCGGGTTTGACGTACATAAGGCCCACACTCGGCGCGGCGGCGGTCAGGCCTGCGCCATCGCGGCCTCGACGACCGTCAGTTTCTCGGAAAGCCCTGCGGCGGCGCGTAATTCAACGAAGTCGTCGATGACGGCCTCGGTCACCTCGTGTGGGTCGTCGACGGTCGCGCCGTCGGAGAGCACCGAGACGTTGAGCTGGTCGACGTAGCTCCACACGGTGATGTTCAGCCCGCTGCCCGCCGTCAACGGCCCCACCGAATAGATCTCGGTGACCAGCGCGCCGCCGACCCGCCCGTGTTCGCGCGGACCGGGAACGTTGGAGATCGGCAAGTTGAGCACCTTGTTCTGGCCGTCGCGGCTGGCCAGCCAGCGGAACAACGACTCGGCCGGGGCCGGCGGGAAGTAGGCCGACCACCGGCTGACCAGCTCCGGGCCGAGCAGCTGGTGGCTCTCCTTGGCGTCGACGGCGTTGTCGTGCGCCAGGCGCACCCGCTCCAGCGGGTCATCGACATCGCACGGCAACGCCACCAGCATTCCGGTGAAGTGGTTGCCCGAGATCCGGTCCGGGGAGAAGTCGAAACTCACCGGCACCGAGCCCAGCAGCGGATGGTCGGCCTTGCCGTCATAGCGCAGCAGCAATTTGCGCAGCGTGCCGGCCGACAGGGCCAGCACCAGGTCGTTGATCGTGACTCCGAGTGTCTTGGCGGTCTGTTTGATGTCGGCCAAAGCCAAAGTGGCGGTGGCGAATTTGCGCTCGGGCGTGAGCATGTGGTTCATGAACGTCGGCGGTGGGGTGAACGGCCGGGTCAGCTGCGGTGACAGCTTGCGGGTGCTGCGGCTCACCCGGCCGATGCCCTCGGCGGTGTAGCGGACGGTGCGTGGAATGCGGCCCAGCTGGCGCAGGTGGTCGGCGAACGCCGAGCGCACCAGCTCGCCGGTGGACGGAGCAGGATCGGGCGTGAAACGGCCCTGGCCGAAATCCGGCCCCGGGGCCAGATCCATGCCGCGGGCCAGCAGGTTGGCGGAGGCGACCCCGTCGGCGAGCGCGTGGTGAATCTTGCCAACCACGGCGATGCGGTGGTTGGCCAGGCCCTCAATGAAATACATCTCCCACAGCGGCCGGCTGCGGTCCAGCGGAGTGCTGGCGATCTCACCGATCGCCTCATCGAGCTCACGCCGGCCACCCGGGGCCGGCAGCCGCCACGGCCGCACATGGTAGGTCAGGTCGACCTCGCAGTTTTCCTGCCACATCGGGTGATGCAGCTTGAGCGGAATGTCGACCAGCTGGTAGCGGAACGGCTCCAGCTTGTAGAGCCGGCTGTGGATCACCCGGCGGAACGCCTCGAGACCGAAGTCGCGCCGGTCGGGGTCGAGTTCGATGACCGCGACCTTCAAGGTGTGCATATGCACGTTCGGCGTCTCGCTGTACAGCAGTACCGCGTCCCAGCCGCTGAGTCTTTTCACCGGCACACCTCCTGCTGTCGAGGGTCCCCCGTGCAGGCGACACTACAGTCGGCCGGTGCTCAAATAACCTCTTTGGCAGTGTTTCTGGCTGACTTCAGGTTGTGATGGGCCTGGTTGAGGAACAGCCCGACGGCGGTGGCCGCCGCGCCGGTGCGGGCGCCGTCGATCAGATCGAACGCGTGCCCGGCGCCGGGCAACTCCACGTACACCACCGCAGACTGCGACACCGAGCGCAGCCGCTCGACGAAACTGCGCGCCTGCTCCACCGGGATCACCGTGTCGTTGCTGCCGTGGATGACAAGGAACGGCGGCGCGGCCGGATGCACCCGGGCGATCGGTGAGGCGTCGCGGAACACCTGGGGATGCCGGTCGATCCGCCGGTGGACCACCACCCGCTCGAGGAAGTCGACGAAGCGGGCCCGCTCGGCGGTGGAACGGTCCTGCCAGTCGTAGCGACCGTAGATCGCGACCACCGCATCCACCGACGTGTCCGAGCCGGTCGGCAGCTCGCCCTGCAGCTCGGGATCGTTGGCGGTCAGCCCGGCCAGCGCGGACAGGTGGCCGCCGGCCGAACAGCCCGCTACCGCAACGAAATCGCGGTCCCCGCCGAACTTGTCGACGTTGGCACGCGCCCAGGCGACGGCGGTCTTGACATCGGTGATGTGAGCCGGCCAGCGGTGGTGCGGGGCGACGCGGTACTGCATCGACAGGCACACCCAGCCCAGCTCGGCCAGATGCGACATCAGCGCGTAGCCCTGCAGGGCGCGGCCCCCGTGTACCCACGCGCCGCCGGGCACGAAGATCAGCACCGGCGCCGGGCGCACCGGCAGATCCTTGCGGCGCCACACGTCCAGCAGCTGGCAGGGGTGCTCGCCGTAACGCACGGAGCTGCGGTGCAGGTACCGGCGGTGCTGAAGCGCCTTCCACATCGGCGCGGTTCGCTCCGGCGCGGGCCACCCGATGTCTTGCTGGGACGCCACGATGCCGCGCAGCGCTGCCTGCAGGACCGCGGGTGTCTGCTCGCGGTCGCGCCGGCGCGCCTCGCCGCCGCCGGCGGTGAGCAAGGACTTGGCGGTGCCGAGCAGGAAATCGGGCAGGTGGCGATAGCCCCAGACGCCCATGGCGGCGATCCCGCCGAGCGGCTCGAGCTGCTTTCCGACCACCGGCAGCGAAGCCGACGCGACGCTCAGGGCCAGCATGTAGTCGGCAGGGCGGGCTCGCAGCAACCACCGGGCCCGGTCGGCCATGGTCGGTCCGGGATACCGCGTCGCGGGGCGCATGCCGGGGAGCGTACCTCCCGGGGATTGGCCTCAAACGGCAATCTGGACACGTGTCAGGTCCCGGTTCGACGGCGCCGGCGAGCGACGGCTGATCGCACCAGGTAGATCACGGCGCTGGCGGCGAACATCGTCGCGGTGAGCAGTAACCAGCGGGCCAGGAACGGCTGCTGGGTTTGTCCGGTCGCGGCGAGGTAGGTCGTCGCGTCCTGGCGGATGATTCCGGGCAGAAAAACCAGCAGGGTCAGCCCCGCCCCCAGCGCCGGCACCCGCAGGTGATTGCAGGCCGAGACGCGCCGCACCCGCCTGCCCAACAGCCGGTCGCCCAGCGCGTAGAGCGGAAACAGCAGCAGATCATGGGCGACGACGGCGGCGACGAACCAGACCGCGATCGACTGCCACCAGCGGTGCGGATTCCACAGGGTGACACCTTTGACGGTCACCAGGATGTAGCCGAACAGCGCGAAGCCGGCGATCATCGTGGCCAGGTGCAGCGGATGCGAACCGTAACGCGGCATCTCACGCCCCCTGGAAGTCGATGGAGCTGACCCACTTGGTGTTGTGCACCCCGGGCAGTGCCGGAACGATGATGCGCGCCGGATAGCCGTGGTCGAGCGACAGGTCCGCGCCGTTGACACGCAGCGCCAGCAGCGCGTCGGGGTGGGCAATCTGGTTGGCCTGCAGGCTCGCTTCGCCGAATGCGCCGCGGCGCTGCAGTGATGTCACCCGCGCCGCCCGCGGCTCCGGCACACCTGCCAGCCGCGCCAGATCGGCCAACCGCACCCCGCTCCAGGTCTGGGTGGTCGACCAGCCTTCCACGCAGGCGATCGGCAGTCGGGCGCTGTGTTGCGGCAGGGCCATCAACGCGGCGCGGTCGAGCACCATCGGCGAGGGGCCGCCGCGCAATGTCAGGCGCCATTGTGCTCCGGTGCTTCGCTCGTCGACGCCGGCGGCGGCGGCGGTTTTGTTGACCTGGAAATCCCCGGCCCGGGTCCGGCCGCGGGGCAACAACAGTGCCGCCGCGCGGGTGGGACCGCCGAGGGTCTGGCCGGCGGTCAGCACAGCGATCAGCAATGCGCCGCCACCGACCAACAGCAGGGCGCCGCGTCGGCTCATGGTCGGTTCGTCGGGGTCGGCGGCTACCAGCCCGTCGGGGTCGGGTGCTTCCGGGCGAGTGTTGGATGTGTTGGTGCGCAATACTTCTCGTAGCTTGAGCGATTGCAGCCCGCGAACCATACGCGGGATCTTCAGCGTGATGTGCATGGCAAAGCCGGCGATGAACACCCAGGCAGCGAAGTAGTGCGCGGTGTAGAAGCTGAATCCGAAGATGTAGTCGTACTGGATGTTGAGCACCCCGGTGATGATCTCGAAGAGGATGCCACCGACGAGCATCGCCAGCGAAAGCCGTTCGGCCAGTTGGGCGATCGAGCGTGCCGGCGGCCAAATGAACAGTTTGGGTATCACCGACCACAACTTGGCGAGCACGACCGGGATGAGCGCCAGCCCCAACCCGACGTGCACGCCCTGGGACAGCCGGTACAGCCAGGACGGGTCGGTGGGCCAGGTGAAGGTCGGCAGCCGCAGCCAGCCGACGTTGCCGGGGATGGCCTGGCCGAGCTGCGGCGCGTAGGCGATGTAGGACAGCAGCCCGGTGAGGATGACGATGGGCAGTGTTGTCAGCAGCACAGCCCCGAACACCGACGTCAGCCACGGTCCGCGCAGTGGACTGCGCCACCGCAATCTCACAGTGCCGTGAGGCTGGCGACTACCCGATCGCCGATCATCCGCACACCGGTCAGCGTAAGACCGACTTGCCCGGCCAGCATCTCGGCGCTGTCCACGCCGACCGAAGCCCACCGAAACCACGGCCCGATCAGCCGAGCGGACTCCAGCCGTACCCGGTTGATGCGAATACCCACCGCTTCGGTGTCGAACTCGACGATGCAGCGTCCACCGCGGCACAGCAAGTCGGCTGCGCGTCGCAGAATCCGTCCTGGGTCACCGCCCAGGCCGACGTTGCCGTCGACCAGTAAAACCGTTTGCCAGCAACCCATTCCGGGCAACGGCTCGAACACATCACCCAGCAGCGTCGCCGCCCCGCAGCGGCCGGCCAAGCGGGTCGCCGTCACCGACCGGTCCACGCCGAGCGCCGGTATTCCGCGCCGGATCAAACGGGCCACCAAACGCCCAGGCCCACAGCCCAATTCGATGGTGGGTCCGGTGCACATCTGCACCACGACCTCGTCGAACGAGTCGTCGGTGTCGTGACCACCCAACCACCGATGCACCGGAAGCTTGCGAACCGCGCCGTCGTCATGCCGGATCCAACATCGCTCGCCATTCAACGCCCGCTCGTACAGGTGCCCCAGCATGCACCACCGGTACCCCGATCCGCCGCCGGCTACACCGGCCATACTGGACCGGTGCCGAGCACCGATTTTCATCCTGACCTCCGCAGAATCGCGCGCGTTGCCCCCCGGACAGTGGTGAGCCCGCGCACGTTACGGCTGATCCGAGCGCTGACGGCCTTACGGCGCGGCGAGACGGAGGGAGTCGAGGTTCTCACCCTCGACTCCGGTGCCGGGGTGCGGCTTTTTCGCCCGACCGGGGTCGCCGAACCGACCCCTGCCCTGCTGTGGATCCACGGCGGCGGGTACGTCATGGGCCGGGCCCAGCAAGACGACAGGTTGTGCCGCCGGTTCAGCCGGGAGCTGGGCGCCACGGTGGCGTCGGTGGAGTATCGGCTGGCGCCCGAACATCCTTACCCCGTCCCGCTGGAGGACTGCTATTCGGCGTTGACCTGGCTGGCCGGGTTGGCCTCGGTGAATTCGGCACGGGTGGCGATCGGCGGTGCCAGCGCCGGCGGTGGCTTGGCGGCTGCCTTGGCGTTGCTCGCGCGGGACCGCGGCGAGATCACCCCGGCGATGCAGCTGCTGGTCTACCCGATGCTCGACGACCGCAGCTCGACCCGCCCGACGAGCAGGCCGTACCGGCTGTGGAGCCCCGGCAGCAATCGGTTCGGCTGGGCGGCTTACCTGGGTGACGCGGACCCGCAGGTCGCGGTTCCGGCGCGTCGCGAGGACCTCAGCGGTCTACCGCCGGCGTGGATCGGCGTGGGCACCAATGACCTGTTCTACGACGAGGATCTCGTCTACGCCGAGCGGCTCGGCCGTGCGGGGGTTCCGTGCCACGTCGAGGAAATTCCCGGTGCTTTCCACGGCTTCGACCTGGTGGCTCCGAAAGCTCAAGTGTCACAGGAATTTTTCGCCAGCCAGTGCGCCAGCCTGCGTACCGCCCTGGCAGGGAAGGGCTGACGGCGTGGGTTTTGCAGTCACCGACGAGCAACGGGCATTGCGCAGCACGGTCGCCGAGATGATGGCGAAACGTTCGCCGGAGGCCGCCGTGCGGGAGTTGATGGCCACCGACACCGGTTTTGATCCCGCGGTGTGGCAGGAGCTGGCGGCCATGGGCCTGCTGGGGCTGCTGATCAGCGAGGAGCATGGCGGCGCCGGCGCCGGGCCGGTCGAGGCGGGCATCGTGATGGAAGAGATGGGCGCCGCACTGCTGGTCAGCCCGTATCTGTCCACGGCGGTGCTGGTACCCAACCTGCTGGCCGCAGCGGGCGACGCGCAGGAATGCGCCGCGGTCCTTCCGCGGATCGCGGCCGGTGAGCTGATCGCGAACGTCGCCTTCGCCGAGGACGGCTCAACCCGGGTGCCTGCCACGATCGCGACGTCGGCCACCGCCGCCGGTGACGCGTGGCGGGTGACCGGGTGCAAGGACTTCGTGCTGGATGGGCGACTGGCCGAGCTGACGTATGTGCTGGCCGCCACCGACGGCGGGCCGGCGGTGTTCGCGGTCGAGGCGAACGCACCGGGCGTGGAGATCACGCCGCTGACCACGGTGGACCAGACCCGCAAATTGTGCCGGATCCAATTCGCCGATACGCCGGCGCGGCTGGTCGGCAACCAGGGTCGCGGTGTCGAGATCTGCGGCGCTGCGCTGGATTCCTCGGCGGTGGCGTTGGTGAGCGAACAGGCCGGCGGTGCGCGCCGCGCCATGGAGATGGCCGTCGAATACGCCAAGACCCGCTTCCAGTTCGGTCGGGCGATTGGCAGCTTCCAGGCCGTCAAGCACATGTGCGCCGACATGCTGCTGGAAGCCGAGTCTGCGGTGTCGGCGGCGCGTTTCGCCGCCGAATCGTTCGCGCGGCAGGCGCCGTCGCGGATCGCGGACCTTGCGCTGGCACAGGCGTATTGCTCGGACGCGTTCGTCTTCGTGGCGGCGACCAACATCCAGGTACACGGCGGGATCGGATTCACTTGGGAGCACCCGGCACATCTGTACCTGCGCCGCGCCCGCGGTGACGCCCAGCTGCTGGGCAGCGCGTCCTGGCATCGTGAACGCTACCTTCAGCAGATCGGAGCTTGATGAGGTGGAGCCACGCTTGACTGACGACGAAGTGCGTGATGAGGTGCGGGGCTGGCTGGCCGCCAACTGGTCGGCGGACATCGATCGCGCCAAGTGGGCGCACACCGTGTTCGAGGCCGGCTGGGCGGTGCCCAGCTGGGAACGCCAGTGGTACGGGCGCGGCCTCACCGATGCGCAATCCCGCGTTGTCGCAGCCGAATTCGCGGCGGTCGGGGCGCCGGGTTCCGGTCACGATCGGGCGAACCTGTTCGCCTGCACCCTGCACGACTGCGGCACCGACGAACAGAAGCGACGGCTGATACCACCGTCGATCCGCGGCGAAACCACGTGGTGCCTGCTCTACAGCGAACCGGGCGCCGGATCGGATTTGGCCAGCCTGCGCACCCGCGCCGAACGCGACGGCGATGAGTGGGTGATCAACGGGCAGAAGGTGTGGACGTCGTTCGCCAAGGACGCCGACTACGGGATGCTGGTGGCGCGCACCAACTGGGACGTGCCCAAGCACAACGGGATCGGCTTCTTCATGCTCCCGATGCGCCAGCCCGGCATACAGATCCGCCCGATCCACCAGATCACCGGCGAATCGGAGTTCAACGAGGTGTTCATCGAGAACGCCAGGGCGCCCGCCGACAATCTGGTCGGTGAGCCCGGGACCGGCTGGTCGGTGCTGCAAGTCGCGCTCGGCCACGAACGCCGGTTCATGGGCGATCTGGCCCGCACCTCCAAAACCGCCAAGCGACCCAAGGCCGAACAGTCGGGCGGCTTGCTGCAGTTGGCACAGGAGTTCGGCCGGCTCGACGACGCCCATGTCCGTCAGCAGATCGCCCGAGTCGACGCGCTGGCCACGGTGAACCGTTGGAACAATCAGCGATCGAAGACCACTACCGACCGCAAAGAGGCGGCCACCCTGATGGCGCTGAGCAAGATCGCGATGTCACGGATCCTGCACGAGACCGCCCGGGTCGAAACCGAAATCATCGGTGCCGAATCCATGCTGGCCGGGCCGGAGAACCCGGTCGGTGACGCGGTGACATTCCGAACGCTCAACGCGTATTTCACCTCGATCGGCGGCGGAACCGACCAGATTCAACGCAATATCATCGGCGAACGCGTGCTGGGTCTGCCCAAAGAGCCGGATCCCTACCGCAATACCCCATTTCGCGCCTTACCTCACTGATGTCCGTCGACGAGCTCAGCTGAATCACTGTGCGGTATAGACGATTTCACCACCGATGATGGTGGCCGCGACGAGATCGGCGTTTAACTCGGCCAGCGCCGTTTCCGGCGGTGCGCTCAGCACGCACAAATCGGCGGGTTGGCCCGGTTCGATGGTGCGCACCCGGCACGGGTGTTCGGGCCAACCGAGAAACATCATCAACGCCCTGCGTTCTGAGATTGCTTCGTCAGCGTTGAGCACCCCGCCGCCCCGGGTGGTGCGGTGCACCGCGGCGCGCATGGTCGCCCAGGGGTCTCCGCGTCCGAAGGGCATGTCGGTGGATAACGCGACCGGGATACCGGCCAGCAGCAGCGACGCCAGCCGCCAGAGCTGACCGTGTTCGGCGGCGGGGATGTCGCTCAGGTACTGATCGCCGCGCTCGGCGACGAAGTTGGGTTGGGTCACCACCGTCACCCCCAGGTCGACCAGGTCGTCGAGGTTGTCGGCCGGCACCACCGCGGCGTGTTCGATACGGTCGCCCGGATGCGTGCCGGCCTGACGCAGCGCCGCGATCGCGACGATCAGCTGGGCGGCGGTCACACAATGTAGTGCGACAGCGCCGCCGGAGCGGTGCCGCTCGGCGATCCAATCGGCAAGATCATCGAGGTCGAGGTCGTCGTCGTGCAAGATCCGCTTGCCGGGCGACAGAAAGAACAGGCGCTGGTGCAATTCGCCGTGGCGGTGCAGTTCGGTCAACCTCATCATGTCGCCGATATCCAGATCCGGTGTGGCATCGGTGATTCCGGTGACTCCGTAGCGACTCAGCCTGCTGCTGACATCGGCCAGGCTGGTGCGGCGGCGCTGCAGGCTGTCCGACCAATGCCGGTCGGCGCTGCGCAGCCGACCATCGGAATGCTGATCCAGCCCGACACGGGCCAGGCCGGCGGAGTTGAGGATCCACAGCGCCCCGCTGCGGTGCTGAACCCGAACGGGCACAGCCGGTTTCAGCGCATCGAGCATGGTGCGGTCCATCGGCCCGGCGACCGAATCGTGGTAACCGACGGCGCGGATCCAGCCGTCATCACCCGGCTCGGCGGCGGCCAGCGCCTTTGCCAGTGCGTCGCGGTCGCGGACGTGGGGTGGCCCGACCCAGACCGAGGTTTCCGCGGCGGCTGCGGAGTGCAGGTGCACGTGGTGGTCGTGCAGGCCGGGCAGCACAGTGCCGCCCCGCGCGTCGAACACCTCTTCGCCAGGTCGGGGCGTGAGATTCTCACCCACTTCGTCGATCTGCGCCCCGACCCGGACGTCGAGCACCACGCCGTCGAGTCTGGTGGCGTGTTGGATCAGCATGGCGCGCAGAGCCGTTCGGCCACGAGTTGTCGCACCGCGGCGTTGTCGGCGCCCAGCCGGGATGCAGCTGACAGCGGTGCGGGCGGCTGCGGAGCCGCGACGGGCGCGTCGCAGGTCGGCGCGGTCCGGGGCAGTGCCGCGTAGCGGGCGGCCACCTGGGCCATCGACACCTCGATCAGCTCGCCGCCGCCACGCCGCAGCGATTGCAGAACCGCCCGGGTGGCTTCCAGGCCGGACAGCGGGTCGGCGATCGCGTCGCCGCAGAACACCGGCCCGTCGCCGACGAGCCCGCCGGCGACCGCGGCGTCGTCGCCGAACGCCGGCCGGTCGGGTTGACCGGCGTAGCCGCCGATGCGAAGCCACACCCGCCCCGGTCGGGCGGGTGGGTCGTCGACGCTTAGTTCCCGCCGCCGCAGCGCGCCCGGGCGCGAGCCCTCGATGACGACGTCTGCAGCCGACAGCAGTTCCCGCAGCGCATCGGACTCTTTGTCGAAATCAACTGCGTAGCAGAGCTTTCCAGAGTTCATCCAGTCGAAGAATGCCGGATCGCCGCGGCGGGTGCCGTCCGGTCGCGTCGGGCTTTCCACCTTGACGACCACGGCGCCGGCCCGAGCCAACAGCTGACCGCACAGCGGTCCCGCCCACAGCGAGGACAAGTCGGCAACCAGGAGGCCGTCCGGACCGCGCGATTGGCTACGGTCATCGATACGCCGCACCGACGGCGCGGCCGCGGCAACCTCGCCCAGCGCCGCCGCGGCGATGTCCAGCAGCTGGGCGCGGGTGACTACGTCGCGAGTGGAATGTGTTGCAGTCCAATCGGATAATGCTTGCCATAGGTCGACGGGGGCGTCTTCTGCTCCCAGCAGCGCGGGCACCGCCGCGACGTCGTCGGCGCGCGGCAGCGCGATCGCGCACCAGCCGTCGGCGCTGCGCAGCAGTCGCGTCGCGCCGCCCGGACAAACCCGGCCCTGCCGGGTCAATCCCAACAGGGCGGCACGGCCCGCCAGCACGGCGCCGGCATCCACCTCGACACCGGTGAGCTCGGCGATGTCGGCGGTCACCCGTCGCGCCTCGGCCAGAACGGCGGCGCGGGAACAATCCGGCGGCCCGCCGGCCGGGCCGGTCAGGCAGGCCAGCCCGCTACCGGCCCAGTCGCTCGCCGCGCAGTCCACCCCTCCATTGTGCGCACCCCGGAACTCAAAACTGCAGTGCGGTGAAACGCCAGTCCAGCACCTGGCGGTCGGGCTCGGACTCGCCGACCGCGTACACCAGCGACCGCAACCCGAGTACCCCGCCGTCGTCGACCGGGTCCGCGGACTCGACGTGTAGCTCGCTGTAGAGCGTGTCGCCCTCATGCACCGGGCCGGTGTGGTCACAGGACTGCCAGCCCAGCACCGTCGCCAGGTTCGGCAACAGCCGGGTGGCTTGCGCCAGCGCCAGCCCGATGGTGTGCCCGCCGTAGACCAGCCGGCGTCCACTGATGCGTGAATCATGATGCACCGCAGCGATATTCAAGGTAAGCCGGGCGAGCTCTGGCGCACTGCTGACGACGTCTGCGCTGCTGCGCAGCACCGCGCCCGCTAGCCCGGGGTCGAAATGCGGGCCCGGGATACGTTCGCGGAACACATCACCGTTCCACTCCTGGGTAGCCGGCGGCGGAGCCACCAAATCGGCGCCGATGGCCGACAGGTCGTCCGCGTGATCCGCGGCGTTCGGCTCGGCATCCGGGCTCAACGGCAGCATGGCGCAGCGGTAGAAGTCCAGCACCAGCCGATCGGCCTGGTCGATGGTCGTCATCCGCAACGCCGCCAGACCGGTGGGCTTTCGGCCGGGCTTGGCCGAATTCTTCTTCAAGCCCACCACCTCGGTGCGGGTGAACAGGCTGTCGCCGATCGCCGGGAAGCGGTAAAAGACCAGGCCGCGGTAGAACAGATTGGCCTTGACGTGCTGGGTGACCAGCGTCGACTGCCCGATCGCGACGTCGCACACCAGCCCGGGATGGGCCAGCGGCGCCGTCAAACCGGTCACCGCCTGCGACAATTCGGCATCCAGCGGCAGCCGCAGCCGGTCACCGAGGATGCTCTGGTGGACCGCGGCCAACCCGGGCGTCAGCGTCATCGAGGGAGCGTCCGGGAAGACCTGGCCGACGTGCAGGTCGTCGAAGTACGGCCCGCTGCTCATCGGGCTTCCCGCCGTGTCAGCATGGCGTGGTGAACGACGAAGAGACGATGCTGGTCGAAACGGTGCGTGAGTTCGTCGACAAGGAAGTCAAACCGACGGTGCGCGACGTCGAGCATGCCAACGAGTATCCCGAGGCGTGGATCGAGCAGATGAAGCGCATCGGCATTTACGGCTTGGCGATCCCCGAGGAGTACGGCGGGTCGCCGGTGTCGATGCCGTGCTACGTGCTGGTCACTCAGGAGTTGGCGCGCGGGTGGATGAGCCTGGCGGGCGCGATGGGCGGGCATACCGTTGTCGCCAAGCTGCTCGCCGAGTTCGGTACCGAGGAGCAAAAGCGTCGCTACCTGCCGGTGATGGCCACCGGCCAGATGCGGGCCACCATGGCGCTGACCGAGCCGGGCGGCGGCTCTGACCTGCAGAACATGTCGACCACTGCCCTGCGCGACGGCGAGGAGTTGGTGATCAACGGATCCAAGACCTGGATTTCCAATGCCCGCCGCTCCGCGCTGATCGCGCTGCTGTGCAAAACCGATCCTGCGGCGACGCCGCGGCATCGGGGTATCTCGGTGGTGCTGGTCGAGCCGGGGCCGGGCCTGACGATCTCGCGGGATCTGCCCAAGCTGGGCTACAAGGGCGTGGAAAGCTGCGAGCTGTCCTTCGACGGCTATCGGGCGCCGGTGTCGGCGATTCTCGGTGCGACCCCGGGCAAGGGTTTCGCTCAGATGATGAAAGGCCTTGAGACCGGCCGGATTCAGGTCGCGTCCCGGGCGTTGGGGGTGGCGACGGCAGCGCTCGAGGACGCACTGGCCTACGCCCAGCAGCGGGAAAGCTTCGGGCAGCCGATCTGGAAGCATCAGGCCGTCGGCAATTATCTGGCGGACATGGCGACCAAGCTGACCGCCGCGCGCCAGTTGACCCGGTACGCGGCCGAACGCTATGACAGCGGCGAGCGTGCCGATATGGAGGCCGGCATGGCCAAGCTGTTCGCTTCCGAAGTGGCCATGGAAATCGCGCTGAATGCGGTGCGCATTCACGGCGGCTACGGCTATTCCACCGAGTACGACGTCGAGCGGTATTTCCGCGACGCACCGCTGATGATCGTCGGGGAGGGCACCAACGAGATCCAGCGCAACGTCATCGCCAGTCAACTCGTGGCCAGGGGCAGGATTTAAACCGTGGCCGACATCCATGTGCTCAACAGCGAAGACGACCTGATCACTGCGGCGAACGTGTTTCGCGCTGCCATGATCGGCTTCCCGCCGCTGTCGGATTTGCCGCCCGGCAAGATCGCCAAACTGCTCGAACCCGGCCGTACCGTGGGCGCTTTCGTCGACGGGCGAATCGTCGGCACCGCCGATGCCGCGACGAGCGACCTGACGCTTCCCGGCGGCGCGGTCGTCGGCCACGCCGCGGTGACACACGTCGGGGTGTTGCCGTCGTTCACCCGCCGAGGAATCGCCACCGACCTGATGCGTCATCAACTGCACGACATCGCCGCGCGCGGCGAGGTCGTCGCGACGCTGCGCGCCTCCGAGGCGACGATCTACGAGCGGTACGGCTACGGTGTCGCGTCTTCATCACAAGCCGTCGAGGTCCACACGGCACGCGCTGCGCTGCGGCCCGATGTCGGCGTCGGAGGTCCAGTGCGGTTGATCGACGCCGCCGAGGCCTGGGATGTGTTGCCCCGGATCTGCGCCGATAACCGACCGTCGCGCCCGGGAACCGTCGATCGCCCCGCGGTGTGGTGGCAAGGCCTGCGGTTGCGCACCGAAGCGTCGACAGAGCCAACATATTTCGCGGTGCACGGTGAGCCGGGATCCGAGTCGGGATTCGTTCGGTACCACCCCGTCGATGCCAAGTCATGGTTGTTCAGTGAACAGCGCAAGATCGTGGTCGAAGATTTCTTCGCACCCACCTTCCAGGCCTACCTCGGACTGCTGCGCTTCCTGCTGGAGCTCGACCTCGTCGACCGCGTGGTGTTCTGGTCGCTGCCGCTCGATGACCCGCTGCCGCATCTGCTGGTAGACCGGCGCGCCGCGCGGATCTCCGGACTATTCGACGAGACCTGGCTGCGCGTCGTCGATACCGGCCGGGCACTGTCAGCCCGCCGGTACACCGGCGACGATGCGGTTGTCATTTCCGTGGATGACCCACTGCTGCCGGATAATTCGGGCACCTTTGTCATCTGCGGCGACGGCGCGGAACCGACGGACCGGCGTGCCGACCTGCAGATCGATGTCGCTGGCCTTGCCGCCGTCCTGCTTGGCGGCACGACCTGGCGCACTTTGGCCGTCGCCGGCCGGGCGCGTGCCGACGACCCCGCGGCGCTCGCGATCGCCGACGAGCTGTTCGCTGTGCAGCAGGCACCGCATGCTGGTATTTTCTTCTGAAGGTTAGCTTTTCGCGTCTACCAGTCCCCACGCCAGCGCGGTATCCACGTCGATCGTGCGCCCGAATAACACCAGATAGGCGGTGCGCCAGCGGCCGATTCGGCGGGTGACGCTGACGGTGCCACCAGCACCGGGAATCAGGCCGAGGCCCAGCTCGGGCAGCCCGAACACTGAATCCTGTTGAGCTGCAACCCATCCACAGTACGCAGCCATCTCCAGCCCGCTGCCCAGCACCTGGCCGTGCACCTCGGCGCGGCAGGCCCGCCCCAGCCGGTTGGTCAGCGCGTCGAGCGCCAGCGCGGGGCTGTGCCGGGTGCGCGCCAGATGCGCGCTGGCCGGGTCGCTGAAGGTGCCGAATTCGGCGAGGTCGCCGCCGCTGCAAAACGACGGCCCGTTGCCGGTGAGCACCACCTCGTCGATCGACGGGTCGAGCTGCGCGACGGCCAGCGCCTCCAGCAGGGCGGCCCGGGCATCGGTGGAAAAGGCGTTGTGCCGCGACGGCCGGTTGAAGCTGATCTGCAGCGTGTTGCCGTCCCGTTCGCTGTGCACTGGGTCGGCGATCTCGGGCATCCGGGCCGGACCGCGTTCGGCGAGCCAGCGGGCGAACTCCGGGCCGGACTGCAACGTGGAGTAGGCCAGCGACTCGGCGATCACCCCGGGAAACGCCGGGCCGGCCGGGTCGACGCTGCGCAGCACATCGTCGCACACCGCACTGGCCTGCGGCCAGTGCTCGCACCGCTCCCGCAGTTGTGCCAGGCTGTCGGGCACCGAGTCGACGGTGATCACCCGCCGGTCGGCGCAAACGTCTTCGGTGAGCGTGAAAGTCGCACGCTGCAACCAATATTCAGGGGCACCGGCGACGGGGCCGACAGCCACCACCACGCCGGGCACCGCGGCATCGTCCACCTGGGGCGGCTCCGTCAGGTCAACGATGCGCAGTGTCACGCCGAGTACTTCTTGACCAGCTCACCCTTGTACAGCTTGCCGGTGTCGGTGCGCGGTAGCTGCGCCTCGAAAGAGATTGACCGTGGACATTTGTAGTGCGCCAGGCGATCCCGTAGCCAGCCGAGCAATTCCTCGGCGAACTGATCGGTGGCGTCGGCGGGGTCGACGGTTTGGACCACCGCCTTGACGCTCTGTCCCATCTCGTCGTCGGGTATACCGAACACCGCCGCGTCCAACACCTTCGGATGGGTCACCAGCAGGTTCTCGGTCTCTTGCGGGTAGATGTTTACCCCGCCGGAGATGATCATGTGGTGGCGACGGTCGGTCAGATACAGGTAGCCCTCGTCGTCGACATAGCCGATGTCGCCGACGGTTACCCAGCCATGGGTGTCTCGGGACGCCCCGGTCTTTTCCGGGTCGTTGAGATATTCAAACGCAAATCCGCCGTCGAAGTAGATTTCGCCGGCCTGACCCGGGGGCAATTCGTTGCCTTTTTCGTCGAGGATGTGGATCTCGCACGCCATCGGCTTGCCCACTGAGCCCGGGTGGGCCAGCCACTCCTCGGCGGTGATCAACGTGGAGCCGATGGCTTCCGAGGAGGCGTAGTACTCGTCGATGATCGGCCCCCACCAGTCCATCATCTGCTTTTTGATCTCCACCGGGCAGGGTGCCGCCGCATGCATCACCCGCTGGAGGCTGGAAAGATCGTACGAATTACGCACCGACGCCGGTAGTTTCAGCATCCGGGTGAACATGGCCGGGACAAACTGGGCGTGCGTGACGCGGTGGCGTTGGATCGCCTCCAGGCAGCCTTCCGGGTCGAACTTTTCCAGTACGACGGTCGTGATGCCGCCGGCCTGTGCGCTCATCGACCATACCGACGGCGCGGTGTGATACAGCGGTGCCGGGCTCAGGTAGATGGAGTCGGTATTCATCCAGAACCCCACCAGCGCCGACATCATGCCGGGCGCTTCGGCCGGATGCACGTGCGGCAGTTCACGTTTGATGCCCTTGGGCCGACCGGTGGTGCCTGACGAGTACTGCAGCAGATCACCTTCGCGCTCGTCGTCAATTGGCGTATCCGGCTGGTCTGCAACACATTCCGGGTAACGCTGCCAGCCCTCGAGGTCGTCGTCTGCGATCAGCAGCAGTTCGGGCAAGCCGCCCGGCAGGTGCTCGTCCAGGTTCTCACAGACTTTGCGCAGCGCGGCCGAGCCGATGATCGCCTTGGCGGCGCAGTTGTCGATGATGTAGGCAGCTTCGGCGGCTGTCAGATGGGTGTTGATCGGCACGTAGTACAGGCCGCTGCGGCGCGCGGCCCACATGACCGCGTGGATGTGCTCGTTGTTCTCCATGAGGATCGCGACGGCGTCGCCCTCGACCAACCCGGCCCGCCGGAAATAGTGCGCCAGTCGGTTGGCGCGGGCTTCCAGTGCGTCGAACGTGACGACGGCTCCGGAGGGATGGAGGATGACCGCCGGTTTACCGGCCCCAACGTGCTCGCGAATCTGCATGGGCAGACTGTACCGCCGCCAAAGTTGACGGGTGTCAAGCGGTCCGCTGGTTGATCCAGGGCGAGAAAGCGGTTAGCCCAGGCGCTGCTTGAGCGCCTCGAACTCGTCTTTGACGCCGGTAGGCAGCCTGTCGCCGATGAATTCGAACCACTCCTCGATCATCGGCAGTTCCTCGCGCCATTCGCCGGGTTCGACGGCCAGGGCGCGCTCGACGTCGGCGGGGTCGACGTCCAGCCCGTCCAGGTCGAGGTCCTCGGCGGCGGGCACGACGCCGATCGGGGTGTCCCGGCCGCCGGCCTTGTGCTCGATGCGATCGACGATCCACTTCAGCACCCGGCTGTTCTCACCGAAGCCCGGCCACAGAAACTTGCCGTCCTCGCTGCGGCGGAACCAGTTGACGAAGAACACCTTCGGCAGCTTGGACTCGTCGGCGTTCTTCCCGAGGTCCAGCCAGTGCTGGAAGTAGTCGCCGACGTGGTAGCCCAAAAACGGCAGCATGGCCATCGGGTCGCGCCGCACGGTGCCGACCTTGCCCTCGGCGGCGGCGGTCTGCTCGCTGCCCATGGTGGCGCCCATGAACACGCCGTGCTGCCAGTCGCGGGCCTCGGTCACCAGCGGCACCGTGGTCTTGCGGCGCGCGCCGAACAGGATGGCCGAGATCGGCACGCCCTGCGGGTCGTCCCATTCCGGGGCGAGGATGGGGCATTGCGACATCGGCGTGCAGTACCGCGAATTCGGATGCGCGGCCTTGGTTTCGGTCTCGCGGATGACCCAGTCGTTGCCTTTCCAGTCGATCAGGTGATCCGGCTCGCCTTCCAGGCCTTCCCACCACACGTCGTTGTCGTCGGTAAGCGCGACGTTGGTGAAGATGGTGTTGCCGGCGGCGATGGTGCGCATAGCGTTGGGATTGGACTTCCAGTTGGTGCCGGGCGCGACCCCGAAGAAACCGAACTCCGGGTTGACCGCGTAGAGCCGGCCGTCCTTGCCGAAGCGCATCCAGGCGATGTCGTCGCCGAGCGTCTCGGCGCGCCAGCCCGGAATGGTCGGCTGGATCATCGCCAGGTTGGTCTTGCCGCACGCCGACGGGAACGCCGCGGCGAAGTAATACGCCTTGTTCTCCGGCGAGATCAGCTTGAGGATCAGCATGTGCTCGGCGAGCCAACCCTCGTCGCGGGCCATCGCCGAGGCGATCCGCAGCGAATAGCACTTCTTGCCCAGCAGCGCGTTACCGCCGTAACCCGAGCCGTAGCTCCAGATCTCCCGGGTCTCCGGGAAGTGGGTGATGTATTTGGTTTCGTTGCACGGCCACGGAACGTCTTTTTGACCGGGCTCCAGCGGCGCACCGACGGAATGCAACGCCTTGACGAAGAAGCCGTCGTCACCGAGCTTCTCCAGCGCGGCCGTGCCCATCCGCGTCATCACCTTCATCGACATGACGACGTACTCGGAGTCGGTGATCTCCACGCCGAGCTTGGGGTCGTCGGCGCCCAGCGGACCCATGCAGAACGGCACCACCCACATGGTGCGGCCACGCATGCACCCGCGGTAAAGCTCGGTCATGGTGGCCCGCATTTCGTTCGGGTCCATCCAGTTGTTGGTGGGGCCGGCGTCTTCCTCGCGTTCGGAACAGATAAACGTGCGGGACTCCACCCGCGCCACGTCCGACGGGTCAGAGAGCGCCAGATAGGAGTTCGGGTGGTTCTTCTCGTTCAGCTTCTTCAATGTGCCGGCTTCGACCAGCTGGTCGGCCAGCCGTTGCCACTCCTCGTCGGAGCCGTCAGCGAAGACCACTCGGTCCGGCTGTGTGAGCTCAGCGACCTCCGCTACCCAAGCCAGCAGGCCCTGGTGATTTGTCGGCGCGGTATCCAGACCGGGGACGGTCGCTGAGGTCATCAAAATCTCCTGCATGCTCTGCGGACGTAGGCTCCGGGTTTGCGGTAACCCTTAGAACAGGTTATCGCGGGCCGTATACCCAAAAAGGCCCGGGAGCGTATCGGCTCGCTCACAGGAACGATTCAGATCGCCTCATCTGCCACAACTGTTGGGGTCGCAACGCCCGGCTGACCGAGCTCCGAACGCACCGCGGCCAGAGCGGCTTGCAGGGTGGGCATCTCCCGGTCGCGCTGGGCCGTGGCCCGCGCCGCGGCGACCGCGTGATCGCGCAGCTCGGCGTCGATCGCGGCGACGTCGTGTTTGACCCGCGCGGCCTCGGTCTCATCCTGGTCGGCCAGCGCGGCACCCAGCGCCGATTCGGCGGCGAGCACCCGGATGGCAACCAGGTGCTCGGCAGCGGCCCGCACGGACCCGGTCGCCTCGCCCACCCAGCGGTCGAGAACCCCGCGGTCGGCCAGCAGGCCGCGGGTGCCGACCACCCACACGGTCACGGCCAACCCGATCGCCACACAGGCGACAAGCCCGACCGCGGTCAGCCCGGGAGTCAGGTCGGCCACCAGTCGGCTCAGCGTCAACGCCACACCGGCTCCGAAGCCCGCGCCCAACAGCATCATCAGCCGGGTCTCCAGCCGCCGCGATTTCAGCGGCGGCGCCCCGACGTCCACGCTCGGCAAATCGGCGGCCGGCGGGTCAACCGCCAGGTCCAGTGCGTGGGCAACATCGGTCAGCTGCTCGGTGATGCCGTCGTCGACCTCGGTGATCACCCGCTCGAGGCGGTCGCGGGCGTAGGGCTCGAAGTCCGCCAGCTTCCGGCGGCTCAGCGCGGCGATATCTTCCTGCAGCTCCGAACGGACCGAGGTGCAGCGGTTGCGCGCGAAGTACGCCAGCTGGGCCTTGGCCTGCTGCGTCTGGCTGCGCATCGCGATGGTGCGCTCGGATTTGGACAGTCGCCGCTGTCGCAGCAGGGCGGCGCGTTGCTCGCGCAACGTCTCCATCCGTGACCGGCGACCCGCGCCGTTGGCGTCGCGCTCGTATCGGCAGGCGAGGCTGCGCAGGCGCGATTCCCACGCCCGCAACCGGTTTCGACGCTCGAGGTCCGGCTCGGCGAGCAGTCGTTGGACCGCGGCGACCAGGTCATCGACGCGGGGTTCGCCGTGCTCGGGTGCGGCGGCGGCCCCCACCCAGGGCACCCGGCCGTAGCGAGCAGCGTAGGTGGCCAGCGTGTCGCGGTCGGTGATCAGCACGTCGCGCCAGTTGGGGTACAGGTCGACCTTGGATACCACGCCGATCACCGCGTCGGTGTCGGGCGTCGCGGCGTCGAGCAGGGCAACGTCGGATCCGGTCAGCGTGGTCGCGGCCGACACGACGAACACCACCGCCATCGGCGCCTCACCGGAGGCCAGTTCCGTCGACTCGACAAACGTGTACTGCGGCAACCGTTCGGCCAGCGCGCCGGCCACACCGCTGACGCCGGCCAGCCACGGTCCGGTCACCAGCACCACGTCGCGGCGCTGGACCGTGGGAGCGGGCAGCCGCGGGCTGATCGCGCCGATCATGGCGTCCACCTCGGCGACCGGGTCGGTCATGACACTCCCCCGGCTCGCGCCCACAGCCGCAACGAGCCCCGGGCGATGTCGGCGCCGCAGCCGCGGTGCACGCCCGTGCTGCGGTGGCGCTGCCAGCGCAGTGCCCGCCGCAGATGCGCCGCCGGGCTGTCGCCCCGATCCACCGGCAGTCCGGCGGCCTCGACGGCGTCCATCGCGGCGGCCATCCGCGCGACCACGGTGGCGTCGCGGGTCAAGAACTCGGCGGCCCGCCGATCGCTGACACCCAGCGCCTCCATTTCCGCGACGGCCTCGAGGATCCGCTGATAGCGCACCGCGGCGCCCAGCGCGGTGATTTTGGCGACGACGGCGTCGACCCGGCTGCGCTGCCGCAGCCGGGCCTGCACGACAGCTTTAGGGGCGCCGCGGCGAATATCGGCAACCATCTGCGCGATGCCGACGAGATCGAAAACGTCCAGGAGTCGCCGCCGCGTCTGCGCCGGGATGGCGTGGTCGGCGGTCACAAAGTTCTCCCACGAATTCACATCGCAGGGATCGGCGGCCAGCGCTTGCAGCGCGATCCATGCGGTGTCGTCGAGCTCGGCGACCGCCAGCAACGCCACCATCGGCTCGACCGGGACGCCGGGGATGACGTGCGGTTCCCCAGTCACGTCGGCCTTGTTCCACACCACCAGCAGCGGATGCCGCGCCGCCGCGACCGCCGCCCGGTCCTCGGGCTTGACCACCTCGACAACGACATGGACCTGAATGTCAGCCGGTCCCGCGCACGTCGTCACCCCGCACCGGCCAAGGGCCCGAGCAACGGTACGGCGGCCGACGCCCGCGCGACCGGTTACCACCACCCGCAGTGGCGCGGCGAGTCGCTCGACAATCGCCGCGCAGAGCGCATCGCCGCTCGTGGCAGCGAATCGCGCCAGCTCATCGGTGAAAACCTGGTGCCCTTGTCCGATCATGTCCTGCCTGGTTGCCGCTGGCCGCTTCACCGTGCCCGGCCTGCATTGTCGCCGAGCGGGCTAGGCGCATCGTGCCATCCGGGCCGCTGGGCCGCGAGCCAGTGATTACAGCTACCAGCCGAAGGCAACTGTTGGGTATCAATCTGCAACACGATGCGGCTACACCATGAGTTATGGGTAACGATGGACGGATGCACGCACAGCCCGGCGTGGAAACGCGCCCCGATGCCGGCGTGCCTGCACCGCGGCATACGGGGGGCTATCCCCGTACCACCAGCTTCCGGACCCGCCGCTCGGCCTTGACGGCCGCTCAACAGCAAACCTGGGAGCGGCTATGGCCAAAGCTCGGCGTGGTCGCGCGCGACGCCGACGGGCCGGCCCCGCCGCTGGATACCAGCGCATGGTTCGGGCGCCAGGCGCCGCTGGTTCTGGAAATCGGCTGCGGTAGCGGAACTTCGACGGTCGCGATGGCGCAGTCCGAACCGGATGTCGATGTGATCGCCGTCGAGGTGTATCGGCGGGGACTTGCACAACTGCTGAGCGCCATCGCGCGCGAGAGGATCACCAACATCCGCCTGGTCCGCGGGGACGCCGTCGACGTGCTGGAACACCTGTTGGCGCCCGGTTCGCTGACCGGGGTGCGGGTGTTCTTCCCCGATCCGTGGCCCAAGGCCCGCCACCACAAGCGTCGGCTGCTGCAGCCGGCCATTGTGGGCTTGATCGCCGACCGGCTGAAGCCGGGCGGAATACTGCACGTCGCAACCGACCACGCCGGTTACGCCGAGCAGATCGCCGAGGTCGGCGACGCCGAACCCCGATTACGTCGGGTGGATCCGGGTACGCCGGGACTACCGATCTCGGTCGCACGGCCGACTACTAAATACGAGAGCAAGGCGCGCGATGCCGGCAGTGCCGTCACCGAGCTGGTCTGGGAAAGACGTCAACCATGAGCCTGATCGACCAACCGACGACCGAACCCGACGCGGTCTCCGCGCCGGTGTCCCCGCCGGAGGTCCCCGGGATCGACGCCGGTGCGCGCCGAGTACTGCTGGTCTGGGACGCACCCAACCTGGACATGGGCCTGGGTTCCATTCTGGGGCGCCGACCGACCGCGTTGGAGCGGCCACGTTTCGACGCGCTGGGCCGCTGGTTGCTGGCCCGCACCGCCGAGGTGGCGGCCCGTGCGGACGACATTTCGGCCGAGCCCGAGGCCACCGTGTTCACCAACATCGCGCCCGGTAGCGCCGACGTGGTTCGGCCGTGGGTGGATGCCTTGCGTAACGTGGGGTTCGCCGTCTTCGCCAAGCCGAAGGTCGACGAGGACAGCGACGTCGACTCCGACATGCTGCAGCACATCGCGCAACGCGGAGACGAGGGGTTGGCGGCGTTGGTGGTGGCTTCCGCCGACGGGCAGGCATTTCGCGAACCGCTGGAGCAGATCTCCCGCGCGGGGGTGCCCGTCCAGGTGCTCGGATTTCGCGAACACGCGAGTTGGGCGTTAGCGTCGGATAGCTTGGAGTTCGTCGACCTGGAGGACATCGACGGTGTCTTTCGGGAGCCGCTGCCGCGAATCGGACTGGATTCGCTGCCTGAGCAAGGAGCGTGGCTGCAGCCGTATCGGCCGTTGTCGTCGCTGCTGACCTCGCGTGTGTGATAACTGGAAACCCAATGCGCGGGTCGCCACCGATCCGGTAAGGAGCTGACGTGTTCGCCTGGTGGGGTCGAACTGTGTACCGCTATCGGTACATCGTCATCGGGGTCATGGTGGCGTTGTGCCTCGGCGGCGGCATTTTCGGGATGAGCCTGGGCAAGCACCTCACGCAGAGCGGTTTCTATGACGACAACAGCCAGTCGGTGACGGCCTCGGTGCTGGCCGATGAGGTCTACGGCCGCGACCGCACCGGCCATATCGTGGCCGTGCTGCCGGCACCCGAAGGCAAGACCATCGACGACAAGGCCTGGTCGAAGAAGATCGCCGATGACCTCAACAAGTTCGTCAAAGATCACCCCGACCAGGTCATCGGCTGGGCGGGATATCTGCGCGCACCTGACTCGACGAGCCAAGTGGTGCAGGGCATGAAGACCGCCGACAAGAAGTACACCTTCGTGTCCATCCCGCTGAAGGGCGACGACGACGACACCATCCTGAACAACTACAAGGAGGTGGCGCCGGAACTGCAGAAGCTCGACGGCGGCCGGGTGCAACTGGCCGGCCTGGAACCGGTGGCCGAGGGGCTGACCGGCACCATCGCCCAAGACGAACGCCGGATGGAAGTGCTGGCCCTGCCACTGGTCGCGGTGGTGCTGTTCTTGGTTTTCGGTGGCGTGGTGGCGGCCTGTCTCCCGGTGATGGTCGGCGGCCTGAGCATCGCGGGCGCACTCGGGATCTTGCGTTTCACCGCAATTTTCGGGCCCGTGCATTTCTTCGCGCAGCCGGTCGTGACGCTGGTCGGTCTCGGCATCGCTGTCGACTACGGGCTTTTCGTGGTGAGCCGGTTCCGCGAGGAGATCGCTGAGGGCTACGACACCGAGGCCGCAGTGCGCCGCTCGATGATGACGGCCGGACGCACGGTCACGTTCTCTGCGGTCCTGATCGCGGTTTCAGCAGCAAGCATGCTGGTGTTCCCGCAGGGGTTCTTGAAGTCGCTGACCTACGCCACGATCGCGTCGGTGATGCTCTCGGCGATCCTGTCCATCACCATCCTGCCGGCCGTGCTCGGCATCCTGGGAAGCCACGTCGACGCGCTGGGCGTGCGGACCTTGCTCAAGGTCCCGTTCCTGGCGAACTGGAAGGTTTCCCGCGCCTACCTCAACTGGCTGGCCAACCTGCTGCAAAAGACCAAGACCCGCGAAGAGGTCGAGCACGAGTTCTGGGGCAAGCTGGTCAACCGCGTGATGAAGCGGCCGGTTCTCTACGCCGCCCCGATCGTGCTCGTCATGATCGCGCTGATCTTCCCGGTGTTCAAGCTCCAACTCGGCGGCTTCAGCGAAAAGTATTTGCCCCCAGACAATTCCGTTCGGCAGTCCCAGGAACATTTCGACAAGCTTTTTCCGGGGTATCGCACCGAGCAAGTGACGCTGGTGGTCCAGAACAACGACCACAAACCGGTCACCGACCAACAGCTCGCCGAGATTCGCAACAAGGCAATGGCGATACCCGGGTTCATCGACCCCAACGGCGATTCGAGCCAGATGTGGCAGGAACGCCCGTATGCGCAAGGCGCATCGAAGGATCCGTCGGTGCGCGTGATCCAAAACGGCTTGGTGAACCCCAACGACGCGGGAAAGAAGATCGCCGATCTGCGGGCGATCGCCGCACCCAAGGGCCTCACCGTGATGGTTGGCGGCACCCAGGCCTTGGTCCAGGACTCGATTCACGGCATTTTCGGCAAAATGCCGTTGATGCTCGTCATCTTGTTGACGACTACCACGCTGTTGATGTTCTTGGCGTTCGGCTCGGTGGTGCTGCCGATCAAGGCGACGGTGATGAGTGCGCTCACGCTGGGATCCACGATGGGCATCTTGACGTGGATATTCGTCGACGGGCACTTCGCCACCCTGCTGAATTTCACTCCCACCCCGCTGACTGCGCCGGTCATCGGCTTGATCATCGCGGTGGTCTTCGGTTTGTCCACCGACTACGAGGTGTTCCTGGTTTCCCGGATGGTTGAAGCGCGCGAACGCGGCATGTCCACCGCGGAGGCAATCCGGATCGGCACCGCGACGACCGGTCGCATCATCACCGCGGCGGCGTTGGTGCTTGCCGTGGTTGCCGGCTCGTTCGTGTTCTCCGACCTGGTGATGATGAAGTACCTGGCGTTCGGCTTGATGGCCGCGCTGCTGCTGGACGCGACCGTGGTGCGAATGTTCTTGGTGCCCTCGGTGATGAAGCTGCTCGGCGACGACTGCTGGTGGGCGCCGCGGTGGATGAAACGGATGCAGAACCGGCTCGGGCTCGGCGAAATACATCTACCCGACGAGCGGAAACTGCCCGCCGCCCGTCGGCCCGCGCGGGCTGCCGCCGGCGCGGGCGGCCCGGTCGCCGTCAAGCCGCGACCGCCGCACGACCCCACTCACCCGGCCACGCGGGCTCGTCCGCGCCCGCCCGCCCGGCCGGATTACCGGGGCCCGGCCCAGGATGGGCCATCGACCACCGGCACCACCCGGATGCGAGCGGCGGAGCCACCGGAGCCGGCGACGACACGCTTCGCCACACCCGATCCCGCCCCGAGCCGCGAGCACCCACCGGCGCCGGGTGAACCGACCGCCGCGGGAGATCGCGAGATCGAATCCTGGCTCAATGAGCTTCGTGGACCCAAAACTCCTGAACGTCAAGGTGATTCGCGTCCCACGGGCAGCACTCCGGCGCCCTCAGCGCCGGCCGGCGAGTCCAACAGCGACGACGCCACCACAGCGATTCCCGTTCCACCGGACGACAACGAATCCGAGCCGGCCACCGAGAAATTGGATGCACGAGGCGCTGATGCGCCCAACGCCGAGCGGCCGCGGCAGCGCCGCGGCAAGCTGAGCGCCCAGGATCTGCTGCGCAGAGAAGGACGTTTCTAACACCGTTCGGCTTTCGACTGCGCGTGTTCCTCAGCCACGTCATCCGGTTCGGCCGTCATCACGGCATCGCCGTTTTCGGTGAGCACCTCGGCCTCTTCGGAGGGCTCTCTGGCCAGCAGCACTTTGAAGGCGTTGTTGAGGAAGGCCACCGCCGGTACGGACAACAGCGCGCCGACGATCCCGGCGAGCACGCCGCCGGTCGAGATCGCCAACACGACCGCCAGCGGATGAATCGACACCGCGCGCCCCATCACCAACGGCTGCAGGATGTGCGCCTCAAGCTGATTGACGCCGATGATCACACCGAGGGTGATCAACGCGTAGATGAACCCCTTGGCGAGCAGGGCTACCACCACCGCAAGGAAGCCGCTGATCACCGCACCGACCAGAGGGATGAAGGCACCGAGGAACACCAACGACGCCAGTGGAAGCGCAAGTGGCACGCCCAGGATCACCAGCCCAATGCCGACACCCACCGCGTCGACCAACGCCACCAGCGAGGTGCCGCGGACGTAACCGATCAGCGTGCCGTAGCCGGCCCGGCCCGCCTCGCGCACCCGTTCGCGCACCGCGACGGGAAAGATCTTGGTGACGTACTGCCAGATGTTGCGCCCGCCGTAGAGGAAAAAGATCAGGGTGAACAACGTCAGCAGGGCGCCCGTCACGATTTCGGTGATGGTTGCCGCCGTTGACAACGCGCCACTGGTCAGCTTGGCCTGATTGTTGCGCAGCGCCTCGATCGCGGCGTCGCCGGCGTTGTCGATTTGTTGGCGGCTTAAATGCAGCGGTCCTTCGATCAGCCACTTACGGGTGGTGTCGATGCTGTGTGTCACCTGGTCCACCAGGTCCGGTAGCCCGACCACGAATTGGGTGATCACGAACGCCAGGATGCCGCCGAGAATCGCGAAGCCGGACAGTAGCACCAGCGTCACCGCGAGACCGCGCGGCAAGCGTCGGCGATCCAGCCAGTCCACCGCCGGGACCAGCAACGCGCTCAGCATCAACGCCACCAAAACCGGAACGACGATGATCTCGAGCTTTTTCGCGACCCACAGAAACGCGACCACGGCAGCCAGGATCACCAGCAGCCGCCAGGCCCATGCCGCGCTCTTGCGGACCAGTGGCTGGACCGAGTCGTCGATCGACGGCATGCGGCTAAGCGTAACCGGCGCAAATACCGACACGGCGCGTTGGACAGCGACCATCCTGGCGGGACATGCGCGGCTACCCTAAAGCACGTGTCGCACGACGCGCCGCCCAGAAACGTCCATGGTCAGGCCGAGGCGCCCGCCCGCGGCAGGTACTGGTGGCTCCGCTGGGTCATTTTGGGCGTCGTCGCGATCGTGCTCGCGGTCGAAGTCACGTTGGTGTGGGATCAGCTGGCCAAGGCATGGCAGAGCCTGTACTCAGCGAAGTGGTGGTGGTTGCTGGCCGCCATGGTGGCGGCCGCCGCGTCAATGCACAGCTTCGCGCAAATCCAGCGCACCCTGTTGCGATCCGCTGGGGTACGAGTCCGGCAGTGGCGGTCCGAAGCCGCGTTCTACGCCGCGAACTCGTTGAGTACCACGCTGCCCGGCGGGCCGGTGCTGTCGGCCACCTTTCTCCTTCGACAGCAACGGATTTGGGGTGCGTCGACGCTCGTGGCGTCCTGGCAGCTGGTCATGTCAGGGGTGCTGCAAGCGGTCGGGCTGGCGCTACTCGGTCTGGGCGGTGCCTTTTTGCTGGGCGCGAAGAACAACCCGTTCTCGTTGCTGTTCACCCTGGGCGGGTTCGTCGCGCTGCTGCTGCTCGCGCAGGCGGTAGCGTCCCGGCCCGAGCTGATCGACGGAATCGGCGTGCGGGTGCTGTCCTGGGTCAACTCGGTGCGGGGCAAACCGTCCGACACCGGCTTGGCGAAGTGGCGTGAAATCCTCAACCAGCTGGAGTCGGTCAGCCTGGGCCGCCGGGATCTCTCGGTGGCGTTCGGCTGGTCGCTGTTCAACTGGACCGCCGACGTGGCCTGCCTGGGTTTCGCCGCCTACGCTGCCGGCGGAAACGCGTCGCTGGCCGGGTTGACGGTCGCCTACGCGGCGGCGCGCGCCGTCGGCACCATCCCGTTGATGCCGGGCGGGCTGTTGGTCGTCGAGGCGGTGCTGGTGCCGGGCCTGGTGTCCAGCGGCATGTCGTTGCCCGACTCCATCTCGGCGATGTTGATCTACCGGGTGATCAGCTGGTTGTTGATCGCCGCTGTCGGCTGGGTGGTGTTCTTCTTCATGTTCCGCACCGAGAACGAGGTCGACCCCGACGCGGAGCCGAGCTCAGCGCAACTTGGTGCGGACGCGGCCCCGACGCCACCCGGTGACTCGCCCGCCGATCCGGGCGCCGACGCCCTGCAAGGACCGCTGCCCCCCGCCCGAGCCCGAGCGCGGAAACGGGCCGGCGCCTACCTGATCTGCAGCGCCGGCGGCGGGCCGGGTAACGGTCCGGTCGGTCCAGCAGGCGCCGCCGGTAAGCCCCCGGGCGGCGCGCCCTGCGTGCCCTGCATCAGGCCCAGCATCTGCGGAACGCTGATCGGCAGCCTGCACTTGATCGACAACCCGGTCAGCGGCGCCGAGATCGTCTGCAGGTCGCCGGCCACCTTCGGGTTGGCGTCCAAATAGCCCTTCAGGGAATTGGCGGATTGCTGACCGGCCGGTTGGGCCAGCATGGTGGTCATCGCCTGGTTGGTCTCCGGGTGCGAGTCCAGGTAGTCGCCCACTGACGTGGCGACGGATCCGACCGTTCGCGCCAGCTCACTGGCCGCACACGGATCAGACGCGCCGACTGCCGTCGGCTCAGCCTGCGCCAGGATCACGGTGCCGCCCAGCGCAGTCGCCGCCAGAACGCCGAAGAGGTTGCGGCGCAACATGGTCATGAATTCTCCTTAAGCCGATCGACATCCTGCCATCGCGCGCGGTGACGCCGCCAATCCGGCTGGCGGGGGGCGTTGTCCGGCCCACGAGCGGGTGGGGCCGAACGCCGATGCTGAGTCGTTGCAGCTCAGCGACCCCTAACCCCAGTCAACAGACGGCGTGCTGAGGTAGGCTCGCCTGCACGAAACGCGGGAGCGGCCCACCGCAAACGCGGGTCGCCGCGCAACAACAGCAGCGCAATAGCAGAGTGCGGGGAGAGCGACCATCCAGCAGTTCATGATGCGCCTCAGCAGCAGCCTGCGTCGCGTCCGCTGGCTGGTCTTCACAGGTTGGTTGCTTGCGCTGGTGCCCGCGATCTATCTGACGGTGACCGGATCGGGTCACCTGACAGGTGGCGGCTTCGAGGTGGCCGGCTCGCAGTCGCTGCGGGTCCACGACGAGCTCGAGGCCCATTACCCCGATCTGGGCGCCTCGCCGTTGGCGCTGGTGGCGGCGCCGCGCGCGGACGCCAGTTTCGAGGACATGAACAGGGCCGTCGCGCTGCTCAAGCGGGTCGCCGGTGAGGTTCCCGACGTGGTGATCGTGGCCAACCCGGCTCAGCGACCGCCCCAGCCGGATCGCCCGTACGTGGTGTCGTTGCGGTTGGACTCGGGCAGCGCCAGCGCCAGCGACGCCGCCAAAAAACTGCGCGCCAAAATCGGCGTCGAGGGCGATCAGCCGGGACGCATCGACAACGGCCGGGTACACCTACACGTCATCGGTCAGGGCGCCCTGAGCACGGCAGCGGCAGCCAACACCAAACACGACATCGCCGCGGCCGAGCGCTGGAACCTTCCGATCATCCTGATTGTGCTACTCGCCGTGTTCGGTTCGCTTGCCGCGGCAGCCATCCCGCTGGCCCTGGGGATCTGCACGGTCGCCATCACGATGGGCATGGTTTACCTGCTGTCGGCCTATATGACGATGTCGGTGTTCGTCACCTCGACGGTGTCGATGTTCGGCATCGCGCTGGCTGTCGACTACTCGCTGTTCATCTTGATGCGGTTCCGTGAAGAGCTGCGGGCCGGCCGTCAACCCCAGGAAGCGGTGGACGCGGCGATGGCCACCTCGGGCCTGGCGGTGGTGCTGTCCGGCATGACCGTCGTCGCCTCCCTGACCGGCATCTACCTGATCGACACTCCAGCGCTGGCGTCGATGGCGACCGGCGCCATCCTTGCGGTCGCGGTGGCGATGCTGACCTCGACCACGATGACGCCGGCGGTGCTGGCGACCTTCGGCCGGGCTGCGGCGAAGAGGTCAGCGATGCTGCACTGGTCGCGCCGGCCCGAGTCCACCAAGTCACGGTTCTGGATGCACTGGGTCGCTGCGGTGATGCGCCGGCCGTGGGCGGCGGCGCTGGCCGCGTCCGCGGTGCTGCTCACCATGGCGACACCGGCGCTGTCGATGGTGCTGGGAAACAGCCTGCTGCGGCAGTTCGACTCGGCACACGAGATCCGCGCCGGGGTGGCCGGAGCGGCGGACGCGCTCGGGCCCGGCGCGTTGGGGCCGGTGCAGATCCTGGTCAGCTTCCCCGACGGCGGCGCGTCCGCGGCCAAGCACAGTCAGGCACTGAAGGGGCTGAGCCGCGAGGTCGCGCAGGCCCCCGACGTCGTCTCGGTGGCCCCGCCGGTGTTCGCCGACGACAACAGCAGCGCGATGGTGGCGGCGATCTTGGCAGTGGATCCCGAGGATTTGGCCGCCCGCCACACCGTCGACTGGTTGCGTGCCCACCTGCCGCATGTGTCCGAGATCGGTTCGGCGCAGGTCGATGTCGGCGGGCCGACGGCGCTGATCAAGGACTTCGACGACCAGGTGGCCAAAACCCAGCCGCTGGTGCTGGTGTTTGTGGCACTGATCGCGTTCGTGATGCTGCTGGTCTCGATCCGGTCCGTGTTCTTAGCCTTCAAGGGCGTGCTGATGACCCTGCTGTCGGTGGCCGCCGCCTACGGCAGCCTGGTGATGGTCTTCCAGTGGGGGTGGCTGGAAAAGCTCGGGTTCGCCCCGATCACGTCGATCGATTCCACCGTTCCGCCGCTGGTGCTGGCGATGACGTTCGGGTTGTCGATGGACTACGAGATCTTCTTGCTGACCCGAATCCGGGAGCGGTTCTTACAAACCGGGCATACCCGTGACGCGGTGGCTTATGGGGTGAGCACCAGCGCGCGCACCATTACCAGCGCGGCGCTGATCATGATCGCGGTGTTCATCGGCTTCGCCTTCGCCGGTATGCCGCTGGTCGCCGAGATCGGAGTCGCCTGCGCGGTGGCGATCGCGGTGGATGCCACCGTGGTGCGGCTGCTGATGGTTCCGGCGCTGATGGCGATGTTCGACCAATGGAACTGGTGGTTGCCGTCATGGCTGCACCGCATCTTGCCGTCGGTCGACTTCGAAAAGCCCTTGCCCAAGGTAGAGCTCGGGGACGTCGTGATGATCCCCGATGACATCACTGCGGCGGCGGTGCCGGGAGCGGACCTGCGGGTTGTGCTCAAATCCGCCGCCAAGCTCAAACACCTTGCGCCCGATGCGATTTGCGTGGCAGATCCGTTGGCCTTCAGCGGATGCGGACGCAACGGCAGCTTGCGGGCACGAGTCAAGGGCGGCGACGGCGAAGCCGCACTGCCCGCCTCGAGGGCCGCGGCCACCGCGGGCAACGGTCAGGCCGCGGCCAGGAAACTCGCCGGCGGCTCGCCGCCCGGCAATGGTGCCGGGCGTACCGCGCGGCCGTTGCACCCGGTCACGTTGTGGCGCGGTCGGCTCTCGGTCGCCCTCGACGCGCTGCAGACCGCGGCGTCGGACAGCGACACCGATCAGCCGGCCTACCAGCGCAGCAGCCCGGTGGAAACCACCCATGTGCAGTTGCCGACCGGTGACCGGCTGCAGATCCCCACCGGCGCCGAAACTCTGCGTCTCAAGGGCTACCTGATCATGTCGCGTAACAGCACCCGCGACTACGCCGAATTTGCTGAGCTGGTCGACGCGATGGAGCCCGAAACCGCGGCGGTGGTCCTGGCCGGGATGGACAGGTACTACTGTTGTCAATCACCGAGGCGACAATGGATCGCTACCCAGCTGGTTCGTCGGCTGGCCGATCCGCACCCGTCCGATCTCGAGGACGATCAGTGGCCAGATGCCGATGGCAAGGCAAACTGGGATGAGGTCAGGCAGCGCTGCCTGTCGGTAGCGGTGGCGATGCTCGAGGAGGCGAGGTGACGTTGGCTGCGGACCGACGCCCCGGACCGGCGCCGCATCGGTCCCCGGCCGAACGCCGATCCGGCCCGTCCCCGCAGCGGCGCGTCAAGGCCCCGTCCTACGCCGACCAGCCGGTGGAGTTGTGGCCCACCTCGGCGATCCGTTCGGCGCTCGAGGGCGGCGACATCTCCACCTGGCAGCAGATCGCCGTCGCGCTCAAACGAGACCCGTTCGGGCGGACCGCCCGCCAGGTCGAAGAGGTGTTGGAGGATTCCCGCCCGTACGGCATTTCCAAAGCGCTCGCCGAGGTGCTGGACCGCGCCCGCGCGCATCTGGAGGCCAACGAGCGCGCTGAGGTTGCCCGCCACGTCCGGCTGCTGATGGAGCGATCCGGCTTGGCGCCACGGGAATTCGCGTCGCGCATCGGGGTGCCCGCCGAAGAGTTGGCCGACTATCTGGAAGCCAAGATCAGCCCGTCGGCCTCGCTGATGATCCGGATGCGACGGCTGTCCGACCGGTTCGCCAAGGCGCGCTCCGAGCGTGGCCAGGACGATAGTTGAGCATCGGCCGGCCCGACGACACCACGCTGCGCCGAATCCTGCGACAGACCCGCACCGTCGCCGTAATCGGAGCATCAGCCAAGCGCAGCCGGCCCAGCTACGAGATTTATTCGTATCTGCGCTCCACCGGCCAGTACGAGGTGTTTCCGGTCAACCCGACGATCACCGACATTGACGGCGCCCGGGTGTATCCCCGGCTGGCCGACCTACCGGTGGTTCCGGACCTGGTGGACGTTTTCCGGCGCTTCGACGAGTTGCCGTCCGTGCTGGCCGAGACACTCGCGCTGCAACCGCGGCCGAAAACCCTGTGGCTTCAGCAGGGTCTGTGGCATGAGCAGGTGGGCCGCGACGCACAGGCCGCCGGACTGCGGGTCGTGATGGACCGTTGCCTGATGGTCGAGCACGCCCGCTTGTGCTGAGCTACTCAGCGCGCGTGGATGGGTGCCACTTCCAGCACCTGCCACCGATCGTCTTTCTTGGTCAGCGCCACCCGCAACGCGAGCACCGAGTGCTCGGGCTGCTCCCCGGGAGTGTTCCGGGTCCCGCGCATGATCACCGCCACACTGGCCGCGGATGGTCCGATCGCCTCGACGCCGGCCTCCAACGTGGACGCCTGAGCAACGACGTTGCGTTGCGCCAGATCGGCAGTGGCCTTAGCGAATTGGTCTTTGAACGCCTGTACCTGCTCCGGCACCATCAACGCCGCAGCCCGGTCGATCGAGGCCGCCGGGTGGCCCGGGGTGAACGTGGCCGTCGCCTCGGCCATCTCGGTCGCGATCCGCACCACTTCGGCCGAGTCACGTTTGAAATCCCGGTCGGGCGTACTCCAGCCGTTGAACGCGACGATCGTTGCGGCGATCAGCGCGCTCGCACACAGTCCGACAACCACGAACCGCAGCGCCGGGCGGTCGTCATCGGTGCCAACGGTCACCGAATCACGGCGCAGCAGCCAGAAATTGATCGCGACCGCCTCGACCACCAGCAGCACCAGCACCGCGCACACCGCCACCCACCACCGCGGCCAGCCCAGCACGACACCGATCAGAACGAGCGCGGCGATGGTGGCCAGCGGTGCGAGGACGTCGAACAGCGCCAGCCGTAGTCGATTTCTCATCGGATTGACTCCAACCGCGAGATCAACAGTCTGCCGTCCACGTCGGAGACGGCCAGCCGCAGATGCCAGTGCACGATCTGCGGCTTGCCACCGGTGTTTTCGTTGACCGACGTGGCGACCACCATGACGTTGTCGGTGCGTTTGGCCATCTCCGCCGGCAACGGTTCGGCGGGCGGGCGGCCGCCCGGCGGGGCGTCCAACTCGTGGTGCACCGCCTCGATCGCCACCGCCTCGACCTGGCCGGTGCTGCGGGACTTCAGCCGTTGCACCACCTGCCGGTAGGGCTGGATCGCGGAGTCGAAGTCGGCGTTGAGGTCACCGACGGTCCCGTCGTGCAACCGCTGCAGACTCTCGTCGATGTTGTCGGTGTTCATGTTGATCAGCACGCCGGTCCACTCGGCGGCGGTCTGCATGACTCGGCCCAGATAGCGCCGGTCGTTGACGTCGCTGCGGTGCGTCGTCCAGATCATGCCGGTCAACACGATCGCCGCCACCGACAGCACGCCGAGCACGGCCGATGCGACACCGTAGGCGGAGAAGACCGGAACGTCCGAGGGTTCGTCGGTCGATCCGGCGCCGTCGGCGCTCTGGGTCTGCTCCCCGTCAGGCATGGCCGTGAGGCTACCGCCACCCACTTAGCGCCGAGGGACCGCCGCCGCTGTCAGCGGGCTTGGATCGGCGACACGTCAAGCACCAGCCAGCGGTCGTTCTCCTTGCGCAGGGTCACCCGCGCCGGGACCACACTGGTTTTCGGCGGTTGATCCCAGGTGCTTTGGGTGCTGTGGAGTACCACCGCCACCTTGGCGCCGTTTTGTCCGAGCGCTTCGACCCCGGCCGTGATGACCGACGCCTCAATGTTGACGTTGTGGCTGGCCAGATTCGTGGCGATCTTCTCGAATCGTTCTTTGAACGCCTGTGCCTGCTCGGGTGCCACCCGCTGCACGGCCTTGTCGATCGACGCTGTCGGGCTGCTGGCGTTGACCGTCGCCGTCTCCTGCGCCACGTCGGCGGCGATTTGCACCACCTCGGCGGAGTCGCGTTCGAAGTCCCGGTCGGGAATCGTCCAGCGGGTGTAGCCGAGGACGACCGCCGCCACCAGAGCAGCCAAGCACAGCGCGGCGACGGCGAGCCGCAGCCGCGGCCCGGCGTCGTCGGTGCCGACCGTCACCGACTCACGGCGCAGCCGCACGAAATTCACGGCGACGCCCTCGACAATCAGCAGGATCAGCACCGAGCACGCCGAGATCCACCACGCCGGCCACCTCAGCACCACGCCGACCATCACCAGACCGCCTATGGCGGCCAGCGGAGCGGCAATGTCAAAAGCCAGCATCCGCCACAGATTTCGCATCGAACGCTTGGGCTGGTTGCTCATTTGATCGCCCTCAGCTGTGAAATCATTAGCTTGCCGTTCACGTCGGAGACGTCCAGCTGGAGGTTCCAGCGCACGCCCGTCGGCTTACCGCCTGGGTTTTCGACGACCGACATCGCGATCACCGTGACGGTGTCGGTGCGGCGGCCCACATTCGACTTGCCGGTGGGATTCGACGGCTCAGTGCCACCGGCAGCGTCCGCGTCGTTGTGCAGCCGCTCGATCGCCAGTGACTCGATGCGCCCCGTGCTGCGCGACTGCAGCTTCTCCGCCCGTTCCCGATAGGGCGCAAAAACAGAATCGAAATTCGCGTTGAGCGGGCCGGCCGTTCTCTCACGCAGGCGCTGCGTGCCGGCCTCCAGGTTGTTGGGGTTCAGGTTGATCAACAGGGTTGCCCAGCTACCCGCAGTACCCATGACCCGGTTCTGGTAGGAACGCTCGTCGACATGGTCGCGGTGTTGCATCCAAAAAATCACACCCACCACGATCGCGGCCACCGACAAGAGTCCCAGGACGGCCGACGCGATACCGTAGACGGAGAAGATTGGCCCGCCCGATCGCTCGGGCACCCGGGCGTGGTCCTCGTCGTCCTCGTCGGCCGCCGATTCGGGTTCTTCCTCGGCTGCTGCGCTGTCCTCGATCGATGATTCGGTCTGATCCTCGGCCGTGGGGGCGTCCTGCTCGGCCGGCGCTTCGGGCTGTTCCTCGTCAGGCATGGCGGTGAGGGTACCCGACATCGCCAACCGTTACCCGGGGTTCCTGCGGCGCGTCCACGCCGACGCGGACAGATGGAAGGATGGCGACGTGACAGTTCAAGCTCTTCGCTCTGGCATCGATTTGAGCCATGTCGATGGTGACGTCCGCCCACAAGACGACCTGTTCGGCCATGTCAACGGTCGCTGGTTGGCCGAGTATCGGATCCCCGCCGACCGCGCAACCGACGGCGCCTTCCGGTCGCTGTTCGACCGGGCAGAGGTGCAAGTGCGCGACCTGATCGTCGAAGCCAGCGAGCAGCGCGCTGGACGGGCCGGCCCCGGCTCCGACGAACAACGCATCGGTGACCTCTACGCCAGCTTCATCGACGAGGAGGCGGTGGAGCGCCGTGGTGTGGCGCCGCTGCTCGACGAGCTGGCCGGCATTGATGACGCCGCAAGTCCCGATCAGCTGGCGGCCATAATCGGTGCGCTGCAGCGCACCGGTGTCGGCGGCGGGGTGGGCATCTACGTCGACACCGATGCGAAAAACTCGACGCGCTATCTGGTGCACGTCACCCAGTCGGGACTCGGTCTTCCCGACGAGTCCTATTACCGCGACGAGCAGCACGCCGAGGTGCTGGCCGCCTATCCCGGCCACATCGCCCGGATGTTCGCGCTGGTGTACGGCGGAGAGCCGGCCGATCACGCCGAAACCGCCGAGCGCATCGTGGCATTGGAGACCAAGCTCGCCGCCGCGCACTGGGACGTGGTCAAGCGCCGGGACGCCGAGCTGACCTACAACCTGCGTACCTTCGCCGAACTGCAGCAGCAGGCGCCGGGCTTCCCGTGGGCCGATTGGGTGACCGCGCTGGGCAGCACCCCCGATTTGGTCGCCGAACTCGTTGCACGCCAGCCTGATTACCTCTCCTCGTTCGCTGCGCTGTGGCGCAGCGAGAGCCTCGAAGACTGGAAGCGTTGGGCACGTTGGCGGTTGATTCACGCGCGCGCCTCACTGCTCACCGATGCGTTGGTGCGCGAGGACTTCGCCTTCTACGGCCGCATGCTGACCGGGGCGGAAGAGATTCGGGAACGCTGGAAGCGCGGAGTGTCATTGGTCGAGGGCTTGCTCGGTGATGCCGTCGGAAAGCTTTATGTCGAACGGCATTTCCCACCAGACGCCAAGGCCCGCATCGACGAATTGGTGGACAACCTGCGCGAGGCTTACCGGATCAGCATCACCAACCTGGACTGGATGACCCCGCAGACGCGGGATCGTGCATTGGCCAAGCTCGACAAGTTCACCGCGAAAGTGGGTTACCCCAAGAAGTGGCGGGATTATTCGGCACTGGTGATCGACCGCGACGATCTGTACGGAAACTACCAACGCGGTTACGCCGTAAACCACGACCGTGAGCTCGCGAAACTCGGCGGCCCGGTCGACCGTGACGAGTGGTTTATGACGCCGCAAACCGTCAACGCCTATTACAACCCGGGGATGAATGAAATCGTCTTTCCGGCAGGAATCTTGCAGCCACCGTTCTTCGACCCGGACGCCGATGACGCCGCCAACTACGGCGGTATCGGCGCAGTGATCGGTCACGAGATCGGGCACGGGTTCGACGATCAGGGCGCCAAGTACGACGGCGACGGCAATCTGGTCGACTGGTGGACTGACGACGACCGTGCGGAGTTCGGGGCCCGCACCAAGGCGCTGATCGAGCAATACGACGTGTATACGCCGCGGAGCTTGGGCAACGGTCATCATGTCAACGGCGCGTTCACCGTCGGTGAGAACATCGGTGACCTGGGCGGCCTGTCTATCGCGTTGCTCGCCTATCAGCTTTCGCTGAATGGGCGCCCCGCACCGGTGATCGACGGACTTACCGGCATGCAGCGGGTGTTCTTCGGCTGGGCACAGGTATGGCGGACGAAATCCCGTGACGCCGAAGCGATTCGACGCCTGGCGGTCGACCCTCACTCACCGCCGGAGTTTCGTTGCAACGGCGTCATCCGCAACATCGATGCCTTCTACGAGGCCTTCGACGTCACCGAGAGCGACGAGTTGTACCTGGAACCCGCTCGGCGGGTCCGGATCTGGAACTAGCGCGGGCAGGCGCTAGAGCTGCCAGTCGTTGGAGCCGTCGTTTTTGGAGTAGGTCCCACCGCTGGAGTTCTTCACCACGATCGGATCGCCGGTGCCGAAGTTGTCGAAGAACCACTTCGCATTGGCCGGGCTGATATTGATGCAGCCGTGGCTCACGTTGCGCTTACCCTGATCGGCCACCGACCACGGAGCGCTGTGCACGAAATCGCCGCTGTTGTCGAACATGACGGCGTTTTCGACGTCGACCTTGTAGCCGTAGGCCGAGTTGACCGGCACCCCGTAGGTGGAGGAATCCATCACCACCTTGGCCTTCTTGTCCAACACGTAGTAGGTGCCGTTGGGAGTCTGGTGGCCGCCCGCCGACATCCCCATCGACATCGGGATGGTCTTCTCGACGGTCCCGTTGCGGGTAACGGTCATCGTGTGGGTGGCGTCGTCCGCGGTGGCCACCAGCGCGTCGCCGATATAGAAGTCCGAGATGGTGCCGGCAGCGTCGATGTGCACCGCGGTGTGCGCCGGCCAGAAGTTGATCGGCCGCCAGCGCACCTGGCTGGGCGTCATCCAGTAGAACTTGCCGGGCACCGGTGGGGTCGACGAAATGTGAATCGCCTGCTCGGCCATGGCCTGGTCGGCGATCGGCCGCGCGAAGTTGATGATGATCGGCTGGGCGACACCGACGGTCGAGCCGCTGACCGGAACGAACGTCGGCGGCACGAACGGCGGCTGACCGATAAACGGCTCCGGGTTCTGTCCGGCCACCGGGCCCGTCGGCACGGCAGCCGGTGTCGCCGCTGGAGCCGACGGATCAGTCGGGGGCTGCTGCGGCAATGCCAGCGGATCGGCCGGGGGCTGCTGCGGCGGTGCCACGGCCGGGGCTGCCGGCGGTACCAGCGGATCGGCCGGCGGGGGCGGTGGGAACGGTTCGGCCG
>LQPU01000002.1 GCA_002101905.1 Mycobacterium shimoidei | reverse complement strand
CCAGGGCTGGGTCAGCCGGCTGGTGGCCCGCTACCGTCTGGAGGGCGAGGCCGCATTCCAGCCGCGCTCACGCCGGCCGCACACCACCCCCACCCGGCTGGCGCAAGACACCATCGAGCTGATCATTGAGCTTCGGGAAAAGCTGGCGAGCAAAGGCCTCGACAATGGGCCGTACACGATCGCCTGGCATCTGCAACACCACCATGGGTGCATCGTTTCGGCCGCCTCGATCTACCGGCATCTGCGCGCGGCCGGGCTGATCGCACCCCACCCGCACAAGCGGCCCAAGTCCTCTTACATCCGCTTTGCCGCTGAACAACCCAACGAACGCTGGCAAGCCGACTTCACCCACTGGTGGCTAGCCGACCACTCTCACGTGGAGATCCTCGACTGGCTCGACGACCATGCCCGCTACGTCCTCTCGCTGACCGCCCACCTGCGCATCACCGGACCCATCGTGCTCGACACATTCCGCAAAGCCTATGCAACTCATGGCATTCCAGCCTCAACCCTGACCGACAACGGCATGGTCTTCACCACCCGCCTTTCCGGCGGCAAAGGTGGCCGCAACGCATTCGAAAACGAGCTACACCGCCTGGGCGTCACCCAGATCAACTCCACCCCCAACCACCCCACCACCTGCGGAAAAGTCGAACGCTTCCACCAGACCCTCAAAAAATGGCTCACCGGACAACCCCGCGCCACCACCCTCGCCGACCTACAAACCCAACTCGACACCTTCGCCGAGGAATACAACCACCGCCGCCCACACCGATCCCTGCCCCATCACGCCACCCCCGCCACCGCCTACACCGCCCGACCCAAAGCCAACCCAGCAACATCCATCGACACCCACAACCGGGTACGCACCGACCGCATCGACCAATTCGGAAAACTCACCCTGCGCCACGCCGGACGCCTACACCACATCGGCGTCGGACGAACCCACGCTCGCACCCGTGTACTCGTCCTCGTCCAAGACCTCAACATCCGCATCATCAACGCCACCACCGGCGAACTCCTCCGCCAGCTAACACTCGACCCCACCCGCGACTACCAACCCCGCGGCATGCCCAGCGGTCGACCAACAAAAAAGCCCAAACCCTAAACGAGGGTTCGGGCTATTCGTATGTCTTGAGACATCACA
>LQPU01000001.1 GCA_002101905.1 Mycobacterium shimoidei | reverse complement strand
GCGTGGCCCCGGCAACCGCGCCAACCTCGGCTCCCCCCACGCCCGGGGGGCCGCCCCCGACACCGTCGGCGCCGCCCCTGGCGACCGCGCAAGGACTGGCCTACATGGTCGGCAGCCTGACCGCGGACGCGCGCCGGGCAGCGGGCACCACCGCCAAGAAGAAGGCCGCGGAGCCCGGCACCGCGCAGACTCCCGCGGCAGCAGCAGCGGCCCAAGACCAGACGACGGCGGCGCGGCGCCGGCGGGCAAAGGCGAAGATGCTCGGGCGCGGCTACGAATACATGGATTTGGAGCCCGAGCCCTCGGATCAGGGCGCCGGAATCCTCGGCTTCGCCGGAACCGTCCACACGCCGGTCGTCGCAACGGGATTGGCCACGGTGCCCACCGATGACTTCGGCACCGGCCCCGACGTCCCCATGATGCCGGGCGCCGCCGACGGCGAAAACTGACGTTGGGGCTAGTTTTCACCCCGCAGCCGTAGCGAACCTGTTAGCCTGCGCGGAAAACGCGCGCCCGGTGGGGCAGACCCACGCTAGGAGGTAGCGATGACGCGTCCCCGCCTTGGTGTTGCTGCATTGGTGATCACCGCCAGTGTCGGATCGAGTGTGTTGTACACGAGCACGCCGATGTCGCCGGCGGGTCCGAAAACCGTTCTTGCAGAAACCAATTTGGTGGATACCGAGTCGTGGATCATGGGCGGCAGCGGCCTGCCGATACCCCCGCCCAGCTACCTGGACGCCCTGAGCGCTCGGTATATCGATCCCACACCGCCGTTTTTCGCCGGCCAGCCCCAGTTCGCGGTGGACGCCACCAACCCGTTGTTCACCCCGGAGGGCCTCTACCCCAACAGCGGCGTCAAGAGCCTCGAGTTGGATCCGTCGCTGGCGCAGGGCCTCAGCATTCTGCACAACACGATCAACAACGAAATCGCCGAGGGAAACAACCTCGTGGTGCTGGGCTACTCGCAGAGCGCCACGATCTCCACCCTGGAAATGCGCGATCTGCTGGCCCTGCCGCCGGCCGAGCAGCCGACGCCCGATCAGCTGTCGTTCGTGCTACTCGGAGACCCCAACCTGCCCAACGGTGGGCTGTTCGAACGGTTCAACCTGCCCGCCTTTGACAGCTTTCCGACCATCCCGAGCCTGGGGATAACGTTCAGTGGCGCGACTCCGGCCGATACTCCGTGGGAAACCGCCATCTACACCATGGAATACGACGGCTACGCCGACTTCCCGCGCTACCCGATCAATCTGCTGGCAGACCTCAACGCCGTTCTGGGCATCCAGTACGTGCACACCATTTATCCGTCTCTGACCGACGAGCAGCTGGCTTCGGCGATCGAGTTGCCGGTATCTGCCGATTACACCGGCAATACCGACTACTTCATGATCCCCGACGAAAACCTGCCTCTGCTGCAGCCGTTGCTGTCGATCCCGGTGATCGGTCAGCCGCTCTACGACCTCCTCGAACCGGATATGCGGATCTTGGTGAACTTGGGCTACGGCAGCATCACCAACGGCTGGGATCCCGGCCCGGCCAACGTGCCCGCCCCGTTCGAGCTGTTCCCGACGAACTTAGACCCGGCTGAGGTGCTTACGGCGCTGCAGAACGGGGCCCAACAGGGATTCCAGGACTTCATCAACGACCTGGGATCGCTGTCCAGCGCCGATTTTGGTGCGGCAGCGCCCACGGTTGTTCTCGACGAGCTACCCAGCTTCACCGAAATCGTCAACGCGATCAGCAGCGCCGCGGCATCGGCGTATGCCACGCTGCTGCCCACTGCGGATCTGCTCAACGCCTTGTTGATCGAGACGCCCGCGTATGCGGCCACTGTGTTCGCCGATGAGCTCGCCGCCGGTGACCTTGTCGATGCCATCGGCCTGCCCATCGCGGGCCTGTTCGGGTTGGGCAGCATCGCACTCGGCTTTGAATACATCGTCATCGCCGGGGCAGCTGCGGAGATCGCCGCGGACTTCCAGAGCCTGTTCTCCTGACGGCTCAGCACGCGCAGTTTTCGCCGCGCCAGGCCCGAACTCCCTGCCAGACCGCGACGACGGCGATGACAAGGCCGATTAGGGGATCAAACAACGAACCGCCGGACCAGAAGGCAGTGACCAGCAGGCCCAAAAGAACCCCGGCGGCCATCGCTCCGCACAGATAATTCTGGGTTCCTTCGCCGGCGGTGGCGGGCGAGCCCAACCGCACCGCCAGGATGTGCTTGGCCCGGCCGAGCGTCGGCATCAGCACCAATGCAACCGTCGTCAGGGCGATACCGATCAGCGATGTGTGGGCGTGGTGGCCACCGACGATGTGATGCACGGATTCCGCGGCGACGTATGGGGCCGTCAACCAAAACGACACCGCAACACCGCGCTGGGCGCGCCGTTCGGCTGTGTCCGACAGCGTGCGCCACCCGGTGAACCGCCACACCACCGTCGCGCTGGCCAACCCCTCCGGCACACTGCCCAGCGCCCAGCCGGTCAGCGCGATCGACCCGACGGCCAAGCCCTGCCAGATGCCCACGACGCCTTCGGCCAGCATCACCACCAGGCTGATACAGGCCAGCCGGCGGGCCCACCGTGCGCGGTGGTGCCATGTCGCGTCGCGGGAGACGACGTGGGTCGGCGCAACGTCGCAGACGTGGTTGGCAAGCTCGGCTGGATTGGTGGTCACTAGGCGATCCTAAGGGTCGATAAGCTCCTGGGCATGCGGCACACCGACAACGGTCCCAAGCCACTCGACGGATTCCGGGTGCTCGATTTCACCCAGAACGTCGCCGGTCCGCTCGCCGGGCAGGTGCTGGCCGACCTGGGTGCCGAGGTCATCAAGGTGGAGGCGCCCGGAGGAGAAGCCGCCCGCCAGATCACCGCCGTCCTCCCCGGTCGCCCGCCACTGGCGACCTATTTTCTGCCCAACAACCGGGGCAAGAAGTCGGTGGCGGTTGACCTGAGAACCGACGAGGGCAGGCAACAGATACTGCGACTGGCCGAAACCACCGACGTCGTCTTGGAGGGCTTCCGGCCCAAGGTGATGGAAAAACTCGGCCTGGGTCCTCACGAAATGCAGTCGCGCAACCCGAAACTCATCTATGCCCGGCTGTCCGCCTTCGGCGGCAACGGTCCGCACGGCGACCGGCCCGGGGTGGACCTGATGGTGGCCGCCGAGGCCGGCATGACCACCGGCATGCGCACGCCGGACGGTAAACCGCAGATCATCCCGTTCCAGTTGGTCGACAACGCGAGCGGCCACGTACTGGCGCAGGCCGTTCTGGCCGCCTTGCTAAATCGTGAGCGGCACGGCGTCGCCGACGTCATCAACGTGGCCATGTACGACGTCGCGGTGGGGCTACAAGCGAACCAGCTGGTCATGCACTTGAATCGGCCCGCCAACGTCACGACACCCAAAGTCAAGCGGCGCAAAGGAGTTGGCTTCGCCACCCAACCATCGGACGCGTTCCGTACCGCCGACGGGTACGTCGTGATCAGCGCCTACGTGCCCAAACACTGGCAGGTGCTCTGTGAAACCATCGGCCGCCCCGACCTACTCGATGACGAGCGGTTCGCCGACCAACGCTCCCGCGCGATCAACTACAGCGAGCTGACCGAGGAACTGGAGTCGACACTGATCACCAAGACGGCCGCCGAATGGGTCGACGCGCTGCGCGGCAACGGGTTGATGGCATGCCTGCCCTACACCTGGAAAGAGGTCGTCGACACACCGCTCTTCGCGGAAAATCAGCTGGCGCTCGACGTCGGCAGCGGCGATGAGGCCGTCACGCTGATCCGCACACCCGCGCGCTACTCGACGTTCTCCGCCACGACGACTGAGCCCCCGCCAGCCCTGGGCCAGCACAACGCCGAATTCCTCACTGCGCCAGAGGAGTAGACAGCGACGTCCGGCTAGCCGGCGAACGGTGGGCGCGTCATCACCGTGGGACGGAATCCATATCGGGGGCCGGCGCCACTGGCGGCGGCGCCCGCGCCGGCCAGCGGCATTCCGCCCAGCAGGCTTCCGGCCCCTGCCGTCTCGGGGGTGGTGGTGATCGCGCTGACCGGTAGCGGCGCAGTCCCCGGAACCGATGAGGGAGTTGCCGCCGCACCCCAGGAGGGCGGCACGGAAAGCCCGCCGACCGGGCCCGCGGCACCCAGACCCGCTGACACCGGCGCGCCGCTCGCCGACCCGCCCAAAAGTCCGCCTAGTCCGGATAGGCCCGAGGCGGCTTTTGCTCCTTCGCTGGCGGCCTTGGCGGCCGGCGCGAGCGCCTTCGACAGCGACAGCAAGTGGGTCGACATCCCGGTTGCGCGATACAGCATCGCGACGGTGTTTTGAGCCGGGCTGGCATATTCCGCCCACAGGTCCACCACGGGATTTTGTTGCAACACTTCCGAGAGCGCCGGTGCGGCGGTGCTCGACGACGCCGGGCTGGCAAGGCTCTGTAACGCCGGCGGCACCGCAGACAGCAGCTGCGCGTCCGCCGACTGCGCGCCGGTGCCGGCCGATGTGGCTGCGGCTTGCGTAACCGCGGCGGCCTGCATGGCTTCTCCGGCGGGATTAGTGGTTTGCACCGGGTTGGTGAACGGCGTCACCTTGGCGGCGGGCGCGACCTGCGCCGCGTATTGGTACATCGCGGCAGCGTCTTGGGCCCACATTTCCCCGTATTGCGCCTCGAGCTGCGCGATCAGGGGCATGTTTTGACCCAACACGTTGGTCGCGATCGCCTGTGCCAGCGCAGCGCGGTTTGCCTCGATCAGCGCCGGGGGAACCGTTGCCGCGAAGGCGGCCTCGTAGGCGGCGGCCGCGGCTCTGGCCTGGGCGGCGGCCTGCTCGGCTTGCGCGGCAGTGGTGCTCATCCATGCCACGTACGGTGCGGCGGCGTCGGCCATCTGCGCCGCCGCGGGCCCGCGCCACTCACTGGTCAGCTGGATGATGACTCGTTCGTAGTCGGTGGCGGCCGCCTCCAATTCGGCGGCCAACCATCTCCAGGCCGACGCGCTCGACATCAGCGCCGCTGACCCCGGGCCGGCATACATGCGGGCGGAGTTGATCTCTGGCGGTAGCGCCCCGAAATCCAGCACTGCTGCTCCTAGCTGGCGGCTGCGGCGTTGGCGGCTTCGGTGGCCGCATACGAACCGGCGCTGGTGCCCAGCATGTTCACGAACATCTCGTGAATCGCGGCAGCCTGCACACTGGCCGCCTGATACATCCGGGCGTGCGTGGCGAACTGGGTCGCGATCAGCGCCGAGACCTCGTCAGCGGCCGGCGGGACCACGCCCGTCGTCGGGCCTGCGGCCGCCGCATTCTGAGCGCTCACCGACGCGCCGATGGCAGCCAAGTTGCGGGCCGCGGCAGACAGGACGTCTGGCTGGGTTTCCACGAATGCCACTTGGTCGTCTCCTCACCTTCTTCGCTCTATGTCGCCCTATGTCGCTCCCCCGCGCGGTCGGGAAGCCGTCAAAAGCGACGTTAGAGGCACCGCGGCAAAGAGTGCACTATCTACTGCAAATGTTCACTTATAGATCCCAAATCTGTTCATTTTCCAGGTATCTATGGACTTTTATTCTCTGAAGTGGATATCTAGACCGCAATCGGCGACACCGAAAAGGGAAGGCATCGCGTTCGTGACGACAAATCGCCACGGTTCCCGACGTGACCGCTTGAACGGCGAGAACCGCCGGGTATGCGAGGCGGCCGACTAGTGGATTACGGGGCGTTGCCGCCGGAAATCAACTCTGGCCGGATGTACCTTGGGCCGGGGTCAGGACCGATGTTGGCCGCGGCCGCGGCCTGGGACGGGTTGGCCAATGATCTGTATGCCATAGCATCCGCCTACGGTTCGGTGATCGCCGAGCTTCGCGGCCTTTGGTCGGGGCCGTCGTCGATGTCGATGGCCGCGGCTGCGGCACCCTATGTGGCATGGCTGAACGCCACCGCTGCGCGGGCCGAACAGACAGCGATGCAAGCGAAGTCGGCCGCCGCCGCCTTCGAGGCGGCGTTTGCGATGACGGTGCCGCCGCCGGTGATCGCGGCTAACCGCGCGCAACTGATGATGTTGATCGCGACCAACTTCTTCGGACAGAACTTCCCGGCCATCGCAGCTACCGAGGCGCAGTACGCCGAAATGTGGGCGCAGGATGCCGTCGCGATGTACGGCTACGCCGCGGCATCTGCGGATGCCTCAGCGTTGACCACGTTCGACGAGCCGCCGGCCACCACTAACCCCGCGGGGGCGGTCGGGCAGGCCGCCGCGGTCGCCGACGCCGCGCAGACGGCGGCCGGCACACAGCCGTCGCCTGCGGTGCCCTCGGCGCTGCAGGCACTCTCGGCGCCCGCCTCGTCGTCGAGTCCACCCACCGCCGGAGCGTGGAATTTCGAATCCATCCTGACTGCGATACTGGGTGGATCCGGGGAGCCCGGCTCGCCCCCGCCCCCGATCGGGAGCATCTTCACGCCGGATACGTATTCCGGCCTGCTCGCCATGACGTACTACCACATGGGCGATTACGACCACATGATCAAAATGTGGGAGGAGATGATCCCCGCCGCGGCCGCGACCGCCGGAGCGCAGACGGCGGCGAATCTGCCCGCGCTCAGCGGTGCCCTGGGCAGCAGCGCATCAGCGTCGACGGGCATATCGGTGGGTGTGGGTAACGCAGGCGCGGTCGGCAACTTGTCGGTGCCACCGACCTGGGTCGCGAACGCTCCGGCGACGAACGCAGCGAGCATGGCGCCGCAGGTGAGTAGCGCTGCTGCCGGCGGCAAGGCCGACGGCCTGCTTCGCGGGATACCTCTGTTCCCCACCGCGGGTCGGAATTCTCCCGGTGGAGTGGTCGGCCAACGATACGGATTCCGCCACAACGTGATGGCACGCCCGGCAGCGGGCGGCTAGCCCGACGAGCTGGCTGGTTTTCGCTAGTTTTCGGGTGCGAACCAGGCAACTTTGGATTGCCAGGACCGGGCCGATCCGTAAGCAAAGCCGATGGCGCCCAAGCAGGCGCAAGCCCAGACCGCCAGGGCGACATCGCTGCTGGCCCAGGCCGTCACCATCTGGATCAGGTGTGCCGCCACCCCGAACCCAGCCGAGATCAGGTACAGGTCGACCGTCGCCTTCGAGCGCGGATCCTTCCGCAAGATCAGCAGCACGCGACAGGCATAGGTGAGCAGGTAGATCAGCAGCCCGCCGAGCACCAACCAATAGAGCCCCAGCCAGAGGGTGCTGACGGGAGCGGCAAAGAAGTCGAGATGATGGCCTTCGTCGGCGATGATGAACACGGCCACCAGCAGCGGTACACCCAGCCAAAGCGGACGCGCCACATATTTGTTCAGCAGCCCGCGCTCGTGGGTTTGGCTGACCAGGCGGCTGAGCCCGTGCTGAATGATCGCGGCCACCGCAAAGATCCAGCAGATGTGGCCGAGAAGATGTTGCACGTTCCATAGCCCGAAGATGCTGTGCAAGGCCGGTCCGAGCGCGGCCGATGCCCAGTGAGACATCAGCAGGACCGCGCAGCCTTGCAGCGCGATGTTGAGGGTCGCGCCGGCCTCCCACCGAGAGCGCCAGGTGTCGCGGCGAATCCACAGGCTGCACGCAATCGCTGTCAACGTGACGATGATGAGTGCGGTCTTGATCACAGGGGCGACCTGTTGGGATCGAAACGAAGATCACGCAATCGAGGCAGTGCACGCTGCGACTCGACGTACTGCGCGACGGACTCCTGATCGATCAATCCGTAGCGAATCAGCAGCTCAAGAGGGTTCAACTGAAAATACTTGGCCGCTTTGATCAAGTTGTCGGCGGTGATCAGCCGCCCTTCTCGAGCCGCCTTGTAATAGGCGGACCTGCGGTAGCCGAAGGCCTCGTGCACCTCGGTGGCCGGTAGCGGTTTGCCGACCAGGTAAGGCAGAACCACCGCCGGGTCTTTTGCGCGATCGTCCACAATCTTGGACGATAGCGTCATCTTTGTGGACTAAACAATGACAGCGCGTGAACGTTTCGGGAAGTCGGCTTCGCACCACGCGAATCAGCGCAGCAACGCGCGCGCCATCACGACACGTTGAATCTGGTTGGTGCCCTCATAGATCTGGGTGATCTTGGCGTCACGCATGAACCGCTCGACGGGGAAGTCGATGGTGTAGCCGGCGCCGCCGAACAGCTGGACGGCATCGACGGTGACTTCCATCGCCACGTCGGACGCGAAACACTTCGACGCCGCGGAGATGAAACCCAAGTCGGGCTCCCCGCGTTCGGCGCGGGCCGCGGCGGTGTAGACCATCAATCGGGCCGACTCCACCTTCATCGCCATGTCCGCGAGCATGAACTGCACTCCCTGAAACGTGCTGACCGACTCGCCAAACTGCTTGCGGTCCTTGGTATATGCGATGGCGGCGTCGAGCGCGCCCTGCGCGATGCCGACCGCCTGCGCACCGATCGTCGGGCGGGTGTGGTCCAACGTGGCCAGCGCGGTCTTGAAGCCCGTCCCAGGCTCGCCGATGATCCGGTCGCCGGGAATCCGGCAATTCTCGAAATACAACTCGGTGGTGGGCGAGCCTTTGATGCCGAGCTTCTTCTCCTTAGGGCCGACGGAAAAGCCCTCGTCGTCCTTGTGCACCATGAACGCCGAGATCCCGTTGGCGCCCTTGTCCGGGTCGGTCACCGCCATCACGGTGTACCAGGTGGACTTGCCGCCGTTGGTGATCCAGCACTTGGTGCCGTTGAGAATCCAGTCCTCGCCGTCGGCCTTGGCGCGGGTGCGCATCGAGGCCGCATCGCTGCCGGACTCCCGCTCGGAGAGCGCATATGAGGCCATCGCACCTTCGGTGGCCAGCGACGGCAGCACCTGCTTTTTGAGCTCCTCGGATCCCCGCATGATCAGGCCCATCGTGCCCAGTTTGTTCACCGCCGGAATCAACGACGCCGACGCGTCGACGCGGGCCACTTCTTCGATGACGATGCAGGTGGCCACCGAGTCTGCGCCTTGACCGCCGTACTCCTCGGGCACGTGCACGGCGTTGAAACCCGACGAATTCAGCGCCGCCAGCGCCTCGTCCGGGAAGCGTGGTGTCTCGTCGACTTCGGCGGCGTAGGGCGCGATCTCTTTTTCCGCCAACGCGCGGATCGCAGCCCGCAGCTCCTCATGCTCGTCGGGCAGCTTGAACAGATCAAACGATGGGTCTCCAGCCCACCCAGCCATGGTGGCCTCCTTCAGCACGGTGCATGGTTGCCCAGCTTCTCGCGGGCCGTCCCCGGGTGCATCGCCGCGGGGCTACTGGCCGGTAACTTTACCTCGTAGGGCGGCGTCCTTCGCGAGCACCGATTCGGCCAGCTCTGCTTGCAGCGCGCCGATCCGGCTTCGTAGCTGCGGATCGGTGGCGCCCAGGATCCGCACCGCCAGCAGCCCCGCGTTGCGGGCCCCGCCGATCGACACGGTGGCCACCGGAACCCCGGCCGGCATCTGCACGATTGACAGCAGCGAATCCAGGCCGTCAAGCCGCGTCAGCGGTACCGGCACCCCGATCACCGGCAGCGGTGTGGCGGAGGCGACCATCCCCGGCAGATGTGCGGCGCCGCCGGCGCCCGCGATGATCACCTGGATGCCGCGGTCGGCCGCTCCGCGCGCGTAGTTGAGCATCCGGTCGGGCGTGCGATGCGCCGAGACCACGCCGACCTCATAGCCGACGTCGAACTCAGCCAGCGTGGTCGCGGCGTCCTGCATCACCGGCCAGTCGCTGTCGCTGCCCATGATCACCCCGACCCGAGCCGCTCGTTGAGTCATGTACACCGCTCCTCCTCGTCGCCAGCGGTGTGTGGATCCCATCCGTCCGCCCACTGCCCATGCGACAACCAGTGTGCCGCCAGCTCGGCACGTTCACGCAGCTTCGTCAACTGCGCCATATCAGCGCCGAGGAAGTTCACATGCCCGATCTTTCGGCCCGGTCGCTCACTCTTGCCGTACAGGTGAACCCGCGCCTCGGGCATCCGCGCGAACAGATGATGCAACCGCTCGTCGATCGTCATCGTCGGTGTCTGCGCCGCGCCGAGCACGTTGATCATCACTGTCACCGCTGCGATGGGGTCGGTGGCGCCGAGCGGATAGTCCAGCACCGCTCGCAGATGCTGCTCGAACTGACTGGTTCGCGCCCCGTCCATGGTCCAGTGCCCGGAGTTGTGTGGCCGCATCGCCAGCTCGTTGACCAGCAGTTTCCCGTCGACCGTCTCGAACAGCTCGACGGCCAGCACCCCGACCACGTCCAGCTCACTCGCCAGCCGCAGTGCCAACTGCGCAGTCTCGCCGGCCAGGTCGTCGGGCAGGTCCGGAGCCGGCGCGATCACCTGCACGCAGATGCCGTCGCGCTGAACGGTTTCCACCACCGGCCATGCCGCGCCCTGTCCGAACGGGGAGCGCGCCACCAAGGCCGCGAGCTCGCGGCGCATCGCGACCCGATCCTCGACCAGCACCGGCACGCCGGAGGCCAGATACTCGGCGGCGATCTCTTTGGCCTGGGCCAGATCTGCGGCTATTTGCACCCCGCGGCCGTCGTACCCCCCTCGGACCGCCTTGAGCACCAGCGGGGCGTCGGCGTCTTGGGCGAACGCATCCAGGTCTTCGACCTTTTCCACCCCGGCGTAACGCGGGACCGGGGCGCCGAGCGTCTCCAGCCGTCGCCGCATCACCAGCTTGTCCTGCGCGTGCACCAGCGCATGCGGGGGCGGCGCCACGTTGACACCTTCGGCCACCAACTTCTCCAGCAGCTCGGTGGGAACGTGCTCGTGGTCGAAGGTCAGCACGTGGGCACCCTCGGCAACCCGGCGCAGGTCCTCGATATCGGTGTGCGAGCCCACCACGATGTTCGGGCTGACTTGGGCGGCCGGATCGTCGGCGTCGGCAACCAACACCCGCAGGCTCTGCCCCAGGGCGATCGCCGCCTGATGGGTCATTCGGGCAAGCTGACCGCCCCCGACCATGGCGACCTGCGGCGCGGTGGTAGGAGTACTGGGCACGTCGATCATCGTGTCACGACCCGCCAACCCGGGTATTTAGCGGCGGTGACACCGACGCTTCGCAAGCGCCGCCCGCTAAACGTAAACTGGCGAGCTGTGTCTTTCGCCGAGGCCACCATCGCACGGTTACCGGGGCCGCTCCGGCCGTTCGCCGAACGCCATCACGAGCTGATCAAGTTCGCGATCGTCGGCGGGACCACCTTCATCATCGACTCGGCTATTTTCTACACGCTCAAGCTGACGATCCTGGAGCCCAAGCCGGTGACCGCCAAGGTCATCGCCGGCATCGTCGCGGTGATCGCGTCCTACATCTTGAACCGGGAATGGAGCTTCCGTCATCGCGGCGGCCGGGAGCGCCACCACGAAGCGCTGCTGTTCTTCGCGTTCAGCGGGGTGGGCGTGCTGCTGTCGATGGCGCCGTTGTGGATTTCCAGCTACATCCTGCAGCTGCGGGTGCCCACGGTGTCGTTGACGGTGGAGAACATCGCCGACTTCATCTCGGCGTACATCATCGGCAACCTGCTGCAGATGGCGTTCCGGTTCTGGGCATTCCGGCGCTGGGTGTTCCCCGACGAATTCGGCCGCACCGGCGACCGGGCGCTGGAGTCGACGCTGACCGCCGGCGGCCTCGCCGAAGTCCTCGAGGACAACATCGAAGAGGGCGGGACGGTGACGTTCATGCGTTCCTGGCGGTCGCGAGTCGCGGGACGTCAGCTCGGGGATTCCTCGGATCCGAGGGTGTCGAAGACCTCGTGATACAGCAGCGCGTGCACATGCTCCACGCGCGGAATGTCGTGAAATTCCAACGGATCTTGTGACGCCGACTCGATGATCAGCGTCCCGGTGCGCAGAATCCGGTCGACGATGCGGTGCCGGAACTCCACGCTGTTGATGCGAGCCAGTGGGATGTCGATACCGCTGCGGGTCAGCAGCCCGTGCCGATACATCACCCGCCGATCGGTGACGACGAAGTGGGTGGTCAGCCAGCCCAGAAAGGGCAGCAGTGTCAGCCAGCCGACGAGCACCAGCCAAATCGCCGCGATGACCGCGAAGATGATTTTCTTGGCGTTGGCATCCCAGTCGGTGGTGTTGACCACAGCGGCCGCAAACGACGCCAGCGCGGTCGCGAACAATAAGGCGAAGATCGGTCCGACCAGGCGCTTCCAGTGCGGATGCCGATGCAGCACCACCTGCTCGTCGCGGGCCAGCACGTTGTCGGGATAGGGCACGGCAGAACTCTAGGTGCTCGGGCGCAAATGGGTGATGTCTCCGGCAGAAACGGTCTCGATCGATTCGCCGGTGTCGATGCACAGCCGGCCCAGTTCGTCGATCGCCCGCGCGACGCCGACGATGTCGCGGTCACCCGGCAGCGTGGCCCGCACCCGCGACCCCAGCGTGGCGCTGTGGCGCTGGTAGGCGGCGACCAGTTCCGGGTCGGCTCCGCCAGCGCTGCGCCATGCATCGATCCGTCCAGCCAGCTCGCGAAGTATCCGGCGCACCAACGTATTTCGATCGATCGGCGATCCCAGCATCGACAGCGAGGTCGCTACCGGGTCGGGAGCTTCGTCTGCGGTCAGCGTCACATTGAGGCCCAGGCCGACAATGATCACCGGCGCCGGTGCGGCGACTTCGGCGAGAATCCCGGCCAGCTTGCCGTCGCCGACCACCACGTCGTTGGGCCACTTGAGACCCGCGGTCACCTCGGTGACTCCGGCCAGCGCGTCGACGACCGCGACGCCGGTGAGCAGCGGCAACCATCCCCAACCCGACCGCGGGACCGACGCCCCGTTCACCCCCACCGACAGCGCGATCTGCGCGCGTGGCGGCGCGGACCAGTGTCGACCGTGCCGCCCGCGGCCGGCGCTTTGGAACTCGGCCAGCAGCACCGTTCCGTCGACGTCTTCGCCGGCAGCCGATCGCGCCATGAGATCGGCGTTGGTGGAACCGGTTTCGGCGACCACGTCGAGCCGCCGCCAGGCCAATCCCGACCCGACCAGGTTCTCGCTGATAGCGGTCGCATCCAACGGCGGCCGGGGTGATTGCTGATCCATCGGCGTTCAGCGTACGGTGCAGTGGTCAATGGGGTCGGCCTCTTAAGGAGGTGCTTCGCATGGTGATGACCGATCCAGTCAGTGCCCCCAGCGACGAAGCCGTCCGGCTGTGGGTGGAGTCCTACCAGGGCGAAGTGTTGGGCGAGGCGTACTTCGCCGGGATGGCGAAGCGCGTCACCGACCCGGTGCTGCGCGAGAAGGTCGACCTGTTGAGGTGCCTCGAGCGCAGCACCAAAGAACTCCTGGAGCCGGTGATCAAGCGCTTGGGCGTTGCGGCCGAGCCCGACCAGGCCATCCTCGATGCGGCGGGCAATGTAGCCGACGTCGAGTACCTGCCCATGTTGCAGACCTTTGCCACGGCCGCTGCCGAATACCTCGGTCGCTACACGCGGCTTCGCAAGCTGGTCGAGCCTTCCGACGCCGCGATCGTCGACCAGCTCATCGCTCATGAACTCGCATTCGAGTTGTTCGCTCGCCGAGAGCTGGCCGGAGACAGCGACGACTCGACCGAGCCGATCCGTGCGCTCAGCCATGTGACCTGCTGAGCCAATTCGGCCTCAGCAAGGCCGCGCGGCTAAGCTCGTGGCCCATGACGAGCGTTTCCGACTCCCATGTCGAGCCGAAAGCCCAACACGAGATCGACATCCACACCACCGCGGGCAAGCTGGCCGAACTGCGGCGGCGAGCGGAGGAAACGCTGCACCCGGTCGGCGAGGCCGCCGTCGAGAAAGTGCACGCCAAGGGCAAACTGACCGCCCGCGAGCGCATCTATGCGCTGCTCGATGAAGACTCTTTCGTAGAGCTGGACGCGTTGGCCCGGCACCGCAGCACCAACTTCGGCCTGGACGCCAAGCGCCCGCTCGGCGACGGCGTCGTCACCGGCTACGGCACCATCGACGGCCGCGACGTCTGCATCTTCAGCCAGGACGCCACGGTGTTCGGCGGCAGCCTGGGCGAGGTCTACGGCGAGAAGATCGTCAAAGTGCAAGAGCTGGCCATCAAGACCGGCCGACCGCTGATCGGCATCAACGACGGCGCCGGCGCCCGCATCCAGGAGGGTGTGGTCTCACTTGGCCTGTACAGCAAGATCTTCCACAACAACATCCTGGCCTCTGGCGTGATCCCGCAGATCTCGCTGATCATGGGCGCCGCTGCGGGCGGTCACGTCTACTCCCCCGCCCTCACCGACTTCGTGATCATGGTCGATCAGACCAGCCAGATGTTCATCACCGGTCCCGATGTCATCAAGACGGTCACCGGTGAGGACGTCACGATGGAGGAGCTGGGTGGCGCCCACACCCACATGGCCAAGTCGGGCACCGCGCACTACGTCGCCTCCGGTGAGCAGGACGCGTTCGAGTACGTGCGTGAGCTGCTGAGCTACCTGCCGCCCAACAACTATGCGGACCCGCCCCGCTACCCGATGCCGATCCCCGAGGGTGCCATCGAGGACAACCTCACCGACGAGGACCTCGAGTTGGACACGCTGATCCCTGACTCGGCCAACCAGCCCTACGACATGCACGAGGTGATCACCCGCATCCTCGACGAGGACGAGTTCCTCGAGGTGCAGGCGGGTTACGCGGAGAACATCGTGGTCGGGTTCGGCCGTATCGAGGGCCGGCCGGTCGGGATCGTCGCCAACCAGCCCACCCACTTCGCCGGCTGCCTGGACATCAACGCCTCGGAGAAGGCCGCCCGCTTCGTGCGGACCTGCGACTGCTTCAACATTCCGATCGTCATGCTGGTGGATGTGCCGGGCTTCTTGCCGGGCACCGGTCAGGAGTACAACGGCATCATCCGCCGCGGCGCCAAGCTGCTCTACGCCTACGGTGAGGCCACCGTCGCGAAGATCACCGTCATCACCCGCAAGGCTTACGGCGGCGCCTACTGCGTGATGGGCTCCAAAGACATGGGCGCCGACGTCTGCGTCGCCTGGCCCACCGCCCAGATCGCCGTGATGGGCGCCTCCGGCGCGGTCGGCTTCGTCTACCGCCAGCAGCTGACCGAGGCCGCCAAGAAGGGGGAAGACGTCGACGCGCTGCGGCTCAAGTTGCAGCAGGAGTACGAGGACACATTGGTCAACCCCTACATCGCCGCTGAGCGCGGCTACGTCGACGCGGTCATCCCGCCGTCGCACACCCGCGGCTACGTCGGAACCGCACTGCGGCTGCTGGAACGCAAAATCACCCAGCTGCCGCCCAAGAAGCACGGGAACATTCCCCTGTGAGTCGAGTGAGCGGAACGAACCGTGAAGTCGAGTGAGCGGAACGAACGCAGTGAGTGACGGGAACGAGACGAACGATCCAGCCGCAGTGAGTGACGAGAACGTGACGGACCAGCAGCACGAGCCGCACATCGAGGTCCTCAAGGGCAATCCCACCGACGAGGAGCTGGCCGCGCTGATCGCGGTGCTGGGTAGCGTCGGTACTACCCGCGAGACGCCACCGCCCGAGCCCAACCGCTGGGGCATGCCCGTCGACAAACTGCGGTATGCGATCTTCAGCTGGCAGCGCGTCACCCTGCTGGAACGGGCGCACATGCGCCGATGACCCGACTGGTGCTCGGGTCTGCCTCCGCCGGCCGCCTCAAGGTGCTGCGCCAAGCCGGCATCGAGCCCACCGTCGTCGTCTCCGGGATCGACGAGGACGCTGTCATCGCGCAACTCGGACCACACGCGGCGCCCGCCGACATCGTCTGCGCCCTGGCACAAGCCAAAGCTGACCAGATAGTGTCCGATCTCGACCCCTCGTTGGCGACGGATTGTGTTGTGATCGGCTGTGATTCGATGCTCGAGGTCGACGGAAAGCTGATCGGCAAGCCCGGGTCAGCCGAATCCGCCCGAAAGCAGTGGCGCTCGATGGGCGGCCGGTCCGGAATCCTGCACACCGGGCACGCGGTCGTGCGGGTGATCGAAGGGGCTGCGGTTCAGAAGGAGACTGAATCCGCTTGCACCACAGTATATTTCGCCGACATAGCCGCGTCGGACCTGGAAGTCTACCTGGCCAGCGGCGAACCACTGCACGTCGCAGGCGGATTCACCCTTGACGGGCTGGGCGGCTGGTTCGTCGACCGGATCGAGGGCGACCCGTCCAACGTGATCGGCGTCAGCCTGCCGCTGCTGCGGGGCCTGCTGAGCCGTCTCGGGCTCTCCCCCGCCGCGCTGTGGTCGGGACGCGGATCGTGACCTGATCGCAATCTGACGCGCCGATCGGCGTCGCCGGGCCAGGCGGTGGCGCGAAAGACACTGGGCCGATGCCAGTGGAAGAAACCATGTGGAACATCGGCGTTCCGCGCGACATCGACCGCTACGACACCGAACGCCTTCGCGCCGTGCTGGCCGACGTCATCCGAGAACGGTTGTCGCCGGGCAAGCGGCTGCTGCGGGTGGTCGCCTGGTCGGCCAACGGCGGCGCGTTGTTCCGACCGAAGCCAGGTACCCGACGCTTTGCCGTTGCCTATGAGGTCGCGCTGAGCGCCTGACGCTGCCCGGCCCGGCCCACCTGCTGGCGGTAGGCTCGATACCGTGCCGCTACCACCAGATCCAGACCCCAGCCTGCAGTCCTACGCGCATCCGGAGCGGTTGGTCACCGCTGACTGGCTGGCGGGCCATCTAAGCGTGCCAGGGCTGGTCATTGTCGAATCCGACGAGGACGTACTGCTTTACGACGTCGGCCATATTCCGGGGGCAGTCAAGATCGACTGGCACACCGACCTCAACGACCCGAGGGTTCGCGACTACATCACCGGCGAGCAGTTCGCCGACCTGATGAACCGCAAGGGGATCTCGCGCGACGACACCGTGGTGATCTACGGCGACAAGAGCAACTGGTGGGCGGCGTACGCGCTGTGGGTCTTCACGCTGTTCGGTCACCCCGATGTCCGGCTGCTCAACGGCGGGCGGGATCTGTGGCTCTCCGAAGGACGTGAGACCACGCTGGAGGTTCCCACCAAGACGTCGACCGGCTATCCCGTCGTGGAGCGCAACGACGCACCGATCCGGGCGTACAAGGACGACGTCTTGGCCGCCCTGGGGTCCGGTCCGCTGATCGATGTGCGATCGCCGGAGGAGTACACCGGCAAGCGAACCCATATGCCTGACTATCCCGAGGAAGGGGCGCTGCGCGCCGGGCACATCCCCACCGCGCGGTCGATCCCCTGGAGTAAGGCCGTCGACGACAGCGGCCGGTTCCGCAGCCGCGAGGAGCTCGAGCAGCTCTACGGATTCGTCAAGCCGGACGACAAGACCATCGTCTACTGCCGCATCGGCGAGCGCTCGAGTCACACCTGGTTCGTGCTGACCCATCTGCTCGGCATCCCCGGTGTGCGTAACTACGACGGCTCGTGGACGGAGTGGGGCAACACCGTGCGGGTGCCGATCGTTGCCGGCGAGGAACCAGGAGCAGTACCAGTTCGATGACTATGCCTGCGCCGCTAGCCGAGGTGGTGTCCGACTTCGCCGAAGTCCAGGGCCAGGACAAGCTGCGGCTGCTGCTCGAATTCGCTGAAGATTTGCCGGACTTGCCCGACGAGCTGGAGGAAGCGGCCATGGAGCCGGTTCCCGAATGCCAGTCGCCGCTATTTCTGCATGTCGATGCCCGTGACCCGGAGCGGGTGCGGCTATATTTCAGCGCCCCGCCGGAGGCACCGACCACCCGCGGATTCGCGTCCATCCTGGCCGCCGGCCTCGACGGACAGTCTGCCGCCGACATCCTGGCGGTGCCCGAGGACTTCTACACCGATCTGGGACTCGCGGCGCTGATCAGCCCACTTCGGTTGCGCGGCATGTCGGCGATGCTGGCCCGGATCAAACGGCGGCTGCGCGAGTCCAACGGGGCACCGGTTGGTTCAACCCCGCAGCGTGGCGCTTAAACTTTCCCGGAGAGTTGTAAGACGATCTCTTAAAAAGCCGGGCCTTTAAGGATCGACAGACGTCCAGCCATACAGGAGGCGCAGTGCCTAGTCACGCCAGCTCGAAGATCGCCAAGGTGCTCGTCGCCAATCGCGGGGAGATCGCGGTGCGGGTGATCCGGGCGGCTAAGGATGCCGGGCTGCCCAGCGTGGCGGTATACGCCGAACCTGACGCCGAGGCACCACACGTACGGCTGGCCGACGAGGCGTTCGCGCTGGGCGGGCAGACGTCCGCGGAGTCCTATCTGGTGTTCGAGAAGATCCTGGAGGCTGCGGAGAAGTCCGGAGCCAACGCGATCCACCCCGGCTACGGCTTCCTCGCCGAGAACGCCGACTTCGCGCAGGCGGTCATCGACGCCGGGTTGATCTGGATCGGCCCCAGCCCGCAGTCGATCCGTGACCTCGGCGACAAAGTCACCGCCCGCCACATCGCCGCGCGGGCGCAGGCTCCGCTGGTGCCCGGAACTCCCGACCCGGTCAAGGGCGCCGACGAGGTGGTGGCCTTCGCCAACGAATACGGCGTGCCGATCGCGATCAAGGCCGCATTCGGCGGCGGCGGCAAGGGCATGAAGGTCGCCCGCACCCTCGAGGAGATCCCGGAGCTCTACGAGTCGGCGGTACGCGAGGCGACTGCGGCGTTCGGCCGCGGCGAATGCTTCGTGGAGCGCTATCTGGACAAGCCGCGCCACGTCGAGGCACAGGTGATCGCCGACCAGCACGGCAACGTCGTCGTCGCCGGCACCCGGGACTGCTCGCTGCAGCGCCGCTTCCAGAAGCTGGTCGAAGAGGCGCCGGCGCCGTTTTTGACCGACGCTCAACGCAAAGAGATCCACGAATCGGCCAAGCGGATCTGCAAGGAAGCGCATTACTATGGCGCCGGTACCGTCGAATACCTAGTCGGACAGGATGGCCTGATCTCGTTCTTGGAGGTCAACACCCGTCTGCAAGTCGAACACCCGGTCACTGAGGAGACCTCCGGCATCGACCTGGTGCTGCAGCAGTTCAAAATCGCCAACGGCGAGAAGCTGGACATCACCGAAGATCCCGAGCCGCGCGGGCATGCCATCGAGTTCCGGATCAACGGCGAAGACGCCGGGCGCGGCTTTTTGCCGGCTCCCGGTCCGGTCACTCGCTACGACATCCCCACCGGGCCCGGCGTGCGGGTGGACTCCGGCGTCGAGGCCGGTTCGGTGATCGGCGGCCAGTTCGACTCGATGCTGTCCAAGCTGATCGTGCACGGGGCCAACCGCGAGGAGGCGCTCGCCCGCGCCCGTCGCGCGCTGGATGAATTCCACGTCGAGGGCCTCGCCACCGTCATCCCATTCCACCGCGCGGTGGTCAGCGACCCGGCGTTCGTCGGTGACGGCGACGGCTTCTCGGTACACACTCGCTGGATCGAAACCGAGTGGAACAACACCATCGAGCCGTTCACCGGCGGTGAACCGCTCGACGAAGAGGACACCCGGCCGCGCCAGAAGATCGTCGTCGAGGTCGGCGGTCGCCGCCTGGAGGTCTCGTTGCCGGGCGATTTGGCGTTGTCCAACGGCCGCGGCGACCCATCCGGCGTCATTCGCAAGAAGCCCAAGGCGCGCAAACGTGGTGCGCTGTCCGGAGCTGCCGCCTCGGGCGACGCGGTGACGGCACCGATGCAGGGAACCGTGGTCAAGGTGGCCGTCGAAGAGGGCCAGGACGTCACCGCCGGTGACCTGGTGGTGGTCCTGGAGGCGATGAAGATGGAGAACCCGGTCACCGCGCACAAGGACGGCGTGATCACCGGGCTGGCCGTGGAGGCCGGCGCCGCGATCACCCAGGGCACGGTGCTGGCCGAGATCAAGTAGAGCCGACATAGATCCCGTCGAAATCAACGCTGGCGCATGGTATTTGCGTGCGTCCCGCGTCGACGATTGGTTGTCCGACGTCCGCTACACGTGGGTGGTGTGTGAGTCGACGACGGGCGATTCGGTGGCCGAGGTGTCCTTTGATCCTGGCGACGGCGCGATCGTCGTCGCCGCCGCCGACGCCCACCATGATGCGGCCACCGCAGCAAGCGAGGCGGTGCGACGCTTCGCCACCAGTTTGCCGTCGAACCCGTACTGACCAGTTTCCTGGCGGAGTCGTTTGCTCGCCTCGTTGTCGGGCCGACGGCGCCGGCGTAGTGTTCATAACCAGGTTGAGTTCACAGCCGCCCGGAACAGCGTCGCTGACGCGTGGGGGAGGCTGATCCCCCGCCGTGAGGGGGCATTAAAACCACCTGACGTGATCCACAGCAACGAATGGTCGTCGACTGATGGAGTCACCAATGTCTTATCCCACCAACCCTGGATCTGCGACCGCGCCTCCCGCGAGAGATGCCGCGTTTCCGTCTCAACCGCTTGAAAATCACACGGCTCGTTTCACCGCCGACTACAACTTGTCCGGCGCTGTGATCACCGTGGAAGGTGAGCTGGACGCGGCTAATGCCGGAGAACTCGCTGAGTTCGTGCAGCGCTGCGCCGCTCATTGCAAGTCGGTGATCGTCGATTTGAGCGGGGTAAAGTTCTTTGGTACCGCTGGCTTTTCGGCGCTGCACACCATCAATGTCCGGTGCGCGGGTGCCCACGTGCGTTGGGTGGTAGTGCCCAGCCATGCTGTATCGCGGGTGCTGAGCATCTGCGATCCCGACAATGCTCTGCCGGTCGCAGAAACGGTGGCCGACGCCAACGACCTGCAGCCGCGCCAGTTATTCCAGCTGATCCCGTAGTCGCGCAAGAGATTTGGCGAGCAATCGCGAAACGTGCATCTGTGAAATGCCGACTCGATCGGCGATCTGCGTCTGGGTCATCGATTCGAAGAATCTGAGCACCAACACAGTTCGCTCACGTTCGGGCAGCGCATCTAGCAACGGCCGCAACGCTTCTCGGTTCTCGATACGCTCGAGGCCGGTGTCGACGTCGCCGAGGGTGTCGGCGATAGCGCGGGCGTCTTCGTCGGCGCTGCCCCCGCCGCTGTCGATGGACAAGGTGTTGTAGGAGCTGCCCGCCACCAGGCCCTCGATGACCTCGGCCCGGTCCATGTCGAGTTCGTGGGCCAGCTCCGAGGCGGTGGGCGCACGCCCGAGCCGCTGCGAAAGGTCTGCGGTGGCGGTGCCAAGCCGCAGATGAAGCTCCTTGAGTCGCCGCGGCACCTTGACCGACCAGCTGTTGTCGCGGAAGTGGCGACGGACCTCTCCCATGATGGTGGGCACGGCGAAGGAGACGAAATCCGAACCGGCTTCGACATCGAACCGCACGACGGCGTTGACCAGTCCCACCCGGGCGACCTGAACCAGGTCGTCGCGTGGTTCGCCGCGGCCCTCGAACCGCCGAGCGATGTGATCGGCCAGCGGCAAGCACCGCTCCACGATCTTGTCCCGATGGCGCTGGAATTCCGGTGAGTCCGCCGTGAGGCTGGCCAACTCGCGAAACATGTCCGGAACGTCGGCGTATTCGTTGGGTCGCGATGCCGAACCGCCGGCGGCTCGCATGGTCACCTGCTGGAGCCCGCCCGTCGCGTCCTCAAGGTGATGCCGAATACGCTGCCGGCCTCGCCTGCCTCCCGGCCGTCGGTGAAGGTCTGGACGTCGTCGGCCAGCGAGGTGAGTACATGCCAGCTGAAGCTTCCGGGAGTCAGCACATCCGCGGTCTTGCAGGCCGCGGACGCCTTGACGATCAACTCGTCGTCGTGCGGATCGACCACCACCACCAACGTTGCGCCCGGCGCCGCGCAACGGATCAGCCGGGTGCACACCTCGTCGACGGCCAATCGCAGGTCGGCGACCGCGTCGAAGTCGAGATCCTCGAAAGTGCCGACGGCGCCGACCAGGGTCCGCAGCACCGCCAGATTCTCCAGGCGCGCGGCGACCCGCAGCTCGACGGCACGGTCACTTCGTTGCTGGGCGGTACCCGGCATTTCGGTAGCGGTCATCTGGCCTCCCGGGCATGTTGGACTGAGACTACCCCCGCGTTCGAGCCGGTTAGTCATGCCCACCGCCGGGTATTCCACCCGCCATGGACCAGGCCGACCCAACGGAAACCACCAGTACGCGCCGACTTCGGCGCACTGCGGTGATCGCGGTCATCACGCTGGTCGTCTTGATATTGGTCGCCATCGGGGTCTACGTGATCGCGTTTCTGATTCTTTCCCCGATGCTGGGGTAACACCAGTTGTCTGCGGTTACTGGTCGTCGTCGAAGTCTTCATTGTGCAGACCTAGTACCCATTCGCATGAGAAAGCAAAACGCAGGAGGGCGCGATGGCTGACCCCGACAAGCTGTCCGACGAGATTCCGGTCGCCGACGCCGTGGAGCAGGATCAAGAAACCAGCCTCGAGCCGCCCGCCCCCGAGCGCGACGTGCCGCCACCTGCTGAAGCGGACGCCTTCGACTGGCACGAGCAGCGCCAGGAAATCGTGGGCGCCGACGACGACCGCGACGACTACCGCGAGTGACCTGCGCGGTTTGGCCACCGGGAGGGACGGGAACGCTGCCAAAACGCCGAAACTCGCCAAGGAGGTTCACATGCCAAACCCGTCGATCAAGGACGAGCGCCTCTACCGGGACCTGCGTAAACAGGGTGACTCGAAAGAGAAGGCCGCCCGGATCTCCAATGCGGCTGCCAGCCGCGGCCGTTCCAGTGTGGGAAGGTCTGGCGGCAAGTCCGGTTCCTACCAGGACTGGACCGTTCCAGAACTCAAGAAGAGAGCCAAAGAACTTGGCATCACTGGATATTCGAAGCTGACCAAGAACAAGCTCATCTCGAAAATTCGCAACCACTGACCAGCACGTTTGGCGTGCAGATCCAGCATGCCTATCGACGGTGTTGGCGCGGATCTTTTCGGACTCGGCCCCTTCGGCATCTAGGCTGATCACCATGAGGCGAATTGTGCTGCGGGCGGTGGTGCTTTTAGCGTCGTGGGCGATCGGATTAGCGGTGGCGGCATGGGTCGTGCCCGACGTGCAGGTGTCGCCCCCCGGCTTCGTCGTCGCCGTCGCGGTGTTCGCGATCGCTGAGGCACTCATATCGCCGCTGATTTTGAAGTTGCCCCATGAGTACGCCTCGCTGGGTCTCGGCGGTACCGGCTTGGTATTGACCGTCGTCGCGCTTGCCCTCGCGTCGGCACTGACTCACGATTTCAACATGGATGGACTCACATCCTGGGTCGCCGTAACCGTTGTGGTGTGGCTCGTGACAACCGTCGGAGCAATTACACTGCCGGAGGTGTTCGCGCATATGGAGGCCGATGCCACCGACGATGCCACCGACAGCACCGGTCCGACTGGCTAGGAGAAACGATGGGCGATACGCATCGCGATCCACTCGATCACTCTCGGACCACGCTTCCGCGTGCCGGTATCACCATGAAGGACAATCTGTTCTGGCCCGGTTTCATTCTGCTGGGCGTCGCGACGTTCGGGATCATCTGCACTGTGGCAGCCGCGGCCTACGAACGCTACGAGTGGCTGCCCACCACGGTCCTGGTGGCTGTGCTCGCCGCGGTGGCCGCCGGGCTGTGGTTCATCGTGGAGACTCGCCGCATAGCCCGCATCGAAGAGCAGTGGGCACGCCGAAGTAACGCTTGATCGGTAGCTCAGCCGGCGAGCCCCGCGATCGGGGGCGCGCCCATGGTCAGCGTCAACGCCATCAACGTCAACAGAAACCAGCCGGCGCCCTGCCAGGCCCACCAGGTGCCGCGGTCACGCCAGATGCGGTAGGTGCGCACGAACGCCCAAATTCCGCCGGCCAGCAGCATCGCCGGACCACCGAAGGCGAGCAAGGTGCGCTGCGGCACACCGCACGCGACGGTGTCGACGGCCAACGCATCACTGCAGGTGCTCACCCAGAGCGCGGCCACGACGACAAACGCCATCCCCGCAATGGCGGTCAACACCGCAAACCTGACGGCGGCCTGCACCTCACCGTCCCGCTGGCCCAAGCGATCCCCGTTTGAGCGCTGACTCGATCCCGGCATTTAATTGAAACCCTCCGTAAACCTGGGTCGCCCCCGCTGTCACCGAGCGTGGCCGGAGAGTACCCCCAGGCCAGGGCCGGTAAACACGTCGCGGACGGCGGCCATCGCCTCATCTATTTCGGCGCCTGAAACGGTCAGCGGCGGCCGGAATCGCACACTGTCCGGGCCACTGGGCAGCACGATCACCCCACGCTGCCACAGCTGGTGGATCAACTCGTCGCGCTCGGCGGTGCCGGGCAGGCTGAACGCGCACATCAGACCGCGGCCGCGGACGTCGAGCACCGCGGTGGGAAATTCCTTGGCGAGTTCGCCAAGCCGGTCCAGCAGATAGCGGCCCTGCACGGCGGCGTTGTCGAACAACCGCTCGGATTCGATCACCTCCAGCACCCGGCGGGCCCGGACCATGTCGGTGAGGTTGCCACCCCACGTCGAGTTCAGCCTGCAAGGGACTGCGAATACATTGTCGGCAACTTCGTCGACCCGACGTCCGGCCATCACTCCGCAAACCTGCGTCTTCTTGCCGAAGGCGACGATATCCGGCTCGACCCCGAATTGCTGGTAGGCCCAAGGGGTTCCGGTCAAACCGCATCCGGTTTGTACCTCGTCGAAGATCAGCAGGGCGTCATACTCGTCGCACAAAGCCCGCATGGCGGCGAAGAACTCCGGCCGGAAGTGGCGATCGCCGCCCTCGCCCTGAATGGGTTCGGCGATGAAGCAGGCAATGTCGTGGGGGTAGGCGTCGAACGCGGCCCGGGCCTGGCGCAGCGACTCGGCTTCCAGCGCAGCCATATCCGCGCCGGGCCGCAGGAACGGCGCGTCGATGCGCGGCCAGTCGAATTTCGGGAAACGCTCGACGGCCACCGGGTTGCTGTTGGTCAGCGACAGCGTGTAGCCGCTGCGGCCGTGGAAAGCCCCTTGCAGATGCAATACTCGGCTGCCCAGCGCGGGATCGATGCCGCGCGCCTCGTTGTGCCGGCTCTTCCAATCGAAGGCGATTTTCAGCGCGTTCTCCACCGCCAGCGCACCGCCGTCGATGAAAAACAGATGCGGCAGCGCCGGATCGCCCAGTACGCGGGCGAAGGTGTGGACGAACCGGGCCAACGGCACCGAGGCCACATCGGAGTTGCTGGGCTTGTTGACCGCGACCCGTGCGAGTTCAGAACGAAACTCGTCGTCGGTCAGGGCCGGGTGGTTCATACCCAGCACCGACGAGGCGACGAAGGTGAACATGTCCAGGTAGCGCCGGCCGGTACGGGCGTCGACCAGATACGAGCCGGACGAACGCTCCAAGTCGAGCACCAGGTCGAGGCCACCGAGCTGGATGCTGCGCGCGAGCACGTCGGGAACCTGCTCGGGACGCAGTTGCTCGTCGGTGGGCGCCAACACTGTCATAATCGCAGTTTATCAACATCTTTACGTATTTCACGGCTCTTCACCGGAGACATTACGGAACAAACTGCCTTCCGCTGTAAAAAGTACGTAAGATGATGGTGCTGCGCGTCTGAACGTTGGCGGTCGTGCGGATCTGCTGCAGCAGATCCTCCAACGCCCGCGCGGACTCGACACGAACCAGCAGGATGTAACTCTCCTCGCCGGCCACCGAGTGACACGACTCGATCTCCTCGAAGTGCTCGAGCCGAGCGGGCGCATCATCGGGTTGGGAGGGATCAATAGGAGTGATGGCCACGAACGCCGACAACATGTGCCCGACCGCCTCGGGGTCGATCCGCGCGGAGTATCCGTTCAGCACCCCCCGCGACTCGAGCCTGCGCACCCGGGACTGCACCGCCGATACCGACAGGCCGGCGCTGGCGGCCAGCTCCGAGAGCGTCGCGCGTCCGTCGGCGACCAGCTCGCGCAACAGGATCCGGTCGATGTCGTCGAGAGCCATGGCCGGAGAGTATCTGCCGGCCCGCCGGTTACGGGAGCGGTTCACGGCTCCGCTGTCAGCGATACCCGACCCAAGATCATGACCCTGCCCACCGCAGAGGACCTGCGCAGCCGGGTACGTCGGGCCTTCGACGCGATCGGAGCTGACGTCGCACTCGGTGAGCCCGGCGGCGACGGCCTGCCAGCCAGCAGCCCGATCACCGGCGACGTGCTGTTCACCGTGGACCCGGTCGACGACATCGAGGGCGCGGTCACCGCTGCAGCGCAAGCTTTTTCGCTCTGGCGGTCCACACCCGCGCCGGTACGCGGCGCGTTGGTGAGACGGCTGGGTGAGCTGCTGAGCGAACACAAGGAGGAGCTGGCCGCCCTGGTGACCGTCGAGGTCGGCAAGATCGGCGCCGAAGCCCGCGGTGAGGTGCAGGAGATGATCGACATCTGCCAGTTCGCCGTCGGATTGTCCCGCCAGCTTTACGGACGAACCATTGCCTCCGAGCGACCAGGCCATCGGCTGATGGAGACCTGGCACCCACTCGGGGTGGTGGGCGTCATCACCGCATTCAACTTCCCGGTCGCGGTGTGGGCCTGGAACATTGCGGTGGCGCTGGTCTGCGGCGACACCGTGGTGTGGAAGCCCTCGGAACTGACGCCGTTGACGGCGCTGGCCTGTCAGGCGCTGATCAGTCGGGCCGCAGCCGATGTCGGCGCGCCGGCAGGGGTGAGCCGCCTGGTCCTCGGTGACCGCGAGGTCGCCCGGAAACTGGCCGACGACGTGCGGGTGGGGTTGGTGTCGGCGACCGGATCGATAGCGATGGGCCGCGACGTCGGTCCGCGGGTCGCCCGGCGGTTCGGCCGATCGCTGCTGGAGCTGGGCGGCAACAACGCGGCGATCGTGACACCGTCGGCCGATCTCGATCTGGCGTTGCGCGCCATCGTGTTCGCCGCCGCCGGCACCGCCGGGCAGCGCTGCACCACGTTGCGGCGGTTGATCGTGCACCGCTCGGTGGCCGATGAGCTGGTGGCGCGCATCGCCGCGGCCTACCGCCAACTGCCGATCGGCGATCCGCTCGCCGACGGCACACTCGTCGGGCCGCTGATCCACGAGACCGCCTACCGCGACATGGTGGGCGCGCTCGAGCAGGCCCGGGCCGACGGCGGAGAGGTCACCGGCGGCGAACGTCACGACATCGGGCAGCCCGGCGCCTACTACGTCACGCCAGCGGTGGTGCGGATGCCCGCGCAAACGGCCATCGTGGCCACCGAGACGTTCGCGCCGATCCTCTACGTGCTGACCTACGACGAACTCGACCAGGCGATAGCGTTGAACAATGCTGTTCCGCAACGGCTTTCGTCGGCAATTTTCACCACTGACGTGCGGGAAGCGGAGCGTTTCATCGACGGCTCAGACTGCGGAATCACCAACGTCAACATCGGCACTTCCGGTGCCGAGATCGGCGGCGCGTTCGGCGGCGAGAAGCAGACCGGCGGCGGCCGCGAATCCGGATCCGACGCCTGGAAGGCCTACATGCGCCGCGCCACCAATACCATCAACTATTCCGACCAGTTGCCGCTGGCTCAGGGCGTGCAGTTCGGCTTGAGTCCCGACGGCTAGGCGTCGCGGCCTTCCCTGCTGCGGTCGTAGGCGCTGCGGCGCAGACCGGTCAGCCACGCCGGCGCCAGCCTGACCTGCGATGCGGAGTTGATGGTCGGGTCGAAGATCAAGTCCTGGGCTTCGTGCGATGCCAGCAGCCGGTTCAACGTGAGCTGCCCCAGGAGCTCGAAACCGCCTGTCGGGCCGGCTTGTTGGACGGCGAACACAATGCCGCCATCATCGATGTGGTTGCGGATGCTGTCCAATGTCAGTCCGCGGTCGTCGATTTCAGTGATCAGCTTGGCGCGAATCCACCACAGCTGTTGCTGATAGCGCAGCGGCATCAGGCTCGACATCGTCACGTCGGACCACGACGTCACCGGCCGCAATCCGATCCGCGTCAACAGCCCGGCGCCGGTGGATGCCAACAGCACGTCCCAGCCGGCGGGCGGGTATTCCGACGGCGGCATTTTCCAGGCCAACCCGACGACGTCGGGCAGCACGCCGGGTGTTCCGGCCCCCTTCGAGACGCGTGCCACCACGTCGCAGGAGTTGATCGGCAAGCCCCGCCCGGGCGGAGCCAGGCGCTCCAGCACCCCGCCGGCGATCACCCCGGCCGGATGAAAGATGCGACGTCCGCGTAACGCCGAGGCCCACCGGAAAGGAGTGGTGACGAGATCGGACAACAGCCCGGCCATCAGGCGGGCACCGAATCGGTCTCGCGGTCCCAGGCGCGATGCTTGGCCAGCGCGGAGGCGAACGCGTCGAAGAAGGCGCCGGAAAGGTCTTTTGCTGCCGCTGTCGTCGTCACGACACCGTGTGCGTCAACAACGTTCGTGTCCTCGGCGATCTGCTCGGGTATCCCGGCCGTCGGGAGCAACTTGACGCCCGCACCGAACGCGCCGACCGGTTTGAGGTGCTTGTAGGCCTCGGCGACGAAGTGCAATGCATAGCCGTCGCGGGCGAGCGTTTCGATCGCGTCCGGTCCGCAGGGCACCACCACGGCGTCGTAGAGCACCGACGCGACGCTGGTGAACGACCGGTCCACGGCGATCTCACCGCCTGATCCGCCCGAGAGCATGCCACCACCGGTAGGTGCCAGCACCTCGGCGATGGCACCACGCTTGCGCATCGCGTCGACGAAGCGTTCGGTGCCGGCCACGTCGACGCCGTCGGCGGCCAGCACCGCGATCTTGCGGCTTTCGATGCTATCGGTGGCGGTGTTCAGTTGCGACAAGGCCGGCGACGCCGGCAACTTGTCATCGACGGCCTGCTCCTCGGGTTCGGGCAGACCCAGCTCGGCGGCGACCTGCGCGGCCAGTTGGTGGTCGACGAGGTTCAGCTGATCGACTACCCGCGAACGGATCTCGACGGTTTCGACGTGGCCCAGCTCGAACGCGTACGCCGCGACGATGTGTTTGGCTTCTACTGGCGACATGCTCTTCCAGAACATCCGGGCCTGGCTGTAATGGTCCTGGAAACTCTTGGCCCGCTGGCGAATCTTGTGCCCGTCGACCTTTTGGGTGTAGTGGCGGAACACGTCGCCATCGGCTTCGAAATTGGCCACAGCCGGACAGCCCCCACCCAGCGAATTCTTGAAGTAACTGGTTTTGCCCTTCGGCACCGCGAATTGGCTGTAGCCGTCGTGCTGATTGTTGTTGACGTCGGCCACCGGACGGTTGACCGGCAGCTGCGCGAAATTCGGTCCGCCCAGCCGGATCAACTGGGTGTCCAGATAAGAGAAGTTGCGGAACTGCAGTAGCGGGTCGTTGGTGAAGTCGATGCCCGGCACCACGTTTGCGGTGTGAAACGCCACCTGCTCGGTTTCGGCGAAGAAGTTGTCCGGGTTGCGGTTGAGTACCATCTTACCGACCGGCCGCACCGGAACTTGTTCCTCGGGAATAATTTTCGTCGCGTCGAGCAAATCGAATTCGAAGTTGAACTCGTCGCTTTCGGGCACCAATTGCACCCCGAGCTCATATTCCGGGTATTGTCCGGATTCGATCGCATCCCACAGGTCGCGCCGGTTGAAGTCGGGGTCCTTACCGGCGACCTTTTGGCATTCGTCCCAGATCAGCGAATGCACACCGAGTTTGGGTTTCCAGTGGAACTTCACGAACGTGCCTTCCCCTTTCGCGTTGACCAGGCGGAAGGTGTGCACCCCGAAGCCCTGCATCATGCGGTAGCTGCGCGGCAGCGACCGGTCCGACATCAGCCACATGATCGTGTGCAGGGTTTCCGGTTGCAGCGACACGAAGTCCCACAATGTGTCGTGAGCGGATTGGGCCTGCGGAATTTCGTTGTGCGGCTCGGGTTTGACGGCGTGCACGAAGTCCGGGAACTTGATGCCATCCTGGATGAAGAACACCGGAAAGTTGTTGCCGACCAGGTCGTAATTGCCTTGGTCGGTGTAGAACTTGGTGGCGAAACCACGGACGTCGCGCACGGTGTCGGCCGAGCCGCGCGACCCGGCCACCGTCGAGAACCGCACGAACACCGGAGTCTGCTTGCCCGGTGTGGTCAGGAATTTGGCGACGGTGTAGTCGGCGAGTGAGTCGTCATAGGGCTCGAAGTATCCGTAGGCTCCGGCGCCGCGCGCATGGACCACCCGTTCGGGTATGCGCTCGTGGTCGAAGTGGGTGATCTTCTCCCGCGCGTGGAAGTCCTCCAGCAGGGTGGGGCCGCGTTCGCCGACGCTCAGCGCGTCGTCGGTGTGATCAACCCGGACTCCTTGCTGCGTCGTCAGGTAGCCGGTCGCCCGTTCTACCCGGTACTGGTCGAGCTGGCGCTGTTTGGGGTTGGCGTCGTTGGCTGCCATGGCGCCCCTTTCGGATAGGCATTCCCACGGTGGGTACCCATGCCGATTGGCGACAAACGACTAGCCGCTGCGGGGCAACCGTCCCGGTTTGAATCCGAACACCGCGGACGTCGGTCCGATCAGGTGGCGCGCCTTGACCCGCACGAACCCGTGGGCACGGAACATCTCGATGCACTCGTCGACCGACGACTCGTAGCCCTCCCGGGTTTCCAGCATGACGTTCAGGCTCGACAACAGGCTCGCGTAATCACGCCGACGGCGGGGACGGATCATGGCGTCGTAGACGATCACGGCGCCCCCGGGCGGGATAGCGGTGTAGGCCTTTGACATCAACTCGTTGCGCACCGCGCGGTTCAAACCGTGAAACACGTGGCCGAAGGAAAGGACGTCGGCGCTGGGCAGCGGCTCGTGCAAGCAGTCGCCGGCGATGAAGCTGAGCCTGTCGGAGAGCCCGAACGTGGCCACATATTCTTCGAACACCGGCTGCACCGGCGCGAAGTCGTATCCGGCGCCGCGCAGGTGTGGATGCGTGAGCGCGACCCGCACCGGCAGTGCGCCCTGTGCGGTGCCGATGTCGACGAATGTTCCAAAACGCTTCCACGGGAAGCGTGCTGCGAGCAGCGTGGCCTCACCGGTCGAGACGCCGGTCATGCCGGTCAGAAATTCCCGCATCGCCTCCTCGTCGCGGTACAGCGCCGGGAAGAACTCGGCTCGTTCCTGGCCCTCCTGCGCGGCGGGACGCCCGGTGCGCAAGAGTTGCGGCAGGTCGGCCCAAAGGTCGTAGAGCCGCTTGCTCCCGAGTTCCATCAGCCCCGCGGCGTAGCTTGGTTTGGCACGATCCAAAAACGTGGCGCTGCGCAAGGTGTTCGAGTAGTGCCCCGACCGATCGCGGCGCAGCAGCCGCAGGGCAACCAGCGCGTCCAGAGCGTCACCGGCCGCGCGTGGATGCCAACCGAAGGCCTCGGTCAGCTCGGCTCGGGTCATCGGTCCTTCGGCCAGCTTGGTGAAGACCCCGTATTCGACGGCGGTCAGGATGAGCCGGGACGACCAGAACCCCATCCCCATCTCTACGATCTGCTGAGGGCCGTGGACCCGCCGCAGCAGCGGTCCGATGATCCGGCTCTGAAAGAGCCGCATCAGTAGCCGCTCATGCCGGATGTCGCGGGCTTGATAGCTCGTGGGGCCGGCGGATTGCTCGACTTCACGTGGCTGGGCGGCTGGCATCCGAATATTCCTGCCTCGAGACGGGGGTCGGCGCGGTTCAACTCTGCTGTGCGTGCACACCGACCGTTGGCGAAGTCGTCTGATCGGTGACCGCGAGCTTCGCCTCCCCATCGATGCCGCGATCCGACGGGTCCCAACTTGGATCCGGCTGAAGGTGGCCGATGTACAGGTTGTGAAGGTAGCAGACGGCGCCTGACCACGGCGCTTGTCCGCGAGAGCGGGCCGCAGGCGAATCGTCCGGCCGGGGATCGGCCGGACGACGCGACCCCCTGAAAAGGGCGGGAAGCGCAGTATGCAACGGATGTGCAAGTACCATCGCCGGTATGCGAGCGACCAGACGGCGGTTGTCCCCCGAAGATCGACGCTCAGAGCTACTGGCTTTGGGTGCGGAAATCTTCGGGCAGCGACCCTACGACGAGGTCCGCATCGACGAGATCGCCGAACGTGCCGGTGTGTCTCGCGCGCTGATGTACCACTACTTTCCGGACAAGCGCGCCTTCTTCGCGGCGGTGGTCAAAGACGAGGCGGACCGGTTGTTCGAAGCGGCCCACAACCTGCCCGACCTGGGTTTGTCACTGTTCGAAGAGGTGCGGGCCGCCGTGCTCGCCTACATGTACTACCACGAACAACACCCGCACTCGTCGTGGGCGGCGTATGTCGGGCTGGGCCGATCCGACCCGGTCCTGCTGGGTATCGACGACGAAACCAAGAACCGGCTGATGATGCACGTCATGAACCGCATCGTCGAGGTCGACGGCGAGCCCCTGGACCCAGAACTCGAGCGGGACTTGCGCGTGGTCGTGCACGGCTGGATCGCGTTCACCTTCGAACTCGGCCGCCAGCGGATCATGAACAACGCCCTCGATGCCAACAAGCTCGCCGATACCTGTGCGCATGCCCTGATGGACGCGATCGCGCGCGCTCCCGGAATTCCGCCGAAACTGGCCGACGCGGTATCGGCCGAGGGTCGGGTCTTGTCGTAGTCGGTTGTCGGTGCCACTGGGCACACTGGCTAGGTGAGCATTCGCCCGCCTGATCCGCTGGCCCGGTTCAGCGCCATCGCCCGTGACTGGTTCACCGGCAGTTTCTCCGCGCCGACCCCGGCGCAGGCCGAGGCCTGGACCGCCATTGCCGCCGGTCAGAACACGCTGGTCATCGCGCCGACCGGCTCCGGCAAGACGCTGGCCGCGTTTCTCTGGGCGATCGACAACCTGGTCACCGCCGCCGAGCGCGAGCCCGGCACCCGGGTTCTCTACGTCTCACCGCTGAAAGCACTGGCCGTCGACGTCGAGCGCAACCTGCGCGCCCCCCTGACCGGGATGAGCCGGATCGCCGAACAAGGCGGTGCACCTTTCCCTCAGATCAGCGTCGGAGTGCGGTCCGGCGACACCCCGCCCGGTCGTCGCCGCCAGCTGATCAGCACCCCGCCCGATGTGCTGATCACCACCCCGGAGTCGTTGTTTTTGATGCTGACCTCCGCGGCGCGGCAAACCCTGACGGGCGTGCAGACCGTGATCGTGGACGAGGTGCATGCGATCGCCGGCACCAAACGCGGCGCCCATCTGGCGGTCTCGCTGGAGCGCCTCGACGACTTGTTGCCCAGCCCGGCGCAGCGGATCGGGTTGTCGGCCACCGTGCGCCCACCCGAGGAGGTGGCCCGGTTTTTGTCCGGCAGCGCCCCCACCACCGTCGTCGCTCCCCCGGCCGCCAAAACCTTCGACCTGACTGTGCAGGTCCCGGTCCCCGATATGACCAACCTGGCGGACAACAGCATTTGGCCCGATGTCGAGGCGAACCTGGTCGACTTGATCGAGGCCCACAATTCCACCATCGTGTTCGCCAATTCGAGGCGGCTGGCGGAGCGACTTACCGCCCGGCTCAACGAGATTCACGCGGAGCGGTCGGGCGTCGAACTGGACGACGCGGTTAACCCGAAGGTCGCCGGCGGCGCGCCGGCACACCTGTTGGCCAGTGGCCAGACCTGCGGCGCCCCAACGCTTCTCGCCCGCGCCCACCACGGCTCGGTCAGCAAGGAGCAGCGCACCATCGTCGAAGAGGAACTGAAAAGCGGTCGACTGAAGGCGGTGGTGGCGACATCGAGCCTGGAGCTGGGCATCGACATGGGCGCCGTCGACTTGGTGATCCAGGTGGAGGCGCCGCCCTCGGTGGCCAGCGGCCTGCAGCGCATCGGTCGGGCCGGACACCAGGTCGGCGAGATCTCGCAAGGTGTGCTGTTTCCCAAGCACCGCACCGATCTGATCGGCTGCGCGGTGACCGTGCAGCGCATGCTGGCCGGCCAGATCGAGACGATGCGGGTGCCCACCAATCCGCTGGACATCCTCGCCCAGCACACCATCGCCGCCGCCGCGCTGGAGCCCTTGGACGCCGACCGGTGGTTCGACACGGTGCGACGCAGCGCCCCGTTCGCCACCCTGCCGCGCAGCGCGTTCGAGGCGACACTGGATCTGCTGAGCGGCAAGTACCCGTCCACCGAGTTCTCCGAGCTGCGCCCCCGGCTGGTCTACGACCGCGACACCGGCACACTGACCGCCCGCCCGGGTGCGCAGCGGTTGGCGGTCACCTCCGGCGGCGCGATCCCCGACCGCGGGTTGTTCACCGTCTATTTGGCCAGCGAGGTCGACAAGCCGTCGCGGGTCGGCGAGCTCGACGAGGAGATGGTCTACGAGTCACGCCCCGGCGACGTCATCTCGCTGGGGGCGACAAGCTGGCGGATCACCGAGATCACCCACGACCGGGTGCTGGTGATCCCGGCGCCGGGCCAACCGGCCCGGCTACCGTTTTGGCGCGGCGACGACGTCGGGCGCCCAGCGGAGCTGGGAGCCGCCCTGGGCGCATTCACCGGCGAGCTAGCCGGGCTGGACCGCAATGCATTTGACAAACGTTGCGCGGCAATGGGATTCAACGACTACGCGACCGACAACCTGTGGCGGCTGCTGGACGACCAGCGCTCGGCCACCGCCGTGGTGCCCACCGACACCACGCTGCTGGTCGAGCGGTTCCGCGACGAACTGGGCGACTGGCGGGTGATCTTGCATTCGCCGTACGGGCTGCGTGTGCACGGCCCGCTCGCACTGGCGGTCGGCCGGCGGCTGCGGGAGCGCTACGGCATCGACGAGAAACCGACCGCCTCCGACGACGGGATTGTGGTGCGGTTGCCCGACACGGTGTCCGACGCCGGCGAGTCGCCGCCGGGCGCCGAATTGTTCGTGTTCGACGCCGACGAGATCGACCCCATCGTCACCGCCGAGGTGGGCGGCTCGGCGCTGTTCGCGTCGCGGTTCCGCGAATGCGCGGCCCGCGCCCTGCTGCTGCCGCGCCGCCATCCCGGTAAGCGCTCGCCGCTATGGCATCAGCGTCAGCGCGCGGCTCAACTGCTCGACGTGGCGCGCAAATACCCGGACTTCCCGATCGTCCTGGAGACGGTGCGGGAGTGCCTGCAAGACGTCTACGACGTACCGAGGCTCGCAGCACTGATGACCGACATCGCCAACCGGCGCATCCGGGTGCTCGAGGCCGAGACCACCACGCCGTCGCCGTTCGCGGCCTCGCTGTTGTTCGGCTATGTCGGGGCGTTCATCTACGAGGGCGACAGCCCGCTGGCCGAACGCCGCGCCGCCGCGCTGTCGTTGGATGCCACCCTGCTGGCCGAGCTGCTGGGCCGGGTCGAGTTGCGCGAGCTGCTCGACCCGGAAATCGTGGCCGCCACCGGCCGGCAATTACAGCATCTGTCCGGCGATCGGTTCGCCCGCGACGCCGAAGGTGTCGCGGACTTGTTGCGGCTGCTGGGCCCGCTCACCGAGGAGGAGGTGGCCGCTCGGGCCGGTGGCGCCGACGTCGGCGGGTGGCTTGAAGGCCTGCGCGCCGCGAAACGCGCGCTGACGGTGTCGTTCGCCGGGCGCAGCTGGTGGGTGGCCATCGAGGACATCGGGCGGCTGTGCGACGGCGTCGGCGTTGCGGTGCCCCTCGGGGTTCCGGCCAGCTTCACCGAGACCGTCGCCGATCCGCTGGGTGAGCTGCTGGGCCGGTACGCCCGCACCCATGGGCCGTTCACCACCGCCGACGCCGCCGCGCGGTTCGGGCTGGGATTGCGGGTGGCCGCCGACGTGCTGGGCCGGCTGGCCGCAGACGGTGCGCTGGTGCGCGGCGAGTTCACCGCCGAAGCATCCGGCGATCAGTGGTGTGACGCCGAGGTGTTGCGGATTCTGCGTCGACGTTCGTTGGCGGCGCTGCGTGCTCAGGTCGAGCCGGTCAGTACCACCGCGTATGCACGGTTCTTGCCGGCCTGGCATCAGGTGGGCTCGGCGGAGTCGTCAGGTGTCGACGGGCTGGCCGCGGTCATCGACCAATTGGCCGGTTTCCCGTTGCCCGCGTCGGCGATCGAGCCGCTGGTGCTGGCCTCGCGGGTGCGCGATTACACCTCGGCAATGCTCGACGAGCTGTTGGCGTCCGGTGAGGTCATCTGGTCGGGCGCCGGTTCGATTTCGGCGGTCGACGGCTGGATCGCCTTTCACACCGCCGATTCGGCGCCGCTGACCCTCGCCGGCGGCGCCGACATCGACTTCACCGACGCCCACCGCGCCGTGCTGGACGCGCTGTCCGGCGGCGGGGCCTTCTTCTTCCGTCAACTCAGCCAGCCTGGAATCAGCGACAGCGAACTGAAATCCGCGCTGTGGGACCTGATTTGGGCCGGATGGGTGACCGGCGACACCTTTGCGCCGGTGCGCGCGCTGCTCGGCGGCCGCCCCGGTGCCCGCAAACGGGCGACGCCGGCACACCGGCACCGGCGGCCACCGCGGCTGAGCAGCTTTCACGTCGCGCATGCCCAGTCCCGCAGCATCGACGCGACGGTGGCCGGCCGGTGGTCGGCACTGCCGACTCCCGAGCCGGATTCCACACTGCGGGCGCACTATCAGGCCGAGCTGCTGCTCAACCGCCACGGTGTGTTGACCCGAGGCGCGGTCGGCGCCGAAGCCGTACCGGGCGGTTTCGCCACGCTCTACAAGGTGCTGACGGCGTTCGAGGACGCCGGCCGCTGCCAGCGCGGCTACTTCGTCGAGTCGCTGGGTGGCGCGCAGTTCGCGGTGGCGTCGACGGTGGACCGGCTGCGCAGCTACCTCGATGGTGTCGACCCGCAACGTCCCGCGTACCGGGCGGTGGTGCTGACGGCCGCCGATCCGGCCAACCCGTACGGCGCGGCGCTGCCGTGGCCGACCACCGACGGCACCGCGCGGCCGGGCCGCAAGGCCGGGGCGCTCGTTGTACTGGTCGACGGTGCGCTGGTCTGGTTTTTGGAGCGCGGCGGTCGGTCGTTGCTCAGTTTCACCGACGACGCCGAAGCCGGCCGGGCGGCGGCCGTGGCGCTGGCCGAGCTGGTCGGCGCACGGCGCATGGATTCCCTGCTGGTCGAGCGAATCAATGGTGTTTCGGTGTTGCAGTCGCGGGACGTTCCTGCCTACACCGCACTGACCGAAGCCGGATTTGCCCGCACCCCGCGCGGGTTACGCCTGCGCTGAGCACATGCCCGAAGGCGATACCGTCTGGCACACCGCCGCCAAGCTGCGCGAAGCCTTGGCCGGAAAGACACTGACCCGCTGCGATATTCGAGTTCCGCGGTTCGCCACCGTCGATCTGAGCGGCGAGGTGGTCGACGAGGTACTCAGCCGGGGCAAGCACCTGTTCATTCGGGTCGGCCCCGCCAGCATCCATTCGCACATGAAGATGGACGGTAGTTGGCAGGTCAGCCCCACACGCGTCGACCACCGGGTGCGAATCATCCTGGAGGCCGGGCCAACTCGCGTCGCCGGTGTCGACCTCGGCGTGCTGGAGGTGCTCGAACGCGACCGCGACACCGAGGTGGTCGCGCACCTGGGGCCCGATCTGCTGGACCCCGATTGGGATGCGCAGGTGGCTGCGGCGAACTTGATGTCGGATCCGCAGCGACCGCTCGGCGAGGCGCTGCTCGACCAGCGAGTGATGGCCGGAATCGGCAACGTCTACTGCAATGAATTGTGTTTTGTCAGCGGACATCTGCCGACCGCGCCGGTCAGCGCGGTCACCAACCCGCAGCGTCTGGTGTCCCGCGCTCGTGACATGCTGTGGCTCAACCGCTTCCGCTGGAACCGCTGTACCACCGGCGATACCCGGACCGGCCGCCAGCTGTGGGTCTACGGGCGAGCCGGCCAACAGTGCCGTCGCTGCGGCACCCGGATCAACCATGACGACAGCGGTGAACGGGTGGTGTACTGGTGCCCGTCGTGCCAGCGGTGAGTCCGACGTCGTAACTCACTTGTCTGACCGGGCGGCATAGGCGACGGCGACCTCGGCCGCCAAGGCGGCGTTATCAGCGATCAGTTGCTGGTTCACCGCGACGCTTCGGCCACCCGTCAGCTCCTCTACCAAGGCCAGCACGGCGGGCGTGACTGCCTGACCGGTCACTCCGGCCTGCTGCACGCGGCTCACCGCCTCGGCGAGCACCGGTTCGATGTCCAGCTCGGGGTCGGGCGCGCGCCCCAGCAGCAGCCCGGATGAGCCGGCCAAGCGCCAGTGAGTCGCCGCGACTCGAGCGGCATCGGCGGCACTGTCCAGGCGAGCGGCTACCGGCGGACCGCCCGCGCCGCGATAAAACACCGGGAGCGTGTCGGTGCGCCAGCCCAGCACCGGCACGCTGAGCGTCTCGAGCAGTTCAGCAGTGGCGCTGACGTCGAGGATGGCCTTGGCGCCCGACGACACCACCATCGCCGGCGTTTGCGCTAACTGCACCAGATCACCGGAGATGTCCAGGTTTTCGGCGAAGCCGCGATGGACGCCGCCGATCCCGCCAGTGCCCATGAACCGGATGCCGAGAAGACGGCACACGGCCAAAGTTCCGCCGACGGTGGTGGCGCCGAGCGCACCCTGGACCACACAGGCGGCGATGTCGCGGGCGCCCACTTTGCGGGCCTGGGTCCCGGCCTCGGCGAAGCGGACAAGCTCGGCTTCGCCAAGCCCGGCCCGGACTATCCCGTCCACGATGCCGATCGTGCAGGGGACAGCCCCGCCGGCGCGGACTCGCTGCTCGGCCTGCTGCGCCGCGAGCAGCCCACGCCCGTGGGCGAAGCCGTGCGAAACCAGCGTGGTCTCCAGCGCAACGACAGGGCGGCCCGACTCCAGCGCGTGGCCCACTTCGTCGGCCACGCGCAGCACGCCGTCGACATCCGCCGGTATCATCGCTTTTGCTCCTGTCGTCGAAACTTGCTCCCCAATGCTGGGCCACGGGCAGGCGCGAAATTCGTCGAAACCAAGGGGCGGTTTCGGGAATAGAACTTGCCGGCCAACCGTTGATGCTGGCTGGTGTGACCCCGATCACCGACCGATTCTCGCCAGATTAGTGGAGGACATAGCCGTGTTAACACTGCAGAACCACGACAGCCTTAACAATCTGCGCGTCGTCGGCTCTCTCAATAGCTCGCTGACGGGTTCGCTACCAGCGCGAGTGTGGGACACGGTGCGCGGCCTCGTGCAGGCCGTCGCGCGCACGCAGGCGCAGTGCAGCGAAGATGTTGCGGCCGATCAGGGTTCGCAACCGAATGACGCTGACGCCGCGCCGCGAATTTTGGCCCGCGGTCTCGAGCGCTGCTGACGAGTCCGAAGTTCAGCATTGACACCAGCCGGGCCGGTACCGGCTGACGAATTGTCTGCGGACTCCGCTGATCGGATCATCGAATTCCAGCGTGTGCGCCAGCAACTGCAGTGGTGAGCTGAAATCATCTGGTGCCACCTCGACCACCTTCGGGTACAACGGATCTCCGTAAATCGGCAAGCCCAGGGCCGCCATGTGTACCCGCAACTGGTGGGTCCGACCGGTCCGCGGCGTCAGCCGGTACAACCCACCCGGCGCGATCAGCTCGACGAGTGTCTCGGCGTTCGGCTCACCCGGCTCTTCGCGAGCCTGTAAATTGCCCCGGCGCTTGATGATTCGACTGCGCAGCACCTGCGGAAACGGGATATCCGGGTTTACCGCGGCGCGAGCCAGGTACGTCTTGTGCACGGCGCCGCGGGTGAACAGGGTCTGATAGCGCCCACGAAGCTCACGGCGGGTGGTGAACAGCAACACCCCAGCGGTGAGCCGGTCGAGCCGATGCGCCGGGCTCAGCTCCGGCAGATCCAGCTCGCGCCGCAGCCGCACCAGGGCGCTCTGCGCGACATGCCGACCGCGCGGCATGGTAGCCACAAAGTGCGGCTTGTCGACGACGACAATGTCGTCGTCACGATGAAGCACCGGGATGTCGAACGGCACCGGGACTTCGTCGCGCAGCTCGCGGTACAGGTAGACACACGCGCCGGGCGGCAGCGCCGTCGTCTCGTCGACAACCGAACCGTCGGCGCAAACCACCTCGCCAGCAAGCACTTTCGCCCGGGCTTGCTCGCCGAACCGGGTGCCCAACTCGTCGATCACCGGCCCGCCGCGCAGCCGCACCCGGGCGGGCCCCAGTCCGTCGCGGACCGGCAACGGCGGAACTCCCACCCGTTAAGCCTTACACGGCGCGGGCTCTACAGGCCGAGCAGGTCGTCCAGGGTCAGACCGAAGAACGCCGGGTCGAGGGCCAGCAGGTAGTCTGCCACCGCGGTGGCGTCGCCCACCGTTAGTGTGCTGCCGTGCGGCAGCAGGTCGGACAGCACAGCGGCCAGCGTCTCGTCGCCCCACGGGGTGGGGGTGCCGAGTGGCCCAGTGGTCGAAATGTTGCTCAGGAAGTCGTCCCAGGGCACGTTGACGTCCGGGATGCCCAACAGTTGCCCGATTTCCGCGTCGCTGAGCGCGATGGTGATGCCGCCGATAGTGATGTCGGTGTTGTCCAGGTAGTCGCCCAGCGTCGTCGTGGAAGTGTCGGTCTGTAGCAGCGAACTGAGCAATTCGCTCACGTCGTCGTCGGCAGTCAGGGGGTCGAGGCAGATCCCGAGGACGACATCGCCGAATCCGCAAAGGCCGCCGACGAGCCCCGAGAACTCCCCCAGGCCGAACGCGTCGAACAAGTCGAGTATCGATGTGCTGCTGGGGTCTGCGCCCAGCAGGGCTGCCGCCAGGTCGTCGATGTCGAGACTGCTCACCGGGTCGTTGCCGATGTACATGGTGCTCAGCAAGGCGCCGACATCCTCGCTGAGGAGGCCACCAGAGATCTGGTCCAGGGTGGTGTCAGTCGGGTTGAGTTCGGCCAGCAGCTCGCGCAGCTGCGACGAGGTGTCGAGGTCGCCCGGCAGCGCGCCCAGCAGGCTGCCCAACGTCATTTGACCACCGATGAGCTCGTTCAGTTGCTGCTGGCCTATCCCCAGGGCATCCAGCAGGGCCTTGAGGCTGTCGTTGAAGGTCGGGGCTGCCGCCAACGCGACGTCACGCTGCACGTGATCGACAAGCCCCGCAGAAGCGGTCGGGCCCGCCGGAGCCGCCCCGAGGAATGCGGCGCCGGCCATGACCGTACCGGCGGCGACCGCACCGGCCTTCATCGCCAGCTGCGGGTGTGGTTGGCGTGTCGATACCGCCGCAGCGAAGACGCTGCGATCGCAAGTGGTCAACTTGGCAGACCTGCTTTGCCGGCGATGCCGTCCTCCCGACCGAACAGACATATTCAGCACCTTTCTCGACTGAAAATTACCTGAGGGTCTCTCAGCTAGTCGCAACCTAGAATGCTGTTATTCGCGTGTCAAGTACTTCTTGTCCACATGTCGAATGTTACCGAGAAGTAGCAGCTGCACGAGGTATTGATCCTGACATCGTTTGCTGTCAATAGACCCAGGTACACCCGTCAGAATCGATTCAGCTACCGATCAGCCGGATTTAACCACACAAAGCCTGAGTATCCGCTGAGAGCGGTACGCGACGCCGGCCGCCATCCGAAAAGATTTGCTGGTCGCGGACCGAACGTCAATTAAGCGGCACTGGCTCCAGAATTTCGGCGCGTGCCTCAGGGGCGCTGGCCCGCAGCGCATCCGCGGATTCATCGTCGGGCTGCGCCTGCGACTGCACCTCGGCGTGCACCCGGGCGGTGTAGGTCTCGACCTCGCGATCGATGTCGGCGTCGGTCCATCCCAGGATCGGCGCGACGATGTCGGCCACCTCGCGGGCACAGTCGACGCCCCGGTGCGGATACTCGATCGAGATACGCATCCGGCGGGCCAGGATGTCCTCCAGGTGCAACGCACCCTCGGCGGCGGCCGCGTAGGCGGCCTCCACCCGCAGATACACCGGTGCCTCCGCGATGGGGTTCAGCAGATCCGGTCGGTCGGCGGCCAGCGCCAGCACCTCGCTGATCAACGACCCGTACCGGTCTAGCAGGTGACGCACCCGGTAGGGGTGCAGATTTCGCTCCGCGCCGACGTGTTCCACCTGGTTGATCAGCGCGAAGTAGCCGTCGGCGCCGAGCAGGCGCACCTTCTCGGTGATCGACGGCGCGACGCGGGCCGGAATGTATTGCGCGGCAGCGTCGATGGCGTCGGAAGCCATCACCCGGTAGGTGGTGTACTTGCCGCCGGCGATGGCGACCAACCCGGGCGCGGGTACCGCCACGGCGTGCTCACGGGACAGCTTGGAGGTGTCGTCGCTCTCGCCGGCCAGCAGCGGGCGCAGCCCGGCATAAACCCCGTCGATGTCGGCGTGCGTCAACGGGGTGGCCAGCACGGTGTTGACGGTGCCCAGGATGTAGTCGATGTCGGCCTTGGTCGCCGCCGGGTGAGCCAAGTCCAGATCCCACTGGGTGTCGGTCGTCCCGATGATCCAGTGATTGCCCCACGGGATCACGAACATCACCGACCGCTCGGTGCGCAAGATGATGGCCACGTCGCTGACGATGCGGTCCCGCGGCACCACGATGTGCACGCCTTTGGAAGCACGCACCTGAAAACGTCCGCGTTGCTTGGACAATGCCTGGATCTCGTCGGTCCACACACCCGTCGCGTTGACCACGACGTGGCCACGGACCTCGGTCACCGAGCCGTCCTCGGAGTCGCGCACCCGCACCCCGGTCACCCGGTCACCTTCGCGCAGCAACGACACCACCTGGGTCGACGAGCGCACCACCGCTCCGTAATGGGCGGCCGTACGCGCGACGGTCATGGTGTGGCGGGCGTCGTCGACGACGGTGTCGTAGTAGCGGATACCGCCGATCAGCGAGCTGCGCTTGAGACCCGGACACAGCCGAAGCGCACCTGCGCGGGTCAAATGCTTTTGCGCGGGAACAGATTTCGCGCCGCCAAGCTGGTCGTAGAGGAAAATGCCCGCGGCAACGTAGGGGCGCTCCCACCACCGCTTGGTCAGTGGGAACAAGAACGGCAGCGGCTTGACCAGATGCGGGGCCAACGTCGTCAAAGACAGTTCCCGCTCGTACAGCGCCTCGCGCACCAGCCCGAATTCCAGCTGCTCGAGGTAACGCAGCCCGCCGTGGAACATCTTCGACGAGCGGCTCGACGTGCCGGAGGCGTAGTCGCGCGCTTCGACCATCGCGACCTTCAACCCGCGGGTGGCCGCGTCCAGCGCGCACCCGGAGCCCACCACGCCACCGCCGATGACCACCACGTCGAATTGCTCGGCGCCGAGTCGCTCCCAGGCAGCCCTGCGCTGCTGCGGCCCCAACGCAGAGGCCGGCCAGAACTGTTCGCTCACGGCACAGGACTCCTGTTATCGGTCGGTAGGCGCTGGCCTTAGGCTACCGGCCGTCAATCAAGATCATCGTGTGCCATCAGCCGGCGGGCCGCCTCGGTGATCGAGCCCGACAGCGACGGATAAACGACCAGCGTTCGCGCCAGCTGATTGACCGTGAGCCGGTTCTGCACCGCCACCGCGATCGGCATGATCAGCTCGGAGGCGATCGGCGCCACCACGACACCGCCGATCACCACGCCGGTGGCCTGCCGGCAGAACAGCTTCACGAAGCCCTGCCGCAGCTCCGACATCTTGGCCCGCGCGTTGGTTCTCAACGGCAACATGATGGTCCGGGCCGGCACCGATCCGTCGTCGATGGCCGATTGCGGGACACCGACCGCCGCGATCTCCGGCCGGGTGAACACGGCCGCCGCCACCGTGCGCAGCCGAATCGGCGTCACCGCCTCGCCCAAGGCGTGATACATCGCGATCCGGCCCTGCATCGCGGCCACCGACGCCAGCGGCAGCAGACCGGTGCAATCCCCTGCGGCGTAGATCCCGGGCACCGACGTGCGCGACACCCGGTCGACCCTCAGGTAGTTGCCGGGCCCGAGTTGGATCCCGACGCGCTCGAGGCCCAGGCCTTCGGTGTTGGGCGTCGACCCGATCGTCATCAGGGCATGGCTGCCCTCGACAGTTCGCCCGTCGGTCATCGTGACGACGACCCCGCCGTCGACGCGGGTCACCGAGGCCGCGCGTGCGTTCTTGACCAGCTTGACGCCGCGCTCGGCAAAAGACTCCTCCAGCACCGCAGCGGCGTCGGCATCTTCATAGGGCAACACCCGGTCGCGGCTGGCCACCACGGTCACGTCCACGCCGAGTTCGGTGTAGGCGCTGACGAATTCGGCACCGGTGACACCGGAGCCGACCACGATGAGATGGTCGGGCAGCGAATCGAGGTCGTAGAGCTGGCGCCAGGTCAGGATGCGCTCGTCGTCCGGCTGCGCCGACGGCAGGATCCGGGGGCTGGCGCCGGTGGCGATCAGCACCACGTCGGCGTCGAGCTCGCTGGTGCTGCCGTCGTCGGCGGTCACCCTGACACAGTGCTGGGCCAGCCCGGGGCGCGCGTCGACCAGTTCGCCTTTCCCGGCGATGACCTCGACACCCACGCTGCGCAGCTGGGTGGCGATGTCTGCGGACTGGGCAGCGGCCAGCGTCTTGACCCGCCGGTGGATTTCCGGCAGCGAGATCTTGGCGTCGTCGATGTCGATGTCGAAGCCCAGCCGGCTGGCGCGGCGTAGCTCGGTGCGCAGCCCGGTGGAGGCGATGAAGGTCTTCGACGGAACACAGTCGGCCAAGACCGCCGCACCGCCGATGCCGTCGGAGTCGACCACAGTGACCTGGGCATCGCGTGTGGCGGCCACCAGCGCCGCCTCATAACCGGCCGGCCCTCCGCCGACGATCACGATGCGGCTCGTCACATCCCTAACCTAGCGTGGCGCGCCGTCTAAGCTTTTGGACCGTGCCGCTCTATGCCGCCTACGGGTCGAACATGCATCCGGAGCAGATGCTCAAGCGGGCGCCGCATTCGCCGATGGCGGGAACCGGTTGGCTGCACGGCTGGCGGCTGACCTTCGGTGGCGAGGACATCGGCTGGGAGGGGGCGCTGGCCACCGTCGTCGAGGATCCGGGCTCGAAAGTCTTCGTGGTGCTCTACGACGTGACACCGGCCGACGAGCGCAATCTCGACCAATGGGAGGGGTCCGAGCTCGGCATCCACAAGAAGATCCGATGCCGTGTGGAGCGGTTGACCGGGTTTTCTCCGGACGCTGCCCCCGAGCCGGTGCTGGCCTGGTTGTACGTCGTCGACGCCTGGGAAGGCGGGCTGCCGTCCGCCCACTATCTGGGTGTGATGGCTGATGCCGCCGAAATCGCCGGGGCGCCACCGGAATACGTGCATGACCTGCGAACCCGCCCCGCCCGCAACATCGGCCCCGGCCACGGCGAGTAATTCTTTTTTTTGCCGCGAGCGGGCGTGTCTGTACGGCGACACGCCGTGCGTGCCGACAATTTCCGCCCGTTCGTGCGCAGGATTAGGCAGCCTTCGAACGCTCCAGCTGGATCTCGATACGGCGGACAAGCTCCCACGGCCGTCGTCTGACGTCTTCGGCGACGATCGGCACAACCGCCCAACCCACTTCTTGCAGGGCAGCCGTGCGACGGCGATCTCGCACGAAGGCCTCCGGCCCGGCGTGCCAATCGACGCCATCGTATTCCGCAGCCACGCCGTACTCGGGCCAGGCAAAGTCGACCCGCCAAACTTGCCGGTCATTGCAAAGGATTTCGTATTGCAGCACCGGCGTAGGCAAACCACCGTCGAGCATGACGAGCCGGGCCTCGCTTTCCATAGGTGACTCCGCCTCTGGAGAAGCCAGCGGAAGCAGCTGACGCACAGCCACGATGCCGCGACGGCCGGACTGGAGTGCCGCTGACCTGCGCAGGTCGTCATGGCTGCAGGTCCGACTTCGCAGCGCCGCGTCCAGCGTTGCCAGTGCTCGGGGCCGCCGCAGGGCACGCGCCACCTCGATGGCAGTCCACGCCGGAGCGGTCGCAAGCCGGCCGCCAACCATGGTCAGCGGGGCGTCCTTGCGTCGATGGACGACAAGACCGTTGACAGACCGCAAGTTATGGTCACCGGAATCGAGGACATGCAAGTCCCTGGTGTCTTCTGTGTCGAAGCCATAGGCGGCTGCGGCTGTACCCAGGCACATGGCGACTGTGTTTCCGGTAGCCAGGTCCAAGCCGCGGAGCCGCAATTGGGTATCCACTTCGCCGCGGCAGTACACGCCATGCCAAAGCCATTGCAGAACACCATGTTTCAGTGCAGACTCAAGTTCACGCCGGGTCAGCAGGGTCAGCGCCTGACCTGACGTCACAACCCCGCCTTGCTGATCGAGCAGCCGTGTGAGCTGTTGGTTCATGGCGGTCATCGTGGAGCCACTCTGAGCGCTGCGGCATTCACCCCACGCATGCCTGTGCATAGCTACGGCACCGCCCCGCGAGCGGGCGCAAATTGCTAGCCCGTGCGGCGTGTCGGCGTACAGACACGCCCGCTCGCGGCCAAAAAGGGGCGCAAAAGCTAAGCCAGAGCGGCCTGTTCGACGATGTTGACCATGACCCGCACGCCGATCGCCAGGGCCCGCTCGTCGAGGTCGAACGTCGGCTGGTGCAAATCCAGCTGCGGGCCGTGACCCGGCCACACCCCCAGCCGTGCCATCGCGCCGGGCACTTCCTCCAGATACCAGGAGAAGTCTTCCCCGCCGCCGGATTGGCGGGTGTCGGCCAGCACCTCAGGGCCGACGGCATCGATGGCGTGCGCGAGGATCCGGGTCGACACCTCCTCGTTGACCACCGGCGGCACCCCGCGGTGGTAGGCCAGCGTGTGCTCGATCCCCAGCGGCGCCAACAGCGACGACACCGCCTCCCGGATGATGCCCTCCAGGCTCTGCCAGGTCTCCCGGCTGGCCGTGCGGACCGTGCCGGCCAGCACTCCGGTCTGCGGGATGGCGTTGGCGGCCACGCCGGCGTTGACCGCGCCCCACACCAACACCGTGCTCCTGCGCGGGTCGATGCGCCGCGACAACACACCGGGCACCCCGGTGATCAGGGTGCCGATCCCGTAAACCAGATCGGCGGTCAGGTGTGGCCGCGAGGTATGCCCGCCGGGGGAATACAACACGATCTCCAGCCGGTCGGCGGCCGACGTGATCGGGCCCGGTTTCACCGCGACCCGTCCGACGGCCAGCCGCGGATCGCAGTGCAGCGCGAAGATGCGGCTCACCCCGGACAGCGCGCCGGCGGCGATGGCGTCGATCGCGCCACCGGGCATCAGTTCTTCGGCGGCCTGGAAAATCAACCGCACCCCGACCGGCAGTTCGGGCACCGAGGCCAACGACAGCGCAGTGCCCAGCAGGATCGCGGTGTGCGCGTCGTGGCCGCAGGCGTGCGCGACGTTGGGCATCGTCGACTCGTAGGGGGCGCCGGTGCGCTCGGCCATCGGCAGCGCATCCATGTCGGCGCGCAGCGCAATCCGCGGCTGATGCTCAGGTCCGAAATCGCAGATCAGGCCGGTCCCACCCGGCAGCACCTTGGGGTTGAGCCCCGCGTCGACCAACCGCTCGGCGACGAATTGTGTGGTGGCGAACTCCTGGCGGCCCAACTCCGGGTAGCGGTGGATGTGCCGACGCCACTCGATCAGCTCGTCGTGATGGGCGGCCAGCCAGGATTCGGCGATGTCACTCAGGCTCATGATGCCGCTCGCAGCTCGCGTGCCGCCAACACCCGGTCGCGTTCGCGCGGCGCCTCGGCGAGTTGAACCACCGTGCGCGCCAACATGATTGCGCCGTCGATTACCGCGCGGTCCGCGCTGGGACTGACCGCGGCCGCGGTGAACGCGGGTTGATGCAGTGACGCACCGTCGGTGTCCACGGCGACCATCGGATGAATCCCCGGCAGTAGCTGGGTGACATTGCCCATGTCGGTGCTACCGACCGCGGACGCCGATTCGAGCTCATCGTCGAGCGGTACCCGCCCCAGCCGCACCATCTCGTCGCGGACCGCGCCGGTCAGCCAGGGGTCGGACTTGAGCGCGTCGTAGGTCGGCTCGGTGGCTTCGACGCTGTAATCGCAGCCGGTGGCCACCGCACCGGCCAGCATGCAGTCGCCCACCCTGGCTTCCAGATCCCGCAGCAGTGATCGGTCGGGCGCACGCAGCGCGTACTGCAGTTCGGTGCGGGCCGGAACGACATTGGCGGCCTGCCCGCCGTCGGTGACAATCCCGTGCACCTGCTGGCCGGGCACCAGTTGTTGGCGCAGCAAGCCGACGGCGACCTGGGCGATGGTGGCCGCGTCGGCGGCGTTGACCCCCAGGTACGGCGCCACCGACGCATGGGCCTCCCGGCCGTCGTAGCGGACCCGGATGCCCGATAGCGCCAGTGATCGCGCTGCCGCGATGTCGACCTGCGCGGGGTGCATCATCACCGCGACCGCGACGTCGTCGAAGACACCGGCCTTGAGCAGCAGGATCTTGCCACCGCCGAATTCCTCGGCGGGGGTGCCGATCAGCGCGACCGTCAGGCCCAAGTCCTCGGCCACGTCCGCCAACGCCAGCGCGGTACCGACCGCCGATGCGGCGATGATGTTGTGCCCACAGGCATGTCCGATTCCCGGTAACGCGTCGTATTCGGCGCAGACGGCGACAACCAATGGCCCGCCGCCGAAGTCGGCGCGAAATGCGGTGTCCAAACCTCCTGCAGCAACGGTGATTTCAAAGCCACGCTGCGCTACCAATGCCTGGGCCTTCGCGCAGCTGCGATGCTCGGCGAACGCTAACTCCGGTTCGGCGTGAATCGCGTGGGACAACTCGATCAGGTCGATGCCCCGGCGCCGTACCGCGTCTTCGACGGCATCCGACGCGGTGGCTGTGGGCACTCTTGCAGTATCTCACCTGGCCAATATCGGCGATTACAAGGACTAAGCTCCCCGTCTGTGACTGCTCCGCCCGATCCCGAGGCACTTGCCGACCGGGCGGCGAAGCTCATCGCCGAGGCCACCGGCATCAGCGAACACGACGTCGCGATCGTTCTGGGCTCGGGCTGGGCGCCGGCCGTCGCGGCGCTGGGCGACGCGACCGCGGTGTTGTCGATGGCTGAATTGCCCGGCTTCACTCCGCCCACCGCGGTGGGGCACACCGGCGAGGTTACGTCGGTGCGGATCGGTGCCCATCGGGTGTTGGTGCTGGCCGGTCGCATCCACGCCTACGAGGGCCATGACCTGCTGCACGTCGTGCATCCAATCCGGACGGCGTGCGCGGCCGGGGCGCGCGTGGTGGTGCTCACCAACGCATCCGGTGCGCTGCGGCCCGAATTCGAGGTCGGCCAGCCGGTGCTGATCAGCGATCACTTGAACCTGACCGCGCGCTCGCCGCTGGTCGGGCCGCAGTTCGTGGACATGGTCGACGCCTATGCGCCGCGGCTGCGGGCGCTCGCCCGCACCGTCGACCCGGCGCTGGCCGAAGGGGTGTACGCGGCTATGCCCGGACCGCACTACGAGACGCCGGCCGAGATACGGATGTTGCGGGTGCTCGGGGCCGATCTGGTGGGCATGTCCACCGTGCACGAGACGATCGCGGCGCGCGCGGCCGGCGCTGAGGTCCTGGGTGTGTCGCTGGTGACCAACCTGGCGGCCGGAATCACCGGCCAACCGCTCAGTCACGCCGAGGTGCTGGCCGCGGGGGCGGCGTCGGCGACGCGGATGGGTTCGCTGCTGGCCGACGTGGTCGCCCGGCTGTGACCCCCCAAGACTGGATAGCCCACGACCCCGACCCGGTGACTCGCGCCGAACTGGCCGCATGCGACGCCGCTGAGCTGTCCGCGCGGTTCGCGCGGCCGCTGAAGTTCGGCACCGCCGGGTTGCGCGGGCCGGTGCGCGGCGGCCCGGACGCGATGAACCTCGCCGTGGTGATGCGCGCCAGCTGGGCGGTGGCGCAAGTCCTCAACGACCGCCAAGGCCCGAAAACGGTGATCGTCGGTCGCGACGCTCGGCACGGCTCGGCCGAGTTCGCTGTCGCTACCGCGGAAGTACTAGCCGCCCAGGGGTTCTCGGTCACCCTACTGCCGAACCCGGTGCCGACACCGGTGCTGGCGTTCGCGGTGCGAAAGCTCGGAGCGGCGGCCGGAATCCAGATCACCGCGTCGCACAACCCGCCGAGCGACAACGGCTACAAGGTGTATTTCGAGGGCGGGATCCAGATCGTCTCCCCCGTCGACCGCGCCATCGAAACCGCAATGGCCACGGCGCCGTTCGCCGACCAGATACCCCGGGCACCCGTCGAACCCGCCACCACCGATCTGGTCCAGCGCTATATCGAGCGTGCGGCACGGGTGCGACGCTCGTCGGGCTCGGTTCGGATAGCGCTGACGCCGTTGCACGGGGTCGGCGGCGTGGTCGCGGTCGAGACACTGCGGCGCGCCGGCTTCGACGACGTGCACACCGTCGCCGCGCAGTTCGCGCCGGATCCCGGCTTCCCCACCGTCGCGTTTCCCAACCCCGAAGAGCCCGGCGCCACCGACGCACTGCTGGCTCTGGCCGCAGACGTCCACTCCGACATCGCGATCGCGCTGGATCCCGACGCTGACCGGTGTGCGGTCGGGGTGCCGAATCCGGACGGTTGTTGGCGGATGCTTTCCGGCGACGAAACCGGTTGGCTGCTTGGCGATTACCTGCTTTCGCACACCGAGGCACCCGACCGCAGTGTGGTGGCGAGCACCGTGGTGTCCTCGCGGATGCTGGCAGCGATCGCCGCACACTACGGCGCGCGTCACGTGCAGACGCTGACCGGTTTCAAATGGTTGGCCCGCGCCGACGCGGATCTGCCCGACGCCACACTGCTCTACGCCTACGAGGAGGCGATCGGGCACTGCGTCGATCCGGACTCGGTCCGCGACAAGGACGGCATCAGCGCAGCGGTGCTGGCCTGCGACCTGGTGGCCGACCTGAAACGGCGGGGTCGTTCGGTGCTCGACGCCCTCGACGACCTCGCCCGCCGCTACGGCTTCCATGTGGGCGCCGCGGTGTCCCGACCGGTCACCGACGCCGACGAGGCGGCCGCCCTCATGCAACGACTGCGAACAGCGCCGCCCACGCGGCTGGTCGAATTCACCGCCAACACAACCGATCTGAGACCAGACACCGACGCACTGGTCTTCACCGGCGGTGACGCCGACACGTGGGCAAGGGTGGTGGTGCGCCCGTCGGGAACCGAACCAAAGGTCAAGTTCTACGTCGAGGTTCGCTGCCCTGATCGCGACCGTGCCGCCGAGGTGCGCACCAGACTGGTGGCCGAGGTGCAGCGCTGGTAGGTCAACGCGGCCCGAATTGCCGGTCTCCGGCGTCACCGAGACCCGGAACGATATAGGCGCGCTCGTCGAGCCGTTCGTCGATGGCGGCGGTGTACACGCGCGCCCCCGGCACTGCTTTCTCCAGTGCCGCAAGGCCTTCCGGCGCCGCAACCACACACAGCACGGTGATGTCGTGCGCGCCGCGACGAGTTAACAATTCGATGGTGTGGGTCATCGACCCGCCGGTGGCCAGCATCGGGTCGAGGACCATCACCGGCTGGCTGCGCAGATCGTCGGGCAGCGACTCCAGATACGGGACTGGACGGAAGGTCTGCTCGTCGCGGGCCACGCCGACGAAGCCCACCCGAGCTTCCGGCAGCAGCGCGTGCGCCTGATCCACCATGCCCAGCCCGGCCCGCAACACCGGCACCAGCAACGGCGGGTTAGCCAGGCGCGTCCCGGCTGTTTCGGCCAATGGCGTATGCACCATGACGATCTCGCAGGACGCATCACGAGTGGCCTCGTAGACCAGCATCAAGGTCAGATCCCGCAGCGCGGCACGAAAGGCCGCGCTGTCGGTGCGTTCGTCGCGCAACGTGGTCAGCCGGGCGGCGGCCAGCGGGTGATCGACGATGCGCACATCCACAACGGTCGACCTTACGGCCCGGTGGCCTAGGCCCCGAAGAAGTTGAAGATGTCGAACCCGAAGCCGATGAGGGCGAGCAACGGCTCTCCGGATATCAGCGGCGCACCGTCGAAAATGGCGTCCGGGCCGAGAATGTCGGACAAATTCAACGACTCGGCCAAGTCGCTCCAGGAGTTGAGCAGCAACTGATCCAGCTCATTGGTGAAGTTGTAGCCCGACAGCATCGAGTCGACAACCGATTGCGGAATCGGTGACTGGCCCGCCTCGTCCAGCAGGACGTTGATCGGGCCCACAAAACTTTGCACGCCGGCATATTGCATACCGGCGAGCATTTGCAGCGGATCCATCTTCGGGAAGAAGCCGAAGACATCGGACTCCACGAGTTCGCCCGACGCGTTGACCTGCCAGGGACCGATGGCGTCGGTGCCGTTGACGCCGACGAACGGGTCCCCGGGGTTGCCGTAAGCCCAATTGATGCCCAGCGCCATGCCCGGCGCGAAGGCGTCGTAGAAGAACTGCCCCGCCGGCCCGGCGTCGTGCAGAAACGCCAGCAACGGCAGCGGCGCCGGGATGCTGTAGAAGTGGGTCTCGCCGATGGTGCCCAGATCAACGATGTTGTCGATGTCCAGGGTCGTGCCGGGATGCGGGTACAACCCGTGCACCGTTTGGACCCCGACCAGGGCGTTGATGACGGCCAGCAGGTTGGTGGGATCCGCAGGGAAGTTGGCCCATCCGTCGTAGGTGGCGGTATAGACGTCGGTCGCGAATGCGTCGGTCGGGGTCGGCCCGATGCTCAGCGGCACATTCAGGAACGGCAGGTGCTGGGGCTCGCCGTCCAGGCCGTTCGGGAAGTCGAAGCGGTCCAGCATGCCGCCGATCGGATTATTCGGGCTACCGATCACCACCACATGCAGGTTGCTCGGGTCGAAGTCACCCCCTGGCGGATTCTCGATGAGATTTTGCATCTCCATGGTGGCGATCACGGCGCTCTGCGAATACCCGAATACGACGACATTGTCGCCGTTTTCGAGCTGCGGCACGATCGCATCGTCGAGTTGCTGGGCGCCCACGTTCAACGAGTCGCCGAAATTCAGGTTGGTCCATTCCGGGTGGCCGGGAGGCCCGGGGAAGCATATCGGCGGGCAGAACTCCTCGGGAGTGAGCAAGCCGTGGAAGTCGTATGTGGAAAACGGTTGCAGGTAAAGGTTTTCGACCTGGCTCATGTAGTCGCCCACGGTGGGGTCGGGAACACCGGTGCCGCTCATGATCCAGCCTTCGTTGGCCAGCAGCGCGGCTTCAGCGAGGATTGTTTTCACATCGACCGTCGACACCAGGACCGACGTCGCTCCGAGGGCGGCCGCGCCGGCAATTGCCAGCATCGCGTTAGCTCGTGAACGGGACCTTCGACCTGACATCGCGACCTCTCCCAACCAGTCCAAACTCCAGCGCCGATGATGCCCTCCGCGCGCGCCCGCGGGGGTCAAAATCAAATATTTTCTCGACTGTCAACACACGTCGACGATCCCCGTCAGCAGCCAAAACCGTTCATATACTGCGGCCATGCGAGGCCCACACCGACCGAAAAGCAATCGGCTGCGCGCTGCCGGGCTGCTCGGTGTGCTCGCGACGGCGGCGACGCTGGGGCCCGTCCCGGCGGACCGCGCCGGCCCGCCGCCGCGCTTGGCCGCAGCGGGCGTTCCGACTCCCGCACACGTCGTTGTCGTTGTCGAAGAAAACCGCTCGTACGCCAACGTCATCGGTAACCGTGCCGCGCCCTACATCAACTCGCTGGCCGCAGGCGGAGCATCGATGACGCAATCCTTCGCCGAAGTCCATCCGAGCCAACCCAACTACTTCGCCCTGTTCGCCGGAAGCACCTTGGGCGTCACCGAGAACACCTGCCCGGTCAACGCCGGCAACACTCCGAACCTGGGTTCGCAGTTGCTGGCCAGCGGACGCACCTTCGTGGGTTTCGCCGAAAGCCTGCCCGCCGTCGGTTCGGAGGTCTGCAGCGCCGGCAAGTACGCGCGCAAGCACGCACCGTGGGTGAACTTCAGCAACATTCCCCGCACCAACTCGGTCCCGTTCTCGGCTTTTCCGCCGCCCGGAAGCTACGCGAGCCTACCCACCGTCTCGTTCGTCATCCCCAACGTCGACAACGACATGCACGACGGCTCGATCGCGCAAGGCGACACCTGGCTGTACCGCAACCTGTCGTCCTACGCCGAATGGGCGAAGGCAAACAACAGCCTGCTGATCTTGACCTGGGACGAAGACGACAACAGCCAGCGCAATCAGATTCCGACCATCTTCTACGGCGCCAACGTCAAGCCGGGAACCTACAGTCAGCCGATCAGTCACTACAACGTGCTGTCGACCCTCGAGCAGATGTATGGACTGCCGAAGCTGGGTCTGGCGGCGCGGGCGCCGGCGATCACCGACATTTGGGTCGGCTAGCCTTTGCCGCATGGCTGCTGACCTCGTGCCCATTCGTTTGAGCCTGACCGCCGGCGACCGTTACACCATTTGGGCACCGCGCTGGCGGGATGCCGGTGACGAGTGGGAAGCGTTCCTGGGCAAAGACGAAGACCTGTACGGCTTCTCCACCGCTGCCGACCTGGTCGCATTCGTGCGCACCAACACCGACCACGACCTGGCCGATCATCCCGGCTGGAAGGCGTTGACGGAGGCCAACGCGCACAAGCTGAACCCCGCCGAAGACAGACAGTTCGACCTGATGGCGGTCGAAGAGCTGGTAGCGGAAAAACCGACCGCGGAATCGGTGACGGCGTTGGCGGGCACGCTGGCGATCGTCTCCTCGATCGGATCGGTGTGCGAGCTGCCGGCGGTGAGCAAGTTCTTCAACGGAAACCCCAGCCTCGCCACGGTGGCCGGCGGCATCGAGCACTTCAGCGGCCGTGCCGGACTCAAGCGCTGGAACGCTATCGCCGAAATCATCGGGCGCAATTGGGACGACGTCCTCGCCTCTATCGACGGCGTCGTCACCACGCCGGAGGTCGATGCGGCGGCGTCGTCGAAGGCCGCCGACGAATTGGCCGAGCCGCTCGAAGAGGAGCCCCAGGACACCGAAGAAGACACCGAAGAAGACACCGAAAAGGACACCGAAGAGGTCGCCGAAGAAGACGCGGGTGACGACGCCGAACCAGCGCAGGAACAGGGCCGCGCGCCCGGCGATGTTGCGGTGCTGGGTAGCGACGAGGACTTCTGGTTGAAGGTGGGCATCGACCCGATCCGGATCATGACCGGCGCCGGCACGTTCTACACCCTGCGCTGCTACTTCGACGACCGCCCGGTCTTTCTCGGCCGCAACGGGCGTATCAGTGTGTTCAGCTCGGAGCGGGCGCTGGCGCGCTATCTGGCCGACGAGCACGACCACGACCTGTCGGACATGAGCACCTATGACGACATCCGCACCGCCGCCACCGACGGTTCGCTGCAGATCGACGTCACCGACGACAACGTCTACGTGCTGAGCGGGCTGGCCGAGGATTTCGCTGACGGACCCGACGCGGTCGACCGTGAGCAGCTCGAGCTGGTCGTCGAGTTGCTGCGCGATGTCGGCGACTACGCCGAAGACAACACCGTCGAGAAGGCGTTGGCGACCGAACGCCCGCTGGGAGCACTGGTGGCCCATGTCCTCGACCCGGGGTCGGTGCCCGAGCCGACGCCGCCCTACGCCGAGGCGGTTCGGGAGTGGGAGGCGCTGGACCGCTTTGTGGAGTCGCGGCTGAGGCGCGAGTAGCCGCCGAGCGGCAGCAGCCGGTGGTCGCGGGTGAACACCCGACGCACCAGGCCGAGCGCGACCACCACAGTGGTGATCGCAACCGATCCCAAGATCAAGAACATCACCACCGCTTGCACCAGCACGGCCTGCACCGGCGGCACCCCCGCCAGGATGAGGCCGGTCATCGCACCGGGCAAAAACACCAGCCCGGTGGCTTTGGTGGTCTCGATTTGCGGCGACAGCGCCGAGCGCAAGGCCGTTCGCAGATAGGGCGTGGCGGCCTGACGGTATGGCTGCCCGAGGGCCAGCCGGGCTTCCACCTCGTCGCGTTTGTCTCGCAGCTCGTCGACCAGGCGCCGGGCCACCAAGACCGTGGCGGTCATCGAGTTGCCGATCATCATCCCGGCGATCGGCACCAGGGTTTGCGGCCGCAGTGGAAACACCCTCAGCCCGAACAGCACTGAAAGCGTGATGACGGCTGCGGCGCCGAACGCGACGATCGTCAGGGGCGCCAACCGGGGCACTTCGGGTGCGCGTCGGCGGGCGACGTCGCCGGCGTAGGCCACCATGCCCGCGGTCCATGCCCACGACCACCACAGCGAGCGCCCCGGCTCGAACAGCAGCGTCAGGGCGCCGCCCACCAGCAGCAGCTGGACCAGCGCGCGCGCCGCCGACCACACCACCTGCCGCTCCAAACCCAGCCGCTGCCACAGGGATATCGCCGCGGCGAAGCCCACCAGCGTCAGCGATATCGCCAATCCCACCCAGCTGACGTGTCCGTTCATCGCTTCACCTCCGGTCCGAACCCCGTGCAGCGGCCTTTGTCGATGTGCACGACCCAGTCGGCGATCCGCTCGGCTTGCGCGGCATCGTGGGTGACCCACAGGGCGGGGATTTTGTCGTCGTCGGAAAGTTGCCGCACCGCGCGTTCGATCTCGCCTGCGGCGGCGGCGTCGACGGCGGAGGTCGGTTCGTCCAAGAGCAGCACCTGGGGCTGCGCCATCAGCGTGCGGGCCAGGCAGACCCGCTGCGCCTCTCCGCCGGACAGCGCGGTCGCATCGCGCTGAAGCCAGGACCCGGTCAATGCCACCCGCCCCAGCATGTCGATCATTTGCTGATCGGTTGCATCCGGGTCGGCGGTGCGCAGGTTGTCGGCGACGGTGCCGGGAAACGGTGTCGGCCGCTGAAAACACATGCCCACCCGCCGGCGCAGCCAGAGCGGGTCGATTTCGGCTATATCGTCGCCGCAGAACGACACTCGCCCGCTTGTGGGCACCTCTAACCGATTGCACAGCCGCAGCAATGTCGACTTGCCCGATCCCGACGGGCCGAACACCACGGTGACCCCGCTCGCCGGGACGGCGGCGGTGAATCCGTCGAGCGCGCGCCGCCCGTCGCGCTCGACTACGACGTTGTCGAAGTCGAACACTGACTCGGTCTCGGTCACCGCGCCTCCTCACCGGCTCAGGTACCCCGCAAAGCAGACTGTATCGGTTTTCGATATCGTGTTTCGAGTGCGGCCCGCAGTGACGTCGATGGATCGACGTGACTTCCTCAAGTGGAGCAGCGCGGCCATGCTGACTGCCGCAGGGGTGGCCAGTTGTTCGCGCGCCCCGGCGAAGCCCGACTACACCTTGCGGATTACCCAGAGCGATGTCGAGACTGCGCCCGGTAAAGTCATCTCGACCACGACCTACAACGGCCAATTCCCCGGTCCGCTGCTGCGATTCACCGCAGGAAAACAGTCACGTGTGGACGTTTACAACGAAACCGACGCTCCTCAGCAGCTGCATTGGCACGGACAGCAGGTACCGGTGGATGTCGACGGATCCGCTGAAGAAGGCACCCCGTTCATTCCCGCGCATGGCATGCGCCAGATTTCGTTTGTCCCCGGGCCGGCGGGTTTGCGGTTCTACCACACCCACCTCACGCCGGGCGCCGATCTATCCGGTGGTCAGTACGGCGGTCTGGTCGGTCCGGTATACATCGAGCCCCGCAACGAGCCCGGCGCGTACGACCGAGAAGTGTTTCTCACGCTCAAGGAATTCGAGCCCAGCCTCACCCAGAGCGAGGAAATGTCCAGCGACTTCCTGGCCGGGGAACCGGTTGCCCAGTTACGTGATGTCGGCGAGCGGGCAATGGCCAGATCGATCGCGGCGGGAATGCCGCACGGTTACGAGATCGGCTACGAGACCTTCACTGTCAACGGACGCACCCTTGGGCACGGCGAGCCGATACGGGTGAAGTCCGGCGAGCGGGTGCTGCTTCAGGTGCTCAACGGCAGTGCGACCGAAAACCGCAGCCTGGCCCTGCCCGGCCACACCTTCACGGTCGTTGCGCTCGACGGCAACAAGGTGCCCAAACCCGCTGCGGTGCCGGTGTTGTGGCTGGGTGCCGGCGAGCGGATATCGGCACTGCTCGAGATGACGAACCCCGGTGTCTGGATTCTCGGTGATCTTTCCGACGAGGACCGCCGTTCCGGAATGGGGATCGTCGTCGAATACGCAGGCCGCACGGGCCAGCCGAGGTGGGGTCGACCACCCCCGTTTCGTTGGGACTACCGGTTATTCGCCGCTGAGCACCAACGCCCGGCGGCGGTCGACCACGTCATCGACCTGCTGATCGAAAAGCAGAACGCCGTCCACGACGGGTTCAACATGTGGACCATCAACGGCGCGCCTTTCACGATGGACAGCAAGCAGCCCGTAATCGATATCACCCACGGCAAGCGGTACCGCCTGCGATTCCGTAATGCCACGGATGACCTGCATCCCATGCACTTGCACCGGCATACTTTCGAAATCACCCATGTTGCAGGCACACCCACCGCCGGCATCCATAAAGACGTCGCCATGCTCGGCGCCTATCAAACCATGGACGTCGACTTCCTCGCCGACCAGCCGAGCTTGTCGCTGCTGCACTGCCACCAACAACTGCACATGGATTTCGGCTTTATGACATTGCTTCGGTGTTCGTGATCATGCGGGAGTTCAAGCGGGCAGCCATACGGCTTCACATCCTGCATCACGCCGCCGATGACGAGGTCCACGGCGCGTGGCTTACCGAGGAGCTAAAGCGCCACGGCTATGACGTCAGCCCCGGCACTTTGTACCCAACGCTGCACAGACTCGAAGCCGACGGTCTACTGACCTCCCGGCGGCTGGTCGTCGACGGCCGCTCGCGCCGCGTGTATGCCGCCACCCGAGCCGGCCGCAAGGCACTCGCCGAGGATCGCCGGGTGCTGCGCGAGTTGGCGGCCGAGGTGCTCGGCGACTAGCCGATCAGTACCGCATACCGCGGCTTGATGACGTCGTCGATGATGGCCAGCCGCTCGTCGAACGGGATGAAAGCCGACTTCATTGCGTTGATGGTGAACCGCTCCAGATCACTCCAGCCGTAGCCGAATGCCTCGACCAGCCGGTGCATTTCGCTGCTCATCGTGGTGTCGCTGATCAGCCGGTTGTCGGTGTTGACCGTCACCCGGAAGCGGGCGCGTGCCAACAGGTCGAACGGATGCTCGGCGATGCTCTTCACCGCGCCGGTCTGCACATTGGAGCTCGGGCACAATTCCAGCGGAATTCGCTTGTCCCGCAGGATCGATGCCAGCCGACCCAACCGAATCGAGCCGTCCTCGGCGACTTCGATGTCGTCGACGATCCGCACACCGTGGCCCAGCCGGTCGGCACCGCAGAACGCGATCGCCTCGTGAATGGACGGCAGCCCGAACGCTTCACCCGCGTGAATAGTAAAGCGCGCGTTGTTGTCTCGCATGTATTCGAATGCGTCGAGGTGCCGCGTCGGTGGGTTGCCGGCCTCGGCCCCGGCGATGTCGAAACCGACAACCCCCTTGTCCCGGAATCGGATCGCCAGCTCAGCGATCGCGCGGGACACCGCCGCGTGGCGCATCGCGGTGACCAAGAGCCGCACCACAATGGGGCGTCCGGCGGCCGCGCACGCCTTTTCTCCGTCGACGAAGCCGGCCAACACCGCCTCGACGATCTCGTCGAATGACAGCCCGCGGTCGATATGCAACTCCGGCGCAAAGCGCACCTCGGCGTACACCACCGAGTCAGCCGCCAGGTCTTCGACACATTCGTAGGCCACCCGATGCAGTGATTCGGCCGTCTGCATGACCGCCACGGTGTGGGAGAACGGTTCCAGATAGCGCTCCAGCGAGCCGCTGTGCGAGCGGGTGCGAAACCAGGTCGCCAACTCGTCGACCTCGGTGGCCGGCAGCCCCTCGTATCCGATCTGGCCGGCGATGTCCAGCACCGTCGACGGTCGCAGCCCCCCGTCGAGGTGATCGTGCAGCAGCGCCTTCGGTGCCTTTTCGATCTGCTCGAGGGTCAGCGGCGTGGTCACGCGGTGATCCGATCGATGATCAGCGGCCGCCGGGCCGGCGCGGTGTCTCCGACGGCCCAGGCGCCGTCCAGTTCGGCCATCGCCGCGCCGAAGCGTTCCGGGGTGTCGGTATAGAGCGTGAACAGCGGCTCGCCGGCGGCTACCGGTTCCCCGGGCCGCCGATGGATGCGCACACCCGCGCCGGGCTGCACCCGCTCACCTGGCCGGGACCGCCCCGCGCCGAGCCGCCACACCGCCAGCCCTACCGCCATCGCATCGATGTCGCCCATTGTGCCGCTCCGACTTGCAGTGACGGTCTCTGAACACCTACCAATCGGCAACGGTACCGACAAGTCGCCGCCCTGGGCGGCGACTAGAGCACGGAACCGGTCCATCGCGCTGCCGTCGCGCAACGTCTGCGCCGGATCCTCGGCGTCGACCCCGGCGAGCTGCAGCATCTCGGTCGCCAGCGCGACGGTCAGCTCCACGACATCGGGTGGCCCCCCGCCGGCCAGCACGTCGAGTGACTCGGCGACCTCCAGGGCGTTGCCGGCGGTGCGGCCGAGCGGGCAGTTCATGTCGGTCAGCAGCGCGGTGGTGGGCACGCGGTGGGACGCACCGAGGGCCACCATCGTCTGGGCGAGCTCACGGCACTGCTCCTCGCAGCGCAGCAGCGCTCCGGACCCGACCTTCACGTCGAGAACCAGCGCGCCGGCACCCTCGGCCAGTTTCTTGCTCATCACCGAGCTGGCGATCAGCGGCAGCGACTCGACGGTCGCCGTGACGTCGCGCAGCGCATACAGCTTCGCGTCGGCCGGGGCCAGCCGTCCGGCCGCGAAGATCGCCGCGCCGATGTCCCGAAGCTGTTGGTGCACTTGACTATTCGGCAAATCAGCGGTGAATCCGGCGATCGATTCCAGTTTGTCCAGGGTGCCGCCGGTGTGCCCCAACCCCCGGCCGGATGCCTGCGGCACCGCCGCGCCGCAGGCGGCGACGACGGCCACCAGCGGCAACGTGATCTTGTCCCCGACCCCGCCGGTGGAATGCTTGTCGACCGTCTTGCGCGGCAGGTCGGTAAAGTCCAGCCGCTCACCGGAAGCCACCATCGCATCGGTCCACCGCGCGGTCTCCTCGGCGTCCATGCCGTTGAGGAAAATCGCCATCAGCAGCGCCGACATCTGTTCCTCGGCGATCAGCCCGCCGGTGTAGGCGTCGATGACCCAGTCGATGGCGGCCCCGGACAGCCGGCCGCCGTCGCGTTTGACCTTGATGATGGTCGGCGCGTCGAAAATCACGGCAGGTCGTCCGGGCCGAACGGCTCGGGCAGCAGGTCACCGAGCCGGCGCGGCCCGTCGGGATGATCGATCAGCAGATCCGGCCCGCCATGCTCCAACAGCACCTGCCGACAGCGTCCGCAGGGCATCAGCAGTGACCCACGGGCGTCAGCACAGACCAAAGCCAGCAGCCTGCCGCCGCCGCTCGAATGCAGGGCGCTGACCACACCACACTCGGCACAGAGACCTAGACCATATGAGACATTTTCCACATTGCAGCCGGTCACGACGCGGCGATCGTTGACCAGCGCAGCCGCCCCGACCTGCAGCCGCGAATACGGGGCATAAGCGCACTGTGCTGCCTGGATTGCATTGTCCCGCAGCACTTTCCAATCAATCTCGGCAGCCACGGCCATGATAGCGGTTGCGGGCGAGACGCATTGCGGCGCCGGGGTGCAGTGTTGGCCAAGTCACAAGCCCACCCTAGATCGGTCGTCGCGCCCCGCGTGCGCGACGCGCAACCGGTTCATCAAACGGTGCGATTGGGGCTACATTAAATTGCCCGACCGGCCATGAAACACCCTGCATCGTCGGGCCGAAGTCCACCGTTGGAGGACGCTGATGACGACGGCGACATCGAGCGCCAAACCGCTGCGCCGGACGTTGTACCGGGGTGATCCGGGGATGTGGTCCTGGGTACTGCACCGGATCTCCGGCGCAACGATCTTCTTCTTCCTGTTCGTGCACGTGCTGGACACCGCGCTGGTCCGGGTCGGACCACAGGCTTACAACGAGGTTGTCGAAACCTACAAGACCCCGATCGTCGGCCTGATGGAGCTGGGGTTGGTGGCCGCGGTGCTCTACCACGCACTGAACGGCATTCGGGTCATCCTCATCGACTTCTGGGAGCATGGGCCGCGCTACCAGCGGCTGATGTTCTGGACGACCGGCATCATCTGGTTGCTGGTCATGGTTCCGGCCACCGTGGTGGTCGGCATGCACATGCTGGCGCGGTTCGGATGAGCGCCCCGGTCCGTCAGCGCAGCCACGACCGGCCCGCCGGCCTGGACAACCCCCGGGCGCCGCGCCGTCGCACCGGGATGCCCAACTTCGAGAAGTACGCCTGGCTGTTCATGCGGTTCTCCGGAATTGTGCTGGTGTTTCTGGCGCTCGGGCACCTGTTCGTGATGTTGATGTGGGACGACGGCGTCTATCGCATCGATTTCAACTATGTGGCGCAGCGCTGGCATTCGCCGTTTTGGCAGACGTGGGATCTGTTGCTGTTGTGGCTGGCGCAGCTGCACGGCGGCAATGGGCTGCGCACCATAATCGACGACTATTCCCGCAAGGATTCCACCCGGTTCTGGCTCAACACCCTGCTGGTGCTGTCGATGTTGTTCACGCTGGTGCTCGGCACCTACACCCTGCTCACCTTCGACCCGAATATCTCATGATTCACCAGCACCGATACGACGTGGTGATCGTCGGCGCCGGCGGCGCCGGTATGCGGGCTGCCGTCGAGGCGGGTCCGCGTGCCCGGACCGCCGTACTGACCAAGCTGTATCCGACCCGCAGCCACACCGGCGCCGCGCAGGGCGGTATGTGCGCGGCGCTGGCCAACGTCGAAGACGACAACTGGGAATGGCACACCTTCGACACCGTCAAGGGCGGCGACTACCTCGCCGACCAGGACGCCGTCGAGATCATGTGCCGGGAAGCCATCGACGCGGTTCTGGACCTGGAGAAGATGGGGATGCCGTTCAACCGCACCCCCGACGGCCGAATCGACCAGCGCCGCTTCGGCGGACACACCCGCGATCACGGCAAAGCCCCGGTGCGCCGGGCCTGTTACGCCGCGGACCGCACCGGCCACATGATCTTGCAAACGCTGTATCAAAACTGCGTCAAGCACGACGTCGAGTTCTTCAACGAGTTCTACGTGCTCGACCTGCTGCTGACCGAAACGCGCGGCGGTCCGGTGGCCTCCGGAGTTGTCGCCTACGAGCTGGCCAGTGGCGACATCCACGTCTTCCATGCCAAGGCGGTGGTAATCGCCACCGGCGGCTCGGGACGGATGTACAAGACGACTTCCAACGCCCACACGCTGACCGGCGACGGCATGGGTGTGGTCTTCCGCAAGGGACTTCCGTTGGAGGACATGGAATTTCACCAGTTCCATCCGACCGGCCTGGCAGGTCTGGGCATCTTGATCTCCGAGGCGGTGCGCGGCGAGGGTGGCCGGCTGCTCAACGGCGAGGGCGAGCGCTTCATGGAGCGTTACGCGCCGACGATCGTCGATTTGGCGCCACGTGACATCGTCGCCCGCTCGATGGTGCGCGAGGTGTTGGAAGGTCGGGGGGCCGGTCCGAACAAGGACTACGTCTACATCGACGTGCGCCACCTCGGCGAAGAGGTGCTCAACGCCAAGCTGCCCGACATCACCGAGTTCGCCCGCACCTATCTGGGTGTGGACCCGGTCACCGAGCTGGTTCCGGTCTACCCGACCTGCCACTACGTGATGGGCGGCATCCCGACGACCGTCACCGGACAGGTGCTGCGCGACAACACCAGCACCGTGCCCGGGCTATACGCTGCGGGCGAGTGCGCGTGCGTGTCGGTGCACGGCGCGAACCGACTCGGCACCAATTCACTGTTGGATATCAACGTGTTTGGCCGCCGCGCCGGCATCGCCGCCGCCAACTATGCGCTGGGTCACGACTTCGTCGAGTTGCCGCCGGAGCCGGCGGCGATGGTGGTCGGCTGGGTGAGCAACATCCTGTCCGAGCACGGCAACGAACGCGTCGCCGATATCCGCGGCGCGCTGCAGCAGACCATGGACAACAACGCCGCGGTGTTCCGCACCGAGGAGACGCTCAAGCAGGCGCTCACCGATATTCACGCGCTCAAGGAGCGCTACTCCCGAATCACGGTGCACGACAAAGGAAAGCGTTTCAACAGCGACCTGCTGGAAGCGATCGAGCTGGGCTTTTTGCTGGAACTGGCCGAAGTCACCGTCGTCGGCGCCTTGAACCGCAAAGAGTCCCGCGGCGGACACGCACGTGAGGACTACCCCAACCGCGACGACACCAACTACATGCGCCACACCATGGCCTACAAGCAGGGCAGCGATCTGCTCAGTGATGTCCGGCTGGACTTCAAGCCGGTGGTGCAGACCCGCTACGAACCCAAGGAACGGAAGTACTGATGAGTTCGGTCGTCGACAAGCCCGAACCCGGCGATCCGCCGTTGCCGCCGATTCCCGAAGGCTCGGTGATGGTGACGGTGAAGATAGCCCGCTTCAACCCGGAAAACCCCGACCAGTACGCCGATTCCGGTGGCTGGCAGAGCTTCCGGGTTCCGTGTCTTCCCAGCGACCGGCTGCTCAACCTGCTGATCTACATCAAGAGCTATCTCGACGGCACACTGACCTTCCGGCGGTCCTGCGCCCACGGGGTATGCGGCTCGGACGCGATGCGGATCAACGGGGTCAACCGGCTGGCCTGCAAGGTGCTGATGCGTGACCTGCTGCCCAAAAAGCCGGGCAAACAGTTGACCGTCACCGTCGAACCGATCCGCGGACTGCCGGTGGAGAAGGATCTCATCGTCGACATGGAGCCGTTCTTCGACGCCTACCGCGCGGTCAAGCCATACCTGATCACCAGCGGCAACCCGCCGACCCGCGAGCGCATCCAGAGTCAGACCGATCGCGCGCGCTACGACGACACCACCAAGTGCATCCTGTGCGCGGCGTGTACCACCAGTTGCCCGATCTTCTGGCATGAGGGTTCGTATTTCGGGCCGGCGGCGATCGTCAACGCGCACCGGTTCATCTTCGACAGCCGCGACGAGGGCGCCGCCGAGCGGCTCGAGATCCTCAACGAGGTCGACGGCGTGTGGCGCTGCCGCACGACGTTCAACTGCACCGAGGCCTGTCCGCGCGGCATCGAGGTGACCAAGGCCATCCAGGAGGTCAAGCGGGCGCTGATGTTCGCGCGCTGACCTCCCGCTTTGCCCCCCGCTTTGCCGCGAGCGGGCGCAAAATGTCGCCATTTGCGGCGTGTCGGCGTACGAACACGCCCGCTCGCGCCGGGGCCGCTGTCACACATTGGCGAGCCACCTCGTCTGAGGGGTATGACACAAGGTATGACACAGAAAACTCGTATCGAACCACTGCCCCCGAAGAGGGCTAACCTGCTGACCCGCGTCATGTACCGGTACGCCAAGCGCCGGTTCGGCGAGGTTCCGGAGCCGTTCACGGTCGCAGCGCATCACCCGCGGCTGCTGGTCGCCAACGCCGTGCACGAGACGATGCTGCAGCGTGCCTCGCGCAAGCTGCCAGCGAGTGTTCGCGAGCTGGCCGTGTTCTGGACCGCGCGAACCATCGGCTGCTCATGGTGCGTCGACTTCGGCGCCATGCTGCAGCGCCTCGACGGCCTCGACGTCGAACGACTCAAGGACATCGACAACTACGCCACGTCGCCGCTTTACACCGACGACGAGCGCGCCGCGATCGCCTACGCCGACGCGATGACCACCGACCCGCACAGCGTGACCGACGAGCAGGTCGCCGACCTGCGGGCCCGATTCGGCGACGACGGAGTGATCGAACTGACGTATCAGATCGGTGTGGAGAACATGCGTGCGCGGATGTACTCGGCGCTGGGGATCACCGAACAGGGCTTCAACTCCGGCGACGCCTGCCGGGTTCCCTGGGCTAGCGGGCCGGAGTGATCTCGATATAGGCCATCGGCACGCCGAATGCGGCGCTGCCCTTCTCGAGGCTGCGCTCGAACAGCCTCATCGGCAGGCTCCAGTTTGCGGCGATCGCCTGGTCCGCGTGGGCGTGCTCGGACTCGGGCAAAATCCTGGCCGTCCCGGCGACCGGTTGGCCTTTGGGTCTTCCGCGGAAGTTGCTCGGCACCACCACGACGTTCGGGTTGTTGCGAATCCGCTTGACCTTGCCCGTAGAAGCGTCCGTCCGGACATAGAGCTTCCCGTCGGCAACGCCGTGGTTGATCGGACTGGGCATCGCTTCACCGGAGCGCTTGTACGTCACCAGCACGACCTGGCGGGTCTTGTCGAAGCCGGTGAAGTCGGTGCCCGTTGGCGCGCCGATGTCGAAGGCGTCGCGATGGCGCAGCTTGTCCATGCCACGAAACATCAACGCGCCCAACTTCTGAGTGACCCTACCGGCCACGCTGGTCCTCCAATCTGTGGTTAACCGTCATCGGATCGCTGGCGCAGCGGGGAACCCGTGAACTTATCCGGGTTGGCGATATCCCAGATGGCGCAGATCTTTCCGTCGCGCACCGTCATCGCCGTGACCCGCGGCATCATCGCCTGATACCCGTCGTCGCCGGATGTTCCGGACGTGTAGGCGCCCAGCTCGCCGTTGACCAGCGCCAGCTGATTCGCGGTGTAGAAGGACGGACCGTAGCGCTGCGCAAGCCCGAGCATGAAGCGCACCACCTTGTCCGCCCCGTGGATAACCCGCGCTGCGGTAGGCGCCTTGCGGTTGGAATCGCCGGTGAATGTCACATCCGGATGCAGCAGCTCGACGGCGGCGGCCATGTCCCCCGAGGCGAGGGCCGCCATCAGCTTGCCCACCACCTCGTTGTGCGTGGGATCCGGCGCCGGCGGTGGCGCGTCGGCCACCGCCCGGCGAGCCCGTGATGCCAACTGTCGGGCGGCTGCCGCGCTGGTGCCCAACACCTCGGCGATCTCGGTGAACGGCACCCCGAACCCGTCGTGCAGCACGAAAGCCACCCGCTGATCCGGGGATAGCCGCTCGAGCACGACCATCGCGGCAAAGCGGGCGTCCTCGCCGGCGACAACAGCGGTGAGCGGGTCGGCGGCGTCGATACCGGTGACCACGGGCTCGGGCAGCCATTCGCCGAAATACGTCTCCCGCCGATGTGCGGCGGAGCGCAGCCGATCGAGCCCAAGCCGGCTGACCACCGTGGTCAGCCATGCCCGCAGATCGGCGATCTCCTCCCGGTTGTCGGCGGCGTCCCAGCGCAGCCAGGCTTCTTGCACGATGTCCTCGGCATCGGCGAACGTGCCGGTCAGCCGGTATGCGACAGCCAGCAGGTGGGGCCGCAGCGCCTCGAACTCGTCGGCTCGTTGGGCAACCGTCATGACTTCAGACTAGAACTGATGGCGTGACATGTTTGCTGAGCGCTGATCGGTAAAGTTTGTGCCGGCCCGCCAATAGCAAAGATATTGTGCGTACAGACGTTTCGGCGTGTGCCGACAGCCGTCACGCGGGGTAAAACCGCAGAAGGAGTGATCAATGGGCGGGACAACTAGATCGGCTGTCGAACGCAGTATCGCGAAGGTGGCGGCGGTGGGGGCGCTGATGGTCATCCCGGCCCTCAGCATGGCCGTCCCGGCCGATGCCGACAATCCGGTGAGCACTGACGAACCCACTTGTGCACCAAATCCGTGGAACCCCGCCTGCCCGCCCATCTGCGACGGGGTGCCGATCGGTGCCTGCGACACAACGCCGACCGACACCGACATGCCTATGGGGCCAAACGATCCCGCGTGCCCGTGGGATCCGGCGGGCATTTGTGCGGGTGGGCCGTACGACTACGATCTGCCCACCGCCGCGCCGCCGACAGAACCACCTACCGACGGTCCACAACCACCGGCGACCCCACCGGCCGACGGTCCACAACCGCCGGGTGATGTCGCCGGCGGCGGCAGCACCGACAGCTCTCCCGGCGGCGGTCCGTCCAGCACCGGCAGCGACAGCACCTCCGACGACAACAACACTGGCGACAACAACACCGGTGGCGATTCTCCCGGCACCGGCAGCGCCGACAGCGGAAGCAGCAGCAGCGACAGCGGGACCAGCAGCTCCGACACCGGCAGCAGCTCCGACACCGGCAGCAGCTCCGACAGCGGGACCAGCAGCAGCAGCGACAGCGGAACTAGCAGCAGCACCAGCAGCAGCGACAGCAGTAGCAGCCCCTGATCGCGCAGACCGGCGCCGCAAAGCGCCCCGGGGCTACGCTCGGCAGACGATGACAGATGACCTGTGGGCGAAGGCCAATCGCCATCTGTGGCTGCACTTCGCCCAGCACGGACCCGACATCAGCCGACCGATCATCACCCGCGGCGAGGGTGTGCGGATTTTCGACGACCGCGGGCGTAGTTACCTCGACGGGCTGTCAGGGCTGTTCGTCGTTCAGGTCGGGCACGGCCGCGACGAGCTCGCCGAGGCGGCCGCGAAGCAGGCCCGCACACTGGCCTACTTTCCGCTGTGGTCGTATGCCACCCCGACCGCGATCGAACTCGCCGAGCGACTCGCCCAGTACGCGCCCGGCGACCTGAACCGGGTTTTCTTCACCACCGGCGGCGGCGAAGCCGTCGAAACCGCGTGGAAACTGGCCAAGCAGTACTTCAAGTTGACCGGCAAACCCGGTAAATACAAAGCGATTTCACGGGCGGTCGCCTACCACGGCACCCCGCAGGGTGCGCTGGCCATCACCAATGTCCCGGCCTACCAGGCCCCGTTCGAGCCGCTGACCCCGGGCGCGGTCACCGTGCCCAACGCCAACTTCTACCGTGCGCCCGAACCGTTCAGCAGCGACGCCAAAGCGTTCGGCCAGTGGGCCGCCGAACAGATCTGCGAGGCCATCGAGGCGCAAGGACCCGACACCGTCGCCGCGGTGTTCCTCGAACCGGTGCAGAACGCGGGCGGCAGCATCCCGCCCCCGCCGGGCTATTTCGAACGCGTACGCGAGATTTGCGACGAGTACGACGTCCTACTGGTCTCCGATGAAGTGATTTGCGCGTATGGGCGGATCGGCTCGATGTTCGCCTGTGACGACTTCGGCTACGTGCCGGACATGATCACCTGCGCCAAGGGATTGACGTCGGGCTACTCGCCGATCGGCGCGATGATCGCCAGCGACCGATTGTTCGAGCCGTTCAACGACGGCGCGACGACGTTCCCGCACGGCTACACCTTCGGCGGGCATCCGGTGTCGGCGGCGGTGGCGCTGGCCAACCTGGACATCTTCGAGCGTGAGCGTCTCAACGACCGCGTCAAACACCACGCGCCCCGACTCCGCGCCGCGTTGGAGGGGCTCTACGACCTTCCGATCGTCGGCGACGTTCGCGGCGAGGGCTACTTTTACTCCATCGAATTGGTCAAGGACCAGGCCACCAAGCAGACCCTCACGACCGAGGATCGCCGTCGGCTGCTGCCGGCAATCGTGGCAGGACTCTTTGAGGCGGGACTGTACTGCCGCATCGACGAGCGCGGCGACCCGGCGATCGTGCTGGCGCCGCCGCTGATCAGCGGCCAAGACGAGTTCGACGAAATCGCATCCACCCTGCGTCAGGTGCTGACCGAGATCGGGAGCAGGCTATGACGAAACCACGGGTCAATCCGGTGCGCTGGCAGCCCCCGCCCGTCGACCCGCTGCCCGCCGTGCCGTCGGCCGACGTCACGGTTGTTCGGTTGCCCGGCAACGGACCCGAGGACGTGGTGGTCGATAACGGCGGCCGGCTGTGGACCGGATTGGACGACGGCCGGATCGTTCAAATCCCCACGGACGGAGGAGAACCCGTCGTCGTCGTCGCCGACACCGGCGGACGCCCGCTGGGCATGCACGTTGCCCGCGACGGGCGGCTGCTCGTCTGCGATAGCTACCGCGGACTGCTGGCCCTGGATCCGGTGAGCCGCAAACTGCAGTCGCTGGTCGAATCAGTGGACGGCAGAGCGCTGATGTTCTGTTCCAACGTCACCGAAACTGCAGACGGCACAATCTATTTCACCGAGTCCACCTGCGACTTCCACATCGAGCACTACACCGCGGCCATCGTCGAGGCACGCGGGCGTGGCGCCCTGTTCCGGCTGGGCACCGACGGCGCCGTCAGCACGCTCGTCGACGGCCTGTACTTCGCCAACGGCGTGACGCTGACCGCTGACGAATCGGCCTTGGTGTTCGCCGAGACCCAGGCGCGGCGGCTGTCGAAGTATTGGTTGACCGGTCCGCAGGCCGGCTCCGTCACGCCGCTGGCGGTACACCTACCGGGCATGCCCGACAACATCTCCACCGGTGCGGACGGCCGGATCTGGGTCGCGATGGTGACCGAGGTCAACACCGCGCTGGAATGGCTACTGCCACGCGCGCCGATCCTGCGCAAGGCGGCCTGGCGGTTGCCCGAGCGATTGCAACCGCGCATCAAACCCGAGGTGTGGGCGGTCGCGTTCGACCCCGACGACGGCACGGCTGTGGCCGGGGTGCGCACCACACATCGCGACTTCGGCGTCGTCACCGGTCTGGTCGAGGCCGACAGCAAGCTGTGGATGGGCACGATCAACTACCCCGCCGTCGCATATGTCGACCTGCAAGCCACCGCGCTGTAAATCCCAGTTTTTAACTTCTGCAACATCAGTCACAGCGCGGCTCCCGGAAATCGTGGCGCCAATCGCCTAGTCTGCACACACGATGGCCGTGTTACGTTGTGCATCCTCCCTGGCAGCAGCCGTTTTTCTGGTATCCGCGGTGGTCGGGCTGCCGGCGGTGCACACGGCCGCCGCCGAGCCCAAGGCCGAGGCCGGGTCCTGCCCGTACAAGGTGACCACGCCCCCGGCGGTCGACTCCTCGGAGGTGCCGCAGGCCGGCGATCCCCCACTTCCGCTACCGGTACCGGCCGCGCCCGTGGGCGGCAGCGCGCTGGGCGGTTGTGGCATCATCACCGCGCCGGGCACGCCGCCGGTGCCCGGCGACGTCTCCGCCGAGGCGTGGCTGGTCGCGGACCTGGACAGTGGTGCGGTCATCGCCGCCCGCGACCCGCACGGCAGACACCGCCCGGCCAGCGTGATCAAGGTGCTGGTCGCAATGGCCGCACTCAACGAGTTGAGCCTCAACAAGACGATCAACGGCACACCGGAGGACGCCGCACAGGAGGGCACCAAGGTCGGCGTCGCGCCGGACGGCACCTACACGGTCAACCAGCTGCTGCACGGGCTGCTGATGCATTCCGGCAATGACGCCGCGCACGCGCTGGCCGTCCAGCTGGGCGGCATGCAGGTCGCGTTGGAGAAGATCAACGCGCTGGCCAACAAGCTCGGCGGCCGCGACACCCGCGTCGCGACGCCGTCGGGGCTGGACGGCCCGGGCATGAGTACCTCGGCCTACGACATCGGTTTGTTCTACCGCTATGCCTGGCAAAATCCGACGTTCGCCCAGATCGTCGCCACCCGCACTTTCGACTTCCCCGGCCACGGTGGTGCCCCCGGCTACGAGCTGGAGAACGACAACCAGCTGCTCTACCATTATCCGGGGGCCCTCGGTGGCAAGACCGGCTACACCGACGACGCCGGACAGACGTTCGTGGGTGCCGCCAACCGGGACGGACGCCGCTTGATGGCGGTGCTGCTGCACGGCACCCGCCAGCCGATTGCGCCCTGGGAGCAAGCCGCGCACCTGCTCGACTACGGCTTCGCCACCGCCCCCGGCACCCGGGTCGGGACGCTGATCGAACCCGACCCGTCACTGGTCGCCGCCAAATCCGGTGCGGCCGAAGACCCCTCGAATGCGAGCACGCGAGCCGCACCGATGGTGCCGGCGGCCGATACGCTGCCGGTACGCGTCGGGGTCGCGGTGATCGGCGCGATCATCGTGTTCGGTCTGATGATGGTTGCCCGGTCGCTCAACCGCCGCCCGCAGCGCGGATTCTAAAACGCCGCTTCCTAACAGCCGCTTGGTAACAGTCCGGCATCACCAGGTGTCGACACTTGTCTGTAACTGGATTGCACAGATATATTATCTGCAACCTACAGGTACAGATAACTGGGGGGCGCCATGCCGAAGGCCCTGACCGACCCGCAGCTCCTTCACGAACTCGAGCCCGTGGTAGAGCGCCTGCTCAACCGTCATATCTCGATGTTCAAGGAATGGAATCCACACGACTACATCCCGTGGTCGGACGGCAGGAACTTCTTTGCCCTGGGCGGCCAAGATTGGGAACCCGAGCAATGCAAACTGCCTGATGTCGCGCGAGTGGCGATGGTGCAGAACCTGCTGACCGAGGACAACCTGCCGTCCTATCACCGCGAGATCGCGATGAATTTCGGCATCGACGGTGCCTGGGGACAGTGGGTCAACCGATGGACCGCCGAAGAAAACCGGCACAGCACCGCGCTACGCGATTACCTCGTCGTCACTCGTGCGGTCGACCCGGTCGAGCTGGAGAAGCTGCGCGTCGAGCAGATCACCCGCGGCTTCAGCCCGGGCCAGAACCATCAGGGCGACCTTTTCGCCGAGAGCCTGTTTGACTCCGTCGTTTATGTGTCGTTCCAGGAACTGGCCACCCGCGTCTCGCACCGCAACACCGGTAAGGCCTGCAACGAGACGATCGCCGATCAGCTGATGGCCAGGGTGTCGCACGACGAGAACCTGCACATGATCTTTTATCGGGACGTCACCGAAGCAGGGCTGGAGATCGCGCCCAACCAGGCGATGAAGTCGGTGCATCGGGTGCTGCGCAACTTCCAGATGCCCGGATTCACGGTGCCCGAGTTCCGCCGCAAGGCCGTCATCATCGCCGTCGGCGGCGTCTACGACCCACGCATCCATCTCGACGAAGTGGTCATGCCGGTGCTCAGGAAATGGCGCATCTTCGAACGTGAGGATTTCACCGGCGAGGCCGCCCGGATGCGCGACGACCTGGCGGTGCTGATCAAGGAGCTCGAAGTGGCCTGCGACAAATTCGACGTCTCCAAGCAGCGCTACCTCGAGCGCGAGGCCCGCAAGGCCGAGAAGATCACCGCCAACAAGGTGCTCGACACTAAAGGGACGCTCACGCTGAGCGGACGCTGAAACGACACCCGCCGGCCGGGCAATTTCGTGTTAATCTAACTAACATGAATGCGCCACGGCCTTACCGGATGACCAACCGCGCCATCGCCGCGGCACAGACCGCCGACAACATCCTCGGCGCGACCAAGGACCTCGTCGCCGAAAAGCCATTCCGCGAGATCACCCTCGCCGATATCGCCGCGCGGTCCGGCGTGACGGTGCAGACCATCCTGCGCCGGTTCGGCGACAAGGATTCGGTATTCGCAGCCGCGGTCACCCGCTTCACGGCCGAGGTCCACGAGCAGCGCGGCCACGCTGTGCCCAATAACGTCGCCGACATCGTGGCCAACCTCGTGCAGCACTACGAGGACTGGGGCCGCCTGATGCTCCACCTGCTGTCAGAACAACACACGGCACCTGCCGTCGCTGACACCATCGCAGCGGCAAAGCGCTATCACCGGGACTGGTGCCAGGCGATGTTCCCCGACGCTCTTGACGGGCTGAAGGAACCCAACAGATCCCGACGGCTCGCCGAACTTGTCGCTATCTGCGACCTACGCACCTGGGAGTTGCTGCGAATCGACTTCGGGCTCAGCCGCGCGGAGACCGCCGCCGCGCTACGCGAAATGCTCGAACCGCTCACAACGAAAGAGCCATAATGGCAACGATTTTGGCGTATACCTCGGCTGCCCTGGGCAATCTCTATCCGATCTGTGCGCTACTGATCGAATTACACCGACGGGGTCACCGCATCGCGTTGCGCACACTTGCGGCCGGCGTACCCGTGGGTCGCCAGCTTGGGTTCGACACCGAGGCCATCGATTCGCGCATCGAGGACATCGAGATGTCGGACTGGACGGCGCCCAACAGCCGGTCGGCATTAGGGCTGGCCTGCCAGATTTTCGGCAAGCGGGCCGCATACGAGGTCGGCGACCTGCACAACGCGATCCGCTCCGTCGAGCCAGACACGATGATCATCGACGCGAACTGCTGGGGTGCCGCAGCCGCCGCCGACGCCGGTGATCTGCCGTGGCTGGCGTTCTGGCCCTACACCCCGTTCCTGCGATCACGCGGTGTGCCGCCCTTCGGGCCTGGACTGCGGCCGTTGCCGGGCTGGGCGGGCCGGATCCGCGACGCTGCGCTGCGCCCCGTCGTGCTCGGCGTGGTGGAGAAGGCGATGTTGGGTCCGCTCAACGCCGTCCGCGCGAAGGCGGGCGCGGTACCGGTGCACTCCGCCGACGAATTCGTTCGGCGGGCCCCGTTGATATTGGTCGCCAGCGGTGAGCCCTTCGAATATCCGCACCCGGACTGGGGCGAGTCGGTCCAGATGATCGGCTCCTGCGACTTCGATCCACCCGCCGACATCCCGCGCTGGCTCGACGACATCGAGCAGCCGATCGTGCTGGTCTCTATATCCTCTGAGCAGCAAAACGACATGGGTCTGGCGCTCACCGCGATGAAAGCGTTGGCCGAGGAGCCAATTCACCTGGTCGTGACTCTTCGCGTCGGCGTACCAGGGGGCATCGCCGTGCCCGCTAACGCAACCGTTGCGACGTTCGTGCCGCACGGTCCCGTGCTGGACCGGGCGATCTGCGCGATCACCCACGGCGGGATGGGTTCCACCCAAAAGGCGCTCACGCGCGGAGTACCGGTATGTGTTGTCCCGCACGGCCGCGACCAATTCGAAGTGGCGCGTCGCGTCGAAGTCTCCGGCTGCGGGACCCGGTTGCCAGCGAGAAAGCTGACTCCTTCTCGGCTGAAATCTAAAGTGCTGCAGGCGATGTCGATGGCCGACGGGGCGCGCCGGGTGGCCGAAGGATTCGCCGCCACCGGCGGTGTCGCCCACGGTGCTGACCTGATCGAGCAGAGGCTACTGCGCCGGCCGACCGAGCGGCGACCACTGCTATAAACACCACATGAGCGGCGCGCGCGGCCCACGCGGAGCGCTGATCGCGCTCGCCGCGGCCAGCCTGGGCGTCATCTACGGCTATGACATCTCCAACATCGCCGGCGCGTTGTTGTTCGTCACCGACGAGTTCGGCCTGTCCACGGGCCAGCAGGAACTGGTGACCACGGCCGTGGTGGTCGGCGAGATCGCTGGGGCGCTCACCGGTGGCGCACTGGCCAATGCGATCGGACGCCAGCGGTCGATGGTGCTGGTGGCCGCCGGCTATGCGGTGTTCGCGCTGCTCGGCGCGGTGTCGGTGTCGATGTGGACGCTGCTCACGGCGCGGCTGTTGCTGGGGCTGACGATCGGGGTGTCGGTGGTGGTGGTCCCGGTGTTCGTCGCGGAATCCGCGCCGGCTCGGGTGCGCGGCTCGCTGCTGGTCGCCTACCAGGTGGCCACCGTCGCGGGATTGATTTGCGGCTACCTGGGCGCTTACCTGTTGGCCGGTTCGCACGGCTGGCGCTGGATGCTGGGTCTGGCCGCGCTGCCTGCGGCGCTGACCCTGCTGTTGCTGCTGCGGATGCCTGACACCGCGCGCTGGTACGCGTTCAAGGGCCGCATCGACGAGGCCCGCAGCGCGCTGCAACGGGTGGAGCCGGACTCCGACGTCGAGCGTGAACTCGTCGAGATCCGCGACGCGTTGCGCGAGGAACATGGAGCGGCGTTACTGGAGATGCTGCGGCCGCCGTACCGGCGGGCCACCACGTTCGTGATCGGGCTCGGCTTTTTCATCCAGATCACCGGCATCAACGCGATCGTCTACTACAGTCCCCGCCTGTTCGCGGCGATGGGGTTCAGCGGCGATTTTGCGCTGCTGGTTCTTCCGGCCCTGGTGCAGACCGCCGCGCTGGCGGCGGTAGTGGTCTCGCTTTTTCTCGTCGATCGGGTGGGCCGGCGCCCAATCTTGTTGGGGGGCATCGCCACGATGCTCGCCGCAGACGTGCTGCTCATCGGTGTGTTCGCCACGGGCGCCGGGCCGGTATTCGGATTGGCAGGGGTGCTGATGTTCACCTTGGGCTTCACCTTCGGGTTCGGCGCGCTGGTGTGGGTGTACGCCGGTGAAAGCTTTCCGGCCCGGCTGCGTTCGTTGGGCTCAAGCGCCATGCTCACCTCGAACCACATCGCCAACGCCATCGTCGCCGCCCTATTCCTCACGGTGTTGCAATCACTGGGCGGGGCAACTACTTTCGCCGTGTTGGCTGGCTTCGCGGCGGCAGCATTCGGTGTCGTGTACCGATATGCGCCGGAAACCAAAGGCCGGCAGCTCGAGGAGATCCGGCACTTCTGGGAAAATGGCGGCCGCTGGCCCGACGAGTCGTTGGCTGATATCGGATCATGACTCTAATCTGCTCCGGCACAATGGTTCTCGGGCGACAGCTGTGCCGGCCCGGGTGGGTGCAAACCTCGGGTGCACGGATCGTCGATTGCGGCCCGGGGTCACCACCGCGGCCGGCCGACGTTGACCTGCCCGACGCCGTCGTTGTTCCCGGCTTCGTCGACATCCACGTGCACGGCGGTGGTGGAGCGTCGTACACCAACGACACCGAAATCGCCCGGGCCGCACAGTTTCACCGCCGGCACGGCACCACCACCACGCTGGCCAGTCTGCTCAGCGCTTCAGTCGACGACCTGCTGCGCTCGGTGCGTTCACTGGCGCAAGTGACCCGGGCGGGAATTGTTGCGGGCATTCACCTGGAGGGCCCCTGGCTGAGCGCGGCGCGCTGCGGAGCGCACGACCCCACCCAACTGCGCGATCCGAGTCCCACCGAGATCGACGCCCTGCTGGACGCCGGCGACGGCGCGATCCGAATGGTCACGTTGGCGCCCGAGCGCGCCGGGGGTTTCGAGGCCATCACGCGGCTTGCTGACGCGGGAGTGGTTGTGGCCGTGGGACATACCGACGCGAGCTATCAGCAGACCCAGCACGCGGTGTCGCTCGGTACGACGGTCGGGACCCACCTGTTCAACGCGATGGCACCGCTGCACCACCGCGAGCCGGGACCCGCCCTCGCGCTGCTGCAGGATCCCCGGGTGACCGTCGAGTTGATCGCCGACAGCGTCCATGTCCATCCCGCCGTGCTGCGCGCGGCGATCGACACTGCCGGGCCCGACCGGGTGGCCCTGGTTACCGATGCCACACCGGCCGCAGGGCAAGGCGACGGTGCATTTCGGCTGGGAAACCTCGACGTCGACGTGACGTCCGGCGTGGCGCGGGTGCGCGGAACGTCGACGATCGCCGGTAGCACCGCCACCATGGATCAGCTCTTCGCCACCGTGGCCGGCCTCGCCGCCGACCCGGACGCCGGATTGGTCGCCGCGGCAACAATGACGTCGGCGACGCCGGCCCGGGCTCTCGGCTTGCCCGACGTCGGAAGCTTACGAGCGGGACGGCGCGCGGATCTCGTTGTGCTGGACCGAAATTTAGCGGTGAGCGCCGTGATGGCCGGCGGCGAATGGCTCGGAGACATTTGACGGGCGCCACGCCGAGATTCGTGGGATCCACCGCGGAACGTTGTCCCGATAGGTCAGGTATTCCTGGCCGTAGCGCTCAATCAGATGCGGTTCTTCCCAGAACCGGATGGCAATCGTCTGACACGCCAAGAAGATTGCGAACCAGACCAGCAGCGCGGTCGACATGGTCAATGCCGATTCTCCCAGCAGGATGCACAGCACGCCGCTGATCATCGGGTTGCGCACGTGCCGGTACGGCCCGCGCACCACCAGGTGGACCGGTTCGCCCATCACGCTGCCCACGCCGAGAGTGCCCTGACCCACGCGGTGGAACAGCGCCACCGTCCAGATCAGCATGCTCACGCCGCCGATGATCAGCAGCGCCCCTATCGCCGCGAGCCCGCCCGAGCGCCAAGAACCGAGATCCGGTGCCCGCACGTCGGCGACGGGCGCGATGAGCGCCGGGATGACGACCGTCATCGTCACCGGAAAAAGCAGAAACGAAAGCAGATGGCGCCACCAAAGGCGTCGTCCGTGGGTGCCCGCAACCATGGGAGCCTCCTTCGATACTTCAACCTTCGCTGAAGAACGTTACGCCGCCGTTCACGAGAGGTCAACACGCGTTGAAGTATCCTGGTGTGCATGTCAGAGGCCCAGCGGGCGGGCCGGTGGCGCACCGGCCAGCAGAGCCGACAGCGGATCATCGACGCCGCGCGCGAGCGGTTTATGCGAGAGGGATATGACGGGGCCACGGTGCGCGCCATTGCCGCCGACGCGGGCGTCGATGTCGCGATGGTCTACTACTTCTTCGGCAGCAAGGAGGGCCTGTTCTCGGCCGCAACGCTGACCGGGCCCGACCATCCGCTGCACCAGCTGGCCGCGCTACTCGATGAGAGCTCCGAGCAGATCGGGACAAGATTGGTACGGCGTTTCCTCGAGCACTGGGACCGCGGCGAGATCTTCGAGCCATTCCTGACACTGTGGCGCGCCGCGTCGATCCAGCCGCTGGCGCGACAAGTGCTGCACGACGCGCTTGCCGGGCAGGTCGCGAATCGACTCGCCGCAGAATTCGGGGTGGCAGATCCGGAATTGCGCGTCGAGCTGGTCGCCAGCCACTTGGCGGGGCTCGCATTCGCGCGCTACCAGCTGCGGATCGAGCCGCTGGCCTCCACGCCGGCTGAGGACCTAGTCGCCTGGCTGGGGCCGACCGTGCAGCGTTACCTCACCGGCTCTTGACAACGGGTCTGTCACATCAACCGACCGTGCGTCGTCTCATCGGTGAACCACTTTTTCCTAGGAGGTCACCAGTGAACGCGCTGCTATGGACATTGCAAGTACTGCTCGCCGTTATCTTCACGTATTCCGGGCTGGCCAAGATCAGCCAACCCGAAGAACGTCTGATCGCGATCGGCCAAACCGGTGTCGCGCCGTTCCCGATGCCGGTGGTGCGTTTTACCGCGCTGGCTGAACTGCTCGGCGCGATCGGCCTGGTGCTGCCCCCGCTAACCGGCATCGCAACATACTTGACTCCGCTGGCCGCAGTCGGTTTCGCCGTCGTCATGGTCGGAGCGATGGGTTCGCATGCCTACCTGCGCGAGCCGAGGAATGTCGCGTTGAACGTGGTGATCTTCATTGCCGCACTCACCATCGCGGTCGGCCGGACAGTCGGCCTGTGATCAGCCAGCCGTTTGCTAACGTCTGTTGGGTCACAAGCTGACACCGGACGAGGCGCACCGTACCCGGCCAGCGACAAGACGGCGCGATGGAGGCGCGTGATGGCGTGGGTGGTGTTAGTGGTGTCGGGTGTCCTCGAAGCGGTATGGGCAACCGCCTTGAACCGCTCGCACGGCTTTTCCCGACTTGGCCCATCGCTGATTTTCGGAGTGGCACTGACCTTTTCGATGACCGGGCTGGCCTACGCGATGCGCAGCCTGCCGACTGGTACCTGCTACGCCGTGTGGGTCGGCATCGGCGCGGTACTCACCGTCGCTTACGCGATGCTGACCGGCGACGAGCCCGCATCGCTAATCAAAATGCTGCTCATCGCCGGCGTGGTCGGCTGCATCGTCGGCCTCAAACTCGTGAGCTGAAAACGCCGTAGGGTAGCGCGTCGAGCAGCGTGACGCTGACGCTGCGACCGTTGGGGAGCGTGTAGCTGCGTCGCTCGCCGGGGCGTGCGCCAACGATCGCGGCGCCCAGCGGAGACTGGACGGAATAGACTTCCAAGTCGCCGTGTTCGGCACCACGCACGCCCAGCAGGAACGTCTCGACGTCACCGCTCTCGTCATAGCGGATGGTCAAAACCATTCCTGGCTCGGCGATCCCGTCGTCGGGTGGGTCCTCACCGACGACGGCATTGACCAAGATGTCCTGGATCTGCCTAATTCGCGCCTGCTGCTCACGTTGGTCAACAGTCGCGTGTTCCTCGGTATCGAATCGGTCTGCACGTGCGCTGATCTGCCGCTCGCGCAAGGTGGCCAGTTCCTGCTGCAATCGCTCGTACGCTTGCGGCGAGATCCACACGGATTGCACATCGGTCATGCTGCTTCCTTTGCCTCCAGCAACGTCACGAGGTGCGCCCCGTCGTTGGGGATCGAGTAGACACGCTGTTCACCGAGTCGCGCACCGGCGATCGCGCGGCCCAGCGGTGTGCCATTGAGTAGACTTTGATGTCTGCCTCTTTGGCGCCACGCCTACCAAGCAGAAAGGTCTCTAATTCACCGGTGCCGTCGTAGCGAATGGTCAAAACCATGCCCGGTTCGGCGACCGGGTCGCCGGCGTCCTTTTCACCGATGACCGCATCGGCCAGCTGGTTTTGTATCTCGTCGGCACGCCGCGAGCGCAGTTCGGCGAGTTCGGCTTGTAGTCGCGCATATTCCTGTGCTGTCATCCAGATACGTTGGTTACCAGGCATGTTGGAAATGTCCTTTCCTACGCGAAATCTCGTCAGGGGCGGGCCGGATGTGGCAACCGCCCCCGACGGCTTCGCAGCCCATGCGGGGCGAGATTTCGCCGAGACTCAGACCCGCACACGTCAACGGGTCGAGCTCAAGCAGTGTCAGTTCTTATGGTGCCGCGGGTGGGTGCCGGGGTGTTTGCCGAAACCGAACAACGGCCTCAACGACATTTGTCGCGTTTCGACAGGACGATGATCAGTCGGCGTCGATAGCCGCCAGTTCGATCATCATGGCCAGCCGCTTTCGGGCGTCGTCCAAGGGCAGTTTGGTTATCTCACTCATCTTGCGCAGCCGGTACCGCACGGTGTTTTCGTGCACACTGAGCCGCTCACCGGCCTCGATCGGGTCGCCCTGCGCCTCCAGCCAGGCCCGCAGCGTTGCCACGTATTCGGTCGCGTTGGCGCGATCATGGCGGCGCAGATCAGCGACCGGTCCGCGCTCCGGGTATCGACCTTTCCGCGCCGCAGTACGCAACCGTTGCAGCAGGATTTCGTCCCACGACTCGTCGTAGGCGGGTGGCGCGGCTGAAGGTGTCATCTCGTGCAGCGCCAGGCACTCGTCGGCCTCGTGACGCGCGGCGGGAACGTCGACCACCTTGGCCGTCCCGCTGATGCCCGCCAATACCGTCACATCCTCTGGCAATGCCGCCCGCACCCCACTGATCCAGCGGCGCGCGTCAGCCGCCTCCTCACCCGGGAGCAACGTGTACACGGTGTTGCCGGCCAGAGCGCTGCGGCCTGGCCGCGACCATCCGAACCCGGCGGTGGCGCGCTCGAATGCCATCAGCAACGCGGCATCTCGGTCGGCGCCGATGGACGCTTGGAGCGCGATGACCCGCAAAGGGCTCTGCGGCACCCCCAACCTGCTGGCCAAGGTGGCGGCGTCCGCGGCGCCCTCCAGCAACCGGATCACCAGCTCCGATTCGACCTGGCGCTCTAAGTCCGCACTGGCTCGTGACCGCAGCAGATGCAGCGCGACGGTGTGCGCGCCATCGGCCAACGCGGTGCGGGCGGCGTCGTTGAGCGGCTCCTCACAGGCAACCCATACCGACCCGATCAGTTCGCGAGCTGACCGCACCGCGATCACCATACGGCCGGTCACACCATGTTCGGCATCCCCGGCGACAAAAAGTGGATCGTCAGAGGAAGCCAGGTGCGCAAAGACCCCACGAGCCTCGAACAGTTCGCGCAGATGCTCCGGTGTCTGCCGGCCCAGGATGGTTTCTATCCGCGCCGCGTCGGTGTGCCGCTGCAGCTTGGAATACGCCAGTACTCGCAATGATTCATCGTGGATGACCACTGCGTCGCCGATTGCTTCGGCCAGGCTGTCAGCGAGCGCGAACAGATCGGTTGGGCCGCGGCCAGATTCCGTCTCGCGGCCCTCCAACACCAGTCCATACACCACCGCGGCCAGCTCGCTCCACGACACAGCTTCGTCGGCCACCATCACCGCGCCTACCTCTGTGCCGTCGAACGTTATCGGCTCCTCGCCGCCGCGCATCAACACCACGACGGCGCGCGCCGCCACCGCCCACTGGGCCGCTTCGCTCACCGAGTCGGCGCCGATCGCCAGCAGGACATCGCCCACCACCGGGCGGTCCCCGGTCTCGCGCATCACCACACTGCGCAGCTCGGTCGTGCGCGGAACCGAGGACCACCGCAAGCGCACACCATAGTTGCCCAGCACGTTCACCAAGCGGTCCAAAGTGATCATGAGCTGCTCCTAGTCCCGCGACGGCGGATGAGCTTCGAAAGCCCCAGTGCACCAACGGCTCCCACAACCGCAGCGGTCAATGCCTGACGCGCGCTCAGCCCGTCGTCGAGCTGGACCCGGGGGGTGATCACGGCGGGAGGGGGCGGCTCGACGGATTCGGCGAGCAGGTTTTCCGGTGACGTCGCCGCCCATGCCGTAGCGAACAGCAACAAGCGCGCAGTGATATAGGCGAACACCATCAGGCCCAGCACCGGCCCGAAGGTGGCGCTGGCCGGACTGCGAAGAACCGAGTGCAAAAACAGTGACGCGAGCTGCTTGAACACCTCGAAGCCGATCGCCGCGAGCAACCCCGCCCGCACCGAGCTGGCGAGGCTGACCGATTCCCTCGGCAGCCGCGCGATCATCCAGGTGAACACCAGCCAGGACACCAGTACCGACATCAGGAGGGAAGCACCACGAAGGATTCCGTCGAGCATTGGCACGTTGTGAATACCCAACCAGCCCAACACTTTGGCCATTGGCGCAGCGGAAACCAATGCGCTTAACACGAGGGTGACGAGAATCGCCACGAACGACGACACCATCGCCGCCAGGTCCGACAGCTTGGTGCGGATGAAACCGGGCTGCGGAGCCCGCTGCTGCCACATCTCGCTCAGCGCCTCACGAAGATTGGCCATCCAGCCCAAGCCTGCCCAGCCCGCGACGATCAGACCGACGATGCCGACCGAAGCACGCGATTCGATCGCCGCGTTGATCAGGTCGATCACCTGCTGGCCCAGACTGCCCGGGACCGTGGTCTTGACCTTGTGATCGATCTGGCTCAGTAGATCGGGTCGACGCGACAGCACGAACCCGCCCACCGCGAAACTGACCATCAGCAAGGGGAACAACGCGAAGATCGTGTAGTAGGTCAGCCCCGCCGCGAAGTAGTTGCCCTTGCATTCGTCGAAGCGTTCGTTGGCGCGCATGAGGTGGTCAAACCATCCGTACCTGGCCCGCAGCCGGTCGAGGATTCCAGGTTTGACCGGTTCGCTCATCGCCGGGGCAAAAACCCTAATCGGTCGTAGACCCGGTCGACCGTCTTGGCTGCCACGTCCTGGGCCCGCGCCGCACCGGTGGCCAGCACTGACTCCAATTCGGCTGGATCGGTGAGCAATTCGTCGACCCGCGCTTTGATCGGTGTCACGAACTCGACGACGGCCTCGGCGGTGTCCTTCTTCAAGTCGCCGTAGCCGTGTCCGGCGTAGCGCGCCACCAGGGTGTCGACGTCGACGCCGGTTACCGCCGACTGGATGCTCAGCAGGTTCGACACGCCTGGCTTTGCGTCTACGTCGTAGCGGATTTCCCGCTCGCTGTCGGTCACGGCGGATCGAATCTTCTTGGCCGACACCGCAGGATCGTCGAGCAGGTTGATCAGCCCGGCGTCGGTCGCTGCCGATTTGCTCATCTTCGACGACGGGTCCTGCAAGTCATAGATCTTCGCGGTGACCTTGGGAATGAGCAGATCGGGGATGACGAAGGTGTCCGGGAACCGGCTGTTGAACCGCTGTGCGACGTCGCGGGCCAGCTCGAGGTGCTGGCGCTGGTCCTCCCCCACCGGCACCAGCTCCGCGTCGTAGGCCAGCACATCGGCGGCCTGCAGCACCGGATAGGTGAACAGGCCGACCGTCGTGGTCTCGCTGCCTTGGCGCGTCGACTTGTCCTTGAACTGCGTCATCCGCGAGGCCTGGCCGAACCCGGTGAAACACCCCAGCACCCAGGCCAGCTGCGTGTGCGCCGGCACGTGGCTCTGCACGAAGATCGTGCTGCGGCCCGGATCGATCCCCAGCGCGAGATACTGCGCGGCGGTGACCAGTGTGCGCCGTCGCAACACCTCGGGGTCCTGAGGGATGGTGATCGCGTGCAAGTCCACGACGCAGAAGAACGCGTCGTGGTCGTCCTGCAGCTCGACCCAGTGCGTGACCGCCCCCAGCGCGTTGCCGAGGTGCATGGAATCCGACGTGGGCTGGACACCGGAGAAGACCCGGCGCGATCCGGTTGGCGTGCTCATGATGCCCCGATCTTTTCACGCTGCTGGCGATAGGTTCGCGTCCAGGCGTGGTTGCGGCCGGACCCCGGGTCGTGGGTGACCAGCCTTGACCTGGCGGCAGGCTGCGTGTCGGCGCCACATTTTGCAGTGTGGGAGGGGGTGCGGGCGGCACTAAACTTTTCACCTAATTGGTTCGATCTCGTCGGGCCATTGAACGGGGTTACTGATGAACGACCATTTGCGGGTGGATCCGGTACGTGTGCATTTGGCTGGTGACGAGGTCGATGAGCACGCCGCCAATTTGTTGGCTGGACATATGGCGGCGAATGAACGGATCGCAGCTGCCCAGGGTGGATTTATTGGAGATAGCGCAGCGGCGCTAGCGGAGCCGGCCGCGCACTGGAAAGAAGAAACCGCCAGCCACCACCGTGAACTTTCCGAGCACGCGGAAAATTTGCGGGCGGCGGCCGCTAGCTACGACACCACCGACACCGACGCTGGCGCGACCATAAACGCAGCCGTCTCGGATGTGGCCAGGCGGATGGGCATCTGACGAGTGGGATTGACGCTCGCCGATCTGCAGGAATGGGATCCCGAGCAGATCAACGAAGTCAGCGAGGCTGCGGCTGCGCGTGCGCGACACAGCCGGGAAGCCGCGCAAAACGTTCCTAACCTGCCGGTGTTCGTGAGCTGGCACGGTGAAGCCAGCGCAACCGCCCGGGACGCGATGGCCAGAAGCGGGAGCAAAATGGAGCTCTCGGCGCAAGATGCGTTTCGGGTGTGGGCTGGTGCCGGGCGCGCATATCAGGAAGCCTCTGCGGTCAAAAATCAACTCAACACGACATTTTCGCCGAAGCGGCGGCGGCACCGGCGGTGCACATTGACACCGCAAGCAATACGGTGATCCCGCCGGATACCACCGGGTGGGCCGACGAAGATGTCGCGAAAGTCAACGCCAAAGTCGAAGAGCTGCAACACAAGATCGCCGCACTGCTGGCCAACGCCGAGAAAACCAACAGCGATTTGGCTGCGGTGCTGCGGGCAGCCACACGCCCGGAAAGCGCGGATGGAAAGGCGGGTGAGCTGCCAGGTGGTGCGCCGCAGCCGCAGGGCCGACCGATCCCTGCGGGCGGCAACGCTGACCCCGCGGGCAAGCCGCCGTCGCTAGAAGACCTGATGCTGGGCAGGGGTCAGCCTTCCGGCCACGGCGACGCATACCCGGCCAGCCTGCCGGACCTGCTGAGCCGAGTTGGCCAATCCGCTGTTCCCGGCGCGCCGGCGCCGCAACTCAATCCCACAGACGTGGAGAGCTTCAAGGCGATGGCCCGCGAGGCCATGGCCCGCGACGGCGTGCTGCCGGATCAGATCGAGGCACGCCTGGACGCCATTGTGACCAGCACCCAGCAGTGGATGGACAACGGCATGCCCAACTATGTGCCGCCCGCGCCTCAGCGCCCGCCGCCGCCAGGATTCGGTGAGGGATTCGGCGACCGCTGGCGAGCCACCGAACAGGGCATCAAAAACCTCATCGGGCAGGGAGGACCCGGCGCACCCGGAGTCCTTGAATCGTGGGAGCAGATGGCCAGAGGCGCTGCCGAGGTCGCCCAAAACCCGGTCGGCGCGATGACTGGAGAAGTCGCAAACGCGATCGGCTCCCCCAGCCCGGCCTACTACCTGGGCGGCAAAGCCGCCGATGCCGCCGTCGCGTTGCCCGGTGTGCTCTACGGCGGCGAACCAGCCGTTGTTGAAGCAGGCCTTCCAGCGGAAACGGTCACAGAGGCCGGCGCACCCTTAAGTGTCGTGCGGGGCTGGCACCCTACCGGCGGAATGCCTTGGGACGACTTCACCTCCCTCTTCGGCACGCCAGAATCCCGCATTTGGCCGGACAATAACGGGTTTCCGCCAGACTATGTCCCCCAGCCCGCCCAGCTGCCTGAGGGGACGATCATCGACCGATTCGGCTCCGAGTACGGTCGCTATCTTGCGCCCGACGGCGCCCCTTTCGCGGATCGCGCTTTACCGCCAGAATCTGTCGATGGGAATTACAACCGATACATGGTGACCGGAAAGGAACTGCCTCCGGGCTGGCAAATCGTGGAAGGACCAGTAGAGCCTTTCTACGGACAGACCCCGTCACCGGGAGCCACGCAATACATGATCACTGCCCCTGACGGCATCCAACCAACTGTGTGGGAATTAGTAAGGCTAGGGATACTTGATGAGTACGGACCGCCCCTTGGACGATAAATCCAGGGAACTTCAAATCGAGATCGACCGGCTGTCGGAGAAGCTGGGGGTCCGCCCTATGCCTGTCGGGCTGCGGACCAACGACGGCCTCAATATTTTCGTGGCTGACGACGGCTCCTATCATTTTACTTTTTACGAGCGAGGAAAACTCGGCTTCGACCGATCGGGTAATCTTGATGATCTTCTCTACTGGTACAGCGAAAGCATTGTCTCACGCCAAGCGGCCAAACAGGTGGGTAATAGAAAAGAACGCTTCAAATACGAATACCAAGTGCTGAGCCTCTTAAATACTGGATGGGCAAAGAGAAATGTCCGGGAAACCGCGGCAATGTTCCGCAAATATGGTCAGCCCGAGGACATTGCCCTACTTCCCGACATTGGCGAATCTTTGTGATCTTCTTCGTCGCCCGGGGACTCGACGCAGCAGATCGCACCCAGCTAATGGCACTGCTACAAGGGTCGTCGTATCGTCAGGTCCGCCACGTCACCCACTAGGTTGCGGTACCGCCGGTACCGCCTTTACTGTCGAAAGGGTGACGTCTCGAGCGCCGATACTTCTCGGCTCCGGTGAGCCGGTAGTACTGCTGCACCCCTTCCTGATCTCGCAGGTCGTGTGGCAGACCGTAGCTGAGCAGATGGCCGACACCGGCCAGTACGCGGTGTTCGCGCCGACCATGGCCGGCCACAATGGCGGGCCGTCCTCTGACACCTGGTTTCTGAGTTCGGAGATCCTGGCCGACCACGTCGAGCGGCAAATGGACGAACTGGGCTGGAACACCGCCCACATCGTCGGGAACTCGCTGGGCGGCTGGGTCGCCTTCGAGCTGGAAAGCCGGGGCCGGGCACGCACCGTCACAGGCATCGCACCGGCCGGCGGCTGGACCCGGTGGACACCAACCAAATTCGAGGTGATCGCCAAGTTCGTGATGGGCCTGCCGGTGTGGGCGCTGGCCCGCTGGCTGGGGTCGCACACACTACGGCTGCCGCTGAGCCGCCGCGTGGCGACCCTGCCGATCAGCGGATCACCGGACGGCGTCGCCGAGCACGAGCTGCACGCGATCATCGAAGACGTCGCGAACTGCCCGGCCTACTTCCAGCTGCTGGTCAAGGCGCTGCTCATGCCGGGGCTGCGGGACCTGGCGCGGACCGCGGTTCCCGCGCACCTGGTGCTCTGCGAAAAAGACCGGGTGTTTCCCGGGCCGCGATCCCACCGGTATTTCCGGGCCCAGCTCCCCGAGGGCACCCGAGTGACGGAGCTCGACGGCGTCGGGCACATCCCGATGTTCGAAGCGCCGGGCCTGATCACCGAAGTCATCACCGACTTCCTCGACGAGCACACTCCCCCCGTTCGGGCGGCCAGCTCCAGCTAGGTTCAGGCCAGCTACGTCGCGCCGAGATCTACACGAGCGCGGCATCCACTCGAACTTCTTCGCGCAAGCGTCGATCTCGGCGGACGCCGCGCGGAGGCCGCGCGGACGCTCGCGCGAGGCTCGCTACTCCTTGAGCGCCTTCTCCAGATTTTCGGCGATGGTGTTCAGGAACTCCTCGCTGGTCTGCCATTGCTGGTCCTCCCCGATCAGCAGGGCGAGGTCCTTGGTCATCTGGCCGCCTTCGACGGTCGCGACGATGACCTCTTCCAGCTTCTCGGCGAACTCGCTCACCTCGGGTGTGTCGTCCAGCTTGCCGCGGTGCTCCAGCCCGCGCGTCCAGGCGAAGATCGACGCGATCGGGTTGGTCGAGGTGGGTTTGCCCTGTTGGTACTGCCGAAAGTGCCGAGTAACGGTGCCGTGGGCCGCTTCGGCCTCCACGGTTTGGCCGTCGGCGGTCATGAGTACCGACGTCATCAGCCCCAGCGAGCCGTAGCCCTGGGCGATGGCGTCGGATTGCACGTCGCCGTCGTAGTTCTTGCACGCCCACACATAGCCGCCCTCCCATTTGAGACTCGCGGCGACCATGTCGTCGATCAACCGATGCTCGTAGGTAAGCCCGGCCTTTTCGAACTTGTCCTTGAACTCCTCGTCGTAGATGCGCTGGAACTCGTCTTTGAACATGCCGTCGTAGGACTTGAGGATGGTGTTCTTGGTGGACAGATAAACCGGGTAATTCTCCTGCAGGCCGTAGGCGAACGATGCGCGCGCGAAGTCCTGGATGGATTCCTTGAAGTTGTACATCCCCATCACCACACCGCCGTCTTCGGGGATGCTGACCATCTCGTGCACGATCGGTTCGCTGTCGTCGTCGGGCGTGAACGTCAAAGTAACGGTCCCGGGCCGGTCGACCTTGAAGTCCGTCGCACGATACTGGTCACCGAAAGCGTGGCGTCCGATGATAATCGGCTTCTTCCACCCCGGAACCAATCGTGGGACATTCGAGATCACGATGGGCTCGCGAAAGATTGTGCCGCCCAATATGTTTCGGATCGTCCCGTTTGGTGATGGCCACATGCTCTTCAAACCGAACTCTTTGACCCGAGCCTCGTCCGGGGTGATCGTGGCGCACTTGACGCCCACGCCGTGCTTCTTGATCGCATAGGCGGCGTCGATGGTCACCTGATCATCGGTGTCGTCGCGGTGCTTGATGCCCAGGTCGTAGTAATCCAGTTTGATGTCGAGGTACGGCAAGATGAGCAGCTCTTTGATCCACTTCCAGATGACCCGCGTCATCTCGTCGCCATCGAGCTCTACCAGCGTGCCTTTGACTTTGATCTTTCGTACGCCGGACATGCCCCAACCCTACAAGCGGCGCCCTCGACCAGGCGGTCTGAACTGGTCAGTGGCCGTGCGCAGCAGCGAGTGCGGCGTTGAAGGTCTTGCTCGGCCGCATCACCGCCGCCGTCTTCTCGCGGTCCGGCGCGTAGTAGCCGCCGAGGTCGACCTCCCGGCCCTGTACCTCGTTGAGCTCGGTCACGATGATGTCCTCGTTGCGGGTCAACTCCTCGGCGAGTTCGGCGAAGTGCGCCCGCAGCTGTTGATCATCGGTCTGCGCGGCCAGTTCCTGGGCCCAGTACATCGCGAGGTAGAACTGGCTCCCGCGGTTGTCGAGCTCACCGGTCTTGCGGGACGGACTCTTGTTGTTGTCCAGCAGCTTGCCGATCGCCGAATCCAGGGTCTTGCCCAAGATCTTGGCCCGCTCGTTTCCCGTCTTGATCCCAATGTCTTCGAAACACGCTCCGAGAGCGAGGAACTCGCCAAGTGAGTCCCACCGCAGGTGATTCTCCTCGACCAGTTGGTGAACGTGCTTGGGCGCCGAACCACCCGCCCCGGTTTCGTACATTCCGCCGCCGGCCATCAGCGGCACGATCGACAGCATCTTGGCGCTGGTGCCCAGCTCCAGGATCGGAAACAGGTCGGTGAGGTAGTCGCGCAGGATGTTGCCGGTCGCGGCGATGGTGTCCAGCCCGCGGACCACCCGCTCCAGCGTGTAACGCATGGCGCGCACCTGCGACATGATCTGGATATCGAGGCCGTGGGTGTAGTGATCGGCCAGGTAGTGGTTGACCTTCTTGATCAGTTCGTTCTCGTGCGGACGGTAGGGATCGAGCCAGAACACCACCGGCATGTGCGAGTTACGCGCGCGGGTGACGGCCAGCTTGACCCAGTCCCGAATGGCTGCGTCGTGGACTATGGGCATGCGCCAGATGTCGCCCTCTTCCACGTTCTGGGTCAGCAGCACTTCGCCGGTGTCAAGGTCCACGATGTTGGCGACGCCGTCCTCGGGGATCTCGAATGTCTTGTCGTGTGAGCCGTACTCTTCGGCCTGCTGGGCCATCAACCCGACATTGGGCACCGTGCCCATCGTCGCGGGGTCGAACTGGCCGTTGGTCTTACAGAAGTTGATGATCTCCTGGTAGATGCGGGAGAAGGTGGACTCCGGGTTCACCGCCTTGGTGTCCTTGGGCCGCCCGTCGGCGCCGTACATCTTGCCGCCGGCACGGATCATCGCCGGCATCGACGCGTCGACGATCACATCGCTGGGCGAGTGGAAATTGGAGATCCCCTTGGCCGAGTCGACCATGGCCAACTCGGGACGATGCTCGTGACAAGCGTGCAAGTCGCGGATGATCTCATCGTGTTCTGAGGCCGGCAACGACTCGATCTTGTTGTAAAGGTCGACGAGCCCGTTGTTGACGTTGACACCCAGTTCGTCGAACAACTTCTGGTGCTTGGCGAACGCATCCTTGTAGAAGGTCTTCACCGCATGCCCGAACACGATGGGGTGGCTGACCTTCATCATCGTGGCCTTGACGTGCAGCGAGAACATCACGCCGGTTTTGCGCGCATCCTCCATCTGCTCTTCGTAGAACTCGCACAGCGCCTTTTTGCTCATGAACATCGAATCGATGATGTCGCCGTCGAGCAATGACACCTTGGGCTTGAGCACGATCGTCCGACCGCTGCGGGTGACGAGCTCCATCTTCACGTCGCGGTCGCGGTCCAGCGTCATCGACTTCTCGCCGTGGTAGAAATCGCCGTGCCGCATGGTCGCCACGTGGGTGCGCGACGCCATCGACCACTCGCCCATGCTGTGCGGGTGCTTACGCGCGTACTCCTTGACCGCCTTCGGTGCCCGACGGTCCGAGTTACCCTGGCGCAGCACGGGATTCACCGCACTGCCTAAGACATTCGCGTAACGCTTCCGGAGCTCCTTTTCCTCATCGGTTTTTGGGTTCTGCGGAAAGTCGGGAATCTTGTATCCCTTTTGTTGGAGCTCCTTGATCGCGGCCTGAAGCTGCGGCACCGAGGCGCTGATGTTCGGCAGCTTGATGATGTTGGTGTCCGGCAGCTGGGTGAGCCGGCCCAGCTCTGCCAAGTTGTCCGGCACACGCTGCTCTTCGGTCAGGTATTCGGGGAACTCGGCCAGGATGCGGGCGGCCACCGAGATGTCACTGGCCTCGATCTTGATACCCGCGGGCTCGGCGAAGGTACGCAGAATCGGCAGAAAGGCGTAGGTCGCAAGCAGCGGCGCCTCGTCGGTCAGCGTGTAGATGATGGTCGGCTGTTCGGCGCACACGGTCTTTCTCCCGGCATCATTGTCGGCCAAATCTTGAGGGACTCCGCGTTGTAGCGGTGGTTGCCAGTATCGCTCAACTGCGCTCCTGGGGCGCGGTCAGGTCGCCGGCGACCCACCAAGTGGCACTGGGTCGGCGGCTTGCGATAGGCTTCAAGGCGGTCATGAGTGCCAGCGCCAAGCCCCGGCTTGCTGGCCGGCAACCCTCCAACCGCGGTGGGGTGCCCCGGGTGATGACCAGGTTGAGTAGCCACAACCGGCTACGCGGCAAGCGCGGGTCCGCCGTGACGGGCCCCCCGAGTAGACAGGGAAACCTGATGCGCGCCTGGGCTCGCCCTTGTGTGTCGCCATTTTCGGCGCGGCCGCATGCATTTCCCGGAAAGCGTCCCGATGAGCGCTAACAGCGGCACCGACGATCCGACCGCGCATTGGTCGTTCGAAACCAAACAGGTCCATGCTGGTCAGCGACCTGATCCGGCCACCAATGCGCGGGCCCTGCCGATCTACCAGACCACGTCCTACACCTTCGACGACACCGCGCATGCCGCCGCCCTGTTCGGGCTGGAGGTGCCGGGCAACATCTACACCCGGATCGGCAACCCGACGACCGATGTCGTCGAGCAGCGCATCGCCGCGCTCGAGGGCGGGGTCGCGGCGCTGTTTTTGGCATCCGGCCAGGCCGCCGAGACCTTCGCGATCCTGAACCTGGCCGGTGCCGGCGACCACATTGTGTCCAGCCCGCGCCTCTACGGGGGCACCTACAACCTGTTCCACCATTCGCTGGTCAAGATCGGGATCGATGTGGGCTTCGTCGAAAATCCCGACGACCTGGATTCTTGGCACTCTGCGGTGCGGCCCAACACCAAGGCGTTCTTCGCTGAAACCATCTCCAACCCCCAAATCGACATCCTCGACACCCCCCGGGTGTCGGCGGTGGCCCACGAGCATGGTGTGCCGCTGATCGTCGACAACACCATCGCCACCCCGTACCTGATTCAGCCGATCGCCCAGGGCGCCGACATCGTCGTGCATTCGGCCACCAAATACCTGGGCGGACACGGCTCGGCGATCGCGGGGGTCATCGTCGACGGCGGCACCTTCGACTGGACCCAAGGCAAGTTCCCCGGCTTCACCACACCCGACCCCAGTTATCACGGCGTGGTGTATGCCGAGCTCGGCCCGCCGGCGTTCGCCCTGAAGGCTCGGGTGCAGCTGCTGCGCGACTACGGGTCGGCGGCCTCCCCGTTCAACGCATTCCTGGTGGCGCAGGGCCTGGAGACGCTGAGTTTGCGCATGGAGCGCCACGTCGCCAACGCCCAGCGAGTCGCTGAGTTTCTGGCCGCGCGCGACGACGTGGTGTCGGTGAACTACGCCGGACTGCCTGGGTCGCCGTGGTATCAGCTGGCAAAGAAGCTAGCGCCCAAGGGAACTGGTGCCGTGCTGGCTTTCGAGCTGGCCGGCGGGGTCGCGGCCGGCAAGGCGTTTGTCAACGCGCTGCAACTGCACAGCCACGTCGCCAATATCGGTGACGTGCGCTCGTTGGTGATCCACCCGGCGTCGACGACACACTCCCAGCTCAGCCCCGAAGCGCAGCTGGCCTCCGGTGTCACCCCCGGCTTGGTGCGACTGGCCGTGGGCATCGAGGGTATCGACGACATTCTGGCTGACCTCGAGCTCGGGTTCGCCGCCGCTCGTAAGTACGGCTCTGCTTCGGCCGGCGACAGTGATCCGCAAGCTGTGGCGGCGTTCTAGGAGGCATGAGGTGACGATCTCCGACGTGCCAACCCAGACGCTGCCCGACGAAGGCGAAGTGGGCATCGTCCACATCGGCTCGCTGCAGCTGGAAAGCGGCGCGGTGATCGACGACGTCTCCATCGCCGTGCAGCGCTGGGGCGAGTTGTCGCCCGCCCGCGACAATGTCGTGGTGGTGCTGCACGCCCTCACCGGTGATTCACACATCACCGGGCCCGCCGGTCCCGGCCATCCGACCCCGGGCTGGTGGGACGGCATCGCCGGACCCGGCGCGCCGATTGACACCAACCGCTGGTGCGCGGTGGCCACGAATGTGCTGGGCGGCTGCCGCGGCTCGACCGGGCCGAGCTCGCTGGCCCGTGACGGGAAGCCCTGGGGCTCAAGGTTTCCGCTGATATCGGTGCGCGACCAGGTAGAGGCCGACGTGGCCGCGCTCGCCGCACTCGGCATCACCGAGGTCGCGGCGGTGGTCGGTGGCTCGATGGGCGGCGCCCGCGCGCTGGAATGGATCGTCAGCCATCCCGACGCCGTCGGATCCGCGCTGCTGCTGGCGGTCGGCGCACGCGCCACCGCTGACCAGATCGGCACGCAGTCCACCCAGATCGCGGCCATCAAAGCCGATCCGAACTGGCAGGGCGGTGACTACTACGGCACCGGACGCACGCCGGACGCCGGACTTCAGGTCGCTCGCCGCATCGCTCATCTGACCTATCGCGGCGAGGTCGAGCTGGACACCCGGTTCGCCAACGACGCCCAGGGTGACGAAGATCCGGTGAACGGCGGCCGCTACGCCGTCCAGAGCTACCTGGAACACCAGGGCAGCAAGCTGGTGTCGCGCTTCGACGCCGGCAGCTATGTGATCCTCACCGAGGCCTTGTCCCGTCACGACGTCGGCCGCGGCCGCGGTGGGGTCGCCGCCGCATTGCGCAGCTGCCCGGTGCCGGTGGTCGTCGGCGGTATCACCTCCGACCGGCTTTATCCGCTGCGGCTACAACAGGAACTGGCCGACCTGTTGCCTGGCTGTACCGGTTTGCAGGTCGTCGACTCGATCTACGGCCACGACGGTTTCCTGGTAGAGACCGAGGCGGTTGGCGAATTGGTGCGACAGACCTTGCGTTTGGTCACGACCGAAGGTGCGCGTCGGCGGTGACTAGCTTTCGGCAAGAGCGCTCGTTGTCGTTCGGCGCCGAAGCGGCTGCCTACGAACGCGGCCGCCCGTCTTACCCGCCGGAAGCCATCGACTGGCTGTTGCCGCCCGATGCCCACGACGTGCTCGATCTGGGTGCCGGAACCGGCAAACTGACCACCCGGCTGGTCGAACGCGGCTTGGATGTGGTCGCCGTGGACCCGATCCCCGAGATGTTGGAAGTGCTGCGCAGCTCGCTGCCGCAAACGCGTGCACTCCTCGGCACGGCCGAAGAAATTCCGTTGCCCGACAACAGCATCGATGCGGTGCTAGTTGCTCAGGCATGGCATTGGTTCGACCCCGCACAGGCCATACCGGAGGTGGTCCGGGTGCTGCGGCCCGGCGGGCGGCTGGGTCTGGTGTGGAACACCCGCGACGAGCGGCTCGGTTGGGTGCGTGAGCTGGGCCGGATCATCGGCAGCGACGGCGATCGCCGTCGCACCGAAGTGACACTGCCCGAACCGTTTACCGGGTTGGAGCAACACCAGGTCGAGTGGACCAATTACCTGACGCCGCAAGCGGTGATCGACCTGGTGGCCTCCCGCAGCTATTGCATCACCTCGCCCACCGAAGTGCGGACCAAGACCCTGGATCGGGTTCGCGAGTTGCTGGCCACCCACCCCGCGCTGGCCCATACCGGTGGTGTTGCACTGCCGTATGTGACGGTGTGCGTGCGCGCAACGCTGTCCTGACTTTCCTCGCACACCAATCCGCGTTGCGATTGCCCGCAGGGTCGTGCCGGCGCCGGATTAACAGCCCTGAGCGCAATCTCAACGACAAGATCTAGAAGTTCAGCCCGGAGAACATGACCCGGCCCGGATCGTATTTCTGCCGGGTGGCGCTGAGCTGGGCCAGGTTCGAGCCGAAGTAGCGCGACGGCGGCTGGTTTGCCTCGATGTAGTTCACATAGCCGCCAACTGAATACGGTTGTACCGCTTGATGTGCCGTGGCCAGCCAGCCGGTGGCCGCCGATGGGTCACCCGAGGTTTCGACGTACCACTGCACCAGCGCGGACTGTTGCCGCCACGGAAACGCTGTGGCGCCCGGCGCCACCGTCGCCAGCGCCCCGTCAAGAGCGTGCATGATCGCCAACATCCGGCCCGCGCCGCGAGGAAATGCATCCACGGCCGAGGTAATCCCCTGGGCGGCGCCCGGGGTGATCGCCGTGAAAACATCGGAGCCCCCGACATATCCCAGCGGCGACGGGTTCAGGTTTCCGACGGCCAAATATCTCACCAGGTCTAAGTAATTGAACGTGTGGTTCTCGGTTCCGGTTGGTTGCAGGCCAACAGCTTTGGTGATGGCGTCCGCCACGCTGTTGCCCGAACCGGCCGGGCAGGTCGCGAGGATGCGGCACTGTGTACCCATGGCGTCGACGGTGGCATCGGCTAATGCCCAGCTGCTTCGGTCGGCGGTGCGGAGCCAGTTTTGCCACCCGAGCAGAACTTGCGCGAACGACTGCGGTGGGAAGAAGAGGTTTACGGCGTCGAGATCGCTGGTGGGGAACGTGGCGAAGGTCAACGATGTCGTCACCCCGAAGTTGCCGCCGCCACCACCACGCAGCGCCCAGAACAGGTCTGGGTGGTTGTTGGCCGACGCGGTGACCGCCTCGCCGCTGGGCAACACCACCGACGCCGAGGTCAGCGCATCACACATCAGGCCGGCGTGCCGGGAGTGCGCGCCCAGCCCGCCGCCCAGCGCGTGCCCCGAGGTGCCAACCGAGGGGCAGGTGCCCGTCGGGATGCCCCGGCCGGCCGCGGCCAGCGCCTGGTGCAGCGCATACAGCTCGGTCGCCGGCGTCACGGTGACCTGCCCGGTCGCGGCGTCGTAGTTGATTCCGCCGGGCAGCTGACGCAAGTCGAGCACCATGGTGCCGTTGGCTGTGGACGCGCCCAGATAGGAGTGCCCACCGCTGCGCGGAGCGACCTTGAGGTTGTGGGTCGCGGCGAACGCCACCGCCTTTTGCACGTCCGCCGCCGACGTCGGCACGACGACCGCCGCCGGTGTCGAGACGTTGTAATTGGTGTTGAAAACCTGCTTGGCGGCGCCGAATTGGGCGTCGCCGGGCGTGAGCACTTGTCCGCCGATCGCGGCGGAAAGGCCGCTCCAACCAGAAGCGGGCGGATCGGCGACGGCCCGGACTGAGCCGAAAGCCGCGCCGGCCGCTAACGCCCCGACCGCACCCCGCAGAAATGTCTTGCGCGAAAACTCACGACCCACCGCCGCATTGTCAACCGGCGCGGCACACAACTATGGCGGCGCCGGGCCAGCGTTCGCCAAACGTGGACAAACCTTTACCGCACCGTGTCGTAGCCGTGACGACCGTAGAGTCGTTGCTACCGCGTCCCCAACGGGTCGATCGTCCAAGCGATGTAGACCATCGCCGCTGCCACGAGGACCGTCGTAGCGAAGTCAATTCCCTTGCTGCGCACCGCTAACAGGCCCGCGCGGTCCTCGGGCAGCAACAGCCGCAGCACGGCCGCCACGCCCACACCGATGCCGATCAACAGCGCACCCCGGCGCCAGAAGTTCGCGCCGGCCAGCGCGAACCCGGCGAGGAAGGTCGCACCGACCAGCAGGATCGGCCACTGCCCTCGCAACCTCGCGCGCAGACTCACTGTCGTTCGGCCAACTCCACGACGTTGGTCAGCAGGAACGCCCGGGTCAGCGGGCCGACGCCGCCAGGATTCGGCGAAACGTGGCCGGCCACCTCCCACACGTCCGGATGCACATCGCCGACCAGCCCGTCATCGGTGCGGCTGACGCCTACGTCGACGACAGCAGCGCCAGGGCGCACCATGTCGGCGGTCACCAGGTGCGGCACGCCAACACCGGCCACGATGATGTCGGCTTGCCGGGTCAGCGCAGGCAGATCACGAGTACCGGTGTGGCACAACGTTGCTGTGGCGTTCTCGGAGCGGCGGGTCAGCAACAGCCCCAACGGTCGCCCTACCGTCACACCACGCCCGATGATCACCACATGCGCACCGGCGATCTCGATGTCGTAGCGGCGCAGTAGGTGCACGATGCCGCGGGGGGTACACGGCAGCGGACCCGGGGTGTTGAGCACCAGCCGACCCAGGTTGGTGGGGTGCAGCCCGTCAGCGTCCTTGTCGGGGTCGACGCGCTCGAGCGCAGCGTTTTCATCGAGGTGCTTCGGTAGCGGCAACTGCACGATGTAGCCGGTGCATTCGGGGTTGGCGTTGAGCTCGTCAATGGTTTCGTTGAGCTGCGCGGTGCTGATGTCGGCGGGCAGATCGCGGCGGATCGACGTGATGCCGACTTTGGCGCAATCCGCGTGCTTGCCCCGGACGTAAGCCTGTGACCCGGGGTCGTCGCCGACCAAGATGGTGCCCAATCCGGGTGTGCGGCCCGACGCGGTCAATGCGGCCACCCGATGCTTCAAATCGACGAAGATCTCGTCGCGAGTGACCTTGCCGTCCAGTGCGATCGCGCCCACGCCTGACAGTCTGGCATGCCGTACGCTCCGGGTATGTCCACCCCTCCGGATGTGTTCGCGCCGGCCAAGCTGGGGCCGCTGAGGCTGCGCAACCGCATCATCAAGGCGGCGACGTTCGAAGCGCGCACGCCCGATGCGCTGGTGACCGACGACCTGATCGAATACCACCGGCTACCGGCCGCCGGCGGGGTCGGCATGACCACCGTCGCCTACTGTGCGGTCTCCCCCGGTGGTCGCACCGGGGGCAACCAGATCTGGATGCGCCCGGAGGCGGTGCCGGGGTTGCGTCGGCTCACCGAGGCGGTCCACAACGAAGGAGCCGCGGTCAGTGCGCAGATCGGGCATGCCGGCCCGGTGGCCGACGCGAGGTCCAACAAGGCCAAAGCTTTGGCGCCGGTGCGCTTTTTCAACCCGCTGAGCATGCGCTTTGCCAAGAAAGCCAGCCGCGACGACATCGACGACGTCATCGCCGCACATGCCAACGCGGCCCGGCTGGCCATCGAGTCCGGATTCGACGCGGTGGAGGTGCATCTGGGCCACAACTACCTGGCCAGCGCATTCCTGAGCCCGCTGATCAACCGCCGCGACGATGAGTTCGGCGGATCGCTGGAAAACCGGGCCAAGGTTGCCCGCGGGCTGGTGCTGGCCGTGCGGGGTGCCGTGGAAAAGCACGGCGGCGGCCGCGTCGCGGTGACCGCCAAGCTCAACATGGCCGACGGCGTGCGGGGTGGCATCACGGTCGAGGAAGCCCTGACCACCGCCAAGTGGCTCCAGGACGACGGCGGCCTGGACGCCATCGAGTTGACCGCCGGTAGCTCGTTGGTCAACCCGATGTACCTGTTCCGCGGCGACGCGCCGGTCAAGGAGTTCGCCGGCGCCTTCAAGCCGCCACTGCGCTGGGGCATTCGGATGACCGGGCGAAAGTTCCTGCGCCAATACCCCTACCGCGACACCTACCTACTGCGCGATGCCCGGCTGTTTCGCGCCGAGCTCACCATGCCGCTGATCCTGCTCGGCGGCATCACCAATCGCGAGTCGATGGAGTTGGCCATGGCCGAAGGCTTCGACTTCGTCGCGATGGCCCGGGCTCTGTTGGCCGAGCCAGATCTGATCAATCGGCTCGCCGCCGACGGCGAGCGCCATGCGGTGCATTCGGCGTGCACGCACTGCAACCAATGCATGCCGACGATCTACAGCCGCACCCGCTGCGTGGTCACCGGCGCACCTGACCGGGTGCACAACGCTACGGGTGACGGGTTGGCGCGGGAGTAGGACCGTCGGCCTGGCTCATTCGACAGTCGGACTGGGCAGTGAGGACGGCTGCCTTCTGAGTCGAGAACTTGAAGTCCACGCCGTCGTGACCCGAGAAGTACACGTCGTGGTCATTCGGCTTGTCCTTCATGACACCGAAGTTGGTGGCGCCGAACTGTTTGACCCCGTCTTTGACGATCTGCACGGCTTGCGGCCACTTGTCGTCGGGGATGGGACCGCTGAACACAACCATGAGGTAGGCATACTTCGCGCGAGTCCATACGTACGGTCCATCGCAGCCCCGCCAGCTGTCGGTGTCGAGCCGCCAGGTCAATCCGCTCACTAGCCCCGCCACGGCATCGGCGATTTGCGACACCGCGGTTCGGTACTGGGCTTGAGCCGCCTCCAACGGCGGCTTGGAGCGCAGCGCGTCCTCCAGTGCCGCCACTTTTTCAGGGCTCAATGGCCCTTCCTCGCTACGGGTTTCGTTATCCATAGATCTATCAGTCGGGCCGCATGCCATGGCGGCAAAGCACACTACGGTCAGCAGCCATACCGTCAACCACCGCATTACTTCCCTCCCATCGGTACATGACGGGGGGCTCCTGTCATGCCGCCGCCGACGCTTGGTGGAAGCAGCGGAGCGGTCACCTCGTTCTCGGGCAGTCCCGCCGCGACCGCGGCAAGGTTGTATCCCGACATGCGCAACTGCGGATTGCCGTTCGCGTCGATAAAGGTACGTGGATAATCCGCGTGGCCGTAGGCACCGTCACGCCACACGCCGGTCGCATCGACACCCGCCTGCGAGGACAGTTCGGTCATCCCAGAGCCCGGACCATACGGATCCAATCCCCAGCCGTGCACAGGCGCAAGCGGCGCCACCAAGTTGGTAATCGGATCATGTGGCGCCTGCATGACGTATGCCTGGCCGTGGTCGAGCCCTAGCTGGGCCGGGCTGTACAAGTCTAGGCCCGGTGAACCGTAAAACACCACGTCGTTGACCGGATGGGCACCGTGGGCGTTGAGGTCCTGCAACGCCAGCGACGCCGTCAAAGAGCCGTACGAGTGACCCAGGACCGTCAAGTGGCCAGTCGGATTGTTGGCCCGCACTTGTTCAAGATATTGCGACAGGTCCGCCGCGCCGGCTTTAGCGGTGCCGTCGGTCATGGTCTGCCACAAGTCCTGCGGACTTCCGGTATTCAACGGGTTCGGCGGCGGGGTGTAGCCCATCCAGGCAATGGTTGAGACCGAAGCAGGCTTACCCGCCGCGATCAATTGCCGGACTTCTTCGTCACGCAGGTTGCTGGCCTCCTTTACCATGCCGGGCAGCGTGCCGCCGGTGGTGGATCCAACACCAGGCACAGTAACCGACACGTTGGCAGCGGTATCAGGGTTGCCCACAGCGACTGCGGCGAGTACCTGCTGATGCGGATCGTCCGGAATTTTCAATTGAGTCAGGTAAGTATCCGGAACACTGCGTAGCGCTTGGTCGACGGCATCGAGTTCGCCCAGCCGGCCCTTAGCTGCGCTTAACTGATCATCAAGCCCGGCAAGCTGGGTCGCTGTGTCGCTGTCGAAGATACCGTTGTTGTAGTCATTAGCCGCTTTCGCAGCCAATTGATCGTACTGTGCCTGCAGCTGATCGATGTGTGCCTGCAGTTTGGCACGCTCGTCGTGTAACCGTTTCTCGTTGTCGTCGCTGGCGCGCTCCGTCGGCGTCCGCTGATCGGCGGGAGCGCGCGTCTGCGGTTCCCCATCGGCGAGTTGTTCCCCGGTGGCAACAGCGAGCACCCGAGCCAGATCCGCATCGGTTTCCTCGGCCTTCCCCAGCAGGGCCGTTATACGATTCTGCAGGGCAGCAGCTTTGGCCTGCACGGCTTCTGCCGCGTCGCTGTCCAGATTGCTTGTATCCGGCGGGATGACGGTATTGGTGGCGGTGTCGATACCGACCGGCGCCTGCTCGTTTGCTTCGGCGAAGATGGCGTTGAGCTCTTGTTTGACCGCCAGTGCGTCCTGATAGGCGTGGCCAGCGCCGATCGCTACCCGAAAAGCATCGCTCGCGGATAGGTCGATTTTGGTGTGTGTCCTGGTGAGCGCTCCCTGAGCCGTTTCGGCGCTGCGCCCTCCCCAGCCGGGAAACGTCGACAGGTTCAGCAGCTCTTTGGCTGCTTCCCTGCTGGTTCGCGCGCGTGCAGCTGCCGCCTCCGCAACTTCCAAAACCTGCTCTGGGTCCCACGCTTGAAGATCAGCCAAAGTCAAAGACATTGGCCGCCTTACAAATTCATGCGGTCAGCGAGACCCGAAGCGCCATCGTTGAGGCGTACTGCCTCGGCGTCGTCGGTATCGGCGTAGCATTTCGCGGCTGACCGCAGGTGCTCACTGTGCACTATCAACTCCGCGTGGTGCGCCGCAGTCTCTTCCTCCCAGTGCGCAAGTCGCGCCGCCAACGCGGCCGAACTTGCTCCGATGAACCCGCTCTGCGCAGTCGTGATCCGCTCATGGGCCGAAGCGTGCCCCGACCGCAAGTTAGCGGCGTACGTGTCCGCCTGGCTCGCCCACGAACGAAGATCCGCCGGATTTACCCGTAAGTCCCGATCCATCTTGAACCTTCGATGTCGTTTGCTGGACGACTTTACCAGCGCGTGAGGTGGGCCTAGTGCACCAAAATTGCTGGGGCCGCGAGCCCCCTTCCTTGCTCCGAGTTTCCATACGGACCAGTCCCAGCTACGCGCCAGGCCAGAAACCCCGCCCGACGTGCTCATCCGGAGAGCACTGCGCTGCAACGGATACAGTCGATTCAGTGAACCAACCAGCTACAGTTGTTTCGATGAATCAAGCAGCCCCGCCAGCGCTGACGGTCCGATACGACGGGTCACAACGCACCTTCGCACCCGGCCACGATGTGGTGGTCGGGCGTGACCTTCGCGCCGATATGCGCATCACGCACCCGTTGATCTCGCGTGCGCATCTGCTGCTGCGTTTCGAGCAGGGCCGCTGGATGGCAATCGACAACGGGTCATTGAACGGGACGTTCGTCAACGGGCGCCGAGTGCCGGTGATCGACATCCACGACGGTCAGACCGTCAATATCGGCAACCCCGACGGGCCCCAGCTGACCTTCGAGGTCGGCCGCCATTCCGGCATGGTCGGCCGGCCGCCACGGACCGCCTCGATGCGTGCCGTTCAAACGCCCGCACCACCGCGCCCGTCGCAACCACAGCTGGCACGCCCCTCGGGCGGGCCCAGGCAGCAACCGGCGCCACCCCCGATGCGGCCACACCCCGCCGCACCACCGCAGCCTGCGCCGGCGCGCGGCGGCCACCGACCGCCATACCCGGCCGCCCCACCGCAGCCGACGCCGCCACCGAACTTCCAGCCGCAAACCCGGATGGCTCCGGCGGCCGTCAAGCCGCCCGAGGTGGCCAACCTGGCCACGAAGATGTTCCAGGCCTTCCGCCCCGGGGCTGCCGCGCCGGAGAAGCCACCGGGTTCGGCGACGATCGGCCGCGCCACCGACAACGACATCGTCATCCAGGACGTCCTGGCTTCGCGCCATCACGCGTTTCTGGTCCAGTCCCCGCTGGGCACCGAGATCCGTGACGCGCGCAGCATCAACGGCACCTTTGTCAACGGCGTCCGAGTCGGCTCCGCGGTGCTGTCCGAAGGCGACGTGGTCACGATCGGCAATGTCGACCTGGTCTTCACCGACGGCCAGCTGGTCCGGCGCACCGAGGCCGCCACGCGCAGTGGCGGCCTCGAGGTCAACAGCGTGCAGTTCAAGATCGACGGTAAGGAGCTGCTCGACCGCATCTCGCTGACTGCGCGGCCGGGAACGCTGACAGCCATCATCGGCGGGTCGGGTGCGGGCAAGACCACGCTGTCCCGGCTGATCGCCGGATACACCCGGCCCACCGGCGGCTCGGTCACCTTCGAGGGACACGACATTCACCGTGAGTACGCGACCATGCGCAGCCGGATCGGGATGGTACCGCAAGACGACGTGGTGCACCGTCAGCTCACGGTCAACCAGGCGCTGGGCTACGCTGCCGAGCTGCGGCTGCCGCCCGACACCAGCAAAGAGGAGCGCGCCCAGGTCGTCGCACAGGTGCTCGAGGAACTCAATCTGACCGAGCACGCCGACACCCGAGTCGACAAGCTCTCCGGTGGCCAGCGCAAACGCGCCTCGGTGGCCCTCGAGCTGCTCACCCAGCCGTCGCTGCTGCTGCTCGACGAGCCGACGTCAGGTCTAGACCCGGCGCTGGACCGGCAGGTCATGCTCATGTTGCGCCAGCTCGCCGACGCCGGCCGTGTGGTACTGGTGGTCACGCACTCGGTGTCCTACCTGGACGTGTGCGACCAGATCCTGCTGATAGCGCCCGGCGGCAAGACCGCCTTCAATGGCCCGCCGAGCCAGGTCCAATCCGCTTTCGGCACCACCAACTGGGCGGAAATCTTCGCCAGCGTGGGTGCTGACCCCGATGAAGCGAACCGTCGCTTTCTGGAGAGAAAGGGGCAAGGGGCCGCGGCACCGGCTCCGGTGTCCGAGCAACCCGCCGATTTGGGCGAGCCGGTGCATACCGACATGTTCCGTCAGCTATCCACCATCGCCCGCCGCCAAGTTCGGCTGGTCGTCTCCGACCGGGGCTACACGGTGTTCCTGGCGGTTCTGCCGTTCCTGATGGGCGCGCTGGCGCTGACGGTGAAGGGACCGAAACCTGGTCTCGGGCCCGCTGACCCAGCCGGGCCCGCTCCCACCGAGCCGCAGTACATCATGGTGCTGCTGTGTATCGGGGCTGTCTTCATGGGCACCGCGCTGACCATCCGCGACCTGATCGGCGAACGTCCGATCTTCCGCCGAGAACAGGCGGTCGGCCTGTCCACCACCGCGTACCTACTTGCCAAGGTCGCCGTCTTCTCCGTGTTCGCGACCATCCAGGCGGCGATCTCGACGATGATCGTCCGGTTCGGCAAAGGCGCCCCCACGGCGGATCCGCCGTTCTTCGGAAGCGGCACTCTCTCACTGTTCTTCACCGTCGCGGGCACCTGTATCGCGTCGGCGATGCTCGGTCTGCTGCTATCGGCCCTCGCGCAATCCAATGAGCAGATCATGCCGCTGCTGGTGGTGTCGATCATGTCCCAGCTGGTGCTCTGCGGCGGGATGGGCATCCCGGTGACCGGACGGTTCGCGCTCAACCAGCTGTCCTTTTTGACACCCGGCCGCTGGGGTTTCGCCGCCGGATCGTCGTCGATCGACTTCCCCAGCCTGGTGAAGGTTCCGCAAATCCCGACGGACGACAGGTGGTGGCAACACTCCAAGCACATCTATGCGATCGACATGGGCATGCTCGCGCTGTTGTCGCTGGCCTACGTCGCCTACATCCGGTGGCACATCCGGCTCAAGCGCTGAGGAGATGAACCCTGAGGCGATCGCAAGCGCGGCGGAGCCGGGCGCAGCAGGTCGCCGACGATGAAACCCTGAGCGTCAGCTGCCGGCCGGTTCCAGTGTTGCCAGCGCGTACTCACTGATCGCGATCAACGCGTCGGTGGCCGACCTGCGATCGCGGGCATCGATGTTGATGATCGGGATGTGCTCGGGCAGTGTCAGCGCCTTACGCACCTCGGCAATGGGATACCTTGGGGCACCGTCGAATTCGTTGACAGCGATGAGGAACGGCAACCTGCGGTGTTCGAAGAAGTCCACGGCGGCGAAGCTGTCTTGCAGCCGCCGGCAGTCGACCAGGATGACCGCGCCAATAGCACCGCGCACCAGGTCGTCCCACATGAACCAGAACCGCCGCTGGCCCGGCGTACCGAACAGGTAGAGCACCAGATCCTCGTCCAGGGTGATGCGGCCGAAGTCCATGGCCACCGTGGTGGTGCGCTTGTCGGGAGTGGACTCCAGCATGTCGACACCGGCCGACGCGTCAGTGACCATCGCTTCGGTGCGCAACGGCATGATTTCTGACACCGCACCGACAAAGGTCGTCTTGCCCACACCGAAGCCGCCCGCGATGACGATCTTCGTCGACGCGGTGTCCCGCATCTCAGAGCGCTCGTAGGCCACGGAGCGTCCTTCCTATCAGTTCGCGGCGTTCATCGCGGGTCGAGCGGTCACTCAACGTCCGATTCACTCGAAGGTAACCTCCGATCACCAGATCGCCGACCAGGACTCGCGCGACACCGAGTGGCAAATCCAGCCGCGACGAAATCTCGGCGACCGAGGGGCTCTTGATGCACAGCTGGACGATCTTTTCTCGCACGTCATCGGGTGGCCAGCGGTGAAACAGCGCCGCCTGCAACGTCTGTATCGGCGCTTCCAGCGGCAGGTCGACGTCAGTGGTCGTCCGCCCGGCCGTCAGTGTGTACGGCCGAACCAGACTCGCCTCAGCTGCGGGCGGCGGCTGCTCGGGTTTGTCCATGGCAGCTCACGAATGCTGCCCGCTCGGCGACGATGCAGAGCGCACAGCGCGATGAGGAGAAGCCGGGTGATCAGACGCGGCGCGCCGGGACGACTGCACGACAGCGCCCACCCGCTCGACAAGCACGGCCATCTCGTAACCGATCTGGCCGATGTCACACGACGTCGCGGCCAGCGTCGCCAAATGTGAGCCGTCGCCGACGCGCATCAGCAACAGGTAGCCGTTTTGCATCTCCACCACCGACTGCAGCACCTGCCCGCCGTCGAAGAGCTGCGCGGCACCGGTCGCCAAACTGGCCAACCCCGACGACACCGCAGCCAACTGGTCCGCCCGGTCGGGCGGCAGGTGCTCACTGGCGGCCATCAGAAGCCCATCGACGGACACCAGCACCGCATGCGACACCCCGGGCACCTCACGGGCGAAGTTGGAGACCAGCCAGTCGAGCGAGTTGTCAGATGAAGTGCCGGGCGCGTCAGAAAAAGAACGGCTCATTCTTGATCGGATCCTCGATTGTTCTCGCGGGCATGGGACCGTCCGGCCCGGACGCCGCCGAAGTGGCTGCTGATGGACGCCCGGATAGCCTCAGGGTCACGTGCCGGCGCGGCATGGCGTCCAGGCTGAAATCCGCCGTTCGATGCTACGCCGTTGTCCGAGTCGGTCCCGTGGTGCGCGACCCCGTTGGTGCGGTCGCGCTCCCCGCCGTCACCGGTCGCCTCCGGCCCGGCCCCGCCGGGCACCAGCCGCGCGCCCGGCTCGCGCACCGGAAGACCCTGGTCGGTGTGTGCGGAAATGGGCACATTGTCGACCTCGGCGGCCGCCGTCCAGCCGTGATCCCACACCGACTTCCAGTCCAGGTCGGGGCTGCGGGCCAACTCGTGCGGGTCAACCAGCCACTCGGAAAGCATCCGTTGATAGATCAAATCGTCGCTCGCGGCCGTCTCGTCCGGCGGCACGGCGGCATCGGCGGGCCAATCATCATCGTCCTGCTGCTGTGAATCGGTGGCGGACATCGACTCCGGCTCCGGGGCGACCGGCGCTCGTTGTGTGAAGAAAGCCGAAACCGGTTGAGCTGCAGGTGGTTCCGGAGTCGACTCGTTATTCAGCCACGGGGACGGCGCGGCGGCACCGCCGGTGATGCCACTGGAACCGGGCGTGCGCCGTGGCAGCTGCGTGACCGGGTGCGACCCGTTGCGGTCCTGGGTTTCGGGCCTGACGGTGGAGTCGGCGGAATCCGCGTAGTCGGCTGCGGCGATCGCTTCTTGGACATTCGGCGTGCGCCGGGCAGCCGGTGCGGGCGGCGCGGCGGGGCGGCTTGCCCCGTCGGTTGCCCGGTCCGTTTCAAAGCCGACCAGCAGCGACGGCGGCAGATACACCTCGGCCGTCGTGCCCGAACGACGTCCGTCGCGCGCTGTGCGGCGCAGCCGCACCCGGATCCCGTGCCGGTCCGCCAGCCGCCCGACCACGAACAACCCCATGTGGCGGGCGTTGTCCGGGGTGACCTCGCCACCAGAACGCAGCCTCATGTTGGCGATTCGCCGGTCGCCGTCGGTCATGCCGAGGCCGGCGTCGACGATCTCCAGGTGGACTCCCCCGTCGTTGCGCCGCTGGGCGGAGACGTGGACCGCCGATGTGGGCGGCGAATAGCGCAGCGCGTTGTCGATCAACTCGGCAAGCATGTGGATGACGTCTGCTGTGGCGGCGCCGGTGATCGTGCTGTCGGACACGCCCATGATCTCGACGCGGCGGTAGTCCTCGACCTCAGAGGTCGCGGCATTGATCAGGGTCGCCAGCGGCTGCGGCCCGCGCTGGTCTCCCCGGGAGAGCTGCGCGCCGGCCAGGACAAGCAGGTTGGCGCCGTTGCGGCGCATCCGGGCGGCAAGGTGGTCGAGCCGGAACAGGCTGTCGAGCCGTTCTGGGTCGTCTTCGTTGCGCTCCAGCCGGTCGATCAGCGAGAGCTGCTGGTCGACCAGCGACCGGTTGCGCCGCGACATGGTCTCGAACATGTCGTTGACCAGCAGCCGCAGCCGGGTCTCGTCGCCGGCCAACAACAGCGCCTGGGTGTGCAGTTCGTCGACCGCGTGTGCGACCTGGCCGATCTCCTCGGTGGTGTAGACCGGCAACGGCACGGGCATCCGCTCGTCACCGGCCCGGACCCGGGCGATCTCACGCTCGAGGTCTTCGTGGGCGACCTTCAACGCGCCGTCGCGCAGCACCCGAAGCGGTTCGATCAGCGAGCGCGCCACCAACAGCACGATGACCAGTGCGGCCACGATGGCCGCCAGCACGACGACGGTGTCGCGGATGGCTTCCTGACGCCGATCGCTGGCGCGGTCCTCCACCGCTTTGGTCACCGCCGAGCTGGTGTCCTTGATCACCTGCGAGGCGATCGCGTCGGTGGTCTGTATCGAGCGCAGCAGCGCGGGATTGTTGACCAGCCGGCTGGCCGGATCCGACATGATCGCCATCCGGGTCACCATCTGCTGTTGCAGGTTCTTGGCTTCCGGCGAGCCGACGCCGAGCACTTCGGCCATTCCGAACAGCGTCGAGGGCTCGGTACCGGCCAACGTGATCATCGAGGTGCGCAACTCCGGCTCGGGCAGATCCCCGCCACGGGTGGCCAGCAGCTGCTGCATCATCATCTGGCCGCGGGCCCCGATGGCCCGGCTCAGCCCTTGGGCGGCGGCCCGAATCTTTTCGTTGTCGACGCGCACCGATCCGTCGATAGCGTTCTCGGCGGTCAGCAGGATCGGCGCATAACTGGTCACCCGGTCGCGCAAACCGATGCTGTTCGACGAAACCTTGGCCAGCAGACCCTGTCCACCATTCAGCAGGTTCTCAACACCGACCCGAACGTCATCGGCCACATCGGTATCCGCCAGCCGGGCCTGCAGCTCGGATTTGCGCGCCTTGTAGTTCTTCTTCGCGCCCTCGACATCGCCGCCATTCGACGCAGCCAGCAACGCCACATCGAGCGCGGACATGTATTTGCTGATTGCCGGAACAACTTCGGCACGGTCGGCCGCGAGCCGGAGGTTCTTGGCGTCGCTGAGTGCGCCGTAGATTCGTAATCCACCGAACACCATGGCCAGTACCAGCGGCACCACCACGATTGCGACAACTTTCCAACGGACCGGCCAGTTGCGCAGTGACCATGTCGGCGGGCGTTTCGCCGCCGCGAAGTCCGCAGTGTCTGAGTTAGCCGGCTTGTCCACGTCGGTCGGGTCGGCGAACATGGTCACCGAACCGCGGCCGTGGTTTAGCGCGTCGTTCATGAGACTTCCTGCTGATTGCACCCGCCCCCGATTGGAGACGGACGAGCGGTACACGCCTGGCAATTCGACGAGTATGACAGCCTGCTGTCACGCTGACCACAATTCTTACTGAACAGACAGAGTTCGCCGGATACCTTCCGGACGGGCGACAGGATAGCTGAGCAAACTGGCGGCGGACAACCGCACCGATCACCGCTGTGGTTTAAGTCGCAGCTGGCCGGAGAAGCGCGACAAGGAAATTCGAGTTATCGGTGAACGGCCGCAGATCCCACGTCGACAGCAGCAGATCCGGCACGAAACCGGCGTCGGCTGCGTCGGTTAAGAACTGCTCGAACGCGTATCCACGATCGGCGCCGAAGCCGATCACCGCGCGACCGTCGGCAGCCAGGTGAGCACGCAGCCGACACAGCACCTGGACGCGGGTACTCGGGGCGAGGAATGTCATCACATTGCCGGCGGACACGATGACGTCGAACGGTTCGGCGATGCCGCGGGCGGGCAAGTCCAGCTCAGCGAGGTCGCCGACGAGCCAGCGCGGCCCTGGATGATCCTGTTCGGCCGCCTCGATGAGCGCCGGGTCGACGTCGACACCGACCACCTGGTGGCCTGCTGCGGTCAGGTACCCGCCCAGCCGGCCGGGCCCGCAGCCGGCGTCGAGGATCCGCGCATGCCGGGGCGCAATCGCGTCGACGAGGCGAGCCTCGCCGGCCAAATCGTCGCCGGCGCGCGCCATGGAGCGGAAGCGTTCGATGTACCAGTGCGAATGCCCGGGATCAGCCGCCACTTTCTTCATCCACAGGCTCTGCTCGACCATCCGCCCATTATCGCGACCGAGGACGCCGGGCAGGATGACGTGTTGTGTTCAAGGTGATGTTCTACTCACCGCGCATCGCTCCCAACACGGGCAATGCGATCCGGACCGCGGCGGCCACCGGCGCCGAACTGCACCTGGTGGAACCGCTGGGCTTCGACCTGTCCGAACCCAAACTGCGCCGGGCCGGGTTGGACTACCACGACCTGGCATCGGTCACCGTCCACGTGTCGCTGGACGATGCGTGGGCAGCGCTGGGACCGCGGCGGATCTTCGCATTCACGGCCCACGCCACGACGGTGTTCACCGAGGTGGCCTATCAGGCCGGCGACGTGTTGATGTTCGGCCCGGAGCCATCCGGCCTGGACGCGCAGGTACTGGCAGACCCGCACATCACCAAGCAGGTCCGCATTCCCATGTTGGCGGGGCGGCGGTCGCTGAATTTGTCCAACGCCGCCGCGATCGCCGTATATGAGGCATGGCGGCAGCACGGGTTCCGCGGAGCGGTCTAGATCACCAGCTGTTCCAGTGGGTCAGCTGTTCGGCGGGCAGCCGCTTGGCGGGCTTGAAGTCAGTGCCCTTGGTGTAGGCGATCGGGAATAGCCCACCCTGGCTGTACTCCTCGTACGGAATTCCCAGTACTTCGGCGGCTTGCTTTTCGCCGTCGCGCAACAGGTGCAGCGTGGTCCAGCACGAGCCGAGCCCCCGCGACCGCAGTGCCAGGCAAAAGCTCCAGACCGCCGGGAAAAGCGACGCCCAGAACGACACCCCGCCCATCGGTTGTTTCTCCGCCCGGCCTTCGAGGCACGGAATCATCAACACCGGAACCTCGTGCATGTGCTCGGCGAGATACATCGCCGAATTACGGACGGACGGCATCCGCTCACCGCGGATGTCGCCTTCGGGGTACTCGGTTGCGGCCGAATCGAGGTAGGGCTTGGCGTTGCCGTAATAGATGTCGGCGAGTGCCTTCTTCTTGTCGGCGTCCTCGACGAACACCCATTGCCAGCCTTGGGAATTGGACCCCGTGGGCGCTTGCAACGCCAGCTCGAGGCATTCCATCAACACGTCACGGCCGACGGGTTTTTCGAGATCGAGGCGTTTACGAACGGATCGGGTGGTGGTGAGGACTTCGTCGACGGACAAATTCAGAGTCATGTGCGCAGACTACATTCGACTCCATGAGCGTCGAACTGACACAAGAAGTTTCCAGCAGGCTCACGTCCGACCATTACGCGTGGCTTACCACCGTGGCGAAATCCGGACTTCCCGTGCCCCGTCTGGTGTGGTTCTACTTCGACGGCAGCGAGTTGTCGGTGTATTCCATGCCGCAGGCGGCTAAGGTCGCGCACATCAAAGCGCGTCCGCTCGTCAGCCTGAATCTGGATTCCGACGGCAATGGCGGCGGCATCATCGTCGTCGGCGGCACCGCACGGGTGGACGCGACGAACGTGGACGGCCGTGACGACGAGCCGTACTGGAGGAAATACCGCGAGGACGCCGAACGGTTCGGTCTCACCGAAGCGATCGCCAGCTACAGCACCCGGCTGAAGATCAGCATCGACAAGGTATGGACGACGCCGACGGCCTAGGGGTCGGGTTCTTCGCGTAGGAGTTCGTCGGGGTGGTGGGCGTGGTTGGTTTGTGGGGGGCCGGTGCCGTCGGTCCAGCCGAGTCGCCCGTTGTCCATGACCACGGTGTGCAACTCGCCGCGGCTGGTCATACCGTGGTCGCCGCCGCAGGTGAAGTGCAGTTTGTCGGCGTCGGTGCGTCCGCCGTGGGCCCAGTCCGGTGAGTGGTGGACTTCGCAGCGGTATCCGGGGACTAGGCAGTTGGGGCGGGTGCAGCCGCGATCGCGGGCGTAGCAGATCAGTCGTTGGTCGGCGGTGGCGATGCGTTTTTGCCGGCCCAGGTACAGCGGCCGTTTGAGGTGGTTATTTGTCGTTTATAGCCCTATTAGATCGTGGCTGCTCAGCGCCCTATCCGCCTGGTCATCCAGGGCGGCGGCGGAGGTATCAGACCCTCGCGGGCGCGGCGCGCGGTGTCGAGCGGGCTGACGAAGTGGACCTGTCCCCCGAGCGAGTGGGCCAGGACGTCATGGGCGACGACCAGCGCGGCCAAGGCGTCGGGTTGGTGCTGACCGGCCTGCCAGGTGACCGCCGAGCCCTCCAACCCGGGCAGGTGCCCGGCGATACGAGTGGTGCCGGTCTCAAGGCCCTGGAGCAGCGCCGCTGACCGCGCCAGCGCGTCACCGCCGCCCCGGCCCGATCCCTTCGGTGGCCAGGTGGTGACGCGGATGGGCCGGTTGAGCTTGGCCCGGCGCAGGGCGTCGTTGACCACCCGCTTGTAGGTTTCGCGGGCGGCGAAGCCCTCCACAGCGATCTCCGACGCGCCGACGTCCATCGCCAGATCGACAGCGGCCCTTGCCCATTGGTCCGACGTCATCGGCGCGGACACGTCGGCGATCACCGCCACCACGCCGTCGGCGGTCAGGCTCGCGGCCACAACGCCGCAAGCGTCGCCCGAGCCGGAGTCGGAGGGGTCAACCCCGACGACGGTCTTAACGGTGCCCAGCGGGGCGCTGGGGAGCCGCCACTGGTCGAGCCATTCCCGTTTGACCAGACCGCCCTCCGGTGCCGAGGGCACGCCCTCGTACAGCGCGTACCAGGCCCGCTCGCCGGAGGTGCGCCGGGCGGCGGCGAAGTGCTCAGCGGTGAACCCCAGCGCCGAGGTCATCGCCACGCCCAGCGGTCGGCCCAGCGCGTCGGGCACGCCCGTCTCCGCGACGGCGGGCACGTTGGTATGGGTCCACACGTCGGGCTCGGCGTCGAGCAGTTCTCCGGCCAAGTCGCGTTCGTGCCATCTCGTCATGACCAGCAATACGCTCCCACCGGGATGGACGCGCGTGGCCAGGGTGCTCCGGTACTCGGTGATCACGCGGCGGCGGTGGGCGGCGGAGTCGGCCTCGGCGGCGTCCTTGACGGGATCGTCCACGATGAGCAGGTCCGCGCCGAACCCGGTCACGCCGGAGTTGATGCCGGTTGCCAGGAGCCCGCCCGCGTGGCCGTCCACCCGCCACCGACCCACCGCCGTCTTGTCCTGGGACAGGCGGATACCGAGGTAGTCGGCGTGCTCGTTGATGAGCTGCCGAGCCTCGCGGCTGTGCGCCTGGGCCAGCTCGTCGCTGTAGCTGACCAGCACGATCTGGAGGTCGGGGTCGCGCATGAGCGCCCATACCACCGTCCAAACCGCCAGTAGCCGGGACTTGCCGGTGCGCGGCGGCGTGGTCACGATGTCGCGCTGGTCGGGCTCGGTCACCGACCGCACGGCGATGTCCGATAAGAGCCGAATGGTCGGCGTGACAACGAATTTCGAGTCCAGCCGCCGCGCCAGCTCGGCGGGCGTGGAAGGCACTTGCCGCCTTCTGGCCGTCGCACCCAGAGCGCGGGCGGCGGTGAACGCGGTCAGGTCGGTCATTGTGGTCACGCGGCCTTCCGTTGATGCTTCTGGTGGTTCGTGTCGCACCCGGCCTCCTCGGCGGTCCAGAGGTCGGCGCGCCGCCACTGGTGGCCGCAGCGGTGGCACTCGTATCGGCAGATCACGCGCTTGCCGCCGTGCCAGATGAGGCTCGTCGGTTCGGTCAGGGTGGCCAAGCGGACCCGGCGGTCGGCGTAATGCCCAGCTGGGTTGCAGCGCGGGCAGTAGTCGTCAAGGAATTGGAAGCGGCGGCGGTCGGGGTGGTTGTCGGTGGTGGCCACGACGGTCATGGTGTTCTCCCTCGGTGGTGTCGTTGGTGTTGTCGTTGGTTGCCCGGTCACCGCGCCGCCGAGGCTCGGCACGGTGACCGCGAGTGTCAGGCGGGCACAGCCCGCCGCTTCGAGGTCATCGGCGGCACCGACCGGCAACCGGATCGAAGCCCGGCGAGCTGGGAGCTGGTCCGCCCGCCGCCGTCGGTGATGCCGAGCGCCGCCACGACGTCGGCCTGAGTCACCTCTCCGGCCCGGTGGAGCTGCTGGGCCACGCGGATCACGGCGGGCCAGCACCGTTCCACCAGCGGCGTGACCGAGTGGCCGAGGTGGGTGCCTCCGGCGGCGGTCAGGACGCCGCAGTCGCCGCGCCCGCCGCCGTCGAACAGCGCGTACATGGCCCGTTGGGTCGGGCGGCGACCAGCCCGCCAGCGCGCTTGTGCCCAAGGCCCGGCGTAGGCGATCTCAGGCTCGCGGCCCACGGGTAAGTCGTCGGGCATGAGGGTGGTCAAGCCTTGGACGCCGGTCACGCGGCTGCGGGTGACCACCGCGTTGCGGATCGCGCCGCCGAGGGCCACCGCTGCCACGGCGTGGCCAGCCTCATGGACGCACAGCTCCAGGTGCTCGCGCTCATGGGCGGTGATGTCAGCCAGGGTCAGCGCGCGCTTGGTCATGGGTGTCCTTCCGGTTCGGTAGTTGGTGATGACTTAGTGATCACGGGATCGGAGCCAGCGCCGGGGCGGCGGTCGGTACATAACTCGGGGCACCGCCGTCCCGGCACTGACTGTTCGCAGTGACGGGAGTCTGGGCGTTGGAAGGGTGATCCCATGCGGCGCGGACCTTCCGCGCTTGCCTGGCTCGTTCGCGGGCCTCGGCCTTGGCGGCGCTGGCGTCGAGGTAGCGGTCAACGCAGGCCGTGCACCGCCACCCGTGAACCGAGCCCTTGTAGGTCAGGCACGGCCCGCCGCAGTCCCAGCAGACGCCGAGAGGGTCGGCGTCGGCCTCGTAGGTGTCGGGGGCGGCGGCGGTCATGGCGTGATCTCCACCGCCGCGATGACCGCCTCGTACCCGATCACGACCGACCGTTCGGCCACGGCGGCGTAGGTGTTGTGGCGCTCGTCCAGGGCCTCCCGGACCTGAACCGATGACCGCCAGCCGAACGGCGCGCTGGTCGCCACGAGGGTGTCGCCGAGGCCCTCGATGTACCCGCCGCCCAGGATCAACCGATGACCCATCGGCGTGACCCACCCGGTGCCGGTGCGGCTGACCAGGTGAGCCGCGCACAGCGCCGCTGCCCACTGCGTCCCGAGGTGGAGGTAGCCCAGCGTGTTGGTCGTGGCCATCGCCGCCTCCAGCGCGCCGATAGCGGCGGTCACGTCGGCGACGGTCTGGACCGGACCCAGGTCGGCGGCGTCGAGCAGCAGCCGGGCGGCGAACTCGCGCTCGACGGCGGGCTGTTCCTCCAGACGGAGAATCTGGGCGGCGCGGGCCTGGACCTCGGCCCGGCTCGGCGCGGTCAGGTCGCACTCGTCGTAGGCCCAGACGGTGACCGGCTCGAAGATGTCGAGGATGCCCTGGCGCTCGCCCTCCTTGCGTGGGCCGTCGAGGGCGGGCGGCTCACACCACGGCGCGTCCCAGATGCCGGAAGCCTGCCCGTCGGAGTAGTTCTGGCCTCGGACTTCCACGCCTCCGCTCAGCCAGCGGGTTGGGCCGTCGCCCTCCTCGGTCCAGGTGGTGGCCGGGTACAGCCCGCCGGGTGACGGGTTGACCAGCGGTGTCTCGAAGTGGATGGGCAAGGGCTCGGTGTAGGTGGTCACTGGAGCGGTCATGGTGCTTGGTCCTCTCGGTCAGTCGGTGGTGATGCCGAGCGCGGCCAGCTCGGCGCGTGCCTGGTCGGTCGCGGTCGGGACGGTCTTGGTGGGCTTGGCGGCGCGGGCGTGCTCGTCGCGGTCCAGGCGGCGCTCCAGCGCCAGCGCGGCTAGGTCAACCTCGCGCAGCGCCGCCCGCAGCCGGTCGGACACCGCCGTGGTCAGTGCGTTGTCTAGCAACTCGGCCAGCTCGGCGGAGTACGGCTCGGCCAGCAGCGTCAGCGTCGCGGGCCAGGTGCCCGCCGTCAGCGCGTCGTCGCCGATCTCGGGCAGCTTGGGGCGCTCGGCCAGATCGACCAGGGCGCGGATCGACCGGCCACGGACATCGACGCCGAGGTGGCGGGTCCGGCGCTGAGCGTCGGCCTCGGCCAGCAACCCGACCACCGTATGGACCAGGCCGTGGACGGCCAGGGCGACGTCATCGACCGACCGCCAGTAGCCCGCCGGGTTGGGCGTGGCGGTGACGCGCTGGGCCAGCGGATCGCAGATCGCGGCGACCTCTGCTGTCAGGGACCACTGTCCGCCGTAGGTGTGCAGCAGGCCGGTCCGTCGGCGCTGGCGTAGCTCGGCCTGGGTGTAGACCGGCGCGCGTCGCGGACGCCGAGCCTCGCGGGCGGCGGGGGTGTTGTTGCGGGCCATGACGTTCACTGAGCCACCGCCTCACGCAATTGGACCCTGAGGCGGTCGGCTCCGGCTCTGCTGAGCTGGCCGGTCTCGGCAGCGACCGCACGGCGCACTCGGTAGTACGCCAACGCTTGGCGGCACTCGACCACTCGCGGGTCGTCGTCGGGCACGTCGCGCGACTTGAGCACGGCCAGCCGACCCACCCACGTCCCGCGCTCGCGCGATTCAGGGTCGAGCGCAACGTCACAACTGTTCATGAGAAACAGCCAAGCAAACGACCGTGCAGAGTTAGGTCGTAGCGATGTGGATATCCCTCTCAAAACTCATCTGCCAGCGGGAGCACTGCCTATCCACAGGGCTTCCAGTTGATGCACGCAGCGTTTCCGGTACCGCCATATGCTCAGAAGGTGCGAGGCATCGACATCATCGACTCCGGAAAATTGCGGGTTCTGGTCGACGCTCGCCAAACGCTCGCCGACTACAGTCCGAGGCGAACCGCACGGCGTATACGGGAGCGAATGCGAGAGATGTCGACACGAGGTTTCTATAGGCAGATCAAACGGCGCAGGCACTATGACACCGAAAAGGTCGCCGAGTGGTTCTCGCAGGTATCACGTGCCCGGGTGAACGACATCGGCGACCGCATGGCGGAGTACATCGGAGCGCAATTACCCAAAGTCATCCGCAGTAAGTCGGGATTGAACGATTACCGGACTAGTCCCTACGTGCTCATGGCGACTGCTGGAGCGCTTCAACTTGAAGACTTCCGCGACCTCGCCAAGTTCCTGATCGACATCAAGCTTTATATGGGCTTGGAGACGTCATTCGGTAAATCCATCGAGGGCGTCGTCATGCAGACCTATCCCATCGACTCGCCCGCCGAGGATCGGTGGGGTCCGCCCATTGAAAAGGTTGAGGAATTTGACACCTACGTCGGTTTGTCCGCGGAGGAGAAATCGGCCAAGCGAGTCGATTCGGTTTGGCGGGAGATAGACAGCGCCTGTGTGCACGGCACCCGCCGGCACTTGATGACAATCAAGAGCGGTACAGCGACGATTAACGACACCCAGGTAAGCGGCATGTACACCGCTATCAGGGATAATCACGGCAAGTGGCTCCCCTCCAGCCGGGAGCGGTTCGGCGTTGATGGTATCGACGTGGTGATCGGGCTAACCTACGGAACCGACTGGACGACCAACAACAAGGAGAACCAGATACTGGCTAAACTGATGTCATCTGGCTTCTCCGAAGTTGACCGGGAAGGCCAACCCGGCGTACTTCAGAACGCAGACGGCACCGTCCGTGTTTACCGGGCGATTGGCGTCGACTACTGGGCGTATTCAGGCAACCCGACGACGCCAGCGGTTGCGGAGTTCACTTTCCTAGAAGTATTGCTGGGCTTGGCGCGCGCTTTAAGGGTTTCGCATGAGAAGGAGGACATCGGCGCGGCTCTCAACGAGCGGCTGGATCTGCTCGGCGAGGCATTCAAGCAACTGCGGTTCCCCCAAGGTGACAAAATCCCACCCTGGGTAGCCCAAGAACTCGGCGTGACCGAGTTGTCTTGGCTCGCTGCGGCGATGAACGCGTTCTTCGATGCAACGAAAAGCTAGACGGCTTCTTCATCGAGGTCGAACAGGGTGAGGTTGTTCTCTTCCGGGCGCCGTCTCGCGCTGTACTCCGCCGAGCCACCCGCCCCATCCCAGACGAACGCCTGACCGTCCTTGAACCATTGCCGCGTGCGAACGTGGGAGCGGAGGTACACGCGGCGGTACGCAGGTAACTGCATGCCCTCCTGCGATGCCGTGCTGGCGTGGGCGTGAATGACGTCACCCGCGACTCGCCCGAGGCGCGTGGGCACTGCGTTGCCTACCTGCCTCATCTGCTGCGTCGGGGTGCCGACGAACGTCCATCCATCAGGGAATTCCTGTATGCGCGCACACTCGCCGACAGTTAGCGCCCTGACCTCGTGCGGATGGCACATGCTCGTACTCGCGTGGTTTGGAAGCGTTGTGATGGTGGGGCAGGGCAAGTCCCACGACAGCCTGCGCCACCAGCCGGAGCGACCGCCCTTGGCGAAGTAGGCGCGCCCCATGGATTCCTCGGCGACCTCTGGCGGCAACATCCGCCAGTTGCCGCCCGGTGGGATCATGGACAGGTACTTCTTCTTGCGCGGCGAAAAGTCCATGATGACCGGCGTTTCTTCGTGGAAGCCTTCGAGGACGTCGCCGAGGCTTGTATACGGGAGTCGGTCGGGGAACTCAGGGGTAGGGCCGTGTGTCGGTTGAGGGAAGTCGATCAGGTGGCCTTCTCGCGTACCGATGAACAGCACACGCTCGCGTAGTTGCGGCGCACCGTAGTTGACGGCGTTCACCTCGAAGATATCGACTCTGTACGCCCCGTCGTCGATTACGGTTAGGTCGTCTAGCCAAGTCTGGACCACCGAGCCGGGCCGCTCCTCGACAGTGAGGGGCGCGCCGCCCTTGTCGGGGCGCTCGGCGATAGGGCGGTGCTTGACCCCGGCGGACAACAAGCCACGGACGTTCTCCATGAGGAAATAGCGGGGCTTGAAAGCATCCACGAACCGGAGGTAGTCGAAGATCAACATTCCGCGCGGGTCCGACATCGTTCCACGCCGCCCCGCTGTGCTGAACGCTTGACAGGGAGGTCCACCTACGAGGACGTCCAGCTCACCGGGCTTCAACCCGAGTTCCTTCATCAACTCGAATGGGTCGTAAGCGGATAGATCCGCCTCGATGATTCGGGTGGATGATCTGTTGCCGAACAGCCCTGCGTCGCGGTTCATTCGCAGCGTGTCGCAGAATTGCGGCTCAATCTCCAGGCAAGCGAGTAGGTCGAAGGCACCGGATTGGTCCAGACCCACGTCTAACCCGCCTGCGCCCGAGAACAACGACACGGCCTTCAATCTCTGGGAATGGGGCATGGCGGGAATCCTAAGCGGCTGCGATGACAAGCCGCGGGAGGCGCGGCTGGTGGCTGCCTCGGACCAGCGCAGTTCTGAGTAGCGTCTAGCCGTGGCGAAATCGTGGGCTTCCAACGACCACGTACGACGGCTAATGCAGGGCAACCGATCACGAGACACCGCGCCGGAGGTGGCGGTGCGAAGACTCGTGCACGCGATGGGATTGCGGTACCGGGTGAATGTCCAACCGCTGCCAAACCTGCGCCGTACTGCCGATATGGCGTTCACTCGCCAGCGCGTTGCTGTCTTCATCGACGGCTGCTTCTGGCACGGCTGCCCAGACCACCACCGGCAGCCACGCACCAACCCCGACTACTGGGCTGCCAAAGTTCAACGGAACCGAGCGCGCGACACCGCAACTGACGAGGCGCTGGCGGCGGCAGGGTGGACGGTGCTGCGGTTCTGGGAGCATCAGCCGCCCGCCGAGGTGGCCGAGGCGGTGCGCGCCGCCGTCACCGGCACTCCGCCCGGCTAGAACAGCCTTAGCACGCCGCCGTCGTAGTGGTGCTCATCACGCCCGTACCAGCCGGATGGCTTTCCATCATCGAACTCGACTCGAGCATTGGTCTCGTTCACTTCCACGACGCTGCCTGGCGAGCCCGACACGGTGATGACGCGGTCGCCGACCTTGAGCAGTTCCATGCCGCTCAAGCTACGCCCAGGCACCGACACGGCGGAGAAGCCAACTCACTGCTGGGCGTCCCAGGTCAAGACGGCCATAGCCGCGCTGGCCAGGGCCTTGCCCGCTTCCAGGGTGTCATCCTCGGTCGGGCCGCGACCGTCCCACCGCGCCAGGGCGGAGGAAAGCTGCTCGACCAGGTGGGCCGGGATCATCGGGTCTCCTTCGGTTGTGTGCCGGGCGGTCACGCCGCCGCCGCGCGTTTGTGGATGCGGGCGACCGTGTTGGGGAACCACTTCGAGCCGCCCTGGCCGGTCGGGGTGGCGTCGGCGTTCAGCCCGTCGGCGATAGCCGCCCAGGTCGCCCCGGCGGCGCGCTCGCGGGCGATGCGCTCCACCACCGGCGGCGGCACGGTGACCGGGCGACCTAGCCGAACGCCTTGGGCCTTGCGGACGGCCAGCGCCGCCTTGGTCCGGTCGCTGATGAGGCCGCGCTCCAGCTCGGCGACGCTGCCCATGATCTGGGTGGTGAACCGGCCCGCCGCCGTGCTGGTGTCCACCGTCCCATCGACGGCGACGACCACGCCGCCCGCGTGCTCGGCCCGGTCGATGACGTGGAGCAGGGTCGGCAGGCTGCGGGCCAGCCGGTCGGACTTGGCGACCATCAGCACCGCCGCGCTGGCCGACTCCACGGCGTCGAGCGCGGCGGTCAGCCCGGGCCGGGCATCTACGGCCTTGCCGCCGCTGACACCTTCGTCGGCGTGCCAGGCCACGACGGTCCAGCCTCGGCGCTCACACTCGGCGGCGATGGCGGCGCGCTGGGCCTCCAGTCCGGCACCGCTGGCGGCTTGCTCCTCGGTGGAGACGCGGATGTAGGCGGCGACGGTGCCAGGGGGCGCGGTTCGGGTCTGGCGTCGGCGGCGGGTGCGGGGCGTGGTCATGCCTCAAGTCTATAACGCAAACGACCGTTTGGGTTAAAGACGGGACGGATTCGCCTTGCCGCCGTCCCCGGCGAGGGTGTCGAGCGCCGCCGCCGCGCCTTCCAGCCGGGCGCGTTCGGTGGCGCTGGCCTCCAGCTCGCCGCGCTCGACGGCGTCCAGGATCAGCCGCAGTTGCCGCGCGGTGGCGGCGATGTCGGCGCGCTTCATGGCGTGATCATGTCAGCTCCGGCGGGTGCCGCCAGGCGACCAGTAAGCCAGCGCGTCGTACCCGTCGGCCCGGCGCTTCGGCGGCGCGGCGACGGTCTCAGCGACCGGCCCGGGCACCGGCTCGGCCTCGGCGGGCGCGTCGGCCTCGGCCACCGGCTCAGGCTCGGCGTCCGCGCCTTCGGGGCTGAGCGCCACGCTGGGCAACGATTCCGGCTCGGGCGGGGTCTGGTCCGGCTCGGCGGTGTTCAGCGGCTCACCGGCCCGCTGGCGCGCGACGGTCAGCCACTCGGACAACTCGTCGGCGGGCACGCCGTCGAGCGCGAGCACCTGGCGCGCGACGTCGCGGTGCAAGCCCCAGAGCGGGTCGCCCTGGCCGGTCACGGTGCCGAACAGCGCCCGGCACTCGGCCACGGCGGCGGTCTCCAGGGCCGCCGGGGATAGTCGGTCCTGGGCCACGTCGTCGGCGATGGACATGGCCGACTCGATGGCGTCGCGCTTGGTCAGGCTGGTCATCGTTCGATCTCCTTGGGTTCGACTACTTCGGCGTCCACCACGGCCAGCAGCCGCTCGCGGGCCTCGGCGATGATCGCCGCCGGGGTCTGGGACACGTTGACGTTCAGCGTCTCCGGTTCGTACAGCCCGCCGAGCTTGGCCAGCTCCGCCTCGTTGCGCACGATCTCGCGGTTGAGCGTCACCAGCGTGTCGTCGTCGCCCTCGCGGAACGCCGCCGCGAACCGCTGGCTGAGCGCGCGGGTGCGGGTCTCGATGGCGAACTTGTGGGCCTCGACGGAGGTGGCCGTCGGCTCCCGCCGCAGCCGCTCGACGTGGCGGTTGACGGCGCTCTGGGCCGCGCCGATGGATCGGTACCCGAGGCGGTTCGCGACCTCGCGCCAGGAGTAGCGGCTGGCGCGGAGCTGGAACGCCTCGGCGGCGCGCTCGCGGCTGGCGTAGCGCGACATCGTTGGAGCCACGGCCTGGCCTCCTTCCGTCGGGGTGCCGCAATGTCGGGTACCGCATTCGTACCGCAGTGCCGTGCAGCGGTTCGGCGGCGCGGGCGCAGGGACGCCGCCGTCAACCGTCACACCGCCCACCGGGCGCGCTGGCCGTCGGTGACCGCCGCCGAGCGGCTATGACGGTTATGACGTCATAGCCGGGTCAGGCGCGCGCGCGGCGGACCGCTCTGGCCGACCGCCGCGCCGCCTCCCCAACCTCTATATATTCGCAGGTCAAAGAGTTATTTACTATATCTATCTATTATACTTTTAATAACGTATTTAAGTGGGCCGGCTCCGGCGCGCGCCCGGGGTCCGTCATAGCCGTCATAACGTCATAGCCGTCATACCCGCGCCCGAGCACCCGGCTCAGCGCCCCACGCGCCGGTACCGCCAGGTGATCCTGCCCGCCTGGTACTCGTACTCCTCGGCCTCGACCCGGCCCGTGTCGATCAGCCACCGCCACGCATCGGGGATCAGGCCGTGCTTGCTGGCCGAGATGACCGACTTGCCGTTGACGGCGGTCCAGTCATCACCGACCCGCGCGGCCAGCCGCTCGGCCACCTGGCGCACCTTGGCGTCATCGCGCACCTGATCACTGGCGGCGAAGCGGTGGCCGATGCGCTCGCCCGCTTGGCGCTCGGCGACGATCTCCGCCGCCCCTGAGGCGACGGCCACCGCGTTGGAGGTGGCCTCGCTGACCGCCATGACCAGCCCGGCCAGCTCCCACCATTGGGCGCTGACGGCGGTCTCACCGTGCAGCACGGCCAGCAGGAACGCCACCTTGACCCGCGTCAGCATGGCGTGACCCAACAACTGGTCCTGACCGTCGGGCACCGCCCCGAACACGTCGAGGTCTTTGGCCTCGTCGGCGGCGTGAATCTCGGCGGTCACCCGCTCGGCGACCTCGATGCGTCTCAGGTCGGCGGGGTCGATCTGCTCATCGGGCGCGAACACCGTCTCGACGTCGAACGGGTCGCTGCTGACGCCGAGGTCGGGCACCTCCACCGTCATCGGCGCGGGCGGGGTGCTGCGCGGCGTCTTGCGCCCGTTGCGCACGGGCGTCCAGAGGAACCGCTGTGGGATGCCGCTGTCCCGCATGGCCGGGCTCAGCAGCACGTCGCCCTTCTCGGGCTGCATCCCGGCGCTGAGCCCGGCGACCACCGTGTGCGCGGGCAGCATCACCCGCCGCGCGCCCTCCCGGGTGAACCCGCCGAGGTGGTCGCCCATGTACAGGCTCAGCAGCGCGCCGACCAGGCTGTTGCCCGAGCGGGACGCCAGCGCGCCGAACGTGTCGATGTCCTTGAACGACAACAACACCGCCGGAGTGTGCACCCGCGTGACGATCCGCCCGGTCATGGCGTTCTTCTCGGTCTCGGCGAACATCGACACCAGGCCCTCGCCGGTGGAGGGCGTCATCGGCGCGAACCGGCGCACCCGGCCGTGGGACGACAAGACCACCGCGTCACGCCCGACGGCCTCGGCGCGGCCCTTGCCGCCGGAGGTCTCGCCGGTGACCGCCGCCAGGACGCTCAGCCCCACATGGTCGCCGCCGAGGCTCGCGGGGATCACCACGCACGGCGGCACCGCCAGGGCCGTCCGCATCAACACCTGCACCAGCACCGCCGACCGAGAACTGCCCCGCGCGTCGGCGCACGCGGCTATGTGCCTCAGGATGGCCGTGGACTCGAACATCGCGTCCGCCGCGTTGACGGCGGCGGCGACCTGGGCCTTGGCCTCGGCCACCGATTGGGCGGTCGGGTCCGAGGTGGCCGTGTCGCCTGGCGGCGGGGACGGCGGGGACGGCGGGTCACTCTCGCTCGCCGCGCGCGCCTCGGCGTCGGTCTTGCCGAAGTCGGCGGGCAGGTCATCCACCGCCCGCGCGTAGCCACCGGTCAGGCCCTCGGCGGTCATGGCGGCTCCTTCGTCGTTGTCGTGGTACGCCGCCGCGACGGCCTGGAGCTTGCTTAGGGTGGCGGTGCCGCGCTCGGCCACCCACCCGTCGAACGGGGCGCGGTCGTGGTCGGTCCAGATGTGCAGCGGCGCATTGGTCTCGGTGTACCGGCCAGCCCCACAACCGGAGTCGTGCGCGGTGGCCGACTTGGGGCTGGCGTGGTCACCCGGCGCGGTCCACACCTCGCACCCGCAGCTATCGGGCCGGGTGGCGGGCACCCAGCCCAGCGGCTCCAGAATCTCGGTCCAGGTGACGCCCTCGGCCCAGGCGTCGATGCGCCCGGCCAGATCGCCGTCGGCGGGCAGCGCGGCGCGGTCGCGGCTGCGCTCGGCGCGGGCCTGACCGTGAGCGGTGATCCGGTCGGCCAGCCACCCGGGCAGCGCGTGGACCTCCCCGGCGGCGGTGTAATCGCCCTCGGCGCGCACGCTGGGCGGGATCAGCACGTAGCGCCGGTCCCACAGCACCGAGTAGGCGTCACCGGCGGCGGCACCGACCGTCATCGCGCCCGGGCAACTCGGCAGCTCGACACCCTCGGGCACCGTGAACCAGTAGTGACCGCCGTCGCTGTGGACCATCGTGCCGTCCGGCCCGAGCTGGCCGGGGCTGCGCACGGTCGGCGCGGTGTCGGGGTCGGCCTCGGCGTCGGCCAGGAACGCCGCCACCTGACCGGCGGTGTCACAGTCGATCACCACCAGCCCCGAGCCGCCGACCTCTACGGCGAGGTTGACCGCCACGCCCTCGGGATAGCGGTCGGCGAACACCTTGAGGTACCGGTCCAGGTAGCCGTCCAGCACGGCGGCGTCGGTGGTCGCCAGGGCCAGCCCGGCGGGTGACTTGACGCGCTCCCAGCCCCGCCGGTCGGCGGCGCGCGCGGCCTCACGGGCGGCGCGGTCGTCGGCGGTCTTGCGTTGCGGGGCGCGCATGTCGGCGGGTTGCTTCGACCACGGATAGACCAGCATCACCGCCAGCCCGGCCTCAGTCAGGGCGCGCATGAACTTGCGGACCCGTTCATGGTCGGTCGGGTCGGGCGCGTCGGCCAGCAGCGCCGACAACTCAGCGGCCCGAGCGCCGCCGTGCGGGTTAGACTTCACGATGTACCTTTCGGATGGGTTCGTGTCCGCCGGAGGGGACTGACTCTCTCGGAGTCGTCGTTGGGGTGGTGCCGCCCGGCACCCGCGTCGAGGCCAAGTACGCGCGCTGGGCGGCATCACTGCTGTCTGGGTCAATCACGCTGAGCAGCTACATGTTCCGGCGTGACGGTGTGCGCGGCGATGTAGGCGGCGACGTCCTCGGCCCGGTATCGAACCTTGCGCCCGAGCCGGACGAACGGCAGCCCGATGCCACGGTGGCGGTCCTGGCGCAGCGAGCCGGGACTGACGCCCAACTGCTCGGCGGTGCGCTTCTCAGACCACAGCTCCGGTACGTCAACGGCGGCGGTGTCGGCCACGGTGTCCTTCTTCCTCGTCTCGTCGGATTGCGCTGGGGCTAATGACGTTACGGAGGAGGGGTGCACGCTCCCGGCGGGACGAATCGACTTTCCCGACTTGGGCGGTGTTGTGCCGGTGGTGGATTCGGCGAGGGTGGCGCTCACGCCGCACCGCCGGTCAGCTCGCGGGCATGGTCGTCGGCGACCGACCGGAGCACCTGGGCCACCCGGCGCAGATCGTCAGGACTGAACCTGGCGAGCGTCGCGGCCAACCAGTCGGAATCGCCGGTCGTCGCGGCAGCGTCGGCGCAGGCGGCGGGCGGCGTGGTGGCCTCGGCGGCGGGGTTCGTGTCGCCGTCACCGTCGCGGCTGCGCGCCCAGGCGGCGACCTCAGCGGCCAGATACATCCGGCGACGACCGACGCGGTGGGACGGAAGCCCTTGGTGCTTGCTGAACTTGACGATCCGGTCGGGCGCGACAGCGCCGCCGAATATCTCGGTGCTGACTTCCTCGGGCGTCAGGAATCGGGTGATGGTGGCGGACAACGGATGCGCCTTTCGACTCGCCGTTCGGGTGCCACCTTTTGGTGGTCCCGTCCGGCGGGGCGATCCCGCCTACTGAGGTCCAATTTAGCGCGCGTTAGGCCGCGTCACCAAGCTTTGCCGGTCATTACCGGCGTGTTGAGAAACCCGTCAAAGTCGGGTAACTGCAATGGATTTGGTCGAATCAAGCGGCAGCGCGACGCGGTTCGATGTCGATGCCACGGCGGCGGTCGTGCCATCGGCCCGGGCCGATTCGGTCCACCGTGACGGACATGACCGCGCGGATGAAGGTGCGCTTGCCCAGCAGCGGCAGCGCCTCCCAGGTGGCGATGGGGTCGTCGGAGTCGGCGATCTCGGCGACCGCCGGGTCAACGGCGACCGGCACGACAGCCTTCTCGGCGGCGGCGATCTGTTCCTCCAGCTTGGCGAGCACCCGCGCACCGGAGGCGGCGGGCATCTTCATCTCGGCGAGTTGGGCCTCCACGCCGTCGCGCTGCTCGATCAGCTTGGCCAGGCGGACCGCCACGGTCGGGTCCGCCTCCGGCGGGCGCGTCCATTCGGCCAGCATGACGGGATCGGCCAGCAGAGCGTTGACGACCTCCAGCACCGCCGCGTCGAGGTCGATCACCGAGCGGGCGACGTGCTTGCCCTTCTTGCAGCCGTAGACGTAGTGGTTCCCGCCGTGCGCCTTGCCGCCTTTGGTCCTCCATAGCGCTTCGCCGCAGATCGCACAGACGGCGATCCCCGACAGCAGGTGCTTGGGCTGGTTGCCGCGCGGGCCGGTCTTGCGGGCGGCGAACATCGCCACCAGCGCCAGCCGGGTCTCCTCGTCGATGATGGGTTCCCAGGTGCCCTTGATGAGTTCGCCGTCAGCGGCCACCCGCCACCCGGCGTTCGTGGGGCTGGCGAGCATCTTGTGCAGCCGCGTGGTGTTCCACTTGGCGGTGTCGGGATCGACCGTCACCAGCCAGCGCAACACTGACAGCGTGGTCTCCCCGGCCAGCACACGCCGCGCCGCCTCAGCCACCAGCGGCGCGCGGGCCGGGTCGGGCTCACGGTGGCGAGCGATGATGCGGCCCTGGTCGTCCTGCTCCAGCCGGGTCCGGTAGCCGTAGCTCAGCCGCCCGTGCGGTTTGCCGTTGACGAGGTTGGCCCGATGGGCGCGCATGATGCGGTCCCGGGTCTCCTCGGCAGCCTTCTCCGAGACCAGGATGTCCAGCCCGGTGGAGAACCTGTCGCCGCCGTCGGTGAGGTCGTACACCTTGCCCGAGTAGCACCACAGCGCCCGGCGTTCGGTCAGCAGCTCGCGCAGCTCCACATACCGCTCTAGGTCACGGGTGGCGCGGCTGGCCTCCCACATGACCAGCACGTCGCCGGGTTGCAGCAGGGTCCGCAGCCGGGCGTACTCGGGGCGGTCCTTGGTGGCGTACCGGCTGGCGCTGCGGTCGTTGTCGGTCAGCACCTCGGCGACCGGCCAGCCCCGGCGCTCGCACTCGGTGCGGCACTCGGCTTCCTGCTCGCGGACGCTCCGGCCACCGGCCTTGTCAGAGGACACGCGGGTGTAGATGATCGCGCGCCGGATGGGTGCGGAGAGGTCATTTGCGCTGGTCAGGGCGGCATTCGTCATAATAGGGCCATAATAGCGGGTTTATTGGTCGTCGAAGACCGCCAGATAGTGGATGCCGGTGGCGGCCATGCGGATCAGATCTCGCATCGGCAGCCGTGAGCCCCCGCCGGTGCGCACCGGTGGGGGCATGCCGATGGCGGGATCGGCAGCGGCGCGGGCGGCGCGGTCGAGTTCGGCCAAGGTGGTGGTGACGACCACGGTGACCGGGTGGCCGCGGTGCGTGCCCAGCTTGCCGGATCCCAGGGCGCTATGCAGGGCGAGTTTGAACGCGTCGTGGCAGCGTTGGGCGGGGCTGCGCTCATCGCGCGCGGTGGGGTCGGTGCCGTCAGGCTGGTGGCGGCCAGGGCGCACGGCGGCGTCGATGGCTTCGAAGTAGGCCCGTGCCTCGGGGTCGAGCAGCCCGGTCAGCCGCGACATGCCGTCGGGCCCTTGGGGGCCCAGGTGCAATGCGCGGCGACGGGCCCGATCCTCATCGGTGAAGGTGCCGTCGGGATTGAGATAGTCGGCGATGCGCTCACCGACCCGGGTGACGATCCCGGCGTCGGACCTGGTGGCTTCGGCGACCAGTTTGCGCTCCGCCAAGGCGACATCGGGCGGCGCCACCGCGGCCGGCAGCACGTCAAGCGAGCGGCACACGGCGCGAATGTGATCCTCGCCGAGTGCGCCGGACTCGACCGCTGTAGCCAACTCGGGCAGCTGGGCAGGCAGGGTGGGGCCGGCCAGCGAGCGGCGCGGGCAGATGCGCGCGGCCAGCTTGAACCGGCGAGTGATCTCGCGCGGGGTGATGCGCAGCCGCCGCCACAGCGCCGAGCGCACCTGCGCGCTGGAGTCGATCTCGTCGGGCGGGTCGGCGATCTCGCCGAAAAACCGATACATCAGCCCGCGGTTGGTGCGCTCCTGAGTTTCCAGCCGCTCGGCGACATCGACCCGAAAACTGTTGCCCACCATGTCCGATGCCGTCGCACGCAACACCTCATGCGCAGCATCGATGGCATCCAGAGCAGCACCGATCCGGTCTTTGGCCTGCTGCGCGCTCAGTGCTGAACCCATGCCCCGACGCTAAAAAGCAGCACCGACGAATCAGCAACCGGCAGACCGCCCCAAAACCCACCTGTGCATGAAAACCCAACTGTGGATAACCGGCCGTCCGCCGTGTCAGGGACTCAGAATCTGTCAGTGCACCGCGCTATAGTGCGCGGCTTGCGCTAGTGGTCGGTGGATGTCGACACGGTTCGCCACGCCTCGATGTCGGCGATGAGCTGCTTGGTCTTCTCTTCGACCGCCTCGACGCAGTCCGTGCCCAACAGCAGGTGCAGTGGCGGCTCGGCCACCGAAGCGATGTCGACGATGGCCGCTGCTGCCTTCACCGGGTCGCCGGGCTGAGCGTGGTTCACGTCGAGCGCGCGGGCACGCATGGCCCCGGCAGTGGATTCGTAGTCGGGGATCACGGTTTCCTCGGTCCCCAGACTGGACCCGTCGAGAAAATCGGTGCGGAAGTAGCCGGGCTCGACAACAGTGACCGAAATCCCCAGTGGCTTAAGCTCTTTGGCCAGTGCCTCGCTAAACCCTTCCACGGCAAACTTAGTCGAGTTGTAGATGCCCCAGCCGGCCGAGCCGAGCAGTCCACCCACCGAGCTGATGTTGATCACATGGCCGGCACGCTGACGGCGCATGACAGGAAGCACGGCTCGCAAAACGTTCAAAGTACCGAATACGTTGACCTCGTACACGCTTCGAATCGAAGTGTCCGAAGCCTCTTCCACCGCGCCGAGCAGACCGCGGCCAGCGTTACCCGCGAGACGCTCCAGTGATGAACCACACCTTTTCCGGCACTTCTTCTCCTTCTCGCGTGCCCGGTTGGGATGGACCCCGACGGGCTGGTCAGGGTGCGGGCGGGGGCGGGGGTGGCTGGTCCGCTGGAATTGCCCCGTCGCAGCCTCCGGGCGGCGGCGGCCCCGGGAGCGGTTCGTCGCCGCTGACGCAGTCGTAGTAGAACTGGGGGCCGGTCATCCAGGTTTTCATCCACTGGTGCCAGAACGAGCCGTCGGGGTACTTTTCGCCGTCGCACACAGCCAAATTGCCGTAACCCCAGCGACCACCCGGGCAGAAGCCTTTCGTCATGTCCGGCATGTGCGGGTCGGGCGGATCAGCGATGGCAACCGCAGGAGAAAGAACAAGCGCCGCAGCACAACCCAGTACTGCGGCACCATGACGAGCAAGCGTGAGCTTCATTCCGACCCCTAAGTTCATTGAACCAGCGTGACTGAGCCGCGGTCATGATACGTGGGCGGACGAACCTTTCTGTGGGCAGCCTCAAGTCCGTTCCTTCTGATCAAGAGCAGCCACTTCGGATTCCTAGCGGAAGTCGCGGGATTTGGATCCGACTTGCAACGTGAGCTTGCCCAATCGCTCGGCCATGACAGTGACTGCGCCACTGGCGTTTTGAACCTGCCCGCGGATCAGTAGCGCCGACGCCGTCTGTGCCAGCTTGCGATGGCGCGCCCACACCGCGGGTGTGCACAGCACGTTGACCATCCCGGTTTCGTCCTCGAGGTTGAGAAACGTCACGCCCTGCGCCGTCCCCGGCCGCTGCCGATGCGTCACCGCCCCGGCGATCAGCACCCGGTCGCCGTCGGGCACGCTCAGCAGCTTCTCGGCGGGCACCACTCCCATGGCGTCCAGGTCCGCCCGCAGGAACTGGGTCGGGTAGCTGTCCGGGGAGATGCCGGTGGACCACACATCGGCGGCTGCCAGCTCCAGATCGCTCATCCCCGGCAACACCGGAATGTGCGACGACGAGCCCACCCCCGGCAACCGGTCGGGTCGCGCCGTCGCCGCCGCTCCGGCCGCCCACAACGCCTCCCGTCGTGACATTCCGAAGCAGGCCAGCGCCCCGGCGGTTGCCAATGCCTCGGTCTGCGGCACGCTCAACTGAACCCGCGACGTCAAGTCCAAGAGAGTTGTAAACGGCCCGTTGGCTTTTCGCTCTTCAACCAGTTTTTCAGCCAAGTCCTCGCCAATATGACGGACGCTGCCCAGGCCGAGCCGCACCTCGGTGCCGGCGTTCTCGAGCGTGGCGTGTGTGAGGCTGGCGTTGACGTCAGGGCCATGCACGACGACGCCGTGCCGGCGGGCATCGGCCACCAGCGACTGCGGCGAGTAGAAGCCCATCGGCTGAGCGCGCAGCAGCGCGGCGCAGAACGCGGCGGGGTGGTGCAGCTTGAACCACGACGAGTAGAACACCAGCGACGCGAAACTCAGTGCATGGCTTTCCGGGAAACCGAAATTGGCGAAGGCTTCCAGCTTTGCGTACACCCGGTCGATCACTTCGTCGGGGGCGCCATGCAGCTTGCGCATGCCGTCGTAGAACCGGCCGCGCAGCCGTTGCATCCGTTCGGCCGAGCGCTTGGACCCCACAGCGCGACGCAGCTGGTCGGCTTCAGCGGCGGAAAATCCGGCGCAGTCGACCGCGATCTGCATCAGCTGTTCCTGAAACAACGGCACTCCCAATGTCTTTCGCAGTGCTCGCTCCATCGACGGGTGGTCGTAACTCACCGGGTCGATCTTGTTGCGCCGCCGGATGTAGGGATGCACCGAGCCGCCCTGGATGGGTCCGGGGCGGATGAGCGCGACCTCGACCACCAGGTCGTAGAACTCCCGCGGCTTGAGTCTCGGCAAGGTGGCCATCTGCGCCCGGGACTCCACCTGGAAGACGCCGACGGAATCGGCGCGCTGCAACATCTCGTACACCGCCGGCTCGGACAGATCCAGTTTGGCCAGGTCCACCTCGATGCCCTTGTGTTCGGCCACCAGGTCGATCGCATAGTGCAGCGCCGAGAGCATGCCCAGCCCGAGCAGATCAAACTTCACCAAACCGATTGCCGCACAGTCATCTTTGTCCCACTGCAACACGCTGCGGTTCTCCATGCGGGCCCACTCCACCGGGCACACATCGGCGATAGGACGATCGCAGATCACCATTCCGCCGGAATGGATGCCCAGGTGTCGCGGCAGGTTGGCGATCTGGGTGGCCAGGTCGATCACCTGCTCGGGGATGCCCTCCACGTCGGGCGAATCGGCCGCCCCGTTCCAGCTGCTGATCTGCTTGCTCCAGGCGTCTTGCTGACCTTGCGAGAAGCCCAGGGCACGGGCCATGTCGCGCACCGCGATCCGGCTCCGATAGGTGATGACGTTGGCGACTTGCGCGGCGTAGTCGCGACCGTATTTGTCGTAGACGTACTGGATGACCTTTTCCCGCTGATCCGACTCGATGTCGATGTCGATGTCGGGCGGACCGTCGCGCACCGGCGACAGGAAACGCTCGAACAGCAGCTCGTTGGCCACCGGATCGACCGCGGTGACCCCGAGGGCATAACAGACCGCCGAGTTGGCTGCCGATCCCCGGCCCTGGCACAGGATGTTGTTCTGGCGGCAGAACCGGGTGATGTCGTACACGACCAGGAAATAACCCGGAAATCTCAGTTGCTCAATGACGTTCAGCTCATGTTCGATTTGCGCGTAGGCTTTTGGCGCCTGATCGGGCGTGCCGTAGCGGTCCCGGGCGCCAGTGAGGGTCAGCTCGCGCAGCCAGCTGTCTTCGGTATGCCCGTGCGGCACGTCGAACGGCGGCAGCTGCGGGGCGATCAGCTGTAGCCCGAATGCGCACTGCTCGCCGAGTTCGGCGGCAGCGGTGATCGCCTCAGGACACCACGCGAACAGCCGGGCCATCTCCTCACCGGACCGCAAATGGGAACCACCCAGCGGCGCCAGCCATCCGGCGGCCTCGTCCAGGGACTGCCGGGCCCGTATCGCACCCATCGCCATGGCCAGCCGGGCACGCGGCGGCGCGGCGAAATGCGCGCCGGTAGTGGCCACCACGTCGATCCCGAATCGCCTTGCCAACCCAGCTAATTCGGCGTTGCGTTCGTCGTCAACAGGCTGGCCATGATGGGTCAATTCAATACTGACCCGGTCGGCCCCGAATCGATCCACCAGATCGGCCAACGCCGCCGCGGCCGCTTCCGGTCCGCCGTCGGAAAGCGCCTGGCGGACATGGCCTTTACGGCACCCGGTCAGAATCTGCCAGTGCCCACCGGCCGCGTCGCTCAGCGCGTCGAAGTCGAAGCGTGGCTTGCCCTTCTCTCCGCCGGCCAGATGTGCTGCGGCCAGCTGCCGAGACAACCGTCGATACCCTTCCGCCCCACGGGCCAGCACCAGCAGGTGCGGGCCGGGCGGATCCGGCTGGTCGGTGCGGGCACCGGGCCCCAACGACAGCTCGGCGCCGAACACGGTGGCCATGTCCAGTTCCGCGGCGGCTTCGGCGAACCGCACCGCCCCGTACAGGCCGTTGTGGTCGGTCAATGCGATGGCGCGCAGATCCAGCCGCGCCGCCTCCTCGACCAACTCTTCCGGGGTGCTGGCCCCGTCGAGGAAGCTGTACGCCGAATGCGCATGCAACTCGGCGTAGGCGACCGATGAACGCACCGCCCGGCTGTTGCTCGGCGGCTGATACTTGCCACGCCGGCGTGACCGGGGACCGTCTTCTGGAGGTACATCAACCGTGCTGGCGCGGCGGGGTTTGCCATTGAGCACCCGCTCCATCTCCGACCAGCTCGGCGGCCCGTTACTCCAGCCCACCCGGCTACTCTATCGAAAATATGTTCGAATAACGATAGCCGGGCCACCGGGCGCACTTGGCCGACCGTCTCTCTAGGCTAAGGCGACGCAACGACGACAGGGACGATAGGGGCGAAGCATTGGCGGTCACGATCGACCCGCGCCGCCATGACGCCGTGCTGTTCGACCTGGGCTCCTCCGCGACCGAGGCCACGCTGCTGGCACAGCTTCGCGATGCCGGTGTGCGCACCGCCCCGGCCAACAGCACCACCCTCGTCGAGACGGCCCGCCGGCTGTCAGCGCTGCCGGGCCGGTGCGCCGTGGTGACGACGACAGCGGACGGGATCGCTGCCGCCCGGGCCGCCGGGTTTGCACTGGTGATCGGGCTCCGTGCAAGCGGGCACGGCGCGGACGCCGTCGTCTCCGATCAGGGTGACATCCAGGTGCGCCGCGGTGACCGACGGATGTCGCAACTGCCCGACGCCCTGGATGTCCTCGACCAGGTGGCCGCGCAGCACCTCGCGGTGTTCTACGACTTCGACGGAACACTTTCCGAGATCGTCAACGACCCCGACGCCGCGCGGCTGGCCCCCGGCGCCGCCGACGCCCTGACGGCGTTGACGGCGCGCTGCCCGGTGGCGATACTGTCCGGCCGCGACCTCGCCGATGTGCGGCAGCGGATCGGTCTGCCCGGTATCTGGTATGCGGGCAGTCACGGTTTCGAGCTGACCGGGCCGCGCGGCGAACACCACCAGAACGAACAGGCGGCGGCGAGCATCCCGGTGCTGGAGCAGGCGGCCGGCGATTTACGCGACGAGCTTGCCACGATCTCCGGTGTTGCGGTAGAACACAAGCGCTTTGGCGTCGCCGTGCACTACCGTAACGCTGCGCGCGACAAGGTCGGTGAGGTCGCAGCGGCGGTACGTGCCGCCGGCCGGCGCACCGGGCTTCGGGTGACGACCGGGCGTGAGGTCATCGAGCTACGCCCGGATATCAACTGGGACAAGGGAAAGACGCTGCGCTGGGTGCTCGATCACATCCGCGACCCCGCCGAAGATCGGCTTTTCCCGATTTATCTCGGCGACGACATCACCGACGAGGATGCCTTCGATGCGGTGCGCGACGACGGCGTGGGAATCGTGGTACGGCACGACGACGATGGTGATCGCGCCACGGCGGCGAGCTACGCGCTGGACAGCCCGGACCGTGTCGTCGCATTCACCGAACAACTGGCACGTCGGCTAGGACACGATCAGCGTTGACTATGTTCCGGCGGCTGGCTTCGATGCTGTGCACCCTCGCCGTGCTCGCGACGGGCTGTACGTCAAGCGGTGATCTGCCCGCGTCCCCGTCCTCCGCCGATCCGGCGAAAGCCCAAGCGGTGATGAAGATTGTCCGGGACACAATGGCCCAAGCTCATCTGAGAGCGGTGATCGTTCGGGTCACGGTGGACGGCAAGGAAATCGTCACGCAGGCGGCCGGCGACTCGATGACCGGTGTGCCGGCGACGACGAGCATGTTCTTCCGCAACGGAGCGGTCGCGATCTCCTACCTCTCGACGCTGCTGCTCAAACTCGTCGACGAGAAGCGAGTACGCCTCGACGACAAGCTGTCCACTTGGCTTCCCGACATCCCGAACGCGAACCGGGTGACGTTGGCCCAACTCGCCCAGATGACGTCCGGCTACCGCGATTACGCGATCGGAAACGCCGACTTCGATGCGGCGCTGACCGCCGATCCGTTCCGGCAATGGACTCCCGAAGAATTGCTCGGCTATGCGGTGAACCAGCCGTTGCTCTACGAGCCCGGGACGAATTGGAACTACTCGCACACCAACTACGTGCTGCTCGGCCAGGCATTGGAGAAAGCCACCGGTGTCGAGCTGGCGAAACTGCTGCAGGACAAGGTGCTCACACCGCTCGCGTTGATCAACACCGCCAACTCGTTCACCCCGCAGATTCCGGTGCCGACGCTGCATTCCTTCACCTCGGAGCGCCGCGAAGCCCTCAAGATCCCTGCCGGGACGCCGTTCTACGAGGACTCGACCTTCTGGAATCCGTCCTGGACGCTGGCACGCGGTGCGGTCCAGACGACCAACATCTACGACATGGAGGCCACCGCGGTCGGCATCGGCTCCGGCAAACTGCTCTCCCCCGAGTCCTACCAGACGATGGTGTCGACCGGACTGCGCGGTCGCACCACGGCCTTGCCGGGCTGTGCCACGTGTCTGGCGCAGGACAACGCGTATACCTACGGGCTGGGGATCGTGATCTCCGGGAATTGGCTCTTGCAAAATCCCATGTTTGCCGGTGAGTCCGCCGTGGCGGCATACCTGCCCGCGCGCAAGATCGCGATCGCGGTAGTCGTCACCTACCAGCCGGACGCCTTTGACGACAAAGGCAACTACCGCAACGAGGCCCAGACGCTGTTCCAAAAGATCGGCGCGGCACTGGCTCCCGACGACGCACCGCCCACGCCGTAGCGAGCTCAGTCGTCTTCGTCTTCGTCTTTGTCTTGGTCTTTGGCTTTGTCTTCGTCTTCCTGCTTCTCGCCATCCTTGGCCGCGACGAGCTCCAATGTGGCCCAATGGCTCGGCGAGAGGAATACCGTCCACTTGCCGGACTCGCGGCCCAACTTGAGGACGCCGTTTTCGATTTCCCAGCTGGTGTTGTCGTCGTACTCGGTCTCGTGACCGTCGCTGTAGGTGAGTTTGAACGTCATGTCCGAGGCTGCCACGTTAGCGGCCTCGGTAAACCCCCATCAGGTCCGGTATTCCGCCGCACCATCCTCGAGCACCAGCCGCGCGTCGCTGCCGTCGGGCCCAGCAGCTTCCGTGCGGAACACCGCTTTGCCGGGTTCGGTGCGCCAGATCGAGGTCGTCAGGGTCTCGCCGGGAAACACCGGCTTGGTGAACCGCGCATCGATCGCGGTGATGGCGCTGGCGTCACCGCCGCCGAGCTCGGCCACCAACGCGCGCCCCGCGAACCCGTAGGTGCACAACCCATGCATGATCGGCTTGGGAAAGCCGGCCATTTCCCTGGCGAACCACGGATCGCTGTGTAACGGATTGCGGTCGCCGGAGAGCCGGTAGATCAACGGCTGGTCCTCTCGGGTGGGCAAGGTAACCCGGGCGTCGGGCTCGCGGTCAGGGATCTCCGGTGCGGCCGGGCGCCGCCCGGGCTGCCCGCCGAAGCCACCGGCGCCGCGGATGACCAGCGTGGTGAAGGTTTCGGCGACCAACGTCCCGCTGTCGGGATCGCTGCCCCGGCCGCGCAGCATGATGATGGCGTTCTTGCCCTCGCCCTTGTCCTGGATGTCGGTTACCTCGGTGACCACCGAGAGCTTGCCCGCGGGCGGCAGCGGTGCGTGCAGCCGGATGCCCTGCGAACCGTGGAGGAGCATGGCCCAGTTGAAGCTTCCGACCTTGCCGGCGGCGCCGAATGCGGGACAGCAGATCACCGCGTAGGTCGGCAACACCTGCTGGGGAATGTCGTGGCTGTTTTCGGTGGTAAACGACAAGTCGTCGGTTCCGGCGCCGACACCGAGCGCGTAGAGCATGGTGTCGCGATCCGTCCATTCGAACAACACGGGCTTCGTTGTTGCGCCCACCGCATTCGGGTCGATTGCCATCCCAGTCTCCTTTCAACCAGATTCGTCGCGCCTAACCGCGGCAAACCCTTCACATCGAAGCCACCGACAAGGCAGGCTATCGCCATGCCCAATCGCACCGTGATCTGGAAGGCCGCTGCAGCACTCGTCGCGCTCGTCGTGACAATATCCACCGGCGCTTGCTCGAGTTCGCCGCACGTGCGCACCATCACCTTGACCTTTGTCCGGCATGCCCAGTCCGAGTCCAACGCCGACGGGGTGATCAACACCGAGGTGCCCGGCCCGGGTCTTACCGAAGAAGGCCAGGCACAGGCCGAGCAGCTGGCCCGTCAACTGGCCCGCAACCGCTACGACGGCGTGTACGCCTCCACGATGGCGCGAACCCAGGAGACCGCCGCACCGCTGGCCAAAGACCTGCACCTGCAGGTTCAGATCCTGCCCGGGCTCCGGGAAATCGACGCCGGCTGGTATGACAACACGCGGGCCGATCGGGCCGAGCTGACTTATCTGCTGGCGCCCCAGCAATGGCTCAACGGCGACCACCACAACGCCATACCGGGATCGGTCAGCGGCAAAGAGTTCAACGACCAGTTCACCGCCGCGGTGCAGAAGATTTATGACAGCGGCAACACCAAGCCGATTGCGTTCTCACACGCCAACTCGATCGCGTACTGGACGCTGATGAACGTGAAAAACCCCAAGACCAGCCTGGCGAAAAGCCATCCGCTGCCCAATGGGGGGCGCGTGGTCATCACCGGAAGCCCCACCAGCGGCTGGACGCTGCAGGATTGGGACGGAATCCGCGACTTCAGCTACTGATCACTACGTCACACCGTGTTGACGACTGTGGCATCAAGCCGCCACGATGGCTTGCATGCGCTATGTCGTTACCGGCGGTACCGGGTTTATCGGGCGCCGTGTCGTATCCAAGCTCCTGGACACCAGGGCCGATGCCGAGGTCTGGGTCCTGGTCCGCCGCTCGTCGCTGAGCCGCTTCGAACAGCTGGCCACCGGCTGGGGTGAGCGGGTAAAAGCGCTGGTCGGCGATTTGACGGCGCCGGATCTGGGCTTGGCCGACGACGCCATCGCCGAGCTTGGGGACGTCGAGCACCTGGTGCACTGCGCGGCGATCTACGACATCACCGCCGGCCATTCCGAGCAACGCGCCGCCAACGTCGACGGCACCCGCGGTGTGATCGAGCTGGCGCGCCGCCTCGGCGCGACGATGCACCATGTGTCGTCGATTGCGGTGGCCGGCGACTTCCGCGGCGAGTACACCGAGGCCGATTTCGACGTCGGCCAACAGTTGCCGACGCCGTATCACCAGACAAAGTTCGAAGCCGAACAGCTGGTGCGCTCGACGCCGGGGCTGCGCTTTCGGGTCTACCGACCCGCGGTGGTCGTCGGTGATTCGCGCACCGGGGAGATGGACAAGGTCGACGGGCCGTACTACTTCTTTCCGCTGCTGGCCAAGCTGGCGGTGCTGCCGCGGTTCACCCCGATCATGTTGCCCGACACCGGGCGCACCAACATCGTGCCGGTCGACTACGTCGTCGACGCGCTGGTCTTCCTCATGCACGCCGACGGTCGCGATGGACAGACTTTCCACCTGACTGCGCCGAAAACGATTGGCTTGCGCGGTATTTACCGTGGAATCGCGGCCGAAGCCGGCTTGCCGCCGCTGCGCGGCTCGCTTCCGCGCTCGGTGGCCGCGCCGGTGCTCAAGGTGCGCGGCAGGGCAAAGGTATGGCGCAACATGGCGGCCACCCAACTCGGCATTCCCGCCGAAGTCCTCGACGTCGTCGATCTAGCTCCCACGTTCATTTCCGACGAGACACAAAAAGCGTTGCGCGGCAGTGGTATTCGCGTACCCGAATTCGCCGACTACGCGCCCAGACTATGGCGGTACTGGGCCGAGCAGCTGGACCCGGACCGGGCCAGACGCGACGATCCGGCGGGCCCACTGGTCGGCCGGCACGTCATCATCACCGGCGCGTCCAGCGGTATCGGCCGCGCATCAGCGATCGCGATCGCCGAACGCGGTGCGACGGTGTTCGCGCTGGCCCGCAACGGCGAGGCGCTCGATGAGCTGGTCGCCGAGATCCGCGCGGCCGGCGGCCGGGCTTATGCCTTCACCTGCGATGTCACCGACACCGGCTCGGTAGAGCACACCGTCAAGGACATCCTGGGACGCTTCGACCACGTCGACTACTTGGTCAACAACGCCGGCCGCTCGATCCGCCGGTCCGTGGTCAACTCGACCGAACGACTCCACGACTACGAACGGGTGATGGCGGTCAATTACTTTGGTGCCGTGCGGATGACACTGGCGCTGCTGCCACACTGGCGTGAGCGCCGGTTCGGCCACGTCGTGAACGTGTCGAGTGCCGGCGTGCAGGCCCGCAACCCGAGGTACAGCTCGTACCTGCCCTCCAAGGCCGCCCTGGACGCGTTCGCCGAGGTGGTGGCGTCCGAGACGCTGTCGGATCACATCACGTTCACCAACATCCATATGCCGTTGGTGGCCACGCCGATGATCGCGCCGTCCCGGCGGCTCAACCCGGTGCGGGCGATCAGTCCCGAACACGCCGCAGCAATGGTGGTGCGCGGCCTGATCGAAAAGCCCGCCCGCATCGACACCCCGCTGGGCACCCTGGCCGAAGCCGGCCACTACTTCACCCCGAAGCTGTCGCGACGGATCCTGCATCAGATCTATCTCGGCTACCCCGATTCGGCGGCCGCGCTGGGGCTCGAGGCTACAGAACCCGTTACCGCCCAGCCGTCGTCGCAGCGTAAACCGAGACGCCCGATCCGCGCCGTCAATCGGATGCGGGTGCCCCGGCCGGTCAAGCAGGCGGTGCGGCTGGTGCCCGGCGTGCACTGGTAGCCATCGGCAGGCGTTTAGCCTCATCGGCTTCCAGGTATCTATCAGACGTGAACGTTGACACCCTTGTCGCGGAGGGCGTGTCGTTGATGACCCCGGCTGATCTGGTCCGCAGCCTGGACACCGACGAAAACGTGTGGGCACGCTTTGGCCGGCACTGGGATGGGTTGGTGCTGGACCCTTATGCGGCCGAGCTGGGCATGCAACGGTTACGCCGTTACGGCCATTACACGGTCAGCGACGGGGTGGCCACCCTGATGTCCAACGACGCGTTTGTACAGCCGCAGGATTCCAATCCGCTTTACATCGACCGGGATCGCCACTTCGAGCCGCTGACCGATGCCTTCGCCGGGGAGCCGCTGCTGGCGGAATTGATCACGTTGTTGTGCGTGTTTGCCGATGCCCTCGACGACGTCACACACTGGACCGTCAAGGTGCACCCGTTCCGGGTCATCGCATCGGCAGACGGGGACGGTCAGCCCACCCCCGAGGGCCTGCACCGCGACGGTGTCACACTGGTCACTTCGCTGCTGATCAACCGATGCAACGCCGTCGGCGGTGAAAGCACCGTGTTCGACGCGAGCGGTAAGCACCTGCTGACCACCACGCTGTGCGAGCCGGGCACGCTGCTACTCGGTGACGACCGCCGCACCGTGCATGGCGTCTCGCCGATCCAGCCGCTCGACGCGTCGGCGCCCGCGTTGCGCGACGTTCTGGTGGTCACGTTCGCATCCTGAGCCCCGGTATGGTGAGCGCTATGCCTTCTCGCCAGCCGGTTTTCGTCGACGTCGACACCGGTGTCGACGATGCGCTCGCGCTGGTGTACCTCTTGGCCAGCGGCGAGGCCGAGCTGGTCGGCATCGCCTCCACCGGCGGAAACGTTGGGGTAGAGCAGGTTTGCCAGAACAACCTCAGCCTGCTCGACCTATGCCAGGCGCACGACATCCCAGTGTCCAAGGGCGCCGCACAGCCACGGAACGGCGCGATGTGTCCGCCCGGAAAAGCTCACGGCGCCAATGGTTTAGGTTATGCGGTGCTGCCCCCGAGCGCTCGTCGGCTTACCGATTACGACGCCGCTACGGCCTGGGTGCAGGCGGCGCGCGGTTACCCGGGAGAGCTGATCGGCGTGGCCACCGGCCCGCTGACCAACCTGGCGCTGGCACTGCGCGCCGAACCCGCGTTGCCGACGTTGTTACGCCGGTTGGTGATCATGGGCGGTGCCTACGACTATCGCGGCAACACCAATCCGGTTGCCGAATGGAACATCCACGTCGATCCCGAGGCGGCGGCCGAGGTCTTCGCGGGCTGGGTTGGCGCCGAATCTCTGCCCGTCCTATGCGGATTGGACCTGACCCAGCAGATCGCGATGACGCCAGAGCACCTGAGGAGGCTCGCATCGATTGCGGATGGGTCCAATCCGCTGATCCGGTTCATCGAGGACTCGATGCGGTTTTACTTCGAGGCCCACCGCGACGCCGGCTACGGGTATCTGGCGCACCTACACGATCCGCTGGCCGCGGCGGTCGCCTTGGACCCGCAGCTGGTATCGACTCGCGCGGCGACGGTCGACGTCGAGCTCACCGGTTCGCTGACCCGCGGGATGACGGTCACCGACTGGTCGGGACGCTGGGGCCGAAAACCCAATGCGCTCATCGGTGTTGGTGTCGATCCGGCGGTGTTCTTCGACCGCTTCATCGACCGGGTGGGGGCGTTCGCGCGCTCTTTGACGCCGGACTACTCGTAGATCCCCTCCAGATACCACCGCCGCTGGCGGTAGCACAGCAGCATCGCCGTGCCGGGATCGCCGTCCAGCAGCACCTGCGCCCGGGCGGTGCGGCCCCTGGCACGCTCGGGGTCCCACCAGCGTTCGTCGACCGGCCACGGACCGGCCCACCAGCGCAGGTGGTCGTCGCGACCGTGGGCCGTCAATCGGGCCGGGTCGGCGGAGAACAGCCCGCGACTGGTGACCCGCACCGGATTGCCCTGACAGTCAAGCAATTCCACCGGATCATCGACCAACACCGTGGGTGACGGTTCGGGCAGCTGCCCCGGCCACGGCCGACTCGGATCGGCCTGCGGCACCGGCTCGTCGCCCAGCGGTGTCAGGGTGATGCGCTCGCCCGGAGCGCGACCCCCCGACAGCACCGGCACCTGCACTGCCTCCGGTCCGAGCAGGCCCTGCACCCGCACCAGCGCCCGTCGGGCGCGCAGCCGGTCGTCCTCACCGAGGCCGCCCCATAACGGCAGTTGCAGCGCCCCGGCGGAGATCACCTCCACCGCCTGCAGCCGTAGCAGCGTCACCGGTGCGCTGGGCCGATCGTCGAGCTTGCGCTTGTTCAGCCATCCATCCAGCTGCCAGCGCACCCGGTCGGCGGTGGCGTCTTCGGTCAATGGCTCCGCACACCGCCAAACCCGGTTCAGCTCTTCGCCATTGGCGGTGACGGCGTGAATCGCCAGCCGGGTGCATCCCACCCCTGCGGCCATCAACGTCTGATGCAATGCGCCGGCCAGCGAGCGTCCCGCGAAGGCCGCGGCATCGACCCGGTCGATCGGCGGATCGGGATGCAGCACGGCATCAAGTTCGGCCGGCGGCTCGCGCCCCGACGGCGCGCGTTCCGGCTCCCCGCGAGCCAACCGGTGCGCGGCCACCCCGTCGGCGCCGAACCTCGACGCCACATCGGTACGCGACAGCGCAGCGAACTGCCCAATAGTACGAATTCCCAGCCGCCACAACAGATCTACCAGATCCTCCCGGCCCGGACCGGACAGGCTCGGCTCGGTGGCGAGTTGGCGGATCGACAGTGTCGACAAAAACCGCGCGTCCTCCCCCGGTGCCACCACCCGGCCCGCCCGGGCAGCAAGCACCGCGGTGGACAATCGATCGGCGATCCCGACCTGGCACTCGGCGCCGGCCGCGGCCACCGCGTCGATCAGTCGCTCGGCTGCTTGCTGCTCAGACCCGAAAAACCGGGCCGCCCCGCGCACCGGCAACACCACCAGCCCGGGCCGCAGCACCTCGGCGCGGGGAACCAGATCATCGATCGCCGCGACAACGCCCTCGAAGAACCGGGCGTCGCGGTCGGCGTCAGCGGCCACAACATGCAGTTGCGGGCAGCGGGCGGCCGCCTCGCGGCGGCGCAGCGCTCGTCGCACTCCGGCCGCACGGGCGGCCGACGAGCAGGCGATCACCCGGTTGGCCAGCGTGACCGCGACCGGAGCCGTCGCGGGCAGGCCGGCGGCCGCCGCCGCGGCGACCGCCGGCCAGTCCATACACCAGATCGCCAGCACCCGGGAGTCCACCGCGCTATCCCGCCCGTGTCCGACCGATCATCCGTCCACGCGCACACACATCCAGCCGCACACCGCTGATCCGCCCGAAGCCACGCTCGCCCATCGTCGTCTCATAACCACGGACCCGGGCCTCCAGCCGCATCGACGCTCCCTGCCAATCGCCGTCGGTGACCAGCAGAGTGCAGCCTTTCTGGTGTGCGCGGGCCACCACTGCCCGCGCCCGGGTCAGCGGTACCGAACGCCCACCGAGCCCGAGCACCACCAGATCCATCCCGTCCATGAGCACCGCCGCCACCTCGACGGGATCGGCTCCGGGATCCGGTATCACCGCGAGCCGGCTCAAATCCGCCCCCATCTCCACGGCGGCCAACAACCCGATATTCGGCTGGCCCACGATCGCCGCGTTGCCGCCGGCGGCCGTCACCGCGGCCACCATGCTCACCGGCAGCGACCGGGCTCCCGACAGCACCGCCACCGTTCCCCGGGGCAAGGCTTCCGGCAGTACATCGGCCAACATCGGCGGGATCGGCAGCCTGGCCTCCGACTCGGGCAACGCGGTATCCGCCCGCCGTCCGGACACCGCCGCCATCTGCCGCCGGAGCAGTTTTAGCTGCTCAGCGCGGTCGTCATGGACTGCAGCGGGCGACATGAATCCTCACTATGATCGAATACATGTTCGATATCCGTGAGTCAACACCTACCCTCTGACAACCGTCAAGCAACGTGAGGGGCTGCTTATGCAGTCGATACAGATGGGGCAAATGGTGTTGCTGTGAAGCCGGACGGGCCGTCGAGCCGCCTACTCCCACTCGATGGTGCCGGGCGGTTTGCTGGTGATATCCAGCACCACCCGGTTGACCTCGGTGACCTCGTTGGTGATCCGGGTGGAGATGCGCTCCAGCACGTCGTAGGGCACCCGGGTCCAATCGGCGGTCATGGCGTCTTCGCTGGACACCGGCCGCAGCACGATCGGGTGCCCGTATGTGCGGCCGTCGCCCTGCACGCCCACCGAGCGGATGTCGGCGAGCAGAACCACCGGGCATTGCCAGATCTGGTTGTCCAGGCCCGCCGCAGTCAGCTCCTCGCGAGCGATCGCGTCGGCACGCCGCAGGGTTTCCAGTCGCGCTGCGGTGACCTCGCCGACGATCCGAATCGCCAGGCCGGGGCCCGGAAACGGCTGGCGCGCAACGATTTCCTCCGGCAGCCCTAACTCACGTCCGACCGCGCGTACCTCGTCCTTGAACAGCAGGCGCAGCGGTTCGACGAGTTTGAACTTCAGATCGCCGGGCAGTCCGCCGACATTGTGGTGGCTTTTGATGTTCGCCGCACCGGTCCCGCCGCCGGACTCCACCACGTCCGGATATAACGTGCCCTGCACCAAAAACTCAATGTCTTTTCGGGGGCTTTTGGCCCCTATGACATCTCGCACTGCTCCTTCGAACGCGCGGATAAACTGGCGGCCGATGATCTTGCGCTTGCCTTCGGGATTGGTCACCCCCGACAGCGCGTCGAGGAATGTCTGCGCGGCGTCGACGGTGACCAAGTTGGCCCCGGTGGCGGCGACGAAGTCGCGCTGCACCTGCGCCCGCTCGCCCGCGCGCAACAGCCCGTGATCGACGAAGACACACGTCAGCCGATCACCGATCGCGCGCTGCACCAGCGCTGCAGCCACCGCGGAGTCCACCCCACCGGACAGCCCACATATCGCGTGGCCGTCGCCGATCTGCTCACGTACCTGCTCGACCAGCGCCCCGGCGATGTTGGCCGGCGTCCAATCCGCGCCGATGCCGGCGAAGTCATGCAGGAACCGGCTGAGCACCTTCTGCCCGTGCGGGGTGTGCATCACTTCCGGGTGGTACTGCACGCCGGCCAGTCGCCGGGTTCGATTCTCGAAGCCCGCCACCGGAGAACTGACGCTGGTGGCCACCACGTCGAATCCCTCCGGCGCGGTGGTGACGGCGTCGCGGTGACTCATCCACACCGGCTGTGTCTCCGGAAGTCCCGAATGTAATTCCCCGCCAAGCACTTTCAGTTCGGTCCGGCCGTATTCACTGGTGCCAGTGGGCGCGACGGTGCCGCCGAGTGTCTGCGCCATGGCCTGAAATCCGTAGCAGATACCGAACACGGGCACACCCAGATCGAATACCGCCGGGTCCAGCTGGGGCGCACCGTCGGCGTATACGCTCGCCGGCCCGCCGGAGAGCACCAGGGCCTGCGGGTCGCGGGCCTTGATCTCATCGACCGAGGCGGTATGCGGAATCACCTCGGAATACACCCTGGCCTCGCGGACTCGGCGGGCAATCAACTGGGCATACTGCGCGCCGAAATCGACGACCAGCACGGGACGAGGTGATGCTGACTCCACCGGTTCAGTCTAGATGTCGTGATTGGCCCGGGCGGTGCCGTCGCCCCGCGTCACAGCGAGAAGGCCTTGCGCAGTGTCTCGATCGCATCGGTCTCGCCTTCGAAGTTGATCCGCCGCTGCGCCGCCCGGCGTTTGGCGTCGGTGGATGCGAAGCGTGCGGCGACGAGATCCGCCGCGCTGGCGGTAACCGTCACTGCGGGTTCACCTCGGGCGGCCGCGAGATGGCCGTCCTGCACCGCGAATTCGAAACGACGACCGTCGATGTCGACACGGTATGACGCGGTCACCCCGGCAACGCTGGTCGCGTTCCCACCCAGCAGGATTCCGGCGAGAAATCCGCTCAACGGCGTTATCGGTACGTCGTCGACGAGGCCGCCTTGGTTCAGGCCGAACAACGCGATGCTGCGCAGTACCGGTGGCACCAGCTTCCAGCCGTCATCGCTGAGGGTGTAGACGGTACGGGCGATCGGCGGCGGCAATTCTTCGCGGTCGACGAGCCCCGCGCTTTCCAGTTCCTTGAGCCGCTCGGCGAGCAGGTTGGTGGCAATGCCCGGCAGTTCGGCACGCAGATCGCTGTACCGGCGCGGCCCCCCGAGCAACTCGCGCAGGATCAGCAGTGTCCACCGCTCACCGAGGATGTCGAGCCCCTTGGCGATCGGACAGTTCTGGTTGTAGCTCTTGCGAGCGGACATAGACCCATCCTACCAGGGGTTAGATATCTTCTTCAATCTATTACTTGAGAAACTTGTCTAGTAAGTTTAGTGTCCTTCCCATGCGTACCGAACCGATATTCCGTGGCTACCCGATTTCCGCGCTTGCCGTCATCTGCCTGTCCGTCTTCGTCATCAGCGTCGACGCCACGATCGTCAACGTCGCACTGCCTACGCTGTCGCGCGACCTGGGTGCCAACACTGCGCAATTGCAGTGGATCGTCGACGCGTACACGCTGGTGATGGCCGGCCTCCTGCTCTCAGTCGGCAGCCTCAGTGACCGCTACGGCCGGCGTGGCTGGCTCAGTTCCGGGCTGGCGCTGTTCGCGATCACCTCTGCTGTTGCGGCGCAGGTGAATTCGGCTGACGCGCTCATCGCGGCGCGCGCCGCCATGGGCGTCGGTGCCGCCGTGATCTTCCCGACAACCCTGGCGTTGATCACCAACATCTTCGCCGACCCGATCGCTCGCGCGAAGGCCATCGGCCTGTGGGCGGCGATGGTGGGTGTCGGGGTGGCAGCCGGGCCGATCACCGGCGGCTGGCTGCTCGAACACTTCTGGTGGGGTTCGATCTTTCTTGTCAACGTCCCGGTCGCCGCGCTGGCCATCTTCGGCGGAATGCTGTTCGTTCCCACCTCGCGCGACCCGGCAACCCCGCCCGTCGACGTCCCCGGTTTGATCTTGTCCGCCGTCGGGGTGACAACGCTGGTCTATACCGTTATCGAAGCACCCGGCTGGGGATGGGGCAGCGTACGAACCGGGACCGGCTTCGCCCTTGCTGCAGTTGTTCTCGCCGGGTTCGCGCTGTGGGAGCGACGCAGCACGCACCCGATGCTGGACGTGTCGGTGTTCGTCAACCGTCGATTCTCGGGCGGTAGCCTGGCCGTGACCGCGGGTTTCCTGACCTTGTTCGGATTCATCTTCGTCATCACTCAGTACTTCCAATTCATCAAGGACTACAGCGCATTCGAGACAGGTGTTCGGCTGCTGCCGGTGGCCATCTCGATCGCGCTGGCGAGTGTGGTCGGGCCGCGAATGGTCGAACGTGTCGGCACCACAGCGGTCGTCGCTGTCGGTCTCGGTGTGTTCGCAGCGGGCTTGGCGTGGGCGTCCACCGTGGACGCTGGGACGTCCTATAACGAGATCGCCTTGCAAATGGTGCTTCTCGGTGGCGGTCTCGGGCTGACGACGGCACCGGCCACCGAAGCCATCATGGGCTCGCTGAGCGCCGACAAGGCCGGGGTTGGCTCAGCGATCAACGACACCACCCGCGAGCTTGGCGGCACGCTCGGCGTGGCGATCATCGGCAGTGTGTTCGCCTCCCTGTACTCGGGCCGCGTCGGGTCCGCCGCGCCGCTGGCGGCGCTGCCGGCCGATGTCCGGGCAACCATGCAGGCCTCGATTGCCGGCGCTTACAAAGTCATTGGGCAGCTGCCCGCCGGCACCGCAGTCGGGGTCCGCGATGCTGTCAACCACGCATTCCTCGACGGTCTTCAGGTCGGATCGCTGGTGTGTGCCGGCATCGCCGCTGCCGCGGCGATCGTCGTCGCCGTACTACTGCCGGCCAGGGCCCGCAATGCTGTGACGTCCACTCCGACACCAGAGTTCGTGGAGGCGTAACGCGATGAACACGACAGGTAGCACCTATGTCTTGGGCCATGCCGACGTGGAGGTGCAACGGCTGCTCCTGCAAGGGCGGCTCTATAACGACTACACCGAGCACGCACTACGACTAGCGGGCCTGCGCACCGGCATGCGGGTGCTCGACGTCGGCTCCGGCCCCGGTGACGTGTCCTTGATCGCCGCTCGGCTGGTCGGTCCAACAGGATCGGTACTCGGCGTGGACGCGGCACCCGAAATGATCGATCTCGCCCGCACCCGCGCCGCCGAGCAAGGCTTGACTGCAGCACGTTTCGTACCGGGGACCGTCGATGCGATCGCGCTGGACGAACCGGTTGACGCAGTGGTCGGCCGACTGATTTTGATGCACCTGCCCGAACCGGCCGCCACCGTGCGACGCCTGAGCTCGTTGGTGCGCCCAGGCGGTGTGATGGTGTTCTCCGAGAACGACATCACCCGAGTGAGCACCGTTCCGGATATGGCGCTGTTCCGCCAGGTGTCTGAGGGCATCGCCCGTTCGTTCGAGGCGATGGGGCTCAGCGCACAGTTCGGCACCACCCTGCCTACCGTCTTTCGGGATGCCGGTCTGGGAACGCCGCAACTGGTCCTGAGCGCGCCGGTCGGAACCGCCGCCGACACCGACATCTTGGCCTACGCCACGGAAGTGTGGCGATTGGTCTACCCAACCGCACAACAGCTGGGTATCACCGTCGGTGACCTAGCCGACGTCGACGCCATGCTGCCGCGCTTCCGCGAGGAGGCGGCTGCCGTCGACGCCGTCATCACGATGCCTCCTATCATCACTGCGTGGGCTCGGGTGCCCTAAACTCCGGCACATCAGCGCCTTCATCCCGCACCAACGTCGCCGGCACGCCTGGGCAGCTACAGCGCTCGCCCTGCTGTGCGTGATGCCGGCCACCGCCGGATGCAGCGGGCCAACCGTGATCGAAGGCCGCGCCGCGTCGATGTTGGACGACCCCAACCGCGTTGCCGGCCTGCCCGCGACCGGTGGCCCCAACGGCATCCGCCCGGGCGCACCCGCGCCCGAGGGCGATGTCGAAAACACCGACGGCAGCGACAATGATCGACTATCACTGTTGGCGATCAACGATATTCAAGATTTCTGGGTAGCCACTTTCCCCCAGTACTTCTCCGGCGACTACACGCCGGTCGCCATCATGTTTTCCTACGACTCGACGAATCCGGCAAGCCCGGGCGTGTGCGGCAGGTCCAGCACCTATGACTTCTCCAACGCGATGTACTGCGGCCTCGATGACACTGTGGCCTGGGATCGCGGCTCGCTGATTCCCGCGGCCCGCAAGTACTTCGGCGACATCTCCGTGCCGGGGCTGCTCGCGCACGAGCTCGGTCACGCAGTCCAGACCAAAGCGAATCTGGTCAGACTGTGGACACGCACGATCGTCAAGGAACAACAGGCCGACTGCTTTGCCGGGGTGTATCTGCGCTGGGTCGCCGAGGGCCACTCGCCGCGGTTCACCATGAACACCACCGACGGGCTCGACCGCGTACTTGCCGGCGGAATCACGGTGCGCGACCCTGTCGACGAATCCCTGAACGCCCATGGAGCCCACGGATCTGCGCTCGATCGTGTGGGTGCATTCCAAGAAGGTTTCGACGGCGACGCCAACACGTGCGCAGCCATCGACATGGACGAAATAGACCGTCGCCGTTCGGGTTTACCCAAGGGGTTGCAATACGACCCGACCAGTGAATCCGAGCCGGGCGAAATGGCCATCGACAACGGTTCGCTGGCAACTCTGATGGAAATCCTCGGGCAGATCTTCCAACCGGCCAGTGCACCGACCCTTTCGGCCGGCGGCGACGCCACATGCCCCGATGCGCGACCCAGTCCACCGGCCTCCTACTGCCCCACCACCAACACCATCACCGTCGATCTGGCCGGGCTGCAGCGGATAGGTGCCTACACCGACCAGCAGAGCGGCCAACTGCTGCAAGGTGACGACACCGCGTTCTCCGTGGTGACCTCGCGCTACATGCTTGCCGTGCAACACCAGCGCGGTCTTTCGCTGTCCGGCGACGCGGCGGCGCTGCGCACCGCGTGCCTGACCGGCGTCGCTCAGCGAAACATGGCTGAGCCGATCGCCGTGCCGTCGGGACACACCATGGTGCTCACCGCCGGCGACCTCGACGAGGCGATATCGGGTCTGCTCACCAATCACCTGGTGGCCAGCGACGTCAACGGCGACACCGTCCCGGCCGGCTTCACCCGGATCTTCGCGTTCCGGTCCGGCCTGTACAGCGACGCCGACCAGTGCTATGAGAGGTTCCGATGAACCGCCCGGACGATCCTCGGGCGCGCCGCGGGTGGCAGCAACCCAGGATTCCCCGTGACGACCCCGGCCCGACACAGCCGTGGCGCCGTCCGCCGCGCGCCCCGACGCCGCGGTACGGTCAGCCTCCTGGCCGCTACCGTCCACCACCGCGACCGCCGGTACCTTCTCGCCATCAGCGGCCGACCTCTCGGCCACCACGGGTCGCCGCGCCGCCACCGGCCCGGCGCCAGCAGACCGATCCGGTCGTGGTCCGAGGGCTGCTGGTCGGCGCCGGAGTTGCGCTGGTGCTGGTCATGGCGGTGGTACTGCTCAGCGGCGTCGTACCGCTGGGTGTCGGGGGCGGCAAGGTCCTCGATGTGGCCAAGGTTCAAGTCGGCGTCCTGCGGATCCTGTCCGATCCCGCCAGCGGCTACGGCGCCAACACCGTCACCAACGTCAGCTGCAACGACGGCCGTAATCCCAACGCCGCCAAGGGCACGACGTTCACCTGCCGCCTCACCGTCAACGGCGCCCAACGCGAGGTGACCGTCGTGGTGTCCGACGATGACGGCACCTACGAAGTCGGCCGGCCCCGTTGACATCGCACGGAGGCAATCGCAAAAAGCTGACGGCCCGGCGACCGACATGGTGAAGTGGTATCGCCGAACTGAAAGGGGACTGCCGTGCTGGGTCTGCCGGACAAGGTACAGGCATGTTTGTTCGATCTCGACGGTGTGCTGACCGACACCGCAAGCGTGCACACGAAGGCCTGGAAAACCATGTTCGACGCGTACTTGAAGCAGCGAGCGGAGCGCACCGGTGAAAAGTTCGTTCCGTTCGACCCGGCCTCGGACTACCGGCAGTACGTGGACGGTAAGAAACGCGAAGACGGCGTCCGGTCCTTTCTGAAAAGCCGCGGCATCGAGCTGCCCGAGGGCAGCGACGACGATCCGCCCGACGCCGAGACGGTGCACGGCCTGGGCAACCGGAAAAACGACGCGTTCCAGCAGACGCTGCACAACGACGGCGTCGAGGTGTTCGACGGGTCGCGGCGCTATCTGCAGGCAGTCACCGACGCTGGCCTCAAGGTGGCCGTGGTGTCCTCGAGCGCAAATACCCGCGATGTGCTCGAAATCACCGGCCTCGACCGGTTCGTCCAACAGCGCGTCGACGGTGTGACGCTGCGCGAGGAAAACATCGCCGGCAAGCCCGCACCCGACTCGTTTCTGCGGGCTGCGCAGCTGCTACAAGTCGAGCCGAGCGCCGCAGCGGTTTTCGAGGACGCCCTGTCGGGGGTGGCCGCGGGCCGGGCCGGTAACTTCGGGTTCGTGGTTGGCGTCGACCGGGTGGGACAGGCCGACGAATTGCGCAGCCACGGCGCCGACGTCGTCGTCACCGATCTCGCCGAACTGCTTAGGACACAATCATGATCACTGAGGAAGCCTTCCCGATCGAGCCCTGGCAGGTGCGTGAAACCCGGCTCGACTTGAACGTGTTGGCCCAATCGGAGTCGCTGTTCGCCCTGTCCAACGGGCACATCGGCCTGCGCGGCAACCTCGACGAAGGAGAGCCGCACGGCCTGCCGGGCACCTACCTGAACTCGTTCTACGAAGTCCGCCCGCTGCCGTACGCGGAGGCGGGATACGGCTACCCGGAAGCCGGCCAGACCGTCGTCGACGTCACCAACGGCAAGATTCTGCGCCTCATGGTCGACGACGAGTTGTTCGACGTCCGCTACGGCGACCTGCTGCACCACGAGCGGGTTCTCGATATGCGTGCCGGAACACTGCTGCGCCGCGCGCACTGGCGCTCACCGGCAGGCAAGCACATCAAATTGCAGTCGACCCGGTTGGTGTCACTGGTGCAGCGCAGTGTCGCGGCCATCGAGTACATCGTCGAGGCGGTCGACGAGTTCGTCCGCGTGACAGTGCAATCCGAGTTGGTCGCCAATGAGGACCAGCCCAAGACGTCGGCCGATCCACGCGTGGCCGCAGTGCTGGATCACCCGTTGGAAGCCGTCGACCACGAGACCAACACGGATTACCGAGCGGTGCTGATGCATCGGACCCGGGCCAGTGGATTGATGATGGCCGCCGCGATGGACCACGAGATCGACGTGCCCGGGCGCGTCGAGGTCTCCACCGAGACACGCCCAGATTTGGCCCGCACCACGATCATCTGCGGGCTTCGTCCCGGTCAGAAGCTGCGGATCGTCAAGTACCTGGCCTACGGCTGGTCGAGCCTGCGCTCCCGTCCGGCGCTGCGTGACCAGGCCGCCGGCGCCATCGCCGGCGCCCGCTACAGCGGGTGGCAGGGGCTGGTCGATGGGCAGCGGAAATACCTCGACGATTTCTGGGACTCCGCCGACGTCGAGGTCGAGGGCGACCCCGATTCCCAGCAGGCGGTGCGCTTCGGTCTATTTCACCTGTTGCAGGCCAGCGCCCGCGCCGAACAGCGCGCCATCCCCGGCAAAGGGCTCACCGGCACCGGATACGACGGCCACGCCTTTTGGGACACCGAGGGTTTCGTTCTTCCGGTACTCACCTACACCGCGCCGCACGCCGCCGCGGACGCGCTGCGGTGGCGAGCGTCGACGCTGGATTTGGCCAAGGAGCGTGCGGCCGAACTCGGCCTCGCCGGCGCCGCCTTTCCCTGGCGGACCATCCGCGGCCAGGAGTGTTCGGGCTACTGGCCGGCCGGCACCGCGGCCTGGCACATCAACGCCGACATCGCGATGGCGTTCGAGCGGTACCGCATTGTCACCGGCGACAATTCGTTGGAGGAGGAGTGCGGGCTGGCGGTGCTGGTCGAAACGGCCCGGCTGTGGATGTCGATCGGGCACCACGATCGGCACGGCGTGTGGCACCTCGACGGCGTCACCGGCCCCGACGAGTACACCGCCGTGGTGCGCGACAACGTGTTCACGAATCTGATGGCCGCCCACAATCTGCGCGTCGCCGCCGATGCATGCGGCCGCCACCCTCAGGCGGCACACGCGATGGGTGTCACCACCGAGGAGATGGCCTCGTGGCGTGATGCAGCCGATGCCGCCCACATTCCTTACGACGAGGAGCTGGGTGTGCACCAGCAGTGCGAAGGCTTTACCACCTTCGCCGAATGGGACTTCGAGGCAAACCCGACATACCCGCTGCTACTGCACGAGCCCTATGTGCGGCTGTATCCGGCGCAAGTCATCAAACAGGCCGACTTGGTGTTGGCGATGCAGTGGCAGAGCCACGCATTCACCCCCGACCAGAAAGCCCGCAACGTCGACTATTACGAGCGGCGCACGGTGCGCGACTCGTCGCTGTCGGCCTTGACGCAGGCAGTGATGTGTGCCGAGGTAGGACATTTGGACTTGGCCCACGACTACGCCTACGAGGCAGCCCAGATCGACCTACGCGATCTGCACCACAACAGCCGCGACGGTCTGCACATGGCGTCGCTGGCCGGAGCCTGGACCGCGCTGGTCGGCGGATTCGGCGGTCTGCGCGACGACGAAGGCATCCTGTCGCTGGATCCTGCGCTGCCCGACGGCATTTCGTGTCTGCGTTTCCGGTTGCGCTGGCGTGAGTGTCGGCTCACGGTCTGCGTCACCCACACCGACGTCACCTACACGCTGCGCGACGGGCCCAACAGCCAGCTGACGATCCGCCACGCCGGCGAAGATCTCGAGCTGAGCACCCAAGCGCCGGTCACCGTTCCGCTGAAGAAACGGGAACCGCTGCTGCCCGCCCCGGAACAGCCGGTGGGCCGCGAGCCGACACACCGGCGGACCGTCAGGTCCGAGGGACGCCATTTAGCGGCCTCGAGCTGATTCAGCCGGCGGAGCTGACCGGTCCCCTACGGCGCTGCTCATCGGCACTGCGCTCCGCATCGTCGCCGGCGTGCGGCCAGCGCAGCGCGCCCGGCGCGTCGGCGGGCACCACCGGATGCTGCGGGGCGATCGGGTCCAGCCGCCGATAAGGCTCGCCTTGGCGCGGCCGCAGATCGGCTTCGCCCTTGTTGGGCCACAGTGACGCGGCTCGCTCGGCCTGCGCGGCGATGGACAGCGACGGGTTGACTCCGAGGTTCGCCGAGATCGCGGCACCGTCGACCACCAGCAATGTCGGGTAGTTGTACACCCGGTGATAGGGGTCGATCACGCCGTGTTCGGGGCTGTCCCCGATCACCGCACCGCCCAGGAAATGGGCGGTCAGCGGGATGTTGAACAGCTCACCCCAGGTGCCGCCCGCGACCCCGTCGATCTTGGCGGCGATGCGGCGGGTGACCTCGTTGCCGACCGGGATCCAGGTCGGGTTGGGCTCACCGTGACCCTGCTTGCTGACGTAGCGCCGCAGGCCCAGTTTGTTCCGCCGGGTGAACGTGGTGATCGAGTTGTCCAGATGCTGCATCACCAGCGCGATCATCGTGCGCTCGCTCCACCGCCGCGGGTTGAGCAGGCGCAGGGTTCCGCGCGGATCTTCGGCGGCGTTGTGCAGCAACTGTTTCCACCGCGGAACATCGGTGCCCTCGGGGCCGGGGCCGTCGGTCATCAGCGTCTGCAACAGCCCCATAGCGTTGGAGCCCTTGCCGTACCGGACCGGTTCGATATGGGTGTCCGGCGTCGGGTGGATCGACGATGTGATCGCCACCCCGTGGGTCAGGTCCAGATCGGGGCTGACCTTCAGCCGGCCCGCGCCAACGATCGATTCGGAGTTGGTGCGGGTCAGCACACCCAGCTTTTCGGACAGCTTGGGCAGCTTGCCCTTGTCCCGCATTTTGAACAGCAGCTTTTGGGTGTTGTACGTCCCGGCGGCGAGCACCAGATGATTCGCGGTGAAGGTGCGCTTCTTGCGGCGCAGCAAGCGACCGGTGCGCTTGGTGTGAATGTCCCACATGCCGTCCGGTCGCTGCTCGAACCCGGTCACAGTTGTCATCGGATGTACTTGCGTCCCAGCTGATTCCGCGAGACCCAGGTAGTTCTTCACCAACGTGTTCTTTGCGCCGTAACGGCAGCCGGTCATACACGACCCACATTCCAGGCAACCAGTGCGTTCCGGGCCCGCGCCGCCGAAGTAGGGGTCAGGTACCGTCTTGCCGGGCGTCTTGGTGCCGTCCGGGCCGAAGAACACCCCGACCGGCGTCGGCACGAAAGTGTGGCCCACACCCATCTCGTCGGCCACCTCCTTCATGACGCGGTCGGCGTCGGTGAACGTCGGGTTTTCGACCACGCCGAGCATCCGCTGCGCCTGCTGGTAGTGCGGGGTCAGCTCACTGCGCCAATCGGTGATCTGCGACCACTGGCGATCGTTGAAGAACTCGTCCGGCGGTACGTACAGCGTGTTGGCGTAGTTCAGCGATCCGCCACCGACGCCGGCTCCGGCCAAGATCATGCAGTCCTGCAGCAGGTGGATGCGCTGGATGCCGTAGCAGCCCAATTGCGGGGCCCACAGGAACTTGCGCAAGTTCCAGGAGGTCTTGGCGAAGTCCTCGTCGGAGAAGCGACGGCCGGCCTCGAGCACCCCCACGCGATAGCCCTTCTCGGTCAGCCGAAGCGCGGTGACGCTACCCCCGAAGCCCGAACCGATGATCAGAACGTCGTAATCCGGTTTCACTCGGCAAGCCTAGCTCTCAGACGACACGCTTCGAGCGTGAAGCTACGTTCACGCGCCGACGGTCAACCCGACCTTCTGGAATTCCTTGAGGTCGCAGTAGCCGGCCTTGGCCATCGACCGGCGCAGGCCGCCGACTAGGTTCAGCGAGCCGAACGGGTCGTCGGACGGGCCGTTGAGCACCCGCTGCAGCGGCGCCCGTTCGCCGACCGCGACTTGCAGCAGCGCGCCGCGCGGCAGCGACGGGTGCGCCGCCGCGGCGGGCCAGAACCATCCGTCGCCAAGCGCCTCGGCCGCCTCGGCCAGCGGCGTGCCCAACACCACCGCGTCGGCACCGCAGGCGATGGCCTTGGCGAGGTCGCCCGAGGTGTGGATATCGCCGTCGGCCAGCACATGCACGTAGCGGCCACCGGTTTCGTCGAGGTATTCCCGGCGGGCGGCGGCAGCGTCGGCGATCGCGGTAGCCATCGGCACGCTGATACCGAGCACCTCGTCGCTGGTGGTCACGCCCTGGGTCGAGCCGTAGCCGACGATGACGCCGGCGGCGCCGGTGCGCATCAGGTGCAGCGCGGTCCGATGGTCGAGGACCCCGCCGGCCACCACCGGCACGTCGAGCTCGGAGATGAACGTCTTGAGGTTGAGCGGCTCACCGTCCTGAGCCACGCGTTCGGCCGACACGATGCTGCCCTGGATGACTAGCAGGTCGATACCGGCAGCGACCAGCGCCGGCGTCAGTGCCTGCGCATTTTGCGGGCTGACCCGCACCGCGGTGATCACTCCGGCCTCGCGGATGCGGGCCACCGCGGCGCCCAGCAGATCGGGATCCAGCGGGGCGGCGTGGAACTGCTGCAGCAGCCGGATGGCCGCGGAGGGTTCGGGTTCCTTGGCCGCCGCTTCGACGACCTGCGCGATCTTGGCCTGCACGTCGTGGTGCCGCCCGATCAGTCCCTCGCCGTTGAGCACCCCCAGGCCGCCGAGCCGGCCGAGCTCGATGGCGAATTCCGGCGACACCAGGGCATCGGTCGGGTGAGCGATGACGGGGATCTCGAATCGGTAGGCATCCAGCTGCCACGCCGTCGACACGTCCTGCGAGGAGCGGGTGCGACGCGACGGCACGATGTTGATGTCGTCGAGTTCGTAGGTACGCCGCGCCGTACGCCCCATGCCGATCTCGACCATGTCTCGCATCAGCGACCCGTTCACCGCGCGTAGTAATTCGGGGCTTCGACAGTCATGGTGATGTCATGCGGGTGGCTTTCCTTCAAGCCCGCGGCGGTGATCCGGACGAACTGGGCCTGCTGCAGGTCCTCGATGGTGGCGGACCCGGTGTAGCCCATCGCGGCGCGCAGCCCGCCGGTGAGCTGGTGGATCACCGACGACAACGGCCCCCGGAAGGGCACCCGGCCCTCGATGCCCTCCGGAACGAGCTTGTCTTCGCTTAATGCGTCGTCGGCGAAGTAGCGGTCCTTGGAGTACGACTTCCCGCCGCCTCCAGAGCCTCTGCCCTGCATGGCGGCCAGCGACCCCATACCGCGATAGCTCTTGAACTGCTTGCCGTTGACGAAGATCAAGTCCCCAGGCGACTCGGCGGTGCCCGCCAGCAATGAACCGAGCATCGTCGTCGAGGCGCCGGCGGCCAGCGCCTTGGCGATGTCGCCGGAGTACTGCAGCCCGCCGTCGGCGATGACCGGCACACCGGCCGGGCCGCAGACCGCGACGGCCTCCAAGATTGCGGTGATCTGAGGTGCTCCCACGCCGGCGACGACGCGCGTGGTGCAGATCGATCCCGGGCCGACGCCCACTTTCACCGCGTCCGCGCCCGCGGCGACCAACGCGGCGGCTCCCGCCCGGGTAGCGACGTTGCCGCCGACCACCTCGACCCGGTCACCCAGTTCGGCCTTGAGCCGGCTGACCATGTCCAGGACCAGGCGGTTGTGCGCGTGCGCGGTGTCGACGACCAGCACGTCGACGCCGGCGTCGACCAGCGTCATGGCGCGCACCCACGCGTCTTCGCCTACCCCGACCGCCGCACCGACCAACAGCCGGCCGTCGTTGTCCTTGGTGGCCAGCGGGAACTGCTCGGTCTTGACAAAGTCCTTGACGGTGATCAGGCCGGTCAGGCGCCCACGACCATCCACGATGGGCAGCTTCTCGATCTTGTTGCGACGGAGCAGGCCCAGCGCCGCGTCCGCGCTGACACCTTCTTGCGCGGTGATCAGCGGGGCTTTGGTCATCACCTCGGAGACGGGCTTGGACTGGTCCACCTCGAACCGCATGTCCCGGTTGGTGATGATGCCGACCAAGGCGCCGTCGTCGTCGACGACCGGCAAGCCGGAGATCCGGAACCGGGCACACAGCGCGTCGACCTGAGCGAGCGTGTTGTCCGGGCGGCAGGTGACCGGGTCGGTGACCATGCCGGCTTCCGACCGCTTGACGGTCTCGACCTGCCCGGCCTGCTCGGTGACGGCCAGGTTGCGATGCAGTACGCCCATCCCGCCGGCGCGGGCCATCGCGATCGCCATCCGTGCTTCGGTGACGGTGTCCATCGCCGAGCTGACCAGCGGCACCTTGAGCCGGATCTTTTTGGTCAGCTGGCTGGAGGTGTCGGCGGTTGCGGGCACCACGTCGGAAGCGGCGGGCAGCAGCAACACGTCGTCGAAGGTCAGCCCCAGCATCGCGACCTTGTGAGGATCGTCACCTCCGGTCGGCACAGCCTCCTCAGGCAGGCCACCGATCCGCGGGTACGAGCTGACAATCAGGTCGTCGCTGCCTTCAAGATGGGACAAGCCGGAAGACATCGCTGGACCCTCCAAACACAGGCGGAGTGAGAAGCCCATCCTATCGGCTCAGCCGACACCGGGTGACATCCGCGCCGTCGGGTAACGCTCCTGATCAACCGCTAGCGCAATGACAGCACGGCTGCGTAATGTGGAGGCGTGCGCGACTACCTTCCACCGGGTTTGCCGCCCGATCCATTTGCCGACGACCCGTGCGACCCGTCGGCCGCCCTGGAAGCCGTCGAGCCGGGTCCCCCGCTGGACGCCCAGGAGCGGATGGCGGTCGAGGCTGACCTGGCCGACCTGGCCGTGTACGAGGCTTTGTTGGCGCACAAGGGTATTCGCGGTCTCGTGGTGTGCTGCGACGAATGCCAGCAGGACCACTATCACGACTGGGATATGTTGCGCGCCAACCTGTTGCAGCTGCTAGTCGACGGCACGGTGCGGCCGCACGAGCCGGCCTATGACCCGGAACCGGACGCCTACGTCACCTGGGATTACTGCCGCGGCTACGCCGACGCTTCGCTCAACGAGGCGACGTCCGACACCGAGGGGTTCGGCCGTCGCTGAGCGGCCCTAATCGTCGTCAACAGAAGCAATTTCGGCTGTTTGAATCACGTACGCCAGACGCCCCCGGCGCGGCGAACTCGTTCGGCGCACTGGTCGCGCAGGTCGACAAGCTCTTCCGCTGTGCACGTTGCGCTCCCGAGGTCGACCAGCATGCAGGCGACCGCCCACCGCAACGGCACCAGCGCTAACGCGCCGGTGGCCGCCAGCGCCGCGTCACCGACCGCCCGCGCTCGATCGAGCTTGCCGGCGCTGCAGAGCGCAGCGGCCAGCACCACATCACTTTTGACGCGATGGCGCGCCGACATCAACCCGTCGGCCAACTCCGCCGCGCTTTCGGCGTGCCGCACAGCGGTTGCGCCGTCGTCGGACGCCATTGCCAGCTCGGCGGCCACCCACGCCCGTCGCACCCGCAGCCGTAAAGGCGCCTCGGCCGCCAGCGGCTCCGCGCGAGCCAACAACGTTGCGGAAGCGGCCAAGCGGCCGACGCCCAGCGCGTCGGCGGCCAGCCCGATCAGAGCATCGGCGCCTGCCTCGGGGTCGCCGTCGGCCAGGGCCAACGCCCGACCGTCCCAACCGCGGGCCAGCGTGTGCCAGCCCAGCTGACGCAGAAAAGAGCCCTGGGTGCTGTGTGCCAGCGAGGCGAGCCGACCGCTTGGCGCGCAGCGAAGTAGCGTTGTCAGGTCCTTGCGGGCGCTGCCGTAGCGGCCCTGGCCGCCGGCTGCCACCGCGCGCAGCCAGAGCTGGTGCGGTGTGGTTGCGGTCGGCAACGGCCAACGGCCGGGCTCGTCCGCGAACGCCGCTGCGTTCAGGGCTGCCTGGGTCGTCGGGTCCGACTCGATATCGATCACCGTGATCATTAGTTAAAAGTTCATGGTCTCTCCGTTACGGCGATATTAACCAGCGCGATGGCGTTAATAATTGCGGCTCCTGCGTTGTCCGGTTGCGAGCAGCGAAATCTCGGCATTCAGCGAGTTCGCCGTATCACAGCGGGCCCATGGCAATTGCATCTCAGCGATGAACGCAAAGTAAATTCTGAAGGCGCAGCGGGGTATTCAGTCACTGCGACCAATGTTGACGGAATTTCGTTTGCGCCCCTACCTTTATGACTACGGGAAGTCATCGGCGACCCCGCTTCGATTCGGTGGGCGACTTGAGCCTTCGCGAACTGGCCGTCACACCGGGCGCAGAGAGGGATTTCCATGCCACAGCCGGAGCAACTACCAGGGCCCAACGCCGATGTCTGGGAATGGCAACTACAGGGACTATGCCGAGGTGTGGATTCCTCGGTGTTTTTCCACCCCGACGGCGAACGCGGCCGGGCGCGCATGCAACGCGAGCGGCGCGCCAAGGAGATGTGCCGCCGCTGCCCGGTCATCGAACCGTGCCGCACTTATGCACTGGAGGTCGGTGAACCGTACGGCATCTGGGGTGGCTTGTCAGAAAGCGAGCGCGACATGCTGCTCAAGCGCGACTTCGGTCGCGGCCGCGGGATTCGCCGTACCGCGTAAAAGGCGACCGCGGTTTCGGTGCCGACCACGCCAGGTCAGGCTTAGCATCACGGCACGGCCCTCACGTGGTCGACGATGAGCCTCGTCGGGAGGACGGCACTATGAGCTCCCAATCGATGCCCCGTCAACCGGTCCAACACGACGGCATGCGCGTTCCGGACTACCTGGCCCACTGGGTGGTCAAGACGGCGCGGAGCAAACAGATGATCGCGTGGTACCAGACGGTCTTTGGCGCCCGCATCGTGCATGAGGACCGAAAAATTGCGTTCTTGACCTGGGACGCCGAAAGCCATCGTCTTGCGCTGATCAAGCTGCCCGGGGTGCTGCGCTACCTGTTCCCGTTCTCGCGGTGGCGCCGTAAGTTCTACGGCATCGACCATCTGGGTCTGGGCTTCAAGTCCCTGGATCATCTGCTGTCGACGTACGAGCGGCTCAAAGAGGTTGGAATCACACCGGTTTGGTCGATAAATCACGGTCCGACCACCTCGCTGTACTACGAGGATCCGGACGGCAGCCGATTGGAGTTCCAAACCGAGAACTTCCCTACCGGCCAGGCCACCGCAGACTACTTTCGCGGCAGCGCATTCGCAGCGAACCCCATCGGGGTCACCTTCGACCCCGACTACCTGCTCGAGCGGCTGCGCGCCGGCGCCGATCCTGCCGAGCTGCTCCAGCAGGGCGCCGGCACCCGCCCGGGCACCACTGCTCGGGCCAACAAACGAGCCCTCACCTGGAAAACGCTCTGACCGGTTGACGGATACGCAAGTTTTTACCCAACACCACAACTAGCATCCAAAACGTCAGAGCCGGCTGGAGAAACCAGGAGGTGGCAGTGTGCGTAAACAGCTTCTAGCCGGAGTTGCGGTCGCGGCGGGGCTCATTGGCAGCGTTATCGGCGCACCGTCGGCTCACGCTGACGAGCAAGCATTCCTCAACGAACTTCGGTCCAACGGCTTCCCGGGTTTGACTTTTGCGGGCCAGCAGATGCCCGACGGCGCTGTGGTGGCACAAGGTTATATGGCTTGCAACCGGCTGCATTTGGGCGAGTCACCTGACCAGTTGATTGCACAGGTGAACCCCAATGATGCCGGTATCGGCCGAATGATCGTACAGGCTGCGCAACATCATCTGTGTCCCGATACACTCTGACGGTCGGCTAAACATGTTGCAGCACAACCAGTAAATGTCTTTCACCGGCGAAGCTTCGCGTCGTGAGATCTCCCATCAAGCGGATCGCGCTGAGTACCGGCGGCGGTGACGCGCCGGGACTCAACGCCGTCATCCGCGCGGCCACACTTGCCGCACGAAATCGCGACTGGGATGTCCTCGGGATCCGCGACGGCTTCAACGGGTTACTGTTCCCCGAGCAATACCCCGACGGTGGCCTGATCCAGCTGACTCGGGACAGGGTTCGCGGCATCGTCCACCTCGGTGGCACGATCATCGGCACCACCAATATTGGCAACCCGATTGCGTATCCGGTCCAACAAAGCGATGGCACCTGGATAGAGGTTGATCGAAGCGAGGAGCTGCTCGCCCGCTTCGAGGAGCACCGAATCGACGCGTTGATCACGATCGGTGGCGACGGAACGATGGGGATTGCGCGCCACCTGCACGAGGCCGGGCTGCGTGTAGTCGGTGTTCCCAAGACGATCGACAACGATCTGGATAAAACGGTGGCGACGTTCGGCTTTGACAGCGCTGTCGAATTCGCCTCGGAATGCATCGACCGGTTGTTCTCCACCGCGGCGTCGCACGGCCGAATCATCGTGGTGGAAGTGATGGGTCGCTACGCGGGATGGATCGCCTTGAATGCCGGCATGGCGTCTGGCGCCCACGTGATCCTGATCCCCGAGATCCCGTACCGCCTTGAGCCGGTGAGCGCCTTGATCACCGAACGCGCACGCCGCGGCGCGAAGTTCTCCATCGTCTGCGTCGCCGAGGGTGCCCGGCCGGTCGGCGGTGAGGTGTCGATCGTGGGCAAGGCGGTAGGGCAGGCCGAACGCCTTGGCGGTGTCGGCGCCAAGCTCACCGCCGAACTCGCGCAGATGACTGGCCGCGAGGCACGCACGGTCGTGCTCGGCCACCTGTTGCGGGGCGGTTCGCCGACCTCGTTCGACCGGTTGCTCGGTCTGCGCTTCGGCGCCGCGGCCGTGCGGGCCCTCGACGCCGGACACAACGGTGTGATGGTGGCTCTCGACCCGCCGACGGTGAATTATGTGCCGCTGGCCGAGGCCACCCACCGACAAAAGACGGTCCCGCTTGACTGCGACTCGATACTGACCGCCCGCGATATGGGGATCTGCTTGGGCGACGAAATGCCCACGCACACCGCGATCGGACCGTGACCGCGTCGCTGCCTGTTACGCGGCCTCTTTCATCAGCTCCCCCGCGTCCAGGGTCGGGTCACCCTTGCGCCAGTTGCAGGCACACAGTTCGTCGGACTGCAGTGCATCGAGCACCCGCAGCACCTCATCGACATTGCGTCCCACGGATCCGGCGGTCGCCGAGACAAATTGGATCTCGTTGTTGGGGTCAACGATGAAAGTGACACGATCAGCGACACCTTCAGCATTCAGCGCCCCAGTTGCTTGGACCAGCTGGCGCTTGATGTCCGAAAGCATCGGAAACGGCACCGTCTTGAGGTCTTCGTTGCGTACGCGCCACTGGAAGTGTGCGAACTCGCTGTCCACCGACACACCCAGGATCTGAGCGTCTCGATCTTCGAACTCGTCGTTCAGCTTGGCGAATGCGGCGATCTCCGTGGGGCATACGAAAGTGAAGTCTTTCGGCCAGAAGAACACCACGCGCCACTTGCCCGGGTAGTCGTCGCTGGAAATGGTGGTGAAATAGTCCTCCGGTTGGTTGGCGTCGACTTTAGACAGATCTCCGCCGACCAATGCGGTGAGTTGGTAGGACGGGAACTGGTCGCCTATCGATAGCAGTGACATATCAACTCCTTAAGTCGATTCCACCAGCTGAGTGGAGGGCTCCTCCTTCTGCTTCCCACCGCTGCAACGCGATGAGGTCGGGGCGAGAATCTTTGGTGTCGCGCTTCCTTTGACCGAGCAGTTCCGCGGGTGCGGTCTCGTCGTATTCAATGGTCGTTGTCATGTGTTGGCTTCCTGACTCCAAAGACTTTCGAACGCTCTACAAGCTCCATGGTGGTATGGATTACGACGGCCGTCTTGTCACAACGTGACAAGGTGACCGTCGGCGTTTGTGGCACGGGCATAGATCAACGCGGCGTCATTTCAATGGATGGGTTGACGAACTAACGGGGGTACGAGGACGATGACGACAACTGCCGCCCATTCATTCGGATGAAAGCATGCAAGCACATGAGATCGCGATGGCAGCGCCGACAGTTCGGATGGACGACCCGGTGTCGAAAGCCGTCCAGCTGATGGCCGTGAACAGGTTGCCCGGGCTGGTTGTCGTCGACGAAGCCGACCGTCCGGCCGCGGTGCTGCCCGGCACCCAAGTGCTGCGCATGGCGATCCCGGAGTCGTATCAGGACGATTCTGCCCTGGTCCACACCGTCGACGAGGTCCATGCCGACCTGTTCTGGCACGGGCCGGGCAAGCTGTCGGTCCGCGATTGCCTGCCCGACCCGGTCGCCAAACCGGCGACGGTGGCACCGGAGGCAACGCTGCTCGAGATTGCGACCAAAATGGCTAAGAAGCGAAGCCCGCTGGTTGCGGTCGTGGATCGCGACGGCAAGCTGACCGGTGCGGTGACCTTGGAGCGACTGCTGATCAGTCTGGCGGTCGCCGGTCCCAGCGACTGATACGAACGAGGCGAGCCCGTGTCGGTAGACGCCAGAGTGGCCCCGGTGCTCGCAATTGCCATATTCGTTGTCGCTTTCTGGTTCCTGGCGACCGAACGGGCGAACAAGGTCAAGGCGGTCCTCATCGCCGCGGGCCTGATGACAGTGCTCGGCCTGATTCCCGGCGAACGGGTCTTCTACTCCGAGCACGAGGGCATCGACTGGAACGTCATCTTCCTGCTGTTCGGGATGATGGTCATCGTCGGCGTGATCAAACAGACCGGCCTCTTCGACTTCCTGGCCATCTGGGCCGCAAAACGCTCCCGCGGCAAGCCATTTCGGCTGATGGTCATGTTGATGACCATCACCGCCATCGCCTCGCCAGTGCTCGACAACGTCACTATCATCCTGCTGGTAGCGCCCGTCACACTGGTCGTCTGCGAGCGGTTACGCATCGCGCCGCAGCCGTACATAATCGCCGAGGTACTCGCGTCGAACATCGGTGGCGCGGCCACCTTGATCGGAGATCCACCCAACATCATCATCGGTAGCCGCGCCGGGCTCTCGTTCAACGACTTCCTCGTCCACATGGCGCCCGTAGTGACCGTGATCTTCGTGGTGTTCGTGGTCTTCACCCGGCTGCTATTCCGCACCCAACTACGCGCGGACAGTCAGCATCTGCAAGACGTGATGGCACTGCAGGAGCGGCGTGCGATCACAGATACCCGGTTGCTCCGGCGGGCACTCGCCGTACTCGCCCTCGTCATCGTCGGGTTCGCCCTGCACTCGGTCCTGCACGTCGCGCCGTCGATCGTGGCGCTCCTCGGCGCCGGCGCGATGATCCTGGTGTGCGAGGTCGAAGTGGAAGACGTGCTACCAGAGGTCGAATGGTCGACGCTGGTTTTCTTCATGGGCCTTTTCGTCATGGTTGCCGGCCTTGTGCACACCGGCGTGATCCGGACGATCGGCCACACTGCCGCATCCTTTTTCCGTAACAATTTCTTCCTCGCCGCCACCGCATTGCTTTTCGGCTCAGCGGTGCTCGGCGGGTTCATCGACAACATCCCCTACACGGCGACGATGACGCCGGTCGTCGAGAGGATGGTGGCCGAAGATCCAGATGCCGCGAGCGGCCAGGCGCTGTGGTGGGCATTCGCCCTGGGCGCCTGCTTCAGCGGCAACGGCACCGCGATCGGCGCCAGTGCCAATGTCGTCGCGATTGCGATCGCCCGACGGGCGGGGCAGCCGATCAGCTTCTGGCAATTCACCAAGTACGGCATTGTGGTCACGCTATTCAGTACGACCCTCGCCTGGCTGTACGTGTGGTTGCGCTACTTCTAGTCGTTCCGGCTACGGCGTTCGTCTATCAGCGTCAACGCTCCGGTTGTTCGACCGCCCGCCGCCGTACAGGTGTTTGGCCTCGCGATTCCAACGCCGTGTCAAAGCCGACGCCCATAACGCCGAGTGTGGGGCCTATGCACGAAAATGCTTGGAAATTCGTACATAGGCCCCACGGTCGAGCAACTAGTGAACGGGGCGTGGTCGTGATTCAGCGCCAATAAGCACCCCAGGGCATAGCACGCCCACGAGTACCGCCCCGTACCGATCCCACGCCCACTGGTAAATGCGGTCCATGGCAAAACGAAACACCCCCGGGCTGATGACCGGGGGTGTTTCGCGCTAGTGCTCAGTGATGGTGATGACCATGGCCGTGGCCATCGCCCTCGGGCTCCTCTGGCTTCTCCACCACCGCCGTCTCGGTCGTCAGCACCATCCGGGCCACCGATGCCGCGTTGAGCACCGCCGAGCGCGTGACCTTGACCGGGTCGATGACCCCGTCGGCAGCCAGGTCGCCATAGGCCAACGTCGCCGCGTTGAGCCCGTGGCCGGCGGGCAGCTCGCTGACTTTGCTGACCACCACTGAGCCGTCCAGCCCGGCGTTGGTCGCAATCCAGTACAGCGGCGCGCTGAGCGCATCGGAGAACACGTCGACGCCCACCGCCTCGTCTCCGGACAGTGATGCACGCAGATCGGTCAGGGCCTTGCGGGCCTGCAGGAGCGCGGTTCCGCCACCGGTGACGATGCCCTCCTCGACGGCGGCCTTAGCGGCGGCCACCGCGTCCTCGACACTTTCCTTGCGCTCCTTGAGCGCGGTCTCGGTGGCCGCGCCGACCTTGATTACGGCGACGCCGCCGGCCAGCTTGGCCAGCCGCTCTTCGAGCTTCTCCCGGTCCCAGTCGGAGTCGGTGGTCTCGATCTCGGCGCGCAGTTGCTTGGCACGGTTGGCGATGGCCTCGGCGCTGCCGCCGCCCTCGACGATCACGGTGTCGTCCTTGCTGACCACCACGCGGCGAGCCGAACCCAGCACGTCGAGGCCGGCTTCGCGCAGCAGCAGACCGACGTCAGGGTTGATCACCTGCCCGCCGGTCACGACGGCGAGGTCCTCCAGGAACGCCTTGCGGCGGTCACCGAAGAACGGCGCCTTGACCGCGACCGCCTTGAGCGTCTTGCGGATGGCGTTGACCACCAACGTCGACAGCGCCTCGCCTTCGACGTCCTCGGCGACCACCAGCAGTGGCTTGCCGGCTTCGGCGACCTTCTCCAGCAACGGCAGCAGGTCGGGCAGCGAGCTGATCTTGTCGCGGTGCAGCAGAATCAGGGCGTCTTCGAGGACGGCCTGCTGGGCGTCGAAGTCGGTGATGAAGTAGGCCGACAGGAAACCCTTGTCGAAGCCGACGCCCTCGGTGAACTCCAGCTCGGTGGACAGCGTCGAGGATTCTTCGACACTGACCACCCCGTCGTGGCCGACCTTGGTCATCGCCTCGCCGACCAGCTCACCGATCTGCTCGTCGCGCGATGACACGGTGGCCACCTGCGCGATACCGGTCTTGCCCGACACCGGGGTGGCCGCGGCCAGCAGCGCCTCGGAGACCGCGTCGGCAGCCTTGCTGATTCCGGAACCGAGCGCAATCGGGTTGGCGCCGGCGGCGACGTTGCGCAGACCGCCCTTGATCAGCGCCTGCGCCAGCACCGTCGCGGTTGTGGTGCCGTCACCGGCGACGTCGTTGGTCTTGGTGGCCACCGACTTGACCAACTGGGCGCCCAGGTTCTCGAACGGGTCTTCCAGGTCAATTTCTCGAGCCACGGTGACACCGTCGTTGGTGACGGTTGGGCCACCAAAAGCCTTGGCCAACACCACATGCCGGCCGCGTGGACCCAGCGTCACCCGAACCGCGTCGGCCAGCCTGTCCACCCCGGCTTCCATTGCCCGCCGGGCTTTTTCGTCGAACTCGATCAGCTTGCTCATAAGTCTTTCCTGCTCTTTTGGCTGGGCGGTCAACAAAGCGCACCGCCCCGGAAATCACCCGCACGACGCGGGGATTGCCGGGGCGGAACACGCCTCTCGTTACTTGGAGACGACGGCCAGCACGTCGCGCGCCGACAGGATCAGGTACTCCTCGCCGTTGTACTTGATCTCGGTGCCGCCGTACTTGCTGTAGATGACGGTGTCACCCTCGGCCACATCCAGCGGGATTCGCTTCTCGCCGTCCTCATCCCAACGGCCGGGGCCGACGGCGACAACCGTGCCTTCCTGCGGCTTCTCCTTGGCGGTGTCGGGAATGACCAGACCGGACGCGGTCGTGGTCTCGGCCTCGTTGGCCTGTACGAGGATCTTGTCCTCGAGTGGCTTGATGTTCACGCTCGCCACGATTGGAGCCCTCCACTAGTTAGGTTCGGGCCGGGGCCATCCCCGGACCGTGTCGGTGTAGGTCCGGAGCAAGCCCCGAACCGTCGGTTACCAGGTGTTCGGCACTCGGCCGTGCCCTCACGTCGTCGTCGCGGGTGCCGACGCAGGGGTGGTCCGATCGCCACCTAGCACTCTATACGTGAGAGTGCTAGCACTCAAGGTCGCCCCGCTGCTTCCCTTGCCCCGGGCGCGAGCGCGCCGAACACGCGGTCTTTCGTCGGCGCCCGCAGCTACAAGACCTGGCCTTTTACCACCGGGAGGCCCGGGTCGGTGGCCACATCCAGCGGCGACGGCGACGCACCGGCCGCGACCAGATGCGCCGCGAACGAGGCGATCATGGCGCCGTTGTCGGTGCACAACCGTGGCCGCGGGATCCGCAAGGTCAGACCGGCTTGCGCGCACCGCTCCTCGGCCAGCTCGCGCAGCCGTGAGTTGGCGGCCACCCCGCCCGCGATCAGCAGGGTGGAGACGCCGAGCTCGGTCGCCGCACGCACCGCCTTCATGGTCAGCACGTCGGCCACCGCCTCCTGGAAGCCGGCGGCGATGTCGGCGGTCGGCGCATCGGGGTGGCTCTCCACATACCGTGCGACGGCGGTCTTGAGCCCGGAGAAACTGAACGCATGCGGATCGTCGCGCGGCCCGGTCATGCCGCGGGGAAACACGATCGCGTCGCGGTTGCCGGTGCGGGCCAGCTCGTCGAGCACTTTGCCGCCGGGGTAGCCCAGGCCCAGCAGCCGGGCCACTTTGTCGTAGGCCTCGCCGGCGGCGTCGTCGACGGTGCTGCCCAGTTCGACGATCGGCTCGCCCAGCGACCGCACGTGCAACAAATGGGTGTGCCCGCCGGACACCAGCAGCGCCACGCTTTCCGGCAGCGGCCCGTGTTCGTAGACGTCGGCGGCCAGATGCCCGCCCAGATGGTTGACCGCGTAGAACGGAACGTCCCAGGCCGCCGAATACGCCTTGGCCGCAGCGACTCCCACCAACAGCGCGCCGGCCAGTCCTGGCCCGATCGTCGCGGCGACGACGTCGGGCCGGCGCACGCCCGCGGCGTCCAGCGCGCGGCGCATGGTCGGCCCAAGCGCCTCCAGGTGTGCGCGCGAAGCGATTTCGGGTACCACCCCGCCGAAGCGGACGTGCTCGTCGACGCTGGATGCCACCTCGTCGGCAAGCAACGTAACGGTGGCCCCCACACCGAAGCCGTCGAGCCGGGCGATGCCGACACCGGTTTCGTCACAGGAGCTTTCGATTGCGAGGATGGTCGTCATGCCGGATCACGCCTCATTGTGTACGCGTCGGCGCCGCTGGCCCGGTAGTACCGCCGGCGCAGGCCGACATCGGTGAATCCAAAGCTTCGGTACAGCGCGATCGCGGGCGCATTGTCGGTTCGCACCTCCAAATAGACGACGCCGCCGTCGGCGAACTCCAGCAGCTCGGTCAGCAGCCGGCGCCCGATCCCCTGCCCCTGATAAGCCGGATCGACGCCGATGGTGTGCACCTCGTACTCGAACGGCGGTGTGCGGCCCAGCCGGGAAATGCCGGCATAACCCACCAGCAGGTCGCCGGCGCGCGCGGCCACGTAGTGGTTGTGCTTGGCGGCCAGTTCCCGGCGAAACGCGGGCTCGGGCCACGGATCGTCGCCGGGAAACAGCAGCGCCTCCAATTCCGCGCAGCGCTGGGCATCGGCGGGTGTCAGCGGGCCGATCGTGATGGTCATTGCGATGCCCGCTCGGCGAGCGTCTTGGCGTCGGGCCGGCGCAAATACAACGGCACCAACGGTGCCGGAGCCTGCGACCAGTCAACGGCGGCCACCAGCCCGCGCGGCGTTGGGGAGACCGGATCGCAGCGCGGCAGGTCGAACAGCGCCGCGTGATCGGGTGAGCCGGCGACCGCCCGAGCCGGCCCGGGGTCGACGTCGGCGGCGGCATTGACTGCCGGCCCGTCGACGCGGATCCCGTCGCGGTAACGGGCCCAATAGATCTCGCGGCGACGCGCGTCTGTGACGACCAGCGTGTCGCCGTCGGTCAGAACGCCGATGGCGTCCAGACTGCACACGCCGTACACCGGGATTTCCAGTGCATGCCCGTAGGCGGCCGCGGTGGCCATGCCCACCCGCAACCCGGTGAACGGCCCGGGCCCACAGCCCACCACCACAGCGTCGAGATCAGCCATCGCGACCTCAGCACTGGCCAGCGCTGCCAACACATTCGGCGTGATCCGCTCGGCGTGCGCGCGCGCGTCGATCGTGACCTGTTCGGCCAGCACCTGGTCGTCCGCCACGATGCCTGCGGTCACCGCCGGGGTGGCGGTGTCGATGGTGAGCACCAGCCGGCTCATCGGCCGCTCCATTGCCAGGTGGCAGTCCGTGCCTCCGAGTTGCTGATGCGCTCGAGGCGGATGTCGAGGTGACGCTCCGAGAGCCGCTCGGCGAGTCCCTCGCCCCATTCGACCACGACGACGGCGTCCTGCAGCTCGGTGTCGAGGTCCAGCGAGTCCAGTTCGGCGAGCAGGTCGGCGCCGCTTCGATCGAGTAGCCGGTAGAAGTCGGCGTGGATCATCGCCGGCGCGCCCGCGCGGCGCGCCGGGTGCACCCGCGCAAGCACAAATGTCGGTGACGTGATCGGTCCCTCGACATCGAGCGCCTCCGCAATCCCTTTAGCCAGCACAGTCTTTCCCGCCCCGAGTGGTCCCGAGAGCACTACGACATCACCGGCGCGCAGATGCGCGCCCAGCCGGGCGCCCAGGGCGATGGTGTCTTCGACCCGGTCCAGCGTCGCCGTGCCGGACAGCTCAGCTCTCACGAGACCAACTCCGCTCGCGCCAGCGCCGGGCCAACCCCGCCAGTCTGCCCGGGGTGGCTCGCTTCACCAGCCGCACCAAGCCTTGGTTGATCGGCTCCGGCTTGCCCAGCAGCACCAGGTGACCGGCCCTGCCGACGATGATCAACTCGCAGTCCGGCAGCGCGCTGGCCATCTTGCGCGAGTATTCGGCCGGGGTGAGTAGGTCGTTGTCACCGCACACGATCAGGGTCGGAATCTTCGCCAGGGTGGGCAAACCCGCGGTTTCGTCATGTGTTTCCAGCGCGTGCAAGAACTCCACCATGGTCGGGACCGGGGTGTCGTGCATCATCTTCTCCGAGAACGCCACCACGCTCGGGCTGACATTGAAGTCACCGTATGATGCCGCGCGCAGGATCGGGCCGATCAGTGAACGCGCCGCGTGCCGGCCGTGGTGCACCAGTTTTGGCGCGGTCCGCGCAGCCAACCGGACGGCGTCCAGTGCGGGGTTCTGCAGGATCTCGCCCAGCGGTGACTTCGAAACGCCTTCAGCTGCAGATGAAATCAGTGCGGCGCCGACGATCCTGCTGCCGTAATGCTGCGGGTACTGGCGGGCGTGGGACAACACGGTCATACCGCCCATCGAATGGCCGACCAGCACGATTGGCCCTCGCGGTGCGATCACTTGCAGCAAGGTCTCCAAATCCATGCCCAGCTGGACCACCGTGTAGGTATCCGGCGACGCTTCCCCGGAGCGGCCATGGCCGCGCTGATCGTAGAAGATCATCCGGACCTTGTCGCCCCACTGCTCGCTAAATTGCTTGCGCTGAAAGTAGAAGGCGCCCATCCGCAGACAGAATCCATGAGCAAACACCACTGTCAACGGCGCGTCGACGGGTCCGACCTCGCGCACGGCCAGCGGTACGCCGTCCGGGGTCGTCACCACGTAGCTGCGATCGCCCTCCAGTGCCTCGAAATCCTCGTGCACATAAGGATCGTCAATTTCAGCGCGGCGCGTCATCTGCCGGGCGACCGACACCCCGGCAACGGTGCCTACGGCTGCCAGACCGGCAGCGCCCGCCAACCACCGGGCAAACCCCACCCTGCCCTTAGGAAAGCGGTCAATATGATCACCGCTCAACGAGTTTCGACCTCACGGTAGGTCCGAGTGATCCGGCCGCGAGGGCTGGTCACCACTTCGTAGTGAATGCTGCCGAGCAGGTCGGCCCAGTCCTGGGCGGTGGGTTCACCACAAATGCCCGGCCCGAACAGAATCGCCTCGTCGCCCTCGACGACGTCGGGTTTGCCCGGTCCCAGGTCGACGAGGAACTGATCCATGCAGATTCGCCCGACGCCGCGGCGGCGCTGACCGTTGATCAGCACGTCGAGCCGACCGCTGAGGGCGCGGAAGACGCCGTCGGCGTAGCCGATCGGCAGCAGCGCCACGTTGGTGTCCTGCTCGGCGATCCAGGTGTGCCCATACGACACGCCTTCGCCCGCGCGAACGCCGCGGACCAGTGCCACAACGCATTTGACCGTCATCGCCGGGATCAGACCCAGATCATCGTGCCGGCCGAAGGGGTTCAACCCATAGACCGCGATACCGGGCCGAACCATATCGAACGCCAGGTCCCGCCGGCTGAGAACGGCCGACGAATTCGACAGATGAGCCACCTCATAGCGCAGACCACTATCCCGTGCTCGGGCAAGCACTTCGCGAAAGCGTTGCGCTTGAACGTCATTGGCGGGATGCTCGGGTGTATCGGCGCAGGCCAAATGTGACATGAAGCCACGCAGCCGGATGGCGTCGTCGCCGATGGCGCGGCGCAACGCAACCAGCATCGCCGGGAGCTCGGCGGCGCGAACACCGTTGCGGTTCATGCCGGTGTCCACCTTGACCGTGACTGTTGCCGCCTGGCCGGTGCGGCGTACCGCGTCGAGCAATTCGTCGAGCTGGCGTAGCGACGACACCGCGATCTGGATGTCGGCGGCAAGCGCCGGTGCGAAATCGGTGCCCGGCCGGTGCAGCCAAGCCAGCACCGGCGCGGTGATGCCGTCGGCTCGCAACGCCAGCGCTTCGTCGACGGTGGCGACACCCAGTTCGGTCGCACCGGCGCCCAACGCGGCGCGTGCGACGGGTGCGGCGCCATGGCCGTAACCGTCTGCCTTGACGACGACCATCACCTGCGCGGAGCCGGCATGTTCGCGCAGCACGCCCACGTTGTGTGCGATGGCGTCGAGGTCGACCAATGCCTCCGCGATCAGGCCGCTGGTCGCAGATATTGCAGTCATCTTCCGGTCATTGTCCCAGAACCGGCCGCGTCGACGTCCGGGCCGACACCCGACCGCCCTGGGTCGGGGCGCTAGATCACGGACACCATGGCGGAATTGGGCAGAAATTGAGGGCAGGTGCGGGCGGAGGCTTCGGGGGCGGATTCTCGCCGTCCCAGATCAAGCTGGAGACGTTGCCCATCCCCGGCCAGACGAAGTAGTAGGTGTGGCAGACATTCCAGTCCCAATTGAGCGGGTCGGTGACGTGATTGCCAGTCGTCGGCACGGGCTGCTCTCCGGGGCACCAATGATGCGGCGGGCCCCAATCGCTGTCGTCGGCGTTACCAGCTATCGCCGGGCCTCCAAAGACCAATACGACTGTTGCCAGCGCCGTGAGGCCTCGTTTCGCCCAGCTAACATTTTCCCCTGACGCGCAGCGACCCGTCATTGCGACTCCTGTCCTCGGAGGATCAGCTCAGTATGGGCTGACCGATCGGGCCCAGGGGCAAATCTGTCGTTTTTGCTCGACGGTGTATCGCTCAGTGCGCGAAGTGCTGCTGGGTGAAGTGACCGCCCGGCTTGAGCTTGTCCAACGTTGTCAGCGCGGTGCGAGTGTCGTCGTGCAAGGCCCGCGCCAGGTCTGCCGACAGCCCCTCGCGCACCACGATGCGCAGCACCGAGACGTCGCTGGCGTTGTCGGGCATGGTGTAGGCGGGCACCTGCCAGCCGAACGTGCGCAGCTCGTGGGACACGTCGAATTCGGTGTAGCCGCGGTCGCCGGCGAGCCGCGCGGCAACTACCGGGATGGCCGACCCGTCGGAGATCACGTCGAAATGTTCCCCGGCGGTCAGCTCGTGGGCCAGCCAGCGCGCCGTTTGCGACAGCGTCGCCATGATCTGGGTATAGCCTTCGCGGCCCAACCGCAGGAAGTTGTAGTACTGGCCGACCACCTGGTTGCCCGGGCGGGAGAAGTTCAGCGTGAAGGTGGGCATGTCCCCACCGAGGTAGTTGACCCGGAACACTAGATCCTCGGGCAGGTGTTCGGGGCCGCGCCACACCACGAACCCGATCCCGGGATAGGTCAGGCCGTACTTATGACCGCTGACGTTGATCGACACCACCCGCGGCAGCCGGAAATCCCACTTCAGCTCCGGATGCAGGAACGGCACGACAAAGCCGCCGCTGGCCGCGTCGACGTGCACCGGGACATCCACCCCGCCGCCCGCGGCCAGCTTGTCCAGCGCCTGGCAGATCTGGTCGACCGGCTCGAGTTCACCCGTGTACGTGGTGCCCAGGATCGCCACCACCCCGATGGTGTCCTCGTCGACGGCATCGACGACCTGTTCCGGCGTGATGACGTAGCGGCCCTCTTCCATCGGCAGGTAGCGCGGCTCGACATCGAAGTAGCGGCAGAACTTCTCCCAAACCACCTGCACGTTGGAGCCCATCACCAGATTCGGGGTGCGGCCTTTCCAATCTTTGCCAATTCGCTGGCGCCAGCGCCATTTCAGCGCCAGCCCACCGAGCATCACCGCCTCGCTCGACCCGATCGTGGACACCCCGATCGCGCTGGACGGGTCGTCGTCGCGCAGCCCTTCGGCGTGGAAGAGGTCGGCGACCATGCACACGCAGCGCTGCTCGATGGCCGCCGTCGCCGGATACTCGTCCTTGTCGATCATGTTCTTGTCGAACGTTTCGGCCATCAGCTTGCCGGCCTCGGGATCCATCCAGGTGGTGACGAACGTGGCCAGGTTCAGCCGAGAGCTGCCGTCGAGCATCAGCTCGTCGTGGATGAACCGGTAAGCGGCCTCGGGATCCATCGACTCCTCAGGCATCCGCAGCGCCGGTACCGGCGCGGTGAAGAGGCGGCTGGTGTAGGCGGGACTGACCGAATGCGAAGGGACAGACGGATGATTCGGCAACACGACAGATCCTTTCGTTTTCGGCGCTAGAGGCCGGCCAGAGCCGTCCGGATGTGCGGAATGATGCGCGACGCAGACGTCGGCGCCTCACCCGGTCCTGGATCGCCGGCCGACAGGGCAGCCGCGCGGGCATGCACGAATGCCGCCGCAGCGGCCGCCTCACCGGTGGGCAACCCTGCCGCCAGCAGCGCGCCGATCATGCCGGACAGCACGTCACCCGAACCGGCGGTGGCCGCCCAGGACTGTCCCGCCGGGTTGAGATAGACCGGCCCGCCGGGTTCGGCGATCACGGTGACGTTGCCCTTGAGCAGCACAGTGGCCCCGAACGCGTCGGCGAGCTTACGGGTGGCGCCGATGCGGTCCTCACCGGGTGGAGCCCCGGCCAAGCGGGCAAACTCGCCGGCGTGCGGCGTCAACACGGTCGGGGCCCGGCGCTCGGCCAGCAGGTCGGGGTGAGCCGCCAGGATGGTCAGCGCGTCGGCGTCGACGAGCACCGGCAGATCGGTGTCGAGGGCGAACCATAGGGCCGCGGCGCCGGTGTCGTCGGTGCCCAGCCCGGGCCCGACGACCCAGGCCTGCACCCGTCCGGCCGATGCCGGGGTGGGTGATGCGATGACCTCGGGCCAGGCCGCAAGCACCTGTTCGTGCGCACTGCCGGCGTAGCGGACCATGCCGGAGGTGGCGGCGACCGCGGCGCCGGTGCACAGCACCGCCGCGCCGGGATAGGTCGACGAGCCGGCGATCACCCCGGTGACGCCCTGGGTGTACTTGTCGTCACGCGGGCCCGGCACCGGCCAGCGGGCTACCACGTCGGCGGCATCGAAGGCCCGCACATCGCTCTCGGGCAGGTTCAGGCCGATGTCGATCAGTCGGACACGGCCGCAGTCGGCGAGCGCATGCACGGGTTTGAGTCCACCGAAGGTGACGGTCAGCGCGGCTTGCACGGCCGGCCCGGTGATCGCTCCGGTCGCAACATCGATGCCGCTGGGGATGTCGACGGCGACGACGGGTATCCCGACGGCGCCGGCGAACACCTCGGCCGCCGCCGGCCGCAGCGGCCCGGAACCGGAGATGCCTACCACCCCGTCGATGACGAGGTCGGTGTTCGCCGCGACGGAATCCACAATGCGGCCACCGGCTTTCTTGAATGCGGCCAAGCCTTTCCGGTGGGCGCGATCCGGGTTGAGCAGGACCGCGTCGGCGGCCGCACCGCGACGTCGCAGAAACGTCGCCGCCCACAGCGCATCACCGCCGTTGTCGCCGGAGCCGACCACCGCGCACACCCGCCGGCCCACCACCCCGCCGGTGCGGGCGGTCAATTCACCGATGATCTCGGTGGCCAATCCGTACGCGGCACGGCGCATCAGCGCTCCGTCCGGGAGACTGGCCAGCAGCGGTGCTTCGGCCTCGCGAATCGCCTCTGCCGAGTAGTAGTGCCGCATCCGCCCGCATGCCTCCGCTCGTGTGCCCGCGCGTCACCAAGGTTACGTCGGCCGGGAATTTCCTCAACGAGGTTCGGATCTACTCGACGGTGACCGACTTGGCCAGGTTCCGCGGCTTGTCGACGTCGTAGCCGCGGGCCTGCGCCACCGACGCTGCGAACACCTGCAGCGGGATAGTCGACAGCAGTGGCTGCAAAAGCGTTGACACGGCCGGGATTTCGATCAGGTGATCGGCGTACGGCCGTACCGTGTCGTCGCCTTCCTCGGCAATGACGATGGTGACCGCGCCGCGGGTCTGGATCTCGCGGATGTTGGACAGCAGCTTGGAGTGCAGGGTGGCCGAGCTCTTGGGTGACGGCATCACCACGATGACCGGGAGGTCGTCTTCGATCAGCGCGATCGGTCCGTGTTTGAGCTCGCCGGCGGCGAAACCCTCGGCGTGCATGTAGGCGAGCTCTTTGAGTTTCAGCGCCCCTTCGAGCGCCACCGGGTAGCCGACGTGGCGGCCGAGGAACAAAATCGCCGGCGCCTGTGCGAACCGGTAGGCCAGGTCGGCCACCGGCTGGATCCCGGTGAGCACGCGGGCCACCAGGTCCGGCATGGATTCCAGTTCCCGATACTCCCGTTCGACCTCGTCGGGGTATTTGGTGCCACGTGCTTGCGCGAGCGCAAGCCCGACAAGATAATTGGCGGCAATCTGGGCCAGGAACGTCTTGGTCGACGCCACCCCGATCTCTGGTCCGGCACGGGTATACAGCACCGCGTCGCATTCCCGCGGAATCTGCGAGCCGTTGGTGTTGCAGATCGCCAGCACCTTGGCTTTCTGCGCCTTGGCGTGCCGCACCGCCTCGAGCGTGTCGGCGGTTTCGCCGGACTGGCTGATCGCCACCACCAGGGTGCTGCGGTCCAATACCGGGTCTCGGTAACGGAATTCGCTGGCCAGCTCCACCTCGACCGGCAGCCTGGTCCAGTGCTCGATCGCGTATTTGGCCAGCAGCCCGGAGTGATAAGCAGTGCCGCAGGCCACCACGAAGACTTTGTCTATTTCACGCAGCTCCTGATCGGACAGCCGCTGCTCATCAAGCACGATGCGGCCGTCCACGAAGTGCCCGAGCAGGGTGTCGGCGACCGCGGCGGGCTGTTCGGCGATCTCCTTGAGCATGAAGTACTCATAGCCGCCCTTCTCGGCGGCGGCCAGATCCCAATCGATATGGAAGGGACGGGCATTCGCGGCGTCGTCGTTGCCGTCGAAGTCGGTGATCCGGTAGCTGTCCGGGGTGATCACCACAGCCTGGTCCTGGCCCAGTTCGATGGCGTCGCGAGTATGCGGGATGAACGCGGCGACGTCGGAGCTGATGAACATCTCGCCGTCACCGATGCCGACAACCAGCGGTGTGGAACGGCGGGCGGCGACGATGGTGCCGGGCTCGTCGGCGTTGGCGAACACCAACGTGAAGTGGCCTTCCAGCCGGCGCACCACGGACAAGACCGAGGCCGGGAAATCGCCAGCGGTCGCTCCCCCTCGGTAGGCCTGCGCCACCAGGTGTACGGCGACTTCGGTGTCGGTGTCGCTGGCGAACTCGACACCGGAGGCCTCCAGCTCGCGGCGCAGGATCACGTAGTTTTCGATGATCCCGTTGTGGACGACTGCGATCTTGCCCGCCGCGTCGCGGTGCGGGTGCGCGTTGCGATCTGTCGGACGTCCGTGCGTGGCCCAGCGGGTGTGCCCGAGGCCGGTGTTGCCGACCAGGGCGGCGGCATCGGTGTGGTCGAGCGCGCGCTCCAGGTTGGCCAACCTGCCGGCCCGTCGGCGCACTGTGAGTGTGCCTGCCCCGTCGATTAGCGCGATGCCTGCCGAGTCATAGCCGCGGTACTCCATCCGGCGCAGCGCCTCGACGACCACGTGGCAAGCAGACTGCTGACCGACGTAGCCGACGATTCCGCACATAGCTGACCAGGGTAATGCAGCGGCCCCCGTAGAGCGGCTGCGCTGGCCCGTCGGAGCTGCAATTGTGTTTGCCGAAAGCATCCACTACCTGCGCGGCTGCGGCTTAGCCGCCGTCCCGTCAGTGTCCGCCCGGACCACCCGGACCACCCGGACCGCCGTGGCCGCCCGGACCGCCGGGCACCCACGGACCGGGGCCGGGCCCGCCGTTGGGCAGGCCGCCGGGCACCCAGGGACCGGGACCGGGGCCGCCATTGGGCTGCCAGTTATTACCGGGCCAGGGGCCGATGCCGTGCCAGTGGCCCTGGTCATGCGGCTCGCCGTCGAAGAAATTGTTGTCGTGGCAGCGGCCCCAGTCCCAGTTGTTACCCCACCCCGGGTCCCAGAACTGGCCAGGGCACCAGTGGTAGTTGGGGATCGGCCCCGGGTGGGCCTCGACTGCGCTCGCGACCGCGACACCCGCGAGCCCTAGCCCGGTGGTGATCGCTGTCGCCGCTGCGATGCGTTTGATGGTGTTCATACCGGCGGGGGTACCACCCCGCGCAGATCGGCTAAACGATTGTCCTGGGCCGTTGATCCTGAGTATTTTCTGTCAATCGCTTTGCCCCAAGCTGGTTTACATGTGTTGGATGCAGCGGTTTGTCGGGTCTGACCACCGTCGATGCCGCGTCCTGGGATCCGCGCGAGGGTACAGTTCGCCCATGCCCAACGACACGCTCAACGGAATCCCGCGGGTCGATCCACGCGGGAGTTCTGCACGGTGGAAACGCGTCGTGGCTTCGATAGCGGCGACCAAGCGAGGAACGGCGATACATCGGGCAATTGCCGCCCGGCTCGACGCGCCGATCATGCGGGCCACCCGCGGGCATCTGAACTCCGCATTCGGCGGGCTTCCGATTGTCGTGCTGATTTCGACCGGCGCACGCAGCGGCCAACCACGCGAAACGCCGCTTACCTACTTCACCGACGGCGACGACGTGATCTTGGTTGCGTCCAACTACGGCGGCGCCCGGCATCCGGCCTGGTATCACAATCTGATGGCGCACCCGGAATGTGAGTTACGCATCGGCAAGCGCGGCGGGCGGTTCGTGGCGCGCGAAGCGTCCGGTGCCGACCGCGACCGGTTGTACGCGCTGGCCATCGAGCTGTATCCCGGGTACGCCAACTACGCGGCGCAGACCGACGGCGTCCGGACCATCCGCGTGCTGCGGCTCACCCCGGCCGGCTAGCGGCGCAGCGCACCAGCTGCGCTGCGCCAGCCGCCGCCGGGCGCTAGAGCGCGCCGAACAGGTCGCCCAACGCCTGGCTGAAGTCGGGCACCAGGCCGGGATCGAGCGCGGCGGTGGGGTCAGGCGAATCGTGCACCAGGACGCCGCTGAGCACTTCCGCGATGACCTGCTCCAGGCCGGCCAGCGCGCCCAGCGGCCCGACCCCTTCCCCGATCCAGGGGAAGGTGATGGTGAGTGGACTGGTGACACTCAGGTCGAGGCCGAGCGCATTGAGGATCGAGCCGCCTCCCGCGACGGCGGGAAGAGTGAGGCCGTCCGTGCTCGTCGGTGCCCCGACCGACCCTGGTGTCAGCAGCCCGCCGAATGCGAAGCTGAGCCCGTCGACGGAGGCGCCCTCCGGCAGCACGCCGGCGTCGTTGATCAACGGCGCCAGGTCATCCAGGTTGAGGGTGGCACCGTTGAGCAGGCCGTCGAGCATGTTGACCGGGGTGTTGAACAGATCCTGTAGCGCAGCGTCGAAGTCCGGGTTTTCACCGAACAGATTTTCGCTGATGTCTGCGATGCTGTTGTTCAACGCCACCCACGGGGCGATCATCGGGCTCACGGCGCCCAGCAGCACGCCGGACAGCGGCGAGGCCAGGAAATTGGCGATCGGCGGGAGGTAGTCGGGAACTGCCGGGAAGAGGTCGGGCAGTAAGTCGTGTGCTTGGTTGCTCAGAAGCCCGAAGAGGAATGCGTGCGATTCACTGAACCCCGGATCGCCTATGCTGCCGGGTGTTTGCACACTCAGCGTCCATGCCGTCAGCGGGTCGATGAAGGTCTTCTGGTCGCCACCGAGGAACGTCACCGCGTCGATCAGTTCCTGCGGGCTGACGTCGCCAGGGCCGTTCTGGAGCGCATCCGTCAGTGCATCATTGGCGTCCTGGAAGGCTCCGTTAAGCGCCTGAATGTTGGCGGCCGCCTCTTGAAAGACGTCCTGGAACGACGCGACCGGGTCCGCGGTCAGCTCCACGTCGCGCGTCAGAGCGCTGTCGGGCAGCGGCGTAGTCAACGGCGCAACCGCGATCATGCTGGCACCCACCAGTGCGATTCCGGCAGTGGCATAGGGGCGAAGTGCGTGATCCATTTAGCAACTCCTCAACGTTCGGTTCGCTCGAGCGGCGTGGCTGAGGAAACAAAGCTTACTCTTAGGTAACTTGCCATACAAGACGTAGCGCCAATTCGCATACTTCGCCCAACCCGATCGCCAAAGTGCCCGAATATCCCTAGTTAACGGGATTTTCGGTGCGTCGAGCGAAGAGGTACCGGCGCCCAGGATTCCTTACGTTCTACACAGCTATATCGGCCCGCCGAGGTCGCGGGCAGATGCGCGATTGCCGGGGTAGCGCCACAGCGGACTACCCCGGCAACGCCCAGATCAGCCGATCGCTACAGTGCGCCGAACAGGTCGCCCAACAGACCACTCAGGCTGTCGGCGACCGCCGCGGCACCCGCGGCCATTTCCTCGTCGGGCGGCGGCGCGAAGATCAGGTCCCCGCCCAGCCATTCGGCGATCACCTGCTCCAAACCGACCATGGCACCGGCCAGCCCAACCCCGTGCGGCAGGATGGTCAGGTTCAATTCGAGCGGCTCGGTGATGTTCAACCCGAGGCCCAGCGCGTTGAAGATCGAGCCACCACCGGGGATGGCGTCGCCGAGGGTGTTGAGATCGGTTGGATCGCCGCCGACCAGCCCGGGGTTCAACAACCCACCGAACTCGAAGCTCAGCGACCCGATCTCGACACCCGGCGGCAGCGGCAAGCCGGCGTCGTTGATCGCCGGCACCAAAGCGTCCAGGTTGAGGGTGGCGCCGTTGAGCAGGCCGTTGACCATGTTCGCCGGAATGTTGACCAGCTCCTGCAGCGCCGCGTCGGTGTCCGGGGTCTGGCCGAACAGATTCTCGCTGATCGCTTCGATGCTGTTGCCCAGCGCCACCCACGGCGCGATGGACGGCGACAACGCACCGATCAGCAGACCCGTCAGCGGCGACGACAAGAAGTTGACGATCTGCGGAATCTCGGGGGGAAGCGGCGGGAAAAGCTCGGGGGAAAGCACGCTGGCCTGGTTGGTCAGGATCGCATAGAGAAGCGCGTGGGTGGCGTCCACGGTAGCGTCGCCGTCAGGGCCCGCCCCGTTGAGCGTCCAATGAGTCAGCGGATTGAGGAAGGTCTTTTGGTCGCCGGCGAGGAAGGTCAGGGCCGCACCCAGCTCTTCGAAATTCAAGTCGCCAAAGTCGGCTTGACCGAGCGCCTCGGTCAGCGCGGTACTGGCGTCCTGCGCCGCGGTCTGCAGGTTCTCGACGTTGGTCACCGCGGTGTTGAACGCGTCCTCCCATGCCCCGGTGAAATCGATTGCGGTCAGCTGCACATCGCTTGTCACATGGTTGTCAGGCATCGGTGTGGTCAACGGCGCAACCGCGATCATGCTGGCCCCCACCAGCGCGATGCCCGCGGTGGCATAGGGGCGAAGCGCGTGATCCATTCGAGAACCTCCTCAATAATCGGTCCGCCTCAGCGCGCACGGCTGAGAAAACACAGCATACTCTAAGGTAAGTTCTCGTAACAAGACATTGCTCCAATACAAAAATTTACCCTTGCGTTAACCAATATGCAGGTCAAACAGGGTTTCGACCGCCATCTGAGTCCTATAGGCGCCGGGGTGAGCTTCTTACGTTCTACACAGCCACGACGGCCACGATGCCGCCATCGGCGAGTGCTGCGCGCATACCGGGGTAGTGCATCAGCGAACTACCCCGGCCAGCGCGCAGGTCAGCCGATCGCTACAGTGCGCCGAACATGTCGCCCAACAGACCACTCAGGCTGTCGGTGGCCACCGCGGCGGCTCCGCCCATGTCGTCAGGCGGTGGCGCGAAGACCAGGTCTCCGCCGAGCCACTCCGCGATCACCTGCTCCAAACCGACCATGGCACCGGCCAGCCCGACACCGTGCGGGAGGAAGGGCAGGGTCAACACGATCGGCGGCCCGCCGAGAGAGATTGAGGCATCCAACGTCAGGCCCAGCGCGTTGAAGATCGAGCCACCACCCGGAATCGAGTCGCCGAAGGTGTTGATATCGATCGGATTGGCGCCGACCAGCCCTGGGTTCAACAACCCACCGAACTCGAAGCTCAGGGAAGTGACCGAGTTGCCCTCCGGCAGCAGGCCGGAGTCGTTGATCGCCGGCGCCAGGGCGTCCAGGTTGAGGGTGGCGCCGTTGAGCAGGCCGTTGACCATGTTCGCAGGAATGTTGACCAGCTCCTGCAGCGCCGCGTCGGTGTCCGGGTTCTCACCGAACAGATCCTCGCTGATGGCGCCGAAGCTGTTGCCCAGCGCCACCCACGGCGCGATAGACGGCGACAACGCACCGATCAGCAGACCCGACAACGGCGACGACAAGAAGTTGACGATCGGCGGAATTGATGGGTCGACCGCCGGCAAAAGGTCGGGGGCAAAGTCATGGGCCTGATTGGTCAGAATCGCATACAGAAAAGCGTGGGTGGCGTCGACGGTGATGTCGCCGTCAGGGCCGGCGCCGTTGAACGTCCAATAAGTCAGCGGATCGATGAAGGTCTTCTGGTCGCCGGCGAGGAATGTCAGGGCGGCACCCAGCTCTTCGAAATTCAAGTTGCCAAAGTCGGCTTGACCGAGCGCCTCGGTCAGCGCGGTATTGGCGTCCTGCGCTGCGCTCTGCAGGTTCTCGAAGTTGGTCACCGCAGTGTTGAAGGCGTCCTCCCACGCCCCGGTGAAATCGATATCGGCCGCCAGCTGCACATCGCTTGTCACGTGGTTGTCAGGCAGCGGTGTGGTCAACGGAGTCACCGCGATCAGGCTGGCACCCACCAGTGCGATGCCGGCAGTGGCATAGGGCCGAAGTGCGTGATTCATTCGAGAACCTCCTCAGAAAAATTCGGTCCGCCTCAGCACGCAAGGCTGAGAAAACACAGCGTACTCTTAGGTAAGTTGTGATACAAGACATTGCTCCAATAGCGAGAATTTACCTTTGCGTTAACCGATGTGCTGGTCAAGCCAGATTCGCCCCGTCTGAGCCCGATTGGTGTCCGGTGTGAGCTTCTTACGTTCTACTCAGCCACATCGCCCGGGATGTCGCCGTCGATGTGCCCCCGACGCGGCCCCGCAATACCGCACCAGCTATGTTGGCGACCTGGAACCCAGCATCGGGTGGTCACGAAACGACGGCCTAGGTGACGACATGTCGGAGGTTAGCGGGCGCACCGCACACACCCTCGTGGATCTGCTGCGTCAGCAGGCCGCCCGACATACGGACAAGGTTGCGTTCCGCTTCGCTCCCGACGGTACGGACGAACAGGATTCTCTGACCTACGGTGACCTCGATCGCAGGGCCCGCGCCATCGCGGCCGGCCTGCAGCAGAACGGCGCGACCGGCCGGCGGGTCCTGGTGGTCTGCCGCCCCGGCCTGAGCAGCGTCGCTGCCTACTTCGGCTGCCTGTACGCGGGCGCGGTCGCGGTACCGGTGCAGGACCGGCTGGCGCGGTTGACGGCAATCGCCCCCGATGCACGGGCCGGCTTCGCCCTGGCCGACGCCGCAACGCAAGACAAACTCAAGGCGAGCGTCGACCAGCTGGCCAAGCGACCGCTGCGGTGGCTGACTCCAGACGAACCGGACGCGGACCCGGATGCCTGGGTGCCGCCGGACGTCGACGCCGACACCACCGCGACGTTGCAGTACACCTCGGGCTCCACCAGGGCGCCCAAAGGAGTTGTCCTGACGCACGGCAATCTGCTGGCCAACCTGGTCGCGATCCATGAGGCGTGGGGCGGCGACGAGCACGCAGTCACCGTGTACTGGCTGCCGCAACACCACGACATGGGCCTCATCGGCGGCATTCTGGAGATGGTCTACGTGGGCTGCACCACGGTGCTGATGTCGCCCGCCGCGTTCATCACCCGTCCGATGCGGTGGCTGGAGGCCATGTCCAGGTACCGCGCCACCGGCACCACCGCACCCAATTTCGCCTACCAGCTCTGCGTCGAACGCAGCACCGCCAAAGAGCGCGCGGCACTGGACTTGTCACAGTGGTCGACCGCGATGAACGGCGCCGAGCCGGTGCAGGCCAGCACCTTGCGCGACTTCGCCGAGGCCTTCGCGCCGGCCGGTTTCCGGCCAGAGGCGTTTTTGCCGGTGTACGGCCTGGCCGAGGCCACCCTGTTGGTGTCGGGCGGATCGGAGTCCGCGGCGCCGAGAGTGTGCCATATCGACCGCACCGCGCTCGGCGAGGATCGGGTCGTCGAGATCCCCGACGCCACCGGCGACGATGCCCGCACCGTCGAGCTGGTCGGTTGCGGCGCTCCTCGCGGCGGTCAGCAGATCGTCATCGTCGACCCTGAGACGCGGCGGCGGCGCGGCGTCGACGAGGTCGGCGAGATCTGGGTCTCCGGGCCGTGCGTCGCCCGCGGCTACCGGGGAAAACCGGAGGATACCGAGCAGACGTTCGGTGGATACCTGGCCGACACCGGGGAGGGTCCATTCCTGCGCACCGGCGACTTGGGTTTCCTGCGGGCAGGTGAGGTTTTCATCACCGGACGTTGCAAAGACCTGATCATCATCCGCGGCAACAACTACTACCCCAACGACATCGAGAAGACGGTGCAGGGCTGTCATTCAATGCTGCTGGCCGGGCGCGGCGCAGCGTTCTCGGTCGCGCCACGGCAAGGCGCCGGCGAACAGCTCGTCGTGGTGCAGGAAGTACACCGTCAGCGGGCCGGCGAAAATACGGAGTTCGCCGGTGTGCTGGAAACGATCCAGGCGGCGATCGTCAGACACCACGGGATTCGTGCCTACGCTGTGGTCCTGGTCGAGGCGGGCTCCATCCCGACCACGTCGAGCGGCAAGATCCAGCGGCAGGCCACCAAACAGCGGTTCGTTGACGGCCAGTTCGCCGCGCTGGCCGAGTGGCAGGCGCCGCCAGGCTCTGACACCGGCGCCGCCGAACCGGCGGCCGCGGCACGGACCGCCGCGGCGGTGCAGCAGGCGGTGGCGCTCCAGTACTGGAAATCCCAGCGGCGGTGAGCGCAGCCTGGGGGTGGCGTGCGATTGCGCTAACGTCAACGCGTGGCCCGCACCAGTAAACTCGTCGCCGCCCTGACCCGCCGTGGGGCGCACCGTGTGCTGCGCGGAGACTTGGCTTTTGCCGGCCTGCCCGGGGTGGTGTACACGCCCGAATCAGGGTTCAATCTGCCCGCGGTGGCGTTCGGCCACGACTGGCTCGCCGGTGTCGAGCGTTACTCGCAGCTGCTCGAGCATCTGGCGTCGTGGGGCATTGTCGCGGCGGCGCCGGACACCGAGCGCGGACTCGCGCCCTCGGTGCTGAACCTGGCGTTCGACATGGGCACGGCGCTCGACATCGCCGCCGGAGTGCGCCTGGGGCCCGGCAAAATCAGCGTGCACCCGGCGAAACTCGGCCTGATCGGGCACGGTTTCGGCGGATCGGCCGCGGTTTTCGCGGCTGCCGGGATGCCGGGCCGGCACAAAGCGGTGGCGGTGATTTTCCCGGCGGTCACCAAACCCCCGGCGGAGCAGCCAGCCGCGACGCTGCGGGTCCCCGGTGTGGTCTTCAGCACGGCTGAAGAAGCAAAATCGTTGCGTTCCAATGCTATTGAACTATCCCGCGCTTGGGATACGGCGACCGTTCGATTGGTCAGCAAGGCTCAGCCGGCCGGCCTCATCGAAGGCCGGCGATTGTCGGGAGTGTTCGGATTGCCGGGTGCGCACCGCAAGACGCAAAAGGCTGTTCGCGCGCTGTTGACCGGATACTTGCTGTACGTCTTGGCCGGAGACAAGACATATCGCGACTTCGCAGATCCCGAGGCCCAGCTACCCCACACCGACGCGCTGGACCCCGACGCGAGCCCGTTGGCCCCCGAAGAGAAGATCGCCGCTCTGTTGAAACGCTGAGGCGTCAGCGTATTTGGCACATGCGACCAGTGGCACGTGGAAGCAACCGGTAGCACCCTGCTCGCCCCGACCAACCGGTTGGGTGCTATAAAGTCACGATGCGCATCGGCGTCATGCTCGATTACGCGGGCAACTACTCAACCTTTCACGAAGCGGTTGAACGCATCGTTGACCTTGAAAAAGTCGGCATCGACGTCGCTGTGGTGGCCGAGGCGTATTCCTACGACGCTGTCAGCCAGCTTGGGTACTTGGCGGCCAAGACATCCACCATCGAACTGGCTTCCGGAGTCTTCCCGATCTACACCCGCACGCCGTCGCTGCTTGCGATGACCGCCGCCGGACTGGACTTCGTGTCCAACGGCCGGTTCCGGTTGGGCATCGGCACGTCGGGGCCACAGGTCATCGAGGGCTTTCACGGGGTGCCGTTCGATGCCCCGCTCGGTCGCACCCGCGAGGTGGTCGACATCTGCCGCCAGGTATGGCGCCGCGAGCGGGTCAACTACCCCGGTAAGCATTACCAGGTGCCGCTGCCGCCGGATCGCGGAACCGGCTTGGGCAAGACGCTGCAGATCATCAATCATCCAGTGCGCGAGCGGATTCCGATATCGATTGCCGCGCTGGGGCCGAAGAACGTCGAGCTCACCGCCGAGATCGCCGAAGGTTGGCAGCCGGTCTTCTTCTATCCCGAAAAGGCGCAGTCGGTTTGGGGTGAAGCGCTCAATGCCGGCTTCGCCAAGCGAGATTCCGCGCTCGGTCCGCTGGACGTGATGGTCGGTGCGTCGCTGGCCATCGGCGACGACGTCGACGACAGGCTGGGCTGGATCAAGCCGCAGTTGGGTCTTTACATCGGCGGGATGGGCGCGAAGAGCCGCAACTTCTACCACAACCTGGCGACCCGGTACGGCTTCGGCGAAGTGGCAGACCGAATCCAGGAGCTCTACCTGTCGGGGCGCAAAGACGAGGCGATTGCTGCGGTGCCCGACGAGTTGGCGCGTGCCGTCTCGCTGATCGGCCCGCGCGGATACGTCGCCGAGCGGGTCGCGGCCTTCGCCGAGGCCGGAGTGACCACCCTATTGGCTACGCCGGCGGCCACCGACCGCGATGAGGCCGTGCGCTTCGTCGAGCAGCTGAAGAACCTGCTGCCCTAGCAGCTACTCCCCTGCCTGCGGCAGCTCGTCTGCCGCGATTTCACAGGGTGTCGCAGGCTGCGCTTCAGGCGTCTCGGGTGGTGATGGCGCGACGGGTGCGGGTGCGACGGCTGGCTCGGCGAGCGGTTCCGGCGCAGGCGGTGGCGAACCATCCGCGGGTTCGGGGACAGCAGCCTGATCATCAACGACATCGGTTGCAGTAGTGGGCGTTTCGTCTGACTCTTCGGCGGTCTCCGGCGCTGGCTCGTCGTCGGTTTGGTCGAGTTCCTCGTCGAGCGGGTCGTCGTCGAGACCCGGTGGGTCGTCCAACAGTGGATCATCGGGACCCTGCGAATCGGCAAGCCCGTCCGCCAGCGCGCCCAGCAGACCGCCGATGCCGTTCGCGATCTTGCCGACGACGCCACCGATGGTTCCAGCGAGCCCACCTAGGCCGCCGAGATCGCCTGTAGCCGTGGACAACCCGGGGAAATCGCCCAGCGGAGCGGCCATGTCCGGCACTGGCGGCACCGGTCCCGGCGCCGAATCGTCGAGCAGGCCAGCCGGAACCGGCTCCGGCGGTGACGAGATCCCGGCGGGGATGGTGCTGGCGGGCGGTATCACGGCGGCGGCCGGCGGCATGGTGGCCGTCGGCACGAAAGTGGGCGACGCTTCGGCGAGCGGCGGCTGCGGTCCCAGAGCGCCCGGGATCTCGAAACACACCCTGGGGGCGGTCGTCAGTGCATCGATCGTCGTGGCATACGACGCGGCCACCGCGTCAACGGCTGATCGCATAGCAGTGAGCCAGTCGCTCCGAATATTGTTGTCCACGTATGGAATAAGCTCTTGTCGGACGAGCTCCTCCGCCGTTGCCCGATCGCCGATTCCGCTGATGACGGTCTGCGCGGCGACCAGCCAGCTCGACCGTCGATCGAGGCTGCGGTCGTCGACGGCGAGGGTCGTCGCGACTTTGCCGTCGACCGCTTGCCACAAGTCGTCCCGCAATGCCGAACAGCGCTCGGCCGCCGCCCGCACACGTGTGGCCACGGCTGCGGCGGCATCGCAATGACGTTGCAAGAACTGCGCTGCAGATGCGGCTCCAACACCGCGCCAGGTGGCGGCGAGCTCGGCCGTCTGCGCGCGCTGTATCGCCAGCGCCTCCTCGATCGTGTTGACCGCCGCCCACAGTGCGGCGCAGTCGGCGTCGAGGACGTCGAGATCCAAACCGGTTTCCGTCTCATACCAGTCGCGGACCTGGGAGTGGTGCGCAGTCAGGTCCGGATGCTGGTAGCCGAGCGTGCGGCATGCGTCGACGTAGGTCTGGGTGTGTTCGAGGGCGGGCTGTCCCTCGGCCAAGCGCGCCGCTACATCCAGATAGCCCATCACTCAACCGATCCGGGCCGCGCCGCGCCGGTCGGCGTCGGCGTAGCGATCGGCACCGGACCGCAGCGCCACCGCGATTTCAGCGCACGCACGCGCCCACTGCGTCAACTCGTCGGTCAGGCGGCTGAGTGCGGTCCGCAGCGCGTCGCCAGCGGCGACGTGCGCGCGCCCGGCGGTCGCTCCGTCGAAAGCCAGCCTGGCCAATTGGCGATTGGCTGCGCTGACGATCTCCGCGGTGTCATCGAACCGGTTCGCCACCGTGCGCACCGCCGTAACGTCGATCCAGGCGGAATCTGCTTGTCCCATATCGCGTAGGACGCGCCAAGACGGTCGAGCGGTTCCCTGCCTTAACGCGGCCTTAGCGCGCGGCGCGTACCGAGTCGGCGACGCACGCGGCGAGGCGGCGCGCTACGTCTTCGTCGTCGGCCTCCACCATGACCCGGATCAACTGCTCGGTTCCCGAGGGGCGCAACAGGATTCGTCCGGTGTCGCCGAGCTGGGTCTCGGCCTGGGTGACCGCCGCGCGAACCGACGGTGCCGCCACCGCGGCCGCCTTGTCGGTGACCTCGACGTTGATCAAAACCTGGGGCAGGCTGCGCATCACCGAGGCCAGGTCGGCCAGCGACAACCCGGTTTCCGCCATTCGCGCCATCAGCCGCAGCCCGGTGAGGATGCCGTCGCCGGTGGTAGCCAACGCGGGCAGCACGATGTGGCCGGACTGCTCGCCACCCAGGCTGTAGTCGCCGGCTCGCAGCTCTTCGAGCACGTAGCGGTCGCCGACGTCGGTGGTGCGCACGGTGATGCCGGCCGAGCGCATCGCCAAATGCAGGCCGAGGTTGCTCATCACGGTGGCCACCAACGTGTCGCCGGCCAGCTCACCGGCCTCGCGCATGGCCAGCGCCAGCACCACCATGATGTGGTCGCCGTCGACGACCTGCCCGGCGGCGTCGACCGCCAGGCAGCGGTCGGCGTCACCGTCGTGCGCCAGACCCAGATCGGCGCCGTGCGCGAGCACCGCCGAGCGCACCGCGTCCAGGTGCGTCGAGCCGCAACCGTCGTTGATGTTGAGCCCGTCGGGTTCGGCGTTGATCGCGATAACCCGGGCCCCGGCAGCGCGGTAGGCCCGCGGTGCCACCAGCGAAGCAGCGCCGTGCGCGCAGTCGACGACCACGGTCAGCCCGTCGAGCCGGGCAGTGGCGGCCTTGCTGAGCTGAAGCAGGTATCGGTCCAACGCGTCCTCGGCGTCGACCACCCGCCCGATGTCCGCACCGACCGGGCGCAGGCCGGGCCCTGCCGCGACCAGCTCCTCGATCTGGTCCTCGGTGGCGTCATCGAGTTTGTGCCCGCCCGGTCCGAAGATCTTGATGCCGTTGTCGGGCATCGGGTTATGCGACGCCGAGATCATTACCCCGAAGTCGGCGTCGTAGCCGCCGGTCAGGCAGGCCACTGCCGGAGTGGGGAGCACACCGGCGCGCAGGGCGTCGACACCTTGGCTGGTCAGCCCGGCGATGACCGCGGCTTCGAGCATCTCGCTGCTGGCCCGCGGATCGCGGCCCACCACAGCGACCGGCCGCCGGGCGCCGCCGTGGCCGGCCAGCCGGCGGGCCGCCGCAGCGGACAGCGCCAGCGCCAGCTCGGCGGTCAGCTCACGGTTGGCGACGCCACGCACACCGTCGGTGCCGAACAGTCGACCCATAGCCATCCTTTATCCGCGCGAGCGTGCGTGTCCCCGGTCCGACACGCCAGCAAGAGATCGGTTCTGCGCACGGTCGCGACCAGAAAGTGATCGCCGATCAGCGCTTGCTGTACTGCGGCGCCTTGCGCGCCTTCTTCAGACCGTACTTCTTGCGTTCCGTGGCCCGCGGGTCACGGGTGAGGAATCCGGCCTTCTTCAGCGCGGGCCGGTCTTCGGGGCTGACCAGGATCAATGCTCGGGCGATGGCGAGGCGAAGCGCCCCGGCCTGCCCGGACGGGCCGCCACCGCTGAGGTGGGCGTAGATGTCGAAGCTTTCCAGCCGATCGACGGTGACCAGCGGGGCCTTGATCAGCTGTTGGTGCACCTTGTTGGGGAAGTACTCCTCCAGGCTGCGCCCATCGAGGTCGAACTTGCCGGTGCCGGGCACCAGCCGCACCCGCACAATGGCCTCTTTGCGGCGCCCGACGGTTTGGATCGGACGCTCGATCACGAAGGAATCCGAACGGTGGGCCGGGGCCTCAGTGGTTTCGGCAGCCGGGGCTTCGGTCGTTTCGGTGTCGGCCGTCTCGGTCGTCTCGGTCATTGCGTCACCTGCTTGATTTCGTACGGAACCGGCTGCTGGGCGATGTGCGGATGCTCGGGGCCGGCGTAGACACGCAGCTTGCGCTTGATCTGGCGGCCGAGCTTGTTCTTGGGCAGCATGCCCACGATCGCCTTCTCGACGACGCGATCGGGATGCTTCTGCATCAGGTCGCCGATGGTGCGCTTACGCAGCCCGCCGGGATAACCCGAGTGGCGGTAAACAAGCTTGTTCTGCAGTTTGTCGCCGCTGATGGCGACCTTGCCGGCGTTGATGATGACGACGAAGTCACCGCCGTCGACGTTGGGGGTGAACGTCGGCTTGTGCTTGCCGCGCAGCAGGTTGGCTGCCGCGACGGCAAGGCGGCCGAGCACCACGTCCGTGGCGTCGATGACATACCACGCCCGTGTGGTGTCACCCGCCTTCGGCACATACGTAGGCACAGCGCTTACCTAACTTTCTCTCGGGTGGATCCCGGTGTAGACCGGGTGCCGGTCAGGCGTCGACGGCTGGGGATGATCTCGGCGACCGACATTGACCCGAGCCCCGGCGTACCGCACGCCAACGGTGCAGCTTACCGGGGTGCATCCGTGCAGGTCAAAATGCCTCTTATCGAGCCGGCCAACAAATTTGTGTCATGGACAGGCCCGTCCCGCTGTTAGCCTGCTATTCGTGACTGCCGAGAAATTCGAAGTCAATACCGAGCATCTAACTGCGGGCGGTGATTTCTGCCGTTATGCCGCCGATTCGGCGCGGGAAGCAGCCGAACAATTGGCGGGTGCAGACGTTGCGTCGGGAATCTTCGGTGATTTCGCCGAAGCTCCGCAATTCCACGGCACACTCAGCACGGTCCATCGACAGCATCAAGACCAATTGCATGGCCACCACACAACGCTGCGAGCAGTGTCGGCCCAAGCGGTCAGGGCGGCGCAAGTTTTTACCGCCACAGACGAGTCAGCGGCCGATGGCATCGATTCGGCCGGCAAGCAGTTCGAGTAGGCGTCCGTGGGGGCGCCACCCAGTCTGACCAACCTTGACGTCGGCGAGTTGTGCGGCGCCGCCGGCGGTAATCCGTGGAAACTCGACGACGAGCTGCAGGCCGGCGATGCCGGGGCGATCAACAAAATCGCCGACGCGTTTCACCAGGCCGGCAACCGCGTCAAAGAAGCCGACGACGACTTCGATAAGGCAAAGCAGAAATTCAACGCGGGCTATCAACGCAACGGCAGCGAGCATCCCATCAACGAGTCGGCCGAAGTGCAGCAGGCAACCACCGCGTTGGCCGGACATAAAGACGCGCTGCCGCGGATCGCGGCCAGTTTGGAGCAGGTTGCCGCATCGTTGGCCACCGCGCAGCGCCAAAGCGACGCCGCGCTTGGGCAGGCTGATTCGACACTGCATGAGATCGACAACCAGATGTCGTTGGCGAAAGCCAACGATCAGGATACCGGCGGGCTGCACGAACAGGCGGTCGGCGTTGTCAAATCAGCTCTTGCGCAAGTGAATTCGGCACGCCACGACTACGTCACTGATTTGCATGCCGCTAAAACGGCGATGTCGGGCGCGGGCTATGTACCCGAGTCGCTGGGGAACTTGGACGCCGAGCCCGGCGACGTCGCCGCCGAGTCCGCGGCGAAATACGACAAGTCAGGCCAACGGGCTCGTGATCAGGCGATGGTCGACAAGGCCAAAGCCGAAGGCAGAACGCACTACATCGCCAACGATGCAGGGCGCCCGGGCAACATGACCGCCGAGGAGGCGGCCGCCGCACAGCGGCTCAAGGACTACGCGGCCATCACCGATCCGACGAGCCGCTTCGGACCTGGCCATGACCCGCATGAAGTTGCCCAAGCCCGCCGCCTGGCCGGGGAGCGCCTCGATGACTACAACACATCGAAGATCGTCGGCCCGCTGCCTCGAGATCCAGTCTTCGGTGTGGACGCGCGCACTCGAGCGCAGGCCAGGCTTCAGCTCCAGCATGACCTAGAACAGGGCCAACTCCCATGGTCACGGCAACCGATGACGCCAGACCAAGCAACTCAGGTCATGGACCAGATGGAGGCGACTGACCGCGCGACCGTGGTGGCCAAGTTCCAAGAGGCTCTGCAGAGAGGAGGTATGTCAGCCCCAGCTGCCGAAGCTGTCGCTAAAGAGATGGCGCATGGAGCAATTCCCAGAGAACTTGTCGAGGCTGCTTCGGCAACCAGTAAAGGCCTCGCCGGAGGCAAGGAAGGCTTCGTGCATTGGGCCGAAGCGATGCCCACGGACGATTTCCTGAGCACCGCACCATTCACTGCCGAAGACATGGAAGCGTTCAAGAGGATCGGCGGACGTGTAGGGGCTGCCGGTAGCCTGCTGGACGCAGGAGTAGGGCTCTACGAAATTCTCGGCGAAGGCAAGCCAGCCGGGGAGGTCATCTCAAAGTCTACCGGTGGCATGGCAGGCGCCTACATGTTAGGCGAACTCGGAGCCGAGGTAGGTTTTGTGATTGGCGGGCCGCCTGGGGCGTTTGCGGGTGCGCTTATCCTCGGGACCGTTGGGGCGTATGTCGGAGATGACGCTGGCGGTAAAGCTTTCAAATGGATCACGGAGTAAACGTATGACAAGTTCAGCATTGTGAGTGTTGTTTACATGGCCTCGCAGCCGTCGCTCCACAATCCGCATACCCTCGTGTTCTTCATTGGAGCGCTGCTGGGTTTGGCGGGTGCCGCCGTTCCGCTTTGGACGAGACGCGATGATAGCTGGCAAAGACGTGTCTATTGGACCGGCATCGGGATCGCCGCCCTATGCGCCTTTCTGGCTTCGCTTCCCGATTGGAAGATCGGCGGTGGCTTGGCACTGTTTGCCGGTGGCCTCGCGATACTCGGCGCTTACTTTAACACTCCCTACATCAAAATTGGCCAAAAAATATACGCTTTCAATGCGCAAGACAGCCAAGCCGATTTATCGCAGGACCATACACTCGGGTCGGCCGACAATAAACCACCTTACACTCCGCCGTCCGACTCTTATAGCGGGTTGGCTAGCGCGAAAAAGTTCTGGTGGCTTTTGGTGTTTGCTGCCGTCATTTGCATGTTTGATGTCGTCACTATCGACCCGAACAAGCCGTGGGTTGGAATTTTGGCTGCAACCACAATCCTATTAATTGCCAGCATCTTTGGCTACGGCGACGCAAGCTTTGGGTATTCAATTGCGCGAGGACAGCGCCCGCAGTTTGCCTTGATCTCGGCCATTACCGTAGGGACGTTCGCTCTGTTCTACTTCGCGGCATACCAGGCGGGAAAACGCTGGCCGCTGAGCCGGAAACAATCTAGCCAGTACCGAGCCTATCAGCGCAATCAGGAAAAGTAATTTCTAGACAGTACAAGACAGTGAGCCAATGGAGCAACGCTAAACCCCTGTTCCGTATCCTTGGATGCTGATTCCGTGACATCACGATTAACCCAAGTCCTGCTCGGTGCAATTTGGGCAATCAGTGGCGCCTTAATGGCTTTCAATCCACCGCCGGAAGGTATCCGTAGAGCTCAAAGCTTGCCGGTTGTTGGTGTGGTCATGCTCGTGGGAGGTATTTACATCGCCGTCAAGGCGCTTCACAGCGAGGACGTCGAAGACAGTGGCAATCCGCCACGACATGCCAGCGGGGAAGAAACGAGCCTGCGTGATGCGCTCCTGTTCGTCCTTGGAGTGCCAGCTTTCGTCGCGGGGGGTGCGAGTTTCATTTGGTGGGGCATCAACTCAGGGTTGCTTTCCGTGCTCGGACTGGGACTTGCCACCTTCACCATGTCCGTGCTGTCTATACCACATGCGATCCCCGTGCTGAAATGGCTGTTGCGCCGGTTGAAGCCGTGAGCTAACGCACCCCGACCGGCTGCGGCGACGCGGTGGCGAAATAACTGACTAACGGAATAGCGTATGAACCGATGAAACTAGCTGAGGCAATATCGCACCCGGATCTCTTTCGTGGTGCGGTTATTTCCATAGCGGCAGTTTCATGTTTGGCAGTGCTTTGGTGGGGGTTCAAGAGCCGCAACCGCAAACCGCATGAGCTCGTTTTCCGGGGAACAAACCGGCTCTTCGCAGTTGAGGGTGTAGAGCTGGCCGGCGCGTCGTTACCGGGGTAGGGGTCGAGGTCTTCTGAAGATG